>NZ_NUUX01000043.1 GCF_002564465.1 Bacillus sp. AFS088145 | reverse complement strand
GTTTAGTTTTCAAAGTTCATAATGGAGCGGGTGATGGGAATCGAACCCACGACCGAAGCTTGGAAGGCTTCTATTTTACCATTAAACTACACCCGCGAAATGGTCGGGAAGACAGGATTTGAACCTGCGACCCCCTGGTCCCAAACCAGGTGCTCTACCAAGCTGAGCCACTTCCCGAAATATGGCGCGCCCGAAAGGACTCGAACCCATAACCTTTTGATCCGTAGTCAAACGCTCTATCCAATTGAGCTACGGGCGCATATTGTAAAGTGTGTCGTCTTCGTTAGCGACTTTTACAGTTTATAACATCCAACTGTTTATGTCAACACTTTTTTAAAAGTTTTTTTAACTTTAAAAGCTTACTACGATAAGCTTTCGTTGACTTCGTTAACTTGTCTGACGTGACTTAAACTATATTAAAGCATCGAACATTCAATGTCAACACTTTTCAATCAAAAAATTCAAGAGTTTATTTACACATTGGATTTTACTGGGCTTAAGAGCCTTTTTAAGTTATTAATGTAGCTTTAATCAGTACATATTTAATGTTTCTGACAAAGTACTACGTAACAATAACTGACTTACTATAGTACAATTTAAGGACAGGCCCTGTTAAAAGTAGAGCTACTCCTTTTTCTCATAAAGAAGTTCTATGTTTCATTTTTTGATATTTTAACGAGAAAGAATTGGTATATATAATATATCTGTTTTTTAGAGTTACTGAAGTGTTCTCGAATACTTTGTTCTTACTAAATAAAAAATATTATTAATGAGTATTAAAAAAGATATTAAACTAAAATAAGATAATTTAACTAATAGGACGTGTGAAAAATGGATATTAATAATTTTCTTACAATCCTCCTTATCATCAATATACTTCTAGCAGGTGTACTAGTATTTATTGAAAAAAGAGATGTTGTCGCCACATGGGCGTGGCTAATGATTTTATTTTTTATACCTATAGTGGGATTTTTACTATATTTATTTTTAGGTAGGCAGCTAAAACAAAAGAATTTCTACCATCTATCGGCTAAAGAAAGAACTTATCTTCAATTGGCGGTTACGGACCAAGCTAATAAAATTCATACTGATCAAAGTTTTCGTCAAGATGAGCTACTATCAAAGCATTCACATTTAATTATGATGAATTTAAAGTCGGCTAACGCTTTATTAACGACAGATAATGAGATCCAAACCTTTCGAGATGGACACGAAAAATTTAATTCTCTTTTCAAAGACATACAACTTGCCCAAAAAGAGATTAATATTCAGTACTATATCATCCAGCGTGATTCGTTAGGAAAGAAACTTAGAGATGAACTTTCAAAAAAAGCAGAAGAAGGTGTGAAAGTACGAGTCTTGTATGATGACATAGGTTCTAAAAGAATTACCCCTTCTTTTTTCAAAGAACTTGTTAAACATGGTGGTGAGGTAAGAGCTTTCTTCCCTTCATTTTTAAGACTCATCAATTTTCGATTAAATAATAGGAATCACAGAAAACTGTGTATTATTGATGGGAAAATTGCTTATATAGGAGGGTTCAATATTGGAAATGAATATCTTGGTATTGATCAAAAATTTGGTTATTGGAGGGACACTCATTTTCGTATAACGGGAGAATCCGTTAACCAAATTCAAGGTAGATTTATTTTAGACTGGCAACAAGCTACTAATCAACCTCTACATAATATAGAAGAATTCTCATTTAATAATGAAAAAAATATCGGAAGTACCCCTATCCAAATAGTTGCAAGTGGACCAAATTCAGAAACAGAACACTTAAAAAACATGTATGTTAAGTTAATTATGTCTGCCAAAAAATGTGTTTATATTCAAACACCGTATTTTATTCCAGATACAAGCATTATGGATGCGTGCAAAATCGCAATTTTATCCGGTATCGACGTAAGAATAATGATTCCAAGTAAACCTGATCACCCATTCGTGTATTGGGCATCTCTATCGTACGCTGGGGAACTTTTGTCGTATGGCGCAAAAATATTACTTTACGAGAATGGTTTTTTACATGCTAAAACAATCGTTGTTGATCATGAAGTAGCTTCAGTAGGAACTACGAATATTGATACACGAAGTTTTAAATTAAACTTTGAAATAAACGCGATTACTTATTCAGAAGAAAAAGCTTCTGAGCTACAAAATCTTTTTTTACTTGATAGTAATCATAGTAGTGAACTTACGATTGAAAAATATCAAGAGCGATCAGTCATAATCAAGTTAAAAGAAGCAATATCACGCCTCTTATCTCCAATATTGTAAATAAAAACATTACTTAACGGTAATGTTTTTTATTTTATCTTTCTAGTTTCAAAATGAAAGGTGATGTGCGCTTTTCTGTAGAATAAAATGGTTATAGGGAACAGATTATTAAAATATCAAAGAAGGTGAAATATGAGAATTATTAAGAAGTTATTTGTAGTTTTTTTAACTCTTTCATTTCTATCGATAAGTTTCTTTACAAACCCAACTTCTACCTATGCAGCAAATAAAGTTTATACTGTAACTGTAAATAAATTAAATGTCCGTAGTGGGCCTAGTACATCATATAAGTCGATGGGTTCAGTTAAAAAAGGCCAACTTTTAACGGTTATTAATAAACACTCCAATGGATGGTATAAAATTAAGTTTAAAAAAACAACAGGATTTATAAATGGAAAATATGTGATGGCGGAGTTCAATAACGTTAAATCATTAGATAAAAGTATTATTGTTGACTTGAAATATAACACAAACAATAACTTTACTGGCAAACGTATTTATAATTTTAGTCAAGCAATACTTCGGACAAGTACAGCAAAAAAATTAGCAAAAGCAAACGCAATACTTAAAGAACAAGGATATACAATTAAAGTATGGGATGCTTATCGTCCATTATCTGCACAACAAACACTTTGGAACGCATATCCTAATTCGAATTATGTAGCTAAACCTGATCCTAAAAATATCCGCGGACACCAACTTGGCGCAACGGTGGATATTACACTATGTACTTTAGATGGCAAAGAAGTACAAATGCAATCTAAATTCGATGATTTTTCTTCACGAGCATCTCGAAGCTATAAACGAAACAGCGTACAGGAAAAGAGTTATCAAATTATGGATAAGGCAATGAGACAAGTAGGTTTTGTAGGCTATTCTAAAGAATGGTGGCATTACTCAGATAATAATCAAAACTTTAAAGCTATCCAGGTAAATCCTGCAAATTATTAATGCTAAAACTCACTTTTGAATAGAATCAAAAGTGAGTTTTTTTATAAAAATATGTATTCCATTTAAAATAGCATTATCTCTATTTTGTCCGATGAACGGTTAAGGTTACTTTACTTGTTTCACACATAAAAGTCGAAAGGTGGACTGGTTCCTCATTTGAATCATAGGCGATTTTTAGGATTTTAAAAAGATTGGCTCCTATATCGCATTCAAGGTAATTGGCATATACTTTTGTCGCACCGATTACGTCGATGATTTTATCGTTGCTTAGGATTTCTGTATTATAGGCCTTTGACAGAACTTTATATGTGGATTCATCTATTGCAATTTTCTTTTCCAAATCAGGAAAACGAATTAGTGAGTAATGTGCAATATCATAAAAAAGTGGACGGTCGTTCACATACATGAGTCGCTCAAGCTCTAGTACGCGACTTCCTTCTTCAACTTTAAGATGTTCTGCAACATCCTTTGATGCCGGGATGACTTCACTTCTAAGGATTCGGGAATTTGGAATCATCCCTAGTTGGTGACTAAACTCCGAGAATCCACTTACAGATAACAGTTCATTATTAAACTTATTCGAAGCTACAAACGTCCCCCTGCGTGGTATGCGTGTTAAAGTACCATCCTTCACTAATTCCTCAATGGCCTTTCGAATAGTGATTCGACTAACATTATACGTTTCACAAAGCTCAGCTTCTGTGGGAATCTGTTGATCTGGTTTATATTTCCCTTGTTGAATATCATTCTGTAGCATTTGCCTAATCTGCATATAGAGAGGCTGTGGGGTTGAAGAATTTAGGTTCATAATTTTCATCCTATCCGTCAATGTTTTTCAACATTATTATACACTGCCGACTAGTTAACGTCACCATGCACCGAAATAGCCAATTGTTTTTGCAGCCGTTTTTGTCCCTAATTCCAAACACTGTTGGATCGAAAGACCCTGTAAAGTACCATAAAGAAAACCAGCTATGAAAGAATCTCCTGCTCCCATCGTATCTACAACATTATCTTCCAATACTCCAAATTGATAAAAATGTTTCCCGTCGAAAGCTAAAGATCCATTTTCTCCAAGCGTAGCAACAGCAATCTTGGAACCTTGTGTTTTTACGTCCTTTAAAAATCCTCTGATAAATTCATCATCCTTTTTATAAGAAAAAAAGGAATAGTCCACATAACTAGGTAGTGTCTTTACTAAATCGTGCTCTAACTGGTCTGAAAAATCAAATGCAGTAAGCAACCCTTTTTGTTTAAAAAATGGATAATACTCCTCAACATGTCCCCATATGCCAGCGTGGACAAGTTGTGAGGTTTGAATAAACTCCAGTTCTTCATCAGATAATGTGAACTGAGCCATTACTCCTTCATCGTAAGCTCCAAAATGGCGGTCATTATTAACCAATTCAACATGGGTAACCGCTGTTTTTCCTATCTTTTTAGATATAAACGATGTATCGACACCCTTACTTTGAATCGACTTAATCATTTGTTCACCAAAGGAATCACTTCCAACCCAGCCGATATAAGTAGAGTCCGCCCCTAACTCTTTTAAGTAGACAGCAACATTTACCGGATTTCCTCCGGGATACACTTCCTCGTCTGCAAGATAGACATCCATACAGTTATCGCCTGCTGTAACAATTCTCATCTAATCGCCAACCTTCTTTTTAATCTAAGAAACGAGCACTACTATGTAGTGCCCATTCAATCTTTTAATATTCTACTTTGCGGTAGTATCTTCTTAGGTCTAATGAGTGGTTTCTTTCCCTTTCAAGGTAAACACTGATTCGACTTAAAACTGCCCAGTTAATACTAACAGAAAAGTGTTTTCTAAATTCCTCACTAATACCTAGCAATTCAAAGTCCTTTGTATCAATAACAGTTAATTGATTCGTAATTTTTTCGGCAAACCTTTCAACACGTTCCATCAATGGTCTTGTTTCATCTTCACCTTTAAGTAAAATAACACTGGTATCTTCAACTACTAGCTCAAGCGTACCATGAAAAAACTCCGCTGCATGGATGGATTTTGCATGAATCCATTGCATTTCCTCCAAAATACACATTGCGTATGAATAAGTGTTACCCCATAAGTTACCTGAGCCTACCATCATATGATAATCAGTATCCTTATGTTTAATAGCAAATTCCTCAGCCTTTTTATCAAAGTCTTTTACGGCAGCTAAAATAGCTTGTGGCAACAAGGAAACTTCTTTTGTGAACTGTTCATATTGCGGAAATTCATTGTTATTATACATGAAGCGAAATACTACCATGTACAACAGCATAAAGAACGTATCAAAGGAATGTTTTTCCGATCCGGTTGTAATACAGTAATCTACTACCTCCGTTAATGGCGTATTTGGCTCCGCTACTAATGCAATTGTAGTAGCCCCTCTTTCTTTACAAAACTCTGCCGCCGCAACAGTTTCTTGCGTTGTCCCTGAAACTGAGGTGAAAACACATACGGAATCCTTTGAAAAGTGCTTATTGTTCATGACCATAAACTCGGCTGCGATTTCGGCATGTACATTGATCGTTGAGTTTGATTCTAAAATATATTTATAAGGATACATCATTGCAATAGTTCCTCCAGCACCAATCAGGAAAAGATTGCTGTAACCTTTTTGACAGATTGAATCGACGATATCCTCAATTTTACTTCTAAACGTAAGTCCTTCATTTTCTACAAGTTTTAAAAATAACGCTTCATCAAATTTTAACATGGTTAGATCCCCCTAAAATATATTTGTTATGTCTTGTATTATAATTAAATATAACAAATAATGCAATCCTTTTTAAAAAATTAAGAAGCTAGTAAAGTACACTAGCTTCCTGAAATAAATGAATTCTTCTTTTTTACTAGATTACCGTCATTTTTCTTATTCGGCCCGTATCGTTTTTCCCAGTAAAAGTAAACAGGTAGTCCGGTAGTGATAACAATGAATGCAGCTACCATCCCTTGCCACGGAGCCCAAGTAAACGTACCCCAAGCAAGCCAAGAAGCTCCAATAATTGCTAAAATCGTCGTTAGTCTCCACAGTGGCATCCTGTAAATCGGGTTATAGTCCTCCCTCTTACGGCATTTATAAACCGCTACAAAATCCAAAATATTAATCACTAATTGAATTAATGTAAAATAGCCTAGTAAAGTCGTTAAATTAGTTGCAAAAACTAGAATACATGCATAGGTTACTTGAACAATAATTGAAAAACTTGGTGTTTCATACTTTGGATGGACACGACCAAAACGCTGGAAAAACAGCCCGTCCTTAGCCATCGCGTATTCTAACCTAGGCTGAAACATGATACAGGAACTTAATGATCCTAAAATGACTATAATTGCAGTAATCGCAACAAACGAAGAAGCAATATGAGATAGTCCCGGTATATACTTAACCGCATCAGAAACAGCTGCACTAGAACCCATCAATTTACTAAAAGGCATTAATCCAATTACGCAGACTGCTAGCAATGTATATAAGATTAATACAATAAAGACAGCGCTAATCAGTGCACGAGGTAGCGTTTTTCCGGGATTTTTAAATTCACCTGCCATAAAACAAATGGCGGCCATACCGGTATAGGCCCAAGTTGTGGCAGAGACACCGCCGATTAGACTTGTTTTTACCACTTCTCCATGAGGTGTATAAGAGAAGTTCCCCGGGTGCATATACATTAAACCTAGAACAATAACAATAATGAACGGAATGATTTTCACGGCGGTAATAATCACTTGAAAAAGCCCGCCCTCTTTTACACTTCGATAATGAATTGAAGTTATGATTAAAATTATCGCTACCCCTAACAACTTGCCAGCAACTCCAGAGAAGAATGGGAAAAAGCTTGCCAAGTATGAAACTACTGCTAGAGCCATAATAGAAATAGATGGTGGATCAAGCGCCCAAAATGTTGCCCATCCATATAAAAAGGCTAAAGGTCTCCAGCCTGCTTTATTCAAATAGACGTAACCGCTTCCATTTTCAGGATAGGCTGTTGATAATTCAGCAAGAACCATTACTTGCGGAATAGCGATAATACCGCCAATAATCCATGCTAAAATAGAAATAGAAGGGGTTCCAGCTGCTTTTGCTACATCACCAGACGAGACAAAGATACCTGATCCTACAGTCGTACCAACAGCAATTGCTAATGCCGACCAAAATCCGAGCTTTCGTGTAAGCGTAGTATTACTCATAAAGGGCTCCTCCAAATTTTTAGATTATACAATTCCTAATTCATTTAGTTTCACTAAGGATTTTTTTACAGCATCTAGTGGATTTTGATAGTAAGTAGACCCCATAATTTCAAGAGTGCATGCCCCATCGTATTGGTGCTTTTGCAAGCTTTTCACATATTCTCTCCATTGTAAATTACCATCATCTAAAGCAAGATGAGAATCTGTCTTGCTATCTCCATCTATTAAATGGAAATGACATAACTCAGGAAGCAATAAAAAATAATCATCTGGTGTTTCACCAGCCAAGTTCATTGCAACGATATCAATCATCCCTTTTAGATTAGGGGACTTTATCTCTTCAATCATTCTCTTTAATCCTCGAGTATCAATAATTAAATTAGATTCGAATCTTGTTAATGGTTCTAGTGCAAGAGTGATACCCTCGTGCTCCGCCGCTTTTGTGATTTGATAGATTGATTCACTTGCATAATTCCACGATTCCTCTTTTGTTAGGGAGAAATCTCCTATCCCTGAAGTAATTAACATCTTATCCGTCTCTAATTCCACAGCAGAGTGAATATTTTCAATAAAATAATCAATACTCGTTTTCCGCCAATTTGGATCTGAAGCAGCGAGATTGTAAGGATAAATGCATTGTTCTGGAGTATAGCAGACTATTTCCATACTTCTAGCTTTAATTTCTTTCTTTATCTCTCTCAAATTGCAAAGCAAGTTTCTATAAACATAGAGGTGTGGTTCACCAGCCCATAATTCAATGCTACTAATTCCTAATTGGTCCATACAATCCAAAAAATATAGGGTAGGGTAATGCTTGAATGTAATATTCATCCCTGCTATTTTCATTGATTACCTCCTTTCCCTTAAAGTCATTTCATTTGTTATGCTTTGTATTATAATCAAGAATAACATAAAATACAATAAATTTTAAAAATTTTTAATATTCATTTTTGAATCCTACGAAGTCTAGTACCTTGACCAACCAGTCTATAAAAGTCAGACAATTTTTAAACACAAAAAAGGCCTCTACATTACGTAGAAGCCTTATTACTATATATATAATTTGATGCGGCCGAGAGGACTTGAACCTCCACGGAGAAACCTCCACTAGGCCCTCAACCTAGCACGTCTGCCATTCCGCCACGACCGCGAATAAACAAAAGTGAGCCATGAAGGATTCGAACCTTCGACCCTCTGATTAAAAGTCAGATGCTCTACCTACTGAGCTAATGGCTCATAATATAAAGATATTACAAGTATAACTAAATACCAAATATTTTTAAACCAACTCACTGTCTACACGATCGCGTCTAAGATAAAAGCCAATCCCCTTACCTTAAACATATTTATTCAAAACTAAAATGGCTGGGCTACCTGGATTCGAACCAGGGCATGACGGAATCAAAATCCGTTGCCTTACCGCTTGGCTATAGCCCATTGATTTATCACCATGAATTAACTCCTCCGAATTAACATCATGAACCTGCACCGCAGGATTTTTTTTTATGTTGTATTGTTTCAACCTCTTGAATCAACCTCTCAAGATAAAAAACAATCCGACAATTACGAAATTCATCTTTACCTAAAGTACGAATTTGCTACATGAAGTTCCACCGCAGGATTTTTTTTATGTTGTAATGTTTTAACCCCTCGAATTTACTCCTCAAGATAAAAACAATCCGACATTTCATTACATTTCTTATTGTAGAATGCGAATTAACATCATGAACCCACTCCGCAGGATTTTTTTTATGTTGTTTTGCTTCTACTTCTAGAATTAACCCCTCAAGATAAAAAACAATCCGACAATTAAAACATTTAAGATCTAACTCCAAAAACCCACCCTAACTATTTTTCTCCAAATAAAGAAAAAAATACTACAATTTGTAGTAAATAGTGGCGGTCCCGACCGGGATCGAACCGGCGATCTCCTGCGTGACAGGCAGGCATGTTAACCGCTACACCACGGGACCATATGAAGTTAATGGTGGAGGATGACGGGCTCGAACCGCCGACCCCCTGCTTGTAAGGCAGGTGCTCTCCCAGCTGAGCTAATCCTCCAGGATAAAATGGTGACCCGTACGGGACTCGAACCCGTGTTACCGCCGTGAAAGGGCGGTGTCTTAACCGCTTGACCAACGGGCCTTAAATATGGCAGAGAAGAAGGGATTCGAACCCTCGCACCGCGTAAACGATCTACACCCTTAGCAGGGGCGCCCCTTGAGCCACTTGGGTACTTCTCTATAATAATGGCTCCGCAGGTAGGGTTCGAACCTACGACCACTCGGTTAACAGCCGAGTGCTCTACCACTGAGCTACTGCGGAAAAATACTAATCTTTTCATCAAGTGCTAAAACGTGATGACAAGTATTAATATAAACTAAATGCATATTAGATGTCAACACTATTTATAATAGTTTTAATGGACTTTTGCATAGTCCACATACATAGCGGCTTATGTCCACTTTTCTTTTTCTTAAGAAAGCTTCCCCACACCCTGAACATCTATATTTATACTTATAAGAATGCGTTCTTTTTTTTATTGAATTTAGTGGTTTACAATACCTAGGAGCACCTACCTTTTTTAATAGCTCTTTAAAATCTCTATCTTCGTGCTTATATCCTTTCTTCATAATATGAAGATGATAATGACATAGCTCGTGTAATATGATCCCCTTTAACTCTTCAATTCCGTGTTCTTCATAATAAAACTTATTTAATTCGATATTACTTGTTTTTAATAAATACCTACCACCAGTTGTCCTCAATCTAGTATTGAAAGAAGCTTGGTGGAGAAATGGTCGATCGAAATAAGTGATTGATAGTTCTTCAACCAGTTTTTGTATCTCCTCATTATCCATTTATGAATCGCCATCCTTTTTTTCTTCTTTATTATAACTGAACAACTCACAAATTCTTGGGTATGCGCATACATTAAACTTACAAATGAGAATTTCAAAAGATCTTATTAGTACGATTTATGCTAAATGGGCTGCTCTTAGTAAATCTCTCTACAACGGCGTAATTTTTACTATCAAAATGAACAATACAGTTATCCTTTTTATACAATGTATCGGAAGGTTACCCCTCACTCATTTATTTCATCGCCCATCCTCAAAAAAAGATGGGCGAAGATTTTTAAGTTGGAGGTTTTCATCATGGCAATGCCTAGTTGGCTTAAATCTCAAATTCAAAAAGCATTTTATGAAAAAAACCGTTATCAAATTAAACTATTGAATCAATGTTGGTTTTACTATCAAAAAATTAAGCTTTGACGATTTCTTTCGATTCAATTGGTAGCATAGATAAACCTACTCTTTGTTTCTTTTGGTCTACTTCAGCAATCCATACTTTTACTACTTGACCAACTGATACAACATCAAGCGGATGCTTAATAAATTTGCTACTCATTCTAGAAATATGAACAAGGCCATCGTTCTTTAATCCAATATCAACAAATGCACCAAAATCGACAACATTTCTTACTGTTCCTTCAAGTTCCATCCCTATTTTTAGGTCTTCAATTTGAAGAACATCTTGGCGAAGGATTGGCGCAGCTAATTCATCTCGTAAATCTCTTTCAGGTTGCATTAATGATGCTAAAATATCTTTTAGCGTAATTTCACCAATATCTAGTTGTTCTGATACTTCTTTTAAATTAATCGTTTTTAACTGTTCTTTCAATTCATTTGAACCAATTTGACTCGTTGAGAAATTTAATTGCTTTAATAATTTTTTTACTTGTACGTAACTCTCAGGGTGAATACTTGTACGGTCTAAAGGCTCATCTCCTTCAAGAACACGTAAAAATCCAATACATTGCTCATATGTTTTAGCGCCTAATCTCGGTATTGTTTTAAGCTCTTTTCGGTTTGTAATTTTCCCTTTTTCGTCACGGTAATTAACAATATTTTTCGCTACTGTTTTGGACAATCCCGATACATATTGAAGTAGTGAAACTGATGCTGTATTTACATTTACACCAACTTGGTTAACAGAAGTTTCAACGACAAATGATAATGATTCATTTAAGCTCTTTTGAGATACATCGTGTTGATATAATCCTACCCCAACAGATTTAGGATCAATTTTTACTAGTTCTGCTAACGGATCTTGTAGTCGTCTTGCAATTGATACTGCGCTTCGTTCCTCTACTTGGAAATCTGGGAACTCTTCTCTTGCTAACTCAGATGCTGAATAAACACTTGCACCAGCTTCATTTACGATTACATAGTAAGTATTATTTTTCATTTCTTTTAAAATTCCAGATATAAACAGCTCTGTTTCTCTCGAAGCTGTACCATTTCCAATTGCGATCATTTCTATTTTATATTTGATTAGAATATCATTAATTTTTGCAACTGCTTGTTCTCTTTTATTTCTTTGAACCTCTTCTCTTTCACCTCTGAAAGGATGAGGATAAATCACATCTATTTTAAGTACTTTACCCGTCTCGTCTACTACTGCCAACTTACAACCTGTACGGAATGCAGGATCTACTCCTAGCACGATTTTCCCTTTTAATGGTGGTTGCAGTAATAATGAACGTAAGTTTTCTGAGAAAATATTAATTGCGTGTGAATCAGCTTTTTCGGATAATTCTTTACGAATCTCTCTTTCAATTGAAGGCTGAATTAATCTTTTATATGCATCTTCAACGACTTCCATTAAGATTGCTCGTACAAAAGTGTCCTTTGTAATGACCCTTTTTTCTAGATATAAAATAATTTCATCAAAAGGAGATTGAATTGCAACCTTTAAAATATCTTCTTTTTCAGCACGATTCATTGCTAGTATTCTATGTGGAACAATTTTCGAAATTGGTTCAGTGTACTCGTAATACATTTCGTATACTTTTTTCTCGTCTTTTTCGGAGTCTTTTACCGAACTATCAATCGTTCCCTTTTTGAAGGTAAGTTCACGAATCCACTTGCGATAAGTAGCATCATCTGCAATCCATTCCGCAATAATATCTTTTCCACCTTGAATAACTTCATCAACTGTATTAACTTCAAGTTCAACATTTATGTATTTTAACGCTTCATCCGCAAGTGAACCTTCATTTGGCATTGAAAATAACCATTCTGCAAAAGGTTCTAACCCTTTATCTTTTGCAACTGTAGCACGAGTTCTTCTTTTTTCTTTATATGGTCGGTATAAATCTTCAACCTCTTGTAACTTTGTAGCTAATGTAATACTTTTACGTAAGTCTTCAGTCAGTTTCCCTTTTTCCTCAATTAAACGGATTACTTCATTTTTTCTCGTTTGAAGATTTACAGCATACTCATATTTTTCTAAAATGGAATGAATTTGCACCTCATCAAGAGAACCCGTTTTTTCTTTTCGATACCTGGCAATAAAGGGAATCGTATTTCCTTCTTCCTTTAATTCAATTACGGTAGCTACTTGTTTTGTAGTAATCGATAAATCAGATGCAATTTTATTAATCAATTGTTGTGACAAAAATAACGCCTCCAATTTTTGGGAATTTTTAAAGGACCTAAAATAACCCTTTCAAGACGAAAGGGTTACAAAACAATTTATTATAATCTATGTAGGTAAAGCTGCTATAAAAGCAACTTTAAAAATCAACAAGTCCTAAACTGATTTGCAACGCTTCGTCAACCTGATCCATCATCTCATCATCAAGATGTGTTATCTTATCGGTTAATCGTTGTTTGTCAATCGTTCGAATTTGTTCTAGTAGTATAACCGAATCACGTTCAAATCCATATTTTTTAGCATCGATTTCAACATGTGTTGGAAGCTTTGCTTTTTGGATTTGTGCTGTAATCGCAGCGACTATAACGGTAGGACTAAAACGATTACCGATATCATTTTGTATTATGAGAACCGGACGAACTCCACCTTGTTCTGAGCCAACTACAGGGGAAAGGTCTGCAAAATATACGTCGCCACGTTTTACTATCAAGTGATTACCCCCCGCTAACTAAGCGCTCCACTTTAGAATCCGCTTCAGACTCAGCATAGAATGACTCAGAAGATATTAATAAGTTGATTTTAGCCATTTCCATGTATCCACGTCGCATATGTTCGCGACTTTGGCGTCTTTTGCGATCTTTTAAAAACATCTTAGTCGCTTGATAAATATACTCATTTCGATTACCGTTTTCTTGCTTTACTAATCCATCTAGTTCGCTTACTACATGTTTTGGTAAACGTACTGTTATTTCAGTTGTCGCATTTAGTTCGGACAAGTTTCAGCACCTCCAGAATCAACTATTACCCATATATCTCCCTATACTACATCATACCATTATTTTCAGTGATTGGAAAGACACATATCTTCGTTTATCTTAACCAAATAACAGTGTTTCATACTTTAATACATCAAATTACAATTAATCTGATACTAGATAATTACTTATGGACTTAATATTTCCATTCTTTTTATATACCCTTGGTACTCTATGATTTATTAGGCACGTTACTTCATAATTGATTGTATTCATATGTGTAGCGACTTCCTCAGCCGTTATTGCTCCATCCTTACTTTCTCCTATTAAAGTTACTTTTGTACCAACAGGATAATGTTTAGAAAGCTTGATCATACACTGATCCATACAAACTCTACCAACGATTTCTGCCTTTTCACCTTCAACCAACACAGAAAATCCTTGCATATCTCTAAGCCAGCCATCTGCATACCCGACTGGTAACGTCGCAATCCACTCAGAATCAGAAGTAAAATATGTTGCACCATAACTTACACCACTATTAGCTGGTAATTGCTTAATATGAGAGATTTTCGTATAAAACGATAATGCTGGCTTTAATGTAAATGGTAACATTGGTTTTATGTCTAAAGATGGAGTTAAACCATACATGATAATACCAACACGTACAGTATTAAATAAGTTTGTTTCTAATGCAGCCGCTGCACTATTTGCACAATGCAGTAGCTCCGGAGAGAATCCACTGCTCTTAACCCAATCTATACATTCATAAAATTTGTCTAGTTGCTCATTAAAATAGGATCTATTTAGCTCATCAGCAGTAGCGAAATGTGTAAACAAACCTTCTAGTATAATTGATGGATTTTTTCGTAAGATCGATGCAGCTTGCTCCCATTCAGCTTTTGTTTTTAGACCTAATCTACCCATCCCAGTATCAAATTTAATATGAATCATTGTACGATCTGTGCTTTTTAGATTTTTAGAAATACCTTCTAACCAATCAACATTATATGCCGTTAAAGTTAATTTATTCTTTATTGCAACGTTAATATCCTCTGGTCTAGTTGCTCCTAACACTAATATCGGCGCCTCTATACCCGCGTTGCGCAGAAAAATCCCTTCATCAATAAAAGCAACTAATAATCTTGTTGCTCCAGACTTCAATGCTTGTTTCGCTACTTCAACGTAACCATGTCCATATGCATTCGCTTTTAAAGCTACATATATTTCTTGATGATTAGGGTAAAGCGATACAATATTTTTGATATTTTCCTCAATTGCATCTAAATCTACTTCTACCCAAGTGTCGCGATAAAATGATGTTTCTGTCATGATCTACACTTCCTTATCGATTTACCCATTACTCTTTTTTTATATGTGTAAAATTATTTGCTTATTTTACTATAAATGTCAACCAATATACTACTCATTTATAGTTTATTTAAAATTTAAAAAGGCGTGATAAAGCATCATCACGCCCTTTTAAGTTTGAAAAAAATATTATTTTGTGCCTGTATCTCCGACTGATTGGGCAACTTGAATTAACTCACCTTGAGTTAAGTTTTTAGAAACAATCGTAAAATCTGTTCCACCGTATGACCATGTGATCATCTTATCTGATAAAGCTCCTACCGTTTTACCTAAATCTACTGGTTCACCAGTGATTTCCATCGTTGTTCCAGACTCTGAAATTCGCGCTTTTTCCTCTATTAAAGTAAACGATTTTTTATCACCTTTATATGAAAGTATAACCTGAACACCATTGTTTGTTTTTACTTCTTGTTGATCATCTAACACAACACCCTTCATTAAATAATTAGGGTAAAGTGTAACTAATAAATTAGGATCATTATTTGGATTTGTAGATGTAGGTACACTTAAACGAGCGCTCGTCATATTTTTCTTCACATCAAAAGCATCATTATCAAACTTCGGATTGTATAGTACTTTATCGAATTTAACATCCAACACAACATTTTTATCTGTATCTAATAGTTTTACTGATTCAGGTGTCAGACCTTTTTTATTAAATGTAATTTCTTGTGTTGGGAGCAATTGTCTATTTGTGTAATTTGTTTTTGTTTCAAACACATATCCTTGCTTAGTTGTTTTAAACGTTGCATTCTTATCTTGTACTAAGTCATTAACTAATGATTCCGGTAAATATGGCTGACTGCTGTTTGATGGCCAATCACTTTGGAAGCGATAGCTTTTATTTAATGCTGGCGTTAAAACAAACACACCCTCTTTGTTTCTTAAGATAATTTGGTTTTGATCACTCTTAGCATTTTTTAATTGTACGCGGTAGTAAGAAGGCTTTTTATGCCAAATGACTACTTCATACTTTTGAGGATCATTACCATTATTAATCGTTAATGTTGCATCAGCCTTATAGCCATTCATTTTTTCCATCTGATTGCTAAGTGAACCTACAACATCATCTTTCGATTTCTTGCCACATGCAGCCAATGATAGTACTAACATGATTGTCAAAAGCATCGCTACAAGCTTTTTCTTCATCTCCCCAGCTCCTTTATTCCTCTTAAATTGTTAAAAAGAGAATTTTGTGCAAAGGCTTATGAATAAATGTGCGCGAGTAGCTTAGAAGTAAAATCTAGATTTATTCATGCACGTTGCAACCTTGCTTCTCATATCCTCATGAAACTATATGAGGTCAAGCTCTAAAATATGCAGACTAGCATGACAAGCTAATTTAAAAAATTTAAAGAAAACACTCTGATTGGCTAGGGCAGTAAGTGAAGACAATGGAGTAGTTACACTTATTAATTAATCTTTAAAATTTAACTACTAAGAGTACAAAAAAGAAAAGCCACCCAAAAGAGTGACTGTTTAAAAGGGTATTATATTTGCTGTAAGACCACTTGAGCAGCAGCATAATGTTCAGTATGCGTAATTGATAAAAACGGTATAAACGGCAAATCAACGGTTAAGACAGGCTTACCTTTTTCGTCATTCAAGATTTCAATGTCATGAAATCCTAATTCCTTCCCAATTCCTGTACCAAAAGCTTTTGAACATGCTTCTTTTGCGGCGAATCTTCCTGATAAAAATTCAAGTTTTCTTCGTTCTGATAAGTTTTCGTATATTTCATATTCTGCTTCAGTTAAAATCCTTTTCGCAAACCGTGGCTGCGAGCTTATAATTTCTTTCATTCGTTCAATTTCTACTAAATCTAATCCAATACCTACGATCATATTTCCTCACCCTAACTTTCGAGTACTACGGTTTAAAATAAAAGTTTGAATCATTAACCATTTCAATAGACGGATGAGCTTTCATATCATCTATTAATTGAAATAGTGCATTATCTTTTTGTTTTGCTTCAATCATACAATCAATTTGCCTAACCGAGCCATAAATTTCATTTAAAAATGTAATAAAAATGTTAGGGTCCACAAAATCTGCATGAGCACGTATGTCTTTCTCATCTCTAGGACTTGATATATGCATTTTCATAGGCAAACTCGAAGCTTTCCATGTATCGACTGCATAGCTCCAATTTTTAACCCAATCTTCATTTGTGTGATTGACTAGATGATGATGATAGTCAAATACAAGCGGTACTCCTAATTTTTCACAGGCAAATAATGTTTCATCAAACGTAAAGGTAGTATCATCATTTTCAAACATTAGCATTTTTTGAATTTGCGCAGGAACAAGGCTAAAATTCTCTATTAATTGTTCCAATGATTTTTCCTTATCATCATACCCTCCACCAATATGGAGTACACATCGTTGTTCTGTATTAATCTTCATCGCTTTTAAAAGTTGATAATGCATTTTTAAGGTTTTTACGGATGTTTTTAATAACTCTTCATCAGTTGAGTTCAAGATAACGAAATGATCTGGATGAAAATCAATCCTCATTTCATTCGTAATTGCAAATTTACCTAACTCGAGTAAACTTTCCTTTAATGGCTTTATGTAATTCCAATCTGCTACTTCTTCATGGTTTGCTAATGGTATTAACTTACTGCTCAGGCGAAAAAAAGATATATCATGTGCCTTGTTGTGCTTTAGTAGTCTTAGACAGTTATTAATATTGGTTTTAGCAATTTGCTCTAGCTTACGAATAGCCGCATCTTTATCCTTTTGTTTTAAAAACTGAGCAACCGTCATTGTCTTTGATGGCGAGGCGTTTTGTAAATTCATACTCATTGCGACATACCCAAGTCTTACTAACATTTTCATTCCAACTCTCATATGTTTTTAATTAGTTTATGGAATCTACCAAAATTCACACATTACGAGAGAATAAAATTATATACAAAAAAGGTACATGGATTTTACCATGTACCTTAACTAGTTTCTTATTTACTGCTGTCTTGTGGTTTGCGTTGTCCACCACGGTTGTTATTATCACGAGAACCTTCGTTACGTTTGCCACGGAAGTTTCCTCCGCGGTTATCACGGTCTCCACGACGTCCATCTCCACGACGATTATCGCTACGACGTCCATCTCCACCGCCACGTCTATTTTCGCCACGACGGTATCCACCGCCACCGCCACCGTTTCCTCCGCGTCCGCCACGGTCACGTTTGACCATTGGTGGCTCATCAGTTAAACGAATTGGTGTTTCATTTGGCTCTTTTGTTAACATTTTTAAAGCTGCAGCTACAACACTTACAGAATCATGCTCTTCAAGTAATTCTTCTGCAATACGTTTGTAGAATGCTAAATTATCACTTTCCATAGTCGAAGTTAATTTTTCAGCAATGATACGTTGTTGACTTTCAATTGCTTCGTCTAATGTCGGTGCAGTCATACGTTCCATACGACGTTTAGTTGTACGTTCGATATTTTTTAATTGATTAAACTCACGAGGAGTAATAAATAACATCGCTATACCTGATTTCCCAGCACGTCCTGTACGTCCAATACGATGAACATAGCTTTCAGGATCTTGTGGAATATCAAAGTTGTATACATGTGTAACTCCAGAAATATCTAATCCACGTGCTGCTACATCAGTTGCAACTAAAACATCAATTGAACCAGCTTTAAATTTACGAAGTACTTGCTCACGTTTTGCTTGTGATAAATCACCATGAATACCTTCTGCAGCATATCCACGTAAGTTTAATGCTTCTGATAATTCATCAACACGACGTTTTGTACGGCCGAAAATAATCGCTAATTCTGGTGTTTGAATATCTAATAAACGTGTAAGAACGTCAAATTTTTTCTTTTCTTGAACTTCAATAAAATGTTGTTCAATGTTAGGCATTGTAACTTCTTTTGCTTGTACTTTTACGATTTGTGGATTTGTCATGAAAGTTTCTGCAATGCGACGAATTGGATCAGGCATAGTTGCAGAGAAAAGAAGTGTTTGTTTATTTTCTGGAACCTCTTTTAAGATCGCTTCAATATCTTCAATGAATCCCATGTTTAACATTTCATCCGCTTCATCTAATACAACTGTATTTACATTGTTTAGGCGAATTGTACGACGGTTAATATGGTCTTGAATACGACCAGGAGTTCCTACAATAATATGTGGGAATTTTTTTAATGAACGCATTTGACGATTAATATCTTGTCCACCGTATATCGGAAGGATTTTTACACCTTTATTCATACCGATTTTGTGTAACTCTTCGCCAACTTGAATAGCTAGTTCTCGTGTAGGAGCGATAACAAGTCCTTGGACATTGTTACTATCTACATCAATTTTTTCTAGTAATGGAATACCAAAAGCGGCTGTTTTACCAGTACCAGTTTGCGCTTGACCAATTACATCATGGCCTTGTTTTGCTAATGGAATAGTCTGCGCTTGAATTGGTGTAGCTTCCTCGAAGCCTAATTTTTCAATCGCAAACAGGATTTTACTACTTAATCCTAATTCTTGAAATGTTGTCAATTTGGTTAATCTCCTTTGTATCTCAATTGATCTATAAAAATTTTAAAAATTATATGTTTCGTGACTGTTTCATATGGAAGGTTCGTTTTTAGTGGAAAACAATAGTCCGAAGTATCATGAAAAGGAAACAATATCTACCCATTATACGGACATTCTATCTAAAAAGCAAATGAAGTTATATTCTAACAATTTGTTTTCCAAACTATATTTTACCCTTAAATTATCTTTAAATTCGCCATAAAATCATGTTTTTAGCCTTCTTCATCCCTTATATTACGAACAGTTTTCATTTGTTAAATTACGCGTATAAAGTTTTCACTTCGTATATTTTTACATACAAGAAGCGAAGAGCAGAACGAATGAAATTAAGGAAAATTTTTTATCCCTACTTCTCTTGCCTTCCCTTCCTGATTATATGCTTACCCCTGATTTAGTAACACATTTACAACTTCTTCTAATTTCATTCCCCTAGAAGCTTTAACTAATACTAGGTCATTTGGTCGAACTTGTTGTAATAAATCTTCAATTAACTTATTTTTATCTTCGAAGCTTTTTACTCTTGATGAGTCCATTTGTTCAAAGGCTGATGTTGCTGCAAATTTACTTAACGTTCCAAAAGTATAAAGAAAATCGAAATGAAGATTTACAACTTCTTCTCCAATTTCTTCATGAAAAGCAATTTCTTGATCACCTAGTTCTAACATGTCGCCAAATATAACAAATTTTCGATTATAGCCCTTTAGTTCTGAAGCAAATAAAAGAGCAGCTTTCATTGATGTAACACTTGCATTATAGGCATCATTAATTATTGTTATTCCATTTTCATTCTTTAATAGTTCCATACGCATTTTTGTCATTTCTAAATTCTGCATACCAGAACTAATTTCTTCCCATGTTAATGAAAACTTTCTCGCAACTGCAATAGCTGCCAATGTATTACTAATATTATGTTTGCCTAGTACGCCCAATTTGAAACGGACATCCTTAGCTTTATTTATTTCAAATTCACTACCAGATTCATTCATTTCAATAAATGTTGGATATACATCATTACTTTCGCTTAAACCAAAAGTTTCGATTGTATAGATTAAGTTTTTGTCTTTTGTACCTTCGATTAATAATGGTTCATCCCCATTAATGACAAGTAATCCATTCTTTGATAGTCCGCTAGCAATCTCAAGCTTCGCCTTTGCGATCCCAGCTCTTGAGCCTAATTCCTGCATATGAGACTCACCGATGTTTGTAATGATTGCCGCGTCAGGTTCAGCTAAATTAGATAAAAATTCAATTTCTCCAAAATTGCTCATACCCATTTCTAAGACAGCAACTTCTGTATCTTCTGCCATCGCTAATACTGTTAACGGAAGTCCGATATGATTATTAAAGTTCCCTTGTGTTTTATGTACTTTATATTTTGCTGAAAGAATGCTAGTTAAAATATCTTTTGTCGATGTTTTTCCATTACTTCCTGTTATACCAACTATTTTACCATTCCACTCACTTAAATATGATTTAGACAGTTTTTGTAACGCTTCTAATGTATCATCAACTAAGATGACAGATGCGTTTGTTGGTACATTTGAAAACTTTCTAGAACAAAGTACTGCTTTAGCACCATTTTCAATTGCTTGAGGTAAAAATTGATGTGCATCGAATTTTTCACCGATCAGCGGTATAAATAATTTTCCATTTAAGTCTACACGAGAGTCTGTTGAAACTCCGTTGATTGTTAAATCTTCACCCTTTAATTCGCTACCAGGGATCATGTTAATGATTTGAGATAAAGTACGTACGATTGACATTGTCACCGACTCCTCTTCTATAGCATTTTTCTTCTATTCACATGAAAACACTATTCAACCATGAATAGTGTTTTCAATTGTTAAATATTATATTTAATTTGTTGTTTTTGTTCGTAACGTTCAATTGCTAGGTCTATTAATTTTTCAATTAATTTTGGATATGTTAATCCAGTAGCCTGCCATAATTGAGGATACATACTGAATGGAGTAAATCCAGGCATTGTATTAACTTCATTCATTAATACGCCACCATCTTCTGTTACAAAGAAATCAGCACGAGTTAAGCCTGATCCATCGATTGCTTTGAACGCAACTTCTGCATAATGCTTAATTTTTTCATATGTTTCAGTTTCTACAGGAGCTGGGATAATTAGACCAGTATCGCCACTCTCATATTTTGCAGTATAATCATAAAATTCTACAGATGGTTTGATTTCGCCAACAACAGAACATTCAACTTGATCGTTACCTAATACAGCAATTTCAATTTCACGTCCAACAATATTTTCTTCAATAATTATTTTACGGTCAAATTGGAACGCTTCTTCAAATGAAGCCATTAATGCTTCACGATTTTTAGCTTTCGTAATACCAACACTTGAACCTAAGTTTGCAGGTTTAACAAATACAGGATAGCCTAATTCTTTCTCAACTACTTCATAGCAAGACTCTGCACTTGATTTCCACTCTGTTTTTAAGAAATGTACATATTTAGCTTGAGGAATTCCAGCCTGAGCAAATAAGTTTTTCATAATCACTTTATCCATACCAGCCGCTGAAGCTAATACACCATTTCCTACATAAGGGATATTTAATAGCTCAAGTAAACCTTGAACTGTTCCATCTTCACCATTTGGTCCATGTAATAATGGGAAAATAACGTCAACTGGGCCAGTTGAATCTTGATTTGAAGCTGCAGGAATAATTGATGAAGTTAACGCGACAGGAGCGATTTCATTTACATGTTGATCTTCATTTGAGAATTTTAAAGCTGCAACACTTTCTACTTTCCCCTCAATTTGTTTCCCTTGTAACCATTCGCCTTGTTCTGTTATATAAATTGGATACACATCAAATTTTGTGTGATCTAAAGCAGAAATAACGGCAAAAGCTGTTTGTAATGATACTTTATGTTCAGCAGATTTACCGCCATATAATAATCCTAACTTAATCTTCATGATGTTCCCCCTACTATTTTTTGCTCTCCCTATTGTACCACTTTATACAAATGTGTATAAGCTTTTATGGGTAGAAACCTATTTTTCTTTACAACATATGCAATGATATCTGTTTTGTGATTTCTTTACAACTAAAAAAAGCATAGCTCCACTTAAGCTATACTTAGTTTGTAGACAAGGGTACAAAAACTTAAATTCCAGACTTATTGCATGTGTTTCCGGGCAGTTTAACAAGAGTAATAAGCACTACTTAACTGACGAAGTAACAAAGAAACAAGCGTCCTTAGAACTATTGCGCTATACCCTGTTGGTTATCTCTAATCGCTACTTTTTCATCAAGTGAGCGATACATTATTCCTGATAGTACAACTCCTGTTCCAAGAATTATAAAAAGCCATATTCCAAGTTTTAAATCAAATAAAAATCCACCTAATAAAGGTCCAAGAAATCCACCAATCGTCCATTTCATACTACCAACCGCCATATAGGTCGCTCTTAAATCTTCAGGTGCAATATTCGCCACAAATGTCATTTGAACTGGCGACATGACCATTTCCCCAAAAGTGTAGTATATGAAGATAATTGCCAAGAAAAATAGAATTATCCACTTACCTAATCCAACTGTAAGTAATATTGGAGGTGCAAGGCCGATTGATAAAATACCTAAGCCAAATAAAATGGTTCCATAAAACATCGTTTTTCCAATTGAACGATTCGATAAATAACTTGAAATCGGAAATTGCAAAAGAACAACTAACAATCCATTAAGCGACATTAAAAATGGGTAAGGATTCCACATACCAAATTGAGATTGAAAGGTTTGTTTAAAATAAAGTGGAAGCATTCCCTCAATTTGAGAGAAACCCATTGAAATAATTACGCCTGTTGCCACGTAAAAAATTAATAATTTATCAGATCTAATGATTTTCATAACCTTTTTAAAAGGTATTTTCGTTACTTCATTCTTTTCATTAACATTCTTTTCTGCAGGAAGTGTTTCTTTTAATAGAATTAATTGTGCAATGCTATAAAGCCCTAAAGTGATTGCTGCAATATAAAATAAACTGTCTTTCGAAAAGTAAACAACTGAACTTCCTAATAACGGACCGATTACAGTGCCTACATTACTTCCTACCCTTAATAATCCATATGCTTCCGTTCTTTTCTCTGGTTCAGTAACATCAGCTACCATAGCAGAAGCTGCTGGACTAAAGAACGAGTTACTAATACCTAGTAAAATTGATAAAATTAAAAATGCTGTATAGCCTTCTGCTAAAGCAAAGGATACTAAAATAAGAGATGTTCCAAGCGTCGAATAAACCATCATACGTTTTCGACCATATAAATCTGCGAGTCTACCACCAGCCATCGAACCAAATAATGATGCTATAGGTGAAATTGACATAATAAATCCTACCTTTAGCATTGAATCAACTTTTCCTTCTAGGTAGAGTGCAAAAAATGGCATAAGCATCATCATTGCACTACTCGTTATCGTTTCACCAATCACTCGAATCCACACATTACGATCCATACCTTTTAACTTTTTAAAAAAATTCATCCTTTAGCGGCACCTCCTAGTGCATCATAACTTCCATATTTTAATCGTATCGGAAGAATTTTTAGTTTCAAATTACTTTATACTCGTATCCGATAAAATATGTTATACAAAACAAAAGGGCGTTCAAATGACTTATCGCCATTTGAACACCCACTCTTTTTTTAAACTTTTAAACTTGTTCTTTTGAAGAAATTGAGAACATCAATCCCAAAAAAGTACCTAATAGAAATAAGGTTGAACAAGAGCCCATCAATACTATGCTCACCGTTAAGCTTACGCCCGTATGTAAGAAACCGCTTCCAGTGAAATATAGTAAAAAAAGAATAAGACCAATAAAAAAGGCAATACCAGAATATTGAGTATATGTTTCAACGATTTCATAATCAGTTCGCTTCATAATGATTAACCTCCTGTTTTCATCTTTTTTGTGAATTGCAATACCTAATTTGTGACAACTTTGTGACACTTTTATATTAACACACTTATTTCATAATTGTAAATATTTTCAGAAAACTTTTTAGAAAATATTTAGGACAAAATTAAAAAACTAATGATTAGGTAAGATCAATTCCATCTCCCTTCTAAATAAACAAAAAAACCGAGACGAATAGCTATCTCGGTCCAAATTTTAATTATTTCAATTAGAACGTACTTAGTTAAATATCCTTAGAGTCTATTTAAGAAAGATACTCTTATAATTGCCATAGCCCTCTTCTTCCATTTTTTCATATGGAACAAATCTTAATGCCGCAGAGTTTATGCAGTAGCGAAGGCCCTCAGGTCCAGGTCCATCATCAAATACATGCCCTAGATGCGAGTCAGCTTCAGAACTTCTGACTTCAATACGTAACATCCCATGGCTATAATCCTTCTTCTCTTCAATTTCGCCTTTTAGAATCGGCTTTGTAAAACTTGGCCATCCACAGCCTGAATCAAATTTGTCTAATGAACTAAATAAAGGAAGTCCTGATACGATATCAACATAAATCCCTTTTTCTTTATGATTCCAAAACTCATTTCTAAATGGCGGTTCAGTTGCATCTTCCTGAGTAACAGCATACTGAATTGGTGTTAGTTTTTGCTTAAGCTCCTCTTGGCCCGTTTTCCAGTGTTCCTTTAAAAATTTTTGACGACCAGATCCTTTAAAGTAAAGTTGGTAACGAACCGGGTGCTTTTTATAATAATGCTGATGATAATCTTCTGCTTCATAAAATGGTTTTGCAGATAAAATTTCAGTCACAATTGGTTTCTTGAAAACGCCACTTTTCTCTAGTTTATCTTTCGAAGCTAAAGCTTGCTCTTTTTGATTTTCATTATGATAAAAAATTGCAGTTTTATATGAACTACCTCGATCATTAAATTGCCCACCTACATCTGTTGGGTCAATTTGTTGCCAAAATAAGTCCAATAATTTTTCATACGGATAGACTTCCGGATCAAATGTGATTTGAACAGCTTCATAATGACCTGTTAAATGAGTACATACTTCTTCATATGTCGGGTTTTCTTTTTCCCCACCTGTATAGCCTGAAACAACTTTTATAATTCCGTCCTGTTGATCAAACGGTTTTACCATACACCAAAAACATCCACCAGCAAATGTAGCCAATTCTGTGCCCATACCTATACTCCTCCTAAAAATTGTCATTAATTATATTTACCATATCTAATAGCTGATATAAATATTTTTGCTTAAAAAAGCCCAATTGCTAACTTGAAAGAATTAAGATTTGTATGTAAACTTATACGATAATTACACAGGAGGAAATAAGATGTTAGAAGAATTTAAGAAGTTTGCTTTAAAAGGAAATGTACTTGATTTAGCAGTCGGGGTAATTATTGGTGGTGCTTTTGGTAAGATCGTATCTTCATTAGTTGGAGATATAATGATGCCAATTTTTGCACTTATCGTAGGAAAACAAAACTTTACTGCTTGGCATTATCATGAGATTAAATATGGCTCATTCATCCAAACAGTAGTCGACTTCCTAATCATCTCAATCTCAGTATTTTTCTTTGTTCGATTAATTAATAGACTTTCATTTAGAAAGAAAGAAGCAGAAGAAGCAAAACCCGTTGTTCCTACTAAAGAAGAAGCTCTACTTATTGAAATACGTGATTTATTAAAAGAACAGGTTTCAAATCAAAAAGGTATAAGCTAAACGCTTATACCTTTTTGATTTTCCTTAAAACAATATAAAAAACCTCGTACTATACTAAATATAATACGAGGTTAATAAACTATTAGAATTTTCCATAGCCTAAGAAGTGAGAACGAACCCAGCTATTACTTAAGCTGATTACGCTGATCCCTTTACTTCCAGCATGAACCATTTTATTTCCACCAATGTAAATACCCATATGTGAAGGACCATTAATATAAGTATTTTGTAAGAATACTAGGTCACCAGGTTGTGGAGAGCTGATTTTTGTCGCATTGCTCCAATATGTGTTTACATTTCCACGAGAGATGCCATATCCATTATGTGAGTATACATACCAGATGAAACCACTGCAATCGAAACCGCTTGGAGACGTTCCACCAAATACATAAGGTACACCTTGGAATTGTAAAGCATAATCTACAAGTGAGTTTCCAGTTGCTGCTGGACCATCATTATTTGAACCTGAATCAGGTTTAGAATTTGAATTTGAATTTGAACTAGAATTTGAATTCGACTTCGAATCAGAATTTGAACTAGATTTAGTAGCTGGCGTGCTAACGCTGTCATCTTCTTCATCATCGCTAGATAATGCAGCTAACTCAAGAGATTGTTGCTCAAGACGTTGAACTCTTTCATCTTCTTTTGCATTCTCTAATTCTTTAACAGCTAACTTTAAGTTAGCTTCAGCAGTATTTAATGATTTTTGTTTTTCAGCTTGTGATTTTGAAAGTTCACTTTGTTGAGCCACTAAATCTTCTTTTGCTGTTACTAAAGATTCTTTCTTCTGGTCAACAAGTTGTTTTTCTTTTACTACTTCTGCTTGTTCAGACTTTTGTTCTTTAATGATATTTTCATCAGCATCAAATAGTGTTGAAATTGAGTTTACTCGATTAAAGAAATCTACGATTGAATCAGAATTAAATAAAACGTCTGTTACTAGATTAACTTTTGGTTGCTTTTGCATTGCAACTAAACGATCCTCTAATAAATCGTTACGTTTTTGAATTCTGTCTTCTAAATATGTAATTCTTGCTTTTTTATCTTTAATAATTTCTTCTGTTTCAGAAATTTCTGCTTTTTTTGCTTCTATGTTTTGCTTAGTTGTTTTAATTTGTTGATCTATTTTCTCTATCTCGTTGCTTAATTCTTTAAATTGTGATTGGAACTTATCTACTTCAGCTTGCTTTTTTTCAACTTTGCTATCAGCTAATACTGAAGCATTTGGCGCTAATGATAATACTATTGTACTTGCCATCGCCAGCACTGCTAGTTTTTTTCTTAACATTTCAGCGTATCTCCTCTCGCTAATCTACGTAAATATTTATACCATAGATTCCCGAAGAGAGTCGCAATTGTTACAATATTGTAATATAAATGATAAATATGTCTTTATATGTCGATAAATTATCATCTTTTATTAAAGGAAACGAAATAAAACACTTCTATATAATATAGAAGTGTTGGTATCTGAGACAATTTACACAAGATTGTTAATTATCTAGTAGAGTTTTCGATGTAAACTCTGTCATTTCTAACTAAATCCTCATATGTTTCTCGACGAACTACTTCTCTTGAAACACCATCTTTAACAAATACTACTGCTGGGCGACGAATACGGTTGTAATTATTAGCCATTGAATAGCCATATGCACCAGTGCAAGATACAGCTAATAAATCATTGTTTTGTACAACAGGTAAGTTACAATCCCAAATTAGCATATCTCCACTTTCACAGCATTTACCAGCAATCGATACAACTTCTTTATTCTCATCATTTGCTCGATTTGCAAGCATCGCTTCGTATTTTGATCCGTATAGAGCAGGACGAATATTATCAGTCATTCCCCCGTCAACAGATACATATTTACGAATTGAAGGAAGCGTTTTTGTTGAACCAATCGTATAAAGTGTTGTTCCAGCTTCACCAACAATACTGCGTCCAGGCTCTAACCATAATTCTGGTAATTTGTAGTCTAGCTCTTCACATTGTTGTTTTATAATAGTAGTAATTTTTTCTATATGTTTAGCAACAGCTAACGGCTCATCTTCTGAAGTATAGCGAATACCGAAGCCTCCACCTACATTTAATATATCAGCTGTAAAACCTAAATCGTTTTTAAGTCCATTTAAAAAGCTCATTAATACATTGATTGCATGAACAAATCCATCTGGTTCGAAAATTTGAGATCCTATATGTGAATGTACCCCTAATAATTTTAGGTTAGTTGAATTTAAAGAAACTTCCACTGCTTCATTAGCCTGACCAGACATAATATCGAATCCGAATTTAGAGTCTTCTTGGCCCGTCATTACATATTCATGTGTATGTGCTTCTACACCTGGCGTAACACGTAATAAGATTAATACTTCTTCATTACGTTGCTCAGCTAAGGCCTGTAATACTTCTAGCTCAAAGAAATTATCGACTACAAAACAACCGATTTTTGCATTTAAAGCTTCTTCAATTTCTTCAATTGTTTTGTTGTTACCATGAAAGTGAATTTTCTCAGCTGGATAACCTGCTTGCAAAGCTGTATATAACTCTCCACCAGAAACAACATCTAGACATAGACCTTCTCTTTCTATTAAGCGGGCTTGTTCAACACATAGAAACGCTTTACTCGCGTAAGCAACCTGATATTTCATTCCCGTTTCTCTTAAAGCTTCATGGAATTCCCTACATTTTGATTCAATTAATGTTTCGTCATAAATGTATAGAGGGGTACCGTATTTTTTTACTAAATCTACAGTATCACAACCTCCGATTTCTAAATGTCCTTCATTATTAATTCGACTATTACCATGTAAATACATTCGTATTCTCCCTTCAAATCAAATGTAAGATCATTCTAAGAAGCTTCCTTCGATGTATTAGTGTATTAAAAAAGACACATGAAGGATATGTTCATGTGCCTATCGCTTTTTAAAAAAGGACTTAGCCAATCACATCTCTTCAATAGCTCTTCACAAACACATGTGACAGTACTACATTTATTAAATGTAGTCCCAGAAATAAAATGTGTGGCAATTTATTTCTTCGGCATAGGATCCTTTCTCATTTTGTCATAAAACCCACAGTTCTCTAAAATGATACTCATATACAATGCAACCTCTACGAATAGACTGTTATTTTTTATATTAGTCTATGTATAACACAGTCTAAAAATAGATGTCAAACCATTTTTAAATTATTTGTCGATTTATATTCAATCACACACACAGCTTTTGCTTTCCAAAAATAGTATTTATAATATAGAATATGTTTTATGCGAGAGAAAAGGTGATTCAAAAATGAAAAAACATTTCAATAAATATAAATTAAATCTAAAAAAAACAAACCACTAACAAATTGTTAGTGGTTTTTCTTTTTTGTTGCCTTATTACAAAACTCTTAACTTAAGTAGAAAAAATTGGACAGGGGTGAATAGATTGCGTTCAAGCAAAATAGCAGTACTTTCAATATGTAGTAACACATTCATTGTTTTATTAAAATTAATTGTCGGGATTTTTACTGGTTCAGTAGCAATTATCTCTGAAGCAATTCATTCTTTATTGGATTTAGTTGCTTCGGTCATTGCATTTTTCTCTGTAAGGATTTCAAACAGACCGCCCGATAAGGAACATCCTTATGGTCATGGTAAGTTTGAAAATATTTCAGGTACGGTCGAAACAATCTTAATATTTGTAGCTGGTATCTGGATCATTATTGAATCTGTTGAAAAGCTACTTCATCCTACCCCAATTAAAATGCCAATTATCGGTGTAGTCGTCATGTTAATTGGAGCTTTAATCAATTGGAGAGTAGGAAAAATCGTTCAAAAAGTAGGAAATGATACTCATTCTGTTGCAATGCAATCAAATGCTTTACACTTATTAACAGACGTTTATTCATCACTCGGAGTTGCAGTAAGTTTAATTTTAGTAAGCCTCACTGGTTGGGTATTTCTCGATGCATTGATCGGAATTGGAATCGCAATTTATATCATGAAAGAATCAATCGAACTCGGGCATAAGTCGTTTACCCCCCTACTTGATACTGGGCTTTCTACAGATGAATTAAAACAAATCGAAAATGTATTATATTCTTTTAAATCCCAATTTATCGAATACCATGACTTACGCACGAGACGTTCGGGTGCCGAGGAGCATATAGATTTCCATTTAGTATTACCATCACACATGAGCATTGAAGAAGCCCATTTACTATGTGATAAAATAGAAGACGAAATAAAAAAGGTTTTAGTAGATCCTAAAATATTAATTCATGTCGAACCAGAAAATGAAAGAATACAAAAACTTGATATTTTAAATGCAAGATCAAGAGAAGAGCAGGAATTGCAAGGAGTAGGAAATTCATTTAAGGGATAAATGGACATCAGTAAAAAACCCCACAAGAATTTTATAACTTGTGGGGTTCATTCTAATTAAAGGACTTTTACTAAATAATGATTTCATCGGAAGGTTGCTCTGGGTCGTCCCCTTTTAATTTTTGAGCTCTCATCGTAACCATTGCATAGCCGATTGCCATAATTATGCCAAAAACATACCCACCAACTGTAAAGATAATTGTACGTGAGTAATATGCTTTTAATCCATACGTATCAACCATCCACCATTGTGCAACAGCAAATACGATATCTTTAATAATCCATGCAACAAACAAGTACTGAAACACTTTAAATAGTGATGGATGTTTATATAATTTTTTACTTTCTTCACGATCTTGCCCCTGTATTGCAGCAATATCAATCATAAAATAATATGGTAATGGCTTTTTCAAAGCCATTAAAATTAAAAATACTACTACAACCCCAAAATGATAATACACATTGTACAAAATTAAGTTTTTCGCAGAACCTAATGCCATTAAATCAACGGCAGTACTAACAGTTAATGTTGAGATAATAAAAATACCAGTAACATTAAACTGTTTCGTATACCAAAAACGAAATAAAGTATATAAGATTCCTGGAACTGTCGGTAAGAGCATCGCCCAATAGTCACTAAAATAGTGTTGTAAAACTTTATATAAAACAAGCGGAAATACTAAATACAAAATTAGATCGTAAATAATTAAATTACTTTCTTTCTTCATTTATATAACCTCGTTTTTTTAGGCCATTTTCGTCATAATCTTTGCTAGTAAATATTATTATTAATGTTACTAAAAAACAAAAATCAATTAGAAAGAGCCATATTTTATTTTGAATTACCACAATTTTCAAACTATCAAATTGACAAATTGTTAAACATGATTATAACAAAAAAACCTAAGAGCATAAACTCCTAGATTTAGTGTGTGGAAAAAAGTTAAAAAATAACTCTATTGGCCAAGTGATCTTTTTAAACCATTTATTAATCCGGCATGAAGCCCTTCATGAAAAATGTTAAAGCTAATCATGTCTCGAATTGTCTTTATTTCAAAACTACCTAGTTTCATCTCTTTTGAAATGATTTCATCTAAACGCCCTTCATATGTCGAAATAACTTGTTCAACTTGCTGTTCTAGTAAAGTAACAATTTCCTCATATGATGGTGGCTCCGCTTGCCAATCACCTGGTTTAGTCCCACCCTTGAAAAAATCAATGAATTCCTTTGAAAGTTTCCCAGCATTACCAGTGTTAGCATAAAGTAATTGCTCATATGCCCCTAGCACATGACCTGCATTCCAAAGAATATTATTATTAAACCCTGCCGGTATTACATCTACAGCTTCTTTTGAAACAGAACCAAGAACTTTCAATGTATAAAACCTTGTAAACCTAAGTTGTTCAAAAATAGCATCTGCCATCTTGATCCCTCCATATAGTGTTATTACGAATATTATCGTATCACGAATGAAGGATATTTTTCATAAAAAAGATGTCATATCGCTAGACTTAGATAAGCGTTTGAACGAAAATTCAGAAACAAAAAAGGAGCCTCAAAACACGAGACTCCCTCCAGCCTTAATCCTATCAATCCTTTAAAATAAAACCATTGATCCTGGACCAGTGAGCAATAACCCTACTGCAGCTGCAATAATTAATAGATTAAACTCAAATCCGTTCGAACTATTCCAGAATCCGTTCTTTATATGAACCTTTATTACCGCTACTGCCATCACTACTATTATCAACCATGCGCCTATTTCTGTATATACACCAGCCGCTACAAAGAATCCACCTACGATTTCTGCCGCTCCTGTTATAAAAGCAAAAAATGCTCCAGGTTTGATTCCAATCGACTCTAACCATTGTCCAGTTCCTTTAATACCGTAACCACCAAACCAACCAAATACTTTCTGCACCCCATGACCTAATAAAATAATACCTAAAACAAGTCTAATGACTAATAGGCCTTCATCAAGCATATCTTCACCTCAACTCTCTTTAATTTGAGATATTTAGTGCATAATTATTTTTATTCATTTTTTGACATGTTTATGACCTTTATTATTAATTTTTAAAAATGAATCAGTTTTCTTGTATTTGAGGAATAGAATACTATAACAGAAGATTTTCTAACTTAAAAGGAGAGCATAAATCATGAAAAAAGTCGTTCCACTAACCGTAATCGGCTTTTGGATTTTAATGCTACTACTCGCTATTCGATATCATTTATTTCACTTATCATTGCAAGATATAAAACATTTTATTGCTAATTCTTCCATCAATCCGATGCTATTATTTGTCGCTATTTTCTGTGCAAGAATCTTTCTATTCATTCCTAGCTCTGTATTAATTGTAGTAGGAAGCTTGTTTTTTCACCCGTTTGAAACCATTCTCTTATCATTAATCGGAATGGCCATCACAGAAACAATTATTTACTTATTAAGTAGAAGTATTTTAAGTGATTCGATTCAGCAATTCATGGAGAATAAATATCCTTCTCTATATGAAGAGATTATTTCGAACCGAAAGAGATACTTATTCTTAACAGTTGCAACTCCACTAGCTCCAACAGATGGTGCATGCTTTATCGCAGCCTCCACTAATATGAAATACTTTTCCTATATTGCAATTGTGTTTGCTGGTAATATTCCGATTGCAGTTCTTTATACCTTATACGGAAATTTCTTGCTTGGCTCGCCATGGATTACAATCTGTATTACTGCTACAATCTTAGTTGGATTTTTCATTTACATTTCTTTAAAAAAGAGACAAAAAAAGGATACGCATTTCTCAGCCTAAACTTTTTTAAATTATGTATTTTAAAAAATTGTTAATAAATTAATCGGTTTTTATATATAAATTAAACTATACTAAGATTAATTAAAACTTTTTTAAGAAACCGAGGTAAAAAGATGGAAACAAATAAGATTTTGTCCTCATTATGTTATTTTAGCGTATTCTTCGCACCTTTTTTATTCCCTATAATTGTTTATTTCGTTGCAAAGGATCAACAACTAAAATCGCATTCTAAACGAGCATTTTTTTCACATATACTCCCATTTCTAACAATTATTATTTTAGCGATTATTTCCCTTTTCACTTTTAATACTTTTGGTGACGGTGCAGGTTTTGCTCTTATAGGTGGATTTGTATTAGCATTGATTGTTAATTTAATTGTCTTTATATGGAATATTGTTCAAGGTATTAAAGTATTGATGTAAATTCGTCATTTTTTCTACATTATTTCTCAGGAAATTTTCAATTTCGACAAACGAAAGTTTAAACTTTCATAATAAGTAAAAAGGCAATGTAATGTTTAAGCATTACATTGCCTTTTTTTATTATTCACTTTGTGTTGCATAAGCTTCTTTTGAATTAGTTCGTTTAATTGATTTCTTAATCATAATTGATAAAGAAAAGATGCAGGCAATTAAAATGGAGCTAGTTAAAGCTATTTGCGATGTTGTTAAAGATAAAAATTTAGCCAAATAGACAGAGTATGAAAGTAGAGATGATGTAATTAATTTTGAAATCGAAGCAATTAATAGAAACTTTTTGAAAGATACTTTACTAATTCCTGCCCCGACACAAATTATTTCATCTGGTAAAATCGGAATGATAAACATTAAAGTTAAAATAATTGTTTCATTTTTTTTGACATACTCCTGATATTTTTTTAACTGTCTTTCTTTAACAAACTTTGAAACTAATTTAAGTCCGCCTATTCTTGCTACAAAATACATTATGACAATACCTAAAGTTGAACCTAAAAATCCAATTAACGCTCCTGAAAACGATCCAATTACAGCACTACCCGCAGGTATAGTAAGTGCTTCTGGTAAAGGTAAAAAAATCGGTTGAAATAAACAGATTAAGAAAAATAATAATTTTGCAGTTGAAATATGATTGGTTAATATTCGCTCAACTCCGTACTTATCTACGAATACTAGAAATTGACTAGCATAAAACAGAATTCCAACTACTGATATACAAAGTAGTAAACTAATTAGCGCTATTTTTGTAAACTTTAAAAAATTTTTATGATTCGATACAACTAGATAGAAATCTAGTAGCAGAATTCCCATGATTGCAAAAATAAATGATATTTTATAAATCGTTACGACAGTAGGTAAACTAGTGACTAATATTAAGATCGATATTGTAGCTAATACGATGTGTAACGTAAGTTCTTTCATCGTATTAATCTGTTTATTCTCTTTCTTCAAAGTAATCAACTCCTCTACTACAGCTTGACCGTTCTCCAATATTTATCGCTACTATATTTATAGTAACGAAACGATATATAATTTGAAACGAACTTAAGTATTAAACTTACTAAGTCTTAAGTCTTACGGTGAGGAAGTTTTTGTAAATGAAATTGTTATATTCGAATATTCGACTCTTAATTCAAAATGCCTCTATGATTAAATCGAAATTATTAGGTTTTTTGTTTGATGACAAACGCACCAATTGATATTAAATAAAAACGACTGTCAAAGATTTGACAGTCGTTTACTTTTATTTTTAAATTAAAAATCAAAATTGTCAGGGTCTGGACCAACACGGTGATTTTGGTTCAGAGAGTTGATTTGGTTCATTTCTTCTTCTGTTAGTTCGAAATCGAAAATATTTGCGTTTTCTTGAATGCGGTGTTCTTTGATTGATTTTGGTATGATCACTACACCATTTTGTAAATGCCAACGTAAAACAACTTGAGCAATTGATTTATTATGCTTGTTTGCTATTTGTAATAATGTTTCGTTTTCAAACAGCTGTCCTTGCATTAATGGTGCCCATGCTTCTACTTGAATTGAATTTTCTTTTAAAAATTCTCTTAGTTCAACTTGACTTAACATAGGGTGTAACTCAACTTGATTGATCATAGGCATTATTTCAGCATTAGCCATTACTTGTTTCAAATGATGAATTTGGAAGTTACTCATTCCAATTGCTTTTACTTTACCAGTTTTGTATAGTGTTTCAAGTGCTTTCCATGATTCAACATATTTACCTTCTACTGGCCAGTGGATTAAATATAGATCTAAATAATCCAGACCTAGTTTCTTCAAACTTAATTCGAAAGCATCGATAGTTGATTGGTAGCCTAAATCAGCATTCCATACCTTTGATGTAATAAATAAGTCTTCACGTTTAAGACCATTTTCTTCAAGAGCTTCTCTAATTCCTTGCCCTACACCTTCTTCGTTTTGATAAATCGCTGCAGTATCGATACTACGGTATCCATTTCGTATTGCAGCTTTTACAGATTCAATTACGACTTGTCCGTCTTCTACTTGGAAAACTCCTAACCCAATTACCGGCATTTCTAAACCATTATTTAATTTAACTAAATTATTCATTTTTATTTCTCCTTTTTTTATATAATATTTTTTAAAATTTACTTTTTCTTTTCTAAAGAAGCACTCCAGATGCTTAACAGAACTGCTCCTAATACCATGATTCCACCAATCCACGGTGTATGGATCAAGCCGATTGTATCTACGACTAAACCGCCAATAAATGCTCCAATTGCAATACCTACGTTGAAAGCTGCTATATTTAGCGCTGATGCAATATCTACAGCAGATGGAACATACTTCTCAGCTAATTTCACAACATAAATTTGTAGACCAGGTACATTCATAAAAGCTAGTAAGCCTAAGAAGAAAATCGTTACAATCCCTACTATTTTAAACGGTGCCGTAAAAGATAGAATGATGAGAACAATTGCTTGAACAGCAAACATCCAAGTTAGTGCTTTTAAAGGATTTTTATTTGCCGCTTTTCCACCAATCGTATTACCAAGTGCTACTGCAATTCCATAGACAAGTAAGATAATACTTACAGAGTTTGGAGCAAAGCCGGTAATTTTTTCAAGGATTGGTGACAAGTATGTGAATGCTACAAACGTACCTCCATATCCTAATGCTGTAATAGCAAAAGCCAAAAGTAATGGTCCATTTTTTAAGACTTTCAGGTTATCACTTAATTTTGAAGCTGGCGGTTGTTTAATTGATTTCGGGACTAATATTGCAATTGCAATGATTGCAATAACACCTAATAATGCTACAGCTCCAAATGTTGATCTCCATCCAAAATGCTGGCCAATAAATGTGCCTACTGGAACACCTGTTACAGTCGCAACAGTCAAGCCTGTAAACATAAATGCAATCGCACTTGCACGTTTGTTTTCAGGAACTACATCCGCTGCAATTGTTGAACCGATTGAAAAGAACACCCCATGAGAAAATGAAGTTATAATTCGCGCAACTAACAATAGGCCAAAACTTGTCGAAAAGGCAGCAACACTATTACCTACTATAAAAATAATCATTAAAAGCATTAATAACGATTTTCGACCAATCTTATTTGTTAATGCTGTTAAAATGGGTGCTCCAAAAGCAACTCCCATAGCATATCCAGAAATTAATAATCCTGCTAAGGTAATTGAAATTTTCAAATCACCAGCAAGAGTTGATAATAAACCAACGGGAACAAATTCAGTTGTTCCGATACCAAATGCACTAATGGCAAGAGCCATTAACGCAGGTGTGCCACTTTTTTTCTCTTGTATTTTAATCGAAGCAGCTGTCGAACTCATATAACTCCTCCTTGTGTTATAGTTATAGTTATTTTTATTATTAGTTTGAATACAAAGAGAAATGGCGCCTGAATAAAGTCTCTTCGTCATTCAAAACATAAATGAAATGAAATAGTTAAAGATTAACGTCCTCATCTATACACTTACTTTTTATAAATGTTTGCTAATCAATTTACTATTGTCATTATGCGCGATAGGATTGATTAAAAGAAGTATGTACTTTGAAGTGATATAGTTACTTTTTAGTAACATTTAAGCGAATAAAGGTTTAAAACAGAGAAAAATTTACAAAAAAGTTTTTTGCCGAACTAGAAACTACACAGTTTGCAAAGAGAATGTTATGATATTTGAATCATTAAAAATATGTTTCGTAGGTTTTGATAAAAATGAATGAAGGAGAGGAGAAAAATGAAAAAATACAATATTCCAGTTGAAGCTTCATTAGATGTAATCGGTGGTAAATGGAAGGTTGTGATTCTTTGTCATTTGACAAAAGGCACAAAAAGAACTTCTCAATTAAAAAAATTAATGCCAAACATTACTCAAAAAATGTTAACTCAGCAGCTAAAGGAATTGCAGGAAGACAATATCGTTCACCGAAAAGTATTTAATCAGGTTCCGCCAAAAGTGGAATATTCCTTAACGGATTACGGATGGTCTTTAAAAGAAGTATTAGACTTACTATGCTCTTGGGGAGAAAATCACATTGAACATATGTATCCTGACAAAAGTGAAGTACTTCTGCCACCAGTTGAAGATGAAGTAACTCTATAAATAAAAAACTCCTTTTTCTTTTATGAAAGGAGTTTTTTTCTGCAATCTAATTAAAATTCACTTTTATTTTTTGTGCTTTCGCAATTACTTTATGTTGATCATCTAATACATCACTAGTTGTCAGCTCAATCCATTTCAAGCTAGGATTAGTATGATCGACTATAAATCCCATTGCGCCTTGTTTTGAACTATTAGGATTCATTTCCCCACCTAAATATTCAATATAAAAGTCATCTTTAAATTCCTTTACTTCATTATTACTTGTCATCAAATGGGCAACTGGACCAAAGTGTAATTGTTTATTCGAGTGATTAATGATTTCTACCTCAACCTTTACGAATCGAAAGCCTTCATAGCTTTCTGTATAATAATGAAAATAATCCATTAAAGAATACGTTGGTAAATTTTTAATCAGCTTAATCTGTTTAATTTTCATTTCGATTGGCCCAACTGAGTAAGACTTATTTAATGTAGCAATGCCCTCTAAAGTAACTTCACCTTTCTCATCTTTCAGTGTTTGACCTTTAAGAAGTAAACTAGTATCATCTGTAACCTGTGGATTTGTCACATATACATCGCCTAAAGACTTAGCCCGGCTTTTAGAGATTGTAGAGACATTTTTTATATTCTCTGCTGAAGCAGTTGTTTTCTCCTTCTGAACTAAGCTACATCCTGAAAGCATTAAAGAAAGTAAAATAAATGGAATTAATTTTTTCATATAATCCCCTTTCATCCTTAAATCCCGTTTAACGGGATCTGTTTTTTTACTTATTTACCATTCTTTAAAATTCTAAAGATGTTTTTTGCTTGGTCAGTATTATCAATTTTCCCTGCAAATAATTGGCTGCCAGGGCCATACGCATAAACATTTACGTCTTCACCTGTATGACCACCAGTAGTCCAACCAGTTACTGAACGGTTATCAAAAATTGCTTCGATTGAATTATCAATCTCTAACATATTTTTTGACTCAGCTACTTTTTTAACAGCTTGAATTTCTTCAGGCTTCAATTCTAAGTTAATATTCGATTTTAATGTTTTTTCTACATCTGCGCCTTTACTAATTTGTTCAGCCATGAAATCAGGAGTGCGTTTAGCTGCAGCAATCGGTGCACCGTACCAATTGTAATCACCTTTTGCCCCAATAGAATAGCCACCTGTTGAGTGGTCTGCTGTTGCAACAACTAATGTATGCTTGTCCTTTTTAGCAAATGCAATTGCAGCTTTAAACGCTTTTTCAAAGTCTTCCATTTCACTCATTGCTGCAACGATATCGTTATCGTGTCCGGCCCAATCAATTTGACTACCTTCTACCATTAAAAAGAATCCATCTTTATCTCTGTTTAATTTATCAATTGCTGTATTTGTCATTTCGCTTAATGATGGCATTGAATCATCACGATCGATCATCTTTGGCATTCCACCAGGAGCAAATAAACCTAATACTTTATTGTTTTTATCATTCAACATTTGGTTTTTATTCGTTACATAAGAGTATCCATCTTTTTTAAATTGCTTAGTTAAATCACGATCTTCTCGTACAAAATTACTTAATCCGCCACCAAGCATGACATCTATTTTATGTCCACCTTTAATTAGTTCATCATAATAATCATCCGCAATTGCATTCATATTTTTACGACTTACATCATGAGCTCCATAAGACGCTGGTGTAGCATGTGTAATTTCTGAAGTTGCTACAAGCCCTGTTGCTTTTCCTTTTTCCTTTGCAGCCTCTAGTACTGTTTTTACTCTTGACCCATCATTATCTACACCAATTGCTGCGTTATAAGTTTTAATCCCCGCTGACATAGCTGTTGCCGCTGCAGCAGAGTCAGTAATATTTTGCATTGGATCCTCAGGATATGTCATTTGTTGCCCTACTAAATAATGATCAAATTCTGTTTGTTCTACTACATTTGTTTTTGGATTATCTTTTAAATAACGATAAGCAGTCGTGTATGAAACACCCATTCCATCGCCAATTAAAAAGATTACATTTCTAATTTCATTCTTGTTTGTTCCCTTAGCTTGTACGGTATGATTAGCAAAAGAGCCAATAAACGAACCAAATGCCATTGTTGAAAGCACTGCCACTGGAATTAACTTTTTCTTAAGTTTGTTTCTGAACATAAAAAAAACCCCCTAAAAAATTAAAATCTCATTATATTTCACCTCTTAATTTTAATGAAATTTTATTAATTTACTTTGGAGGTTCTGTAAATAGAGTATTAAGAATTGTTTTTAATATATTAATTTCTTAAATTAAAACCAAACACTACTTTCTTAAGATTAAAAATATAAACTGACTAGTTACATATTCTTCACAAATACATCACATTTTTGAACTAAAATGTCTAATTGAATAGAGTGGTTCATTTAACTAAAATAATAATATTTTATAATTACAAGTTTTTACATTATATTAAATTAAACACAAATTTTTACATAAGAAGGAGATTTATATGAAAAAAGGTTTATCAATCATTATTTTACTGCTATTTTTATTCCCAACTATGGCGAGTGCGCATACTAAGCTTGTTTCTTCTAATCCATCAAATGGGCAAATTATCACAGAACCAACTAAACAAATTACGCTTGAATTTGAAGAGGCTCTTGAGCAATTAGGTACAATTAAATTATATAAAGCTGGTACTGCTACAGCCGTTACAAATGTGCAAGTTAACGGTAATAAATTAATTGCTGATCTACCAAATGGATTAGAAAATGGCGATTATAAGATTGAGTGGAAAGTAGTAAGTGAAGATGGTCATCCAATAACAGGTCAAATTCCTTTCAAAGTGCAATTAAAGCAAGCTGAAACTAAAACGACAACTGAAAATAAAACAACTGACAAAGCAGTTAAGGATCAAACGCTCGCTAAAGAAAAACAAAAAGAGGCTACTCCTAAAAAAGAAAGATCTAAATATCTTATTCCATTAATTGCAATCGGGCTATTTGGAATCGCGTTAATGGTTGGTGGAGTTGTTCTTTGGAATAGAAAATGAGTTATATCGTTCCAATCACGGAGTTCATAACATATATCCTTTATTCGATATTAGCAGGAAAGTTTGTATTAGATTTTGTACCATCAGATAATAAACCAACTATCAGTATTTCGAAAGGTACTGTTTATTTGGTTATTGTCGGCATTTTATTCTTTTCACTATTTCCTGCTCTACGAATTATTACTTTTTTCCTAGATGATGTTCATCTTAAAATAGCCATTTATTCTGTTTTCATAAAAACAGCTATAGGAAATGCGTGGATTTACTCGAGTATGTTTGCCATTATGCTTGTCATTAATATTTATAGCGATGGTAAAAAGTTTTTTAATTTCTTTTGGTTATTTATGATGATTTTAAGTATCGGTTATGCTGGTCATATAACCTCTATGAACTTTTGGACGGGTTTTATCTTTCAAAGTAGTCATTTCCTAATGGTTTCTATTTGGAGTGGAATTCTATTTAATGTCACGTGGCTAGCTAAGGACATTAGTAACTATGGTAAATTCTTGAAATGGTTTACACCTTTAGCCATCATATGTGTCTTTATTATTTTCATTAGCGGTGTAGTATTGATGCTAGAAGTCGTTAAACTAAAAGACTATACGAATGCTTGGTTACTTCCTTATGGACAGATGTTAGTCTTGAAGCACATTAGCATCATTCCAGTATTGTTTTTTGCTTTTTTCAATGGTGTACTAATGAGAAAATCCGCTGAAGGCCCTTCGAGTACTATTCGTAGTTGGTTAAAAGCAGAGTATATTACCATCATAATTGTGTTCTTTTTTACAGCTATAATGGGTACTAAATCTCCTCCGCATAATATTAATTTAACTTTGCAAAATGAGGGTCCGTCTAAATGGATTGAATGGATTATGGGAATTGATATTACCTTGCCTATTAGAATAGCTTTTACTTTTACGGTAGAAGGTACGATGTTAATGAGTATGTCGATCATCTTTCTAATGTTATTAGTCATCAGCTTTATGAAAAAGACAAAAATAATACTACCAATTGCATTTAGTCTTTGCTTTGTCATTACGATGTATCTTGGTCTTATGTATAGCGTATCAGTTCACTAAAAAAAGATTGTACTATGTACAATCTTTTTTTGTCTCATATTCTTAACGTCCATGTCTCCATTTAGTTGGCTTTCCTGATGAAGGGCAATTAGGGAACTTTTGTCCTGCTTGTAATTCAATATGCTCCCCGTCTTTATCAGTATAATAACCTGAAATTTTTACTGTTTCACCTGTATCATGTGTATGTCCAATTCCTTGATTATCCATCGTAAACCTCCTTTTCAACTGAACTAGCATTACTATTTCCTTCATCAAAGTTAATTATTCGATTACTACATCTTTTTTAGGATTTTTTGCTTATCTTTCTCGAATTTGTTTATCATGTACGATGTTTCTCCACTTTAAGTCACCTCGCTCTAGACCATGAATTAAAATTTCTGCTGTACCCATGTTCGTTGCTAAAGGAATTGAGTAAACATCACATAAACGAATTAAAGCCAAAATATCTGGTTCATGCGGTTGTGCTGTAAGTGGATCGCGAAAGAAGATAACAATATCCATCAAATTCTTAGCTATTAAGGCACCGATTTCCTGGTCTCCCCCAAGCGGTCCAGAATTAAATCGATGTATTTTTAAATTTGTATTTTCCATTATTTTTGTTCCAGTTGTTCCTGTTGAATATAATTCATGTTTAGATAAAATAGATTCATATGCCATCGCAAAATTTACTAATTCTTTTTTCTTTTGATCGTGTGCAATGAAAGCAATTTTCAACGTCAACATTCCTTCCTTTTAGGAAAAATGGATTTCCAATTTCAGCAATTGTTCGTAACAACAATAGGAAATGACTCCATTCAAATTTAACCTTTTATATTTTTTACTTCTTTGTATCGGTTATTCTACTCTTTGTGCATATGCCTTTTTACTATTCATATTAGAAATTGGAATCCGAATAGTAAACGTACTTCCTTTTCCAACTTCACTATTTACTTGAATAGTTCCATTATGAATTTCCACGATCCATTTTGCAATCGCCAAGCCTAAACCATGGCTCCCAATTTGTCTAGATCTTGATTTATCAGATCGGTAAAAACGGTCAAATATTCGGGCATGATCTTCCGATTTAATGCCAATACCAGTATCTGTTACTTGGATACTTAGTTCATTTTCTTTATCCGAAAGCACTAACTGAACCTCTCCTCCAACAGGTGTATACTTAATCCCATTATCTATTAATATATATAAGAGCTGTGATAACTTTTCAGGGTCTCCTAGGGCGATTACATTCTCTGGAGCAGTTAGGTTTAAATTGATTTGTTTTGATGCTGCTAACGGTTGTAGTGATAAAATCGCCTTTTCTGCAATGGAGCGAAATTCAAACTTCTCTAATTTAATTTCAACTTGATCCGAGTCTGAACGAGCTAAAGTTAATAATCCGCTGACTAAGTTTGTCATCCTTTTTACTTCGTCTTTCATATTAAATAAAAGCTTTCGAGAAAAATCATCTTTCTCTGTATCGATCGTCATTTCCATTGCATCAATCGACGATAACAAAACGCTTAATGGTGTTCTTAATTCATGAGAAGCATCTGCAACAAATTGGCGCTGTCGGTTAAATGATTTAAAGATCGGGATCATCGCTTTTTTTGACATAAAAAAACTGATATATAGTGCAACTCCAGAAAATACAATTGTTAAGCCAACCAATATGATGACAACAAATTTGAATAAATGGTACACATCCGAAATATCTTTTCCAACATAGATTGTACCGATTAAATTTCCTTTATAAAAAAGTGGTTTACCTGATACCATCAAACTAATCTCATTACGATTTGAAGGAACGTGTATTTCATGATCATGGAATTTTCTCATGTCCTTTTCAAACTCTTCATGTTCTATTTTAATTTTTACCTTACGGGTTTCATTTTCTTTAGGCATCCAACCTTTTATTTGCCCAAAAAGCCTTGACCTTATTTGTGGGATATCCTCTTGTCCCATTATTAATTCGCTATTTGGATTAACTACATAATAAAAAAATTGATCGACACCTGCTAAAACTACTTCTTGGTTATCGTCCTGGAGGTTTCCTTGTTGATTTTGAATCATATAGTTTTCGACAATCTTTGCTTCTTGACTTGCCAATGATTCCACTGTACGTCTTTGATCATTCATAATGACTACATATAACACTGCAAAGACTATGATGATGAATATAATTAAAAAAAGCATGACAAGTCCGCTATATAGTACTGTTAGGCGATTTTGCGTACGCTTAAAAACATCTCTTCCTCCGCGATTTCGAAAATCACGTAGAGAAGAAATAAGATTAGTTATCAAATTTATATCCTACCCCTCTAATGCTTTGTAGCAAATCTTGTTTACCAAGCAAATCTAGTTTCTTTCGAAGAAGTTTAACAGTGGCATCAATCGTTTTCATTGCAACATCTGAATCAAAGCCCCATACACGCTCCAAAATAATTTCACGAGGTAATACTTGCCCTTTATTTTGTATTAAAAAATCAACTAATTGAAATTCGCGAGGGCTTAATTGTATTTCAGTGTCTCCCCCTCTAATTGATTGGCTTGTACGGTTTAGAATCATATCACTAATAAAAATTTCTTCCTCTAATATAGGAGCATAATTTCGCCTAGAAAGAGCTCTTAATCGAGCTAGTAGCTCATCAATTTCAAAAGGTTTAACTAAATAATCATCAGCTCCTGAGTCCAGTCCTACAATGCGGTCCTCTAGGGCGTCTTTAGCTGTAAGGATGAGAATCGCTCCTGAATATCCTTCTTTGCGTAACCTACGACACACTTCTATTCCTGTTCCACCTGGCATCATCCAATCTAATATTAATACATCATAATGGGTGTTAGTAGCGTAATAGTAAGCTTCTTCTCCCTCTGTAACCCATTCCACTTTATAACCTGCTTTTTTCTTTAACATATAACTGATTAGCTCACCCAGTTTCAAATCATCTTCAGCTACTAGTATATTCATCATCAAAAATACTCCCTCGTTTTATATAAGTATCTCTATATTTTTCAGTTGTCTTCTTCATCTTTTCCATTTTCAAATCAATTATAAAATAAAAGGAAGCACCCGTTAATTAATACGGTGCTCCCCGATATTTCTTTTAGATCATGTCCTTACGCAGTTTCCACAGCATGCTGTTTTAGCTTTTGTAGCTCTTCTTCTATCTCTTCACTCATTACGTTATCTTTATATCCATTAGATAGGTTATTATGATATGCAAATTTATTTTGAGCTTGTACTTCTGCCTCCATCATAAGTATTCGATCTTCTGCACGCGAAATTCCATTTGCGATTGTTTCTGAATTAAATGAAACAGATGTTTGTTGAATTTGTTTAATTGATCTTGCAATATTTGCTCTAGAAACTAGTAATAGTCTCTTATGCAGATATTCATCATATTTACCTTTCAGTTCATCTAATTTTTCATAAAGTGACTGAGTTTGATTTTGAATTGTATTTAGTTGCTCTGTATATAGGCTTAGCTGTTTTTCATGAACAAGTTTTTCCTGTAATGCCAGTTTTGCAATGGAATCTTCTCCATTTTCAACTGCTAGCTTAGCTTGTCCACTTCTTTTGTTTACCAGCCCTTCCGTCTCCAAAATCAATGCTTTTTGCTTATTCTCTAGATAGATTTGACGAGAAAGTGCTTCCTGACCTTTCGAAAGATCTTCTTCCATTTCTCTAATATATTGATTCAGCATTGAGATTGGATCTTCTAAACCATCCAATGCTCCATTCACTTTAGCCAACGATATTGATTTCATTCTTTTAAAAATGCCCATTTTATTTATTCTCCTTTTTTGATAATAGATTTTTTTCCCATTTATCCAATAAATCTGCGTTTGTTCTGTTTATAGGTGTGTTAAAACTAGTTGTATCAAATGAAATTTGATTAACCTGGCTAGCTTGTCCCTTTTTAACTAACTTTTTAAAGATAAAAGTCACTACCGTAAATGCGATTAAAAGGAATAATACTAAACCAATCCAAGAAAAATCATGAAAATGGTGTGGACCATGCATCATCTGATGTGACCTAAATTCGTTTCGACCGCCTCTATCCATGAACATTGAATGTTGATCAGCAAAACGTCTTTCATGAAAACCACCTAGTAATCTAAGAAAAAAATGTACCCCTAAAACAAAAACTGCTGTTATAGAGACCCATGTAAATATTCTCCTTACTCTTTTATTCATGTTATTTCCCTCCTCTCATTTCTTAATAAATTGAATTCTAATAGAGTATGGTGAAATTATGGTGAAAACGAAAAATTAGTTTTGTTCATAAAAAAAGATAGATAACAGATTTCCATCTGCTTACCTATCTCATTTTCTTTTTTCGTAAATTTTATTAAAAGACTCAATTAATTAATTCGGTCCCTTTAATTTTCACTTCAGACTTAATTTTAAAGGCTAGGTTAGTGTACTTTTTGTTCCATAATGATAAATTTCTATTTTCGCTATTCCTAGATAAGTATCTTAAACCAAAACCGATTGGATCAATGTCTTTTTCTTTTATTTTACTAAGTAAAGCATTAGTCTTCCGCATTAATCTTATCTTCCAATTGCTTATTTAGTTCAGATATGTCACTTTCTTTGATTGGACCCAAGCCATCAATCTTTTCTTCTATAACCGCTCTCATCTTAATCGTATAATTGGCGACTATATTTTTATTTTGATGTTTTAATTTGTAATTTACCTTACCTTTTTCTAAACTCATTACATATAACTTTCTTGTTTTTGACCTTTAAGCTTTCATCGTAGATTCCAGTCGTTATAAGTCGATAGGTTTCTGATTCACTTAGACTGAGCTCCATAATCATTTTACTCTTATCAAATAATGCTATCCGATCTACTAATAAATCTTTTTTATTTGATTCAATTATAGGCATGACGATATCTATACCATCTTCTGTTTCTCTCCTATATGCGTCAAAAAGACAAACTGGGTCTATGTACGGCGATTCTGTTCTACTAAAATCAAAATATGATTTCAAAACACCGCCTGATACTTGTTCTTGTATCGGTTTAAAATTAAGCACTTCTTATGCATTCGGTTTACCAACACTCATTTGAATATCTGGTCCTCTTACAAAATACTCTAATAACGGCTGTATATTACTTTTGGCTAATTTTTCTCCATTTATAATCGTACTACTTTGTCCATATACCAATTCTTTATCAACCTCTGACTTCATTAAGTTAAGACCAAAATATATATTGGCAATAAGTAAAACTATGTATAGAAATCTAATTTATAAATATCATCACTTGGTCCGATAATGGAACTATGATTTTCATTTGAAAGTTAGATTTTAGCTGAGAGATGGTGCGATTTCGGAAGCGACAAAAAAGAGGCTGCTGAAAATTTAGATTTCAACTTAGCCTCTCTTTTATTAAAGTTCAACCTGATTTGGTTTTCTTATTACAACACGCTCATCAACTTCACTAACATGAAAGTCATCTTTTGTTGGAATGAAGTTTTCATCGTAAATTTTTATCATCATTTTTCACTCCAGCTAGTATTAAATTTTGCATTATCCCATATTCTTAAGATGGATTGATTAATCTAAGTTTATTCTTAGTTTTGTTAAATTTTTGCTTTTATAAAACTTCAGAAGTTTAGCTTGTATGTGTTATCATGTTCAAAATAAAAAAGGACTAATGGTCATAACCACTAGTCCCCTGTATCTTAAATTTAAAGTTATTTAATTGGTTTTCTTATTACAACACGCTCATCAACTTCACTAACGTGAAAATCGTCTTTTGTAGGGATGATATTTTCATCGTTAAATTTGGTCATCATTTTACACTCCCTGCTCAGTTTTTATTTTCAAATCTGTTTTTTAATAAACTTTAAGATTACTAATTTGATTATTCAACAGTAACTGATTTTGCAAGATTACGTGGTTTATCAACATCACAACCACGATGTAAAGCAGCATAGTAAGAAATTAATTGTAATGGTACAACTGAAAGGATTGGAGATAATTCTTCTTGTACTTTTGGTAAAATGAAGCGATCGCCTTCCATATTTAATCCTTCCATAGAAATGATACAAGGGTTAGCACCACGAGCAACAACCTCTTTTACATTTCCACGAATGTTTAAGTTTACTGATTCTTGTGTTGCTAATGCGAAGATTGGAGTCCCTTCTTCGATTAAAGCAATTGTACCGTGTTTTAACTCTCCACCAGCAAATCCTTCTGCTTGGATGTAAGAAATTTCTTTTAGTTTTAATGCACCTTCTAAGCAAACGAAGTAATCTACGTTACGACCGATGAAGAATGCATTACGAGTTGTAGCTAAATATTCTGTAGCAATTTTTTCAAACTCTTCTTTTTGGTTTGTAATTGATTCCATTGCATTTGCTACAATTCCAAGTTCTTTAACTAGGTTAAAGTTAACTGTTTTTCCTTTTTCTTTTGCAAGAGCATTTGCAACAATTGCAAGTACTGCTAATTGTGCAGTGTAAGCTTTCGTTGATGCAACAGCGATTTCAGGACCTGCATGTAAAGGAAGAGTGAAATCAGCCTCACGTGATAATGTTGATCCTGGAACGTTTGTAAGTGTAATTGCTTTATGACCTAATTTATTTGTTTGTACTAGACATGCTCTGCTATCAGCAGTTTCACCGCTTTGTGAAATATAAATGAATAATGGTTTTTCTGAAAGCAGTGGCATATTGTAAGAGAATTCACTTGCAACATGTACTTCTACAGGTACTCCCGCCATTTTTTCAATAAATTGTTTTCCAACAAGACCAGCATGATAACTAGTTCCACAAGCAACAATATATAATCTGTCAGCTTCTGCTAAAGCCGCTTTAATTTCTGAGTCGATTACAAGCTCGCCATTTGCATCTTGGTACTTTTGGATAATATTACGGATTACTAAAGGTTGCTCATCTGTCTCTTTTAACATGAAATGAGGATAAGTTCCTTTTTCGATATCGCTAGCATCAATTTCTGCAGTATATGGAGAACGTTCTTTAACATTTCCGTTAAGATCCATTAATTGAACACGATCTTTAGTAACTAAAATAACCTCTTTATCCATTAATTCAATAAATTGATCAGTAATTTGTAGCATTGCCATCGCATCAGATGCAATAACATTAAACTCTTCACCAACACCAACTAGTAATGGGCTTTTGTTTTTTGCTACATAAATTACATCATCGTTTTGTTTATCTAATAATGCAATTGCATATGAACCTTTAAGAAGCTTAAGTGTTTCTCTAAAAGCATCAAGCACAGATAGACCTTTTTTAATATGCAGTTCAACTAACTGAACAATTACTTCAGTATCTGTATCACTTGTAAATTCAATATCATTTAAATAATCGTTTTTTAATTGTACATCGTTCTCGATAACGCCATTATGAACAAGTGTAAAACGTTCAGTAGAGCTTTGGTGAGGATGCGCATTACGTTTACTTGGAGCACCATGTGTTGCCCATCTTGTATGACCAATTCCAACGTTTCCGTCTGTCTTTGTAGGGATTGATTTACGTAATACTGCAATTCTACCTTTTTCTTTATAAACTTCTACACCATTGTCAGTTAAAAGAGAAATCCCAGCAGAATCGTAACCACGATACTCTAATTTCTCTAAACCTTTTAATAAAATTTCTTTCGCATTATCATTTCCAATATATCCAACGATTCCACACATAGTTACTATTGCTTAGTAAGTCCTAAAACAAGACATACAAAATGTATAGGAATGGAACGCTGTTTTCCTAACCGTTTAACTATTTAATTTTCTATTCCCTCGTCATGTTTAATAATGGTAGAGGACTTACAAGCAATATCCACCTACCTTTCATATTCCGCTCATTAGCGAGTTCATTTTTTTGTTTTAAACGGTGTATCAGATTATTTACGTTTGTGCACACAGTCACCCATATGTTTTACATAAATAATTTCGGTTGTGATACAGCAACCGGGAGTCATCCGCCGAAACTTCGATAAAACTCCACCTCGTCAACTACACATTCACGTCTAGTGTAGTTCTGGCGCTTTTTAATACTTTATTATTTCTATACTCCTTCCCTGTTAGGAAAACAATAAAACAACTATACTATACTGTATTTAAAATGGTCAACAAAAATATGTTGAAAAAAGTTATAGAATAGCTGTATATAACAAAAATATGCATAGACTTACACAAAAGTGCTCATCAATGCATATTTTTTTAATTTATATTATTCTCCAACTTCTTCTTTTACAACAGCAACAATACGTTCTACATATTGTTTACATTCTGCCTCAGAAGGAGCCTCAGCCATAACACGAATAAGTGGCTCAGTACCAGAAGGACGAACTAAAATACGACCATTGCCGTTCATTTCTTCTTCTACCTCTGAAATGATTGCTTTAATACGTTCGTTATTAAGTGCTTCATTTTTATCTGTAACACGCACATTAATTAATAATTGTGGATACTTTTTCATTTCTCCAGCTAATTGTGATAAAGTTTTACCTGTTTCTTTTACTATACTTACGAGCTGAATCGCACTTAACATACCATCACCAGTCGTAATATGATCTAAAAAGATGATGTGTCCAGATTGCTCACCGCCAAGATTGAAACCATTCTTTCTCATCTCTTCCATTACATAACGGTCTCCAACACCTGTAACCGCACTTTTCATCCCATTCATTTCTACTGCTTTGTAGAATCCTAAGTTACTCATAACAGTTGAAACGATTGTGTTTTGTTTTAGACGACCTTTGTCATTTAAATATTTTGCACAAATATACATTATTTGGTCACCATCAACGATTTCACCGTTTTCATCGATTGCAATTAGACGATCTCCATCTCCATCGAATGATAAACCGATGTCAGCACCTTTTTCCTTTACAAGTACTGCTAAAGCTTCAGGATGTGTAGAACCTACACCATCGTTTATATTAAATCCATTAGGATTCGTTCCCATTGTAACAATATCTGCTTCTAAATCTGCGAATAAATATGGCGCTAATGAAGAAGTGGCACCGTGTGCACAATCTAGAGCAACTAATAGGCCTGAGAAATCTTCATCAATTGTGTTTTTAAGGAATTGTAGATATTTTTGACCACCCTCAAAATAATCACTAACTTGGCATAAATCATTTCCAGTTGGTCTTGGTAGACGATCAACTTCTGCATCCATTAGTTCTTCAATTTCATCTTCTTGCTCATCCAATAATTTAAAACCGTCTGGACCAAAAAACTTAATTCCATTATCTGCAACAGGATTGTGTGAAGCTGAAATCATAACACCTGCTTGTGCTCCAAGTGCTTTTGTTAAATAGGCAACACCTGGAGTAGAAATAACTCCTAATCTCATAACTTCAGCACCAATTGATAATAAACCTGCAACTAGTGCTCCTTCAAGCATATGTCCTGATACACGTGTGTCACGCCCAACAATAATTTTAGGTTTGACATTGTTTTTAGTTAATACATAACCGCCACAGCGTCCAATTTTATATGCTAATTCAGGAGTTAACTCTTTATTTGCAACTCCTCGTACACCATCAGTACCAAAATATTTACCCATTTTAACTCTCCTTCTAATTCGATGACTGTCCTACATCGCCTGAATTCTCATTCTCATTTTCATCAGTTTGAGCAGATTTTTTATCAGTAATTTCAATCGTTATTGTATCAAACTCTAAACTATATATAACTCCTTTTGGGCCGGTAATAGTAAGCGCTACATCTCTAGTTCCTGGATCTAGTCCATTTACTTTTGCTGTAATATTTAAATCGCTTGGATTAATCGCATCCAAGTCTTCCTTAAATCCCTTGGCAGTAACTACCACTTTTCCTAAAGGAGGCTTAGTAAACTTATATTCAAATTGATTATTTTCACCCACTAAATGAATAGGGATATTACTAAATTTCTTTTCTGTTTCTTCATCAAAATTAACGTCTACATTAATCGTGCTTGAGTCAACTCTAAATGCTCCATTTGGAGTAGGTACATTAACTTCATATGAACCACTTTGATCAAATGAAGATATGTCAACTGGCACTTCTATAGGTCCGTTAAACTTGTCCAACCAATCTTTAGACGCATAAATTCTTACTGCACCAACTTTACTAGCAAGACTACTTAGTTTTAAACCTTCCTTAAGTGTTCCTGTTTGCACTAACTTAATCGGGAAGCTAGCACTTTCAGAAACAATAGGAACAGTTACTTCAACTTTTCTTGGACTTGTAGTGAACGGAAGTTGAACACCTTTTTTATTGTATAATCTAACAGGTAACACCTGACTAAATGTCTGATTCGCATCAGTAACATCCACACCAACACTTGCATATGCCACTTGTGAGACTTCATCTCTTGATCCTACTATTGTAACTAAACCAGGTTTAACAATTGCATTTTCTGCCTTATATCCATGTTTAATTCTTTTTTCATTTAGATAAATAACTTTAACCGAAACTGCTTTTTCTATTTTTTCATTAATTGTTACTCTAACTGTTCTTGGTTTAATAGTTGCCTTTATTTTATCTGAAATATTTCTAATTTTTAAAGGAACTTCATATGTACCTAAAGCATAAGAGGTTAGATCCAAATATACTTCAAAATCCTTCTTCATTTCAGCAGTTTTTACAATACTATTAGGTCCATCCAATTGCACTGAAACATTCTTTGGAATTCCAGTTACAATTAGATTGCGCTGATCGTAAATAGGTGTTACTGGTACATCTCGCACTAATTCTTTATTATTAACAAACGGTATGTCTCCTAATCCCGATGTACTCGATTGCGGAACTAGATTGACAGACATAAAAAGTAATAATGTTACTAATAATGCGATTCCTCTTAATATCCAACGGTTATCCATAAAATTATCCATTACGTTTCACCTTCCAATTCCATTTAGATGTAGTGGACTCTTCTGGTGATTTTAATTCGGTATTTAATAAATTTATAAGCTCGTCTTTTGATAATTCTCTGTATAGATTACCATTCCTTGCTACTGAAACTGCACCTGTTTCCTCGGAAACTACAATCGTAATACTGTCAGTAACTTCACTGATACCGACAGCAGCTCGATGTCTCGTTCCTAATTCCTTTGAAATAAATGCACTCTCAGACAAAGGTAAATAACAGGCTGCTGCTGTTATCTTTTCACCTTGTATAATTACCGCCCCGTCGTGTAGTGGTGTATTTGGTATAAAGATATTAATCAATAATTCTGATGATAAATTAGCATTCATTCGAATACCGGACTCTATATAGTCACCCATACCTGTTTGTCTCTCAAATGAAATAAGTGCACCTATTCTTCGCTTAGCCATATATTCAGTGGCTTTTGCAATGTTCTCAACAATATCATTTCGGTCATTAATCCCACTACCTGTCGTTCTAGAGAAGAAACGGCCACGTCCAAGCTGCTCTAGTGCTCTCCTTAATTCTGGTTGGAAGATGATAATAACCGCCAAGAAACCCCATGTTAATGCTTGATCCATTAAAAATTGTAAAGTATGCAGGCCAAATAGGCTGCTTAATACTTTTACGACAATAATGATTGTAACACCCTTTAAGAGTTGGACAGCTTTTGTCCCTTGAATAATGATAATTAATCTATAAATAACAAACCAAACGATTAGGATATCTAATCCATTCTGTAAATACTGTAACAAATTTATATGTAAAGAAGGCATCTTTTACCCTCCAAATTCTATAGAATAAAACTGTATCTTGAGTATTATACCATATTTTTGCAATACACAAAATTTGTGAGTTATTAATTATATTAACAATACTTTAACGACTATTTTAGTTATATTAAACAAAGTTACAGAGTTATATATATTGGTTCTCTAAATTCGTAGAAGAATAACCAACAAATCATTCTTTTTGAAGGAGGTCCCCAACGTTTTTTGATAAAAACAAAAAAGCTAGCGAATGCTAGCTTTTTGTATTTGAAATAATTATAGTAACTTCTCACCTAATAATGAGCCTATTAATGCAACTGCTACGATTGCTGTTCTATTTCTTTCGTCTAAAATTGGATTAACTTCTACGAATTCAATTGAAGTAATAATATCAGCATCAGATAACATTTCCATTGCTAAGTGACCTTCTCTATAAGTGATACCTCCAGGAACTGGTGTACCAACTCCAGGAACGTGAATTGGATCTAGACCATCAAGATCTAATGATAAGTGTACACCATCACACCCTTTTAAGTGGTCAATGCTTTCTTCCATTACTTTTGTCATTCCTAATTTATCAATTTCATGCATTGTATAAACTTTAATTCCTAATTCTTTAATAATTGCTCTTTCGCCTTCATCAAGATCACGTGCGCCAATAATGATCACGTTCTCTGGTTTTACTTTAGGGAAGTATCCACCAATTTTCGTTAGTAAATCGTGGCCATGACCTAAAGAAACAGCTAATGACATACCATGAATATTACCAGAAGGAGATGTTTCAGCAGTATTTAAATCTCCATGTGCATCAAACCAAATTAATCCTAGGTTATTATAATGTTTTGATACACCTGCTAATGTACCAATCGCAATACTATGATCACCACCAAGTACTAGTGGCATTCTGTTTCTTTTAATAACTTCATCTACTTCAGCAGCAAGCTTTTCACATGTTTCTTTAACAGATTTTAAGTTCTTTAAATTATGTTCTGAATTATCTTCTTTAACTGGTGTACGTTCTACTAAAATATCGCCTAAGTCTTCTACTTGATAAGACATTCTTTCAATACGTTCGTGTAATTGTGCATATCTAATTGCACTTGGCCCCATATCTACTCCACGTCTAGTTTGTCCTAAATCTAATGGTACTCCAATAATTGAAATATCTTTTAACATTTTTATTTCCCCCATCGACTGAATTCATAAAAGAAAACGCTTACTTGTTTTTGAAAAAATATAATTTTTTGACTGTTAAAGTTATTAATTATATTAATAGTTTAAATCTTTTGAAACACATGGGTCAACTCGACATTTTTTTGTATACATATGCATTTTTAGCTTTTAAATTACTATATCATATGATTATATATAACAAAAAACCTTAGTCAAATGACTAAGGTTTAACTTTATGTATATTGGTGGAGCCTAGCGGGATCGAACCGCTGACCTCCTGCGTGCAAGGCAGGCGCTCTCCCAGCTGAGCTAAGGCCCCACTATTAAAATATATGCGAATGGAGCGGAAGACGGGGCTCGAACCCGCGACCCCAACCTTGGCAAGGTTGTATTCTACCACTGAACTACTTCCGCACATAAAAAAAAAGAGTGAGCCATGAAGGATTCGAACCTTCGACCCTCTGATTAAAAGTCAGATGCTCTACCTACTGAGCTAATGGCTCGCAATAAATTACGATAAAATAAAAAAATGGCTGGGCTACCTGGATTCGAACCAGGGCATGACGGAATCAAAATCCGTTGCCTTACCGCTTGGCTATAGCCCAACAATAAATGGTGGAGGGGGACGGATTCGAACCGCCGAACCCACAGGGAGCGGATTTACAGTCCGCCGCGTTTAGCCACTTCGCTACCCCTCCGGTATTTATTAAATTAGATGGTGGAGGATGACGGGCTCGAACCGCCGACCCCCTGCTTGTAAGGCAGGTGCTCTCCCAGCTGAGCTAATCCTCCGTAATATAAATGGTGACCCGTACGGGACTCGAACCCGTGTTACCGCCGTGAAAGGGCGGTGTCTTAACCGCTTGACCAACGGGCCAGTACAACTTTTCCTAAGCTTCCAACCGGGCTCGAACCGGTGACCTCTTCCTTACCATGGAAGTACTCTGCCTGCTGAGCTATGGAAGCATTAAGTTAAAAATGGCTCCGCAGGTAGGGTTCGAACCTACGACCACTCGGTTAACAGCCGAGTGCTCTACCACTGAGCTACTGCGGAATAATCTTAAAACCAAGCGACGTTCTAC
>NZ_NUUX01000042.1 GCF_002564465.1 Bacillus sp. AFS088145 | reverse complement strand
TATTAGGCTGATGTTTTTTTGTATTTATAAAAATAAATATAAAAATATTTAATAAATCAAAGTAAAATTATGTGAAACTTGATCAATGTATTTAATCAAAGCTAATTTCACTGATACTTCACTTAAAGGCCCTTGGCTTAAGTAGCAGTTCTTTCGAGGCATGGGGTTACCTTATATGGTAATGAGCACCGCACAGTAAGGCAGGCGAAGTAACGAAGAAAACGAGCGTTTGGCGGCTAGTCTGAGACAACAAACGAATTGTAGTCCTTTTATAGTAGTTAAAAGGAACAAAAATAAGATCAAAACAGGTAAGTAGTATCATGTTAGAAAGAAATATTTAAAATATAGAGCACAAAATTAGAACTATTTTCATATATTACAAAAAAATAGGCCCTAAATTGTATAAAAAGTTTTTAATTTGCAAAACTATATAATAAACAAAATTTTTTAATCAATCGTAAATTGCACTGGAAAAACACTTAGAGGAGGAAAAAAGGTGAATGGTTTATCAAAATGTATAGTTTGTGAAGAAAAAAAGGAAAATGGCATTCATATTATTGAAGCATTCGTATGTGAAGAGTGTGAAAAGAAAATCGTAAAAACTGAAACAGATGCACCTATATACAATTCCTTTGTAGAGAAGTTAAGATGTATTAGTACGGTGAAAGAAGAAATTGCGAATTAGAGGTTAGCATAAGCGTAATAGACTAATAGTAGTAGTCTAATAAGTTTTTGTAAGTTAAAATAAGATATAAAATGAAGGACCGATTCTATATACAGGTACCTCTGCCATAATTTATTACTGCTTGGTCACCCCTTAGTGACAGGGCCTTTAAGTAATGGAGAGAACTTGTAAATATAATCGGTTTTTATATTGTCTATAAAATATAAGATTTCGAATTAGGTAGTTGTATATAATGTCGAAAAGTATGTTTGGAATGTTTAATTTAAAACCTAACAACAATATACTAATATAACGATACATACAAATAAATTGCGTAAATTAAAGGAAGAGTTATTGATGAATAAAATGCCATTACTAAATGCACTGAAACAGTTTGTAAATAAAGAAACAATATCTCTACATGTTCCAGGTCATAAAAATGGAAAGCACACTTTTATAAATGAATTAGGATTACCAAATATATTAAATTATGATGTGACGGAATTAAATGGCTTAGATGATTTACATTATCCTTCAGAGGTAATTAGCGAGGCTCAAAAAATGTTAGCGAAAGTATACAAAGCAGAAGAAAGTTTCTTTTTAGTAAATGGATCAACTGTGGGAAACCTAGCTGCAATTTTAGCGTTATGTGGCGAAAATGACGAAGTATTGGTACAACGCAATTGTCATAAATCAATTTTTCATGGTCTTTTACTTGCCGGAGCAAAGCCTATATTCTTGCCATTAGATATTGATGAAGAGCTAGGACAGCCACTTGGGGTAAACAGTGAGCAATCTATGAATGTAATAAAAAATTATCCGAAAGCAAAAGCAATAATTTTAACAAATCCTAATTATTATGGAATGTCTCAGAATTTAAAAAATATAATTGAGTTCGCTCATAGTATGGAGATCCCAACGATCGTGGATGAGGCACATGGAACACATTTTATAATCGGGGATCCTTTTCCAAATGATGCGCTCTCTATGGGTGCCGATATTGTCATACAATCAGCGCATAAAACTTTGCCTGCAATGACAATGGGTTCATATTTACATATAAAATCAAAACTTGTTTGCAAAGATAAAGTAAGAGAAATGCTGAGAATGCTACAAAGCAGCAGTCCCTCTTATCCAATTATGGCTTCCTTAGATTACGCAAGGAGTTTTGTCGAAAATTTTTCTCATGATAGGGTAAAGATACTTCAAAAGAAAATTGCCGACTTTATTAAAGAAGTTAATGATTTATCTAGTATACAAATTGTTACATCAAGTCGAATAAACTATTCACAAGATTTACTAAAAGTAATCGTAAAAAGTAAAAAAGGACATACCGGTAAGCAATTACAGGAAATATTTGAAAATGAGGGAATCTATTCTGAACTATCAGATTGGGGACATGTTTTGTTCATCCTTCCGCTAGATGAAAGAATGGATTTTAATGACCTTATTAATCGAGTAAATAAAGCAACTGAATCTATGGCTTATATTGAAAATAAACAACCTAAGCTTAATGTACCTAATTTTACCAGTACAGTGTTACAAAGTTACGCTGACTTAAAGAAAAAAAGGAAGTTGGTAAAAGATTTGGCAGATTCAGTAGGAGAAATCTCTGCAGAAAATATTGTTCCTTATCCACCAGGAATTCCGATTTTACTAAAGGGTGAACTAATTACTACTAAGCATGTTGATTATATTCATGATGTATATCAATATGGAATGACGATTCAAAATTTGATTGAAGATAAAAATTTACAAATTGAAGTATTGATTTAGGAGGAAACACACTTGAAATCTTTATTCATTACATTTGAAGGACCAGAGGGTGCAGGGAAAACAACAATTATAAATATGATATCAGAAGAACTTCGTAAAAGAAGTGTAAATTTTATATCCACTCGAGAACCAGGTGGTATACGGATTGCTGAAAGTATAAGAAATATTATATTAGACACAGAGAATATTGAAATGGACAAGCGTACGGAGGCACTACTTTATGCTGCGGCAAGGAGGCAGCATTTAGCAGAGAAAGTAATCCCTGCATTGGCAGAAGGAAAAATCGTGTTGTGTGATCGATTTGTAGATAGCTCGCTCGCATATCAAGGTGTCGGTAGAGGGATCGGAATAGATGAAATATATAATATCAATCAATTTGCGATCGATGGTTTAATGCCTGATTTAACAGTTTACTTTGATTTAGACCCTAAAGTTGGACTAAATAGAGTTCACCAAGCAGATGAGAGAGAAATCAATCGACTGGATTTGGAAGAACTAGATTTTCATTTAAAAGTTCAAAGTGGATATGCTGAAATCATGAAGAGAGAACCATGGCGCTTTAAACGAATTGATGCATCAAACCAGGTCGATCAAGTATTTAATGATACTTTAAAAGTCATTTTAGAAAAAATAGAAGAAATTTAATTATTTACAAAAAATTGATTACATGAACAATAATATGACGGAACTGTTATAATAGAAGTAGGAATACATTCGGAACTTAACTAAAAATTACGTGCATCTATTTGAAATGTGTAGGCCAAAAGTTAAGGTGAAATAATTTATAAAACGATTTAAAAAAACGATACAATTTAAAAATATCATTGATTAATTTATAGATATGAGTAGGTGTAAACATGAAAACATCTTGGGAGAAACTAAGCGAGCGTCAGCCAGTTGCCACAAAAATGTTAAAAAATGCAATAATTAAGAACAGGGTAGCTCATGCTTACTTATTTGAAGGCCCAAGAGGAACTGGTAAACGCGAACTTGCATTATACTACACAAAAGTATTACTATGTGAGAATGTAAGTGGCGCTACACCTTGTGGAACTTGTCGTAATTGTAAGCGTGTCGATTCTGGTAATCACCCAAATGTTTATGTAATTGAGCCCGAAGAAACCTCAATAAAGAAACATCAAATTCAACAATTACAAGAAGAATTCTCTAAAACAGCTGTTGAATCGAATCGGAAAATTTATATAATAGACCATGCTGATCGAATGACGACAAATGCAGCTAATTCTTTATTGAAATTTTTGGAAGAGCCGGTCTCAATTACAACTGCATTTTTATTAACTGAACAAGTACAACAAATTTTGCCAACGATATTATCTCGCTGTCAATCAATCCATTTTAATCCATTACCAACAAAATACTTTGAAGAACATTTAGTTAATATCGAGCTCCAATCAAACTTAGTACCATTATTAGCAAGATTAACAAATAGTGAGGCAGTTGCACTTCAAATTGCTGAAGAAGAATGGTTTGCACAAGCTAGAGATTTAGTGATAGAATTATATGAAGCATTATTAACGACAAAAAAAGATAGTCTTCTAGTCATACAACAAAATGTTTCTCGTCATTTTGATACGAAGGAACAGTTACAAATGATGCTAGATATGCTTGTATTAGCCTTTAAAGATATGCTATATATATATGCTGAGCAAGATCAAAATGTTGTTTTTAAAAATGAAGAGCCATTAATGAGACAAGCATTAAATCGTATTTCATTAGAGAAAATAACCACTTGTTTAGAAATCATCCTTTTTGCTAAAAAGCGATTAACATCTAACGCAAATATGTTAATGGTTTTAGAGCAAATGATTATAGAGCTACAGGAGGGATTGTAGATTGTGTACGAAGTAGTCGGAGTACGTTTTAAAAAAGCTGGTAAAATCTATTATTTCGACCCAAATGGATTAGCAATCCCTAAAGATACTTTTGTCATCGTTGAGACGGTGAGAGGGATTGAATTTGGAAAAGTAGTTGTACCAAATAAAAAGGTCGGAGAAAATGACGTAGTCCTTCCGTTAAAAAAAGTTATGCGATTAGCAGATGAGCATGATCGTATGATTGTTGAAGAGAATAGACAATCAGCTAAAGAAGCTTATGAAGTTTGTTCTAGTAAAGTTATGCAACATGAACTAGATATGAAATTAGTTGATGTCGAATATACATTTGACCGAAATAAAGTCATCTTTTATTTTACAGCAGATGGTAGAATAGACTTTAGGGAATTAGTAAAGGATTTAGCTGCAGTATTCCGTACTCGAATTGAATTAAGACAAATAGGAGTACGCGATGAAGCTAAAATGCTCGGTGGAATTGGGCCTTGCGGTAGAATGTTGTGTTGTTCAACGTTCTTAGGTGATTTTGAACCAGTATCCATTAAAATGGCTAAAGATCAAAACCTTTCTCTTAACCCGGCGAAAATTTCAGGACTTTGTGGCCGATTAATGTGCTGCTTAAAATATGAAAATGACGAGTATGAGGCTGCAAAAGAACAACTTCCAGACTTAGAGGATATCATCAAGACTGCAGAAGGTCCTGGAAGAGTAGTAGGATTGAACATCTTAGAACGAGTTATTCAGGTAGAATTGATTAAAAAAGAACGCGTTGTGGAGTATACCCTAGATGATTTAATTCACGAGGGAGTCGTGTCAATACAAACCACAGATTAAGAGGTGGTAAGATTGGACAAGAAGAATATATTCTTATCTCTTTCCAATATGGAAGAACAAATTCAAGATTTATCAACACAGCTTAGTGATTTAAAACAATATATTGCTGAGCTACTAGAAGAAAATCACTATACGAAAATTGAGAATGATCACTTACGAGAAAGATTAGGTCTAAATAAACGTATAGAAGAAAAAGAACAAATAAAAGACTCAAAGAAGAAAAAGGTACAAAAGGATAAGGATCTTGGAGAAGGCTATGATAATTTAGCAAGATTGTATCAAGAAGGTTTCCATATTTGTAATCTACATTATGGAAGCGTACGTCATGGTGAGGACTGTCTGTTTTGTTTATCCTTCTTTGATAAAAAGTAATGGTAGGCTATTCCGGAAGAAGCGAGCGATTACCTTTTTAGAAAACAGCTATTAAAAAAGCTGTTTAAAAAGGTAAAGTGCGCAGGCTTCAAATGGAATAGCTTCTTTTTATGCATTGCTAGTTAATTGTTAGACAATTAGGCAATGCTAAAAGATAATATTGGTGTGAATTTGAAAGGAACTAATTATGCTTAAAGGTGACGAACGCTTAGATTACTTATTAACCGATGATATGAGGATTATTCAAAGTCCATCTGTTTTTTCATTTTCATTAGATGCAGTTCTTTTATCCAATTTTACATATGTCCCGATCCAAAAAGGTACAATCGTTGATTTATGCTCTGGAAATGGAGTTATTCCGTTGATGTTACACCGTAGATCTAAAGCAAATATAATAGGTGTAGAAATACAAGAGAGACTGTATGATATGGCTAAAAGAAGCATTGAATATAACAAGTTAGATGAAAAAATATCAATGATTCATGACGATTTAAAAAATGCACCAGATAAAATAGGTAGAGAATTTGTAGATGTTGTTACGTGTAATCCACCATACTTTCAAGATATTCCGACTTCTGAACAGAATATGAATGAGCATTATGCAATAGCGAGACATGAGATTAAAACGAATTTAGAACAAGTAATCAATACAAGTAAACAACTTTTGAAGCATGGTGGAAAATTGGCGATGGTTCACCGTCCAGGGCGTATGTTGGATATTGTTACAACAATGCGTAAACATGGTATCGAGCCGAAAAGAATTCAGTTTGTTTATCCAAAAATGGGTAAGGAAGCAAATACACTTCTAATTGAAGGGATTAAAGGTGGTAAGGCTGACCTTAAAATTTTGCCTCCGATTTACGTATATGAGGAAAATAACGAGTATACAGCTGAGTTAAAGGAAATTCTATATGGAAGATCATAAACACTATTTATACGTGCTGGAATGTTCAGATACAACTTTCTATGCAGGGTATACATCAAATATTGAGCGTAGAGTAAAACAACACAACGATGGAAAGGGTGCAAAATATACAAGGGGTAGGACACCTGTAAATTGTATATTTTTTGAGGAATACCCAACTAAAAAAGAAGCAATGCAAGCGGAATACGCTTTTAAGCAATTATCAAGAGAAAACAAAGAACGATATATGAGAGGAGGAACGAGTAATGATTAAAAGTCAAAAAAGCTTCTTGAATGAAGAATTAGGCTGTCTTTATTTAATACCAACCCCTATTGGTAACTTAGAAGATATGACGTTTAGAGCGGTACGAATACTAAAAGAAGTAGATTATATTGCAGCGGAGGATACTCGTAACACGAAAAAGCTTTGTAATCACTTCGAAATACCAACGCCTTTAGTGAGTTATCATGAGCATAATAAAGAAAAAGCAGGATTAAAGCTTGTAGAAGACTTGAAACGAGGATTAAAAGTTGGATTAGTAAGTGATGCTGGAATGCCGTGTATAAATGACCCAGGTTATGAGCTTGTAAAACTTTGTTTAGAAGAAGGTATTTCTGTCGTTCCTTTACCTGGTGCAAATGCTGCCTTAACATCTTTAATATCATCTGGACTACCTACTGATTCGTTTTTATACATAGGATTCTTGTCACGTCAAAAGAAAGATAAGAAGAAGCAATTGGAACCGTTAAAGGGGCAACGTAGTACAGTCATTTTATACGAGTCACCACACCGTTTAAAAGAAACGTTACACGTTATTCTTGAAGTATTAGGTGACAGAAGAATTGTCCTTTGTAGAGAATTAACAAAGAAGTTCGAAGAGTTTTTACGTGGGACAGTTAGTGATGCAATAGACTGGGCAACGAATGAAGAAGTACGTGGAGAGTTTGTAGTTGTTTTAGAAGGGGCATCTGAAGAAGATGTGAAAAACAATGAGGAGTGTTGGTGGCAGGAACTAACTATTAACCAACATGTCGATTGGTACATAAATGAAAAAAATGAAAAAAGTAAAGATGCAATAAAACTTGTTGCGAAGGATCGTTCATTAAATAAAAGGGACGTCTACGCGGAATATCACGAAATTTAATAAGGTTTAAAAATGAAGTTAGGCTGTCTTATTTATTTGTAATTCTCTACTCATTTTTACTAGCTTTTATTTAGAGAATGCAATTAAAATAGGCAGCCTCTTCAATTTAATTATTATCAGCTATAAATTGTTCAATCTCGAATTTTAGAAGCTCTGCGCCTTTTTTACTTAAAACAATTTTGCCATCAGCAACCTCAAGATTATTTTGAGAAATTTCTCCCGTCATCATACAAGTCATATTTGGTTCATACTTTTTTAGGATAATTCGATCATCCTGAACAAATATTTCAAGTGTGTCTCTTTCAGTGATATTTAGTGTTCTTCTAAGTTCAATTGGAATTACTACACGGCCAAGCTCGTCTACCTTACGGACAATTCCTGTAGATTTCATAATTAATCCTCCTATATAAAGTTTTTATGAAAAATGAATGTACTATGTAGCCTAAAAGACAGAGCTACATAATGCTACAATGCCAAAATGGGTTAATTAAAGAGAAAATGTATGTATATTTATGAGAAATAATAGAAATAGATGTTACTATTGTGTAAAATTTAACTTATAAAATAAGTATGAAGTTGTAATAGTAGATGGGGATATGCAGATAACTCATTTTTCATTTTATAATGAAATGCAAAATCATGCGAATAATTTAGTGTCAATATTTAGAAATTTTTGAAGGAGGGTTTTTGGTCAATGAGTAATAAAACTTTTTATATTACAACCCCAATATATTATCCGAGCGGAAAATTACATATAGGTCATGCTTATACGACTGTTGCTGGGGATGCAATGGCTAGATATAAAAGACTTCAAGGTTTTGATGTTTTTTATTTAACGGGTACAGATGAACATGGTCAAAAAATTCAACGAAAAGCTGAGGAATTAAATGTCTCACCGCAAGAATACTTAGATGATATCGTTGTTGGAATTAAGGACCTATGGACAAAATTAGATATTTCCTATGATGACTTTATCCGTACGACGGAAAGCAGACATAAAGAAATTGTTGAGAAGATTTTCAAGCAATTACTTGATCAAGGTGATATTTATTTGGATGAGTATGAGGGTTGGTATTCTGTACCGGATGAAACATACTATACTGAAACACAAATTGTTGATCCTTTATATAATGAAGAAGGAAAAATTATTGGTGGAAAGAGTCCGGACAGCGGTCATCCAGTAGAGCTAGTTAAAGAAGAGTCATATTTCTTTAAAATGAGTAAATATGCTGACCGATTACTGAAGTATTATGAAGAAAACCCAGAATTTATTCAACCTGAATCAAGAAAAAATGAAATGATTAACAATTTCATTAAACCAGGATTAGAGGATTTAGCTGTCTCACGTACTTCATTCGACTGGGGTGTAAAAGTACCTGGTAATGCTAAACACGTAATTTATGTTTGGATTGACGCTTTATCTAACTATATTACAGCTTTAGGATATGGTTCAGATAATGAAGAAAAATATAAAAAATATTGGCCAGCGAATGTTCATTTAGTTGGTAAAGAAATTGTACGTTTCCATACGATATATTGGCCGATTATGTTAATGGCATTAGACTTACCATTACCTAAAAAAGTCTTTGCTCACGGATGGTTATTAATGAAAGACGGCAAGATGAGTAAATCAAAAGGTAATGTTGTAGATCCAGTAGTATTAATCGACCGATATGGCTTAGATGCTCTAAGATACTACCTATTACGCGAAGTTCCTTTTGGATCAGATGGTATTTTTACGCCTGAAGGATTCGTTGATCGTATTAATTTTGATTTAGCGAATGATCTAGGTAATTTATTAAATCGAACAATTGCAATGATCCAAAAATATTTTGATGGTAATATTCCTGCAGTTAATGGAACAGTTACAGATTTTGATGAAAACCTTCAACAAGTGGCAAAGAACACGAAGGATACTGTGGAAGCAGCAATGGAAAATATGGAGTTTTCAGTTGCATTAACAAATATTTGGCAGTTCGTTAGTCGTACAAACAAATATATTGATGAGACACAGCCGTGGGTACTTGCTAAAGACGAAAGCCGTGTACAAGAACTAGCTTCGGTAATGGCACATTTGGCTGAATCTTTACGTCAAGTTGGGATTTTATTAAAACCTTTCTTAACTCAGACTCCAGCGAAAATTTTCACACAGTTAGGACTAGTTGATGAAAAGATTCTTTCATGGGATAGCCTAAATGAGTTTGGAGCAATTCAAGAGGATACGAGAGTACAAAAAGGTGAACCAATTTTCCCACGTTTAGAGACAGAGGTTGAAGTTGCATATATTAAAGAACAAATGCAAGGTACTGTAAAACCAGTGGTAGAAGCTAAAGTGGAAGAAACTGTTCCTGAAATTACAATTGATGAATTCTTTAAAGTTCAACTAAAGGTTGCAGAAGTAAAAGAAGCTGGTGCAGTAAAAGGAGCAAAAAAACTTCTAAAACTTCAATTAGATTTAGGAAATGAATCAAGACAAGTTGTATCAGGTATAGCGGAATACTATAAACCAGAAGACTTAATTGGTAGAAAAGTGATCTGCGTAACGAATTTAAAACCTGTAAAGCTTAGAGGAGAACTATCCGAAGGGATGATCCTTGCAGGAAGTATTGAAGGTAAGCTATCACTTGCAACAATTGATCAATCATTACCAAACGGTACTATTATTAAATAATGTTACTAGGAAAAGTATTTCGTGTAAAAACTAACATGAAATACTTTTCTTTTTTGATTTGTTTTACTGAAATAATTGTTGTATTGTGCAGAAAATTGTAAAAATATCATAAGAATCACAAATATGATAATAATTTGTTGATTTATGGCAGGTATTAACAAGTTATTGTTAGAAAATGTCACTATATGAAGAAAATATTACAGAATGATTACAATAGTAAACTGAAAAAATTATCAGAATTTTGTTTCAAAAAGTAAGAAAGTCTTGATATAACATGGAATTAATTTAAAACATCTTTAAAAATTTATTAGAAATTGCTTAATTTTGACCGTTTCTTTTTGTAACGGAATTGTTAACTGTGCGTTAGGTAAGAAATTTTACGGTATGCTAGACTAAATCTCAGATGAGCAAAGGGGAAGTAAAAATGCTTTTTGATACACATGTACATTTAAATGCAGATCAATACAAAGAAGACCTTGAAGAAGTAATTAGTAGAGCTTTGGAAGCAGGAGTTGTTCATCAAGTAGTTGTGGGCTTTGATCGACCAACAATTACGAAAGCTATGGAATTAATTGAGAAGTATGATTTTCTTTATGCAGCTATTGGCTGGCATCCAGTTGATGCAATTGACGCAACCGAAGAAGATTTTGAATGGATTAAGGAATTATCAAAACATCCTAAAGTAGTAGCAATTGGTGAAACTGGATTAGATTACTACTGGGATAAATCTCCAAAAGAAATCCAAAAAGAAGTATTTCGCAAACAAATTCAATTAGCAAAAGAATGCGGACTACCGATTGTTATTCACAATCGAGACGCAACAGAAGACATTGTAACCATTTTAAAAGAAGAAAATGCATCTGAAGTAGGTGGCATTATGCACTGCTTCGGCGGAAGTGTGGAAACTGCAAAAGAATGTATTAAAATGAACTTCTATATTTCATTAGGAGGACCAGTTACATTTAAGAATGCAAAAAAACCAAAAGAAGTAGCGACAGAGATTCCGTTAGAAAATCTATTAATCGAAACGGATTGTCCATACTTAACACCACATCCGTATAGAGGAAAAAGAAACGAACCTAGCTATGTATCACTTGTTGCTGAAGAAATTGCACGTTTAAAAAACATATCAGTTGAGGAAGTTCAAAAACGAACTTTCGAAAATGCGTGTAATATTTTTCAGATTAACAAATGATCTCATGAACTAGTACGAATACATAAAATTCGTCACAGTTCACGTATGAAGAGTTGAAGAATTTGTCGAAAGAAAACTCTTCTACTTCTAAATCTAGTAAACATACATTCAGTAGAGTAGAAGCACTAGTTAATAGGTTTGGAGCTAGTCAATCTTTTTTCTCAGGCGAAAAGGAGGAGTAAAATCGTGATAGACGCGAATAGGTTACTTTCTAGACTTGGGAGTAGTAAAAAACTAGCAGTACAACTTGCAGGAGCTTTAGTTTTCACTGGATCAGTAGGTACAGGAGCATATGAGGGACTTAAAGAACAAGTAACTCTTGAGGTAGACGGGAAGGAACAGGTTATTCAAACACATGCAAATACTGTGGCTGAATTATTAAAAGAACAAAATATTAATATTACGAATGCAGATGAAATATATCCGTCAGCCAAAACGAAAATATCAGATGATATGGATATTACAGTTCATTTAGCGAAACCTGTTAAACTTACGATTGATGGGCAAGAAAAAGTCATTATGACAACTGCTCAAACGGTAAAGGAATTATTAGAGGAACAAAATATTAAGATCAATCCTGATGATGTTATAATGCCTGCACTGTCAACACCGTTAGAGGAAAATGGTAAGATATCTTACGAAAAAGCATTCCCTATGGTTTTAAATGACGGAGGAGTTTCTAAAAAAGTATTTGCAACTTCGACTACTGTCGCTGACTTTTTAGAAAAGCAGAACATTACATTAAACGAATTTGACCGAGTTGAACCAGGTGCCGGCGAAATGATCAAACAAAATGATACAGTTCGAGTTATCCGTGTCGAAAAAGTCAACGATGTGGTGGAAGAGCCAGTAGATTTTAAAGAAAAAGAGCAAAAAGATTCTTCTATGTATAAGGATGAATCTTCGGTCATTTCAGAAGGTGTAAAAGGACTTGTTAAACGTAACTTTGAACTGATTAAAGAAAATGGTAAGGTAGTTTCTAAAACGCTAGTTGATGAAACTATTTTAAAAGAACCAGTTGATCGAGTAGTTGCAGTTGGAACAAAGTCCGTACCAACATCAAGTGCATTAGTAAAATCTAGTGCGCCAAAATCAAGTAGTAAGGTAAAAGAAATGTATGTTGAAGCAACTGCATATTCACCTTACGATGCGGGGATGTCTGGTGTAACAGCTTTAGGTATTAATGTTCGTAAAAATCCTAACACAAAACTGATTGCAGTTGATCCAAAAGTGATTCCTTTAGGTTCTAAAGTTTGGGTTGAAGGATATGGCGTTGCTATTGCTGGTGACACTGGTGGAGCAATTAAAGGCAGAAGAATCGATATTTTAATGCCTACAAAAGACGATTGTTTTGATTTTGGTCGTCGTACTGTAAAAATTCGTATTATTAGCTAATATTTTTAAAATAGATCGTTGTTTGAATGAAAGTAGAAGGATAAGTCCTTCTGCTTTTTTTTATACTACTTTTAAGAGAGTATGAAGTTTTATTATCCTTATGGTATGATTACATATACTTGTATTGGTTGGAGGAACAAATGAAAATTAAAGAAATCATTGTTGTTGAAGGTAAAGATGATACGGCGGCAATTAAAAGAGCTGTGGATGCAGATACAATTGAAACAAGTGGTTCTGCTATAAATAAGGATACTTTAAAATTAATAAAGCATGCTCAGGAGACTCGAGGAGTTATCGTATTTACAGATCCTGATTATCCTGGTCAACGTATACGCTCGATTATTAAAGAACATGTACCAGGATGTAAGCATGCATTTTTACCAAAGGAAGAAGCTGTTCGTTCAGGTAAAAAAGGATTAGGAATCGAGCATGCTACTAGAGAATCTATTCGAAATGCTTTAATTCATGTTAAGCAGGAATTTATCGAAGTTGAATCTGAAATTACAAAGGAAGATTTAATAGATGCCGGATTAATTGGACATCCCAAATCAAGTGAAAGACGAGATAAACTTGGTAAAATTCTTAATATAGGTTATACAAACGGTAAGCAACTAGAGAAAAGACTGCAAATGTTTCAAATCTCAAAAGATGAATTTGGGCAAGCAGTAAAAAAAGTTTTAATGGAGGAAAAATAATGAAGGATATCGCAACACCTAGTCGAACGAAAGAAATATTAGCCAAGTACGATTTCTTCTTTAAAAAAAACTATGGTCAAAATTTCTTAATTGATACAAATATACTAGAAAACATTGTAAGTTATGCAGATTTAACTGAAGAAAGTTGTGCAATTGAAATTGGCCCGGGAATTGGGGCATTAACTGAGCAAATTGCTAAGCGAGCTAAGAAAGTTTTAGCTTTTGAAATTGATAATAGACTAATCCCAATTTTAGAAGATACACTTTCACCATATGATAATATACAAATCGTTAATGAAGACGTACTAAAGGCAGACGTTGAAAAAGCGATTAATGAGTATTTGCCAAATGAGTTAGATATAATGGTAGTCGCAAACTTGCCTTATTATGTAACGACACCAATTATCATGAAGCTATTAACAGAAGGTTTACCAATCAGAGGAATTGTTTGTATGTTGCAAAAAGAAGTGGCTGACCGTATCGCTGCTAAGCCGGGAACAAAGGATTATGGTTCACTATCAATAGCAATACAGTTTTATACACATGCTTCAACTGTTATGACTGTACCTAGAACAGTCTTCATGCCACAGCCAAACGTTGATTCTGCTGTTATAAAGCTAGTAAAACGTGAAGAACCAGCTGCAGAGGTAATTGACGAATCATTCTTTTTTGAAGTCGTTAGAGCGAGCTTTGCTCAAAGACGAAAAACATTAAATAATAATTTATTAAATAACTTTTCTCATCTAAAAAAGGATAAAGCAATACTTGAAACTTGTCTTCTAGAGGCAGGTATTGAAGGAACAAGAAGAGGAGAAACTTTATCAATTCAAGAATTTGCCACTTTAAGTAATAGTCTATATAAACAAGTAAAATAACAAAAAGATGATTATAAGCTAATTTACCAACTAGTTTGTAATCATCTTTTTTATTTAAAACTTTATTTTAGTTCTGATGCCCTACAAAAGTTCAATAAACCTTCTTTTCACCCTTTTTTTTGTCCATACATAATCTAAAAAAAGAGAGCGAACTCGTAGTGTACTTAAGCAATTTTGGAGGGGAAGGCATGTGAATATTAATGTAGGGGATATAGTAGAAAGAGCATCTTATAAATATGACCTAGTTTTTCGAGTAGTGGAGGTAAAACAAATCGGGGATGAAGTCATTGCTGTTTTATATGGTGACGATTTTCGTTTAATTGCTGATGCGCCTTTATCTGACCTGCGAGTAATCATTGAATCAGAGTATCGAGAAAAAGGTAAAAGATCATCTGTTCAAATTGAGGAAAACTACAAACTATTTAAAAGAGAAGCCTTGGAGCAAAAAGAAAAAAGAAGATTTCAAGCAACAAATGGATATAGAACAGATGTAAATCTTTTTCAAATACCAGGTCGGGTTCTTCACATCGATGGAGATCCAATATATTTAAAAAAATGTCTTGAAATGTATAATAAGATGGGTGTCCCTGTTGAGGGAATCTATTGTAAGGAAACAGAATTACCAACAAAAATTGGTTATTACTTAGATCATTATCGTCCCGATATACTAGTTATAACTGGTCACGATGCATACACAAAAGCAAAAGGGGTCGTTACTGATATAGAAGCTTACAGACATTCAAGATATTTTGTCGATGCTGTAAAAGAAGCGCGAAAAAAGGTTCCATCTTTAGACCACCTTGTAATTTTTGCTGGGGCATGTCAATCACACTTTGAAGCGATTATACGTGCAGGAGCAAACTTTGCAAGCTCACCAACTAGGGTAAACATACATGCATTAGATCCCGTTTATGTAGTTGGGAAGATAAGCTTCACATCATTTATGGATCGAGTAAATGTTTATGAAGTCGTTCGTAATACAATTACAGGTGAAAAGGGACTAGGCGGAGTAGAAACAAAAGGAATTTTAAGAACAGGGCTACCTTTCCAATCGATGGAAGAGGAGTAAGGAAAAGATTTTCTACATTAACGAGAGAACTCGTATGTAGAAAATCTTTTTTTATTTCCATACATAAATTTTCAGATTTTCACAAATAATAATCGAGTGTTGCAAAAAAATATTGACAGGTAACCAGTATCGTTGGTATAATTTTATCTTTTTTTTGACTTAGTTTACATAAGATGGTATACTTGTCATAGTGAGGTGGTATGAAATGGCAAAAAAATTATCTGAAATAAAGGATACTTTAGATAGTCATGTTGGACAACGACTTACATTGAAAGCAAACAGCGGACGTAGAAAGACTGTGGAACGTTCCGGTGTATTAGCAGAAACATATCCATCCATATTCGTAGTACAATTAGATCAAGAAGAGAACACATTTGAACGCTTATCTTTTAGTTATGCAGATATTTTAACAGAAACAGTTGAATTGTTTTTCTGTGATGACCATACAAGTGGACTGATGGCGAATGGGCAGTAGAATTTTCTACTGTCCCTTTTCTTTTTATTATTCATGAAATTAAACAGATTTACACATACTATCAATGTCGAAGTGGAAAAAGGGGGTTGCTTTTTTTGGGTAGAAGAAAAAGAGGTATAATGTCACAGAGCTTTAAAGAGGAACTTGCAAAAGATCTTGGTTTCTATGAGGTCGTTCAAAAAGAAGGCTGGGGAGGCATTCGAGCGAAGGATGCCGGCAACATGGTTAAAAGGGCAATCGAATTAGCTGAGTTACAATTATCTAATAAGCAACAATAAACAATCTTCACTTCGACAAGCAAATTTGTCTACACATCAAACCGAAGCTAAATGCTTCGGTTTTTGTGAATCTTCCAAAAGAAAATTTACTGATCTAGCTCTCTTTCATTGGGGTACATTTTTCTTATGAGTTAATTATGATACAATAGCAAAAAAGTAAGTGTTCATAAGAAGGTGAGAATAGTGAAATTAATGGTGAAGGCTCCTGCGAAAATAAATCTTTCATTAGACGTAGTAGGGAAAAGAGGCGACGGTTATCATGATGTTAAAATGATCATGACAACGATCGATTTAGCTGATCGAATTGAATTAGAGCTTATTCAAGAAGATAAGATTGTCGTTACATCACACAATCGTTACGTGCCAGACGATCAACGCAATTTAGCTTATCAAGCTGCGATGCTACTCAAAGAAATGTTCGGAGTAAAATTAGGAGCGCATATTTTTATTACAAAAAATATTCCTGTTGCTGCTGGTTTAGCTGGAGGTAGTTCAGATGCTGCTGCGGTACTAAGAGGTCTAAATAAGCTTTGGAATTTAAATTGTTCGTTAGATGAATTAGCGGTAATTGGTTCTAAAATCGGGTCGGACGTATCGTTTTGTGTTTACGGAGGAACAGCTATAGCCACAGGTCGTGGTGAAAAAATTGAACATATTGATACCCCACCACCTTGTTGGGTTATTTTAGCAAAACCAACACAGGGCGTTTCAACAGCAACTATTTATCAAAAGCTTAAATTAGATAATATTCAACATCCTGATGTAGATCGAATGGTTAATGCCATTTCGAATAAAAATTACGACGATATTTGTCTGTCATTAGGAAATGTATTAGAAACAGTTACACTGCAATTACACCCTGAGGTTGCAATGATTAAGGATCAAATGAAACGTTTTGGTGCAGATGCTGTTTTAATGAGCGGAAGTGGTCCAACAGTATTCGGATTAGTTCGACATGATTCTAGGATGAATCGTGTTTATAACGGATTAAAAGGTTTCTGCGATCAAGTATACGCCGTTCGGATGTTAGGTGAAAGGGAAAAACTTGATTAAAAACGAATATTATTATAAAATTTTTATAAAATATTCGTGATTTGAGGTGCTGCATGAAAATTAGAAGAAGCTCTCGTCTTGTAGGTATGACACACTATTTGTTGCACCATCCACAACAATTAGTATCATTAACATTTTTTGCTGATTTATATGCGTCTGCTAAATCATCAGTAAGTGAAGATTTAGGTATTATAAAGCACACGTTCGAACAGCAAGGAATTGGGACACTAATGACTGTGCCAGGAGCAGCTGGTGGCGTAAAGTATATTCCTAGTATTAGTAATCAAGAAGTAAATACAGTAATTGAAGAATTATGTGATCTACTTCAAAAACCAGACCGAGTTTTGCCCGGTGGATACTTATACATGACTGATATATTAAGCAATCCTAACTATGTTAATAGTGTAGGCCGTATGTTTGCATCTATATTCAGTAAGCAAAAAATAGATATCGTTATGACAATCGCAACAAAAGGAATTCCTTTAGCATATGCTGTTGCAAACTTTTTAAATGTACCAGTTGTAATTGTTCGTCAAGATAACAAGGTTACGGAAGGATCAACAGTAAGTATTAATTACGTATCTGGTTCTTCAAAACGTATACAAACGATGTCATTAGCAAAAAGAAGCATCGAGGCAGGTTCAAATGTTTTAATTATCGATGATTTTATGAAAGCTGGTGGAACGGTTACTGGTATGAAAAATTTGCTTAAGGAATTTCAGGCAAATGTTGCAGGAATTGGTGTATTAGTTGAGGCAGTAAATATTGAAGAAAGATTAGTTGAAGATTATATATCACTTGTAAAGTTATCTGAGGTAAATGAAAGAGAACAGCTTATTCGAGTTGAAAGAGGCAATTTCCAAGAAGAATCATTTATTAAAACTGAAAACTTATAGTCATTTAATAGATAAGCTAAATGTATATAATGAAGAAGGGGAAGATACATAATGCAATTAATTCATACTGATCATGCACCAAAAGCAATTGGACCATATTCTCAAGCAATAATCGCTAATGGATTACTATACACTTCTGGACAAATTCCATTAACAGTAGAAGGAAATATAGTAGAAGGTGGAATTGAGGAACAAACAAAGCAAGTATTTGCCAACCTTAAGGCGGTTCTAGAAGAAGCTGGAACAGACTTATCAAAAGTTATTAAAACAACTGTATTTTTAAAAGATTTAACAACTTTTGTTGACTTTAATGCCATTTATGAAGAGTTTTTCAATGAACACAAGCCTGCAAGAAGCTGTGTCGAAGTTGCAAGACTACCTAAAGACGTATTAGTAGAGATCGAATGTATCGCAGTAGTATAAGACCAAAACCTGAAAACTTTTTCAGGTTTTTTTTATTGTGTGGAAATATTAATTAGACAAATTTAAAAATAGAAAATAAGTGAAATTTAAGCAGTTGTGAATTTTGTTGAGCATCTATTAATGCAATTTCTTCTTTTTTGCTCTTTTATCTTACTGATAATAGAATTCAATTTTAAAATGTTTTTAAATATTAATTTAGAAAAATAAGTTCAATATTAAAAATGGTGATGTTCGATATTAAATTGAAACAAATAGTTACGGTACGCTAAGTAAAGGCTATTTGAATAGGTTTTTATTGTAGACTTTTTTAGATGAGAAAGTTGATTGGAACGGAAGGATGCTCGACTCCTATGGGATAAGNNATGGAAAGCGAGCATCCTGTAGTGGAAATCAACAATACCCGACTCCTTTTACGAAAATTTGATAATAAATTGACAAACTTGTTTTCAACAAAGTAAAAAAACCTGAAATTTTTTTCAGGTTTTTTTACTTTCATTAAAATTCAATTAAAATCTTCCGATAAATAAGTTAAGGACGTTAATTTAGTAAACATTTCTAAAAATTAAATAATTTAAATAAAAAATTTTCCAAAAAGAAGGAAATTATTGATAATTGTTGAAACTTACTAATTATGGTTTAAGTTGATAAAGGTGGTGAACAAGATGGAAGTGACAGACGTAAGACTACGCCGCGTAAACACGGAGGGTCGTATGAGAGCTATCGCATCAATTACATTAGATCATGAATTTGTTGTTCATGATATTCGCGTAATCGATGGTAATAACGGTTTATTTGTAGCAATGCCAAGTAAACGTACTCCGGATGGAGAGTTCCGTGATATCGCTCATCCGATTAACTCTTCAACTCGTAGCAAAATACAGGATTCTGTATTAGCTGAATATCACCGTGTAGGTGAGTTGGAAGAAGACTTTGAAGAAGCAGGTGCTTCTTAAAAATATGACCAAAAAGAACCCATTAATGTATAATGGGTTCTTTTTTTATGGTATAATAAAATGGATGTATTTTGTGGAAAAATATTAAAATTAGCATTTTGAGCTACCAGGTATAGGTATTTAGATTGATGGAGGATGACTATGTCAAATAAATATGCGATTGTTCTAGCTGCAGGAAAAGGTACTAGAATGAAATCAAAATTATATAAAGTACTTCACCCTGTTTGTGGGAAGCCTATGGTTCAACATGTTGTAGACCACGTAATGTCAGTTGGTGTACAAAATATTGTAACTGTTGTAGGTCACGGAGCAGAATTAGTTAAAACACAAATAGGTGATCATAGCGAATATGCTCTACAAGCTGAGCAATTAGGTACTGCACATGCTGTTATTCAAGCAGCGCCAATGTTAAACGATAAAGAAGGAACTACTTTGGTAATCTGTGGTGACACACCATTAATTTCACCAGAGACAATTCAAGCATTATTCGATGAGCATGAAAGATTACAGGCAAAAGCTACAATTTTAACAGCCCATCTTGAGGATTCAACTGGTTATGGTAGAATAATTAGGGGCGAAAATGGATCTGTTATAAAAATTGTTGAGCATAAGGATGCAAGTCCAGAAGAGCTAACAGTTCAAGAAATCAATACAGGTACATATTGCTTTGATAATAAAGCATTATTTGAAGCCTTAAATGAAGTAAACAATAATAACGCTCAAGGTGAGTACTACTTACCAGATGTTATTGAGATACTAAAAACAAAAGGCGAAATAGTAGCTGCATATAAAACAGCAAATTTCGATGAAACATTAGGTGTAAATGATCGATATGCATTATCTATTGCAGAATCAATCATGCGCAAAAATATAAACAAAAAGCATATGCTGAACGGTGTAACAATTATTGATTCTGCTAGCACATATATCTCTGCAGATGCAAAAATTGGTTCGGATACAATTATTTACCCTGGTACAATGATCTATGGAAATAGTATAATTGGAACGGGTAGTACAATTGGCCCAAATACTGAAATTATCGATAGTGAAATTGGTAATGATACAGCTATTAAACAATCAGTTGTACATGAAAGTAAAATCGGTCATTCAACTACAGTTGGACCATTTGCTCACATTCGTCCGGCGTCAACATTAGGTGATGAAGTTCGAATTGGAAACTTTGTTGAAACTAAGAAAGTTACTTTTGGCAACGGAAGTAAAGCATCTCATTTAAGCTATATTGGTGACGCGGAAATTGGTCAAGGTGTTAATCTTGGCTGTGGCTCAATCACTGTGAACTATGACGGTAAAAATAAGTTTAAAACAACAATTGAGGATAATGTCTTTGTTGGTTGTAATTCAAATTTAATTGCACCTGTAACTGTGAAAAAAGGTTCATACATTGCAGCTGGTTCAACGATTACTGATGAAGTTCCAGAAGATTCACTAGCAATTGCAAGAGCAAGACAAGTGAACAAAGAGGGTTACTATAAAAATTAATTATAGATAAAAAGAAAAGAAAAAAAGCGGAGGGTACACGAAACATGCCTAATCATTATCCAGACAAGCATTTAAAAGTATTTACTCTAAACTCGAATCCTAAATTAGCTGAAGAAATTGCAAAACACATTGGTGTAGAGCTTGGTAAATGTTCGGTTTCTCGTTTTAGCGATGGAGAAGTGCAAATTAACATTGAGGAAAGTATCCGTGGTTGTGATGTATTTATCATTCAGTCAACAAGTTTCCCTGTAAATGAAAGTATTATGGAATTATTAATTATGATTGATGCATTAAAACGTGCATCAGCAAAAACAATTAACATTGTAATTCCTTACTACGGTTACGCTCGTCAAGATCGAAAAGCTCGTTCACGTGAGCCGATTACATCAAAGTTAGTTGCAGATCTACTTGAAACTGCGGGATCAACTCGAGTGATTACACTTGATTTACATGCTCCACAAATTCAAGGATTCTTTGATATTCCGATTGATCACTTATTAGGTGTACCTATCCTTTCAGATTACTTTAGAAAAAAACAGCTTGAAGATATCGTAATTGTTTCTCCTGACCACGGTGGAGTAACAAGAGCTCGTAAAATGGCAGATCGTCTAAAAGCTCCGATTGCTATCATTGATAAACGTCGTCCAAAACCAAATGTTGCTGAAGTTATGAACATCATCGGTAATATTGATGGTAAAACGGCTATCTTAATTGATGATATTATTGATACAGCGGGTACAATTACACTTGCTGCTAATGCATTAGTAGAGCATGGTGCAAAAGAAGTATATGCATGTTGTACACACCCTGTATTGTCTGGACCGGCAATTGATCGTATCGAAAACTCTTGTATTAAAGAACTAGTTGTAACAAATTCAATTTGTCTTACTGAAGATAAAAAGACTGATAAACTTGTTGAATTATCAGTTGCTGGCCTATTAGGTGAAGCGATTATCCGTGTTTATGAAGAGCAATCAGTAAGTACTTTATTTGATTAATATAAAAATTACATCTTTGCTTTGAAACTTATAAGAGGACGTAACCAGAAGTGGTTACGTCTTTTCGTAATATAACCAAGTGAATTAGAATGGAGGATAATAAAATGAAGTTGTTTGTAGGATTAGGCAACCCAGGTAGAGAGTATGAAAGAACGCGACATAATATCGGGTTCATTGCGATCGATGAATTAGCTCACCGATGGGGTTTTTCTTTAACCCAACAAAAATTTAATGGTATTTATGCTTCAGGAATTGTGAACGGAGAAAAAGTTTTCTTGTTAAAACCTTTAACATATATGAACTTGTCAGGTGAATGTGTAAGACCATTTATGGATTATTTTAATATTGATATAGAAGATCTTGTCGTTCTTTATGATGAAATGGATATTCCAACCGGAAAGCTACGTCTTCGTACAAAAGGAAGTGCTGGGGGGCATAATGGCATAAAGTCATTAATTCAGCATTTAGGAACACAAGAATTCCAACGTGTTCGAATTGGTGTAGATCGTCCATCAAATGGGATGAGTGTCGTAAATCATGTATTATCAAACTTTTTTGAAGAAGAAATTGCTGAAGTAGTTGATGGTGTAAAAAGAGCTGCAGATGCATGTGAATATTTTTTAAAGCATTCTTTCGTGGATGTAATGAATCAATATAATAAAAAATAAAAAACAGGAATTTAAGCTTTCACATTGAATAAGTATAGTTAGTACAATCCATACTGTATATATGAATTTTATGTAGTATGGAGGAAGTAATGGAATTATTAGATTGTCAGTGTCGGTATTGTAGTAAACAAATGGGTAGTATTGAAAAACAACAGTTGTTACAAGTTTCATCTTCGTATTGTCATTCTTTCGATGAAGAATTAAGCGATTTTGTAAATTTTATTCAATCTCCTAATCAAGTAATTTATATTGTGTGCGAGGATTGCGAAATGACTCTATCTGAGTTTCCACATTATCATGAATATAAGAATTTCATAAATTAAATTGCCTTTGGTTTATAACTGAGGCGTTTTTCTGTTTTTTTCTAGACTCTGTTAAGATGAAGTGTGTTTATCTCTACAAATGTCACTTAAAATGGAGCAAATTTCAAAAAAACTATAAATATAAACTTCAACTAAGATTATTGTTACTTAGATTGACTGTTAGGGGAGATTGACTTCGTGATTGGTTTAATTGAACAATTTAACCAGTATAAAGATATTAAGAAAATAATAAATGGCCTAAAAAATGGACTAAGAGAACAATTGGTTACAAACTTAACTGGATCTGCGAAAACGTTGCTTGCTGGAGCTGTTTTTAAAGAAACTGGACAAACCCAGTTAATCGTGACAAATAATCTTCTCCAAGCTCAAAAAGTATCAGAAGACCTAAAATCAGTTATTGGGGAAGATAAAGTATTTTTATATCCTGCAAATGAATTGATTGCTTCAGAGATTGCAGTATCAAGTCCAGAGCTTAGATCGCAAAGACTAATCGCGTTAAACAGTTTGATGTCAAAAAAACCGTCGGTAGTAGTTACACCTGTATCGGGATTAATTGGCTATTTGCCATCTCCAGAATTATGGTCTAACTATCAGATCAGTTTTGAAATTGGTGAAGAAATCGACTTATCTAATTTGATATCAAAGTTTGTTCAAATGGGCTATGAACGTGTTGGGATGGTTGAAAGTAAAGGTGAGTTTAGTGTACGCGGAGGAATTCTTGATATTTATCCGCTAACGTATGAAGATCCTATTCGAATTGAACTTTTTGACACAGAAATCGACTCAATCCGTTCTTTTTCTCCTGATTCTCAAAGATCTATTACAAAATATGAGACTGTCCATATTGGTCCAGCAACGGAAAGGATTATTTCCAAGACTGATTTACAATTAGGAGTTCAACGAATTGAACAAGCTTTTAAAACAACTCTATCAAAAATAAGTGATCAACAAGTAAAAGAGTTATTGGTTGAAAAGGTAACCTATGATCTTGAACAACTAAAGCAAGGGCAATTGATTGATCAAATATACAAATACTTTGGTCTAATCTATGAAAACCAATTTAGTTTACTAGATTATGTTCCTAAGGAAACTGTTGTTGTTATTGATGAGATTTCGAGGGTTCATGAAATTGTAGAGCAGCTTAAAAAGGATGAAGCAGAGTGGTATACGTCTTTACTAGCTGAAGGAAATGCGTTACATGGAGTAAGTTTTTCACATGACTTTTTTGAATTACTACATTCGAGAAGGCGCCAACAAATTCATACGAGTCTTTTCCCTAGAAGAGTACCTCATACGCATCCTGAACAAGTAGTTTCGATTCAATGTAAATCGATGCAAGAGTTTCATGGACAAATGAATCTGTTGAAAAATGAATTAGATCGATGGAAGAAAAATAACTATACAATCGTTATGCTCGGCGAAAGTGACGAAAGAACAAATAAAATTGAAAATATATTAGAAGATTACCAAATTGAAGGTAAAATTGTCTCTTCTTTAGAGCAAATAAAAAATGGTGAAGTATACATCATGAAAGGTGATCTTCGTTCTGGATTCGAACTTCCTTTAGAAAAATTTGTTCTAATAACAGAGCGAGAGTTATTCACGAAAAAAGCTAAGAAGAAAAAAAGAATCAATACAAAATTATCAAATGCAGAACGAATAAAAAATTACTCAGAATTAAAAGTTGGAGATTATGTTGTTCATGTAAATCATGGTATTGGTAAGTTTTTGGGAATTGAAACATTAGAGATTAATGGTATTCATAAAGATTATTTACATATTCGATATCATGGCGACGACAAATTATTCGTACCGATTGAACAAATTGATCAAGTACAAAAGTATGTTGGATCTGAAGGTAAAGAGCCAAAGATTTATAAACTTGGTGGTACTGATTGGAAAAAGGTTAAGAAGAAGGTTGAAGGCTCCGTTCAGGATATAGCTGATGATTTAATTAAGCTTTATGCAGAACGCGAAGCATCAAAAGGTTATGCTTTTTCACCTGATGGACTCGAACAACAAGAATTTGAATCTTCATTTCCTTATCAGGAAACTGACGATCAACTTAGATCAATTCATGAAATTAAAAAGGATATGGAAAGAGAACGTCCAATGGATCGACTGCTTTGTGGTGACGTAGGATACGGAAAAACTGAAGTAGCTATTCGAGCAGCTTTTAAAGCAATTGTTGAAGGTAAGCAAGTTGCTATTTTAGTTCCTACTACAATTTTGGCACAGCAGCATTTCGAAACATTAAGAGAAAGGTTCCAAGATCATCCAATTAATATCGGTTTGTTAAATCGTTTCCGCTCTCGCAAACAGCAGCTTGAAACGATGAAAGGCTTAAAAGAGGGCTCTGTCGATATAGTAGTTGGAACACATCGCCTATTATCGAAGGATATTCTATATAAAGATTTAGGACTTTTAGTTATTGATGAAGAGCAAAGATTTGGTGTATCTCATAAAGAAAAAATAAAACAACTAAAAGCAAATATAGATGTTTTAACGTTAACTGCAACTCCAATCCCTCGTACATTGCATATGTCGATGTTAGGAGTAAGAGATTTATCAGTTATTGAAACGCCACCAGAAAATCGTTTTCCAGTTCAAACATATGTTGTTGAATATAATGCTGCATTAGTAAGAGAAGCGATTGAAAGAGAGCTTGCTCGAGATGGACAAATATATTTCTTATATAATCGAGTAGAAGATATTGAACGTATGGCTGAACAGATTTCGATGCTTGTACCAGATGCAAAAGTAGCTGTAGCACATGGTCGATTGAATGAAGGGGAACTAGAGTCAGTTATGTATGCCTTTTTAGATGGCCAATATGACGTATTAGTAAGTACGACGATTATCGAAACAGGCGTGGATATTCCAAATGTTAATACCTTGATTGTATATGATGCAGATCGAATGGGTCTATCAACACTTTATCAATTAAGAGGGCGTGTAGGACGTTCGAATAGAGTGGCATATGCTTACTTCACATATAAACAGGATAAAGTATTGACTGAGGTTGCCGAGAAGCGCCTACAAGCGATTAAAGAATTTACAGAACTAGGTTCAGGTTTCAAAATCGCCATGCGTGACTTGTCAATACGAGGTGCAGGAAATCTACTTGGAGCACAACAACATGGATTTATTGATTCAGTTGGTTTCGATTTATATTCTCAAATGTTAAAAGATGCAATCGAACAGCGTAGGGGAGTTAAGAAAGAGGATATCATTTCAATTGAAATTGACATTGAAGTAGATGCTTATTTACCTGATACGTATATTCAAGATAGTAAGCAAAAAATTGAGATGTACAAGCAATTTAGACGTGTTGAAACATTTGAAGAGTTAAATGATTTGCAAGATGAATTAATGGATCGTTTTGGCGATTTCCCGTTAGAAGTAGGTTACCTATGTCAGGTTGCTCATATTAAACTTTTAGCTATTGCAGAGCAGATTGAACTGATTAAACAAGTTAAATCAGAAGTAAGTGTTTATTTCTCTGAGAAGGCAAGTGCTAATATTGATGGTGGCAAGCTATTCCAACTATGTAATTCATTCGGTAGAGGCATTGGTTTAGGCATGGATGGATCGAAATTAAAAGTAACGCTAGACGTAAAAGGAAAAAAACCAGCTGACTGGCTTACTACGCTAGAAGGTTTAATTAATGGATTAAAGAACGTGAAAAAAGAGAGTGTAAATGCTTAGGGAAGTAATGCGAATGGTTGTTTTATAGGCGATAAAGCAATTAAAAGTTACCAAAAAGTGCTTACAGTACTATATTTTTAGTAAAGGTGTTAAAAAATCTCACTTATTTTGTATAGAACTTTCGTTGTGTAGGATACTATCATTAATTAAGGGTGACCTTACCTCATTGTCACTCGGGTATCTTTCATCAACGTAGACATGCAAGTAAGTGAGGAGGCGCTTTACAAGTATGAAAGCAACAGGTATTGTTCGTCGAATTGACGATTTAGGTCGAGTAGTAATACCAAAAGAAATTAGGAGAACTTTACGGATTCGTGAAGGTGATCCATTAGAAATATTTGTGGACCGAGATGGAGAAGTCATTTTAAAGAAATATTCACCAATTAGTGAATTAAGTGATTTTGCGAAGGAATACGCTGATGCACTTTACGACACACTTGGACATACTGTCATTATAAGTGACCGAGATTCAGTTGTAGCAGTTGCAGGGGCTTCCAAAAAAGAATACTTAAATAAAAACATTGGTGATATTATCGAAAAAACTATGGTGGAGCGTAACTCAAAAGTAGTTAGCGAGCCTGGGGAAGCTTCATTTATCGAAAGTGTAATTGAAAAATATCAATCCTATGCAGTAGGAGCAATCATCGCTAGTGGAGATCCAATTGGAGCTGTTGTAATCTTTTCAAAAGATAAAACAATTTCTGAAGTTGAAAAGAAAGCAATCGATACCGCTACTAACTTCTTAGCTAGACAAATGGAGCAATAATTAAATACGAAGTAAACATGGGCCAGTAAAGGGATAATACCTTAACTGGTCTTTGTTTTTTCCCTTTGATATAAACTACCGGATTTATATTTAAAGAAAACCATTACTTGCTAAAATTGGAAAAGAGAGGTTTTTTCTTTTGGCAACTCTTTACATAAGCCCTAATAATGTAATACATTAAAGGGTGAACCGTCTAACAAAGGAGTTGTTATCCTTTTGCAAAAAGCTAAGCAAAAAGCAGCCCTACAAGGGGCTTTGTTCATAACAATAGCATCGTTATTATCAAAAGTACTAAGTGCGTTTTATAAAATTCCTTATCAAAATATTGCCGGTGATTTAGGTTATTATATTTACCAACAGGTATATCCAGTCTACGCAATTGCTTTAGCATTTTCTACATATGGCTTTCCTTTAGTTTTATCTTCTTATGTGGCTGAAAGATTGGCTAAAAAAGATGATAAAGGGGCCAAAGATTTGGTTTATGCAACATTTATGATGTTGTTAGTCATTGGTATATTGTGTTTCTTTACTTTATACATAGGAAGTAATAGTATAGCGAAGTTTATGCGTGATGATCATCTAGCGATGTTAATTCGTGTTGTTAGTGTTGGCTTTTTATTTGTTCCAATCACTTCAGCATTTCGAGGATATTATCAAGGTTTAGGGGATATGGGACCTACTTCAGTCAGTCAGGTGATTGAGCAATTAATTCGAGTTATTACGATTTTAGTGCTGTCACTTTATTTAATGCAAACGACCGACAATCTTTATATTGTAGGTGCAGGGGCTGTTTCGGGTTCGATACTTGGTAGTATAGCAGCGATACTGTACTTCTTTTATTGGGTTTCTTTTCGTGGCTCTGGTTTGACCATACCATCATTTGGTTTACTTAAAACCTATCGCTTAGAATTAAAAACAATTTTGTATCAAGGTATCTTACTAAGCTTAAGTAGTTTAGTACTTGTATTTATTCAGTTTATCGATTCCCTCTCTTTTTATCCGTTATTAGTACAATATGGATATCATGTTGAAGGTGCTAAGCTAGTAAAGGGTATTTATGACCGTGGATTTCCGCTAATTCAATTAGGCTCTGTCATTGCTTCATCGTTTTCACTGGCCCTAATTCCGTACTTATCTAGTGAATTAGTTCGTAAAGAACATCATTCTATTAATAATCGAATATCAGGTGCCATTAGAGTAAGCATTGTAGCGGGAGCAGCAGCCACAATTGGTTTAATTTCAATTATCCATCCGACCAATATAATGCTTTATCGAAATGATTTAGGAACGGATGTCCTAACTGTTTTATGTATATCGATCTTCTTTGCTGGGGTATCGATTACGACATCTTCAATCGCACAAGGATTAGGTAAAAGCTTAATTCCGGCTTTAAATGTAATTGCTGGAGGATGTGTTAAATTTATTGGAAATGTTATTTTAATGGAGCAAATCGGATCGAAAGGAGCAGCTTATTCAACGGTATCTGCTTTAATCATTGTTACGATTTTGAACTTAGCTTATATATATAAATTGTCAAAAGTAACATTTTTTGGCTTTAAGTTTATTGTGAAATTACTAGTATCTGTAGCCATTATGTATGGTTGTGTATATGGTTATGAATATGTTTTTGAAAAATATGCAATGTTTATAAACCCACTTCGTTTAAGAATGTTAGTTGAGGCATTATCTTCAGCGGTTGTAGGTGCAATCGTATTCGCGATTGTATTAATAAAAATTAAGTTATTTACAGTAGAAGAGCTAAGCTCAATCGTTAAAAGTGAAAAATTACAGAAATGGCTTTCTTAAAAGAACAGGAGGATCAAAATGAACAAGATTACAGTTTTAGGTTTAGGAGCAGGTGACCTTAATCAGCTTCCATTTGGTATCTATAAAGAGTTACAAAAAACTGAGAATCTATATTTACGTACAAAAGACCACCCTGTTATAAGTGAATTAGAAAAAGAAGGATTAACGTTCCAATCATTCGATGGAATTTATGAAAAACATGATCGTTTTGAAGAGGTATATGAAGAAATTGTTCAACTACTGGTGAAAGCTTCTGAAGAAGGTGCAATTACATATGCTGTACCAGGCCATCCTCTTGTAGCGGAAAAAACTGTTCAGCTATTAATAGAACTTGCAGATAAAGGAAATATCCAGCTAGACATCAAAGGTGGACAAAGCTTCTTAGATGCGATGTTTACTAGTTTGAAGATTGATCCAATCGAAGGCTTCCAGTTTGTTGATGCAACGGATTTAGAGGCGGAGTCGATTACGTTTAGACAGCATTTGATCATCTGCCAGGTTTATGATCAAATGACTGCCTCACATGCGAAATTAAAGCTAATGGAGCAGCTTCCTGATGATTATGAAGTCGTAATAGTTACGGCAGCGGGTAGTTCAAATGAGCAAATAAGAAGAGTACCATTGTTTGAGTTAGATCGCGATACATCAATTAATAATTTGACTAGTGTTTATGTACCTCCAGTTAAAAATGAAGAGGATCTGTATCATCAATTTGAAACACTTCGTTCTGTCATTGCTACTTTAAGAGGCCCCAATGGATGTCCTTGGGATCAAAAGCAAACACATGAATCATTAAAGAAGTACTTACTAGAAGAGGCTTATGAGCTACTTGAAGCAATCGATGAAGAAGATGACGACCATATTATTGAAGAACTTGGAGATATATTACTTCAAGTCATGTTGCACGCTCAAATTGGAGAAGATGAGGGTTACTTCTCAATCCAAGATGTAATTCAAGGATTAGTAAGCAAACTAATCTATCGTCACCCGCATGTATTTTCAACAGTTCATGTGAATGATGAAGAAGACGTATTAAAAAATTGGCAAGAATTAAAACAAGCTGAAAAAGGACATGTCGTTGAATCTGTACTTTCAGGCATACCAAAGGATCTTTCAGGAATATTAAAAGCAGAGAAACTTCAAAGTAAGGCTGCGAAAGTAGGATTTGATTGGAAGGAATTACCGCCAGTGGTAGATAAGGTTAACGAAGAGTTAACTGAAGTTCTTGATGCCATCAAATTGAATGATCAGTCTAAAGTTGAAGCGGAACTTGGTGATCTGTTATTTAGTATTGTTAATTTAGCACGTTTTATTGATGTAAACCCTGAAGAAGCGATTTTAAAAACAAATATGAAATTTACGAAACGTTTTCAATATATTGAATCAAGACTTCGTGAAATAAATAAGACATTTTCTGATGTATCTCTTGAAGAAATGGATGAGATATGGAATGAAGCTAAAAAATACGAATAATGTCTAATTGAATGAGAATTGAGGAGAATAAATTATGAGACTTGATAAATTTTTAAAAGTATCGAGAATTATTAAGCGTCGTACACTTGCCAAAGAAGTAGCTGATCAAGGAAGAATAACGATCAATGGAACAGTTGCAAAAGCATCTACAGAAGTCAAAGTAAATGACGAATTAAAAATTCGATTCGGACAAAAAATTGTTACAGCAAAAATTAATTTACTTAAAGAGACCGTTCGAAAAGAAGAAGCAGATGCAATGTATACAATCATAAGCGAGGAAAAACTGTCAGATAGCTTGTTCTAAAAAAGTTGTCCCCTCATATACTTTTACAAATAACACTGTATTAGGAATCGATTTACAAGAGGTACAGTTTATGTAAATGGAGGGACTAGTATGAATAATCCGTATGAGTTAAATGCGAAAAATACAAGCCAAATAATCGAGCAGGATTTATCGTTAAAAAGTAGAAGATATCTTGAGATTACTGGAGTAAAGCAGGTTGAGAGCTTTGATAGTGAAGAGTTCCTATTAGAAACGGCTTTAGGCTTTTTGCATATTAAAGGTCATAATTTACAAATGAAAAACCTCGATGTAGAAAAAGGTCATGTAGCAATCAAGGGAAAGATTAATGAACTTTGTTATATTGACGAATACAACTCGGGGAAAGCTAAAGGAATCTTTAGCAAGCTATTTAAATGAGCTTAAACGTTCAGTTCTACTCAATGATAGCGATGGTCGGTATGGGTGCTTATCTTGGTATGGCACTAGATACATACCATCGTTTTTTATATCGAGGTACTCGTAATCGATTAATTGTATTTGCAACTGATATATTATTTTGGATTTTTCAAGCTCTTCTAGTTTTTTATGTATTATACTTAGTTAATGAAGGTGCACTTAGGTTTTATTTACTATTAGCTTTACTATGTGGTTATGCGGCATATCAAAGTCTTTTTCGAACTATTTATAAAAAAATATTAGAATTTGTTATTCAGCTAGTTATTAGCATTTATCGCATTATAGTAAAGTTGATCGTAATATTCATTGTAAAACCTATAAAGTGGATTATTCAGGTAATAATCATCATTCTTTTGTTTATTTATGGACTCCTTATTCGACTAATCCGTTTAGTTTACAACGTTGTACTATCAATTCTTTTGTTTTTCGGCAGAGTATGTTGGTTTTTTGTGCCAAAACGAGTCAAAAACTATTTAATACAATTTAAAGGAGTTTTCGGAAAATTCAAGAATATCTTCCTTACTACTATTAAAAAAGTAAAGGACCTTTTAGATAGGAGGAAGAAATAGGTGGAACATGCGAGAAAATTGGATTTAACTAGACAAGTTCAAGATAAACAAAATATTACTTTAGTAGAGGAACATGGTGTTAAGCCTAGGAGAAGGAGTTTTAAAAAGTTTTTAGTGCGAATTTCATTATTCTGCTTTTTAACTGTACCCCTATTCTTTTTATTACAATCTCATTATGTAACACAACAACATGTGTATTCATCTAAAGTAAAGCAATTAAAACTAGCAAAGGTTGATTTAAAGAAAACTAAGAGTACGGTAGAGGATTCGAAGCGCATGATCGACCAATTGAACGATGATCAATATATTATTGAGTTAGCTAGAAAAAACTTATTTTTTTCTAAAAAGGGAGAAATAATTTTTCCTAATATCAAGTAATTATCGTTTCATTGACACTTGTTTTTATAATTTTATATAATATAGTAAATCCAGTTAAACATTTTTAAGGAGGAGCATTTTTTTTATGTCAATTGAGGTAGGCAGCAAAGTTAGTGGGAAAGTTACAGGGATTACAAATTTTGGTGCTTTTGTAGAGTTACCAGAAGGAGTAACTGGACTTGTTCACATTAGTGAAGTAGCTGACAACTATGTTAAAGATATTAACGAACATTTAAAAGTTGGCGATGAAGTAGAAGTAAAAGTAATCAATGTTGAAAAAGACGGTAAAATCGGTCTTTCAATCAAAAAAGCGAAAGAACGTCCACCAGTAAAAGAGGGAGAGCGTGAGCAAAGACCTCGTCAAAGCAGACCTTCATATGGAGGCGGCGGTGGTGGAAACCGTGGCAAAAATCAAAACCGTTCGGATCAACGTCCGGTTAAAGAAACATTTGATCAAAAAATGAGTAAATTTTTAAAAGACAGTGAAGACCGTCTAGCTTCATTAAAACGCAACACAGAATCTAAACGTGGTGGCCGTGGAGCTCGTCGAGGCTAATTTCCTACCTTGTCACGACATAAATAGGTATATAGAACACGCACTCTTTAATGGGTGCGTTTTTGTATGGAAAAAATAATAAAATAAGATTTTAAAAAACTGTTGACGGTTAATTGGTACCATGATAATATAAATCTTGTCGTTTAAAGATAATGGCGGTGTAGCTCAGCTGGCTAGAGCGTACGGTTCATACCCGTGAGGTCGTGGGTTCGACTCCCTCCGCCGCTACCATTCCCTTTAACGGCCCGTTGGTCAAGCGGTTAAGACACCGCCCTTTCACGGCGGTAACACGGGTTCGAATCCCGTACGGGTCATATAACAACAAAAACGTTTGGTCTCTATAAGAGAGGCTAGGCGTTTTTTTCTTTTTCAGCAACATGCGTCCCCGCCTCTTATCCCATTCTTCATTCCATACTTTCCCTCTTTATTCTGAATTTCGATTGACATAAAATTTAATAATTGCGTTTCTTTTACCCTATTAGAGAAATTATGCTGCAAGCTTTTCTCATATTTTGTAAAACAGTTGTACGTAAAAGCTTTTTCCGTCGAAGAAAACTTTTATTTGCCTTTGTCATTTTGACATATTCCTTCAATTGGACAAGTTAAAATATGTTCAATAAACCAATTCGGATGAGGTGGAAATATGACGAAACTGCAAAGAGGGTCTTCTAATTCTTCAGCAAGCTTGGTCCCTACTAATGGATTTCAATCAGTATTTCGGCAATCTTCTAAATCAATTAAATCCAAATTAGAGAGAGCATTCTTTGACTTTGGGTTACTAATCTTTATAACGGGATTTTTATTAGGACGAGCGTTGATACTATCACATATTCTCCCGTTTGTACTACCGTTTTTTGCCTCAGTTTATATGATGAAACGTGAGCGAACAGGAATAGCTTTTGTTGCTCTTATGATCGGTTCATTAACTGTGTCGATTGAAACGGTTAGTTATGCGTTTGCCACAATTATCCTATTTTTTATCCTTAATATTTTCTTCGCTAGAGTTAAACGACATTATATAGGTTTAGTTCCTTTTCAAGTTTTTTTATCAGTATTTATTAGTCATCTATTAATCACTTATGCTTTTCAACAGGAAGTTCTGATGTATGATGTTTTGATGGCATCAGTTGAAGCGGGGTTAAGTTTTATTTTAACGATGATCTTTTTCCAGAGTGTACCTCTACTCGCAATTCCTAAAAGAAAACAGCTTTTAGGTGTTGAAGAAATCGTATGTTTAGTTATTCTTTTAGCTTCAGTTGTGACGGGGACAACTGATTGGTATATTCAAGATTTATCTATTCAGCATATTGTTACTAGATACATTGTCTTACTATTTGCCTTTGTAGCCGGAGGAACGGTCGGTTGTACAGTAGGGGTTGTAACGGGCCTTATACTAAGTTTAGCGAGTGTTTCGAGTCTATATCAAATGAGCTTATTAGCATTCTCTGGATTACTTGGTGGCCTCCTTAAAGAGGGAAAAAGATTAGGTGCGGCAGCTGGCCTATTAATTGGGACATGCCTCATTAGCTTTTATGCTGAGAAACAATCAGATATTATCTTTTCAATCATTGAATCAGTAATTGCGATTGTCTTATTCTTAATAACACCATCTTTCCTACTTAAGCAATTAGCTAAACTAGTACCAGGAACAGAAGAACATTCTACAGATCAACAACAATACTTGCGTAAAATAAGAGATTTGACAGCTAATCGGATTACTCAATTTTCAAACGTGTTTGAAGCATTATCTGCAAGTTTTTCACAGCCTAGCCAGTTTGCACATATTGAGGACGAACTAACTGATGAAGAATTGTTTATTTGTAGTATTTCAAATAAGTGCTGTAATAGTTGTATGAAAAAGGACCATTGCTGGTCAAACAATGGTGACCGAACATATCAATACATGGAAAATATGATGCATTTAGTTGAAAAGGATCAGCTCATTAAGAATGGCCAATTTATGAGAGAGTGGGAGAAATATTGCCAACGTTCTTCAAAAATGGCTGATTTAATGAAGCAAGAGGTTTTCTACTTCCGTGCAAATCAAAGACTTAAAAAACAAGTTCAAGAAAGTAGAAGATTAGTAGCTGAGCAATTGCGCGGGGTTTCAAAAGTAATGGTTGATTTTGCAAAAGAGATTCAACGTGAAAAAGAAAACCATCAATTACAGGAGGACCAAATCCTACAAGCTTTATTAAACTTTGGAATTGACGTTAGCCAAGTAGAAATTTATAACTTAGAGCAAGGTAATATTGATATAGATATATTAATTCCGTTTGAAAACGAGTATGGTGAATGCCAAAAATTAATTGCGCCGATTCTATCAGATATTTTAAAAGAGACGATTGTCGTATTAAAAGAAGAGTCAGCGACAATACCAAATGGAGGTAATTACTTAGTTACATTTGGATCAGATAAGGCATTTGTTATTGAAACCGGGGTTGCGACTGCAGCTAAAGGTGGAGGCTTTATTTCGGGTGATGCATTTAAAATAATGGATGTTGGAGCAGGAAAGCACGCTATTGCGATTAGTGATGGAATGGGAAATGGTGAGCGAGCTCATATTGAAAGTAATGAAACACTAAAACTACTTCAAAAAATATTAAATTCAGGTATTGAAGAAACAGTCGCTATTAAATCGATTAATTCGATTCTATCATTACGTACTACTGAAGAGGTCTTTGCTACACTAGATTTAGCAATGGTCGATTTACACGATGCTTCAGCAAAATTCTTAAAAATTGGTTCATCGCCAAGCTTTGTTAAACGAGGCAAGCAAGTTATTAAAATTGAAGGTAGTAATTTACCAATTGGGATCATTGATGAATTTGATGTAGAAGTCGTAAGTGAGCAGTTAAAAGCTGGAGACTTATTAATTATGATGAGTGATGGTATTTTTGAAGGTCCTAAACATGTTGAAAATTACGAAATGTGGATGAAACGTAAAATAAGTGAATTTGAAACGGATGATCCACAATCTGTAGCAGAATTGTTACTCGAGGAAGTAATACGTTCGAATACAGGTGATATTAATGATGATATGACGGTTGTGGTTGCTGTTGTTAAACGAAACCTGCCAGAGTGGTCATCTATCTCATCATATAGTGCGATGGCTTAGTAAAATAAAATAATAAAGGTTTATCCCCTCCCGTAATTGGACAAAATGGTAACAACTTTTACGCGGAGGGGATTTTGTATGTATAAGGGTAAATTAAAACAAATTCTATTAATAACTGATGGTTATTCAAACCATGGTGAAGATCCGTTAGCTGTTTCAAGCTTGGCACAAGAATATGGTATTACAGTAAATGTAATTGGAATTTTAGATGAAAATGTACAAAGTGGTGACGGTTTAAAGGAAATCGAGGAAATTGCTAAAGCTGGTGGTGGGATTAGTCAAGTCGTTTACACAAAGCAACTTTCTCAAACTGTCCAGATGGTTACTAGAAAAGCGATGACACAAACAATTCAAGGATTTGTTAATAAAGAATTAAAGCAAATTTTAGGCGATAGCAATTCGATTGAATCACTTCCTCCTTCAAAGCGAGAAGAGGTATATGAGGTTGTAGAGGATATCGGTGAAACTGTAGGTTTAGAAGTTATTATTTTAGTAGATACGAGTGCTAGTATGAAAGACAAATTAGAAACTGTTAAGGAATCATTATTTGATTTACAAATTAGTTTAAACTCAAGAACAGGAGAAAATGCCTACTCATTATTTATATTTCCTGGGAAACATGACGATGTAGATAAATTACTAGATTGGACACCTAAGTTAGAAAAACTAAACACAATTTTTCCTAAGTTAACGATGGGCGGTATGACGCCAACCGGTCCTGCTCTACGTGAGGCTTTAAACTATTTTAACGAACAAAACTACAATAGAGGTAATAATGGTGATGATGAACAATCAATTGAATGGGCAGATTAATTTAGCGCCTGGGACTCTCATTACTGGAAAGTGGAATAAAAACAAATACGAAATTAAGAGTTTACTTGGAAATGGAGCAAATGGAACAGTTTATCTAGCTTCTGGAAAAACTGGAGATGTTGCTATTAAGCTGAGTAAAGATTCTACTAATATCACGAACGAAGTAAATGTTTTAAAGAAAATCACACAGGTCCAGGATTCAATCCTTGGGCCTTCTTTTATCGATGTAGATGACTATATAAATCCAGTAACAAATGAATGCTGCTATTACTATGTTATGGAATATGTAAATGGTGTAAGTTTACCAAAATTTATTGAAAGAAATGGAATAGAATGGAGTAGTATTTTTATCATACAAGTTTTATCATTGTTAGATAAATTACACCATAAAGGCTTTATTTTTGGAGATTTAAAAACAGATAATCTACTAGTTACGAAAGAACCAAATAAAATCCAGTGGGTCGATTTTGGAGGCGTTACTCAAATTGGACGTGCAGTTAAAGAGTTTACGGAGTTCTTTGATCGTGGTTACTGGGGCTTAGGTTCTAGAAAAGCAGAAATTTCCTATGACTTATTTGCTGTTACGATGATTTTTATCCACTTGCATTGTAAAAAGCAGTTTTTAAAAAATGGGTTGGGAATAAATCAAATTGAACAAGTAATAACCCAAACCCAAACCCTTAATCCATATAAAGAGTTTCTAATGAAGGGATTAAAAGGGGAGTATGTTAATGCAAGTGCTATGAAACAAGCTCTATTAATGTATGAACAAAAGATAAATGCTACAAAAAAGAAGAAGGGTAAAAAGGATCAAGCTACTACAACACAAACGATGAATCAAACTAGGCAATCGAAAAAGCAAAATCAGACAGCTAATCAATCAACACAATCAAAAAAACATAGCCAGCCTACAAATCAACCTAGAAATGCAACTAATCAGAATCAAAAACCTAACCAATCAACACAGACAAGAGCAGGGAACAATGTCCAAGTGAAGCAAAAGAAAAAAAGAATTCACTGGTTCGAAACGTCGACCATTCTCCTGCTAATGGGCTTGGCTTATGCATTATATTTTTATTATCAGATGTAAATCATAGTACTCCATGTGTGTGAATGGTAACATATAGATATGAATTTTACTTTCATTTAGGAGTATAGGTAAATGGTAATTAATCAATTAAAGGAATTTATAAAACAAAACAATATTATCAGAAATAGTGTAATTGTGATCGGTGTTTCTGGAGGTCCAGACTCAATGGCGTTAGCTCATTCTTTTTTATCAATTAGGGAAGAATATGAGTTCTCGATTATTATCGCACATGTAGATCATATGTTTAGAGGACAAGAATCTTTAGATGATTTAGAATATGTTAAGAACTGGTGCCTCCAAAACAACGTACAATATGAAGGTAAGAGCATAAATGTGAATCAGTATATCGAGGAAACGGGTTTAAGTAGTCAATTGGCGGCAAGGGAATGTCGATATCGTTTTTTTGACGAAGTGATGAATAAATATGAAGCAAATTACTTAGCGTTAGGTCATCATGGGGAAGACCAAGTTGAAACGATTTTAATGCGCTTAGTAAGAGGTAGCTCGCAGGTCGGTTACGCTGGCATTAGGGAAAAGAGATCTTTTAGTACAGGCGAAATTATTCGTCCTTTTTTAGATTTAAGAAAACAAGCATTAACTACATATTGTCACGAACAAAGTATTATCCATCGAAAAGATCCAAGTAATGATAAAGATGTTTACACAAGAAATCGATTTAGACATCATATTCTACCTTTTATTTTTGAAGAAAATCCAACTGCACATAAAAGATTCCAGCAGTTTAGTAGACAGCAATTGGAAGATGATCTATATTTAATGGAATTAACTGAAGACGCAATGAATACAGTTATAAAAAATAAAGAAAAGCAAGCAGTCACTATTGACGTTAAACAGTTTTTAAATGTGCCTATATCTTTACAAAGAAGATGTATTCAACTAATATTAGATTATGTCTACCTATCTATCCCTAAAGGCTTGACACAAGGGCATCTTAATTCAATTCTGACTTTATTACGAAATGAAAAATCTACGTGGGAGCAGCATTTACCTGGAGGACTTTTTGTCATTCGCTCATATAATGAATGCCTCTTTACATTCGAACAAATGAATGTGAAGGATTATACTATTTCGATTAATGAGCCTGGCGAATACGAACTACCAAATGGTTTTTCAATTAAAGTTGAATTAAACAATCAATGTTTTGAACAAAAAAATGACAAGTTTATTTGTTCTATCAAGGATGTTTCTTTTCCACTCATTGTTCGGAATCGAAAGAATGGTGATCGAATGTCATTAAAGGGTATGAATGGGTCAAAAAAGTTAAAAGATATATTTATTGATGAAAAAATGAAACAATCATTACGTGATGAATGGCCAATAATTACGGATAGTCAAAATAATATATTATGGGTACCTTTCGTAAAGAAATCTGCATTTGAAAGAAATTTTTCGACAGATGAGTCACTCATTGCAATACAGGTGGTTTCTAAGAGTTTCTAGGAGGAAAAAATGAAACAAGACATTCAACAAGTATTAGTAAGTGAAGAGGCAATTCAACAAAAAGTAGTAGAATTAGGTGCAGTACTAACTGAAGAGTACAAAGACCGCTTTCCACTAGTAGTGGGTGTTTTAAAAGGAGCTCTTCCGTTCATGTCTGACCTTATCAAGCATATTGATACATATATCGAAATTGATTTTATGGATGTTTCTAGTTATGGACATAGTACAGTTTCTTCTGGTGAAGTAAAAATTGTAAAAGATTTAAATACTTCTGTAGAAGGAAGAGATGTAATCATTCTAGAAGATATTATTGATAGTGGTCTAACTTTAAATTATTTAGTTGAACTATTTAAACATCGCAAAGCTAATACAGTTAAAATCGTTACTTTATTAGATAAGCCAAGCGGACGTAAAGCAAATATTGAGGCTGATTTAGTTGGCTTCGAAGTACCAGATGCTTTCGTAGTAGGATATGGTTTAGATTATATTGAACGTTATCGAAATCTGCCATATGTTGGCGTTTTAAAACCTGAAGTTTACACGAAATAAGTCAAGTTTTATTCGTTTGTTTACATGGTATAACTATGCTACTATATAAAGTAATTAAATTGAAAGAGAGGAGGTTTGGAATTGAATCGAATTTTCCGTAATACAGTCTTTTACATATTAATCTTCTTAGTTGTGATTGGTGTTGTTACATATTTCAATGGGCCAGAATCTCAAGTTAAGAAAGTAAGTTACGATACATTTTATACTAAGTTACAAAAAGGAGATGTTAGCAGTTTAACATCTATCCAACCTAAAAATGGAGTGTACATAGTAAGAGGTCACTTTACAGACGTAAAAAAAGGCGAATCTTTCCAAACTCAAGTACCAATTAGTGACGAAACGACAAAAATAGTTAACAAAGCAGTTGCTGACTATAAAATAAAGGCTAATTGGAATCCAGCTGAAACAACAAGTGCATGGGTGCAAATCTTCACTTCACTCATTCCATTTGTCATTATTTTCATCCTTTTCTTCTTCCTAATGAATAATGCACAAGGTGGCGGAAGCCGTGTTATGAATTTTGGGAAGAGCAAAGCTCGTCTATATAATGACGAGAAAAAGAAAGTACGGTTTAAAGATGTTGCAGGTGCAGATGAAGAGAAGCAAGAGCTTGTTGAGGTAGTAGAGTTCTTGAAGGATCCTCGTAAGTTTTCTGAATTAGGTGCAAGAATTCCTAAAGGGGTACTATTAGTAGGACCTCCTGGAACAGGTAAAACATTATTAGCAAGAGCTGTTGCAGGAGAAGCTGGAGTTCCATTCTTCTCAATCAGTGGTTCTGATTTCGTTGAAATGTTTGTAGGGGTCGGTGCTTCTCGTGTTCGTGACTTATTTGAAAACGCGAAGAAAAACGCTCCTTGTATCATATTTATAGATGAGATCGATGCTGTAGGTCGTCAACGTGGCGCTGGATTAGGTGGAGGTCACGATGAGCGTGAACAAACATTAAACCAGTTACTTGTTGAAATGGATGGTTTTGGTGCTAACGAAGGTATTATCATCATCGCTGCAACAAACCGTGCAGATGTTCTGGACCCAGCATTATTACGTCCAGGTCGATTTGACAGACAGATTACAGTAGATCGTCCAGATGTAATAGGACGTGAAGCAGTATTAAAAGTTCACTCAAGAAATAAACCATTGGCACCAGATGTAGATTTAAAAGCTATTGCTCAAAGAACTCCTGGATTCTCTGGTGCAGATTTAGAGAATTTATTAAACGAAGCGGCATTAGTTGCGGCTCGTCGTGATAAAAAGAAAATCGATATGCTTGATATTGACGAAGCAACTGATCGTGTAATTGCGGGACCTGCTAAGAAAAATAAAGTTATATCTGAAAAAGAGCGAAAAATTGTTGCGTTCCACGAAGCTGGACATACGGTTATTGGCCAAGTGTTAGATGAAGCTGAAATGGTTCATAAAGTAACAATTGTACCTCGTGGTCAAGCTGGTGGTTATGCAGTAATGCTTCCAAAAGAAGATCGTTACTTTATGACAAAACCAGAATTACTTGATAAAATTACAGGTCTACTTGGTGGACGTGTTGCTGAAGAAGTGGTATTTGGTGAAGTAAGTACAGGAGCTCATAATGACTTCCAACGTGCAACAGGTATTGCTCGTCGTATGGTTACTGAGTTCGGTATGAGCGATAAACTAGGTCCATTACAGTTTGGTCAATCTCAAGGAGGAAGTGTATTCCTTGGTAGAGACTTTAATAATGAACAAAATTATAGTGATAAAATTGCTTATGAAATCGACGTAGAGATTCAAACAATCATTAAAGACTGTTATGCAAAAGCAACTGATATTATTAAGACGCATCGCGATAAATTAGACTTGCTTGCTAACACATTATTAGAAGTGGAAACTTTAGATGCAAAAGGAATTAAGAGTCTTTGGGAACAAGGCACACTTCCTACATCTCCATCTTCAAAAGATGAGGTTAAAGTCAACATTTCTAAAAAGAATGATGAACCAACTGAGCCTAAAATTACTGAATAAAAAATTAAGAGTGTCTTTCTAGACACTCTTTCTTTTGTTTATTGGTGAAAATTAAGTAGGCCAAAATCATGAGGGAAATTGGTTCATTGAAACGTTTTAATAAACCAATATGAACCTATGTCCACAGCAGAAAGCATCTATTTTTAAACTACTATCAACTTGTGTTATCATTATTTTTATAGTGATTAAAAAATGTACTTGAGACAAAAAATATAAAATAAAAGTTTTATTTTTGAAATGGAGAGACGGTGGAGTATATGTTATTTGTAATCGATGTAGGAAATACAAATACTGTTTTAGGTGTTTACCAAGAAGATGAGTTAATACATCATTGGAGAATTGAGACGAATCGATATAAAACAGAAGATGAGTACGGTATGGTCATTGGTTCATTACTTGAATATGCAGGTATTGGGTTTGATGAGTTTCATGCAGTTATTATTTCATCAGTTGTCCCACCGATTATGTTCTCACTGGAAAGAATGGCAACAAAATATTTTAAACAAAAGCCACTAATCGTTGGTCCTGGTATAAAAACAGGTTTAAACATAAAATATGATAATCCGAAAGAAGTTGGCGCGGACCGAATTGTTAATGCGGTTGCTGGAATTGCACAATACGGAAGTCCGCTGATTATTGTAGATTTCGGAACAGCTACTACATATTGTTATATAGATGAAAATAAAAATTACATCGGTGGAGCAATTGCACCAGGCATCAATATTTCAACAGAGGCACTCTATACAAAGGCTTCAAAACTGCCTCGTATAGAGCTTTCAAGACCTTCTAATATTGTCGGTCGTACAACTGTAGAAGCAATGCAGGTTGGAATCCTATATGGTTATGTAGGTCAAGTTGAAGGTATTGTAAAACGAATGAAAGCTCAAGCAAAGGTAGAACCTACTGTTATAGCAACAGGCGGACTTGCATCATTAATATCTAAGGAATCGGATATCATTGATGTCATGGATCCATATTTAACATTGAAAGGTCTACATTTAATTTATAAACGAAATTCATAAAAAGGGGTACAACATGAAAGATTATTTAGTAAAAGCATTAGCTTTTAACGGTGAAGTCCGTGCATATAGCGTTAGATCAACAAATATCGTAAAAGAAGCTCAAGAACGTCATGACACGTGGTCAAACGCTTCTGCTGCATTAGGTCGTACACTAACAGCTGCTACAATGATGGGTGCTATGTTAAAAGGCGATGAGAAGTTAACTTTAAAAGTTGAAGGTAATGGCCCAATTGGCCATATTTTAGTCGATAGTAATGCAAAAGGTGAAGTCCGAGGATATGTACAAAATCCGCATGTACAAACTGAACTTAACAAACATGGAAAAATTGATGTAGCAAAAGCTGTTGGTACTGTAGGTACAATCTCGGTTGTTAAAGATATTGGTATGAGAGAACCTTTCACAGGCTCGGTGCCTATTGTATCAGGTGAACTTGGTGAAGACTTTACTTACTATTTTGCTGTATCTGAACAAACACCTTCATCTGTAGGTGTCGGCGTATTAGTAAACCCAGATCATTCGATTTTAGCAAGTGGAGGATTTATTATTCAAATCTTACCTGGTGCAAGTGAAGAATGTATCACGCAAATTGAAAATCATTTAAAAACAATTAAACCAGTTTCTAAACTAATTGAAGAAGGCCTGACTCCAGAAGAAATTTTATATGAAGTGTTAGGAAAAGAAGAGGTTAAAGTTTTAGAAACGATGGATGTAAAATTCCAATGTCAATGCTCAAGAGAGAGAATTGAGGGTGCTCTTTTAAGCATTGGTAAACAAGAATTGGAATTAATATTAGAAGAGGATGGAGAAGCAGAAGTAACATGTCATTTCTGTAATCAACCTTATCATTATTCTGATGAACAATTAAAAGAATTAATTAACAAATTGTAGGTGAAAATTGAAGGAATTTGTCGAGCTTTCTTTTCATAATTTATTATGAATTTCATACAAGTTATGTATAGGAGAAAGTAATTGACAGATTCTTTTGTTTTTTACATAATGTATATTAAACAGGTCAATATACTAGGAATTAGGAGTGGATGAAATGAAAGTTGCAAATTCAGTTTACGAATTAATCGGTAGAACTCCAATTGTAAAACTTAACAGATTAGTAGACGAGGACAGCGCGGAAATTTACTTAAAACTAGAGTTTATGAATCCTGGTAGCAGTGTTAAAGATCGTATTGCACTTGCGATGATTGAGGATTCGGAGAAAAAAGGTTTAATAAAACCAGGTGATACAATTATTGAACCAACTAGTGGAAATACTGGTATCGGATTAGCAATGGTAGCAGCTGCTAAAGGCTACAAATCAATTCTAGTAATGCCAGAAACAATGAGTATTGAGAGACGAAACTTATTACGTGCATATGGCGCAGAATTAGTTCTAACTCCAGGCCCTGAAGGAATGGGAGGAGCAATTCGTAAAGCTGATGAATTAGCAAAAGAAAATGGATATTTCGTTCCACAGCAGTTTAATAATATTTCAAATCCTGAAGTTCACCGTTTAACAACTGGTCCTGAAATTGTTGAACAAATGGGAGACCAACTTGATGCATTTATTTCAGGAGTAGGTACAGGAGGAACAATCTCCGGTGCAGGAGCTGTTTTAAAAGAAGCTTACCCTGGAATTAATATTGTCGCAGTTGAACCTGAAGACTCTCCAGTTTTATCAGGTGGTAAACCAGGTCCGCATAAAATTCAAGGTATTGGCGCAGGTTTTATCCCTGAAACATTGAATACGGATATTTATGATGAAATCGTTAAAATCAAAAATGACGATGCAATGGAGACGGCTAGAAAAGTAGCAAAAGAAGAAGGTATACTTGTAGGTATCTCTTCTGGTGCTGCAATTAGTGCTGCTTTACAAGTTGCAAAAAAACTTGGAAAAGGTAAAAAAGTACTTGCGATCATTCCAAGTAATGGAGAGCGTTATTTAAGCACAGCATTATTCCAATTTGAGTAATTTTTTGATGGATTAAATAATAAATTTAAAATCCCTTTGCAAGTGAGCAAAGGGTTTTTTTGTTTTTCCATAAAATGCTTTGATGTATACTTCTTACTTTTTGTGTAAAATGAAAAAAGAAGCGCTATCAGAGGGGGATATTCACATGAATTATGAAATCTTTTCAAAAGTTATCAAATATACTACACCTTTCTTTAAATACTTTGTAGAAACGGTAAAAGAGAAAAAGAATGCCGTTCTTCTTGAAAGTGGTCGTGACGGTAGATATTCAATTATGGCATCTAATCCTGTTGCGAAGTTATATGGGAAGGATAATAAATTAACGGTCGAAGTAGGGATTGAAGGATGCTCCGGGAAAGTGGAGTATGAAGGAAATCCAATTGAATTAGCAAAGGAATATCTATCTAAATACACAACGGAAAAAAGAGATGACCTACCACCATTTCAAGGTGGGGCAATCGGTTATTTCACATATGACTGTAACCATTATATCGAAGACCTACCAACAATGGCTGAGGATGTTTACAATATTCCAGATGTTTATTTATTAATCTTCCATGAAGTTGTTATTTATGACCATCAAGAAAATCAATTATATTTTATTGTTATAGATGAAATGAAAAATGTTGATCAGGCACAAGAACGACTAGACTCTTTAGAAGAGTTCTACATTAGTGAAATTGAGCAAATCGATTTATCTAGAAGAACTTCTTCCGAAGAGATTGAAAAAACAATTTATATGTCTGAACAAAAATTTACGGATGCTGTTGGAAATGTTAAAGAATATATCAGTGCGGGGGATGTATTCCAGGTGAATTTATCGGTGCTACAATCTGAGACACTTGTAACAGAACCACTGTATATATATGAGCAGCTTAGAGAAATAAATCCTTCACCATATATGTCCTATTTAGATTTTGAAGAGTTTCAAATTGTTAGTTGCTCACCAGAGCTATTAGTAGCAAAACGTGATCAAGAAGTTTGGACAAGACCAATAGCAGGTACAAGATCTCGTGGTGAAACAGTTGAAGAAGAACAACAACTGATGGAAGAACTACGTTCCAATGAAAAAGAACAAGCTGAGCATATTATGCTAGTTGATTTAGAGCGCAATGATTTAGGAAGAGTATGCGAATATGGAACTGTTGAAGTAGACGAACTATTAGTAATCGAAAAGTATTCGCATGTAATGCACCTTGTTTCAAATGTTAGAGGTGAGCTACAAAAGGGTAAAGATTCATTTGACTTATTAAAAGCAGTATTTCCCGGGGGAACAATTACAGGAGCTCCAAAAATCCGTACGATGGAAATTATTGAAGAACTAGAGCCGACCAAGCGTGGCATTTATACAGGTTCTGTTGGATGGATTAGCTTCACAGGAGATATGGAGTTGAACATTACGATTCGAACAATGATTACAAAAGACCAGCAAGCATTTGTACAAGCTGGTGCTGGCATTGTTATAGATTCTAATCCAAAACATGAGTATTTAGAAAGTCTTAAGAAAGCTCAAGCTTTATGGACAGCTAAGAAAGTAAGTGAAGAAAAAGCAAAGTTGGGTGGGAATGTAAAATGATATTAATGATTGATAATTATGATTCATTTACCTATAATCTAGTTCAATATTTAGGCGAATTAGGTGAAGAGTTAATTGTAAAACGAAATGATGAAATTACTATAGAAGAAATCGAAGCATTAGCCCCATCTTATTTGATGATTTCACCAGGTCCTTGTACACCAAACGAAGCTGGAATCAGTTTAAAAGCAATTGAACACTTTGCTGGGAAAATCCCAATTTTAGGCGTATGCTTAGGTCACCAATCAATCGCTCAAGTGTTTGGAGGCGACGTAGTACGTGCAGAACGCTTAATGCACGGAAAAACATCTGCAATTACACATGAAGGTTTAGGATTATTTAATGATCTACCATCACCAATTGATGTGACACGATATCACTCTTTAATTGTTAAAAAAGAAACGTTCCCTGAGGAGCTTGAAATAACAGCTTGGACGAATGAGGGAGAAATAATGGCTTTAAAACATAAGACATTACCGATTGAAGGAGTACAATTTCACCCGGAATCGATTATGTCACAATTCGGGAAAGAAATGCTTAGAAACTTTTTACAAGCATATAAACCGTCTAGGAGTACAGTATGAAACTATATTTTAATGGAGAATTCTTGAACGATTATGAAGTGAAAATATCTCCATTTGATCATGGCTTTTTATATGGCTTAGGAGTATTTGAAACACTTCGGATCTATGATGGGCATCCATTTTTATTATTTGATCATTTAAAACGTTTAAGAAAGTCGTTATTAAACTTGAATATCGAGTGGAATTTGCTAGATGAGGAAATTCAAACGATTTTAAAAAGGCTAATTGAATTAAATGGTTTACAAGATGCGTATATACGTTTAAATGTTTCAGCAGGTGAAGGTGAAATAGGTTTATACACTGGTCAGTATTCGAATCCAAATACCATCATTTTTATTAAACCTATGCATGAAAGTAATATCTTAGAGAAAGAAGGGGTAATACTAAATACCCCTCGCAACTCTCCTGAAGGAAAAGAGCGTTTAAAGTCTCATCATTATTTAAATAATATTATCGGTAAAAAAGAAATCGGTAACTCACCAAGTATAGAAGGTATCTTTTTAAACAAAGATGGGTTTCTTTCAGAAGGTATCGTTTCGAATCTCTTCTTTATTAACCAAGGTCGATTATATACACCACACGTTGATACGGGAATCTTGAATGGGATAACGAGACAGTTCGTGATTCATTGGGCTAAATTAAAAGGGATTACAGTTGAAGAGGGCTTCTACACTGAACAAGAGCTGTTAAAAGCGGATGAAATATTTATTTCAAACTCAATCCAAGAAATTATTCCTGTTACAGTAATTGGCGAGCAGATCTTTAATGTTAGTGAAAGTAGCGTAATAAAGGATTTGCAAAAGGATTATAGAATTCACCGAAAATCCTTATTAAGCATGAATGAAATGGAAAGAAGTGAACAAGCGTGAGAAGAGCAACAAAACCCTTGATTTGTGGAAATTACTCATTACCAATTCAGAATGAAACAATTGTAATGGGGATTTTAAACGTAACCCCGGACTCATTTTCTGATGGTGGTCGATACAACGAAATTGAATTAGCGATACAACATGCAAAGAAGTTAATTGCTGATGGAGCAAAAATTATTGATGTAGGTGGGGAATCGACAAGACCTGGAGCCGCCATAGTTGACGAAGACGAAGAGTTAAGAAGAGTTGTTCCGATTATTAAAGCATTATCTAAAGAAATTGATGTCCCAATTTCCATTGATACATATAAATCTGAAGTGGCAAAACAAGCTGTTGAAGTGGGAGCTACAATCATTAATGACGTTTGGGGAGCAAAGAAAGACCCAAAAATTGCTGAAGTGGCTGCTGCGTACAATGTTCCAATTTGTTTAATGCACAATCGAACAGATGAAAACTATTATAGTTTAATGAGTGATCTTGTCTGTGATTTAGTTGAAAGTATTAATATAGCAAAACGCGCAGGTGTAAAGGATGAAATGATAATTTTGGATCCGGGTGTTGGTTTTGCGAAATCGGCTAGGCAGAATTTAGAGGTTTTAAACCAAATGGAGCAAATCAAAGCATTGGATTATCCAGTGTTACTTGGTACTTCACGAAAAAGGTTTATAGGAGAGGTTCTTGGTACTGAAGTACATGAGCGAATGGAAGGTACAGGGGCTACAGTCTGTTTAGGTATTACGAAAGGCTGCGAAATTGTACGAGTACATGATGTATTAGCGATTTCCCGTATGGCTAAAATGATGGACGCAATGTTAAGGATTGGAGTAAAAAATGGATAAAATTTATGTTACAGGTATGAGATTTTATGGCTACCATGGTGTATTTAAAGAGGAGAAAACATTAGGGCAACGATTTAATGTTGATTTAATTGTCGAATTAGATACAAAAAAAGCAGGAGAAACAGATGATTTGGCGTATTCAGTAAGTTACGCAGACTTATTTAAAACCTGCGAAGAAGTAGTTCAAGGTCATTCTTATGATTTAGTAGAATCAGTGGCTGAAGAGATTGCCAAACAAATATTAAATACATATGATTTAATTCAACAATGTACTGTAAAAGTCATAAAACCAGATCCACCAATACCAGGACATTATGATTTTGTAGCAGTTGAAATAACAAGAGGTCGCATATGAAAAATGAATCATATTTAAGTTTAGGAACGAATATAGGCGACCGAGAAGGTTTTCTTACAAAGGCTATTAGGGAATTAGTGAATCATCCCGACATTCAAGTAGAACAAATCTCTTCTATCTATGAAACAGACCCAGTTGGATACGTAGACCAAGATCCATTTTTAAATCTCGTTATTAAAATTTCTACCAATTTAACACCACTTCAATTACTTGATGTTACGCAAGGAATCGAACAAAACCTTGGTAGAAAAAGGGAATTACGTTGGGGTCCAAGAACGATAGACCTTGACATTTTACTCTATAATCACGAAGATATAGAAGTTGAGCACCTAAGAATACCGCACCCGAGAATGTTTGAAAGAAGCTTTGTATTAATCCCCTTAAAAGAAATTAACCAATCAATTAAGGTTGAAACTAAATTTTTAGAGGATAAAGGAGTTCGATTATGGAAGCTGAAAAGTGGGGTAGACGGATTAGGGCTTTTAGAAAATTAAAAGGTTTTACCCAAGAAGGCTTTGCAAAAAACCTTGGAGTTTCTGTTTCTGTGTTAGGTGAAGTTGAGCGAGGGAATCGTATGCCGACTGAACAATTTTTGCATGATTGTGCAAAACAATTAAAAGTAAGTGTAGAGGAATTATCAATATAGAGTTTTCTTGTAGATAGAAGGAGGATGGGATGTGCTAAAAATTGGTGACATCGAGATGAAAAATCCCGTCGTATTAGCACCGATGGCTGGAGTTTGTAACTCAGCTTTCCGTTTAACTGTAAAAGAATTTGGTGCAGGTTTAGTATGCGCAGAAATGGTAAGTGATAAAGCTATTCTACACAATAATAAAAGAACATTAGATATGCTTTATATGGATGAACGTGAAAAGCCATTAAGCTTACAAATTTTTGGTGGAGAAAAATCAACATTAGTTGAAGCTGCTAAGTACGTTGACGAAAATACGAATGCAGATATTATTGATATTAATATGGGATGTCCTGTTCCTAAGATTACAAAAGTAGACGCAGGAGCTAAATGGCTTTTAGACCCAAACAAAATTCATGAAATGGTATATGCTGTAGCACAGAATGTTAGTAAACCAGTTACAGTTAAAATGCGTCTTGGATGGGATGACGATCACATATATGTAGTAGATAATGCAAAAGCAGTTGAAGCAGCGGGTGGAAAAGCAGTTGCGGTCCATGGACGAACTCGTTATCAAATGTATGAAGGGAAATCTGATTGGAGCTGGATTAAAGAAGTTAAAAATCAGGTTTCGATTCCCGTAATCGGTAATGGTGATGTGGAGACTCCTCAAGATGCCAAGCGTATGTTAGATGAAACAGGCTGTGATGGTGTAATGATTGGTCGAGCTGCATTAGGAAATCCATGGATGATTTATCGTACAGTTAAATACTTGGAATCTGGTGTATTAATGCCTGAGCCAGAAGCGCGTGAAAAAATTGATGTATGTTTATTGCATTTAGACCGTTTAATTGATTTGAAAAATGAACATGTAGCTGTATTGGAAATGAGAAAACATGCAGCATGGTATTTAAAAGGTTTAAAAGGCACTGCATTAGTTCGAAATCAAATTAACGAGGTTAGTACTCGTGCTCAAATGGTTGAAGTGTTAGCAACATACGTTAATGAAGTGGAAGAAAAAATGAAAGCTACTCAAGCTTTGTAAGTTTGACAGGTTTCGCTTGACAAAATATAATAAGTTATAGTAAACAAAACTGCCAGATCGAAATACTGGCAGTTTTTCTATTAAAATTATATTGTATTTAAATATTTTTGAATAATTACGTGGAGTTGAGAAAATGAGTCACGAAGAATTAAATGATCAAGCCCTTATACGTAGGGAGAAATTAAAAACACTTGAAGGAAAAGGTATCGATCCATTCGGTAAAAAGTTTGTGCGCACACATTCTTCAAATGATTTATTAGAACAATTTGACCAGTATTCTAAAGAAGAATTAGAAGAAAAAGCGATTGTTGTTTCATTTGCAGGTCGAGTAATGACTAAACGTGGTAAAGGTAAAGCTGGATTTGCACATGTTCAAGATTTAAATGGACAAGTTCAAATCTACGTTCGTAAAGATGCTGTAGGTGAAGAACAATATGAAATCTTTGATATTACTGATTTAGGTGACATTGTAGGTGTTACAGGTGTGGTATTTAAAACGAATGTAGGAGAATTATCTATTAAAGTTAAAGAATATACATTCCTTTCAAAGGCGTTATTACCACTTCCTGATAAATTCCATGGTTTACAAGATGTTGAGCAACGTTACCGTCAAAGATATTTAGATTTAATGAATATGGAAAGCCGACAAACATTTATTGCTCGCAGTAAAATTATCCAATCTATGAGACGTTATTTAGATAGCCAAGGTTATTTAGAAGTTGAAACTCCTATGCTACATGCTATTGCAGGTGGAGCTTCTGCAAGACCGTTTATCACTCATCATAACGCGCTTGATATGGAATTATATATGCGTATTGCAATTGAGCTACACTTAAAACGACTAATTGTAGGTGGACTTGAAAAAGTTTATGAAATTGGTCGCGTATTCCGTAATGAAGGTATTTCTACTCGTCATAACCCAGAGTTTACGATGATTGAATTATATGAAGCTTATGCTGATTATGCTGACATAATGGAACTTACAGAGAATCTAATCGCTCATATCGCTAAAGAAGTTTTAGGTACTACTACTATTCCTTACGGTGAGTACACAGTAAACCTAGAGCCAAAATGGACTAGACTTCATATGGTAGATGCGATTAAAGAAGCTTGTGGAGTAGATTTCTGGCCAGAAATGTCAGTTGAGCAAGCAAGACAATATGCTAAAGAACATAATGTTGAAGTTAATGAGAATATGTCTGTTGGTCATATTATTAACGAATTCTTTGAACAAAAAGTTGAAGAAACATTAATTCAACCTACATTTATTTTTGGTCACCCTGTAGAAATTTCACCGCTTGCGAAAAAGAATTCTGACGATCCACGTTTTACTGATCGTTTTGAGTTATTTATTGTGGCACGTGAACATGCTAACGCATTTACAGAGTTAAATGATCCAATTGACCAAAAAGAGCGTTTTGAAGCACAGCTTAAAGAACGTGAGCTTGGTAATGACGAAGCACATATGATGGATGATGATTACATCGAAGCATTAGAGCATGGTATGCCACCAACTGGTGGTCTTGGAATAGGTATTGATCGATTAGTTATGTTGTTAACTAATTCTCCTTCAATCCGTGACGTTCTATTATTCCCATTAATGAGACATAAATAAGATTTAACTAACTGGCTAAAGGAATACTTTTAGCCAGTTTTTTTATAATTGAATGTATCTTTTTAAAGGAATAAGGACATCATTTATTTATTGGAATCTGGTAGAAACTATCTGAATAAAAAGAATTTAAAATTAGGTATTGTATTTTGTTTTTATAGATGTTATATTATTAAACGTTGTCACATTAATACGAAATGACAACGAAAAAAACTTTTAAAAAAACATTGACAACATTCGACAGGGAATGTTAAGATGTTTAAGTCGCCTCAGAGCGATAAGGTGATCTTTGAAAACTAAACA
>NZ_NUUX01000041.1 GCF_002564465.1 Bacillus sp. AFS088145 | reverse complement strand
CTTTCGGGCGCGCCATATTATTTCACCTGTAATTCTGAACGGGAAGTGGCTCAGCTTGGTAGAGCACCTGGTTTGGGACCAGGGGGTCGCAGGTTCAAATCCTGTCTTCCCGACCATTTAAAACATGGGGCCTTAGCTCAGCTGGGAGAGCGCCTGCCTTGCACGCAGGAGGTCAGCGGTTCGATCCCGCTAGGCTCCACTTAAAGAAACTTAAATTAACTTATTATGGCGGTGTAGCTCAGCTGGCTAGAGCGTACGGTTCATACCCGTGAGGTCGTGGGTTCGACTCCCTCCGCCGCTACTTATTTAAGGACCTTTAGCTCAGCTGGTTAGAGCAGACGGCTCATAACCGTCCGGTCGTAGGTTCGAGTCCTACAAGGTCCACCACTTATAATGGAGTAATACCCAAGTCTGGCTGAAGGGATCGGTCTTGAAAACCGACAGGGGTGTAACAGCCCGCGGGGGTTCGAATCCCTCTTACTCCTCCATTTTTATTAAAGTTTATATTAATGGATCTAACTTAGTTAGTATCTAGAATGGAACTATATTAAATAGTATCCACATTATCGCGGGGTGGAGCAGTCTGGTAGCTCGTCGGGCTCATAACCCGAAGGTCGCAGGTTCAAATCCTGTCCCCGCAACCAAATGGTCCCGTGGTGTAGCGGTTAACATGCCTGCCTGTCACGCAGGAGATCGCCGGTTCGATCCCGGTCGGGACCGCCATTTAAGTTGGCTCGGTAGCTCAGTCGGTAGAGCAGAGGACTGAAAATCCTCGTGTCGGCGGTTCGATTCCGTCCCGAGCCACCATCTTAAATATAAAAAATGATTATTATAATAAGCCGACTTAGCTCAATTGGTAGAGCACGAACGAATAAGCTTCGTAGCAAAACCTCAGCGTACTTGTCGAGCAACATCTTGAAATTCTTCCTGAGACAAGGACGACTAAGAGATGAACTAAATATTGCAATAAACAAAATTAAGTAATATAACTTATAATAAGCCGACTTAGCTCAATTGGTAGAGCAACTGACTTGTAATCAGTAGGTTGGGGGTTCAAGTCCTCTAGTCGGCACTCTTTATGGCGGTCGTGGCGAAGTGGTTAACGCATCGGATTGTGGTTCCGACACTCGTGGGTTCGATTCCCATCGGTCGCCCCATATTTTGCGGGTGTAGTTTAATGGTAAAATAGAAGCCTTCCAAGCTTCGGTCGTGGGTTCGATTCCCATCACCCGCTTTTTATAAAATTTAATGGGCCTATAGCTCAGCTGGTTAGAGCGCACGCCTGATAAGCGTGAGGTCGATGGTTCGAGTCCATTTAGGCCCACCATTAAATTTAAAATTAATTTTTCCGCAGTAGCTCAGTGGTAGAGCACTCGGCTGTTAACCGAGTGGTCGTAGGTTCGAATCCTACCTGCGGAGCCATATGATAGAGAAGTACCCAAGTGGCTCAAGGGGCGCCCCTGCTAAGGGTGTAGATCGGGTAACCGGTGCGAGGGTTCGAATCCCTTCTTCTCTGCCATATTTTTTTTTGGCCCGTTGGTCAAGCGGTTAAGACACCGCCCTTTCACGGCGGTAACACGGGTTCGAGTCCCGTACGGGTCATATCTAAAGCTCAGTTATTTGTGATAACACAGGTAACTGAGTTTTTTATTTGTCTTTTATTAGGACTTTAGACAACATTCTTTAATAGGTCCGCTTTTCTTCATTATATTAGAAGGTTCTTCATTCGTTTTAAGATGTACAGAGTTCATCGTTCCGATATAGAGCTTTTATCGTGGTAAATAAAGATAGAAGCTTATTTCATATACTCAAAAAAGAAAAAAAGTTATAGTTTTAGCTAAAACTCCTTAAAGAGTAATTTAATAATAAATTTTCTCATGTATACGAAAAAAAACGGACTAACTGAATTGTTAATCCGAATTTTAGTAAACTTTGCTTTACACAGTTACTTGTTCATTTTTCAACATTTTTTGATATGCTCTAATTTCATCATCTGAAAAGACATTAGTTGCTAACCTTTTCACTTGACTCCAGTATTCTTTAAATTCGTTATATTCATATCCTTGCTCCTCAATAAAATCAACTAAACTGCCACCCGTAAAGAAAATATGTGCTTTTGGGTAAGCTGCATCCCAATAAATATTCCCTCGTAGATTCAATATGTTTTCTGTCTCTTTTAGAAATAAAGTAATGGAAACAGCACATCTCAGTCTTAGTTCTCCACGATCTCGCCCTTCTCCTTTTCCATTAATCTTCATTCGGGTCACATATTCTTCATTTTCAAAACAGATAGCCTTTTCACTGATTTTAAATTCAATCATCATTATATCCTCACCCTTTAGTTAACAACGTCGTTAATATCCATTATTTTAAGTATACTTCAAATAATATTACTAAAGTGTTTTAAACAGCTAGTTATTAAGTTGTTTTTTGTTAAAGTAAAAAATTGATTTCATTTAGTATCTAAAAGGTAGGATCAGTTATGCTTTCATTTTTTAAGGTTGTAAAGTTATTGCGAAATATAAGAGACCTATGTAGATTGAAAAATTGTAGGTTTTCTTCAAAATGATCAGATGGTCTATTAACTATTATCCTTCTTCCAAAGAAATTAGAAAGCAAGAAATTGAAAGCAAGCGCATGATCTTAGTGTTAAAATGTGAATAGCTAAAGATGAGGTGATTAAATGAACGGATTAAATAATCAGGTCATGTGGGATGCAGTTGAATCATGCAATGAAAACTACGATGGAATATTTATATATGCAGTTAAATCCACTGGAATCTGTTGTAAACCTTCGTGTAAATCAAGAACCCCATTAAAGGAAAATGTATCATATTATCCTTCATTTTCTTTGGCAATTAAAGATGGGTACCGTCCATGTAAAAGATGTCGTCCTGAATTACTTCACTCAAATGAGGAGGATATTATTTCAACTGCAAAACATTTTATTGAAAAAGAATATCGAAATAGCTTAACATTAGATCGGTTAGCAATTGAAGTTGGAGTAAGTAAATTTCATTTGCAAAGATTATTTAAAAAATCCACAGGTTTATCGCCGTTAGAATACGCAACTAAGCTAAGAATGATAGAAGCTTTGAGATTATTACGAGATACTGAGAAAACCATAACTGAAATAGCGCATAATCTTGGTTTTAAAGGATCGGCACATTTTTCAAGCATGTTTCGTCATCATTTTAATTACACTCCAACTACATTCAGAAAGGAGTTAAATAAATGAAGTTAAAAGACGGAATAGCTTTATTGAGCCTAGCAGCATTATGGGGAGCGTCATTTTTATTTATTCGAATAGCTTCGCCAGTTTTTGGACCAATTTTAACAATACAGGGAAGAGTTATAATTGCTGCGTTTGTACTGATGCTATATTTGGTTATTACTAAAAAGTCATTACAGTTTAAAAAGAGATGGAGGCAATATTTAATAATAGGGGCATTAAATGCAGCAATTCCATTTACATTAATTGCTACATCAGCATTATATTTGCCAGCCTCAATGTCATCAATTTTAAACTCTTTGACGCCATTATTTACAGCGCTGGTTGTTTTTATATGGACGAAAGAAAGGTTGAGTATTCGAAAGCTGACTGGAATAATAGTAGGATTAATAGGAGTAATCTTGTTAGTAGGATGGAGTTCAATTCCGTTTACTTATGATGTTAAAATAGCAATAGGACTAGCAGTTTTGTCGACTATTTCATATGGAGTTGCAGGTGTTTATGCAAAGAAAGCATTTACTTTAGTACCACCACTTTCAATTGCAGCTGGTCAACAAATTGGTGCTGCAATTTTACTTTTACCTTTTACACTTCTAAATTTCAGTGCATCTATAAATAAAGTATCAGGAGTTGCTATATTGGCGGTTCTAGGATTAGCATTATTTTGTACTGCTATAGCATATTTATTGTATTTTTATCTGATCGAAAGTGTTGGACCTACAAAAACATTAAGTGTTACTTTTTTAATACCAGTGTTTGGAATAATCTGGGGAGTTTTTATTTTGAAAGAACATATTACATTAGGGATGTTGTTTGGTTTTCTTGTCATTTTATGTGGTGTATTCTTGATTTCAGATATTCGTTTACGTGTAATAACATCAAGTAAGCGAATGCAAGTCTAATAAGCTTTTAAATAATAAGACAAAAAAGGATTTTCGTAAAAACGAAGATCCTTTTTACTATATTACGATTGTTATTTTATTGAGCTAATAAAAAGACCTACCAATGGAGGTAAATATACTCAAGTATTAGTAAATTTGAAACGAATCTACATGAATCTCATTAATTTTTGTTGAATTGCCTAAAATGGAAGTTAGGTAATTAAAATTCACTTTTTGGGATCAATAAGTATTGTTGCTTGGTCTTCCATATTACAGCATAAATTGAATTCGGTTAGAAATTATTTTTACTTTTACAACTAAATTTCCAAATAATTTGCTAATGGTTTCTAAATATTTTTCAAAAAAATCCTCTCCCCTTAATTCGACAATCTTCTACAATTCTTTTTAAAAATAAAGTTTATTTGTTATAAAAGTGGGAAATATGTATGAAATTTTATGAAAAATCAAAAATTTACAAATTGTTACAAGGGAATTTCAAAATATAATGTATAAATATACATTAATATTCGTTCGACAAATTCGACATTTTTACGACAAATGCAATAATGACAACGGTTTCATGAATGGTTATTCATTTTATTAAAAAAGTTTTTGAATTTTTTTTGCATAAAAACAAGGTGATTATATATATTTGTAGAATATTAAGAGATAGAAGAATTTAAGAGATTGTAATGAGGTGAGGATGTTGCTTTTGACACGGCCAACTGAGTTTGATGTGCATTTATTCCATGAGGGAAGTTTATTCCATAGCCATGAATGCTTTGGGGCACATGTTGTAAAAAAAGGGAATAAAGTTGGAACTACTTTTACAGTGTGGGCTCCACATGCGAAAGGTGTCTCAGTTGTTGGGGACTTTAATAATTGGAATGGTTCTGAACATAAAATGGAAAAGTTGAACGATCAAGGGATTTGGACGATATATATCCCCGAAATTGGTCATGGGACGATATACAAATATGAAATTTCAACCATGCGTAGTGAAGTTTTATTAAAAAGTGATCCTTTTGCTTTCTATAGTGAACTAAGACCAAGCACAGCTTCGATCGTTTATGATCTTTCGGGGTATAAATGGAAAGATACAAAATATCGTAAGCAGAAATTTAAAAAGTCAGTATATGAAGAACCAGTTTTAATTTATGAGGTACATTTAGGTTCTTGGAAAAAGAAGAAAAACGGTGATTTCTACACTTATGCAGAACTAGCGACAGAACTAATTCCATATGTAAAAGATCATGGTTTTACACATATTGAAATATTACCATTAGTTGAACATCCATATGATCGTTCTTGGGGGTATCAAGGGGTAGGATATTTTTCGTCTACTAGTCGATATGGAAATCCTCATGAGCTAATGAGCTTTATAGACGAATGTCACCAGAACGGGTTAGGAGTCATTATGGATTGGGTGCCTGGTCACTTTTGTAAGGATTCTCATGGATTATACATGTTTGATGGTGAACCGACATATGAATATGAAGGTTATGATGCTAGAGAAAATGAAGTGTGGGGAACAGCTAATTTTGATTTATCAAAACCGGAAGTAAAATCATTTCTTATTTCAAACGCTCTATATTGGATGGAATATTTTCATATTGATGGTTTCCGAGTAGATGCTGTTGCAAATATTTTATATTGGAAAAATAGAAATGAAGAGAATCCTTTTGCAACTCAGTTTTTAAGACGATTAAATGAAGCGGTATTTGAACATGATCCACAAGTATTAATGATTGCTGAAGATTCTACTGATTGGCCATTAGTTACTGCACCTACATACGAAGGTGGATTAGGTTTTAATTTTAAGTGGAATATGGGTTGGATGAATGATGTTTTGACTTATATGGAGACTCACCCAACGGAAAGAAAGCATCATCATAATCAGATGACTTTCTCGTTTTTATATGCCTTCTCAGAAAATTTTGTTTTACCTTTTTCACATGATGAAGTAGTACATGGTAAGAAATCTCTGTTAAATAAAATGCCAGGTACATATGAGGAAAAATTTGCTCAATTAAGGGTACTATTTGGTTATTATTTATCTCATCCAGGTAAGAAACTTCTATTTATGGGAAGCGAATTTGGGCAATTTGATGAGTGGAAGGATTTAGAGCAAGTTGATTGGATGATTAAAGATTATGAATATCATTCCAAGATGAATAAATATTTCAAAGAATTATTATCAATTTATAAAAAAAATAAATCACTTTATGAAGTTGATAATCATTGGGATGGATTTTCATGGATTGATGCAAATAATGCAGATCAAAGTGTATTTTCATTTATCCGTAAAGGAAAAAACAAAGAGGATTATGTCATCGTAATCTGTAATTTTAGAGAAATTTCTTATGAAACATATCGAATTGGAGTACCTGCAAAGCATCGATATAAAGAATTGCTTTCAAGTGACTATGTACAATTTGGTGGCGATAGTAAAATAAATCGTTCTGCCATTGAATCAGAAGAAATACCATTCCATGGTTTACCATACAGTATTGAAATAGCATTACCTGCCTTTAGTTTTACAATCATTCGTCCAGTTAAAATGCGAAAGGGGATTAGCAGCAATGGTTCAGAAAAAATGCGTAGCAATGTTACTAGCAGGGGGAAAAGGGAGTAGATTAAGTTCTTTAACAAAAGAACTAGCAAAACCAGCCGTAGCTTTCGGAGGTAAATATCGAATAATAGACTTTACTTTAAGTAATTGCACAAATTCAGGTATTGATACTGTTGGGGTGCTAACTCAATATCAGCCACTAGTACTAAACTCATATATTGGTATAGGAAGTGCATGGGACTTAGATCGCTTAAATGGTGGGGTAACTGTTTTACCACCATATTCAGAAGCATCTGGAGTTAAATGGTATACAGGTACTGCAAGTGCAATTTATCAAAATTTAAATTATATAAAGCAATATCAGCCTGAATATGTTTTGATTCTTTCAGGTGATCATATTTATAAGATGGACTATAGTAAAATGCTAGACTATCACATTGAAAAAGAGGCAGATGTATCGATTTCAGTTATCGAAGTTCCGATTGATGAAGCTAGCCGTTTCGGAATTATGAATACAAATGATGAAATGGATATTATAGAATTTGAAGAAAAACCTCAATATCCGAAGAGTAATTTAGCTTCAATGGGAATTTATATTTTTAAATGGAATGTTTTAAAAGAATTTTTAGAGATGGATGATCGTAATCCAGAATCAAGTAATGACTTTGGTAAAGACGTTATTCCGCTTTTATTAGAAGAAAAGAAAAAAGTAGTTGCTTATCCTTTCAAAGGTTATTGGAAAGACGTTGGTACAGTAAAAAGCTTATGGGAAGCAAATATGGATTTGTTAAATGAAGATAGTGAACTAAATATATATGACCGTGATTGGCGCATATATTCAGTTAATCCAAATCAACCGCCACAATATATTGCACCTACAGCAATCGTTGAAGACTCTCTAATTAATGAGGGGTGTGTTGTTGAAGGCTTTATATCACATTCTGTATTATTCCAAGGTGTAACAATCGGAGAAGGCAGTATGATTAAAGATTCTGTCGTTATGCCGGGTTGTGTTATTGGAAAAGATGTTCGTATTGAAAGTGCAGTAGTAGCTCCTGGAATGGTTATTCCTGATGGAAGCCTTTTAGGTCCTGAGAAAGATTATGAAGAGGTTATTCTAGTTACAAGCGGAGAATAAGAGGTGGCTCATTCCTCAAATAGAAAAATAGATTGAGAGGGTTATTTGATGAAACATACTATGCTAGGAATAATTGAGGCGTCAACACATTTTGAATCTTTAAAGCCGTTAACACAGCATCGACCATTAGCAACACTTCCTTATGCAGGTCGATATCGTTTAATCGATTTTATGTTAAGTAATATGGTGAACTCTGGTATTACGAGTGTCGCTGTATTTCCTGATCAACCTTATCGATCAATTATTGATCACTTAGGCTCTGGTAAACATTGGGACTTAAATCGTAAAAAGGATGGGCTATTTATTTTTACGCCAGAACCAACTGATGGAGCTTTTGGTACATTCGATTTCATCGAAAAACATATTCAATTTTTACAACGTTCTACTCAAAAGTATGTAGTAGTAGCAAATACTTATACGATTTGCTCTGTGGATTTTAGACCAGTTTTAAAGAGACATATCGAAACAAATGCACAAATTACTGAGTTAAAGCAGTTCGGTAAATCTTTAAATATCTATATCCTTGAAAAAGAGTTATTGTTAAAGCTTTTTGAAAACTTCCACGAAAAAGGCTATGAAACAATTATGGACGTTGTACGCGATCAAAATAATGAGGTTGAACTAAGTGCGTATGAAATACCTCAACAAGTTTCAATTATTCAAACAATTGAGGATTATTTCGAGCAAAGTATGAAATTATTAAATCCTGAGATATGGAATCAATTATTCTTAAAATCTTATCCTGTCTTTACTAAGGTTAAAGATGAGCCACCAACAAAATATTCAAAAGAAGCAATTGTAAAAAATTCAATTGTAGCTAATGGATGTGAAATTGAGGGAACGGTTGAAAATAGTATTATTTCAAGAGCTGTGAAAATTGGAAAAAATACAATTATTCGAAATTGTGTTGTTATGCAAAAATCAAACATTGGAGATAATTGTATATTAGATGGCGTTATATTAGATAAAGATGTTCGAATAGAAGATGGTGTTGAAATAAAAGGAAGCTTAAGTGAGCCAGTAGTGCTTCAAAAAGGTTCAGTCCAAGGAGCGTTGATTCAGTGGTAAATGTTTTATATATTGTTTCAGAATGTGTACCATTTGTTAAATCGGGAGGGCTTGCAGATGTTGCAGGCGCTCTCCCTAAGTATTTAAATAAACTAAATACGAATGTAAGAGTAATGCTTCCATTCTACTCGTTAATTCCTGCTAAATATAGAGATGAAGCTAAGCTAGTTAAAGAGCTATCTATAAATCTAGGCTGGAGAAAACAGTATTGTGGTTTATTTGAATTGAAAGTAGAAGGTACAACTTATTATTTTATTGATAACGAGTACTATTTCAATCGTGATAAGTTGTATGGTCATTTTGATGATGGAGAGCGTTTTGCATTCTTCTCTCTAGCTGCAATTGAATGTATTAAAGAATTAGACTTTAAACCTGATGTTATACACTGTCATGACTGGCATACAGCAATGATCCCATTTTTCATGAAAGAGTATGGCGTATTTAAAGATATTAATCCAAAAATGAAATCTGTATTTACAATCCATAACCTTCAATTCCAAGGCGTATTTTCAAAAGAAGTAATGGACGATATGTTAGGAATTGATGAACAATATTTTCGCGATGACTATTTGAAATTTTACGATTGTATCAACTTTATGAAAGCTGGAATCATTTCAAGTGATTTCGTAACAACTGTTAGTCCAACATATAAAGAAGAAATTAAGCATGAATTTTTCGGAGAGCAATTAGATGGACTATTACGTGAGCAAGATCACAAACTTTTTGGGATTGTTAACGGAATTGATGAAACAATTTATAATCCAGCTACGGATCGAAAAATTCACTCTAATTTCGATGAATTTACAATCGAAAATAAGACAGAAAATAAATTGAAATTACAGGAGTCACTCGCATTAAAAATGGATGAAAATATTCCAATTATTGCAATGGTTTCCCGATTAACAAGTCAAAAAGGCATTGATCTTATTCAACACGTATTCTCTCAAATTATGGATTATAATGTCCAAGTAGTAATTTTGGGTTCTGGTGATGAAGAATTCGAGAACTTTTTTAAAGCAATGGAGCATAACTACTACGAAAAAGTTAGAGCTTATATTGGATTTGATGAACGCTTTGCTCATCAGATTTATGCAGGTGCAGATTTATTCCTTATGCCTTCACTATTTGAGCCATGTGGACTTGGTCAGCTTATTGCGATGAAATACGGGTGTGTTCCAATCGTAAGAGAGACTGGGGGGCTAAATGATACTGTCCAGTCATATAATGAAGAGACAAAGAGTGGAAATGGTTTTACTTTTACTAACTATAATGCTCACGATATGCTTCACACAATTGAACGTGGATTGAGTATTTATGAGAATAAAAAACATTGGAAATCAGTCAGAAGGAATGCAATTAGAAGAGATTCAAGTTGGTTAAAATCAGCTAAAGAATATGCAAAACTATATATGCAGTCTTCAAAGTAAAAATCTTTTAGGGCGAGGTGATTCCATGTTTTCTAGTGTGGAGGAGTTTGAGTGGGGTTTTAAAGAGAAGCTAGAAAGTATGCATGGAAAGAGTACTGCAGATAGTACTACTCAAGAGCAATTTCAAACACTTGGAACGATGATTCGCGAACATATAAGCGGTAATTGGTTAGGTACGAGTGAACAATACCGCTTAGAGCGGAAAAAACAAGTTTATTATTTATCAATTGAATTCTTATTAGGAAAGCTTTTGAAAAGTAACTTAATTCATCTAGGGCTTAGAGAGTTATGTGAAACTGGCCTCGAGAGATTAGGAATTTCTTTAAGTGCTCTTGAGGAGTTTGAAAGCGATGCTGGTCTTGGGAATGGTGGACTTGGACGGCTAGCATCTTGTTTTCTGGATTCTCTAGCATCACAAGACTTGCCTGGTCATGGATGTGGCATCCGCTACAAACATGGCCTATTTGACCAAAAAATTGTTGATGGATATCAAGTCGAGCTACCTGAACAATGGCTGAAATACGGAAATGTTTGGGAAGTTCGAAGAGATGATGAAGCAATTGAAGTTTTATTCGGTGGAGAAGTAGAATCATTTAATAATAAAAATCGATTGGAATTCCGCCTTCATGGTGCAGAAGCAATCACAGCGGTACCATATGATTTACCGATTATCGGCTATCATACAAACACAGTAAATACATTAAGATTATGGAGTGCTGAAGCATCTACTCATTCCTCAAATAAATCACTGATGAAATATAAGCGAGAGGCTGAAGCAGTTTCAGAATTCTTATATCCAGATGATACACATGATGAAGGAAAGATATTACGTCTAAAACAGCAATATTTTTTAGTTTCTGCAAGTATTCAAAGAATAGTAGATTCATATAAGGAGCAGTACGGTAATATTCGTAAGCTCCATGAAGAAATTGCTATTCATGTAAATGATACACATCCAGTTTTAGCAATTCCAGAGTTAATGAGAATTTTAATCGATGTTGAAAAGTTATCCTGGGATGAAGCATGGGAAATTACAACTCAAACGATTTCATATACGAATCATACAACTTTGTCGGAAGCACTTGAAAAATGGAGGGTTGATTTATTTAAGCCTTTATTACCAAGAATTTATATGATTGTAGAAGAAATAAATGAGAGATATTGTAAAGAGCTTTGGAACAAATACCCAGGTGATTGGGATCGAATTGAACAAATGGCTATAATTGCCCATGGAGTCGTTAAAATGGCTCATTTAGCAATTGTAGGCAGTAAGAGCGTTAATGGAGTTGCTGAAATCCACACTGAAATTTTAAAACAAAGAGAAATGAAGCTTTTTTATGAGCATGAACCATTTAAGTTTAATAATAAAACAAATGGTATTACTCATAGAAGATGGTTACTCCAATGTAATCCTGAGCTTAGTAGCTTAATAAATGATTCGATCGGAGACGGTTGGATACACGAACCAACTCAACTTGAGAATCTATTAGAATATCAAGATGACGATGCATTCTTAACGCAATTTATGAATGTAAAGAAAAAGAGAAAAGAAGTTCTCGAACATTATGTTCACTATACAAATGGAATTGCATTAGATACAGATTCAATTTTTGATATTCAAGTAAAGCGAATGCATGCATATAAAAGACAATTATTAAATGTTTTACATATCATGTATTTATATAATCGTTTGAAGGAAGATTCACATTTTAAAATGCATCCTAGAACCTTTATTTTTGGAGCAAAGGCATCTCCTGGTTACTACTTTGCTAAAAAGATCATTAAATTAATTCATTCAGTAGCTGATATTGTTAATAATGATCGCTATATAAGTCAATTTATTAAAGTAATTTTTATTGAAAATTACCGAGTTTCATTAGGTGAAATTATTTTTCCAGCAGCGGATGTTAGTGAACAAATTTCGACAGCAAGTAAAGAAGCTTCGGGTACTGGGAATATGAAATTTATGATGAATGGTGCTTTAACGCTTGGTACACTTGACGGTGCTAATATTGAAATTTTAAGAGAAGTTGGCGAGGAGAATATTTTTACATTCGGACTTACAGCTGACGAGGTATTAAATTATTACCAACACGGTGGATATAAAAGCAGTGATTATTACCATCATGATCTGCGAATAAAAAAGGTATTAGATCAAATGCTACATGGATTATTTCCGTTACCAAGAGAAGAATTTGAACCAATTTTTGATTCGCTCATGTCTTATAATGATGAGTATTTCTTACTTAGAGATTTCTCTTCATATGTAAAAGCGCATGAATGTATCAATCACACGTATCAAAACAAAAGGGATTGGGCTATAAAAAGTCTTAACAATGTTGCGAAATCGGGATTTTTTACGAGTGATCGCACGATTCGTCAATACGCATCAGAAATATGGAATATTCATCAAAGAACCTTACACCATTCCTAACCTCCTCTTAGATTATTAGGAGGTTTTTCATATAATGATGAAAAGCGAGAAAGGAGAGATACGTTGAAATTCCTTTCAGTTGACTATGATAAGGCCTTAGAACTATTACTTTGCATTGAACAGGCATATGTTCAGTTTGATAATGATGGTAAATTTATGATTCCAGCAAGCTATTCATTAGTAGATACAATTAAAGCATGTGCAATTAGCCAGCTAGAATGGTTTGGCTATATTATTGAAAATGATGAATCCGTAATCATTGTGTTTCGAGGAACGAAATCAGATATGGATTGGTTAGTTGATTTAAAAATTGATCAAGACGTATTTCCTTATGTGATGAACGGTGGGAGTGTCCATTCGGGGTTTCTATCAATTTATCAATCTTGTCGAGAAATGCTTTTAGCAATTGTGAAGGAAAAGGCTCTTTCAAAAAAAATATTCATAACGGGGCATAGCTTAGGTGGTTCATTGGCCACGTTATTAGGATATGAAATAGCAATGACTGGAATTTGTAACCCGAATGTCTATTCATTTGGCTCTCCAAAAGTAGGAAATATAAAGTTTAAAGAAAACTACGATGAACATGTTAGGCATAGTTTAAGATTTGTAAATCTATATGATATGGTCCCTTTAAGCCCACCCTTTAAAGTAGAAGTGAAGCCATTAAACATTTATTTAGAATACGTTCAAGTGAAACATCCAATCACTTTTTCACTAAATAAAGGGTCTATTAAGGATAGTCACCATCTATCGACTTATATTGAAGGTGTTAAGAAGATGCAGTTGGATTATGATTATACTCCAACCTTTACTTACAAATTACGTGAGGCAGAACCAGAAGAAGAAGAAGTAATCTAATAGTACAGAAAAAAACTAGTCAAGATTTCGTTGACTAGTTTTTTGTATGTAAACAAAAAAACGCTTTTAAAGTAGTTTGAATTAATCATTACCATCCAGTAGATTTCCAAGGCCACCTAATATACTTCCTTCTTCTTTAGATGAGTTTGGTAAGTATTGACCAATTCGAGAAGCTAATCTTGCTAAAGTTAATGATTGAACCCAAATTGTTCCAGGTCCTTGTAATGTAGCGAAGAATAGACCTTCTCCTCCAAAAAGTGCTGTTTTTACATTTCCAACATATTCAATTTCATAATTAACATCACCAGTGAAGCCAACAATACATCCGGTATCGATTTTAATTTTTTCACCCGGTTGAAGAGTTTTTTGGTAAATTGAACCACCAGCATGTAAGAAAGCAAGGCCATCACCTTCGAGTTTTTGCATGATAAAGCCTTCGCCACCAAATAGGCCGGTACTTAATTTCTTTCTAAACTCGATCCCAACTGAAGTTCCTTTTGCCGCGGCTAAGAAAGAATCCTTTTGACAAATAATTTTATTTCCATACTCATGTAGATCTAAAGGTATGATTGTTCCAGGGTATGGTGCCGAGAAACTGACTGTTTTTATTGAGCTAGATCGGTTTGTAAAACTAGTCATAAACAAGCTCTCACCTGTAACAAGGCGCTTACCCGCTCCAACCAATTTTCCAAATAATCCACCTGATTGCTGTGAACCGTCACCAAAAATTGTTTCAAGTTCGATACCATCATCCATCATCATCATTGCTCCAGCTTCAGCAACGACTGTTTCCTTTGGATCAAGCTCTACTTGTACAAACTGCATATCATGGCCATGAATTTTATATGTAACTTCATGAGAATTTTTCATTTTTATGCCTCCTTTTAGTTTAACTATACAAATATTGTAATGCTAAAATCTAGTTATTTAATAATAAAAAATTTGATAAATTATTACATAATCCTCATTTATTTTGACTATTTAATGAGAAAATATTCCATTTTTATAGGAAACTAGATAGGTCTAAATGTATAAAAGATAAATTATAAGAATTATATAAAAAATTCTCTCAATTAAGCCTAAGTGTCATTGACGCACTTTTTTAGATATGATATATTTAAGTTACTATTAACTGCATATTTATTTGAAGGTAAGAAATTAACGATACATTTGCACTACAAAATTTTTAGTAACGCTCATTTTTCTTTGTCTTGATAAGAAGTTTTGACCACTTTCAATGTTGTAGCAATCCTAAGCTGATTGGACAATGACGTTCTTTTTCTTTACCCCTCTATTATGCACGCATTAATAGTGTATATATGTATTTTTAGGAGGTATTATCGATGGAATTCGGTAAAGTTAAATGGTTTAACAGCGAAAAAGGTTTTGGATTCATCCAAACTGAAAGTGGAAACGACGTATTCGTACACTTCTCTGCAATTCAAGGCGAAGGTTTCAAAACTTTAGAAGAAGGTCAAGAAGTTCAATTCGAAATCATCGAAGGAAACCGTGGACCACAAGCAGCTAACGTAAACAAAAAATAATTTTTGTTATGTTCAAGGCATCCTTTTTTAGGATGCCTTTTTTATATTAATCTAAAAATCTATCTATTTAGTACGTAGATATTGTAGTTTAAAAAGGTTGCAAATAATGACCAAATAGAATAGGGAATGAGTAATACAAATGAAGTTTTTGAATGTTTATATGCGATGATCGTTAAAAGACTTGCCGTAACAAAGACGAGTCCACAGTCAATTGTAGCCATTAGTAAATCTTTTTGTTTGAATTGAAAATAGCTAAACAGCTGGTTAAATACATAATTAATAATAAATATAATATAAAACCATTTTGCTTTTTTAAAGGATTCTCCTAAAGAAACGATTATACATACGCTTAAAGAAATGAAAGAATATAAGAATGCCCAAATGATACCGATTGTTTTTCCTGAAGGAGTATAGCTAGGTTTAATTAGATGACTATACCAAACGAAGTCGACCGGAAATAAAATAGAAGAAATAAAAAATAAACAGTATAAGGAGAAAAATAAAACAATTAACTTAATATTCATAAAACCTCCTCAAGTAAGTTGTCTTGATTAAGTATATGTATTTAATTTAAAAATATAAAAAAAACGACTACTTTGTAGTAATCGTTTTTAATGAAATTTTAACTCATTTAGTACTTATCAATGTCTTTTACATCAATTTCAGATAATTCTCCGTTTAAAGCTTGTTCTTCATAGTCATCAAGATCTTGTTCATATTGTTCATGTTTTTTTGTAGGGTAGACAGTTCGATTTTTTCCGTAAATATCAGTACCGATAAAGTTTTCAAATTCCTCAACATAACCTACATTTTCATAGCTCTCAGTAAATGTACTTCCATATTCCTCAATATTATTAAATTCAAAATCTGACGGTGTTTGAGAACTTCCATATCTTTCAACATCTTGTAAAGCGTCTTCAGCATCATACATCATTGAGCGATCTTTAGGATCTCTACTAAATGGAGGGTTTAATACTTCTTCCTCAACAGGACGATCGTATCTTATACTAGAACTTGAAATATGCTGATCGTGAGTATGTTCGATCATCGCTTTTGCTGTAGGAAGAGCTTCTAACCGTTCAAAAGGTATTTCTTCACCACTTACTTCACATATACCATATGTTCCATTTTCAATTTTTTGTAACGCTGTATTAACGTCATCTAGTTCGTTTCTTAAATGTTCATGAAGAGATATGTCCTTTTCGCGCTCAAATAATTCAGTACCTAAATCACCTGGGTGGTTGTCTGCAAGTGAAAGTTCATCAACAGAATCTCTAAGTGAATATGGTGTAAAAGCTGGATCATTTAGTCTTTCTTCTATATGTTTTTTTTGATTCAGTAGTTCGTTTTTAAATGTTTGGATTTGTGATTGTGAAAGCATCATGCTCCCCCTTTTCAATAAATGAATATGACTATCCATATTTTGTTCAAAAAGGAGGAAAACATGAATTAAGTTTTTTGAGGAATTGTTCTGTCTTAATTAGGAAAAAATATTTCCAATTATTAAGCCTATAACAAGAAGGAATCCCATTATAGTATTTGTTTTTGCTGTTGCTGCCATGGCCGGCATCATTTCCATAGGTTGGGTCTTACCTATAAAGCCTTTTGTTGCTTTTATTGCAACGGGAATACTTATTAATGAAATAAGTGCAAAAGGTGTAATTAAATTCATGATAACAAATAAAATAACTAAAGCATATGCAACTGCAAATAATGAACCAATAAAGATAATTGCATTCTTTTTACCTAATAAGATAACAAGTGTTTTACGTCCATTTTCTTTGTCATTATCTAGGTCTCGAATATTATTTGCTGTTAAAATTGCTCCAATTGTAATTGAAGTAGGGATCGAAAGTAAGATCACATTTGATGGTAAATTTCCAGCTTGAATATAGTAAGTAATACCAATAATTACAACTCCCATAAAAAAGCCCGCTACTAACTCACCAAATGGAGTGTATGCGATTGGAAGTGGTCCTCCAGTATAAAAATAAGCTGTTGCCATACAAATAAGTCCAATAACTGCGATCCACCAGCTACTTTGAATACAAATATAAATGCCTAATAGAAGAGCGATACCAAAAAAAGTAAAAGCAAGATTTAAAACAGTTGAAGGTTTAATTCCATCTCTTACGATTGCTCCACCGATACCGACAGAACCTTCATGATCTAGCCCTCTTTTATAATCATAATATTCATTAATCATATTTGCAGCGGCTTGGATCAGTAAACTTGCAATAAGCATTGAAAGAAATAAAAGTAAATGAAATGAGTGAGCTATGTGCGCTAACATTGTTCCAATCGCAACAGGAATGAACGCTGCGGTTAATGTATGTGGTCTTAATAAATTCCACCATGTTCTAAAACCTGTTGAGGAAGTTGGAGATTGAACAGTTGGTTGCATTTTAACATCCTCCTTTTTAATATTATTTGAAAATGTAGGTCATTTTACTTTAAAAAAGTATGGACGAACTTCATAAAATTGACAGTCTACATTCATCGTTGTATCTTTAGTTATATCATGTATTTAACGTATATTTAAGCTAGGGGGAACTATTATGCTTAGAACAGGTCAACTGGAATCGATTGCCTTCTTTGAGCATTCTCTTCAAAAGGCAAAAGCTTGTTCAAAACGCTTCATTTGTAAAGTGGAAAAAATAATGAATATCCATCCCCTAAGTGTTTACCATTTTTATCAAGAATTGGGTTTTACTGAACGCTTTTATTGGTCAAACCAAGAAAACTCGTTAATTCTCACAGGAATTGGTACTTTAGTTCCTTTTCATCATAGTACAGAAGAACAGTATTCTGCAATAGAAAAAGAATGGAAACGCTTTGGAGAGCATGTGTATATCGAGCAAGAAAATTGCTTTGGTACAGGACCGATAGCTCTTGGGGGTTTCTCTTTTTTTGATAACTATAAAAATGATCAAGATTGGAAGAATTTTGGTACCTCTCATTTCTATGTACCTAAATTAATGGTGACGGTTACAAACGAAGGGACATTTATCACCTCTAATTATGAAATTAATGAACAAACTACAGTAGAGGATTTATTGCTTCAATATAAAGAATATGATGACTTTTTAGAAAAGTTTGGAATGAAGCAACCAAGCTTTACACAATCAGAATGTATTAACAAAGATGAATTTGAACCAAATGAATGGATTCAAAGCGTAAAAGAAGCAATTCATCAAATGAAAAATGAAGAATTAGAAAAAGTTGTTTTAAATCGAACTTTAAATGCAACATTTTCTGCAGAAGTAAATTCAACAAAAGTAATTTATGAATTAGAAGCAACAAGAAATGTAAACTATGTTATTTCTTATCAATTAAAAGATACTGTATTTATTAGCGCTACACCTGAGCGATTAATTTCTAAGAAAAATAATACAGTTTCTTCGATGTGTCTTGCTGGATCTGCCGCAAAAGGAATAACTAAGGAAGAAAACACAGAAGCCGCCAATTGGTTATTAAATAGTAAAAAAAATAATGGTGAACATGCTTTTGTTGTAAACTATATTCGAGAAACGCTTCAACAATATTGTAATGAATTATCAATACCTTCAACTCCAAGAATAATGGCGACTAAAAGCTTATTGCATTTATTCACGCCAGTTGAAGGGAAATTATATAATCATGTTTCTTTATTTGAATTAATTCAAGCATTACATCCAACCCCTGCACTTGGAGGATTTCCTAAGGAAGAGGCATGTAAATTAATTCGTGAACTTGAACCTGTGGACCGGGGATGGTATGGTGCACCGATAGGGTGGATTGATTTAAATGGAAATGGTGATTTTGCTGTAGGCATACGAAGTGCCTTAATTAAAGAAGATAAAGCAAAATTATATGCTGGTTGTGGTGTGGTACAAGATTCAGAACCAGAGGAAGAATTTTTTGAAACTGGTGTAAAGTTTCTGCCAATGCTAAATGCATTAGGAGGGTTACGAAATGAAAGATAATGAAGCACTAACAAAGTATATTGGTGCTCTTGTAGATGAAATAAGTGCATTAAATATTAAAAACGTTGTAATAAGTCCTGGATCACGCTCTACACCAATATCGATGTTAGTAAATGAACATCCAAAATTAAAGTCTTATATTGCAGTAGATGAAAGAGGGGCAGCATTTTTTGCTTTAGGAATCGCTAAAAGTACGAAACAGCCTACAGTTTTAATCTGTACTTCAGGAACAGCTGCTGCTAATTATATGCCAGCCATTTCTGAAGCAAAGGAATCTAGAATTCCATTAATCGTACTGACAGCCGATCGACCACATGAGCTTAGAGATATAGGTGCACCACAAGCTATGAATCAAATTGGTTTATACGGTTCATTTGTAAAAAAATTCATTGAGCTAGCCTTACCAGAGGCTTCGGAAGCTATGTACGAATACGCGCGTTCAAGCGTTAATAGACTGTACCGTTCATGTGTGACTGCTCCAATGGGGCCTGTACATTTGAATGTGCCACTTCGAGAACCATTAGTTCCTAATTTTGCGATTGATGACTTATTCTCAGCTGGAAAGCGCAAAAATTCTGCTCACACAATACTTACTGAAACACTTGCGACAATTTCAAGTGAAGCAAGTAATGAATTCACCAAGCTTTTTCAATCAAAAAGAAAAGGCTTATTAGTTTGTGGTCCTTATGTTGAAGAAGGAGCTTTAAAGAAGATTAAATCTTTAGGGAATTTACTAGACTACCCAGTTCTATGTGATCCTCTTTCAAATGGAAGAACGATTAGTGGTATTGAAGACTCGAATGTAATTGATACATATGATACATTTCTTCGATTTGAAGACATTGTTGATTCGCTTGATTCTGAAGTTATCGTACGATTCGGGGCAATGCCTGTATCTAAAACGTTTAGCCAATATATACAAAAACAAAAAGATTGCGAGCTAATTGTAATTGATGAAGGAGACTTATGGAGGGATCCGACATTAAAAGCAACTCAAATGATTTCTTGTGATGATATCCAATTTTGTAATGCAATTTTGGAGTCATATCAGAAAACAAGTAGTTTAGAAATAGATTGGTTGAATAAATGGAAAACAATTAATGGAAAAACAAAAAATGGACTACAACAAGCAGAACAGTTTGATGAACTTTTTGAAGGGAAAATCGTGCAAGTTTTAGCAAAAAATTTACTTGAAGAGAGTACATTGTTTGTTTCAAACAGTATGCCTATTCGTGATGTGGATACGTTTTTACATAATCAATCTAAAAAGTTAAAAATTGCATGTAATCGAGGGATAAATGGAATAGATGGGACAATTGCAACCGCATTGGGGATGGCAGCAGCTGGAGAGAGTGTCACATTATTAATTGGAGATTTATCTTTCTATCATGATTTAAATAGTCTAGTCCTTTCTAAACTACATCATTTACCTTTAAGAGTGATCCTTGTTAATAATGATGGGGGAGGAATCTTCTCATTTTTACCTCAATCAAAAGAAGAAAAACATTTTGAAGAGTTATTCGGAACTCCTTTAGGATTGGAATTCGAGCATGCAACTGCCCTTTTCGGTGGAGTTCATACGAAAATTCATAATTGGTTTGAACTTGAAGATGAATTAGCTAAAAAGAATAATGGATTGCATATTATTGAAATTCAGACAAATCGTAAAGAAAATTATGATCTTCATCAAAAAGTTTGGAGCATTGTAAAAGCAGAATACGAGAAATGAAATTAGGTGTTCTTGTACATGGAAATTAAAATAAATGAGGTCGCATATTCATATATTGAATCTGGTCAAGGGCAAACTATATTATTATTGCATGGTTTCACAGGTTCAAAGGAGACATGGGAAAGTTTAATAAGTAAATTAGAACAAAATTATCATGTAATAGCAATTGATTTATTAGGACATGGAATGACAGATTGTCCAATTAATGATGAGCGGTACAAAATGGAAATTGCTGCTAAAGATTTACATGATTTTTTAGAACAAAAGCAAATTGATTCTGTGCATCTATTAGGCTATTCGATGGGAGGTAGACTAGCCCTCTATTTCGCTTTAGCCTATCCAACTAAAATTAGATCGCTTATTTTAGAAAGCTGCACGGCTGGTCTTAAAACTGAAAATGAAAGATTAGCTCGAATCGAACAAGACAACTATTTATCTTCAATGATCCTAAATGAAGGTATTGAAGTATTTGTTAATTATTGGGAAAACATTCCGTTATTTGCAACTCAAAAGAATTTGACATCAGAGTCACAACAAAAGATTAAACAAGGAAGATTAAATCAGTCACCAATTGGCTTAAGTAATAGTCTAAAAGGGATGGGCACTGGCATTCAACCATCTTTATGGAGTGACTTGAAGAAATTTAAAAAACCTACTTTATTAGTTTGTGGAGAATATGATGAAAAGTTTTGCATGATAATGGGGAAAATGAACGAGAAGCTAGAAAATAGCGAAATTATTAAAATTCCACATGCAGGCCATGCAATTCATGTGGAACATTCGGAAAAATTTGCTACAATAGTAATTGGGTTTTTATTGAAAAGTGAAAAGGAGGAAATTTCATGACTATTGAATGGGTACAAGAAAGAAAGTATGAAGAAATTTTATATTCTACATATAATGGAATTGCTAAAATTTCAATCAATCGTCCGCACGTACATAACGCATTTACACCATTAACAGTATCAGAAATGATTGATGCTTTTGCTTATGCAAGAGACGACGAAAAAATTGGTGTTATTATTTTAACAGGTGAAGGTGGAAAAGCATTCTGTTCTGGTGGAGACCAAAGTGTTCGCGGACATGGTGGTTATGTTGGACAAGACCGCATTCCTCGCCTGAATGTATTAGATTTACAACGCTTAATTCGCGTTATTCCAAAACCTGTAATTGCAATGGTAGCTGGTTATGCAATTGGTGGAGGTAACGTATTAAACGTAGTGTGTGATTTAACAATCGCAGCTGAAAACGCTAAATTTGGACAAACTGGTCCTAAGGTTGGTAGCTTTGATGCTGGTTATGGCTCAGGCTATTTAGCTCGTATTGTAGGGCACAAAAAAGCTCGTGAAATTTGGTACTTATGCCGTCAATATAATGCACAAGAAGCATTAGATATGGGCTTAGTTAATAAAGTAGTACCTTTAGAAGAATTAGAAGCTGAAACAGTTCAATGGGCTGAAGAAATGCTTGAAAAGAGTCCAACTGCACTACGTTTCTTAAAAGCAGCAATGAATGCAGATACAGACGGTTTAGCTGGACTTCAACAGCTAGCTGGAGATGCAACACTTCTTTACTACACAACTGAGGAAGCAAAAGAAGGCCGCGATGCATTTAAAGAAAAACGTACACCTGATTTCGATAAATTCCCACGTTTTCCTTGATTTGGAAGAACTTAAAGCTTGATGAGAAATCATCAAGCTTTTTAAGTTTATAATCAAGATATCCTAAAAATTTGATTTTCAGACTGATTGAAAACGTTTGTCTTTCGAGGCGCGAAGCCAGATGAGGAGCGGAGTTACCTTTGACGGTAATGAGCACCATAGGCAGGCGAAGCAACGAAGAAAGCGAGCGTTTGCCAACAGTCTGAAAGCTTGATGAGAAATCATCAAGCTTTTTTTGCACATTAAGAAAGTATAAATTGGCAGCTGAGAAGAAACCCCGACGGAGTTGCCCATTTTAGGGAATAAGTTAAGTGCAACTACGCCTCTTCGCCTAAAGGCTCGCCGATCGGAGAGTTTTTTAATATGAACTTTTGTAAATTTTGATAATAGTCAGGAAGTGTTTTTGATGAATCAAATTCCGAATTTTTTGCTTGAGAGAGTCAGATTAACTCCTAATCGAATAGCAATTGCAACAGATGGGGAGGAAATTACATTTAAGGATTTACATGATCGAGTTATAAATCTTGCATATAAATTTCACCATTTTGGCATAAAAGACGGATCTCACGTTTCGGTTTTAATGAATAATTCTGTTGAATTTATAGAAGTTGTTTATGCACTTCATTATATCGGAGCAACAGCAATTTTACTGAATATAAGATTAAGTGATGACGAAATAGTATATCAATTAGAAAATAGTGATTCTGAATTTTTAATCGTAGCGAAATCAAATACGGTAAAGATTCCTGAAAATATAAAACTGTTAAATATAAATGAAATAGAGAACAGTGAATCTAAGGAATTTCCAATCAAGTCTAATTTTGATGGCGATAAAATCGCAACTATGATGTACACATCTGGTACAACAGGTTTCCCAAAAGCAGTTTTACAAACTTATTTTAATCATTGGAGTAGCGCAATTGCTTCAGTATTAAATTTAGGATTAGATCATAATGATGTATGGCTAGTCTGTTTGCCAATGTTCCATGTGGGTGGTTTATCAACTGTATATAAAAGTGCGATTTATGGCATGAAAATTGTGTTAACGAATAAAGCTGATGCACTTACCATTAAGGACTGTGTCAAAAAGCATAATGTAACAATTCTATCTGTTGTAACAAAAGTATTAAATGACCTCTTAACAATTGTTGAGGGTACAAATGATTTAAACAGCGTAAGAGCAGCTTTACTTGGTGGAGGACCTGCTCCGTTACCTCTTTTACAAAAGGCAAGAGCATTAAATGTCCCAGTCTATCAAACTTACGGAATGACTGAAACTTGTTCACAAATTGCAACGCTTTCTCCTGAATATATGCTTTCTAAAATAGGTTCGGCAGGTAAAGCTTTATTTGGATGTACGCTAGAAATAAGAGACGATCAACGAACTTGTTTACCAAAAGAAGTAGGAGAAATTGTAGTCAAAGGGCCTAACGTGAGTAAAGGTTATTATAAACTTGCTAAGTTATCTGATTCGTCTGAGTATCTTTATACAGGAGATTTGGGTTATGTGGATGAAGATGGTTTTTTATTTGTAGTTGACCGTCGAAGTGACTTAATTATTTCCGGTGGAGAGAATATATATCCAGCAGAGATTGAATCAGTATTATTATCGCATCCAGATGTCATTGAAGCTGGTGTAACAGGCAAAGAAGACCTGAATTGGGGAAAAGTACCTGTTGGATTTGTTGTTAGTAAATCCTCTAATCCTCCGTCTCAAGAAGAACTAATCGAGTATTGTCGAGATAAAATCGCAGGGTATAAAATTCCAAAGGAAATATTTTTTGTAGACAACCTACCAAGAAATGCAACTAATAAGCTAGTTAGAAGAGAGCTACTTAAGCTTCTATAAGGGGAATAAACATGTTGATAAGGCAAATTGAATTATTTTTAATTGAACAGCCTCTAAAAGTACCGTTTAAAACAAGCTATGGTACATATGAAAAACGTGAAAGTATAATTGTTAAAATATTAGATGCAAACGGAATATGCGGTTATGGAGAAGTCGTTGCTTTTTCAGAGCCCTGGTATACAGAGGAAACGATTCAAACAGCTCTTCATACTTTAAAGGATTTCTTTATACCGATCTTATTAAAAAAGCAGTTTAATCATCCAAGTGAAGTCGCTACACAATTAAATCAATTTAAAGGTAATCAAATGGCTAAATCTGGGCTTGAAGGTGCATTTTGGGATTTGTATAGTAAACTAAATTCAATCACTTTAGCACAAGCTTTAGGGGGTAATAAGGCAGAGATACCAGTTGGGGTTGTAATTAGTATAGACGAGCCAATAAAAATGTTGAAACAAATTAGTGCTTATATAAAAGAAGGCTATGAACGATTTAAAATTAAAGTTTCAAAGGAAAATGATTACGAAATTGTATCAACTATACGAAATAGCTATCCAACAATCCCTCTAATGATTGATGCCAATTCAGATTATTCAATTGAAGACATCCCGAAACTAAAAAAATTAGATGAATTTAATTTGTTAATGATTGAACAGCCCTTCGGTGAACGCCAATTCATCGAGCACGCCATTCTTCAAAAGGAAATTTCTACTCCAGTCTGTTTAGATGAAAGTATATGTTCATTAGAGGATGTTCAAATTGCGAATGAATTAAACGCTTGCAAAATCATTACCGTAAAGCCTGGGAGAGTCGGAGGATTAACTAAATCAATTGAAATTCATGATTATTGTGTTGAAAAGAATATGCCAATTTGGGTTGGAGGCATGATTGAAACAGGGATTTCTAGAATACAAAACGTTGCATTAGCATCTCTTCCCGGATTTACAATACCTGGAGATATTTCGGCTTCATCTAGACATTGGGAGCATGATCTTATTTATCCAGAGGTAGCTTTAATAAATGGAAAAGTTAAAGTGCCAGTTAGCCCTGGTTTAGGGGTAGAAGTGGATGAAGTGAGAATCCAAAGTATTTCTAAAAAGATTTATAAATTTACTTCTTAATAGAAATAACCTAATAAAAAAATACGATCAAATTAAACTTGTTAATTGTTTCAAGTTTCTTTGACCGTATCTTTTTTTGTTTCTTTATTTATTTTATCAGGTACAGGATCATATCCACCTGGATGTAGTGGATGACACTTAAGTATTCTTTTAGTCGTTAAATAAGTTCCTTTAAGCGCACCATGGGTTTGTAATGCCTCTAGTCCATAACTAGAGCAAGTTGGATAGAATCTACATGATGGTGGCGTTGCAGGTGAAATCCATTTTTGATAAAATCTAATGATTCCAATTAAAATTTTATTCATATACAAACCTTTCGTCTGCTAGAATTATTTCTCATCATGGTTATTTTTCATTTTTACGTCTTCTAGCTTATCGACTTTATGTTGTACACCATAGCCTTTATTTACAGTAAGAACGAAAGCACCAAACACAACAACGATAATAATTCCACTAACAACAAATACTCCAGTCATACTATATCCTCCTAAATAGTTATACTACTATGATATAGTATACTGTCCAATATGCAAGGCAATCAAATATTTTCATAAAGTTTCAGGAATATTATTTCAATAATGATGAAACATTTTAATAGAAATAGTACAATGGAAAAACAAGTATGAATGTAGGAAGGTTAAAATGTACATATTTAAAGATTTTTACCATAATACAGTTGAATTATCGTTTGAGAAACATCCATTTTCACCCGATCCAAAACATGTTTGGGTTATTTGTAAATACAATGACCAATGGTTACTCACAGATCATCAAAGAAGAGGATACGAATTCCCAGGCGGAAAAGTAGAGGAAGGCGAATCACCTGAAGAAGCAGCTAAACGTGAAGTTTTAGAAGAAACAGGTGGAAATGTATCGAAAATTAATTATTTAGGGCAATATCGTGTTACAGGTAAGGATAAAATTATTATAAAAAATATTTATTTTGCCGAAATTGGAGAACTTTTAACACAAAAGCACTATTTTGAAACAAACGGTCCAGTATTGTTAGACGAATTTCCACCAAACATAAAAAAAGATCGCCGATTTAGTTTTATCATGCGTGACGAAGTATTTTCACAAAGTTTAAGTTACTTGAATACTAAAAAAAGCTCACTTTTATAAGGTGAGCTTTTTTTGTAGTTTCATGAGGAAGTAAAACAGCTCAAAAAGGAGAATAGGTTCTTAATGAGGGGTTCATGAGTAAGATAAAACGGCATGAAAAAAAGCACACTTATTAAGTGAGCTTTCAGAGTTTTGAAATATAAAATGGTCAATATGGAAAACGGACATTAAATGAACATTTATTTAATAATGAAATTATCATTTTTTGGATGTTCTTTGATGGTTTTAATTGTTAATATGTTTGAGCAATTTCATAATTCCAATAATCACTAGTAATGATATTTTTCAGAAGTTATAAATATTTGAGCTTATTTTTTGAAAAACAGATTAGTTTAATTAATGTTTGATTTTTATTGACCCACAAACTGATTAATAAATAACTGTTAGATTACGCTAAGTAAATGCTATTTGATTAGGTTTTTATAGTAGACTTTTTTGGATAATAAGTTGATTGGAATGGAGGGATGCTCGACTCCTATGGGCTAAGCGGGAAGGCTAAAGAATCTCGCCCCATGGAAAGCGAGCATCCTGTAATGGAAATCAACATCA
>NZ_NUUX01000011.1 GCF_002564465.1 Bacillus sp. AFS088145 | reverse complement strand
AATGTGTGTAAGCCACACGAGGAGGCAACAAAAAATGGAACAAGGTAAAGTAAAATGGTTTAATGCAGAAAAAGGATTTGGATTCATCGAGCGAGAAAATGGTGATGATGTATTCGTTCACTTCTCAGCAATTCAAACTGACGGATTCAAATCGTTAGATGAAGGCCAAGCAGTTACATTTGAAGTAGAAAAAGGTCAACGTGGCCCTCAAGCAACAAATGTTAAAAAAGCATAATTGACTTAAAAAAGTCGGATTCTATTTAGTAGAATCCGACTTTATTTATGTCTTTTAAAATAAAAAACCCCTATTCGAAAAAGAATAAGGGTAAAATCTAAAGTGGATCTGGTAAAGAAAATGGTTTAATGTATTATATCCCAAATAAAAT
>NZ_NUUX01000040.1 GCF_002564465.1 Bacillus sp. AFS088145 | reverse complement strand
TGTTAAATTCTCAAGCATGTTTGCTTCACCTCAAGTAATTTTTTAAAAGTAAATTTAATTTCATATATATTATAACTATCTTTGAAATAAAATTTCAATACTAAAATTCATAAGGAAGAAATTTCATATTATTAAATCGTATTTTTGTTCAAATAAATGTCATATTCATCAAACCACCACAAATAATTTTTCTTTTATAAGATGCATAAATTTATAATCTGTACATTAATTTGTCTAGCAAAAAAGTTTAAGCTCAATTTACAATTTCAAAACATAATTAATAAACTCTTGTGGTATTTTAAACCTATGTATTTAAAATATGTTTGTTAATTTGATGACAACTTAACTAAAATACAATTCATTTTAAAGATGAGAAGACAACATCCTCCATATGATTAAGGATATTTATGTCACTTAACTAGGGGTATACAATGAAAAAGTTTATACAGTTTTATAAAAATTTCTCGTTAGTGGAGAAAAGCGCACTTCTCTGCTTTCTCTTACCTCCAGTAGGTATTTCATTGCTATTGATCATCGGGCTTCGTACACTCTATACTCAATGGTTTATTAATAAACGGTTTATTTATTCGTTTAGTTCGTACTTTTTCTTATGCCTACTTATATCTACTATTGGTGCTGCCCTTTTATTTAGAAATATATTGTTTTTATTGGTCAGTATCATGATTCTTGGTTACTGGGGAATCTATTGTAGGATTTTAGTAACTGAGAAAGGTCAATTATTTCAGAGATTTCGCATGGTCATAATCTTTGGAGGCATATATAGTTGTGTAATTGGATGGATATCTAAATGGTTTGTTTTTCCTAAGATTGTTGGTTATTTATTGGGAACAGTGCTTTTTGGAGAAGTGGAACCTAAGAATTTTAACCGTCTAATTGGTTGTGCATATAATCCCAACTTTACTGTTTTTATTTTATTAATCGCTATTTCTTTTCTCTTAGCAAGCATACTTTCTAGTTTAGAGAGAAAACACTTTATTAACTTAGCGTGGCAGCTTCCAATCCAACTTCTACTTAGTTATGGAATTTATCTTACGGGTTCAAGAGCTGGCTTTGGGACGATGGTTCTAATTTATTTACTTTTTATCTTCCGACTTAATCGAATCTTTTTCTTTGTTTGTACCATAATCGGACTATTCTTTTCGAAATGGTTGCTCTATATAATGCCAAGGGCCGATTCTGTTATTCAAGCAGGGCATAAAAGGTTGGACATTTGGAAAAACGCATATACTATATGGAAAAATCACCCATTCTTTGGTGTGACACCAATAGGATTTGGTCAAGAATATGTAATACAATATGGTCATTTCATCCCCCATGCACATAATTTACTGCTGGGTATGTTTGCGGAATACGGAACATTAGGAGGATTGGCTTTTATAACATTAATTAGTATAAATATTGTAAAATGCATTCACTTATTCTTTTTTGAGCGCAGCAAAAAATGTTTTTTCAACAGTTTTTTACTTGGCCTACCAATTATTTTGTTTACAGGGGTATTTGATGAGCCAGTGTTCTCTCCACAAATCGGCTTCCTCACAGTCATACTGCTTGGGTGTTGGGATCGATATTCGAAACGTATGCAATTTAATATTGAGATTTCAGCAGTTCAAGGCAAATTTATAAGCGTTTATGGGAGCACGGCAAGGTTAGTTGTAAGTTCGTACATGATTTTGCATTATTTAAAATCGAAGTTTATTAGTAATAAGTACTAAAAAGACCCCTACGATTAATAGGGGTCTCAGTATGTAGTTTATGATATTTTTTTCGTAACTTGCACTTCTACTGCCACACTTTGTTTTGTTAAGAATAAATTTAAAATAATTGCAGTTAATGAACCTGTCACAATTCCATTTTGCATTAACATTTTTAAAAAGTCAGGTAGTTGGTCGAACATTTGTGGAAGGGTTGCTGAACCTAACCCTACTGCTATACTACAAGCCGCGATTAATAGGTTTTCTCCTTTACCTAAGTCTACTTCTGAAAGAATTGATATCCCGGCAGCTGCGACAGATCCGAACATAACAATCATTGCGCCTCCAAGAACGGCATTTGGAATAACAGTCGTTAAAGCTGCTAGTTTAGGTAATAACCCAAGAACAACCATGATACTTCCCGCAGCATAAATAACTTCCCTAGATTTAACTTTTGTAAGTGAGATTAAACCAACATTTTGTGAAAACGCTGTGTACGGAAATGCATTAAAAATACCACCAAGCATAATCGCAAGACCTTCTGAACGCAACCCATTTACAATCTGATCCTGTTTAACTTTTTGGTTAGTCGCTTTTCCGACTGCGAAATAGACTCCAGTAGACTCAACCATACTAACGATACAAACGATAATCATTGTGATAATAGCTGTAATACTGATTTTTGGTGCTCCGAAATAGAATGGTTGAGCGATACTAAACCATGATGCTTCCGATACGCTTGAAAAGTGAACGATTCCCATTACATAGCCAGCAACTGTTCCTACAACCAAACCAACAAGTACGGAAATTGTACGTAAAAATCCTTTAGCCCATCTGTTAACAATTAAAATTACGATAAGCGTAAGAAGGGCTAGTAATAAATTGTGTATTTGACCGAAGTCTGGACTCCCTTGTCCACCTGCTGCATTATTCATAGCTACTGGAATTAGAGAAAGTCCAATTATCGTAACTACTGATCCTGTAACAATTGTAGGGAAAAATTTTAAAAGCTTGCCATAAAAAGGAGCAGCTAATACAACAAAGATCCCAGAAATAATTATTGCACCGTATGCTGTTGGTAAGTTTGAAGAGGATGCAATTGCAATAATCGGACCTACCGCCGTAAAAGTACATCCTAAAACGACTGGCAATCTGCTACCAATGTATTTAGTCCCCATGCTTTGCAGGATTGTTGCGATACCGCAAGTAAATAAATCTGCTGCTATCAGATAAGCGATTTGAGTTGGCGTAAGTTTAAGTGCGCCACCTATTATAAGAGGTACAACAACTGCACCTGCATACATAGCCATGACGTGTTGAAAGCCTAATGTAAATGCTTTTTGTTTACTTAACAATCTGATTCTCTCCCTTGTCATTGCTTTAATTTATCTATATTGATTGGCTTACAGTAGTACTCTTTATAAAACAAAAAAGGACAGGTTCCACTTGAGTATGTTTCTCTCAAGTGAAACCTGTCCTTCTGGGTTTTTATCCCTAATGGTGTAGCACGTGTAGTGCCCACATCGCTCGGACCAGCCATTTTACTTATACAATAATGCGGAACCCTAGATGTGCTTTCACTCATAGTCGGTCGATTATATTGGTCGTCCGGTAGAAACTTATGGGCCATATCCCCATGATTATATGAGTTATTTATATATTTGTACCTTGATTATGTTACACATGCTATTCAATATTTTCAAGTAGAAAATGCAAGAAAAGGTGCTCCATTAGAAAAAAACTAACGGAACACCTTCTATTATGTTCTACGCATATAAGCTTTTACAGTTAGTGGTGCAAAAATTGCTACAATTACAGCAGCTCCAATAAGCGAAATGATTAGATCTGAACCTGCAGTTCCCGTGTTCGTAAGATTTCTTACAGCAGTGATCAGATGAGAAATTGGGTTTATTTTTACAAACCATTGAAGCCAATTTGGCATTGTATCGACTGGTACAAAGGCATTTGAAAGGAATGTTAATGGAAATAGTGCTAGCATAGAAATCCCTTGTACACTTGATGCTGTCCGTGCAATTACTCCAAAAAAGGCAAAAATCCAGCTAATCGCCCATGAACATACAATTACAAGTAGTCCGGCTAAAACGACATAGCCTAAGCCACCTTCAGGACGATATCCCATTATATACCCCATAGTGAAAGTAAGAACAGTAGCGATTGTATAACGTATCGTATCCGCCAATAAGGCTCCAGCCAGTGGTGCAATTCGTGCAATTGGCAGCGACTTGAATCGATCGAATACACCTTTATCCATATCTTCACGCAATTGTACACCTGTAACAATCGAAGTAGTAATGACAGTCTGCACTAAGATTCCTGGTATGATTACCGGTAAATAACTCTTAACATCACCAGAGATTGCCCCACCAAAGATATAAGTAAACATAAGTGTAAAAATAATAGGTTGTAACGTAACATCAAATAATTGTTCTGGTGTACGCTTTATTTTTAATAAACCACGATAAGCCATCGTAAATGAATTTTTTACTGATTGACTAAAGCTAGTTTTATTTTTTAATTCACGATAAGTAGCTGGTTTTATTGAAGTGCTCATCCCCTTACTCCCTCCAATTCTTTTGTTTTATCTGACTCCTTTAATCCATCATTATCTACGCTGTTACCAGTAATCGTAAGGAATACTTCATCAAGAGTCGGTTTTTGTACACTCATTTCAGCTAAATGAATACCTTCATCACGTAGTGCGATTAGTAGGTCGGTTACTCGGTCAGCATCCGCCAAAGGTGCAGTAATCTTTCCTTCTACTGATGTGATATTGGATTTTACTTTTAATACATGTTCTACTGTCTGACGCGCTTTTTGAACATCTTTTATATCTTGAATTTTTAATTGTAACGATGAACTACCAACTGAAGCCTTCAATTCATCAACAGTACCTTCCGCAACTACAAGACCACGATCGATAACTGCGATACGATCAGCTAGTTCATCCGCCTCTTGAAGATATTGTGTTGTTAAAAGAACTGTTGAACCTTCTTTTACTAAACGACGAATAGTATCCCACATTTGATTCCTAGTACGGGGGTCTAAACCAGTTGTCGGCTCATCTAAGAAGATCAGTGGAGGCTGAGCAATTAAACTTGCAGCCAAATCTAGCCTACGACGCATTCCACCTGAGAAATTTTTCAGTGGGCGTTTTGCTGTTTCCGTTAAGCCAAATTCCTCTAATAAATCAGCTGCTTTCTTTCGCGATTCCGCTCTACCTAGACCTAGTAATCTTGAAAAAATAATAAGATTCTCTGTAGCACTTAGTGACTCATCTACTGAGGCATACTGACCAGTAACACCAATTAATTGACGTACAATTTGAGCCTCTTTTAAAACATCATGTCCGAATATGCGTGCAGTACCTGCATCTTGTCTAAGTAATGTAGCTAGCATTCTAATTGTGGTTGTTTTTCCTGCACCATTTGGTCCAAGTACACCGTAAATACTTCCAGCACGAACGTTTAAATCCACTCCATCAACCGCACGATTTTCACCAAATATTTTAACTAAACCACTCGCTTCTACAGCCAAATCTCCATTATTTGGGGTAATTATTTTTTTATTTAAATAGTCCAATTTACTTCCTCCTTTACGACTTATTACAAGATGAATATATCGACTAATTATGAATTAAGTATGAACTTTAAATAAAAGTTTTCTTTACGCATAATTACAAGCTAGATGGTTCAATGTAAAAAACTTCCCTTATATAAATTAAGGGAAGTTTAAATTTATTCATGTACTATGGTCTGATTTAGTAGTAAGAACTCTGAATCTATATCATGTAAAAAAGGTGTCGCTTCACCTAAGCTATATAGATGTAACTGATGCATTGCTCGTGTACATGCAGTATAGAATAGTCTTCGGAGACGCTCGTCTCCATAAACTTGAGCTGATGCATCATATATAATCACTGCATCGAATTCAATTCCTTTTGCTAAATATGCAGGAATAATGACTACACCTTGTTCATATTCAACTGAGTTTCTCTTCACATGCTTGATTCCTTCTACAACTTTTAATGCTTCATACGCCTCTAAACTTTCTTCAGCAGATTTGCAAATGACAGCAATTGTATTAAATTCACTTTTCTTTAAGTCTTCGATTTTAGATGCAATATGACTGTGCAAATCTTCTCGATTAGATAACTGTGTTAACACAGGCTTATCTCCAACTCGTTCAAAAGGTGTAATTAGATTACCTCCAGGTATGAGTCTACGTGTGAACTCTACAATTGGTTTTGTTGATCTGTAACTGCGTGTCAAATTGATCACTTTTGTTTCATCTGGCCCATATAAGCCTTTAAGGACATTAAAATCTCCCATTTCACTGGCATGCGCAAAGATAGCCTGATTAAAGTCACCTAAAACAGTCATCTTTGCAGAGGGAAACAATCTCTTCAAGAACTCAAATTGGAAAGGAGAATAATCTTGAGCTTCATCTACAAGTACAAATTTAATCGTAACATTCGATTGGAATCCTTGAACCAATTCTTTTAAAAGTAAATACGGTGTAGCATCCTCATAAAACAATTTGCCTTCATCTAACATATTTAATGTTAACTGACATATGTCTTCCCAATTTTCAGGGATATCCCCTTCAATCCATTGTTCAATTTGAGTTGGATTGGAAAATAACTGTTTGTATACACCCTTTATGTCAATGAAACGTAATCCCCGTACCCATTCACGTAATGGCTTTAGTTTTTTACGTACAACCATTCGACCTAATACCTTAGTTTCTTGTTCATAATCATCGAATGAATTATCTTTAAATTGTTTTTTCTGTAAGTACTTATATGCTTTTTGATAATCATCTTTACTGAGTAACTCGATTTCATCTTGTACCCATGTTTTTTTCAATTCTAGCTTTTCCATGTCATTGATTTGTTTGTTTAACCATTCCGTCAAGTTCTCTAATCGGTTGTTAAATTTTAAAGAAGTATCGGTGCTATAAAATCTTTCATATATCTGTTTAGCTGTAACAACAGGTTTGCCCCTAAATTTAAATCCCCTAAAGACCATTCCGGATAATTCCAGTGATTGTCTGTATGCCTTAATCGTCTCAAAGAAATGAGTTGAAGCTTTAAATCGAATGCTTGAAGTCCTAGTCTTATAGGAAGGATCATCTAAAGCAGTTAGCACATATTCTAATTGCTCATAATTATCCTCAACTTGGAACGCATCACTTAGCCTATGAACTAAATATTCTTGGAATGTAACCTGTTGCATATTTTCTTCGCCTAGTTCAGGTAAAACTCTCGATACGTAGTTATTAAACATTGCGTTAGGAGAAAATAAGATAATTTGATCTGCTTTTATCCAATTTCTATATTTGTAGAGCAAATAGGCAATCCTTTGTAAAGCTGCAGATGTCTTTCCGCTGCCAGCCGCCCCTTGAACAATCAGTAATCTACCTTTGTCATAACGAATAATCTGATTTTGTTCTTTTTGAATGCTGGCTACTATGCTTCTCATGTGCTTATTTGTACCTTTGCCTAGCACATGCTGCAAAATCTCATCACCTATAGTAAGACTTGTATCGAACATTGATTCAATTACACCGTTACGTATAATGTATTGCCATTTTTGGTCTAATACGCCATTTACTTTCCCCCCAGGTGTATCATATTCAGCAGGACCTGGTGGATAATCATAGTAAACACTCGAAACTGGGGCCCTCCAATCATAAACTAAAATATTTTCTCCAGTTTCATCCATTAGCGTTGAAACACCAATATAAATACGCTCCGTTTCAGACATACCTTCTTCTGTAAAGTTAATACGACCAAAATAAGGAACCTCTTTCATCCGACGAAGTGCTGATAATCGGTTTGAAGATTGCTTATGATTAATTTGGCCGATCGCCAAAAGTTGAGATTGTTGTCTTAAACTAATAACCGTCTCTAAATAATCATCAAAGCTATCTGTATTAACTTTAACCTCATCCCAAAAGTTTTTACGAACATTGATGACTTCGTTTCTACGTTGGGCTGTTTCGTCTGTTAATTTACTAATTTTGTCCGTAATTAGATCTAGTACAGCATTTACTCTTACTTGTTCTTTTTGAAGTTCGTTGTTCATTTCATGCACTCCTTTAAAAGATAAAAATGGGGGTTGACTCAAGAGGATTTGTATAGTAAAATTAAAGTAGGGAAAATATGACCTCTGTATTTTTCTCGTAATATATATACTGTATTAATCTACCACGTTTTTATCTTTTAGGCAATAGTCCTCGTTTGAAATCATCATTATTTCATCTTAATTACTAATTTTCTTACATTGAAAAAGCAAAATGACCTATCCAAAAATGATCATTTAATCACTTATAGTAAGGTCATCCTTATTATTTATTAATTTCTTCTGCACATACTTCAATTAGTTACCTTTTATTAAATTTTACATCTTTGTTAAAATACCTCATATTATTTATGATTATTCCTAAATACAAATTTTCCATTCACAATAGTAGCTTGAACATTAAACTGACGATCAATTAAGACGATATTTGCTTTTTTCCCACATTCTATGCTTCCAACTTCATGACCAATATTAAGTAATTTTGCTTGGTTAAGACTGACCATCGGTAAAATAGTTTCTAAAGGCACTCCTAAAACGTCTTTTACATTTTTTAAACACTCCATTAAATTAGTTGTGCTTCCAGCTAATGAGCCTGTTTCTACTGTTCGAGCAATTTTATTTTCCACTTTAACGTCTAATGTACCAAGTGTATAGGATCCATCTGGTAAATCAGCAGCTGCCATTGAATCACTTATTAAAAATATCCGTTCTGTTCCTTTTGCTTTGTATAACAGCTTAATCGCTCCCGGGTGGACATGCTGTAAATCTGCTATACATTCACAATAACATTGATCATTAGTTAGGACGGCACCAAGACACCCAGGATCACGATGATTGAATCCTTTCATGCCGTTAAAAGTGTGAACAGAAATTCTTGCCCCATGTTCAATTGCGTTATTCGTTGTGTCATAGTCTGCATTTGTATGACCCATAGACACGTGAATTCCTTTATCTGTTAGCAATTTAATAGCTTCCTCTGCAAGCTCTTTTTCTGGAGCTATAGTGATCACTTTAACCGTATTATTGGAAACTTTTATGACTTCAATTAACTCATCAGTATTTAGTTCACGAATATACTTGACCGGATGAGCACCTCGATGCTCAGTTGTAATATATGGGCCTTCTACATATGATCCAATGATTTCCGCTCCTTCTGTCTGTCCTATCGCTTCACTTACGATCATTACAGCTTTTTTAATTTTTTCGAAATCATGAGTCAGTGTAGTTGGCAAAAATCCCGTAACTCCATGACGTGCAAGCGACATAGACATTTCTTGTAATGATTGTACACTACCATCCATCGTGTCATTTCCAGCAATACCATGAATATGTAAGTCAATCATGCCTGGAATAGCTACAAAACTAGAATAATCCAAAATTTCACAGGAGGGTCTATTCGTTGTTACTTCATTTATTTTTCCGTTATTAATCAGTATATAGCCAGCTTCAATTACTTTATCGGGTGTATATACCTTTTCTACCTTAATTGCTTTCATAAAACTTCCCCCTTTATTGTTCGCAGGAATACTTTTTATTAAAGAAGAATAGGCAACACCAAAATAGGATGCTGCCTGTTTGCTTAAAAATTATACGTGTAAGTAGTTTAATTTTTTTAAAGTTAAATAACATGCCCCATACAGCCCAGCATCATTCCCAAGAATCGAAGGAAATACGATTATTTCTTGATGATAAATTGGCATGGTTTCCTTTTTAATCTCAGAGTTGATGTCTTGAATAAATCGGTCTCCCTGCTCAGCAATTCCTCCCCCGATAATAATGGCCTCCGGGTTCAGAAGATGGACTATATTTGATAGACCAATGCTTATATAATGAATAAACTTTTTATACACGCCAGTAGCAATTGAATCTCCTACTTCTACTAGAGCTAAAATTTCTTCTCCAGAGATTTTCTCTATAACTTCACCATTTTTGTTCTTCTCATCAATAAAGTCATTTACTAACGCTGAGGTAGCAGCATATCTTTCAAAGCACCCTCTCCGTCCGCATCCACATGAACGTCCGTTATTAATGATGACGGTATGACCTAGTTCACCAGCTAAAAGACGAGATCCGCTTACAATCTTCCCATCTATGATAATAGTGCTTCCAATACCTGTTCCTAATGTTAGAAAAACTACATCTTTCTTTCCTTGAATTGCACCTTTCCACATTTCGCCGATGCAAGCACTTTTCACATCATTTTCTACACTAACGGGTAATTTAAATAAATTGAAAAGTATTTCGCCAAGCTTCATTCCTGAATAGTCAGGTATATTGTTGGAAAATAAAATTTCACCTGTTTCATGATTTACAAGACCACACGAGGAGATTCCGATTCCTGCTATTAAAAAATCATTTTGGAGCTTTTTTATTTTCTCAGCTAAAAGTTCAGGAAGCAGCTCTTGTATATTACTTTTAGGTGTTGGTACCTTATCTTTGTAAACGATTTGCCCATCACGATTAATCAGGCCAATTTTGATAAATGTACCCCCGATATCAAAACAAACTATATTTTCCAACTTAATCGCCCCCTGTTAACTCCTTCACCTTAATAAGATTAAAGTAATGTTGAACTTTTGTTAATTCAACTGATCCAGTCCGCTCTGAGGCAGCATTGGATATCCCGCAGGCACACGACCACTTTAAACTATCTTCAATTGAATAACCTTTCGAATGAGCAAAGGCAAAGCCTGCAAGCATGCTATCTCCTGATCCGACTTGGTGCACATCTGTCAAGGTTGGTATAACTGCCTGCAGTGTGATGTTTTTGCTAATTAAAAGAGCACCTTCTTTTCCTAAAGAAAGTAAAACGTATCGGGTACCTTTTTGGCATATTTCTCTAGCGTGCCAGATCATATCCTCTATTGATAATTGGTTTAACCCGATTAACTTGCAAAACTCTTCTCTGTTCGGCTTAATTAAAAAAGGCTTTCCCTTTACACCATCAGCTAGTGATTCTCCACTTGAATCTAAAAGAAAATACTTCCCTTTTTGTTTTGTTTTTTCTATTAGGTCTCTATAAAAATCAGAGTCGATTCCATATGGCAAACTGCCAGAACCTACAATATAGTTATTCGATTCTAGAATAGTATCAAAATTTTTCAAAAATTCTTCTCTTTCATTCTCCAATATCTCTGGCCCTTGTTCAAGGATTTCTGTATGACCTTCTTTCGATTCAATTGCTAAACAAAATCTTGTTTCTCCTTTTATTTCTACAAAACGATTAATTAAATTGTAAATTGGGAGCTGACCAGCTACCCACTCGCCGCTTTTTCCGCCTAAAAATCCGGTACAAGTAACTTTAGCCCCTAGCTGAGATAATACACGTGAAACGTTAAGCCCTTTTCCACCAGCTGTTTTATCTATAGCTGTAACACGATTAACGTTATCTAAGTGAAAGACAGGAAGATTATACCGAATATCAATAGCTGGGTTTAATGTAATTGTAGCAATCATTTTTCTAACCTCTATTCATACTACCGCACATTTTAATTTTATCAGCAACGACTATTTTCATTTCTCTTACTGCATCTTTAAAATAATATCTAGGGTCATTGGCATCTGGGTGTTCATTTAGGTAACCACGCAATCCATTAGCAAAAGCTATTTTTAATTCAGTAGCAATGTTTACTTTACATATTCCGTTTTTAATCGTTTTTTGTACTAATCCATCAGGTAAACCTGAAGCTCCATGTAGAACTAGAGGAATATCAACTTCTTTTTGGATTGCACTTAATCGTTCAATATCTAATTTAGGTTCTCCTTTATATAGACCGTGGGCCGTTCCAATGGCAACAGCTAACGAATCGATTCCTGTTCTAGAAACGAACTCTTTAGCTTGTGCTGGATTTGTATAAATTTGATCCTTTTCATCCACTTCAAGATCATCTTCTACCCCACTTAGTCGGCCAAGTTCCGCCTCCACAGCAACCCCAAACGAAGAAGCATAATCGACTACTTCACGAACAATTCGAATATTTTCTTCAAAGTCATGATGAGAGGCATCAATCATGACTGAGTGAACTCCACTATCAATTAAAGCTTTAATATCATTAACTTTTTCATGGTGATCTAAATGGAAACAAATTGGAATATCGTATCTTTTTTTTGCGGCCTCCATCATACTAATTAGAAACTCTTCCCCCATATAACTAACTGTACTTGGTGTAGCTGCGATCAAAACCGGTGAACGTAGCTCCTGAGCTGTTTCCAAAACTGTTTTCATTGTTTCTAAGTTATGAATATTAAATGCCGGAACTGCATAGCCTTTTGATTGTGCCTCTAAAAGAATCGTACTTCTTGATGTAATCAAGATAAATCTCCTCCATTCTTCATCTCATTTGTAAAAGGGTAAATCGTAACTCCTTTAACAACTCTGTTAACTACTCCTAATGGAGAAGGGTTATCTGGAGAAAAGCCGAGATTAATCGATTTATACATAGCAAAAGTTTGCGCGTATAAGATAAAAGGGAAAGTTAGAAAAATATCTTCACTAATTTTAAGAAGATCCACGTAAAAGAAAAGATCACTATATTCTTCAGCAACCTGATCCTTTAAAGATGAAATTGCTACTACTTTCCCTCGATTGGTTTCTTTGTAAATCTCTTCTAAAATGTCGAGATCGTACTGTCTTGTGTAAGGGTTGCAAGATAAAAACACAAATACAACGGTATCTTTATCTAAAATGGACTTAGGGCCGTGTCTAAAACCTAATGAAGTATCAAAAGTAGAAGGAATTGTCCCGCCTGTTAACTCCAATAATTTTAATGATGCTTCTCTTGCCAATCCTTCAAAAACCCCTGAACCTAAATAAACAACTTTTTGAAAAGACGAATTCGCCAGTTGTTTAATACTTTGTTCGCTCCCGCTAATAATTGAATGACCAGCATGTATAAGTTCTTCAACTTTCTTCTCCCACGTATGAATCTCATCAATATTGAAAAGTAGTAAAGCTGAGAAAAGCATAGTCGTAAAACTACTCGTCATTGCAAATCCTTGGTCATTTGCTTCTTCTGGCATATGGATGACCAAATGATTATGATCATTTTTCTTCTTTTGAGCCAGTAGTCCGTCTTGGTTACATGTAAAAACAATTCCATAAAAATCATCTATAACTTGTTCTCCTAAATGAATAGCAGCCAAACTCTCTGGACTATTTCCTGAACGAGCAAATGAAATCATGATTGTTGGAAGGTCCTTGCTTAAATAAGAATATGGATTTGACACAATATTTGTCGTAGCAATACTCTCTACTACTATTTTTTTGTTGTTAACGATTTGTTTTAAATAGGGAAGAACTGTGTCACCAACAAATGCAGATGTACCCGCACCAGTTAAAATAATTCGTAACTGATCGTGTTTCTTTTCAATGCCCTTTAAAAATGTAAGAATTCGGTCTCTATTAAATAAAAGAATATCCTTTGTTTCGTTCCATAATCTAGGTTGCTGGGCTATTTCTTTTGCTGTATGGCTCGCGCCAACATTCATTCTTTCATTTTCACTTGATTTTAATAGCTCCATATTTACTTCCTCCTATTTCAACTGTTAATGTCATCATTACCAGTTAGAATAAATAGATACTTCTGTACCTATTTTTAGTGTGTAGAAAAAACCCTTAAAAGCTGGTTTTCAGACTGATTGCAAGCGAGTATTTGTGACTTAGTTTGAAGTGTCTATTTCAACTCTACTGTATAAGTAAATTTATCCCCTCTTGCAATAGAAATTGTATACTCAATTACTTTACTTTGATCATAAGTAACTCGTTTAAGCATTAGACATGGTGCACCTTCGATTATGTTTAGCATTTCTGACTCCACTTTATTTGCACTAACAGCCATAAAGCTTTCTAAAGCGCTAGAAATATTCACATTATATTGAGTTCTGAAGATTTCATACATCGGCGTATGTTGCAATTCTTCACTCGAAAGATTTTTAAAATCCTTTACGGGTACATATGAGGTTTCGTATAACATCGGTTCTTGATCTGCAAGTCTTAATCGAACAATCTTAAATATCTCTTCTTCTACCGATAGATCCATGACCTTTGCTACTTTACTGTCACAATTGATTTTTTCAAAAGAAACGACCGTTGTCGTTGGGATTTTCCCTGCCTTTTTCATTTCTTCTGTAAAACTATAAAATTTTACAAGACTTTGGTTATACGTTCTTGGAGAAACATATGTCCCCTTACCATGAACTTTATATATATAGCCTTGTTTTTCTAGCTCTTGCATCGTCTGCCTTACCGTTGTACGGCTAACTTGATACGTGTCACATAATTCTCGTTCAGATGGTAGCTGATCGTTTTCAGCAAGTTCGCCTGATTCGATTTTTTCTAATAAAATATCCATTAATTGATAATAAAGAGGAAGTCGGGAATCCTTTTCTACCATGATTAGCTCCTTTAGTGGTATCTTTGTCATAACCAGTTAAATATACATCTATTATACATAATATTGAAAAAGATACCACATTATGTCGCAACAGAATTTTCTACAAAACTCTCTCTTCTGTCATTCTTAAATTTTTCTCATAGTCATCTAGTGAAACCATTGTTCCTGAAACTCTTGACTCTTCTGCAGCATAAGCGATCATATGACTTTTAGCTGATACGATAGCTGATGTTAAGCTACCTTTGTCCTTCTTAGTAACGCGTTGAATGAAATCAGCCATAATACTTGTATCGGCTCCCATATGACCACCATCTACTGTTGATGGATTAATTAATTCCTTCTTACCTGAAAAATAATTAACTTCAATTTCATTTTTAGCATCATTTCCAACTATTTCACCTTTTGTTCCCATAATTTTAAAGTTACGGAATGTTTCATTTGTAAATGCCGTCATAGTAAATGCAACTGTTACGTCATTTTCAAATAATAAATTAACTACTTGATGGTCCACAACATCATTGTCACAGTGATATACGCAACGACCATATGGTCCCTCTTGAATTGCCTTTAGTCTACTATCAAGACTTGAACTTGCTGAAATAACATTTGCTGGCCAAACATCACGGTCATGTAAATACCATTTTGCTGCTGAATAAGGACATTCCTTTTCTACCTTACAACCATCCAAACAGCGATGTGTTGAACCTTCTGGTGCGTTTTCTTTTTTAAAGTAAGTTAAACTTCCATATGAAGATACACTCTTGCACTCTGTACCAATCAGCCACGCAAGCATATCCATATCGTGGCAGCTTTTTTGTAAGAGCATTGAACTAGATTCAGACGAATTCCGCCAGTTGCCACGTACAAAACTATGAGCTTGGTGAAAGTAACCTACATTCTCGTTCCACTGGATTGATATGATGTCGCCGATTACTTTTCGATCAACAACTTCTTTTAATGCTTGATAAAATGGCGCATATCTCATAACATGACAAACTGTTAATAATGTATTATGCTTTTCTGCCGCTTCAGCTATTTCTAACGTCTCAATTGGTTCTGGTGACATCGGTTTTTCTAATAAAATACTGTATCCTTTTTCAATAGCCTTCATAACGGGCTTATAATGATTCCGGTCTGGACTACAAATTAATAACGCCTCACATAGCTGTTCTTTTTCTAATAGCTCAGTCCAGTCTGCAAATCTCATATTCTCAGGGATATTGTGAGCTTCCGCAAACTTTTCTCTTTTTTCTTTATTTGGCTCAGCTACTGCAATGAATTGAATTTCATGTGGATACTGTAAAGCGTATGAACCGTATGCGTAAAATCCTCTACTTCCCGCTCCTATTAAAGCTGCTTTCATAATTAGTTTCCTCCAAGCTTTGTAAGATTTTTATTTACTTCCCGTAACTGCAATTCCTTCAATAAATTGTTTTTGTAAAATCATAAATAAAATAAGCATTGGCAAAATGGCTAAAAATGATCCTGCCATTAAAACTGGATAGTTGGTTAAATATTGTCCTTGTAATGATGACAAACCGACAGACAACGTCATTGATTCTGGTGAGCTGTTAACAATCATTGGCCACATTAATTCATTCCAGCTCCATAGCGTTGTAAATATACCTAAAGCAACTAAACCTGGCTTTGCTAAAGGAAGCATGATTTTCCAATAAATTTGGAAATGATTACAGCCATCTAATCTAGCAGCTTCTTCTAACTCCTTTGGTAACCCCATAAAAAATTGTCTTAAAAGGAATGTACCAAATGCGCTAAATAAACCTGGAACGACTACCGCTTGTAAAGTGTTTAACCAGCCTAATTTCACCATGATCATATATTGTGGCAATAAAAAGACTTGCCCAGGTACCATTAAAACCGATAATGCAATTAAAAAAAGAATATTTCTTCCTGGAAATTCAATTCTTGCAAAAGCGTAAGCAGCTAAAGAACATAATAATAATTGTCCAATTGTGCGAATCACTGTAATGATTAGCGTATTAAACATGAATTTAAAGAATGGTAATAAATCAAAAACATCTTTATAATTCACCCACTGGAAATGCTTTGGAACAATAACAGGAGGAACTTGAATCGACTCAGCATAAGTTTTTAATGAAGTTAGTAACATCCATATAAAAGGGAAGACCATCGCCAAGGCGCCGACAATTAGGATTAAATGAATTAAGATTGTTTTACTGTTGAACTGGTATCTTGCTTTTTCCAATGGCTACTCCTCCTTCAATCATAATGAACCCATTTCTTTTGTAAAACCATTTGAATCGCTGTAATGATTAAAATAATGACTAATAGTAAAACCGCAATTGCAGCAGCATAACCTTTATCATTTAACACGAATGCATGCTGATAAAATAAGTACACAATTGATTGGGTATTTTCGAGTGCTGTACTGCTTTTCCCAATCATCATAAAAATTAAATCAAACACTTGGAATGCTCCAATAAAGGACATGATTGTTACGAAGAATATAACCGGGGAAAGTAACGGTAGTGTTATTTTAAAGAAGACCTTGACTGGCCCTGCACCATCTATCTCCGCTGCTTCGTAATATGATCTTGGAATCCCTTGTAGTCCTGAAAGAAAAATAACCATGTTGTAACCAAGTCCACTCCAAATTGCTACTACAATAATTGAATACAGTGCAATTTTTGGATCACTTACCCATTGTGGACCTTTTATTCCAAAGATGGATAAAAGATAATTTAGGAGCCCATAATCAGAATTATATAACCATCTCCAAACCATAGCGATTGCTGCCGGCATGGTAATAACAGGTAAAAAATACAAGGTTCGATAAACAGATTTGCCCTTAATTTTTTGGTTTAAGAGAACTGCTATAAGAATCGATAAAAAAATACCAATCGGAACTGTAAAAACGATATAAATGCCGGTGTTTTTAAACGACTGTAATAGGTTAGAATCTTCTAGCATTCGTCTATAATTGTCTAATCCTGTCCATTCATATTGTCCAAAAGCTCCCCATTCTGTAAAACTGAAGTAAATCGTTTGAATGATTGGCCACAAATAGAAAATCGTTAAACCAATCATTGTTGGTGCAATCATACAATACGCCCAAAAATAATCTGATCGTTTTCTTGTCTTTGATAAGCTTGGTATTTTTAATTTACTTTTTGATTTCACTTCAACTTGTAGAGGCATTTCTTTCACTGTATTCACTCCTTTTAAGGGAAATAAAGAGAAGAAGTAATTTTAGGCTTTAGAAAGCTTCTTCTCTTCATTTTTTTAGTTCTTAGCTAGTGCCTCGTCTGCCTTTTTCGTTAATTCTTTTGCAGCATCTTCAACACTTTCTTCATTACTCCATGCCTTTTTCAAGATATCTGTTTCATACTGCCATATTTCGCCTGTATTTTTCACACTTGGTAATGGAACTGAATAGTCCACTCCATCAATAAAGGCTTGAAGATTTAAATTTGGAACAGCTTTTAACCAAGCATCTTGTGTACCATTATAAGCAGGGATTACAGTACCAGTTTTCGCATATACTTCTGCTGCTTCTTTTGAACCTAGGAATTGAACAAACTTCCAAGCAGCATCTTTATGTTTTGTATTTGCCGCAATAACGTTTGCTAATCCATGTATGGAAACTGCACGCTGTTTTCCTTTAGGTACGACAGCTACATTTAAATCTGGATTTTTCTTATATTCCGGAACCATCCAAGGTCCATCAAACATCATTGCAATTTTTCCAGAAGAGAATAACTCTGATGGTGCTGTTTCCGTCATTTGAGCTTGTGTAGGAGACAGACCCTCTTTTATAAAACTAATGTTATATTTAAGTGCTTCAATTGCCTCAGGTTGATCAAATCCGACTGACTTTCCATCATCGGAAATAATATGTCCACCATTTTGCCAAATGAAGTCATAGTATCCGCCTTGGTTACCCATTAAAGCTGCAAAACCATAAACTCCTTTATCTTTATTTGTCAGCTTCTTGGCTACTTCTTTTAACTTATTCCAATCCCAAGTATTATCTGGGTAAGGTATACCTGCTTCATCAAAAATCTTTTTATTATACCAAAGTCCAGTTGTATCAAAGTCTTTTGGAATACCATAAAGCTTTCCATCTACTGTATAAAGATCGACCAATGACTTAGGATAATTGTCTAGGCTATAGTTGTCCTTTGATGCTAAGTCACTAAGTGGGACAATTACTTTACCTTCCGCATATTGGACTATATGTGGACCATTCATCCATAAAACGTCCGGTAACGCTCCTCCAGTTGCAGCTGTTTCTAACTTTTGGAAATACTGTGCATATGGAGTAAGCTCTGTTTTCACTTTAATATTAGGGTTCTTTTCATTAAATAATTTTATAATTTCATCAACTGCGGGAACTTGCTTCTTATCCCAAAAACCGTAAGTAATTTCAACCTTTCCATCTTTTGCATCCCCCGATGTGTCACTGCTGCCACACCCAGCTAATCCTAGTAAGCCTAAAGCCAAGGTTAGTAGCAAAACAAGCCACTTTTTCATCCCATTCCCCTTCTTTCTCTTAAAAGTTTAATAGCCTTTTAACCCAGTAGTTGCTCTAAGTAACATGTTTCGGAATATTGTGCTCCATGAACATGTTGTCATGATGTTATTACCAGTTAATTTGAAAAGGCTTACAAAAAATGTTTAATTTCCTAATATATAAATTTCATCACCCCTATTTCACTTTCAAAAAACCATTTAGTAATGATGTCATTACCAGTTGTATGTAGTATATCACCTCTTTTTTAAATCATGAACACTTTTTTTCAATTTTTCAAAAAATTTAAATCGACATGATTCATCATGATCTTCGTTATTTAGTCATAATCTCCTATTTCCTATCAAATCAAAAAGAACCTTCAATCCAATTTCAATTGAAGGTTCTTTAAATTAATGTTAATTGAAAAAAATTAACTATAAGCTAGCTCTTTTTCGTTTAATCCAAGCGTATTTGAAGTTGAAGCTTGAATTTCTTCTAAAAGCTCTGTATGTTCTTCTAGAGATAAACCAAATGAAGGGATCATCTCTCTAATTTTAGGAGCCCACTCCATCATATGCCCGGGGAAGCATTTCTCTAAAACTTCAAGCATTACGTGAACAGCTGTCGAAGCACCTGGAGATGCTCCAAGTAATGCCGCAATCGATCCATCAGCTGCACTAACTACTTCCGTACCGAATTGAAGCGTTCCTTTTCCAGCTGGCGTGTCTTTAATAACTTGTACACGTTGACCAGCAACTACGATATCCCAATCTTCACTCTTAGCATTTGGAATAAATTCACGTAATTCTTCCATACGCTTTTCATTGGATAATAAGACTTGTTGGATTAAATATTTAGTTAACGACATCTCTTTTACGCCTGCTGCTAACATAGTCATAACGTTATTTGGTTTTACAGAACTAATTAGATCCATATTTGAACCTGTTTTTAAGAACTTTGGTGAAAAGCCTGCAAACGGTCCAAATAATAACGACTTTTGGTTATCGATATATCTTGTATCAAGATGCGGAACAGACATTGGTGGTGCACCGACTTTAGCTTTTCCATATACTTTCGCATGGTGCTGCTTGGCAATCTCTGGATTTTTACAAACTAAGAATAGTCCACTTACAGGGAACCCACCAATATGTTTTGACTCTGGGATACCAGTTTTTTGCAGTAATGGCAGACTAGCTCCCCCACTACCGATAAACACGAATTTTGCAATGTGGGAATCGATGTTACCAGTGCTCATATTATATACTTTTACTTCCCACCCGCCATCACTAGTGCGTTTAATGTCTTCAACACTATGTCTATAGTTTATCTCTACATTTTTACTCTCTAAGTGCTCAAACATCATACGCGTTAAAGCGCCAAAGTTTACGTCCGTTCCTGAGTCTATTTTTGTTGCCGCTATTGGTTCATTAGATGTGCGTCCTTCCATGATTAGCGGGATCCATTCTTTCAACTTTTGAGCGTCTTCTGAGTATTCCATCCCTTTGAATAGAGGATTTTTAGAAAGCGCTTCAAATCGTTTGTTCAAAAATTCCACGTTTTCTTTACCTTGCACTAAACTCATATGAGGAATTGGCTTGATAAAGTCTTGTGGATTACCAATCAAGTTGTTGTTTACAAGATATGACCAAAATTGTCTTGAAAGTTGAAACTGTTCATTAATTTTTATTGCTTTGCTAATATCAATTGATCCATCAGCTTTTTCTGATGTATAGTTAAGCTCACATAATGCAGCATGTCCCGTACCTGCATTATTCCACTCATTAGAGCTTTCTTCTCCTGCTTTTTCTAATTTCTCAAATACTTTAATTTCCATTTCCGGTGCTAATTCTTTTAGTAATGATCCCAAAGTAGCACTCATGACTCCGGCACCAATTAAGATAATGTCTGTTCTAGTTTGTCTGTTGCTCATAATAACCTTCCTTTTCCCCTTTTTTTGCAAAAAAGTAGGTTTTCCTGCTTAGGTGTCACAAAAAGCAAGGCACCACCTAGGAACACACCTTTTCTGTCTCAATTATATCTTATTAATAGTATAACACATTTAAACTACATTTTAATAATAGTATATCACTATTTAATTATATCCAATTAATAGTATATTTCTATTATTAACTGCCTTAAAAAATTTTTTTCTTTATCTGATAATTATAAACTATTTAAACAATGTACAAAAGTTAAAAATCTATCATTAAGGTCCTTATTTTAGAAAAATAAAATTCTAGCTCGCTTTTATTTAGTGAACCCTACCTTTATATAGTAAGCTCTTATTTTAACTTTGTCTCGTGAACAATATAAAATATCTGAAGGAAAGATTTGCTTATTATTTTAAAATTATTTAATTGAAGCAAATTTTAGTTTAAATTTACCCCGACTTAAATGATTTATACACAAAAAAGAGACTGTCGAGAAGGTCCCGACAGCCTAGTGCGACTCAAAATGAGCCCTTTAATTCCTCATTTGAAAAAATATATTTTCTACTATATAACGTCACTTATTTTTTCTTAAATGTTCCTATTACTTTCCACTGCTTCCTTTATGTTTGAACGTTACACTAATTGTATGATTCTTTGTTATATTCGTAAACGTGTACGTATTATTTGTTAACTTTGTTTCTACTCCGTCTACTTTAAACGATTCAACCTCATAACTACCCTTATCAGGTGTAATTTTGAATGTTTGATTTGCTCCTTCATCTACTGAAAGTACACCACTCGGACTAATCGTTCCATTGCCTTCAGCTGATGCTACGATTGTGTAAACGATTTTCTTGAACGTTACGTTAATCGTGTGGTCTTTTGTTACGTTTGTAAATACGTAAGAGTTGTTTGTAAGATTTGCATTCACACCATCAACAGTAAATGTAGCAACCTCATAGCCTTTATTCGGTGTAATCGTAAACGTTTGATTTTTTCCATGGTTTACAGATACATTGCCGCTCGGACTAATCGTACCGTTGCTTCCAGCTGCTGCTGAGATTGTGTGTACGATTTGTTTAAACGTTACATTAATCGTATGATCTTTTGTTACATTCGTAAACGTGTACGTATTGTTTGTTAATTGTGCATCCACACCGTCTACTTTAAACGTTGCAACCTCAAAACCATCATAAGGTGTGATTGTAAACATTTGGCTTGTTCCGTAATTCGCAGTAATTCTGCCATTCGGACTAATCGTTCCGTTAGTTCCAGCTGTTGCCGTAATGATATGAACGATTTGTTTAAATGTCACATCAATTGAATGATTCTTCGTTACGTTTGTAAATGTGTACTCTCCGTTTGTTACTGTTACTTCTTGTCCGTCGACCTTAACGCTTCCAATCTCAAAACCGGTATTCGGTGTGATTTTGTACGTTTGATTAGATCCATGTTTCAACGAAATTACTCCGTCCGGATCAATGTTACCATTGCTGTCCGATGTCGCCGTAATCATATGTGACAAATCATCACTTATGATTACTGTAATAGCAGTGTCAATATAACCAGGTGCTGTAACAGTAAACTCATAGTTACCTAGATCTTTGAATAATGATCTATCAGTAAATATAATGTCTTTAGCAGTAAGTGTATACTTGCTTGGATCAACTACTTTACCATTTAATGAAACAACTGGATTCGCTGTAATCCACGCTGAATCCTGATCGTGAGTAACAGTAATCGGTGTATCTTCTTGAATATATGCAATTTTTGAAGCAAACACTGGCGGGTTGTTCTTAACTACTTGAGTTACTGTTGTATCTGGATAACAATACGCTTTGAATTTAACATCAACATTTCCTGTTGCTGGGAATGCAGTGCCTGGCAACGTAATTGTAATTTTGCTTTCATCTGAAGAGATTGTCGCATCCGATTTAACAGATACGCCTCCTACTGTAATATCACCTGTAACTGCTTTTGTAGCATTTGCCCATCTCATGTTTTCATCATTTTTAGGTACAGTCATAATCACTTGTTTACCTACACCATTTGGCGTCAAAACAGGCGTTGGTGCTGTTCTTTGATTAAATGGTTGCGCAATTGTAATTGGTGTAAAGTATGGTGATATGAACTTAACTGTTTTGTTACCTGCTGCTGTATTCGATTGTGTTGCATTTCCATCAATTGATACAAATCCTGTACCATTTGATACAGATGTTGTTACATAAGGTTTTACTGATGTAGTTGATGATAATTGAATTGTAACATCACCATTATCTGTCGTTTGATCTGATGTTGCTGCAAGTAAAATCGAGCTTCTCCACAGTGGATTATCCGAACCGTTAATTGAATAAGTTAGTTTATCACCAAACTGCGGTGTTCCTGCCGGTGCAGAAAGTGTAATAGCAGGTGCAGTTTGAGGTGTAACGGTAGTATTTAAGTTAACGTCAGCATAACCCGGAGCTGTAACGATTAAACTCTTTGAAACAGCTGCTCCACCATTCGTTCTCACCAAATCAAATGGAATAGTCAGTGTTCCCGCAGCTTCGTCAATAATCACTCTTGTTTTTATTGATGGTGAAGATGAAGTACCAAACTTAATATCCCCTCCAGATTTCACTGCAGATATCCAATCCGAAGCAGTTATACCTGGATTAAACGTCATTGCTAAGTCCTTCCCAGCATAAATAGTACCTGTTGGACTAGTAAGTGTTACTCCTTGTTTATAGAAAGCTTGATTAACTGTCACTGTTTGATAATTTGTTGCAATAACACTAATTGCTATGCTTCCTGGTGCTGTAATTAGTGATTTATCAATCTTGATTGGTGTTCCAGGAGCTCCTACTGTAATATTATTCGTTTCAAAATCTGCTCTATTAATTGTAATGCCACCAACTTGAATAGCTGTAATCGCATCTCTCCAAGCTTGTGTATCATTAGTAGTTCCAACTCCAATCGAAATTGGATTTGAATTGCTATCATTAAAGTATCGATTTGGTTCAGCTGTCATTGTTGGTGCAGAGAACGCATTAATTCTTTGTGAGAATGAATAAGTAGCGAAATTATCAGCTGCAATCTCAATCTTCCAATCATTAAATCCTCCTGTTCCACTCGGAATCGATGGTGTTGAGAAAACTCCAGCTGGGATTGTAAAGTTAAAGATTGTTGCATTTGCTGGTGTCACTTGATTAAATAGTCCAGCAAGTTCATCCCCTTTGAAGACTTTTGCAACATTACCCTTCGGATCAGTCAAAGTGATTGAAGTAATATTAGGCTGCCAAATATCACGATAATGTACAGCTGTTGAACCAGTCGTGTCTGGGCGACTAAACGTTAGTGCTTTACCAATTGTATTAACATTATTTGGTGCAGTTAGTGTAAAACTATTACCAACACCATCTTGCATTTTAAATTTCATAAATCGATCCATATAGCCTGGAGCTTTGAACACGATCGTGTGAACACCAGATTTTGCGAATAATGTAGGATCAAATTCATATTGGCCTTTGTTAGAAACAACCTTGTCAATAATTGAATTCGTTGATACACCATTATAGATATTCGTAGATGACTTACGATCAATACCATCAATTAAGATTTGCCCTCCAGGCCCATCCACCGCATTTCTCCAAGCCGTATCATCAATTTGTGCAATTGTAGTAGCTCCATTTGCGTCTGGTGTTTTATAACTAATAGAGAACAATTGGAATGGATTTACTTTACCGTAATTAACAAAAGCATTGCTGTCACTTGTTTTAATATATGGTACAGGTTTAATAACGGTGTTAAATGCAGTTAGATCCGAACCACTTGGTATTGTATTAAATCCTGTTAAAGTAATATTCTTACTTGTAGTCGTTGCAATTTTTCCAGCTAATGTTTCTGCATTCGGAGCAGTTGTATTATATTTACCGATATTTTTGATGATATATTCAAAATCAGAATAATCAATTGAGCCATCAAAGTTAAAGTCAGCTGCCCTTGTATAAGTTGATGGTGTTGTAACATAAGCATTGTATGCAGTACATTCTGCCTCAATGTCTTTCATATCAATTACATCATCACCATTTATGTCACCCGCAAGCATAACTGTACCATTAACAGAATAAGTTCCTCCTGCTGAATAGCCAAATTGTCCTGAGCTTGTCATTGTTAAATTTCCATAGTAAGTGAAGTGTCCTGGTATTTTCATTGTAACATTGTATGGCTTAGTACCTGCTGGCATAGGAAGACTTGTTGTAAATAAGCCCGATTGAACGATTCCCTGATTTAAACTAGAAGCAGCGCCAGTTGGATCTTGTGCAACTGGTATTGATTTAGAAACACCACCTGTATTAGGATCTTCAAATTTTATCTCGATACCTGATCCATCAGCTGTTATCGGGGTAGTTCTTCCATATACACTCGATGTCGTATAATTTTGGAAGCCTTCTGGTTTAACAGTACCGCTAATAAATGCTCCGCCCCTAACATAAACGAATTTATCTTGGAAAGTAGGGACACGATCAGTTCCGTTCTTGCCATCTTTATACGTTGTAATTTCCGGTACAAGAGCAGACCATTGAGGGTACATTGTATCTAGTCCGGCATCGTTCGTTACTTTATGTTTTAAATCAATAAGAGGCATTTCCTGTGCAACTCCACCACTCATAGTATCCTCTGTATTCAATACACCTTGCGCTTGAACAGCTTGAGGAAGATTGAAACTGAAGATATAATCACCATTTATATCGTAATCTTGATGGATCCAACTTTTCTCAGTAGTAATTCCTTTAGATGCTAAAAATGCTTTATATTGATCACTAAAGTCAACATCTGTTAATTCTGCATAGTCAAGTTTGTCTACCCAGAATTTACCACCAACGAGATTTTTAGGATATTTGACTGATAGCGTTGATTTAAAGTTATCACCATTCGAAACTAATGTTTTGTCAGCAAGGAAAACTGGGTCAACTCCATTTAATGTTGTCGATCCTGGTGAATCCAGACGTGAGTATCTATTAACTACATATTCATTTCCTTTTTTTACAAAGTAATAATATTTTGCTGTAGTATCCATATTACCTGCGAAGGAGTAATCTTCTGAATAAAATCTGAACATAACCCCATAATTTTCCTTCATATTGTCGGCACTCGTATTTACAAGGTCCTCTTTAGATATTCCAAACTTAAATGTTCCGTCATCATTAGGTTTTAAGAAGTAATTGACATAAGGAGCAGAATTTGAATCTCCAAGCATACCATCGATTTGACCTAATGATTGGCTAACTTTCGTATCAGTGTCATAATTTGGTGGTGCAGGAACTGCTGTTTCTTTACCAACGTTCTTCATATAATCAACGTTTGAGTCGTAAGTTTTTCCTGAGAACCATTTCAGTGCGCCGTCTGTTGTAGGGCCATCAGCATCAATTTCATAAATGCCTGGTTCACTGCCTTTATCCATTTGTAATGTTGGAGGTGTATTATCAACATAAACAGTACTGTTTTGTTCATAAAGCTTACCTGTAGAAGCATCTAATGCTCTAAGTTGTATATTGTATCCACCTTCATCAACTGTCTTTTGTGTTTGCATTGGTTGTGTAAGTTTTACAGCTAGGTTAGGGTCATCCTTGGAAATAGGTGCACTATAAGGATAGTAAAATCCGTTCGTCAAAAAAGGTACATACGTTAAATTACCTTGACTAAGACTAGCTGGGTTAATAGTGGTAATATAACCAATATAATTTTTGCTGGCTAAATCCATCACATAAATTCTAATTCCATAGGAAGGGTCAACTTGACTTTTTATTCTAAGTTCTGCCCATGATGTTGGGATTACTGCATACGTATTAGGATTAAAGTTTTTCTTTCCAGAAAGCGTTATTGCTTTTCTCTGAACCCTGAAATCAACACCTCTATTTTGAACATTAATTGCAAGAGGAATGCGGTACGTTTCATTCGCACGATCCGGGTTAACAAAGTTTATATATGCCTCATAATATCCACTTGCAGTTGAATCAGGAGCAATGAATTTTACTGTAAGATGAACCGTTTTGCCTGCAGGAACAGTGACTGATTTTAATTCCGTTGTAGGCGAAACTACATCACTTATACTAATTTTCGCTCCCTCTGCCTCACCGTCTTTTCCATCTGTTAAGAAAGCATCCTTGAAGAAAGCGCTCGATGAGTCGAAAGTTTTGGCAGCAGTACCATTATTGGTAATGTATAAATCACCAGTTTTTGAAACGGAACCATCTTCTGAACGTGCTGTATAGCCAAACGAAAAAGAAGCTGTAGTGTTTGCAATGGTAACTATATTTGAACTAGATGAATCATCAGTTGATGTACGTGACTGAACAAAGTCCTTTACTTTAAATTGCATATCTGAATGTACGGCTTGATATGGGTCTGTCTTACCAGAACCGATTTGGAATACGCTTTGTTGTTTGTCAATAGGGTCAGCAGTTTGCATCAACGCTGCCTTAACATCTTCAGGCTTGTAGTTAGGATGTGCTGACAAGATCAATGCTGCCATACCAGCAACATGAGGCGTAGCCATTGATGTACCTGACATTGTTTGATAATCATATGAATAATCACCTTTATTATCTGGCTCCCAAATATCATAAGGAGCTGTTGAGAAAATGTCGACACCTGGCGCAACAACGTCGGGTTTAATTGCTAACGAACCTGTAACAGGACCAGTAGAACTAAAGCTAGCAAGTGAATTCCCTGGCATTTCAAAATTACCAGCATTGGAAATAGAGATTTTCTTAATCATACCGTCTTTAAAAGCATTATAGAATTTTGTTCCATCATTCATGCCTATTTGCAAAGTGTAAACAGAACCACCTGCTGATCCAAAATAAAATGGGTAATAGCCTTGGTCATCAAATAATAGGTCTGGGATATCTGATGGGTTCCATAAAATCATTGCTTTAGCATGTTCATTCGCTGCATACATCATTAGCAAATTAATGGAGGCTGCACCGCGTTTTACAAGTACAACTTTATCTTTAACGCTTATATTTTTGTTACGAAGATTATCATACCAAGCAGGTGTACCGTATCCAGCATCTACAAGGTCGTACTGAGTTGATCCGCTAAGCTTTGTATTTGATTCTGAAAAATCTTTCCCAATTAAGCGAGTATTTGTAATAGCAAATGACTCTGTCTCTGACGTTCCATAAGAATGTATGTCAAAAGTTGGAACTTGTTTTGGTGCAGCAATCGCTCCTACCGTTATTGCTTTTGCAGCTGCAGCCGGTGTTCCCAATGTACCAGCGCCTGGACCAGCGTTACCAGCAGCTACAACAGCCGTAACACCAAGGTCAGTAATATTGTTGATTGCTACTGAATTCGGAGATAACGAATCATTATATTCTGCACCTAGTGATAGGTTAATTACTTGACAACCATCTTTATACGATTGTTCAATTCCTCCGATAACAGCTTCATCCGTACCACCATGAGGACCTAAAACTCGGTAAGCATATAATTGCACTTCTGGCGCTACACCTCTAAGTGCATACGGAGAACTATTTCTTGATTGACCTGCAATTGTACCTGCTACATGTGTCCCATGAGAAGTAATATAATTATGATAATCTGTCGGGAAGTTTGGATCTTGTTGGTTTGGTGGAAGAGCGTCATTTGCATTCTTTGCAGCAAGCCAGTCAGAATAAACAGTTTCCATCGGATCGTTATCATTGTCTACAAAATCTTTACCACCTTGATACTCACCCGCAAGATCTGGGTGGTGATAGTCAAGACCTGTATCAATAACGCCAACTTTTACGCCTTTTCCTGTAATATTTTCATTTTGAAGGTCGTGGATTTTCATCCAATCGAGAACAGCTGTTTCACCAGATTGTGGGCCTTCTGGGCCTGGAGTTGTGACAGTACCAGACTTAGGTTCGACTGAATTTCCTGATATAGTAGGGCTACTAGTAGTACCATTAGTTGCTTGTGTGGTACTACGTTCCGAGCGTGTATTAGGCAGTAAATTTGGACTTGATTTTTGAGAGGAAACCTTACCGTCACCTGTAACACTATCAGGAACATCAATATTTTGTGAAGCCGGTATTGGAGCATATTTAACATTTTGATAAACACTCTTAACGTATGGTAAAGCCAATAGATCATTGAGTGCTTGTTTTGGTATTTTTACAGCTAATCCGTTAAATACCTGTGTATATTCTCTTCCTATTTTAATTGGGCTAGTCTCACCAGCACTTTTTAATGATTTAGATATACCACTAACAAAAGACTTAAAATTGCTATGAGTTTCATTAACATTTTGCTGAGCACTTTCAAGTGTAATCGCTGTTGAACTTTCCTTATTAACGGCAATTTTGCCAGATGATTCATTTTTTTGTTGATTTAGCATTTGAATTGGAGCTGGATCTACATCAAATTGGACAATTAAGTCTAATTGATCCGATGAATCTAGAAGTTTTGGATTAAACTTAAGTTTCTCCAAGTATAAATTCTGTAATTGTTGCGTTTGAGTCAAGTCAAGTTTGCTATTACTGTCAGATTGGACAGCTTTACTATCATTTGCAGTTGTTCCACCTGTCATGGCAAACGCCTGAACTGTGTATCCTAGCAGTGTGGAAGTTGCAAGAAACGTTGACATGACCATCTTTTTCATTTTACGATGACTCATACCTTTCTCATTTCCCTTCTTTACTTTAATAGATAGAGCAAAAGCTCTATTCCCCCCTAACCATTTCTCCTCCTTTGATGACTGAATTTTAATAGTTTTTAAAATTTTATGACAAATTAATTGCCATTCTTCATTATAAGTGGGGTATTATAGACAGTAAATTGGGGAAATTTAGCATAAAGTGCAGAAAGAACTTTGTCAGATTTTGTTAAAAATTTGGAGTAATCTTCCTGTTGTTATTGTTTTATATAAGTATTTTATATGAATGGATTTGGGGGAATTTGTGAATTGTCAATCTACAAATTTTATAGATTTACATTTTTTGGATTAAATTAGTAATCCTTTTCAGCTTTTTCCCTTGTGATTCTATCTCTACTCGCAAGTTAAGAACATAAAAAAGATCTCTCAATTTTTTGAGAGATCTTTCTACATTCTAATTCAATCTATTTTTTTATTTCCTGGACAAATTTCCAAGTTTGCCCTTTATTCTTTGATTGATAAAGTTCGCTACTATTCCCGTTATAATCCCCATCTGAACCTTGACCAACCAACATACTTAAAACTCCGCCCATCATAAATGGCATACTTGGTGTGTCAAAAGGTTTTATAGTCTGTTCATTATTTAACTTTACTTCGTGAGTTGTATAGTTTATTTTTTTGAAAGTTTTGCCCCATCGTCTGTGCGGTATAATGCTCCTTCATTACCGGAAGGATTTACTGCTCCTAAAAATCCGAGTTTGTCATCCAAAAAGACAATTCCCGAAGCACCTCCAACTGTTCCGCTGTATGGGTCATTATTAATAATAGTCCATGTATTTCCACCATCAGTCGTTTTGCTTAATGAATAAAATGTGCTTCCTAGTGCTTTATCCGCAACATTTAGTTTATAACCAATTACTTTAGATAGAAAAAACTGTTCTTTTGTATTAGTTTGCTCGTTTTTCTTATCTTCTGAAGTAGCTTGGTTTGGGGTAGTAGATGGTTTGCTCCATTTTGGATTACCTATTAAGTTATATCTAGCAGGTGTAATTTCTTTATCCACTCCAGGGACAAATAAGGATACTGTATAGCCAATTATTTCAGTACTAGCTGTTTCCGGACTATATTCTTTTCCATCCTTATCGATATTAATGATTCCATTTGTATTGTAGCTCCAATTTCTTTTACCGTAATAGATCAATCCATACTGACTTTCATTCCATTTGCTAACTGCTTTTTTAATTGGAATCACATTAGTAGTTTCAATTAAAGGGTCTAACAGTTTGTCGTCATTATAATTAGGCGCGGCATACCCGTGTAAATATACGGTAATATTTTATGACTTGTTTTTATCATAAGTTATTTTATTTCCCCCCAAGCATACACGATGAATGGATCAAGTTCTTATTTTTGGGTTGTTTCAATTACTCTGTCAATGTTTTTTCAAAACTTAGTAGGAGGTTTTTATTTTATGTTAGAAAGTCGAATGGTACAAAACACAATATTTTCTGAAAAAAATAAGAAAAATTTAAAAAGAAAGACAGCCTACCTCGTTTGTTCTAGTTTAGTTTTTTTTAGTAGTGCTTTAGGAAACTTATTTACGAAACCCGCACAGGCTGCTATTGGAACTCATGTTGTTATCAGCGAAGTTTACGGTGGAGGAGGTAATAGTGGTACTTCCTACAAAAATGATTATATTGAACTTTATAATCCTACAGATTCAAGTGTTAGTCTTTCTGGGTGGTCTATCCAATATGCTTCTTCAACTGGTATATTCAGTAGCATTACAAATTTGACAGGTAGTATTGGGTCACATCAGTATTATTTAATTAAAGAAGCAAGTGGTGGTGGCGGAACTGTTGATCTACCAGCTGCAGATGTTACAGGTACAATAAATTTAAGTGCAAGCAGCGGAAAAGTTGCACTAGCAAAAGTTACTACAGCGGTATCAGGTTCGACAAATTCTAATGTGGTAGATTTTGTTGGTTTCGGCTCTGCAAATGATTCTGAAACTACACCAGTAGGTACTCTTTCTGCTACGACAAGTATAGAACGTAAGGACAACAATGGTGGAACTGCCCAAGGCCAAGGGAATGGTTGGGACACGAATAATAATGCTAATGACTTTGTGATTACGAGCAGTCTAGTTCCTCAAAATTCGTCTTCTACGGCGGAACCTTCAACAAATACAAAAACGGGCACTGATAATGATCATATCGGATTGGGAAATCCAAGTGATGCTACAAATAATATATCTAATTCTAATAATTATTTGATGGTTAAACCTCAGTACGATTTATCTTACAACAATAGCAAACACGAGCCTAACTGGGTTAGTTGGCACGTAGGTTCATCTGACCTTGGAAGTGTGGCTCGTCAGGATGACTTCCGTGCCGATACTACATTGCCATCAGGGTGGTATCAAGTTACTGCTAGTGAATTTTCAGGAAGCGGATTTGACCGAGGTCACATGTGCCCATCTGCTGACCGTACATCTACTGTTGCTAATAATTCAGCAACTTTTCTAATGAGCAATATGATTCCTCAAGCTCCAAATAACAACGAAATTACTTGGGCTAATTTAGAGGAGTATAGTCGTTCACTTGTATCAGCTGGAAACGAATTATATGTAATATCTGGAGGCTATGGATCCGGGGGCGCTGGGTCTAATGGATATAAGACTACTGTTGGGAATGGCGTTGTCGTACCAGCAAAAACCTGGAAAGTGGTCGTTGTATTACCTAATGGGAATAATGATTTAAGTCGAGTTACAGCTTCTACGAGGGTAATAGCTGTAGTGCTACCGAATGATCAAACAACTTCTAGTCACCCTTGGAGCTACTATAGAGTAAGTGTAGATTCAATTGAGTCTATGACTGGTTATGACTTCCTATCCTCGGTGCCGGCTAACGTTCAAAGTGCCGTAGAAGCTAGCGTTGACAATGGTCCTACAAATTAAGTCTAGATAAGATAATAGTTTCTTCACTTATGATGGAAAATTAGACTAAATACATAGAAAAGGGAATGTGATCCAAAAAACTCTTGGTAGCACATTCCCTTTTCTATTTTAAAATAAACTATTTATGATATGGCTCATTCCTATTAATTCTAAATGAGCGATAGATTTGCTCGACTAAAACCAATTTCATTAATTGATGTGGAAAAGTCATTTTTGAAAATGACAATGTATCATCCGCTCTTTTCATCACCGCATCACTTAGACCTAATGACCCACCAATTACAAATGCTACTTTGCTGTTTCCATATGTGGCAAGTTGATCTATTTTTTTAGCTAGTGATTCAGACGTATGTTCCTTCCCCTTAATTGCTAATGCAATTACATAAGCGTCTTCTGCTATTTTACTTAAAATTCTTTCGCCTTCTTTTTCCTTTACGATTAGCATGTCTGCATCGCTTAAATTCTCTGGTGCCTTTTCATCTGGGACTTCGATTATATCCATTTTTGCATAACTAGATAATCGTTTTATGTATTCATCGATCCCCATCTTTAAATACTTCTCTTTTAACTTTCCAACACTGACAATTGAGATATTCACACTATATCCTCACTTTACAAACAAGTTATACACAAAAGTTATCCACATACCCACAATTTCTATCCACATTTAGTGGGGGAATCTATGTTCGATACAATATATATGGCATCATTTTGACAATATTCACAGGTTGTGGATATATTATGCGTTTTTTCGACTTTATTCAACAGGGGGGGTTCACTATACTTATCCACAAAATCGTCAAGAGCCCATTCTATATGCTCATCACAGCTTAAAATTATTTTTTCCACTTATACACAGCTCCTTTTTTTAGCACATAAAGAAAACTCGTCGATTGACGAGCCTTTTAGGCGAAGTCAGAGGCGTAGTTGCACTTATACTTAATTCCTAAAATTGGCGACTACGTCGAGTACTACTACCTGCTGCCCAATTTATAATTTTTTAACGTAAAAAAAAGAGGAGAAAGTAAACTCTCCCCTTAAGTATACGCTTTGTTTTATACATACACTATATCTGTTGGTTTTTGAGGGTCCGTATCATGAATTTCAAATTGCATCCCAACTTCAAATCCTTTTCCCTCTAATGTTTGTGTAACAGACATTCTGGCAAGCTCTTTCATATTATTATCTTGGCTTAAATGGGCAAGATAAATACGTTTTGTTTTATCTCCAATTACATCTGACATAGCTAGTGCAGCATCCTCATTTGATACGTGACCAACATCGCTTAAAATACGGCGTTTAATACTCCATGGATATCTTCCCATGCGTAGCATTTCGACGTCATGGTTACTTTCAAAAATGTACATATCAGCGTTAGAAATGATCCCCTTCATTCGGTCACTTACATAGCCTGTATCGGTAATTGTAACAAATTTTTTCTCATTATGATGAAATACGTAAAACATTGGTTCAGCTGCATCATGTGATACACCAAATGATTCAACTTCAATATCCCCAAACTGAATCGTCGTTTCCATGTTAAAAATGAACTTTTGCTCTGTTGGAATTTCTCCGATTAAATGGTTCATTGCTTTCCATGTTTTTTCATTCGCGTAAATTGGGATTTGATATCTTCTGGCTAGAACACCAAGTCCTTTAATATGATCACTATGCTCATGCGTGACTAGAATGCCGGAAACTTCTTTTATATCCCTGTTGATTTCTTTAAATAAAGACTCCATCGCTTTACCACTTAGTCCTGTATCAACTAAAAGCTTAGTTTTCTCCGTCCCAACGTATAACGCATTTCCGGTACTTCCACTTGCAAGTACACTAAAATGCAGACTCATCGCTATTCACTCCATTGTTCTTTATCGATCTTAATTATTTGTCCCTCAATAGCATTAACAAAGTAATCCTGCTGTTCATTGACAATTATATGCCACGCTGGTGCTATGAATTTAACTCCATTCGATAACGGGATTACTGTATAATAGCCAAAATCAACTTTTGTAATTCGATCACTCGGTTTTAATTCATCTTTCACAAATAAATTTTCAATGGCTTTAATTGCCGGTAAAGCTTCTTGCACATTCTTTTTATCGATCATTTCTTTTAAGTTTTCTAAATATCTTTGGCGATACCCGTAAATCTCATTTTTATCGTTATACTTTATTTCAACTACTGAGCTTTCGATATTATAAATTAGGCGATCTTTATAGGTTTGACAGAAGTATATCGTTTTTGACGTTGGATCTATTTGACAATAACGATAGTTACCACCGTTCCAAACATACTCCTTCACAAAATTTTCTAAGAAGAGTATTTTATTTGTCTCTGCAATTGGAACTGGTTTTTTCAATTGACTTTGTAATACATCTTTGTAGATTTGTATATTCTGTCCTTTTCTATCAGCAATAGTTTTCTTCGAGAAATCCTTACTATTACCCGATATATAAGATTCCTTTAAAGAATTTTTAGGTAATGTCACATATGTGATATCATTTTCCTTTAATTGCTCCTCAATACTCGATTCTGCCATCGTATCAAATTGATCGCTACTTCGCTTTTGATAATATTGAATCGCTAAAAATAAATCTAGTACTAAGAAAGTTAAAATAAATATTGTTTTGATCCTACTCCAATCCAACAATATTCACCCCAGTTCTACTTAGCAAATCTTGATCAATCTTCTTATATGTGTCATCGTAATTTATAATCCAAACAGGTTTTAATTGGATTGCTCTATTATAGTACGGCTGATTGATTGTTGATTTATCTTCATCAAATATAGTCTCGTACCCTAAGCTAATATCCTTAATAAGGGATTTATTAATAGATTTATTATTAGATATGATCTCCATAATTTGAGGACCAGCCATTAATTCCATTTCACTTTCCTTCTTGTCCACCTGGATTCTAGTAAATTTATACAATGGACGTTTAAAGGTTTCTATATCATCTACTCCCCAGCCCGTCGTAATTGTTGAATTATTATACACAGGTAAATTATTTACAAAAAGTCTAAATGAAACTTCATTATTTTCAGGTTTAACACCAGATAATATATATCCATCAGTCCAGCCACCATGAGCATTAATAAAATCAACACTTCTTTGGACTAATAAATTAGGACTTTGGTTATTATTGTTTTCAGGTGTTGTCGGGTTAACAAATGCAATCGAACGGTTTAATGGTGAAACTGACATTAATCTAGTACCGTCTGTGAATGTATCTCCTGAATCAGTACTTTCTCTTCGGACATTTGATGGATCACTAAATATTGCATCTTTTAATTTATCAACATCTATATCCGATGTAAGAAACTCCATCGTTGTTAATTTGATTGGTTTTTTAGGTAAATAAATTATTTTACCTGAATCTAACTTGTATCTTAAGCTTTCAGTAAAGTTTTCGTAATTGTCTCTTATCTTTTCAACTGAAGCAATAATTGAAGAGTTATCAAAGGTTGCTCCATAGAGAATATTTTGTGCTTCATTTGAAAAATAGATCCTTGCTGAAGTATCCTGTTTAGTAGATAAATTGATGATTATTCTGTCGAATAAAACATTTTGTAATCGTTTTGCATCTAGATTAAGAACTTTACCTAATGTTTCTACAGGCACTACAGTTGGAAAAATAATTTCTAATTTATTTTTTCCTTTTGTTATTGATTGGTAGGCAACTTCAGACGTTTTATTTGTCAGGTTTTCAAAATTTGTGATTTCGGATTTCTGCAATGATCTATAAATTGGTGATATATTACTCTGTTTAGTTGTTTCATAATTTTTATTTGATTCATGAACAACTAATAAATTCGGAATTACTATGTCCTTAAAGTCTCTTTTTGCACCAATCGAAACTTTTTGGACATAGTCTTGATTTTGAAGTACATCGTATGTTGGTTGATATGACCATAAGCTATATGAAAGAACCAAGCTTACTATAACAAGAGTAGTTAATATAACTGATTTTATATGTTCTCTTCTCATTCCCACTCATCCTCTTGGTCATCAGCCACTGGAAGTGTGAAATAGACTGTTGTACCTTTTCCTTCTTCACTTTTAGCCCATATATGACCATCGTGCGCGTAAATCATTTCTTTTGCCAAAGCAAGCCCTAGGCCAGTTCCCCCAACTTGTCTCGATCTAGCTTTATCTACCCGATAGAAACGATCAAATATCTTTGATAGATTTTCTTTTGGAATTCCCATACCTTCGTCAGTAATACTAACTAATATTTGATCTCTAGATTCCTTAATACGATAAGTTACAGTCCCACCTTCTGGTGAATACTTTAATGCATTTGAAATAATATTATCTAACACTTGTGTAATTTTATCTTCATCTATAAATACAAATCTTGTCTTACTTATAAACTCCCGTTTGAACGATACTTCTTGAGACTTACTCATTTCATGTCGATCAATTATACGATTAAATAATTCTGTAAAGTTAACCCAATCTTTCATTAAACGATATTCTGTACTATCTAACTTAGATAATTGTAATAAGTCATTTACTAATCGAATCATTCGTTCTGTTTCATCTTGAGTTACTTGTAAAAACTTAGGTGCAATTTCTTTATTCTCCCAAGCTCCATCTGACAATGCTTCTAAATAACTTCTCATCGTTGTTAACGGTGTTCTTAATTCATGCGAAACATTTGAAACAAAATCTCTACGTTCTTGCTCTATTTTTTCCTGCTCAGTTACATCATAGAGTACGGCGATCAGACCATTAACTTTACCAGACTCTTTTTGTATAGTTGAAAAGCTAGCTCGTATAATCATTGGTCTCTTATTATCACTATAATCTAACATAATTGAATCTGGCTCATCGTATAAATCATCTAAAGTATTAATCTTTTCGATTCCCAATACCTCTAGGATTGATTTATTTAATACTGTTTCACGTGAAACATTAAGCATCGTTTCAGCTGGATCGTTTAAAAGAATAATTTTCCCTCTACGGTCAGTTGCAATAACCCCATCTGACATATGCTCTAGTACTGATTGAAGCTTTCTTCTTTCTCCATCCGTTGAAGCTCTGGCTTGCTGTAAATTACGTGATAGATTATTAAATGATATCGTTAATTCACCAATCTCATCTTCACTATAGGCCTTTAATTTGCGAGAGAAGTTTCCTTTCGCCATTTCTTGGGCCTGTCTTCTTATTTCGGAGATTGGCTTCGTAATTGCTTTAGCCAATAGTATCCCTAAAATGGATGTAATCGCGACTGCTATAAGTGTACCAGTTGAAAAAATACGGTTAATTAATTCCATTCTTTCATAAGTGCTTTCCATTGAAGCACTCGTGTAAATGGCAGAAACTATTTCGTCACCTTCCATTACTGGGATAACAATAGTTTTCATTCGATGTCCATTTTTAGGATCAATTAATACTTTCTCAGTTCTAGTACCTACTAAAAGTGCTCTTTTAACTAAAATATCAGTAGTCCTTTTACCAACAATAGACCGATTACTAGAATCCGAAGTAGCAATGACTTCACTATTTTGGTTAATAACTCTTACATCTGATATTCCAATATTCTTTCCAAAGTCAGAAACTATTTTTTGAATATTAGCTTTTACCTCTGGATCGTCCAGAGTTTTCTTTTTTTCATACTCAATTTTTATATTATAAGCTAGTAGCTTAGCGCGTTCGTTTATCGCAACTGTAAAACTATTTACGAGTTGCTTTTCAAGCTCTCTTGAAAAATAAACGCTAATAATTTGCATAGCTACCAAGATGAGTAAAATATAAACAAGTACAAATTTAAATACAATTGATTTAAACAAACCAACTTTATTATAAGCTGCCATTAATCTTGCTCCGGATCACGCAGGTAATATCCTACTCCTCTTCTTGTTACAATGAAAAGCGGATAACTTGGATTGTCCTCAATTTTTTCACGAAGTCTTCGAATTGTTACATCGACAGTTCGTACATCACCAAAGTAATCATAACCCCAAACAGTTTGAAGTAAATGTTCTCTCGTCATAACTTGTCCGATATGCTTTGCTAAGTAATATAGTAATTCAAATTCGCGGTGAGTTAATTCGATCTTCTCGCCACGTTTTGTTACGATATAAGCATTTGGATTAATAACAAGGGAGCCAATAATAACTTCAACTGACTCTTCTTTTTCAGATGTAGTTCCTGTTTGGTGTCTACGTAAATTTGCTTTTACTCTGGCAAGCAACTCACGTGTACTAAATGGTTTTGTTACGTAGTCATCTGCTCCCATTTCTAAACCTAGTACTTTATCTAATTCAGAATCTTTTGCTGTAATCATAATGATCGGCATTTCATGGTTCTTTCTTATTTCTCTACAAACTTCTAAACCATCTCTAATTGGTAACATAATATCTAATAAAACTAGATCAGGAAGAAACTCATCTACTTTTTGTAATGCTTCCTCTCCATCATACGCGCAAACAATTTCAAAACCTTCTTTTTCTAAATTAAACTTCAATATATCAGCAATTGGTTTTTCATCATCGACTATTAATATTTTTTTATTCATTCCCCGCACTCCTTTTCTAGTCAGTTTTTGCTACCGTCAATTCTATACATATCTTTTGCAATTCAATATTAAATTAGGCAACAAATAAACTTATCATAGCAATTTCGTTTTGTGGACTATCAATCTAAATATAATACGACTACGTTCTTACGTGTTATTCTTTTTGTATATAAACACTAGATTTTTGAAAAAAACCTCTAGCTTGTTGCTAGAGGTCTACTCCACTTACTTCTATTTTAAATTAAGTAGGATTTTTTGTAAAATCGAACTGTTTTATTCTATTTTTATAAGGTTGATATAAAATAAAAAACTACTGTATATACAGTAGTTTTTATGATGGCTCGGGACGGAATCGAACCGCCGACACGAGGATTTTCAGTCCTCTGCTCTACCGACTGAGCTACCGAGCCATTATATGGCGGTCCCGACCGGGATCGAACCGGCGATCTCCTGCGTGACAGGCAGGCATGTTAACCGCTACACCACGGGACCAAGATAATTTTATTAAAAAAGGATGACCCGTACGGGACTCGAACCCGTGTTACCGCCGTGAAAGGGCGGTGTCTTAACCGCTTGACCAACGGGCCACATTAATTTAAGAAAAGATGAGCCATGAAGGATTCGAACCTTCGACCCTCTGATTAAAAGTCAGATGCTCTACCTACTGAGCTAATGGCTCACAATGATTAACTTCATAAACTATATACTAGTTATGACGACAAGATTTATCTTATCATACTTTCTAATAATTTTGCAATAGTTTTTTTAAAAAAATAATAAAAGCCCCTAAATTTTTATTTAAGGGCTTTTTATTATATTAAGCTCCGTAAACGTTACGTACGATATTTGTTTGGTTACGGTCTGGACCAACTGAGAATACAGATAATGGAATACCTACTAATTGAGACACACGTTCTACATAATGTCTTGCATTAACTGGCAGTTCATTAAGAGTTTTTACTCCTGTGATATCTTCTGTCCAACCTGGAAGTTCTTCATAAACTGGCTCACATTCTGCAAGTTGTTTTAAACTAGCAGGGAACTCAGTAATTGTTTCTCCACGGAATTTATAAGCAACGCAAATCTTAACAGTCTCTAGACCTGTTAATACGTCAATTGAGTTAAGTGATAAATCAGTAATACCACTAACACGACGAGCGTGGCGAACTACTACACTATCAAACCAACCTACACGTCTTGCTCTTCCAGTAGTTGTACCGTACTCACGACCTACTTCACGAATTGTATTTCCAATTTCGTCGAAAAGCTCAGTTGGGAATGCACCTTCACCAACACGAGTAGTGTAAGCTTTACATACACCAACAACATGATTAATTTTTGTTGGACCAACACCAGATCCAATTGTTACTCCACCTGCAACTGGGTTAGAAGAAGTAACGAATGGGTATGTACCTTGGTCGATATCTAGCATTACGCCTTGTGCGCCTTCAAATAATACGCGCTTTCCACCATCAATTGCATCATTTAATACAACAGAAGTATCACACACATATTTTTTAATTTGTTGTCCGAACTCATAATATTCTTCAAAAATCTCTTCGATATTTAATGAATTTGAATCATACATTTTTTCAAATAAATTATTTTTCTCTTCAAGATTACGTTTTAATTTTTCGTAAAACTCTTCTTTATCTAAAAGGTCTGCCATACGGATTCCCACACGAGCAGCTTTGTCCATATAAGCTGGTCCAATACCTTTTTTAGTAGTACCAATCTTATTATCACCTTTACGCTCTTCTTCTAACTCATCTTGTTTTAAATGATAAGGTAAGATAACATGAGCACGATTACTAATACGTAAGTTGTCAGTTGAAACACCTTTATCATGTAGGTATGCTAGCTCTTGAACTAAAGCTTTAGGATCTACAACCATACCATTTCCAATAACACAAATTTTATCTGAGAAGAAAATACCTGATGGAATTAAATGAAGTTTGTACTTTACACCATTAAATACGATTGTATGACCTGCATTGTTACCACCTTGATATCTAGCAACTACTTCTGCCTGTTGTGATAAAAAGTCAGTAATTTTTCCTTTTCCTTCGTCTCCCCATTGAGAACCAACTACTACTACTGATGACAATGTACTGCACCTCCGATTAAAATACGCTATTTCCGAACTAAAACCAAAACTAGTATACCAAACTTACGGAATTTGTCAATAAATCTCTTTGAATAATTCTGTTCTAAGTTTTATTTGTTCGTAAATACAAACTAAAGAATTTGATAAAAATAGTTTGCCCTAACAAAAAAAAATAATCACATAGATTAACTATGTGATTATTTTTCAGATGGCATCCCAAGTAATAGCAATCTGACAATTGAACATATTTGCGACTGTCTGATTCCAAACTATTTTTAGGCACCTGGTGCTTGCTCATCAAACCTTCGTTCTAAGTTTACGAACTTGTTATATTCTTTTACGAATGCTAATGAAACAGTACCTACTGGACCATTCCTTTGTTTAGCAATAATGATTTCAATAATATTTTTATTCTCTGATTCTTTATCATAGTAATCGTCTCGGTATAAGAACGCAACAATATCCGCATCTTGCTCAATACTTCCTGATTCACGGATATCAGACATCATTGGACGTTTATCCTGTCTTGACTCAACGCTACGTGATAGCTGAGATAAGGCTATTAGAGGTACTTTTAATTCCCTTGCAAGTCCTTTAAGAGATCTTGAAATTTCAGATACTTCTTGTTGACGATTTTCTCCACTTTTGCCGTTACCTTGAATAAGTTGCAGATAATCAATTAGGATCATTCCTAAGCCATGCTCTTGCTTCAGCCTTCTACACTTTGCACGTATGTCATTTACTCTAATTCCAGGTGTGTCATCGATATATATGCCTGTACCAGCTAGGCTACTAGCAGCCATCGTAAGCTTATTCCAGTCCTCTTGTTCAAGATTACCTGTACGCAATGCCTGTGCGTTAATATTTCCTTCCGCACATAGCATACGCATAACAAGCTGATCTGATCCCATCTCAAGACTGAAAATTGCTACGTTTTCATCTGTTTTAGTTGCTACGTTCTGTGCGATATTCAATGCAAATGCCGTTTTACCTACTGAAGGACGAGCGGCTACTATAATTAAGTCATTCGGCTGAAATCCCGCTGTCATTCGATCTAAATCGGTAAACCCTGTCGGTACACCGGTGATTTCGCCGCGTTGATTAAATAGGGTCTCAATTTTACTAAATGTAGTAAATACTACATCTTTGATACTTTGAAAACCAGAAACGTTTGTGCGCTGAGCTACTTTTAAAATACTTTTTTCAGCCTCGTTTAATACAACATCTACTGGAGTATCTGGCGCATAGCTTTCCGTTACAATATTTGTCGCGGTTCTAATTAATCTTCTTAAAGTAGATTTTTCTTCAACGCTCTTTGCATAGTACTCAACGTTAGATGCCGTTGGTACTGAAGCCAGCAAATCATTTAAGTATGATACTCCTCCTACTTCTTCTAATACTCCTTGATTAGCTAGTTCAGAAGTAAGCGTGATAACATCTAGAGGCTCATTCCTTGAAGCAATCTTTAGCATCGCTTCAAATATTTTTTGATGGGCAGCTCGATAAAAGTCATCTGGTAAAAGCCGTTCTGAAGTTGATATTAGCGCCTCTGAGTCTAACAGTATCGCCCCTAATACAGCCTGTTCAGCTTCTATATTCTGTGGTGGAGTACGATCATTTAGCAAATCACTCATTTCTAGTCCTCCAGATGCTTGTTTTTCTTATTGTTCTTTAACGTGTACTTTTAAAGTTGCACTTACTTCAGGATGTAATTTTACTTTAATATTTGTTACACCTAGTGCTCTAATTGCGTCATTCATTTCGAATTTACGCTTATCTAGTTTAATACCATGCACTTTATTAAGCTCATCTGCAATTTGCTTGCTTGTGATTGATCCGAATAGACGGCCTCCCTCACCTGACTTAGCTTTTAGTTCTACTGTTAAAGTTTCAATTGTTTCTTTTAGCTTTTTACAATTTTCTAATTCGATTTGTGCATCTTTTAATTCTTTATTTTTTTTCGCTTCAAGCGTTTTCATATTACCTGCGGTAGCTTCAATAGCATCTCCGTTTTTGATTAAGAAACTTGCATAGCCATCTGCGATATTTTTAGTTTCTCCTTTTTTACCTTTTCCTTTTACATCTTTTAAGAAAATTACTTTCATTTGTTTGTTCTCCCTTCAATATATTCATCGATTATTCTCAATAAATGTTGTTCAATTTCTCTGATTGAAGAAGATTCAATTTGTGCAGCAGCATTTGTTAAGTGACCGCCACCACCAAGCTCTTCCATTATTAATTGAACATTTATATTCCCTAATGAACGACTGCTGATGCTAACAACATTATCTGACCTTTTCGCAATAACAAAAGATGCAATGACATCAGTCATCGTTAATAATGTATCTGCAGCCTTTGCGATTAAAACTTGATCATAGCTTACATTGTCTTTTCCAAAGCTAACCGCAAAGCCCTCTTTGTACATATAGGCTTCCTCTATCAATTCTGCTTTGCGAATATATTCATTCATATCTTGTTTTAGTAAATTTTGAACGAGAATCGTATCTGCGCCATTCGAACGCAAGTATGAAGCTGCGTCAAAAGTTCTTGCTCCTGTTCGGAAAGTAAAACTCTTTGTATCAACAATAATACCTGCAAGTAAGGCTGTTGCCTCAAGCATGCTTAATTTTATTTTCTTAGGTTGGTACTCTAATAACTCAGTTACTAATTCTGCAGTAGATGAAGCATATGGCTCCATATAAACGAGAATTGCATCCTTAATGAAGTCCTCTCCTCTTCGATGATGGTCTATAACAACAATTTTATCTGTTTCATTTAAAAGTGATTCTTCTTCAACCATTGTTGGTCTATGGGTATCTACTACGATTATTAATGTATCTTCAGAAATAAGTTCTTTTGCTTTTTCAGGTGAAATAAAACAAGACATAAATTGTTCATTTTTAGACATTTCCCTCATCAAACGATTAACACTTTTATCTACTTCATCTTTATCGATTACTACATAACCATCCACTTCATTATGCATTACCATTTTTAAGATACCAACTGCTGAACCAAGAGCATCCATGTCAGGTAACTTATGACCCATTATCATAACATTGGTACTACTCTTCATTAAATCTCTTAATGCATGCGAGATTACCCTCGCTCTAACCCTCGTTCTCTTTTCTACAGGGTTTGTTTTTCCACCAAAAAACTTTACTTTACCATTAATGTTTTTAACAGTTACTTGATCTCCCCCGCGTCCTAGCGCTAAATCTAAACCAGATTGAGCAAGTTGGCCAAGTTCCGTTAAATTCAAACTACCTACTCCGACACCGACGCTTAGTGTAAGAGGTAAATTACGCTTTGTAGTTTCTTCCCTTACTTGGTCTAATATAGAGAATTTATTATTTTCTAATGCTGCCAGAATTCCTTCATTTAAAACTACACTATATCGATCGGATGAAACACGTTTTAAGAACATACCATGGCTATTAGCCCAACTATTTAACATTGTTGTTACTGCACCATTTACACTAGAACGCTCCTGGTCATCTAAGCCTTGTGTCATTTCATCGTAATTATCTAGTAAAATAATTCCGATTACTGTTCTTTGATCTTCGTATAACTTCTCTAGTTGTGCTTGTTCTGTCACATCAAATAAGTAAATGTATCGCTCTTCCCTTTTAATAACTACCCGATATGTTCTTTTACTTATAATCAATACATCTTCTTTTTTCTCTTTTTTCGAAATTAAAGCCATTAATCCTTCAGATAGATCATATATGTGTTTACCAATTAATGAACGATCGTCTAAAATATTTAAAATATATTGATTGCCCCATTCAATATGGTACTCTCTATCATAAAGTAATACTCCAATTGGCATTTCTGTAATTGCTTCGTTACTTAAATTTTTCACTCTCGTCATAACTGATTCTATATACATATCTAAAACGTAGCGATACTTAATTTCTAACTTTACAACTAGAAAAATAACGCATAAAAAGATAACGATAAAAACTATCCCTATTTTAGGTTGAATATAGACCACAGTTCCGATCAGAAACACTGAAAGAGCAGTTAAAAGATAGACGGGTATAAGAAACATCTGTTTCTTATGAAAATCTTGCATATGTTCAACCCCTAAGCCAAATAAAATCTAACTTACATATTAAAGTTTATTCACTTTTTCACAACAAATTAGTAACAAATACATGTTTTTAAGTTTAAATTTTTCTTCTATTAAATATTCCAATTGAGACAATTCCAATTAGTAAAACAATATAAATTAATGGTTGAATGATAAAACTTGCGATCAATATAATAATTGGTACCGCTTTAGAAAAATGTTTTAAGTAACTAAAATAAAAGATCGATGCGTAACCTTGAACGAGCAGTAAAATTTGAAGTACATAAGTTAAGTTAATCACTGCTGTACTGAGGAAACTACTTTGTTTCAAATTGAAGAATGAAAAAAGCATTACAATTAAAAAGAACCACATGAATCCTACTGGGAGTCTAAACTCTCTAAATGGCTTAAATTTTGGCGTTTTATAACCTAATCTTCTTATTAATGGAAAAGTTACTAGTTGGGTTAAAAAAGCAAGTATAAAACTAACCATTAACAGTAATGAAGGAATTAATGTAGGGATTAATTTAATAGCATTTGTAAGACTATCTAATGCCTTTTCATTGGCATTTGTACCAAGGCTGGCACTAAGTTCCTTACTTTTTTCTATAGCTTCCGTTGCCAAGTCTATATTCTCTTTAACGAAATCAATATGAAAAACAGCTTTGAATAGTATGTACGATAGTACTGTATGTATTAAATATAAAAAAGTACTAGTAAGTAAAATCTCGCCTTTACTTCGCTCATTTTTCAAAAGATAACCAAATGCTATACCAACTGTTGAGTACATTAAAGTAACTGGAAGTAAATTAAATGAGGTAATCACAATTGTTAATCCCAGCGCCACACAGCAAAGTAAAAGTGATTCTTTAATTGAGTATTTAATACTTAGAATAATAAACGGCAGCGGCATAAGGAATGCCATAAAAATTGAGAGAAACGGTACAAATCTAAATATTAACAGTAGTACTGAGTAAATAGCTAATAGTACTGCACCCTCGGTAATAAATCGAGTCGATTTCAAAATAAAGCTCCTTTCAACTACCCCTACTTATTTCACGATAAGCATACTATTTCTTATTTTACCATAAAACTTATTTTTTCATAAATACAAAAAAAGTACAGCACGAGAATGCTGTACTTTTTATTACTTAGCTTATTCAGCTACGTATGGTAATAAAGCCATTTGACGAGAGCGTTTGATTGCAATCGTTAATTTACGTTGGTATTTCGCAGAAGTACCAGTTACACGACGAGGTAAAATTTTACCACGCTCAGAAACGAAACGTTTTAATAACTCAGTATCTTTGAAGTCGATTGTAGTGATGCCGTTTGAAGTAAAGTAACAAACTTTACGACGTTTAGCGCGTCCACCTTTGCGTCCACCCATTGCCATTGTTATTTCCCTCCTCTACTTAAAATTTAGTTTTTTAGTAATGCTAACCGTTCAACATTACACTGTTTTTATTATTTAGAAAGGAAGATCATCATCAGTAATATCAATTGTTTTGCTTGTCCCACCAAATGGATCATCATTAAAGCTAGGCTTTTGAGATGGTGCTTCGAAAGGATTTCCAGCGTTAAAACCTTGATTTTGTTGATTCATACCGAATGAACCACCTTGGTTACCTGATGCATTTCTTGGTTCTAAGAATTGAACAGAGTCAGCTACAACTTCAGTTACATATACTCTCTTACCATCTTGACCATCAAAACTTCTAGTTTGAATACGCCCCTCAACGCCAGCTAAGCTTCCTTTTTTCAAGAAGTTTGCCACGTTTTCAGCAGGCTTTCTCCAGATAACGCAGTTAATAAAATCTGCTTCTCTTTCGCCTTGCTGATTTGAGTAGGTACGATTCACCGCTAGAGTAAATGTTGCAACGGCAACCCCACTTGGCGTATAACGTAAGTCCGGATCCTTTGTTAAGCGACCTACAAGTACAACACGATTGATCATCTGATTCCTACCTCCCTAAAGCATTTAAAAAATATTATTTTTCTTCTTCACGAATAACGATGTGGCGGATGATATCTTCGCTGATTTTCGCTAAACGATCGAATTCTTGTACAGCTTCTGGCTTAGCAGAAACATTTACAAGCATGTAGTGTCCATCACGGAAATCGTTAATTTCATAAGCTAAACGACGTTTACCCCACTCTTTAACGTTTGTGATTTCAGCACCTTGTTCAGTTAAAACGCCGTTGAAACGCTCAACTAATGCTTTTTGTGCTTCGTCTTCCATGTTTGGACGAACGATGTACATGATTTCGTATTTATTCATCACAATGTCACCTCCTTTTGGTCTAACGGCCCAATTAAGGGCAAGGAGCAATTTAATTAATCACTCACGAGTTAAAATTATAGCATAGTTTTTTTTAGATAGCAAATCAATAATTCCGTTGCTATTTTCATTAAACATTAAATCGGAAATGCATTACATCTCCATCTTGTACGATATACTCTTTACCTTCAAGACGTACTTTACCTGCTTCTTTTGATGCTGTCATGTTACCATAAGTCGCTAAATCCTCAAAAGAAACTGTTTCTGCACGGATAAAACCGCGTTCGAAGTCAGTATGAATTACGCCAGCACATTGTGGAGCTTTCATACCTTTTTTAAATGTCCAAGCTCTTACTTCTTGTACACCTGCAGTGAAATAAGTTGCCAATCCTAATAAAGAATAAGCTGCACGAATTAGTTGATCTAAACCTGATTCTTCAATTCCAAGTTCTTGAAGAAATGTACGTTTCTCTTCATCATCTAACTCAGCAATTTCTTCTTCAATTTTAGCACTAATTACAATTACTTGAGAACCTTCTTTAGCTGCAAATTCTCTTACTTTTTCAACGTATTCGTTTGATGAAGCATCTGCGATGTCTTCTTCGCCAACATTAGTAATGTAAAGCATTGGCTTAGTCGTTAATAAATGTAAACCTTTTACTACTTTCATTTGCTCTTCCGTAAACTCTACTGAACGAGCTGGCTTGTCACTTTCAAATGCTTCTCTTAATTTTACTAAAATTTCATGTTCATACGATGCATCTTTATCTTTTTGTTTCGCTAATTTAGCTACACGATCAATACGTTTTTCAACTGATTCTAAGTCTGCAAGAATTAGTTCTAAGTTAATTGTTTCAATATCTGCAATTGGATCTACTTTTCCAGATACGTGAGTAATATTATCATCTGCAAAGCAACGTACTACTTGGCAAATTGCATCCACTTCACGAATATGAGATAAAAACTTATTTCCTAATCCTTCACCTTTACTTGCACCTTTAACGATTCCTGCAATATCAGTAAATTCAAAAGTTGTTGGAACAGTTTTTTTAGGTTGAACTAATTCAGTTAATTTTACTAAACGGTAATCAGGTACTTCTACCACACCTACGTTTGGATCAATTGTACAAAACGGATAGTTTGCTGATTCAGCACCCGCTTGTGTAATTGCATTAAATAATGTCGACTTTCCTACGTTTGGTAATCCTACGATTCCTGCTGTTAATGGCATATTTTCCACTCCTATACGAACTTAGTTAATCTTTCACAATTATATTGATTTCAAAAAAAAATAACAAGAAAATCTGAATATTAATTCTAAACATACGAAAGGTATCTAATACGAGCGATCCTTCAAATCGCTCTACTAGATACCCATTGATTTAAAAAACGTCCTACTCTTCAGATCGTACTAAAACCTTTTTTAATTTTCGTGAGAACTCTCTGCGAGGTATTAAAACGCTATGCTCACATCCCTCACATTTTAATCGAATGTCCATACCCATTCGAATAATCTTCCATCTGTTCACTCCACAAGGATGAGGTTTTTTCATTTCTACTATATCATTTAGATTAAATTCTTTTTCTTCCATGTGAAAACTTCACTTCCTTAAAATAGTAGCATACAAACTATACATTCGCATTTTCATTTTTAGTGTCTGGTTGTTTATATAATACCATCTTTGGATACGAAATTTCTATGTTATTTCTTTCAAGTACTTCCTTAATTTCTTTTCGAATTGCTCTAGAGATTTTAAACTGTGTCATTGCTCTAACTTCTGAAGAGATTCGTAATGTTACTTCAGATGGTCCTAAGTTTTGTATCCCAAGAAACTCTGGAGGTTTTACCATTTCTTCATATCTAGCTGGCATAGTTTCTAAATGCTCTTCAATTACATTTTGCGCATGTTCAATATCGCCCTCATATGAAATACTAACATCGACCATTGCTACAGCATTATGTAATGAAAAATTGGTTACTTCAGTAATCATTCCATTTTGGATAATATGGAGCTCACCAGTTCCGCTTCTAATTTTAGTTGTTTTTAAACCAATTGATAGTACTGTTCCCTCGAAAGTTTGAACTCTAATGTAGTCACCAACTGAAAACTGATCTTCAAACAAAATAAAAAATCCAGAAATGATATCTTTTACTAAGCTTTGTGCACCAAATCCAATTGCTACGCCACCAATTCCTGCTCCAACTAAAAGTCCTTTTATTTCCACACCAAATATCGGGAGAATCGTCAAAGCGGCAATAAAGAAAATTACATATGCAAGTACATTTTCCATTAATTTAATAAGTGTTACTGATCTTCTTTCTGATACTTGTAACGGTCCTCTAGCATTAACCTTTAAGAGATTACGGATTAACTTTCTTCCGAGTTTTACAGCCAATACTGAAACGATAATAATTAGAGCTATCTTTATTGATGAATTTAAAATTGTGTCCCATTGTTCCGGAGTTAGCATGCTTTTTTTTATTAATTTTTCAGCATTTTCTATTTTATCTGCTGCATTATTCATACTGTTTTCCCCCTATCTATTTTCAAGTGACTTCAAACGTTATACTAAACGAATTATCATTTTAAAACTACAAATATGTACAAATGTAATAATAGTTTAATTTAATAACGAAGATCGCTTGACGAAAGTATAAATTGTTTAAATTTTGCATAAACTAATACTACTCTCTTAAATGAAAAGTAGGCGATATTATGCAATTTTCAGCAAATCCTTTGCGTAACCTATTTAAGGATGATTATTCTGTATTTTTAGATGACGAAAACGCTATTAACAGATTTGCAGATCGTTTATGTAAGTCGCTTCCAAGTGTACACACTAAAGAAATTGTTTTTGTATGTATTGGAACTGACCGTTCTACGGGAGACTCTTTGGGTCCTTTAGTTGGAACCATGTTAGGAGAATTAAACTTAAGTAGGTTTCATTATTATGGTACTCTTGATGAGCCAATTCATGCGTTAAATCTTTCAGAACAACTTGAAAGAATTAAAGGCAAGTATAACAATCCATTTATCATTGCTGTAGATGCATGTTTAGGCAGAGTAAAAAGTATTGGTAGCGTACGTTTATCCAATGGTCCGTTAAAACCCGGTGCGGCAATGAAAAAAGAATTACCTTTAGTTGGCGAAATTAATTTAACCGGGGTTGTAAATGTTAGTGGGTTTATGGAATTCTACGTTCTACAAAATACTAGATTAAGCCTAGTAATGAAAATGGCTAAGTTTATTGCAAATTCAATTAAAGAAACTGAAAGAAAATTTACGTGCCAATTAGATTTTTAACGTAATAGTTTCCTAACTTACAATTTAAAAAAGTCAGTTAAAAACAAAAAGGGAGTATTAACTGCATTGGAAGCCAACACATTTAATATTCCCTATGAGTAACTCATTTTATAATTGAAAGAATTCTCTCCAAGTCCTCTTTGTTAAAGAATTGGATTTCTATTTTCCCTTTATCTTTAGCCGATTTAATTTTAACTGAAGTTCCGAACTTTTCTTGTAAAAGATCCTCATACTCACTAAAAAATATGTTTTTAGCTGGCGTTTTCTTTGATGTTTCACGTGAAACATTTTCATTTAGATCATTGACTAACGTTTCAACCTCACGGACACTTAGGTTTTTTTCAATTACTTTTAGTGCGGTAGCCTCAATTAACCCTTTTCGTTTTAGTCCTAAAAGTGCTCTTCCGTGTCCCATTGAGAGCATGCCTTCTTCGACCATTTTTTGAACAGAATTAGGTAAAGTTAAAATTCTTAAATAGTTAGCAATATGTGGACGACTTTTTCCAAGTTTCTTTGCCAGTTGTTCTTGTGTTAAGTGTAATTGTTCAATTAAAGTTTGATATGCTTCTGCTTCTTCAAGAGGATTTAAATCATCTCGCTGTAAATTTTCTAATACAGCTAACTCCATCATTTGCTCTTCAGTAAGGTCTCTCACAATAACTGGAACTGTATTTAAACCTGCACTTTTTGCAGCGCGATAGCGTCTTTCTCCAGCAACGATTTGGAAACCTTTTATGCTTTTTCTAGCAATGATTGGTTGAAGAATTCCATGTTCAATCACTGACTGAGTTAATTCTAACATTGCAGTCTCATCAAATACTTTACGAGGTTGGTATGGGTTAGGTCTAAGTTCTTTAAGATCAATTTCCTGAACTAACTCTTCTTGCTGATTGATATCTTGAAAAAATGCTCCAATACCTTTACCTAAACCTTTAGCCATTATCAATCACTTCCTTTGCTAGATCGAGATATACTTCTGCACCTCTTGACTTTGGATCATATGTAATGATCGGTTTACCATGACTTGGTGCTTCACTTAAGCGTACATTTCTTGGAATAATTGATTTATAGACGCGATCTTGAAAATATTTTTTTACTTCTTCTATAACCTGGAGCCCTAAATTTGTACGGGCATCTAGCATTGTTAACAATACGCCTTCAATTGCTAAATTTTTATTTAAATGTTTTTGTACTAAACGTACAGTACTTAATAGCTGACTTAAACCTTCAAGTGCGTAATACTCACACTGAACTGGAATAATAATCGAATCAGATGCAGTTAGTGAGTTTAAAGTTAATAATCCTAATGATGGAGGACAATCTATTAAAATATAATCATAGTTACCTTTTACTGTATCTAAAGCACGTTTTAATCTTACTTCTCTAGAAATAGTAGGTACTAATTCAATTTCTGCTCCAGCAAGTTGAATTGTTGCTGGAATAATATCAAAATTTGGAATAGCAGTGTTTAAAATGACATTTTTCGCCTCAACATCATCAACTAATACATTGTAAACACACTGATTTACATCAGCCTTTTCAATTCCAATACCACTAGTTGCATTACCTTGAGGATCTATATCGACTAGTAATACTTTTTTTCCTAAGTGAGCTAAACAAGCACTTAAATTTACTGATGTTGTAGTCTTACCAACACCACCTTTTTGATTAGCTATAGAGATTACTTTAACCACTATGTAATCTACTCCTTCCACAACAAACAATTCTTATTTTCTATTTTACCATGAATAGATTCATCGTTGTGTCTAGATTTAAAAATGAACAAAAAAATTCACCACTGAAAAGAGGTGAATTTAATGTTTATTTTTTTGGAATTTTAATTGTTATTTGGTAATAATCATCATTTTCTTCTTCTTGACTATCAATATTCATGCCTGTTTTAGTAACCATTTGTAAAGACTCACGGATCGTATTCATCGCAATTCTAATGTCCTTACTAATGGCCTTAAATTTACGTTTAGCCTTTGGTTTTTTCTCAGTAAGTAATGTAACTACTCGTTCTTCTGTTTGTTTAACATTTAATTGCTTTTCAATTATTTCATGAAGAAGAGTAATTTGTAGTTGAGGTAGCTTTAATGGAATAAGTGCTCGTGCATGACGTTCTGTAATCGACTTATCCAATAATGCTTGTTGTATTTCCCCAGGAAGTTTCAACAATCTCAGTTTATTTGCAACAGTCGATTGACCTTTACCTAATCGCTGAGCTAGAGCCTCTTGAGTTAAGTTATGTAAATCAATTAGTTTTTGGTAAGCTACGGCTTCTTCAAAAGGAGATAGTTCTTCACGTTGTAAATTTTCAATCAGAGCGACGGAGGCAGTCTCTGTATCGTTAAACGTTTTCACAATTGCAGGAATTGTATCCCAGCCTAAAGATGAAACAGCTCTGAATCTTCTTTCCCCGGCAATTATTTCATAAAAGTTTGGTCTAATTTCCCTAACAACAATTGGTTGAATAATACCATGAGTTCGAATCGTTAGCGCTAGTTCTTTAATTTTTTCATCATCAAAGAAAGTTCTAGGCTGATACTGATTCGGTACAATGTCCTTTACTGGAATTTGGCGAATAACTTCATTACTCGAAACCGAATCTTCATTAATTTCTTTTTCAGATAAGCCAAATAACCTAGATAATGTGCTTTTCAATGTGATTCCCACCCTTTTAGAATTTCGTTCACAATAGAATAAACATAACAAATGTTTCACGTGAAACATTTGTTAGTTTATCATATTAAACCTCTAATGGTTCTTTACCAGGGGTACCCGGTTTGCGAGGGTACTTAGTTGGCGTTTTCCGTTTCTTTTCTACTATAACAATATTTCGATCACTGTCTTCGCCTGGGAGAGTGAAGTGATTAATTGATTTAACTTCTCCACCAAGTGTTTTTATAGCATAATTTGCTTTATCCAACTCTTCTTGACCAGCAGCACCTTTAAGTGCAACAAAGTAGCCATTTTGTTTAACAAGTGGTAAGCATAATTCAGTTAATACAGACATTCTAGCAACTGCTCTAGCAGTTACAACATCGAAAGATTCTCTCATACCAGTTCTTTTAGCAAAAGTTTCTGCTCGATCATGAATAAATGATACATTCTCTAATTGTAATTCCTTCGCTAAATGGTTTAGAAATGTAATCCTCTTTTGAAGGGAGTCTACGATCGTTAAATTGATAGAAGGGAAACATATTTTAATTGGGATAGAGGGGAAGCCCGCTCCTGCACCAATATCACATAAAGTAATTTCATTAGCGAAATCGAAATAAAAGGCAGCGCTAATTGAATCATAAAAATGCTTTAAATATACTTCGGTTTCTTCTGTAATAGCAGTTAAGTTCATTTTATTATTCCACTCAACTAATGTGTGGAAATATATATCAAATTGTTTTAATTGAAAATCAGACAAATGGATTCCTTTATCTTTAAGAGCAGCGATAAATTGTTCTTTATTCACTAGTAATACCCCTATCTATTATTAGTTCGATATTCTTGCAATTTTTCCTTGTTCTAAATAAACAAGTAGAATCGAAATATCTGCTGGATTAACACCAGATATACGAGAAGCTTGACCTACTGATAGAGGACGCACTTGCTCAAGCTTTTGTCTTGCCTCAGTAGCAAGGCCGTGAATAGCTTGATAATCGATATTTTCAGGGATTTTCTTTAAATCCATTCTTTTCATACGTTCTACTTGATTTAATGATTTTTCAATATAACCTTCATACTTAATTTGTATTTCAACTTGTTCTTTAACATCTGAATGTAAGTCTTTTTCAGATGGGGCAAGAAGATGGATATGCTCATAAAGCATTTCAGGACGACGTAAAAGATCTGCTGCACGAATGCCATCTTTCAGTTCGCTACCACCATTTTTTGCAATCAATTCCTGTACTTCTTTTGTCGGTCTTAATTGAGTTGCTTTTAAACGCTCTATTTCTTCTTCAATTAACATTTTCTTTTGTTCAAACTCTGCATATCTTTCATCATTTATTAAACCAAGTCTTTGACCGATTTTAGTTAAACGTAAATCGGCATTATCGTGACGTAGTAATAATCGATATTCTGCTCTAGAAGTAAGAAGACGGTATGGTTCATTTGTCCCTTTAGTTACTAGGTCATCTATTAAAACACCAATGTAAGCTTCAGAGCGATCTAAAATTAACTCTTCTTTCTCTAGTGAACGACATGCAGCGTTAATTCCTGCGATTAAACCTTGACCAGCTGCTTCTTCATAACCCGAAGTTCCGTTAATTTGACCAGCAGTATACAGATTGTTAATTTGCTTAAGTTCCAATGTTGGCCTTAATTGAGTAGGTACAATCGCATCATATTCAATTGCATATCCAGTTCTCATCATTTGAACATTTTCAAGACCTGCAATCGAACGCAGCATCTTTTCCTGTACATCTTCAGGTAAACTAGTTGATAATCCTTGTACATAAACTTCTTGAGTATTTCTTCCTTCTGGCTCTAAGAAAATTTGATGTCTTGGTTTATCATTAAATCGGACAACTTTATCCTCAATAGAAGGACAATAACGTGGCCCAGTACCTTTAATCATACCAGAGTACATCGGCGAACGATGTAAGTTATCGTCGATGATTTGATGTGTAGTTTCACTTGTGTAAGTTAACCAGCAAGGAATTTGTTCTGTTTCAACTGGTTCTGTTTCGAATGAAAATGCACGGGGTACATCATCGCCAGGTTGTATTTCTGTTTTTGAATAATCAATACTATGACTATTTACACGAGGAGGCGTACCTGTTTTAAAGCGAACAAGTTCTATTCCTAATTCCTCTAAGTGCTCAGAAAGCTTAATTGCTGGTTGTTGGTTATTAGGACCACTTGAGTACTTTAATTCTCCTACAATAATTTCTCCGCGTAAGAAAGTACCAGTTGTAATGACAACTGTTTTTGAACGATAAATTGCACCTGTTTGTGTAATTACACCTGTGCATTGTCCATCTTCTACAATTAATCTTTCTACTAATCCTTGCTTTAGTGTTAGATTCTCTGTATTTTCAATGGTTTTCTTTAATTCGTGTTGATAAGCAAATTTATCCGCTTGGGCACGCAATGCGCGTACTGCCGGACCTTTACCTGTATTTAACATTCTCATTTGAATATGTGTTTTATCGATATTTCGACCCATTTCACCGCCAAGTGCGTCAATTTCACGTACAACAATCCCCTTGGCAGGACCACCTACTGATGGGTTACAAGGCATAAATGCGACCATATCGAGATTTATTGTCAACATTAATGTTTTTGCACCCATTCGAGCAGATGACAAACCGGCTTCACATCCAGCATGACCAGCTCCAATAACGATTACATCATAATTGCCTGCTTCAAAACTCATCTTTTCTCCTCCTAACCATTTTATTTTCCTAAACAGAATTGGGAAAATAGCTGGTTGATTAAACTTTCCTGAACTGTATCTCCAACAATTTCACCTAACAATTCCCATGCTCTTGTTAAGTCAATTTGTACTAAATCAATCGGCATACCATTTTGCATAGCTTCAATTGCGTCATTGATTGTCTGTTCTGATTGCTTTAATAGCGCAATATGCCTAGCATTAGATAAATAAGTTAAATCTTGTGCCTCAATTTGCCCTTCAAAGTATAAGTTGGCTATTGCTTTTTCTAAATCATCAATTCCTTTTTCTTCTTTTAAGGAAGTTGTAACAATTGTAGCATTACCAACTAATACCTTTACTTCATTCATGTCGAGCTTTTGTGACAAATCTGTTTTGTTAATGATCACAATTACGTCTTTACCGCTCATTTCGGCAAATAATTTACGGTCTTCTTCACTTAATTGCTCATTATTATTTAAAACAAATAAAACTAAGTCAGCCAAATTCAATACTTTTTTAGATCTTTCAACACCGATTGCTTCTACAACATCCTTAGTTTCACGAATACCGGCTGTATCAATTAGACGTAATGGCACACCTCTTACATTTACGTATTCTTCAATAACATCACGCGTTGTACCTGGAATATCAGTAACAATTGCTTTGCTTTCCTGGACAAGTGTGTTTAAAAGAGACGATTTCCCAACATTAGGTCTACCTATAATGACAGTAGATAGTCCTTCACGTAAAATTTTACCTTGTTTTGATGTTTCTAGCAGTTTTTGTATTTCAACTCGAACTGTTTTTGCTTTTTCAATTAAAACAATATTGGTCATTTCTTCAACATCATCATATTCAGGGTAATCAATATTTACTTCAATATGAGCTAAAATCTCAAGTAATGTTTGTCTTAAGCTATTAACTAACTTAGACAATCGACCTTCTACTTGATTCATTGCTATCGCCATTGCCCTGTCAGTCTTTGAACGAATTAAATCCATTACTGCTTCTGCCTGAGATAGGTCGATTCGTCCATTAAGAAATGCTCTTTTTGTAAATTCACCAGGCTCCGCTAATCTAGCCCCTTGTGATAGTACTAATTCAAGTACTTTGTTAACCGAAAAAATTCCACCATGACAATTTATTTCGACAACATCTTCACGTGTAAACGTTTTTGGTGCTCTTAAGATCGAAACCATAACTTCCTCAACAATATTACCGGAACTTGGGTCGACTAAATGTCCGTAATGAATTGTGTGTGAATCTACTATATTTAAATCTTTTTCTTTAAATAATTTATTCGCTATTTGAACAGCTTCATCGCCACTTAATCGAACGATGGCAATTGCACCTTCGCCTTTTGGTGTCGATATGGCTGTAATTGTATCGAATTCCATCAAAAAATCACCTCGGAGCATGTTAAACATAAGTTAACATGTTACTTCTAAATCTATAGCATAGCATAAAGAATTTTATAATTGAATGTTTTTATATTATAACCGTACGAAAGTACAAGTAAACTTAAATGACTTGAATGAAGAACATTAAAAAACCAATTAAGGCTTATCCCTTAATTGGTTTCTTTAAATCTATAACTAATTGACGATGCGGATCTTGGCCTACAGACTTTGTAGAGATATTCGGCATATCTGTCAGTATATGATGTATAATTTTTCTTTCGAAAGAAGGCATTGGCTCTAAAGAGATCGCCTTTCTTGTTTTTAAAACTGTTTTAGCAGTCTTTTTTGCAAGAATTTCTAGCGATTCCTTACGTTTTAATCGATAATTCTCTGCGTCAACGACAACATGAACCAATTGTTTTGAATGACGATTTACAAATGTTTGAACTAAGAATTGAAGAGCATTTAAAGTATTACCTCTTTTTCCAATAATAAGGGCAACCTTATCACCCTTTACTGTAAATAAGAAGGTTTGTTCTTTAGTTCCTTGCAATTCGAAATTTACATCTACAGTTTCATCAAGACTTTTAACAATATTTAAAAGGTAGTCGTATGCTTTTTCGATTAAAGTCTTCTTTTTAACAACTAATACTTTAGCAGGTTTAGCACCAAATCCTAAAAATCCTTTTTTGCCGTCTTCGATTACTGTAATTTCTACGTCTTCTTCTGTTGAACTAAGTTGCTGAAGTGCTATTTGAACTGCTTGTTCGATTGTTTGACCAGTAGCAGTTACTTCTCTCACTTACTAGCCCCTCCTACATTGTTATTTTTAACGGTAGTATTACCTCTATTAACAAATAATGTTTGAAGAATCATAAATGTATTACCAACTACCCAATATAAAGCTAAAGCAGATGGAAGTCTAACAGCAAATATTAAAATCATGATTGGCATAACATAAAGCATGATTTTCATTTGTTGAGCAGCAGGTCCAGTCATTGAACCAGTACTCATCGATACTTTTTGTTGTATGAAAGTTGTAATACCAGCGATGATTGGTAAAGCATAAATTGGATCCGGATGTCCTAATTGGAACCATAAGAAGTCATGTGCTTTAATTTCCATTGTTCTCATAATCGCATGATAGAAAGCAATTAAAATTGGCATTTGAATAAAAATTGGTAAACAACCAGAAAGTGGGTTTACACCATGTTGTTGGTACAACTTCATTGTTTCTTCATTTAATTTTTGGACAGTTTTTTGATCCTTAGAAGAATATTTTTCTTTAAGTTTGGCCATTTCAGGCTGGATTGATTGCATCGCTTTCGTACTTTTAATTTGTTTAATCATTAACGGTAGTAAAGCTAAACGGATTAAAAGTGTTACGACGATAATCGACATTCCATAACTTCCACCAAAAATTTTAGACACAGCTGTGATTAACCATGATAGTGGATAAACGAAATACTCATTCCAAATCCCCGTACTTTCAGATGTAATCGGTTGGTTTGTTTGCGAACACCCAGCTAACACGACTACTAATAAAAGAACTGTAACTAGCAATTGGTACTTCTTAGTCTTCAAACTAGTTCCTCCTTTAAGAAGTTACATTTAAATATGTAATTACTTAATTTGATTTTTATCTAATTTATGTTTTGAATCACGTATTTTAAGCGCTTCCGCCCTTTTCAACACATGAATTAAACTTTTTTTAAATTCATTAAAAGGTAGTTCAGTACAGGGCTTTCTTGCGATCACAACAAAATCCATATTCACACGAAGATCATCACTTAATTCAGTAAGAGCTTGTCTTATATACCGCTTAATATGATTTCTCTCTACAGCATTACCTAACTTCTTACTAACAGATAATCCTATTCGAAATTGCTTTTGATCTTCTTTTTTTAATGTATAGATTACAAATTGTCGATTTGCAGTTGACGATCCCTTTTGAAAAACGCGACTAAAATCTGCATTCTTTTTTATTCTGTTTTTCTTGTTCATGTTCTACTGACACCTCAAATGATTCCTTCAATTATCATAACAATTTTTTTAAAAAAAATGAGGCCTTTTTTACTTACAAATTGTGACATAAAAGCAAAAAAGGCCTTCTTATTAGTGAAAAAGACCACTGTTGACAGTGGCCTACGCAGATAATACTTTTCTTCCTTTACGACGACGAGCTGCTAGAACTTTACGTCCATTTGCAGTGCTCATACGGCTACGGAAACCATGTACTTTGCTGCGTTTACGTTTGTTTGGTTGAAATGTTCTTTTCATTATATGACACCTCCCTGAGGAATTACTGTAATAGACAGTCCTATAAATTATAAAGAATAACTACTATTAATGTCAATGTAAGATGTTAAATCATGATGAATAATTATTTCCAATTTGTGAAGAATGGTTGATCCAGCGAGTTTTAGTCAGAAATAAATAAAAAGAAAGTCACTCAATTTAATAAAAGAAATGCGATTTACTCCTATCATTTCCCTCCAACAAATTTATAAACGATTAATCCGAGCAAAAATATGGTGTCGAAAGATTTTTTAAACGCACTTTTAAGTGAATAAAAAAATCTACAAAAAACTATGACTTCCCCTTTTCTTAAAATTGTTAAGTGCTCTGTGGATAATATTTTTCTACATATTTTTTACCCACAGCAGTTACTGACAACTTTTACACAAGTTCTTTTTCTGTGGACAATTTTTTTAAACAAGTGGATTAGCATGTGGATAACATTAACTACTCATTGAAATAGCTAAAGATTTTTGATATTATTAATTTGTTTTCCACTTTGGACAAGTCGTTTATTATTTTTATTTGTCCACAGATGTTAATAACTTGTGGACAGGTTTTACACTTGTACCATTTTTAAGTTATCCACATGGGTGAATACTGTCAAATAAAGTGGATTTTTGCAGTTTTATAAAATAACACATATTCAAAGACATGAATAAAAATAAATACTTAATTTATGTGCTTGTACAAAAGTTGAACAAGCTTTGTAAGGAGGGATTACTGTTTGGAGAATATAGGGGATCTGTGGTCCAGGGTTCTAGCAGAAATAGAAAAAAAAATTAGTAAACCAAGCTTTGAAACATGGCTAAAATCAACAAAGGCATTTTCTTTAAAGAATGATACTTTAACAATTATTGCCCCAAATGAATTCGCCCGTGATTGGCTTGAGTCAAAGTATTCATCATTGATAATGGATACAGTTTTAGAAATAACTGGAGCGGAATTAGAAATTAAATTTATCCTTCCTCAAAATCATGTAGAAGAAATAGAGATGAATATACCGGCCGTTAAAGCCAAAGTAAAATTTGAGGAACCAGTAGAGTTCAATCAAAGTATGTTAAACCCTAAATATACTTTTGATACTTTCGTAATTGGTTCAGGTAACCGTTTTGCCCATGCAGCATCATTAGCGGTTGCTGAGGCGCCTGCAAAAGCCTATAACCCATTATTTATATATGGGGGCGTTGGGTTAGGAAAAACCCACTTAATGCACGCAATTGGACACTATGTACTTGAGCATAATCCAAATGCCAAAGTCGTTTATTTATCATCAGAAAAATTTACAAATGAGTTCATTAATTCAATTCGTGATAATAAAGCAATTGAATTTAGAAATAAGTACCGTAATGTAGACGTACTACTTATAGATGATATTCAGTTCTTAGCTGGAAAAGAACAAACGCAAGAGGAATTTTTCCATACTTTTAATACTCTTCATGAAGAAAGTAAACAAATCATTATCTCAAGTGACCGACCACCTAAAGAAATTCCTACATTAGAAGATCGACTTCGCTCACGATTTGAATGGGGCCTTATTACGGATATCACACCACCAGATTTAGAAACAAGGATTGCGATTTTACGTAAAAAAGCTAAGGCTGAGGGGTTAGATATTCCAAATGAGGTAATGTTATATATTGCAAATCAAATTGATACGAATATACGTGAATTAGAAGGAGCTCTTATTCGTGTAGTCGCTTATTCATCATTAATTAACAAGGATATAAACGCTAGTGTGGCCGCTGAAGCCTTAAAGAATTTAATTACAGCGACGAAGCCTAAAATAGTATCAATACATGACATTCAACGAACAGTTGGAGAATTTTTTAGTATTAAATTAGAGGATTTTAAAGCAAAGAAACGCACAAAATCTGTAGCCTTCCCAAGACAGATTGCAATGTATCTTTCAAGAGAGCTTACAGACCATTCTTTACCAAAAATAGGAGAAGAGTTTGGAGGCCGAGATCATACAACAGTTATTCATGCGCATGAAAAAATTTCAAAATTAGTTGAAACTGACTCACAGTTGCAATCTCAAATTAAAGAAATCAATGAAAAATTAAATCAGTAGAGTTATTTACCTGTGCATAACTTTCTATCTTTTTTACACAGTCTATCCACATGTTGATAGACTTATTTTTCTTTACTAAAATATAGTTATCCACAAATCCACAGGCCCTACTACTATTACTATATTATTTTATAAATTATATAAGGAGTACAAACAATGAAATTTACTGTACAAAAAGATCATCTTGTTAAAGCTGTACAAGAAGTTATGAGAGCTGTTTCATCAAGAACAACTATTCCAATCTTAACTGGAATTAAATTAGTCGTTACAAGTGAAGGTCTAACTTTCACAGGTAGTGATTCAGATATATCAATAGAATCGTATTTACCAACCGTATTAGATGATCAACAACTAGTTGATGTAAAGCGATCTGGAAGCATTGTATTAAATGCTCGATATTTTAGTGATATTGTAAAAAAATTGCCTTCAGATTTTGTCGAATTAGAATCTGATAATAATTATGTAACTACAATAAGAGCTGGAAAAACTGAATTTAGCTTAAATGGTTTTGACTCTGAGGAATATCCACTACTTCCTCAAATTGAAGAACATGAAACAATTTCTATTTCTGCAGATTTATTAAAATTTATGATTCGTCAAACTGTGTTTGCAGTATCAACTTCAGAAACTAGACCAATTTTAACCGGTGTAAACTGGAAGATCGAAAATGGTGATTTAACATGTATAGCAACAGATAGCCATCGACTAGCTTTAAGACAAGCTAAAATTGACGAAAATTCTACAACAAGTGAATTTAAATCTAGTGTAGTAATTCCTGGGAAAAGTCTAAATGAATTAAGTAAAATTCTAGATGACAATGATGAAAAAGTTGAAATCGTCTTAACAGAACATCAAGCTTTATTTAAAACTAAACATCTATTGTTCTTTACTCGATTATTAGAAGGTAATTATCCTGATACATCAAAGTTAATTCCAAGTGAAAGTAAAACGGAACTAACTGTAATGACGAAAGAATTCTTACAAGCTATTGATCGTGCTTCTTTATTAGCAAGGGAAGGAAGAAATAATGTTGTCCACTTAGAAACAGTTGGTAACTCAGTGGTCAATGTTTCTTCTTATTCTCCTGAAATCGGTAAAGTAGTAGACGAAATTGTATGCGAGGATATTAAAGGTGAAGAATTAAAAATCTCTTTTAGTGCGAAGTATGTTATGGATGCATTAAAAGCAATTGAAAGCCCAGAAATTTATATTCAATTTACAGGGGCTATGAGACCATTTTTAATTCGTACTGTAAATGATTCAAGAACATTGCAATTAATTTTACCAGTTCGCACATACTAGTTAGTAAATTCTATCGAAAGGGGCTGACCTAATAGAATGTACTAGCAATCTCCAACGAGTAGAATGAATAATAAATTTATTCTACAAATTTGTTTGGGGAGTGCAAAGTACATTTAGGTCAGTCTTTTTGTAGTTAATAGACAAAATAAGGGTTAAGTGTTTTTTTTCTTACAGAAGTTTAGTACAATTAAGGAATGGATAAATGAGGGTGATAAAAAATGAAAACAGAAAAAGTTAAAATAAATACAGATTATATTACATTAGGTCAATTTTTAAAGCTTGCGGGTGTAATTGATACAGGCGGAATGGCTAAATGGTTTCTATCTGAGCATGAAATCTTTGTGAACAATGAACCTGAGAACAGAAGAGGAAAAAAATTAGTGTTAAATGATACAATTTCTATAACTGGAAAAGGTTCGTATATTATAACTTCATAAGTTTTGGGGGAATCCCATTGTATATTAAAGATTTACAACTAAAACAATATCGTAATTATGAAAAACTTGAATTAAATTTTCAAAATAATGTTAATGTCATTATTGGTGAGAATGCTCAAGGTAAAACAAATTTAATGGAATCCATTTATGTGCTAGCTTTAACAAAGTCTCATCGAACAAGCAATGACAAAGAAATGATACGTTGGGATGAAGAATATGGTACAATAAAGGGTACGTTACAGAAAAAAAATCAGCAAGTAACACTACAGCTAATCCTCTCAAAGAAAGGTAAGAAAGCAAAGCTGAACCATCTTGAACAGATGAAGTTAAGTCAATATATAGGCGTGATGAATGTCGTTATGTTTGCACCGGAAGATTTACATTTAGTAAAAGGTAGTCCGCAAGTGCGTCGTAAATTCCTAGATATGGAACTAGGACAAGTTTCGCCTGTTTACCTACATGAACTGAGTCAGTACCTAAGAATCCTCCAACAGCGAAATTCACTACTAAAAACATTACAAACTAGCCGAGATCGGAACTATTTAATGCTTGAAGTCCTAACATCTCAGCTTGTAAAACATGCCGTAAAAATAATCGAAAAACGAATTTCGTTCATCAAATTACTACAGGATTGGGCATCGCCTATTCATAGTCAAATTTCTAGAGAGACCGAAAAACTAGAAATTATATATAAACCAAGCATTAATGTATCAGATTTAACAGATTTGACGAAAATGGAAGATGAGTACATAAAACTTTTTGAAGCTGAAAAAGAACGTGAAGTATCAAGAGGTACTACATTGCTTGGTCCGCATAGAGATGATTTGGTTTTTATGGTAAATGACAAAAACGTTCAAACTTTTGGATCGCAAGGACAGCAGCGGACAACAGCTCTTTCATTAAAACTAGCAGAAATTGAACTGATTAAAGAGGAAGTTGGAGAATATCCTATACTTTTATTAGATGATGTTCTTTCAGAGCTAGATGACTATCGTCAAACACATTTATTAAATGCAATTCAAAATAAAGTACAGACTTTTGTCACAACAACAAGTGTCGACGGAATTCAGCACGAAACAATAAAACAAGCTAATATTATAAATGTTTCACATGGAACAATTATAAGTACTTCTCGATAAATAACTTATGAAATTTCTACTACGCCGCCTAATAAGCATAGCTGAAATTTACTAATTCTTTTATGTAAAATAAAAAAAGTAGGTGAGTGTTCATGACAATGGATCAAAAGATGCAAGAACATAATTATGATGAAAACCAGATACAAGTTCTTGAAGGTTTAGAAGCCGTACGTAAAAGACCGGGTATGTATATCGGTTCTACGAGCGGAAAAGGATTACATCACTTAGTATGGGAAATCGTTGATAACAGTATAGATGAGGCATTGGCTGGATACTGTGATGAGATTAACGTAATAATTGAAGAAGATAATAGTATTACAGTTAAGGATAATGGCCGTGGAATTCCAGTAGGTATCCATGAAAAAATGGGTAGACCTGCTTTAGAAGTAATTATGACAGTACTTCACGCTGGTGGTAAATTTGGCGGCGGAGGATACAAAGTATCTGGTGGATTACATGGTGTAGGTGCTTCAGTAGTAAATGCGTTATCTACTTTGCTAGAAGTTCACGTTCATCGTGAAGGTACTATTTATTATCAACAGTTTGCTAAAGGTATACCTGTTGCAGATATGAGTATCGTTGGTGAAACAGATGTTACCGGAACGATTACTCATTTTAAACCTGATACTGAAATTTTCACTGAAACGACAGTTTATGAATTTGATATATTAGCAAACCGTTTAAGAGAATTAGCGTTCCTTAATAGAGGTATTCGCTTAACAATCGAAGACCGTAGAGAAAACAAACAAAATAAAGAATTCCATTACGAAGGTGGAATTAAATCATACGTTGAACATTTAAATCGTTCTAAAGAAGTAATACATGACGAACCAATTTTTGTAATTGGTGAAAAAGATGGAATTAGTGTAGAAATTGCACTTCAATATAACGAAAGCTATACAAGTAATATTTACTCATTCACGAATAACATTAATACACACGAAGGTGGTACGCACGAGGTTGGGTTCAAAACTGCTTTAACTCGCGTTATTAATGATTATGGTCGTAAGAATGGTCTAATTAAGGATCAAGATAGCAATTTATCGGGTGAGGATGTACGTGAAGGATTAACGGCGATCGTTTCTATTAAACATCCAGATCCACAGTTCGAGGGACAAACAAAAACTAAGTTGGGTAATAGTGAAGTTCGTACAATTACAGAGCAAATTTTTGGAGAGAAACTTGAAAAGTTTTTATTAGAGAATCCGACAGAAGCTAAAAAAATAGTTGAAAAAGGTTTAATGGCTGCTAGGGCTCGTGTTGCTGCAAAAAAGGCTCGTGAATTAACGAGAAGAAAAAGTGCTTTAGAAGTATCAAGTTTACCTGGGAAATTAGCTGATTGCTCTTCAAAAGATTCTTCTATCAGCGAAATTTATATCGTTGAGGGTGATTCAGCGGGTGGAAGTGCTAAACAAGGACGAGACCGTCACTTCCAAGCAATTCTTCCTTTACGTGGGAAAATTATTAATGTTGAAAAGGCTCGACTTGATAAAATTTTATCAAATAACGAGGTTCGTTCAATGATCACTGCTTTTGGTACTGGAATCGGTGATGATTTCGATATCGAGAAAGCACGATATCATAAAATTATATTGATGACGGATGCTGATGTAGATGGTGCCCACATCCGTACTTTATTGTTAACGTTCTTATATCGTTATATGCGTCAAATCATTGAAAGTGGTTATATTTATATTGCTCAACCACCTTTATATAAGATCCAGCAAGGGAAGAAAATACAATATGCTTATAATGATCGACAAATGGATGAGATTATGTCGACTTTAAATGCAGTACCAAAACCTGTTATCCAACGATATAAAGGTCTAGGTGAAATGAACCCTGAACAGTTATGGGAAACTACAATGAATCCAGAAACGAGAACGTTACTACAAGTTAACCTTCAAGATGCGATCGAAGCGGATGAAACGTTTGAAACATTAATGGGTGAAAAAGTAGAGCCAAGACGTAACTTTATTCAAGATAACGCTAAGTATGTAAAGAATTTAGATATTTAACAAGTATTTGTAAGGAGCTATATGCTCCTTTTCTCAGGTAGATACGGAAACTAAAGGGAGGTGCCGATGTTGAGTGAAAATCAACAAATTAAAGAAATAAATATAAGTCATGAAATGCGTAATTCCTTCCTAGATTATGCAATGAGTGTAATTGTTTCTCGAGCGTTACCAGATGTACGAGACGGCCTTAAGCCAGTTCATAGAAGAATTTTATATGCAATGAATGATTTAGGTATGACAGCTGATAAAGCTTATAAAAAGTCAGCGCGTATCGTTGGTGAAGTAATCGGTAAGTATCACCCACATGGTGACTCTGCTGTATATGAAACAATGGTACGTATGGCTCAGGACTTTAACTTCAGATATATGTTAGTAGATGGCCATGGAAATTTTGGATCAGTTGATGGTGACGCGGCGGCGGCGATGCGTTATACAGAGGCTAGGATGTCTAAAATTTCGATGGAATTGATTCGTGATATTAATAAAAACACGATTGATTTCCAAGATAACTATGATGGTTCAGAAAGAGAGCCAATCGTTCTTCCTGCACGTTTCCCTAACTTGTTAGTAAACGGAGCAACGGGAATAGCGGTTGGTATGGCAACGAATATTCCTCCGCACCAATTAGGTGAAGTAATTGATGGTGTTCTTGCATTAAGTAAAGAACCAGAAATCACTACTCAAGAATTAATGGAATATATTCAAGGACCAGATTTTCCTACATCGGGTATGATTCTAGGTAAAAGTGGTATCCGTAAGGCCTATGAAACTGGTAAAGGCTCTATTGTTATTAGGGCAAAAGTTGAAATTGAAGAAAAAGCAAATGGTAGACAAACAATTATTGTTACAGAGTTACCTTATCAAGTAAATAAAGCTAAGCTTGTTGAACGAATTGCTGAACTAGTTCGAGATAAGAAAATAGAAGGTATTACTGATTTACGCGATGAATCTGATCGAAATGGTATGCGTATTGTCATTGAAGTTAGAAGAGACGCGAACGCAAATGTACTTTTAAATAATCTATATAAACAAACTGCTCTTCAAACAAGTTTTGGTATTAATTTATTAGCACTTGTAAATGGTGAACCAAAAGTTTTATCTCTAAAAAGCTGTTTAAAACACTATTTAGACCATCAAATTATTGTTATTAAACGCAGAACACGGTTTGAGTTAGAAAAAGCAGAAGCGCGTGCACACATTTTAGAAGGTTTGAAGGTTGCTTTAGACCATTTAGATGCTGTAATTAGCTTAATTAGAGCTTCTCAAACAGGAGAAATCGCTAAAAACGGCTTAATGGAAACATTTAATTTATCTGAAAAGCAAGCTCAAGCAATTTTAGATATGAGGTTACAACGTTTAACTGGATTAGAGCGCGAAAAAATCGAAGAAGAATACCAAGAGTTAATCAAGTTGATTGCAGAATTAAGAGCAATTCTTGCGGATGAGGAAAGAGTTCTTGAAATTATTCGAGAAGAATTAACTCAGCTAAAAGAGCAGTATAATGATAAACGAAGAACAGCAATTGTTCCTGGTGGAGTTGAAATCATTGAAGATGAAGACTTAATACCAGTGGAGAATATCATTGTAAGTTTAACTCATAATGGATATATTAAACGTCTTCCAGTTTCTACTTACCGATCTCAACGTAGAGGTGGACGTGGTATTCAAGGAATGGGTACTAATAATGACGACTTCTTAGAACACTTACTAACCCCTTCAACACATGATACAATTTTATTCTTTACGAATAAGGGAAAAGTATACCGTTCAAAAGGTTACGAGATTCCAGAGTATAGTCGTACAGCTAAAGGATTACCAATCGTAAACTTACTAGAAATTGACCGAGATGAAAATATTAACGCTATTATTCCAGTAAGTGAATTTCTAGAGGATTGGTACTTATTCTTTACAACAAAACAAGGAATAGCAAAACGTGTACCTTTATCTGCCTTTGCAAACATTCGTACCAACGGATTAATTGCAATAAATTTAAAAGAAGATGATGACGTAATATCAGTACGTCTAACTGACGGAACAAAAGATATTGTGGTCGGTACTTCAAAAGGTATGATGATTCGTTTTAATGAAGATGATGTTAGATCAATGGGAAGAACGGCAACGGGTGTTAAAGCAATTACACTTTCTGATGATGATTATGTTGTTGGAATGGAAGTTGTTGAAGAACACTTAGATATTCTTGTTGTTACTGAACTAGGTTATGGTAAGCGAACTGCACAGGAAGAATATCGAATTCAAAGCCGTGGTGGTAAAGGTTTAAAAACGCTTAATGTCACAGATAAAAACGGTAAGATGATTTCATTAAAATGTGTAAGTGACGAACAAGATTTAATGTTAATTACTGAGTCTGGTGTAATGATCCGTATGCCAATTGAGCAAATTTCACGTTTAGGTCGAGTTACCCAAGGTGTTAAATTAATAAAACTTGATCAAGAAGGTCATGTTGCGACTGTAGCAATTGCTGCGAAAGAAGAAGAGGAAATTGATGAAGAAGCTGAAAATGAAGCTGAATTAACGACTCTTGAAAACGAAGATGAGATTGAAACAACAGAAGAATAATATAGCAGTGACTAGTAAAGAGGGAACGAGTATGTTCTCTCTTTTTTTTATTGTATACTGATGTGTTAATCATAGAGAATCGGGTGGAAGAAGTATTGATCCTTTCATATACAAAATGAGTGCTTGAGCGTTCATCTAATTTAAAAAACAAAAAATAGATTTCAAAATAGCCGTCGCCTTAATGAAGATTAGCATTAATCAGATCATTTTTGGGCTATTCAAATTGGTTGGTATTTTCACTTATGATACATTATTAATGTTTTAAGTTAACTACAACACAATCCGGTTAAATGGAGTAAGCACCGAAAATACTTTCTACTATTAGATTATGGTTTTATTATTACGATTTTGATTAGTATATCACCATTATGTACTAATTTAGATAGGAGGATAAATGCTTGAGTTGAAGGGAATTTTAATGAAGTGTAATGTTTTATTTTTTTTTGAAATTATATTATAAAAACTATTGACCAAGGTTGTTAGATTTGTTATTATATAGAAGTCGCCAAGAGATACGGACGACAAAATGAACTTTGAAA
>NZ_NUUX01000039.1 GCF_002564465.1 Bacillus sp. AFS088145 | reverse complement strand
ATTTAAACGTTTCAAAAGATATTTTTATTTCATAACCAAAATTAAAATAGCAAATAATCAAGTAAATATGAATATGGATAAAAAGTAATATAAAAAAATTAACTGCATTTGTTATTGAATATTCAGAATTTTTCTTGTATTATCTAATTAACAAACATACCGACTGGTTAGTATCTAATGTTTGTTTAAAAATGAAGCGAAAGTTTTGAGAAAAAATAGGGGCTTTATGAAATAAATACTAATTTTAGGAGGATTTGAAATGCACGTAAAAGAGTTATTTGATTTAACTGGGAAAGTAGCAATTGTAACTGGTGGTGGACGAGGTCTTGGTGAACAAATTGCGAAAGGATTCGCTGAAGCAGGTGCAAATGTTGTACTTTGTTCTCGAAATGTAGAAGCATGCCAGGAAATTAGTGAAGAATTGAAAAGTTTAGGTGTAGAATCTTTTGCATTGAAGTGTGATGTAACAAACAAAGAGGATGTGCAAAAAGTAGTTAACGAGACGAAAGAGAAATTTGGCAAAATTGATATTTTAGTAAACAATAGTGGTGCATCTTGGGGAGCACCAGCTGAAGAAATGCCATTAGAGGCATGGAATAAAGTAATGAATGTTAATGTAACCGGTACGTTTTTAATGTCTCAAGCAGTAGGGAAAATCATGTTAGCACAAAAAACCGGAAAAATTATAAATATTGCTTCTATTGCCGGCTTAGTGGGAACGAATCCAAACGTAATGAATGCTGTTGGTTATAGTGCAAGTAAAGGTGCAGTGATCAGTTTTACAAAAGATTTAGCTGCGAAATGGGGTCCAAGTGGGATTTATGTAAATGCATTAGCTCCTGGATTTTTCCCGACAAAAATGTCTAAAGATGTTATTTCCCACGGAACAAATGAAATATTAGAATCTATACCACTCAAGAAATTTGGAAATGAAGACGAGCTAAAAGGTGCGGCTTTATTTTTAGCAGCGCCAGCTTCGAATTATGTGACTGGGTCTGTTCTAGTTGTTGATGGTGGAACATCGATCGTTTAATGTTTGAAACATCATAATCAAAAAGGAGTTTTGTAAATGGGCAAACTTCATCTTTTGATGAAAAAAGAAGAAATTGATGATCAAAAACTAAACGATGAAAAGATAGTAGTCGTTTTTGATGTATTGCTTGCTACTTCAACAATTACAGCGGCAATAGCCTTTGGTGCTAAAGAGGTCATACCTGTTATGAATGGACAAGAGGCAGTTCTTTTCGCAAATAAAAATTTGGACAAAGAATATTTATTAATAGGGGAATATGAAGGGAATACAATTGAAGGTTTTCTATCCCCTAATCCACTAACATTAAAGAAAATTGTTTCTGATCAGTCAATCGTTTTATCAACAACGAATGGAACAGTGGCGTTAAAAAATTCTCAAAAAGCAAAGAGAGTATACGCTGCATCGATTTTGAATGTAAATGCAGTTGCAAATCATTTAAGACAATCTTACAAAGATGAGTCTGTTATTTTAGTATGTTCTGGGTCGTCAGGACAATTTAATATGGAAGACTTTTATGGTGCAGGTTATTTTATTGATTGCTTAGTAAATCAATCATGTCCTTTCGATTTATCCGATGCAGCTAAATCTGCCCATTATTTTTACTTAGGGTTGAAAGAAAAATGTTTTGAGGTTTTAGCGGAATCGAATGTTGGTAAAATGTTAATTCGCTATGGATTTGAAGAGGAATTAAAATTCGTTAGTAGTAAAGGTATTTTTAATGTTGTACCGATATTTGCAGAGGGTAAGAGCGTAATTGATGTCAATTTTTCAAAGGAAACTATATAAATATTGTTCTATTAAACACTGTAACTTGTTAGTCAAAAACTAGTTGTGAAAGGGATGATTGAATGGATTTTTTATATTCGCAAAAAAGTAAGGAGCTTCAATTAAAATTAACAAAATTTATGGAAAGCAATATTTATCCTAATGAGCGAATATATGAGCAACAGTTAAATGCACAAGAAACTCGGTGGAGTGATGTACCTCCGATTATGGAAGAATTAAAACAAAAAGCAAAACAAGCAGGATTATGGAATTTATTTTTACCTGAAAGTGACCTAGGAGCAGGATTAACGAATTTAGAATACGCTCCATTATGCGAAATTATGGGACGATCTATGATTGGGCCAGAAGTGTTTAATTGTAGTGCACCAGATACAGGGAATATGGAAGTTTTAGAAAGATATGGTACGAATGAGCAAAAGGAAAAATGGTTGGTACCACTTTTAAATGGTGAAATTCGCTCATGCTTTTCAATGACCGAGCCTGAGGTCGCTTCTTCTGATGCAACAAATATTGAAGCGAGTATCAAAAAAGAAGGTGATTATTATATCATCAATGGTCGAAAATGGTGGTCGTCAGGAGCGGGGGATCCTAGATGCAAAATTGCAATATTTATGGGAAAAACGAACCCGGATGCACCTAAGTATGAACAGCAATCTATGATTCTAGTCCCGTTAAATACACCTGGTGTAAAAATTGAAAGGGTATTACCAGTATTCGGTTATGATCATGCACCGCATGGACATGCAGAAATTACGTTTACAAATGTAAAAGTTCCTGCAAGCAATATTTTATGGGGAGAAGGGAAAGGATTTGCGATTGCACAAGGTAGACTTGGTCCAGGTCGCATCCACCATTGTATGAGATTGATTGGAGCTGCCGAACGGGCACTCGAAGAAATGTGTAAGCGTGTTCAAAATCGAGCAGCATTTGGTAAGCCTATTGCAAATCAAGGCGTTATTCAAGAGTGGATTGCTAATTCAAGAATAGAAATTGAGCAAGCTAGATTACTAACCTTAAAGGCTGCATATATGATGGACACTGTTGGTAATAAAGAGGCGAAAGCAGAAATTGCAATGATAAAAGTCGTCGCACCTTCAATGGCTTTACGAGTAATTGACCGCGCTATTCAAGCCTTTGGTGCTGCAGGTGTATCTGATGATTATACGTTAGCTGCTCAATGGGCAAATGCCAGAACGCTAAGATTAGCTGATGGTCCAGATGAAGTACACCGAGCGCAATTAGCAAGATTAGAATTAAAAAAATATGCTACAGAAAAAAACTTCTCTACAATAAAAAGTTAATTCAAATTAAATGACAAGATTGAGAGAGGATCGATATGAGACTAAAAGATAAAGTCGCAGTTATTACAGGCGGAGGTAGTGGGATCGGGCGTGCAACTGCTATCCGCTTTGCAAAAGAGGGAGCAAAAATTGTTATAGCAGATATTAATGAAGTTACTGGCGAAGAATCGCTAGTTGTTATAAAAGAACAAAATCAGGAAGCAATTTTCATAAAAACGAATGTAGCCGAAAGCAAAAGTATTCAAAATTTGATGAAGCGAGCTGTTGAACATTTTGGTAGAATTGATATTTTGTTTAACAATGCTGGAATAGGAAACTCCGAAGTAAGAAGTGTAGACTTAGCAGAAGAGGAATGGGATCAAGTAATCGATATTAATTTAAAAAGTGTATTTTTAGGCATAAAATATGCAATTCCTGAACTTAAAAAATCTGGTAATGGTGTGATTATCAATACTGCTAGTTTACTAGGTTTAAAAGGACGAAAATATGTAAGTGCATACAATGCTTCTAAAGGTGGAGTAGTATTATTAACGCAAAATGCAGCATTAGAGTACGGAAAATATAATATTCGAGTAAATGCAATTGCTCCAGGAATAATTGATACAAATATTATAAAGGAATGGAAAAATGATGAAAGAAAGTGGCCGATTTTATCTCGTGCAAATGCACTTGGTAGAATAGGGTCTCCAGAAGAAATCGCATCAGCTGCACTTTTTTTAGCATCTGATGAAGCATCATTCGTGACTGGAGCAACGTTATCAGTTGATGGTGGAGGATTAATATTCTAATCTATTAGGTTTGAAAGGTTGTTTAAAACAATATTCATGATCAGAAATGGAGAGTTATGTATGTCAACAAATAAAGTTTGGTTAGCTCACTATCCTGAATATATTGCAAAAGAACTATCAATTCCGACAAAATCAATTCCAGAAATGTTTAACGAAACTGCTGAAAACTATCCTAATCATTCTTGTCTATCATTTTATGGTAAAAAAAATACGTATAAAGAAGTACAGTCGGCAGTAAAGAGATTTGCTTCTGCTTTACAAAAAAATGGCATTGAAAAAGGTGACCGTGTAGCGATCATGCTTCCAAATTGTCCCCAATATGTTATTTCATATTATGGAATTCTAACTGTAGGTGGTATCGTAACCCAAATAAATCCAATGTCTGTTGAAAGGGAACTAAAGGAATTATTAAATGACTCAGGAACTGAAACGATTGTTGTATTAAACAGTTTGTACCCTACGGTCAAACCGTTAATTGAAGAAACAAATTTACGGAAAATTATAGTAGTAAATTTAACTGGTACAGAAGAGAATTATGACGAAGGAATATCATTTGGAAGCTTTTTGCAAAGCGGAAATCTGGAATCGAGACCAGTTACAATTGATTCTCATGAAGATGTTGCAATTCTTCAATACACAGGTGGAACTACTGGACGTTCTAAAGGAGTAATGCTAACCCACCGAAATCTATACGCAAATATAATGCAGCAAAGTGAATTTTTTAAAGGCGCATTCAATCCTGGTTGTGAGCGGGTCTTATCCATCATACCGTTTTTCCATGTTTATGGAATGACTGTATGTATTAATTTAAGTGTTTTTATGGCAAACGAAATGATCATCCTACCACGATTTGAAATTGAAGAAGTTTTAAATACGATAAAGAATGAACAACCTACGCTATTTCCTGGCGTTCCAACAATGTATATTGCTTTAATAAATCATCCTGAGTCTGAAAAATATGGAATTGATGCAATTAAGCTTTGCAATTGTGGAAGTGCACCGATGCCAGTTGAACTCATGAAGCAATTTGAAAAAAAGACAGGTGCTACTATTTTAGAAGGCTATGGATTATCTGAAGCATCTCCAACAACTCATAGTAATCCAGCATTTGCAACAAGAAAGCCTGGCACCGTGGGAATCCCTTATCCATCTACTGATTCAAAAATCGTTGACATAGCTAGCGGATTAGACGAAGTTCCAGTAGGTGAAATTGGTGAATTAATTATTAAAGGACCTCAAGTAATGAAAGGCTATTGGAATTTGCCAGAAGAAACGGCAAATACAATTAGAGATGGATGGTTATATACTGGTGATATTGCGAGCGTCGATGAAGATGGATACGTTTCAATTTTAGATCGAAAAAAGGATATGATTATAGCAAGTGGCTTTAATGTGTATCCTCGGGAAATCGAAGAAGTAATTTATGAGCATCCTTACGTAAAAGAAGCTGTTGTAATAGGTGTACCCGACTCTTATAGAGGTGAAACAGTTAAAGCAGTGATTGTACTTAAAGAAGATAAACTTCTTACCATTGAAGAAATGAAGGAATACTGCAAAAATCATTTAGCGACATATAAAGTTCCACGAATCATTGAATTCCGAAACGAACTACCTAAAACGAATGTTGGCAAAATATTAAGGAGAGCTATTAGAGAAGAAGAAAGCTCTATCTATCAAGGGTAATGAAAATTCTTTAATACTGCAATTACCTCCGGGGAAAGCGAGCATCCTGCAGTGGAAATCAACCACATACTTATTTATCAACATATAAAAATTGGATTATGATAAAACCTTCCTTGTACTATGATATAATTCTATTGAATTTTTAAGATTGCGAGGACATCTAATGAAACAAAAAATAAAGGAACACTCTATACAGCTATTTGATAAAAAAGGATTTACGAGTACATCCATTCAAGATATCGTCGAATCGATCGGAGTTACAAAAGGAACTTTTTATTACTATTATACAAGCAAAGAACAGCTTCTAATGGAAATTCATCTTCAATTTATTGATGAAGTATTAAATGAGCAGGAAGAAGTTATTAATGATTCTAAGAGAAGCTTTTCAGATAAGCTATTTGAAGTCATTTATTTAAGCTTAATGGACATTAAAAAGCAAGGTCCAAGTGCAAAAGTGTTTTATCGTGAAATGAGACATTTAAATCCTGAAAGTTTAACAGAAATTAAAGCAAAAAGAGATTTATACAGATTTAATATTGAGAAACTTCTTAATGAAGGAATTAAAAATGGTGATTTAAGATCAGATTTAGACGTACCAATCGTTTCATTCGGTATATTAGGTGTTATGAACTGGAGTTATGAATGGTATAACGCAGAAGGACAAAAAAATGCATTTGAAATAGCGAAGTCATTTCAAGAAATGATCTTAAAAGGGATTAAAGTAGGGGAGTAATCAATTGTCTCCTTCTCTTTTACATACCGACCAGTTAGTATTGGTAAATACAAAATAATTGATAAAGGTAGGTTGTTTTATGGAAAAATTCACCGTTACACCTAGATTTTGTGAAACCGATGCATTAGGTCATATTAACAATACTAGTTACTTTATTTATTTAGAAGAAGCGCGAATTAAATTCTTCCAATCGCTTGGCTATTCAATGAATCTAGATGATTGGAAGTTTATTCTAGCGTCTACAAAATGTGATTTTGTGAATCAAGGTCAATTTAATCAAAAATTGTCAGTATCAACCTATATTTCAAGAATAGGAAACAAAAGCTTTCATCTCGAACATGAAATTTGTTGTGAAGAGACAAATCAGATGATTGCTACAGGTAATGCGATCATCGTATTTTTTAATTTTAAAGAACAGCGTAGTGAAGTACTTCCTGAGTTATTTAGAGAACAGTTAGAAAGGCATTTAGTTGTTAAGTGACTGAATTTTCTAAAATGAAGGAGGGGTAAATATGGCTGAAACGGTAGAATTAGAAACGATTCAAGTTCGCAAAGGTGAAGAGTTAAATCCTCATGTTTTACATAAATTTTTAGAAAAAAATATTGATGATCTACCAGATGGAGAATTAGCGATTCGTCAGTTCTCAGCAGGTCATTCAAACTTAACCTATTTATTAAAAATTGGAGAATGGGAAGTTGTGTTAAGACGGCCGCCACTTGGCCCAGTTGCTCCAAAAGCACACGATATGAAAAGAGAATTTCGTATTTTATCAGAAATACATCCACACTTTTCGGCTGCACCTAAGCCAATTTTATATTCTGAAAATGAAGTAATTGTAGGTAGTCCATTTTTCATTATGGAAAGAAAAATTGGTGAAGTATTTGACTCATCATTTCCTCCACATTTAAACGTAACAATTGAAGATCGAAAAAGATTATCTACTGTAATGGTAAATAAGCTGGTTGAGTTACACTCCATTGATTATACAAAAACAAAACTCCTAGAAATAACGAAACCTGAGAATTTTATGGAAAGACAAGTTACCGGCTGGATTGGACGGTATAACAGGGCAAAGACTAGTGAAATTGCAGAGGTTGATCGACTCATGAGTTGGTTAGTCAATAATGTACCAAAAAATCATCATTCATCTATCATTCATTATGATTTTAAATTGAATAATTCGATGTTTAGTCACGATTTAAAAGAAATAATTGGACTGTTTGATTGGGAAATGGCAACAATCGGTGATCCATTAGCTGATTTAGGTGTAGCTTTATGTTATTGGATTCAAAATGATGATCCAGATTTATTAAAATTTGGATTAGGTAAGCCACCTGTAACGATACAAGAAGGATTTATTACAAGAAATCAATTTATTGAGGAGTATGCAAAGAAAAGTGGCAGAGATTTATCAAACATACATTACTATATGGCTTTCGCTTATTTTAAATTAGCAGTAATTGTTCAACAAATTTTCTATCGATTTAAAGCAGGTCAAACAAGTGATCAGCGTTTTGCAAAGTTTGATCAATTCGCAGAAAATCTGATTAGGATTGCCAATGAAATAGCAGTTAAATAGATTCATATAAAAGGAGTGTAATAAATGAGTAAACAACATTTAAGTAAACAACATTTATTAGTAGAAGTTAAAGAGCGGATTTTAACTTTAACGCTAAATAGACCCGAAAGTCTAAATTCTTTTAGTTATGAAATGTTGAATGGTATGACTGAAGCGCTTAATGAAGCAAAACTGAATCCGGAAATTAAAGCGATTGTACTGAATGGTGCAGGTCGTTCATTTTCAGCAGGTGGAGATGTTAAAACGATGGGAAACGTCACTCCAAATGCAGTATATGAGCATATAGGAATCTTAAATATAGTTATTAAAACGATTCGTGAAATCGAAAAGCCTGTCATTGCTTCAGTTCATGGATTTGCAGCCGGTGCTGGTTTTAACTTGGCTTTAGCATGTGATTTAATCATCGCAGCAGACGATAGTAAATTTGCTTTAAGCTTCTCTCAAGTGGGATTAATCTCAGATGGAGGAGGTTCTTATTTCCTACCAAGGTTAATTGGTCCATATTTAGCAAAACAGTTTTTCTTTACTGCAGAGCCAGTTCATGCTGAAAGAATGTATCAGCTAGGTATGATTAACACCCTCGTACCACCTGAAAATTTAGCTGAAGAAACAGTAAAATTTGCGAATAGAATAGCCGCAGGTCCTGGAAAAGCAAATGGAATGATGAAAAAACTAATTAATCAATCTTTTACATCAACATTAGATGAAATGCTAGAACTTGAAAGAATTACTCAGCCATTAATGGTAGCAACTGAAGACCATCAAGAAGGTGTTGCTGCATTTAAAGAAAAAAGAAAAGCGATTTTTACCAGTAAATAAAAAACTGAAAGGATGTTTACGATGCAATCAATTCAATTTAAACAATTTGGTGGACCCGAGGTATTAGAAAAAGTAGAACTTGAAAGACCAGTACCAAAGGGGAAAGAAGTATTAATTGAAGTGCATGCAGCAGGCGTCAATTATGCTGATACTGCGCGAAGACAAAATCAATATGTAGTCAAAACTACCTTGCCGTATGTACCTGGTGCTGAAGTTGCTGGAGTCGTAGTGGAAATTGGAGATGAAGTTAGCTCAGTAAAAATTGGTGATCGAGTTGTTTCAATGTTGGAATGTGGTGGATATTCAGACTTTGCTTTGACAGATGAGCGGTCAATTATTCCTTTACCGAATGAAATGGATTTTAAAATAGCCGCTGCATTACCCGTCCAAGGATTAAGTGCTTACCATATCTTAAAAACGATGGGTATGCTAGAACCAGGAGAAACCGTTTTAGTTCATGCGGCAGCTGGTGGTCTAGGTACTTTAGCAGTGCAATTAGCAAAGCTTTTTGGAGCTGGCAAAGTAATCGCAACAGCAAGTACAGATGAAAAATTACAGCTAGCAAAAGAGATGGGCGCAGATGTATTAATCAATTATACAGAAGAAGGCTGGGAACAAAAAGTACTTGAAGCTACAAATGGAAAAGGTGTAGATGTTGCCTTAGAGATGGCAGGTGGCGCTGTTTTTTATAAAACGTTAGATTGCTTAGCTTATTTCGGAAGATTAGTTATTTATGGTGTGGCAAGTGGCCAGCAAAGTAAATTTTACCCTTCCTCTTTAATGGCAAAAAATCAATCAGTAATTGGTTTTTTCTTACCACCCCTTTTGAGAAAAAAGGCTTTAATTAAACAAAGCTTAGAAGAGTTATTTACTTATTTAGCTGAAGGAAAATTAAAGATTACGATTGGAGAGGTATTTCCATTAAGTGAAGCAGCAAATGTTCATACGATATTGCAATCAAGAAAAACTGTTGGAAAAGTGATTTTAGAGCCGAGAAAATAATGAATTTTTCATATGAAAAACTTTGATCAGATGAAACGGGGGAAATTTAAATGCATTTACGCCTGACTGACGAACAAAAAATGATTCAAAAAACAATTCGAAAATTTGTTGAAAAAGAATTAATCCCTTTAGAAAATGAAGTACTTAGAAATGAACGTGAAGGTAGACCAGGCTTAGATTCCGCGGTTGAAAAGGAACTTCAATTAAAAGCAAAAAAAGCTGGTTTCTGGGGAATTAATACACCTACTGAATATGGTGGTGCTGATTTAGGCCAAATGATGTTAGCAATTATTTATATGGAAATTTCAAAAACATTCGTTCCTTTTAAATTTGGTGGTTATGCGGATAATATTTTATTTTATTGTAACGAAGAACAAAAAATGAAATATCTTATTCCTACAATAAATGGTGAAAAAAAATCATGCTTTGCGATGACGGAACCTAATGCGGGTTCTGATACTCAAAATATTAAAATGACCGCTGTAAAGGATGGGGATGAATGGGTATTAAACGGTGAGAAAACATTTATTACAGGTGGAAACGAAGCGGATTTTGTAATGGTCATTGCAATTACGGATAAAGAAAGACATCAAAAAACTGGTGGAAGAGATGGGGTAACTTGTTTTATAGTCGACCGGGTAATGGGTTGGAAATCTGAATTTATCCATACAATGGGCGAATGGGGACCAGCTGGTTTAGTATTTGATAATGTTCGTGTGCCTGAAGAAAATATTTTAGGTGAATTAAATGGTGGCTATAATTTAGGACTTGAATGGATCGGATTTGCAAGATGGATTGTTGGGGCTACAGCAGTTGGAGCAGCTGAACGTTTATTACAAATGGCCATTGACTATTCAAAAGAAAGGGAAACATTCGGTAAACCAATTGCTGAAAGACAAGCTATACAATGGCAAATAGCGGATTCTGCTGTTGAAATAGAAGCTGCCAGATGGCTCGTGTTAAATGCAGCATATACACTCGATCAAGGAGAAGACAATAGACATTTAGCATCAATGGCAAAACTATATGGTTCGAATATGGGAAATCGAGTTGTTGACCGTGTACTTCAAATTCATGGTGGAATCGGATATACAAAAGAACTTCCAATTGAAAGATGGTACCGTGAAGCAAGATTATGGAGAATATACGACGGTACTGATGAAATTCAACGATTAATCATTTCACGTAATTTACTAAAAGGGCATGTTAAATTAGGACAATACGTTTAAAAGATGGGAGAGAGGAATATGGCAGGAAGATTTGAAGGTAGAGTAGCCTTTGTAACAGGTGGTAGTCGAGGGATCGGAAAGGGAATTGTCGAATTATTTGCAAAAGAAGGAGCAAAAGTAGCTATTATTGATGTGAATGAAGAAGCACTTTCACAAATTGCTTTAGAATTTAAGCAGTATGAAATATACACTAAAGTTGCAAACGTTACAATTTCTAATGAAGTTGAAACTGCGATGAAAGAGGTACATGATACATTTGGTTCAATAGATATTGTAGTCAATAATGCAGGTGTTATTCGTGATAATTTATTATTTAAAATGACAGACTCAGATTGGGATACTGTTATGGATGTTCACTTGAAAGGTTCTTTTAATGTTGTACGTGCTGCACAAGCCTATATGGTTAAACAAAAATATGGAAGAATCATTAATATTTCGTCAACATCTGCACTTGGGAACCGTGGCCAATCAAACTATGCAACTGCAAAGGCTGGTTTACAAGGACTAACGAAGACACTTGCAATTGAACTTGGTAAATATGGAATCACATCTAACGCTGTGGCACCAGGGTTTATCGAAACTGAAATGACGAAGGAAACAGCAAATCGAATTGGTATTACTTTTGAACAACTTATCGAGGCAAGTTTAAGCCAAATACCAGCCGGAAGAACAGGTAAACCAGAGGATATTGCAAATGCAGTTGCTTTCTTTGCTGATGAAAAGTCTTCCTATGTAAATGGACAAGTTTTATATGTTGCAGGTGGACCTAAAGCTTAAAAAAATGAGGTGAATTTAATGTTTAAATCGTTTGTTGGTAAACGCTCTAAATTAGTAAAAAATACTGTAGAACGTGGTGCTGTGAAAAAATTTGCTGAAGCAATTGGGGATTTACATCCAATTTATGTTGATGAAGAATACGGAAAACAATCTAGATATGGACAAAATATTACTCCGACGACATTTCCTAGAGTATTTGACTATGGGAAAATAGAGAATTTTAACCTACCTAATGTTGGTCTAATTCATGGTGAGCAAACATTTGAATATAAAAGGCCACTTTTAGTTGGCGAAACCATTAATTGTTATACAGAAATTAAGGATTATTATGAAAAACGTGGTGGGCACGGGTTTATGGGGTTTTTAGTACTATCAGATAATGGAGAAGATCAAGCAGGCAATATTATATTTACTACTAAATCAGTTGTTATTATAACTGAAGAGGTTAGGAAGGTGTTAACGGTATGACAGTATTATTAGATCTACAAATTGGTGACTCGTTGAAACCTGTCATACTTGAACCAGTATCGCGAATTGATTTAATAAAATACGCAGGTGCATCAGGTGATTATAATCCTATTCATACAATTGATGAGGAAGCAAAGAAAGCTGGTTTACCTGGGATTATTGCACATGGCATGTGGACAATGGGGAATTTAGCGAAGCTTTTTTCAGATTATGTAGAAGTCGGATTTATTGAAAATTACTCCATAAGATTTAAAAATATGGTATTTCTAAATGATGTCATCACATTAAATTCTACACTTGATAAAGTTGATGAAAACAACCTACATTTTAAAGTAAACGCAAAGAACCAGAACGATGTAACAGTTATTACTGGTAAAATTTTATTTAAATTATATGAATGATACTGATTCTAATTGGGACTTCTAAAAGGAGTCCCTTTTGTATTTTACAATTTCAACTTCGATAAATGTTAATTTTACATTAAATAGGATTTGGATACAGTAGATTTACACATAATATTAAAAAACGAAATAGGTGAGAAAAATGGATCTTTCATTTGATAAATTATTAGAGCAATTTGATTTGAAAAAAAATGAACACCAAAAAAATTTGCATAAGGTTAACAAAAGAATAGATGAAATAGAATCTCATATGGAAGAAATTAAAAAGCAATTACATAATTTTGACCATCAAATTGTTAATATAGAAAAAGAATTAAAAACTACACTATCGATGATTAGCAGTGAAACTGAATCAAGCTCACATCACAATATAGATCATAATAATGGACATGACGAGCAAAACGAGCATCATGAACATCATGAGCAAAACAGACATCAAAAGCATCACAGAGGTCATGAACACCATCCTGATCATCCTAATTGGGCTGAAAATTTAATACATAATGTGGAGGAATTTTCAGCAAGTATATTTGAGCCTAAACATGATGGGCATCAAGAACATAAAGAACATCAAGAACATCAAGAACATCATGAACATGAAGACCATCAACCACATTTTGAGCATGAACACCATGAACAACATCAAGAGCAAAAAGAACATGAACATTTCGAGGAAAAGCAACATAACTCAAGAGTAGCCAATAGGAAAAAGTATAATAATCAAAATATAGAAAATATAAACCAGTATTCTGCAAGTACAGTGGACGAAAGTCAATCTAGCAGCACCACAACTGGATTAACGAGTTTTAATGAAAAAAATTATTCGGAATTATCATCTGATTTTACAAATCAAAATGAAGAACAACACGAACATAACAATCATGTTAACGCCTCTAATGAAAAGAAGACATCTGAACAATTATTAGAAACGGACTTTTCTGATTTATCAATTGATGATTGGGAGGACTCTACTACCAATTTATCGATGTCAGAATGGTTTGAAGTTGATCCTAATGATAAAAGATAGTATTAGTTGATTTAATTCTTGAATTTGGGGGCACTGTCTTAACCTATTCGATACATTAGCCAAATATTTGATATTGAATAAAATGGCGTTAGTTGGAAAATTATTTTGCACAGAGTAAATGCATTACTTCTTAAAAGTGAAGTAATGCATTTTTGCTTTTTGGAGGAAATACACTCTGATTTGGTGAATTTATCAATAGAATACTTTACCTAATTATGCATTTTTTAGCTATGAAATTTCATAAAGATATAAAATTGAGAATAATTAGAGTGTTAATATAGTGGGGGCGATAAAGATAATTCCATTAGGCTTTTTTGGTCGGAGTATGGGCTTTGTGAAAATTTGTGATTAAGTTAATTAATTTGAATAAGAAAATAGATAGGAGTTAATATGTCTACGAAAACAATAGTATTTACAGGTGGTGGCTCTGCGGGGCATGTAACACCAAATATCGCCATTATTAATGAATTAAATAAAAATGATTGGGATATCCATTATATTGGATCTAAAAAAGGAATTGAAAAGGAACTAATAAATAAAATTGAATTACCTTATTACGGGATTTCAAGCGGAAAATTAAGACGATATATAGATTTTGAAAATATTATTGATATGTTTCGAGTAATAAAAGGCTGTCTTGACGCAAGAAGAGCATTAAAAAAAATTAAGCCGAGTTTAGTTTTTTCAAAGGGTGGCTTTGTTTCTGTACCAGTAATCATTGCTGCTAGCACATTGAAAATTCCAATTTTTATACATGAAAGTGATATGACACCAGGACTTGCAAATAAAATTTCCCAGCGATTTGCTACAAAAATTTTCACTTCTTTTGAAGAAGCAAAAAATTATTTTCCAAAAAATAAAACAACGGTAATTGGTTCACCTATAAGAAAGGAATTATTAAATGGCTCAAGACAAAAGGGCATAGAATTCCTTAATTTTAAAAGTTATATACCAATATTAACAATTATGGGTGGAAGTTTGGGTGCAAAGAAAATCAATGAAACTGTTAGAGAATCATTACAGGATCTAACGAAAAAGTATCAGATTGTCCATCTATGTGGTAAAGGAAATATTGATGAAAATTTAAAAAATATTCAAGGATATAAGCAATTTGAATATATTCATGACGAACTAGCAGACGTACTGGCCGCATCTCAAATGACTATCACTAGAGGTGGCTCAAATGCAATATTTGAATTTTTAGCATTACATAAACCGATGTTAATCATCCCACTTACGAAAAATCAAAGTAGGGGAGATCAAATTTTAAATGCAATTTCTTTTAAAGAAAAAGGCTTTGCATTAATGATGGAAGAAGAGGATTTAACGACTAAATCACTCCAAGAATCGATTGAAGAACTTCAAACTAAAAAGGACTTTTTCATTACCAATATGAAATCATCGAATCAAAGTGAAGCACTTGATATACTACTTGAGGAAATAAATAGTAATTAATTCGATTAAAGCATTCTTCTAAATAAAGGAAGAAATGCTTTTTTGTTGAATAACTCTAATGGGACTAAGAGAATTATTGTAAGAAGAAGGTGGAAAATTTGATTACAGAAAAACAATTAAACGAAATTAGCATTTTACAAGATACATGCGAAAAATTTGATGAAATAACGTTAAAGTTAAACTGGGAAATGTTAAGAAATAGAAGAAAAGATGTAAAAGAAGATTTCTTTCACTATGGAGAAAATCAATTAGTTGGATTTTTAGCGACTTATTATTTTGGAGAAAAAGTTGAAATCTGCGGTATGGTTCATCCGGATTTTCGACGAAAAGGAATTTTTTCTAGTTTGTTAAATGAAGCACTGAAATCAATAGCTCCGGCCACTACCATTTTATTAAATGCTCCTGAAGCTTCAGCATCAGCGAAAGAATTTATTCGAAATCAAAAAAAATGTACCTATTCTTTTTCTGAATATCAAATGGCTTGGAAAAACCAAGAAGTAAAAGAATTTACACCAATCGTTAAATTCGCGAAAGCAGAGCAATTAGATTTCACATTTATTTCAAATTTAGATGTTGTATGTTTTGGATTTGAAAATAGCGATGCCCAGAAGTACAATCAACGCATCTTAAACGAACCTAATCGGGACTTATTTATAATAGAAGTAAATGATGAAAAAATTGGTAAGATGAGTTTGCTTCGTGAAAAGAATGAGAGTTGGATTTATGGATTTGCAATACTTCCTGAATACCAAGGTAGGGGATATGGAAAAAATGCATTACTCCAAACCATTCAAAAAGAAAACGAGATTGGAAACGAAATTCATTTAGAAGTTGCTCTAGAAAATAGTAACGCGAAGAAATTATATATCGATTGTGGATTTAGACAATATAACACGCAAGATTATTATAAGATTAGCCAATAATTTGTAAGAGACTGTCTGTTTTTTAGACAGCCTCTTTTTTTATGTAATACATTAATTTTATCCTTATGAAAATATCTATGTTACACTAGAAATGGATTAAATGGTAAAGGGTGAAAGTTTTGGAAAAAATAAGAGGATTTGAAGTAGCAAAAGGATTTGAAAATTGTGGAGTGAATCTACCAAAAAGAGCAACGACTCATGCAGCTGGTTATGATATCGAATGTATTGAAGAGACAATTATCAATCCAAACGAGATCAAACTTGTTGGTACAGGGTTAAAAGCGTATATGCAAAAAGACGAATTTTTAGCATTATTTGTGCGCTCGTCTACACCGTTAAAGAAAGGTTTAATGAAAGGAAATGGGGTAGGGGTTATTGATTCAGACTACTACAGCAATCCTTCAAACGATGGCCATATCATGATGCAATTAATAAATGTATCAAAGGAGCCCGTTATCATTCAAAAAGGTGAGAGAATTGGACAAGCTGTTTTCCAAAAGTTCTTATTAGCTGATGATGATTTCGCTGGTGAAGAACGAGTAAGTGGTTTTGGAAGTACTGGCAAATAAAAATGCAGAAATAAAAAAAGAACTCGATCTGATCGAGTTCTTTTAATTTTGTAATTAATCTAACATTCTTGCAAGTTTTGGTGATAAAGCAAGTAAGATTAAGCCTGCAACGATTGCTGCTCCACCTACTACTAAGAATACTTGTAGCATACCAAGAGTTGTTGTAAATGCAGCTAATTGACCACCAACTAAGTTTGCAATGAAACTAGATGATAACCATACACCCATTAATAATGAAGCAAGTTTAGCAGGTGCATAACGAGATACTGCTGATAAACCAACTGGTGAAAGTACTAATTCAGCAATTGTATGGAAGAAATATGTCATAACCATGAATAACATGTTTGCTTTTACAGTAATGTGATTTGGATCAGAACCTGTTTTCATAACTGCCATAATTGTGAAAGCGAAACCAACACCTAATAGGATAAGACCCATTGCCATTTTCGCAGGAACACTAATATTTTTACCATTTCTTGCCATTTTAATCCAGATCATAGAAAGAACTGGAGCAAAAAGCATAATGAATAATGGGTTAACAGATTGGAACCATGCAGATGGTACATTGAAGCTTCCAACTTTAAGATCTAAGAAACGCTCAGTATAAAGTGTTAATGATGAACCAGCTTGTTCAAATCCAGCCCAGAAAAATACTACGAATGCAGCTAAGATAAAGATAACTGTAGTACGTTGTTTTTCCTTTTTAGTAAGAGGAACATCCTTAACTGATTTGTTGTTACCCTCATTCACAACTTTAGCGTTAGGTTTAGTACCTAAATCACCTAAATACTTTTGAGCTAATACGTTAAAAATAATTTGACCAATAATCATACCGATCGCAGATGCTAAGAAACCATAACGGTAACCAAATAAATCATCGCCAGCAGCATTTTTAGACATAAATAAAGTTTGTGCTAAATAACCAGTAACAAGTGGAGCAAAGAATGCACCTAAGTTGATACCCATGTAGAAGATTGTGAATGCACCATCACGACGTGGGTCATCTCCTTCATAAAGTTCACCAACAATTGTTGAAATGTTTGGTTTGAAGAAACCATTACCGATAATCATTAAAATTAAACCAAGATATAAACCAGTTGAAGAATGAATACCGAATAATGCGATATTACCAGCTGCCATAATAATACCACCAATTGTAATAGCAGCACGCTTTGCAAGGAAATTATCTGTAATCCAACCACCAATGATTGGAGTGAAATATACTAGTCCAGTAAATAATCCATAAAGTTGTAGTGCCCAAGCATCTTTAAATCCAAGTCCACCTTGAACTACTGAAGTTGTTAAATAAAGAACTAAAAGTGCACGCATTCCATAATAACTAAAGCGTTCCCAAGCCTCAGTTGCAAAAAGTAAATAAAGGCCAGGTGGGTGTTTCGTTTTTTGATTTTGCTCGTTTGATGAAACGTTTTGTTTTGCTGCTACGCTCATTCAAATTCCTCCCTCATAAGTGCTATTCTGTGTAATTTTCTGTATGAATATTTATTGTCGTCAATTCATATACTATTCTGTCAATTTATTGTAAAAAATAATTTCCGAATTCAACAAATTTCGACAATTTGAGTTAAAAAAAATTTCTAACTATTTTCATCAGAACAATACTACTAAATTTATATCTAGATCCGCCAAAAATAACTTGGGACCAATTTACTATTTTAGTATAACACACAACAGCGTATTTCTGTAAAGTTTTTTATATTGTCAGACAAATCTAGTAATACTGATTTTTCTCATTAAACTAGTATTTTTAGACCTGTCGAATGACCTGTATTAGTACAGCCTAATCAAAAAGACCTATATCTAAATAATAATAAGTTTTTGAAATATTTCAAGGGTTTTTATTATTTTTTACTTTAATATTATAAAAGTTTAATTAAACAAAAGAATGGGAATTGTCAAAATATGTCGAAATGAAAATAGAATGTTTTGTCCTTTTTTAATATTCAATTAATTCATATGGACGATTTTCTAAAATTTGGATATACTAAAAGAACTATATATGAAACGGAGTGATGATTATGGGAAAGTTAATTAATTTAGTTCAGAAGAAGGTAAAAAGTAGAGGACAAAAAATGGAGTAAATCTTCATAATTGTCCTTATATAATTGGAGGACAAAATGAATTTAAAACAATTAGGTTGGAACGAAGCGTTCGGAGAAAAGGATCAAAATACTGTAGTTGCAAGAGTTATATCTGAACAAAGACAAATTTATAAATTGCATGATGGAGAAAATGAACTAACTGGTGAAGTTTCTGGGAAATTTCAATTCCAAGCAAAAGTAAAAAGTGATTATCCATCCGTTGGAGATTGGGTTGTTATTGATCTGTTAAAAGGTGAAAACAAAGCTATTATTCAAAAGGTATTGCCGAGAATAAGTCAATTCTCAAGGCAATCTGCAGGAGAAAAAACTGAAGAACAAATAGTAGCTGCTAATATAGATTACGTGTTTTTAGTAATGGCATTAAATAACGATTTTAATATAAGAAGATTAGAACGTTATTTACTTGTTGCATATGATAGTGGGGCTAGTCCAATTATCATTTTAACAAAAAAGGATTTATGCACTGACCTACCAACCAAAATTGCAGCAGTTGAAGAGATTGCATTTGGTGTACCGATTTATTCTGTAAATAGTACAAATGGAGAAGGTATAGAAGAACTGAAACAGCTCATAACATCCGGGAAGACTGTTTCCTTACTTGGTTCTTCAGGTGTTGGTAAATCTACATTATTAAACGCGTTAATCGGTGAAGTAATTCAAATAACACAGGACGTACGTGAAGGTGACGATCGTGGTAAACATACAACTACACACCGCGAATTATTTTTCCTACCATCTGGTGGAATGGTTATCGATACACCAGGTATGCGAGAACTACAGCTTTGGGGTGGAGAAGAGCATATAAGGTCGACATTTACAGATGTCGAAGAATTAGCTAAATCATGTAAATTCTCAGACTGTACACATGAAAACGAACCAGGATGTGCGGTCAATCAAGCAATCGAAAATGGTGAACTAGATCAACAAAGACTCACAAGCTATCGTAAATTAATGAGAGAACTAGCGTATGCAGAACGTAAACAAGACGCATCACTAGCTAGACAAGAAAGAGATAAGTGGAAAAAAATTAGTAAAATGATGAATACTAAGTCTTATAAATAAGGGAGAAGAGTATTTATACTCTTCTTTTTCTTTTGAGATTTTAGTGACTTTTATGGGGTTGTTCATGAGTAAGTAAAAATGCATGAATGTACGAGTTAGTGACTTATAAGGGGTTCATGGGTAAGTACAAAGGCAAAAATCCGAGATTTAGTGCCTCATAAAAGGTTCATGAGTAAGTAGAAAGGCAAGAAACCGGGATTTAGTGCCTCATAAAAGGTTCATGAGGAAGTACAAAAGCAAAAATCCGCTATTTAGTGCCTCATAAGGGGTTCATGAGGAAGTACAAAGGCAAAAATCCGCGATTTAGTGCCTCATAAAAGGTTCATGAGGAAGTACAAAGGCAAGAAACCGGGATTTAGTGCCTCATAAGGGGTTCATGAGGAAGTACAAAGGCAAAAATCCGGGATTTAGTGCCTCATAAGGGGTTCATGAGGAAGTACAAAGGCAAAAAAACGGGATATAGTGCCTCATAAGGGGTTCATGAGGAAGTACAAAGGCAAAAATCCGAGATTTAGTGCCTCATAAAAGGTTCATGAGTATGTAAAGAGGCAAAAATCCGAGTTTACCTTACTCATAATGAGTCCAAGGGTACTTACATAATTCCTCAAAAAAATCTCAGTCTTAAGACCGAGATAAGACAATACTTAAGTTTGTATCAAAACGAGCAAAAAATAGATAAACTACATAGTAGAATAGTTAATAACAAAAGCTTTCGATTGCTATTAACAAGCTAGTTTAGTGAATAGAGGAGAGCTATATGAAGCGATTTAGACGATTGTCTAGCAATGAATTAACTGGATTATTATTCATAATTGCAGGCATAGGATTATTATTTGATCTATTTTTAAATCCTTTTGCAATAATCGCAGCTGGGGTAGGTATTTATTTATTTCAGTATGGGGCAAAAAAACGTAAAGTTTACCCTTCTACATCTGCGAATATCGCGTTTTTCGGAGGAATCATTTTATTTATCAGTAATGTATTTCAATTGAAATCCATCTTAGGGGTATTATCCTTTATTGTGATTTATGTTGGATATTTAATATTCGTTAATTCTAAATTTAACGCAAAGGTCATAGTTCCAAACATAGTTGAAACAACGAATACAGGAATCTTTGAAACAAATTCTCTCATTTCAAATCGATTTTTCACAAATATCCATCTAAAAAATGATTCATTTGAATTAGATGATGTAGATTATTATTTTGGGATTGGAGATGTCATAATCGATCTTTCGGAGTCATTTATTCCTGAAGGAGAGACAGTGCTGGTATTAAATGGAATCATCGGTAATATTACTTTGTATGTGCCATATGATTTAGAAGTCTCTATTCAGCATTCTACTTTATTAGGGAAAATTAATATCCTTAAAAATAAATTGAACGGATTTAACAAGAATTGTAAGTTCACTTCTAATGATTATAAAGAAGCTTCAAGAAAGTTAAAAATTGTCACTTCTTTAGCGATCGGAAATATTGAGGTGACAAATAAATGAAAATTGACAAAGGTATCTTTTTATCAATCTGTCTGGCTGCATTTACATCAAGTATTTTAATCTGTGGCGTTGTTTATTATTTCATTGATCATACTTTTCTTGATAAATTACTTTTGTATAAAATTGGAAATTTTTCTTTATTATTAATATTATTTGTAGCAATCATGATCATATCAATTGTTTATAGTACAGCTGTTTTGAGCACGATTCGTCATAATGAAAAAGCATTATTAGAAGGTATAGCAAAGGCAGAAAATGGAATTTATCATAAAGAATCAGAGCATTCAATTCGGTCAATTGATAACGAAATCGAATTAAAACTTCAAAAAATATCTAAACAAATTGAAGATTCAAGGAAGACTGTTCAAAAATTAGTAGATGAAAAGAAATTAATTGAATCTCAGACAATTGAAGATGTCGTAACAAAAGAGCGACATAGACTAGCGAGGGAATTACATGACTCAGTTAGCCAACAATTATTTGCGATTTCGATGATGATTTCTGCGATCAATGAACTTGGTGAAACTACATTTAAAGAACAATTACAATATATTGAAAAAATGGCGATTAATGCTCAATCAGAAATGCGTGCACTTTTATTACATTTAAGACCAGTTCAGTTAGAAGGTAAAAGCTTAAAAGAAGGCGTAGAAAAGCTTCTAACTGAATTAACAAATCGTCAAGCTCTTCAATTAAAATGGAAAATCGATGATATTTCACTCTCAAAAGGTGTAGAGGATCATTTATTTAGGATTATTCAAGAAGCATTATCGAATACTTTAAGGCATGCAAATGCAAAAACTTTTGAAATACGAATTAGAAAAATTGAAGATTTTGTATTAGTTCGAATGATTGATGATGGAATTGGGTTTGATACCGAGAACCGAAAAACTGGTTCGTATGGATTGCAATCAATTAGTGAACGTTCTTCTGAAATTGGTGGAACGGCAAAAATAGTAAGTATACCAAAAAGAGGGACCCAGATTGAAGTAAAAGTTCCAGTAATTGAATAGAGGTGGGAAATTTGATCAAAGTCGTGTTAGTTGATGATCATGAGATGGTAAGAATGGGTGTTTCTACATATTTAAGTACTCAATCTGATATTGAAGTGGTTGGTCAAGCAAGTAATGGAAAAGAAGGCGTAGAACTTGTATTAGAAAAACGTCCTGATATTGTATTAATGGACTTAATTATGGAAGTTATGGATGGAATTGAAGCGACGAAACAAATAATTTCAAAATGGCCAGAAGCAAAAATCATCATTGTTACAAGTTTTATTGATGATGAAAATGTTTATCCTGCCATTGATGCTGGTGCAATTAGTTATATGTTAAAAACATCTAGAGCTAGTGATATTGCAAATGCAATACGAACGACACATAAAGGTGGATCAGTTTTAGAACCAGTTGTTACTGGGAAAATGATGAATAGAATGAGAAAATCTACCCAACGGGAATTACATGATGATTTAACGGCTAGAGAACAAGAAGTACTTCATTTAATGACTGAAGGTAAGTCAAATCAAGAAATCGCCGATACTTTGTTTGTTTCATTAAAAACGGTAAAAACGCATGTAAGTAATATTTTAACGAAATTAGAAGTGGTCGATCGAACTCAGGCAGTAATTTATGCTTTTAGACATGGAATTGTTGAACAAAAATAGATTTATTTACAAAAAGAAGTCAACAATGGCTTCTTTTTTTCTATTTTTATAAGAAGATTTGAAGCAATATTTTAGATAAATAAATAATAATGGTAAGATAGTTATATTCGTTTTATTTATTTTGGAAGGAGCAGTTAATTGAAGATAAAATTGAATCATAAAATCATAAAAGAACGCTGCGGTACAGTCTCCTTCAAAAGGGGTGACTCTTTTTATCGCGCAAATAAAGTACAAATCGAAAAAGTTAATGAAGATTCTTGTACCGCAACAGTTATAGGAAATGAAGATTTTACCGTTCATGTAATAAAAGAAGGAAATGGGGATTTTTATAGTAAGTGCACATGTCCTAAACTAGCTTCAATTAAAACAGATTGTCAACATATAGCTGCAGTTTTAATTTCGATTTTTGAACGTCAGAAAAACGAGGGAAATCCTTCAGAAATTGATGTTTTTATGGAAAACTCCGATAGATCGAATGGTATTTTAGAACTTTTTCATGATAAAACGTTTCGTAAAAGCGGACAATTAAAGCATTTTGACGATCGGCAAATAATTGATTTTGAGTTTATTTGCGAAGTCGTTGAATTGAGTGAAGGCTATAAAATCCTTGGAATTGCGATGACATTTGGAAAAATGAAAGTAGAAAATCTACGAAATTTTTTAAAGGATGTTAATGAGGGTAAAGCAAGTAAAATTTCGGATGATATTATTTTTGACCCTAATTTACATTGTGTACAAAATGAAGTTAATCGAATTTGGGAACTTTTAATAAAGCTGTTAGATGATGAAAAAATGTTTAATGATCATTTGACTAAGAAAAATGAATACATATTCATTTCTCCGACAATTTGGAACCAATTCATCAATTTATTAACGGTTACAGAAAACGTCAAAATACTTGAAAATGGAATACCATTTAATGGAATTTCATTTACCGAAGATAAATTACCATTGGATTTTGAAATAGAGCATTTAAGTGATCAATACTTTTTAACTGTAAAAGGAATTGAGCAATTAACGATAATGGAAGCTTATTCAACAGTCTTATATCGTGGAAGAATATATAATCTTAATGTAGAGGAATTTAATCGACTTGTTGAGTTAAAACAAATATTTAAAAACACAGCACATGAAAAAATAAATATTCCAACAGACCAAATCCATCTTTACGTTGAGAAAGTAATTCCAGGTCTTTTAAAGCTTGGGAAGGTGCAAATACCTTCTTCATTATCAAACCAATATTCTGAAATTCCGTTAAGAGCAAAGCTATATTTAGATCGTATAAAAAATAAATTACTTGCTGGGCTTGAATTTCATTATGATCGTATCGTGATTAATCCGCTAGATAAAAGAGAAATTCAACTTAGTAAAACGTTAATTAGAGATGAAGAAAAAGAATTAGAAATATTACAATTAATGGAAGATAGTTCATTTTCAAAAACTGAAGGTGGCTATTTCTTACAAAATGAGGAACTTGAATACGAGTTTTTAAGAAATATTGTACCGAAACTTGAAAAACTAACTGAAATTTATGCAACAACTGCAGTTCGAAATAGAATTTTTAAAGAAAATAAGAAGCCTCAAATACGGGTTAATTTAAAAAGAGAACGAACGAATTGGTTGGAATTTAAATTTGAATTAGACATTCCTGAGAAACAAATCAAAGAAGTATTATTAGCTCTAAAAGAGAAACGGAAATATTATCGGTTACATGACGGTACTTTGTACTCGCTTGAAACGAGAGAATTACAAGAGATAAGGCGATTTTTAAATGCAGTACCTGAGCAAGAGTTTGATTATGAAAGTGTATTAAACTTACCGATAAAAAATGGTCTATATTTATTAGATTCTGCGGAAGAAACTAGTTTATTTAAAATTGAAGATCGTTTTCATCATTTTTATGAGAGTTTAATAAATCCAAATGAAATAGTAGAAGACGTACCTAAAACCTTGAAAAATCTGTTACGGGACTACCAAATTTTTGGGTATAAATGGATGAAGAATTTAGCTAAATTCGGATTTGGAGGAATTTTAGCGGATGATATGGGATTAGGTAAAACAATTCAAAGCCTTGCATATATACAATCCGTTTTAAACGAAATCCGTTCATTTAATACACCAATTCTAATTGTTTGTCCTACCGCATTAACGTATAACTGGTTAAGCGAAGTATTCAAATTTGTACCGGAAATTCAAGCGCTTATCATTGATGGAAATAAAAATGAGAGATTGAAAATTCAAAAAGAACTAGTCAATATTGATGTATTAATTACCTCTTATTCGATGTTAAGAAATGATATAAAGTGGTACGAGAAACAAAAGTTTCATACAGTATTTTTTGATGAAGCACAGAATTTTAAAAATCCTTTTACTCAAACAGCTAAAGTTGTTAAAAAGCTAAATGCTGATCAACGATTTGCATTAACAGGTACGCCAATTGAAAATTCACTCGAAGAACTTTGGGCAATTTATCATGTAGTTTTTCCAGAATTATTTGGCGGGTTAAAGGAATTTAGTAATTTGACTAGGAAAACCATCTCCAAAAGAGTTCGACCTTTCTTATTAAGAAGATTAAAAGAGGATGTACTTAAGGAACTTCCAGAGAAAATCGAATTGAAGGAATCTGTTGAATTGCTACCAGAACAAAAAAAATTATATGCAGCATATTTAGCAAAACTACGACACGACACACTAAAGCACTTAGCAGTGGATAAATTTACATTAGGCAAAAACCATATAAAAATTTTAGCCGGTTTAACCCGTTTAAGACAAATTTGTTGCCATCCAGCTTTATTTATAGATGGTTATGAAGGCAGTTCAGCTAAGTTTGAACAGCTATTTCAACTAATTGAGGCATCAAAAATAGCCGGTAGAAGAGTATTGATATTCTCTCAATTTACAAAAATGTTAGATTTAATCGGTAGAGAACTATCAATTATGGGAGAACAATTTTTTTATCTAGATGGACAAACTCCGTCTGAAGAACGACTATCTATCTGTAATCGATTTAATGCTGGTGAACATAACTTCTTTCTAATTTCATTAAAGGCAGGTGGAGTGGGACTCAATTTAACTGGAGCTGATACAGTTATTCTTTATGATAATTGGTGGAATCCTGCGGTTGAAAACCAGGCAACAGATCGAGCATACCGTTTCGGTCAAATGAATGATGTTCAAGTGATCAAACTAGTCGCTAAAGGTACGATTGAAGATAAAATGAATGAACTACAAGAGAAGAAAAAACAATTAATAGGAGAAATTATTGAAACGAATGGAAAACCTTCATTTAATATAACAGAAGAAGACATTCGTGAATTATTAATGTTTTAAGATAATTGCCGCTCGCCTGAGTGGCTTTTCCCTTTCCATCGAAAAAGCTCTTGGCTTCGTTTTATTTCATTCTTAAAAGTTTGAAAGCGAGTATATTAGTAATGAAGCTAATAATTTAATAAATTCATAGATTGAAAATGAAATTATTATTATGAGAGGGAGAGTTAGCATGAGCAATAATCGAAAATTTGTTAATGTCTCAGTTGGAGTTCCAGGGCCAAAGGGGAGAGAACTCATTGAATTACGTAATGAGTTTGTTCCAAATGGAGTTGGAAATAATACACCTGTTTTTGTAGAAAAAGCAAACGGTACAATCGTTGAGGATGTTGATGGAAATAAATTTTTAGATTTTGCTGGAGCGATTGGTACGTTAAATGTAGGACATACTCCAAAGAATGTTGTACAAGCGATTAAAAATCAATCAGAGCGATTAATCCACTCTTGTTTTCATGTAGGAATGTATAAGTCTTATATTGATTTAGCTAAAAAATTAACTGAAATAACGCCTGGGGATTTTTCTAAAAAAACTATTTTATTAAATAGCGGTGCTGAAGCAGTTGAAAATGCTGTTAAGATTGCAAGGAAGTACACTGGTCGATCCGGAATTATTTCGTTTACACGAGGATTTCATGGGCGAACTTTATTAGGAATGTCTTTAACAAGTAAAGTAAAACCATATAAATATAAAATGGGACCATTTGCTCCTGCTACATATAAAGCTAAATTCCCTTATTTATCAAATAGACCAAAAGAGTTATCTGAAGAAGAATATATTAATTTTTGTATTTCTCAATTTAAGGATTTTCTTTTAACAGATGTATCACCAGAAGAAGTGGCTGCGGTTATTATGGAGCCCGTACAAGGAGAAGGAGGATTTATTGTTCCTCCAAAGAAATTTGTAAAAGAAGTATATTCTATTTGTAAGTCACATGGAATTTTGTTTATAGCGGATGAAATTCAAACAGGATTTGGGAGAACGGGCGAATTATTTGCATCAACGATTTTTGAAATAGAACCGGATTTAATCACAATGTCAAAATCAATCGCAGCGGGTGTTCCAATTAGTGCGGTGACAGGTCGAACTGAAATAATGGATGCGGCATCACCCGGTGAATTAGGTGGAACATATGGCGGAAGTCCTTTAGGTTGTGTTGCAGCGCTCGAGGTGATTGGAAAAATTGAAAGTGAAAAATTATGGATTCGAGCTAGATCGATTGGAGAAAAAATTAAATCATTTTTTGATCAATTGAAAAATGATTTTCCAATTATATATGACATTAGAGGACTAGGAGCAATGGTAGGTATCGAATTTATAGATCCTACTTCTGGTCAACCAGCAAAAGAGTTTGTTGCAGCATTAACAAAAAAATCATGTGAAAATGGCGTCATTATTCTTAGCGCAGGGGTTCATAGTAATATTCTTCGTTTCTTAACACCTTTAATTATTTCTGACGAAGAATTAGATGAAGGACTGGATATTATAAAACAATCAATAGATCAAGTTGCTAGTCAGCTTGTAACTGAGGTGAAATAGAATGAAAAAACAATTTTATATAGATGGAAGTTGGGTAGAAGGGGTTAAACATGAAAATCTTTTTGCACCTCATTCTGGTGAAGTTTTAGCCGAAATACCAATCGCAACGATAGAGAATTTGGAAGAAGCGATCAGAGCGGCTAATAACGCGAAAACTCAAATGGAAAAGCTCAGCTCATATGAAAGAAGTGTCATTATAGAGCAATTAGTTGAACAGTTTAAAGAAAATCGTTCAAAACTAGCTGAGATTTTAGCACTAGAGGCATCCAAACCTCTAAAGGCTGCTTTAGGTGAAATTGATCGAACGATTGCAACTTATAAAATAGCTGCTGAAGAAGCAAAAAGAATATACGGGGAAACAATCCCGTTAGATGCAGTAGCAGGTGGTGAAGGTCGAGTCACTTATACAGTCAGAGAGCCAGTTGGTGTAATTGGTGCAATTACACCGTTTAATTTCCCGTTTAATTTAGTAGCACATAAAGTTGGTCCAGCAATTGCTGCAGGAAATACAATTGTTTTAAAACCTGCTAGTCAGACTCCACTCTCTGCGATTGCATTAGCTGAGATGATCGATAAAACGGATTTACCTAAAGGTGCATTTAACCTAATTACTGGAAAGGGCTCCGAAATTGGTGATGCTTTAGTAAAACATCCTGAAGTTAAAGCAATTACATTTACCGGCAGTCCTGAAGTAGGTATCTCATTAAAAAACAAAGCAGGATTAAAAAAAGTAACTTTAGAACTAGGTTCAAACTCAGCGTTGATCATCGATGAAGAAGTCCAGTTAACTGATGAATTAATCAATCGTTGTGTCTGGGGAGCCTTTATTTATAACGGCCAAGTATGTATTTCATTACAAAGAATTTTTGTACACCATACACTTTATAATGAATTCTTATTGAAGATGAAAAATGCTACTAAATTATTAAATATAGGTTCGCCATTAGACCTTCAAACAGATATTAGTGCTCTGATTTCTAAAAAAGATGTAGCTAGAATAGATGAATGGGTAAAGCAATCTATTAAAGATGGAGCCGATCTAGTAACTGGTGGGGATAGAATAGATGATCGTCTTTATAAACCAACTATTTTAACAAACGTAAAGAACAGTAGTGATGTATCCTGTAAGGAAATTTTTGGTCCAGTTGTAGTCATCAATTCATATGATCAGTTTGATGAAGCAATAAATGAAGTAAACAATAGTCGATTTGGATTACAAGCTGGTGTCTATACAAACAACTTACAAAGAGCATTATATGCTACTAAAAAATTACATGTAGGTGGCGTGCTAGTAAACGATGTTCCTACATTTAGAGTAGATTTAATGCCTTACGGTGGCGTAAAAGAAAGTGGGTATGGAAGAGAAGGCATAAAATATGCAATACAAGAGATGACTGAATTGAAACTAGTCTCTATTAAACTTTAAGACTGCAAGCCAAACGCTCGCAATCAATCTGATAAACATGGGTTTTGGAATTTGTCTTTAAAATGAAAGGACTGATCGTGCATTAATATATCAGTCCTTTTTTTATTCTAAAACTTCAGAATTATATGTTATATTTGTATGAGATGAAAAAATTGGTTTAAATGGATTGTAAAAAGTGCTTTTAAAAATTTGACACCTCTATGAGCTTCGAAGGGAGATTAAGTATGGAAATTCGAAAATTAACAATTGAAGATTTACCTGAGTTTATTCGATTAAGAAGTGAAGGGTTAACATTATCACCAGAAGCATTCGGAGAAAGTTTAACTGAATACGAGAGAAAATCAATCGAACAGCATACAAATAATTTTCCTAAGACTTTTGATAATTTTATTATCGGTGCATTCAACAAAGACATACTTGTTGGGGTTGCTGGCTTCTACCAAAAAAGATCTGAAAAAATGAAACATAAAGGAACAATTTGGGGAATGTACGTGACACCAGATTACCGTGGTAAAGGTGTAGGGAAAAAAGTTTTAAGTCAAGCGATACAAGATGCTATGGAAATTGAAGAACTTTTACAAATTGAATTGGCAGTCATTTCATCAAATCAATCTGCAAAAAGACTTTATGAAGCTGTAGGCTTTGAAAGCTTTGGTACAGAAAAAAGAGCATTATTAGTTAATGGTGAATTTTACGATGAAGATCATATGGTTAAGATTATTAAATAAGAAGAAAGAGATGATCAAATGAATGTGTTGATCGTCTTTTTTTATTTTAAAGGCAAAAAGGTAAATGACATTAAAACGCGAAAAATATCTAATCAAATTTTAATGGAAAATGGTAAAATATAGTAAATAGCATAAGGCATTTAAATTACATAATAACTAAAAAGGTAGGTGGAATCTATGGAAAGAACGCACGAATCAGAAACGACTGAAAGCAAAGTTTACGTGGATGATCAGAAAGTATTTTCACCAATAGAGGATCTACAAAAAATGGAGGGTGTCATTCCATTAAAAAGAAAAAGCTTCGAATTAGGGAAAAAGCCAAAGCTAATAAGATATTTAGGATATTTCTTTATTACATTTATCGTATTAACAATGTTATTTGGGTTAGTTGTAAGCTTCTTAGACTAATAGATTTTTAATCCGGGAAGAACTATAAAACAAACCAGGGAGAGAAAATGATGAAGAATCTAATCGTTGGTGGAATTGGAGTTTTAGCAAGTATTTTATTATTTGGAGTAACACTTATTTCGGCATCAATCTATTCTTTGTACCTGTCTCAACCAGCTGGAAATGGATGGGACTCAAATTTAGGAGTTTTAGGAACGGCGTTGGTTAATATTGGAATAATTCCATTTTTATTAAGTTTAGTATTCTTTATCATTGGTGCTCATTATGTATATAAGGGAATCAAGGAATAACCTATTAAAGGGAGGGGTCATTTGGAAAACCTAATGTTATTTACCCCAATTATTGTATGGATTCTAATCTTTGCTGCTATTGCCATTGGAATTATCTTTTTTGCAAAAAAATATTAAAGAAAATGAGCGAGTAAAGATCACAAAATATTTTGGAGGGTTTCTTATATGTTTATAGGAATATTACTCATTTTATTTGGATTTTTACTAATAATGAATCCTGAAGCATTTTGGGCTGTTACGGAAAGTTGGAAATCCGATGGTGCAACAGAACCATCTTCTTTTTATAAGTGGAGTACACGTTTTGGAGGAGCAATGTGTGTTTTAGTTGGTGCTGCTAGTATCATCGCGTCAAGGTTATAATATAAGGGGTAAAGATCACAATTAATGTGATCTTTTTTAGTGTGTAAAAGAATGAAGGGTTAATCCTTATGCAACGAAATGGCAGATTTGTTGAATAAAGATTATTAAATGTTTTAGATGAAAATTTAAAAAACAGGGGTTAAAATAAAGTAAAAATCTTGAGTACGATTGAGAGTGAATACTTTGAATTCAATTCAAATACTATCCAGTATATATGGTTTAGGTCTAGGTTGTGCGGTTTGGAGTAAAGAAGAATTAATAAAATGGTGTGATTTAGTAATTGAAACAAATGATATTCCACCCTATGAAATAATTGAAGCTTCTTTAATGTCCAATGCAAATATTTATGACATTGAGGCAAAATTATTTGAACTAAGGGGAAGTAGTGAAGAAGTGTTGGAGGTCAACCTACTCCTTTCAATAATTAGTCAGAAAGTACGTCTGAAACAATTATCTTATGTAGAAGCAAATAAGTGTATAGCTAGACTATTACTCCAAACAGGGTTAAATTGGGAAGCAGAATACTGTAATTTATATGGTTTTGATGATAGTTTTGATTTAGTTAATGATGGATTTTTTTTATTAAACGATATAATTGATGGTTTTATTGAAGAATTAAGTTACTTTGATAAATATCTTAATGAGTTTAAGTTGATTTATTTTAATGCTGTACAACGGGAATGGAATTGATAACTTTCCTTATTGAACTAACGCACTCTTTTGTTGAACATGAGATAAATGGAGGAAATAGCTTGTCACATCCATATGAAAAATTTGAAAATACACCTTTATGGAATGTAATTAATAAAGGGATCAATGATCTTGTAGATAATAATGATATTGAAGAAACTACTAAAAGAGAGTATATTGTCGGCTATCTTTGTAAGTTGATTATTGAATCGGATAGTAAAAATAAATGATATCATTATGGAACTAATACGAACGCAATGCAATAGTTTAAGAACATGAGCTGATTATATACGGCTTTTTTAATTCAACAAAATGGCAGTTTAGTGGAAAAAGGATTTCCTTTTTATGTTAAACTTTATATTTCAAAGTGGTAAGAGGTGGAAATGATGAAACGTGCAGTAGGAATATTTCTTAGTTTTTCAGCTATACTAACATACCTAAAAATAGATGCCATTTAGTATCCTCTTGAGGATACAATAATAGAGAATGAAGTTACAACAGTAACATATAACAATCCCCCGATATATTGGGCAATTTTTGTCATTTTAATAATTACTTTTATTCTTGGAATATACTTTATTTTAGCAAGGGAAAAGCACCCTGAAGAATGTCCACTTTGTGATACTTCAGAATAGCAGCATAAGTTAAGGTCTATTTGATCTCTAAATAGAATAATTTACTATAATACACTTTAAATTTTGTGGGGTTAAAAATATGACAATAAGAACTTTTAATTCTTTATCCATATTTTATATACGATTTGACTGAATAACAAAAGGAACTTCGTTTCATGCGAAGTTCCTTTTTCCTTATACAACTAAAGCATTAGTTGTACAAGAGATTTTAAAATTTTAGTCTAAATTACCTTTGCATAGATGCAGGTATCAGTTAGTTTTTTACCGTCAGCTGAAAGATCTTCATTTCGTAATATCCCTTCAAGCTCAAAACCTAGTTTTTCTGGGATCGAACGACTTTTAGTGTTATTAGAATCACATCGTATTTCAATTCTTCTAAATTTAAGTAGCTGAAAGCCAAGGCCTGTTAACTCACTAACTACTTCTGTCATATATCCATTGCCACTAAATGGCGTGTTAATCCAGTATCCAATTTCACATTTAGAAATCTTCCAATTAATTCCGTGAAGGCTAGCAGTTCCAATAAAATCATTAGTATTCTTATGATAGATAAGATAGCGAAAGCTTTCTCTTTTCAAAAAATCTATATGGGCATTTCTCAGAAGAATTTCCGTTTCTTCAATAGTAGGAATTGACTGGAATAATAGCAACCATTGTTTTAACTCACTAATGGAATCCTTAATAGCTTGGTTTACTACATTCCCTTCACCGGCTTGAAGTGGTGCTCGAAGAATTAGTCTGTCTGTTTCTATTTGTAACGGAACATCTAATAAAATAGGATTCATATAATTTCCCCTCTCGAAAACTTTAAATCTTGATCTCCAATATATAGGCATAATACGAGAGTTCCCAATTCAGTTTTCATTTTAATCTATTTAACAAGCTAACTACCTACCTCTTATTATATCAAGGTTAATTTTCCGATTTTGTTACATTCTAATGCGAACCAAACGGCTCCATTCTTGTCACATACAATTCCGTGAGGTTCTGCATTAGGTGTTTTAATTGTGTATTCCACAATTGCATGGTCTTTTGTCAATCTTCCTATTTTATTTGAACCCCATTCAGTAAACCATAAATCAAATTCTTCTCCAACAGCAATAGCATGGGGGCGTGCATTCGGTGTAGGGATGTCATATTCTATTATCTCTCCAGAATAAGAGATTCTCCCTATTTTATTCCCAATTATTTCTACAAACCAAAGTGCATCATCATTTCCTCTTGTAATACCTACAGGCCCTGATGCGGGTGTAGGAATTGGAAATTCCATTAAATCTCCAGAATCCGTTATTTTACCAATAGCATTGTTCTGGTTTTCAGTGAACCAAAGTGAGTTATCAGAACCTAGTGTAATAAAAGAAGGATATGTTCCTTTGTTAGGTAGTTCATATTCATGAATCTTCCCTTCTGTAGTCAATTTACCAATCCGATTTCCATTCATCTCAGTAAACCAGATATCCCCATTTTGTCCTTCTGTAATTCCATACGGGGCTGAATTTGGATGCGGCAAAGGATATTCTGTAAATAGACCACTTGTAGAGAGCTTTCCGATTTTGTTGGCTCCATTTTCCGTAAACCAAATATCTCCTTTTGAAGATACTGTTAAACACATCACTCTAGCATTAGGTGTGGGAACAGTATACTCTTGAATATGTCCATTTTGATCAAAACAACTAATTTTGTTTGCCTTATGCTGAGTAAACCATATTTTCCCATCATGCGAAACAGCTATCCCATATGGACCTGAATTAGAAAATGGAATATTTATTTCTTGCAGATCAAATTTCATTTTAACCCCTCCATTAAAGATTGCCTTCAACTTCCATATAATTTACATTTTAAAACTTCTACACATTAATAAGCTCCATTTTCCAGCTCAAAAAAACTCTTCATTATGGTATTTATATCCAATTATTTAATTTCAACAATTTATAAATTATCCCTTTAAATTATTTAACTCTACTACCAATTAACGTAATGCATGAGTTGAGTTAGAACTATTAATAAAGCACACCGAAGCAGCTTAACGGTTGTTCGATTAATGCAAAGTTTTATTTGAAAATCATAAGCAACTAATGAACGGCCTTTTTTATTAAACAAAATAGTTTACTTGCAAAAGGATTCTTTTAAATTCTGTGTTAAAAAGTTAGAATTCCCTCACATTACAGTATTCGATTGCAAGTGTATAATTAAAATATACTTTAAATTTTTTAGACAAAAGAGGAGAGGGAATAATATTAAATTAAGTAACCGTTTTTTTAAGAACAGGGTAAAGCCTATTGCAATTACTCAGATGATACTTGGAATTCCTTACATAGTACTTATTGTATTTTCTTTAAAATCATTTCCTGTTAATTTTTTCTATTCCGGACTTATAGGAATAATTATGGCGGCAACCATGTTTCTATCTGGGATCGAGAATTATATTTTAAAAAAGAAAAGTTGGTCAATTGGCTTCTTTGTTTTATCGGTAGTTATAATTTTAGTTGCAGCACAAAGCTTTTATATATCACAACTAAATAGATAATAAAAATTAGTGCAGCATGTTATGCAACTAACACAGTGTATTAGTTCGATAAGGGTCCTAAAGGTTGTCTAATTTGACAGCCTTTTTTGATTTCAAAAATCAACTTTTTAATTTAACAGAGCCATTTTAAAAAATCAATTAACCCTAGTGGAAAATTGATTGTTTTTTATGTAATTGTTGGATTATTGTTCACATTTATTTACATAATAAGTGTGTTATGATTGTGCTAAGTTTAGTAATAGAAGTAGGAGAACTAGATTGAAATCTAAACAAAAAATAATTCCATCATTATCATCAAATTCAGTCTATCTTGGATTATTGTTAGCTTTAGTAGGTGGTTTTTTAGATGGGTATACTTTTATTAGTAGAGACGGTGTATTTGCCAATGCACAAACGGGAAATCTTGTTCTTTTGGCAATAAATCTATCATTTGGAAATTGGAAAAACTCTGTGGATTATATTCTACCTATTATAGCCTTTATTCTAGGGGTATTAGTTGCTGAATCCGTTAAACATCCACGTTTAAGAGAACTTTTATATAGCTATAGACGTTCAATACTTTTATTAGAATGTAGTGTGTTATTGATTGTAGGATTATTACCTAGTAGTGTACCTAATATAGTTGTAACAGTTTGCATCTCCTTTGTCTCATCATTACAAATTTCAACCTTCACTCATTTAGATAAATGGACATACAATTCAACTATGACAACCGGCAATATTAGAATTGCTTCTCAGGCAGCATATACAGCTTTTGTAAATCATGACAAAGAAGCAAAAACAAAATTTAAAGAGTTTCTTGTTATTATCCTTTCCTTTTCATTTGGCGCATTGTTTGGGAGTCTTTCAACAAAATATATTGGGAATCAAGCTGTTTGGATTGCTGCAGGAGTATTAATAATAGCGTTAATCTTATATCACAAAGACAAAGGTTATTTTAGAAAGAAACTCCATTAATTTAAAAAATGAGCCCATTTTTGGGGCTCATTTTAGTAATCTTATTTGAAAAACTGAATGAAACAAACAATAATAAGTGCAAATAAAATAGAAGGTAACATATTACCAATTTTTATTTTTACTAAACCTAATGAATTTAAACCAAGAGCAATTAATAAAATTCCTCCAGTACCTGAGATTTCTGCAATAATTGAATTTAATAAATGCTGAGTTACTAGATTCGGTACAAATGAGGCAAAAATGGCAATGAATCCTTGATAGATTAAAACTGGGACAGCAGAGAATAATACGCCAATACCAAGTGTTGAAGTTAAAATGATCGATAGAAAACCGTCCATCATTGATTTTGTATATAGAATTTCATGATTATGACGAAGTCCGCTATCTAGAGCCCCAAGTATAGCCATCGCACCAACACAGAATAATAAAGTCGAAGTAACAAATCCTTTAGAAATAGAACCTTCGTTTTTAGATTGAACTTTACTTTCGATAAATAGACCTAGTTTATCTAATTTAGATTCGATATCTAACCATTCACCTAAAACTGCACCTAATGATAAGCTGAAAACGACGATTAGAACTTGATTTGTTTTCATTGCTAACGTAAATCCTATGACAATAATTACGAGAGAAATTGACTGAGTTACTAGGTTTTTCATTCGATCTGGAATTCTTTTAATAAATAAACCTAGTAAAGAGCCAAAAATAATAGCTGCTGCATTAACAATTGAACCGAGTAGTACCATGATTATCCCCTTTAACTTACATATAATTAATCTATTTTTAAGACTATTTTTCCGATATTTAAATTGTTTTCCATTCGAGTATGAGCTTCATTCACTTCATGCCAGCTATACACTGTATCGATAATCGGTTTTATTTTTTTATTCGTAAAAAGTGGTAAGACCTCTTTTTTAAATTGATTCGTTAAATAGATTTTTTGCTCAAGTGTTTGTGAACGCAAAGTACTCCCTATAATGGAAATTCTCTTTGTCATAAGTGGTAATAAGTTCACATCGTTCACTTTAACTCCACCCATTGTACCAATCAAAATGAGTCTGCCATTAGTATTTAATGTTTGTAAGTTTTGATGAAAATAAGATGCACCAATAAAATCTAAAATAACATCTACACCTACATGATCAGTAACTTTTTCGACTACAGTTTTAAAATCTTCATTTTTATAGTTAATCACATGATTTGCACCTAAATCAGTACAAGCTGCAAGTTTCATTTCATTCCCAGCCGTAACGATTGAACTTGCACCAAATTCTCTTACAAGCTGAATTGCAGCGGTCCCAACACCACTAGCTCCGGCATGAATTAATACAGTTTCATTTTCTTTTAATCTACCTAATTCAAATAAATTTAAGTAAGCTGTCAAAAACACTTCGGGTATAGCCGCAGCATCTTCGAACGATAAATGATCTGGAATTGAAATTGCTAAATCTGAAGGAATGGAAACATACTGCGCATAACCTCCACCTGGCAATAAGCTACAAACACGATCTCCAACTTTCCAATTTGTAACATTAGCCCCAACTTGTTCAACAATCCCGGCCATTTCTAGACCTAAAATAGGTGATGCACCTTTTGGTACGGGGTACTTACCATGTTTTTGAAGTAAGTCAGCTCGATTAATAGCCGTAGCATGAACTTTAACAAGTAGTTCATTCTCACCTAAAACAGGCATATGATAATCGTCAATAAATAAATGCTTTGATTCATCAATTTGAACTGCCTTCATTCTAAAAAACCTACCTTTAATTAAGTTAATTCTTATCATACTATATAACTAATCGAAAGAATATTTTAAAAACTCGGATTGATGAAATTTGTATATTTTCTTAACATAATTCTTACTCATTTTTTAAAAAGGAATTTTAGAGAAAAAATTTTTAAAAAACTCCGAACTATAATCTGTTTTTAAGTGTATATAGAGTAAATGGTGAAAGGAGGAGGACTAGTGCCTGAAAGAGTTGACAAAGATTGTTTAGAAGAATTGTTTAATAATCACTCGTCATTGGTGTATCGTACTGCTTACTTTTTAACTAAATCAAAAGTAATGGCAGATGATATTACGCAAGAGACGTTCATTCGTATCATAAAAAAATTCCATCTGTTTGATCAAACTAAAACTATTGAACCTTGGATTTATCGAATGACAGTAAATATCACCCGTAATATGATACGCAAACAAAAAATTAAGAAACTTTTCGGCATTCATTATGATGCTCTAACTGAAAATGAAGTTGAACAATCGATTTTAAAAAATGAAATGGAAGATCATCTATGGAAAGAGATAAACTTATTACCGCAGAAGAGTAAAGAAGTGATTGTTCTTCATTATTATTTAGAACTTAAATTAGATGAAGTGGCGGACTCTTTAAATATTCCGATCGGTACATGTAAATCAAGGCTTAATTACGCGCTGACAAAATTAAGAAAACGTTTATCGAAAAACGAGCTGTTTAAAGTAGAACAAAAACTGAAAGGAGGAGAACTTAATGGTGGAAAACAATCCCATTTCTGAAATTAAACACACTCTTCAAAAGAAATTAGATCAACATAACTCTTCCGTCACATATGATCAAATATGGAATAAAGCTAATTCTAATAGGGGATATAATCGAATTCGAAAACCGTTTGTTTCAGTTGGGATTCTTTTGTTTCTGGCATTTATTATTTTTATTAACTCTCCTATTAAAAACGCGCTAAAGGAAGACATAGGTATTAAAAATGAGTCTAAAAGTACTTCTGCAGATGTAAGTATTGGACTATTAATTGTAAACGGGGCTCAATATCGGTTTGAAGGAATTTTACATAATATGGAATTTATACTTAAAGACCAAATCGGTGTAGTCCAGGAAGTTGTTGATCATACGATTCCTAAAGTCAATTTTACGTCTAATATGTTAAAGGTTGGCGATAAAATTTATTTAACGAATGACCAAAAAGTCATTATTGTAAAACAAGAGGACGGAACAATCTTAAAGTTTTTAAAAACTGAAAAATGATTGGTTGACTGTTTAAAATAAAATTTGATTCATATTTATAGTCCAATTTGAAAATAGGGAGTGTTCAAAATGTCAAAATGGTTAAGTGCAGCGATACTTTTTTTCTTTCTCATTTTCACTGGATGTTCAGCAAATAATGGTATGAAAGGTAATAAGCCTCCAAAAACAATGGTTCAAGTGGAGGATCAAACATATGATACGAAGTTAGGTACTTATTGTTGGCAATCGAATGGACAGGGAGAATGTGTTGATACAGCTGGACCGGTCGAACTGCTAAAGGGGAAAAAGCCAATTGAAGTAAAACCAGGCGAAAAGGTTAAAATTATAATGAATTATAACCCTAAACCAAATGAACTCCACTTAACTCAAATTAATAATAATAAGGAAAGTGAAATAGTAGTAGTGAAGAATCAATTTTCAGCACCTATTAATAAAGGGGTATATTATTATTCATATGGAGTATGGTGGATGGATAAAAAAGATAAGCACTTATCGCATGGCGATGCTTTCTATGCTTTTGCTTTAGAGGTAAAATAGAACGCTTTTCGATCGAATAAGAAAGGGTATGTTTTGAAAAATATTGTTCAAAACATACCTTTTATAGATTACTAATTTTATTCTTCTGTAGGATTCTTTGGTCTATCAAGATCTAATTGATAAAAGGACAAGTCAAGCCATCTATTAAATTTATAACCTGCCTTTTTAATTGTACCTGAAAATACAAATCCAAAGTTTTTATGCATGGCAATACTTTTTTCATTATCTGCATCAATTCCAGCAATTAAAGTCATATACTCTCTTTCTTTGGCAATAGAGATTAATTCCTTCATTAATGAAGTGGCAATCCCCTTTTTTCTATATTCACTATTTACATATACTGAATGTTCAATCGAATATTTATAGGCCGGCCAAGCTCGAAAAGGACCAAATGTAGCAAATCCAACGACTTTTTGTTCAAGTTCGAAGACGAGTATTGGAAACCCTTCATCTATCTTTTGTTCAAACCAAATTTGTCTGCTTTCAAGCGATTGTGGTTTATATGAATAAACAGCAGTTGTATTAAGAATGGCATCATTATAAATTTCTAAAATGTCGATTAAATCATTTTGAGTAGCTTCTCTAATCATTTTTCCTTTCCCCCATATTTAATTTATTATCTCTTCTAATTTTAGAACTTTTTAGACAAACCGTAAAATTGAAAATGATATTTGTTCCTATAGATCGGCTTATTCAAATGATAATCCCAATTATTAATTGTTCATAGCTTATATTATAAACCTTGTTTCCTTAGTAAACTATCTTCCAATAGTGTGAAATCTAGGACATTCATTTACGAGTTATCCTCTATATCATTATTTGACTTCATTGTTCAAGAAGGAATCTAATCTATTTTCGTTGAATTAATTACAAATGATTTTTCAGACTATGTGTTAACTTGTTGGAAAAACATTATTTAGGTAGCTAGTTAGATTGTAAGTTTAATTGATTTAGAGGTAATAAAGAAATTAGAACAAATAGTATATAAAGTTATTGAAGAGTTCTCTTCCTAGTGTGAGTTATATTTATCAAACACTTATTTATTAGAAGAACTTAAGCTGTTGGATTTTTCTAAAGGTAAGTTTAAAGGAGCGAGGAAGTTAAAATGAATCAATCCTATTTTTATTTAAAACTAGAAACACATCAATTACATATGGCTTATAAAAATGAAAAACGTCGCGTGCGTGTTTTATTGCCGAAAAATTATGAAGAAGACCTGGATAAAAATTATCCAGTTGTCTATATGCATGATGGTCAAAATATTTTCTATAGTAGTGAATCTTATAGCGGGTATTCATGGAAAGTGATTCCGGCAATTAAACTAAACCCTGATTTACCGAGGATGATTGTTGTTGGGATCGATAACGGTGGACAAGATCGAATTAATGAATATACGCCTTGGAAAATTACTGAAAGCCCACTTCCTGAAGATTATGAGCTAGGCGGGAAAGGTGTGGAGTTTGCCAATTTTGTCATGACTGTCGTGAAGCCGTTTATCGATAAGCAATATCGAACTAAATCGGATAAATATCATACAGCGGTGATTGGTAGTTCGCTAGGAGGAAATATTTCTGCTTTTATGGGTGTTGAATATAAAGATCAAATTGGTGGTTTAGGTATTTTTTCTTTAGCCAATTGGATTACAAGTAAAGCATTTGATCATTATATAGCTAGTGAAGAGTTGGATCCTGAACAACGAGTGTATATTCAAGTTGGTACTCAGGAAGGTGATGATACCGATCGCCAATTGATGTATGGAAATATGAAGCAGGCATATATCGATTGCTCGCTTAAGTATTATAAACAACTAATAAAAGGCTCTGTTCCAATTGATAGCATTTGTTTAAATATTTTTGCAGATGAAGTACATGATGAACAAGCTTGGGCAAAACACTTACCAGAATGTTTACGTTTCTTAAGTGAGAAATGGTCTTGAATGAACTAAAATAATGATATTTGACTTAAATAAGATACCTATTACTTACTTTTTATAAAGAAGCTTACATTGATTTTAAATTGAAATAAATTATGTAATTAATAAATTTTTTGATATTTAGAAAGGAGCATTTTTATGAATTATATTTTGATCTCTCCATATTATCCAGAAAATTTTCAGGCATTTGCTCATCGTTTAAAAGCAGCAGGTGTTAATGTATTAGGTATTGGCGAAGAGCCATATGACCAATTAGGTCCCAAATTACAAAACGCTTTAACAGAATATTATCGTGTGAATAATTTAGAAGATCTAGATGAAGTGAAACGAGCTGTCGCATTTTTATTTTATAAACATGGTCCGATTGATCGCATTGAATCCAATAACGAACACTGGTTAGAACTTGATGCGAAGTTACGTGAGCAATTTAATGTATACGGTAATAAACCAAGTGACTTGAAAAAAGTTAAATATAAATCTGAAATGAAAAAGCTGTTTAAAAAAGCAGGGGTGCCTGTAGTAGATGGAAAAGTCGTTAAAACTAAAAATGAGTTAACTAAAGCCATTGATGAATTAGGTTTGCCAGTTATTGCTAAACCGGATAATGGTGTTGGTTCGGCTGCAACATTTAAATTATGTTCAGAAGAGGCTGTACGCAATTTTGAAGAAGTATGGGATGAAGAACAAGTCTACTTCATTGAACCATATGTCGAAGGTGGGGTACTTTGTACATTTGATGGTTTAGTCGATCAGAAAGGGAATATTGTTTTCCAAACAAGCTTTACATATAATGTGCCAACTCTGGAACTTGTAAAAGGTCAGTTGGATTTAGCTTATATTATTCAAAAAGAAATTGATCCAAAGCTTGAATACTACGGTAAATCAATTGTAAAAGCTTTTGGGATGAAAGAACGCTTTTTCCATATTGAGTTTTTTAAATTAGAAGATGGGGATTATGTTGCACTTGAATATAATAACCGCTTAGCTGGTGGCTACACGATAGATATGTACAATTTCGCATACTCCATTGATTTATTTGATCAGTATGCTTCTATTGTAACAGGTGGGAAAATTAAGGAATCCGATGCCGAAAACCAGTATTGTGTCGGTATAACACAGCGTGATGCGTATGAGTATAACCACGATACAAATTCTATTTATGAACGATTTGGCGACAGTGTAAAGTTTGAAAAGCGTATTCCAGATGCTTTTGCGGAACTACAAGGTAATCAATTTTATGCGATTAATGCAGATTCCCAGGAAGAAGTTGATGATATCATTCGTTTCGTTCATGAACGAAAAAATTGCAGCATTGTAAACGTATAAGGATAGGAGATTTATCTATGAATATAGAACATTTAAGCCATTGGAGCGGGGAATTAGGACGCGAAATGCAGTTGAACAGATATGGACACAGTGGTATGCCAATCCTAGTTTTTCCTTCTTCTGGGGGGACTCATTTTGAATACTATAATTTTGGAATGATTGATGTATGTCATGACTTTATTGAATCCGGAAACGTGCAGTTTTTTACACTGTCTACTATAGATAGTGAAAGCTGGCTACACGACTCAAAATCGGTACATGACCGTGCATTAGCTCATGAAGCATATGATCGATATGTGATTTCAGAAGCTATTCCATTTATTAAACACAAAACAGGTTGGTTTAATCCAATGATGACAACGGGTTGTAGTATGGGGGCATATCATGCGTTGAACTTTTTCCTAAGACATCCGGATGTCTTCCAAAAAACCGTTGCACTTAGCGGTGTTTACGATGTGCGTTTCTTTTTCGGGGACTACGGAAATGATCCTCTTGTATACGAAAATTCACCAAGTGATTACATATGGAATCAAAATGACGGGTGGTTTATTGATCGATACCGTTCAGCAGATATCATAATTTGTACCGGACAGGGAGATTGGGAACAAGACGGACTACCTTCATATTTTACATTAAAAGAAGCCTTTGAAGAAAAACAAATTAAAGCATGGTTTGATGAGTGGGGCGGGGATGTTTCGCATGACTGGGTTTGGTGGCGAAAACAAATGCCGTATTATTTAGGAGAATTATTTAAATAAATTGTCAGAAGTATGATTACCAGATTATTCTTATGCATGTTCAAAATATAGAAAATGGATGTTTCCCAGCATTAGGTTATAAATATATTTCTTAAATCCACAATAGGGGAACTAAATATTGAAAAAAATATATTGTGCAGTCGGATCGGAAGATGAGATAAGGGCAAGTGGAAAAATAATATTTCGCAAAGAATTTTTTGAGATAAAAGGTAATATATTTCAATCGGGTTTTTACTATAAACTAGCAAAATATCGAAAAGTTTATTACTCGAATATTGATTACATTAATTATTCACAAAAGCTTCTAACATTTAAAATAGAATTTAAATGTCTAGATGGGACTGACGTCAACGATGTTTTTATTAGTCGATTGTTTAAAAAGAGACTTCTTAAAAACTTATCAAAGAGAAATTTGCGAATAAATTTTCTTTAGGGTTTGTATGGAATCAAATCAATTGAATCGAAAAAAGGCTCATTACGAAAGAGCCTTTTTTGAATTCGAAACCTTTATGTAATACCTAGGAAATATGACTAGATGCGTAATTATTTTTTAGTTTTTAATATAAATTTGTTCTTGATAACCAACAATTGAAGATTCTTAATGATGTCAGAATGTGAAACTTATTTTGACTGAGTTAGCACATAATGAAAGTACTTTTGTGGTGTACCATAACGCTTGACTTCTTGAATTAATTTTTCATCATTTTCAGTAATATTTCCTTTTTCTGCCCCGGTACCTCCTTGTATTGATACAGGAATTAAATCTCCATTTTGATAATCAAAATTAATGATTTTTCCTATACCATCTCCTGTAATACTTAAGGTAACACCTTCATTTACCATAGCATAACCAACAATGTCATACATTTTCTTAAACAATTCCTCTATTTCAGCTAATGCAATAAATTCTTCTTCACCATCATTAAATACATTATCCTTATCAAATTTTACCCAAATACCAATAGGTTCTTTTTCTGGATCTCTATTTAAATCTTCATAATCGATTTTCGTTATCGTCCCTGAATGATAAATAGGTTCTTCGTCATTAATACAATAAATGTCACTTCTTTTAATAATTTCAACACGATCGCCTTCACTTACTGTTAACTCTCTTTTAGTACCAAACCTATTGTAGTAAATCAATAATATATCCTCCTATTAAAATAATTCTTTAGACTTATAAATTATCCCCTAAATTACTAATGAAATACTTAGAGTGGATATCATATTTTAATTGATAAACAAGATTCTTCTAATCAAGTAGGAACTTTTGATTTGTTATTCAACTATGGTATTCGTTAGTGAAATAGTGTCAATGTATTCTAGTGGTCTATACAAATAAATGGAAATTTTATACAATTAATTGTGAGGGGAGGTATTTTTAATGACTGAAAATATAAAACAGGATGGCTTATTAAAAGGTGTAGTAAAAGGTATCAAAGAAGGATTAACATTTAGTTCGATTTTAGATCCAGATATGGGCCAAAAAAAGTTGAAGAAACACGTGAATTTTCTACAAAAGAAGTAATTGATCACTTTACTGGTAAAGAAAAATTATCTGATGATGAAGTAGAAGAACTTAAAAGAGCAGCGAAGTATAATCGTAATACTTAACCTTTATTTTAAAAACAGAATCTCCTTATAGAAGATTCTGTTTTTTCTTATGTAACTTAAGCATGAGATAATTGTATAAGAATATTATATTTTTAAAGTAATGAATTATTGAACAGGAAATATAACTTTTCTTTCTTTATTTTTACAAACAAATTCAATATCGCCCACAAAGTTTTTTTGATTATAATCTGTTGGGATTTTTTTATAGATGAAATAAGCATCTTGTTTTGGGACTTCTAGGGTCGTAGTGTAATCCGAATAAACTCGACTACTATTATTCAAAGTAAATGCCCTTAATTCAATTTTATCAATATCTCCACTTGCATTATTACCCATAATTACTTGGTATTTTCCTTTGTTTGTTTAAAATGTTTCGACTTCAGCAGGGTCTATTCTACATCTCCACGAAGAACCTTTGATTTGATACTTCCCCATTTGGTCCTTCAACTAAACGAGTCCTGCCATAAAATCCATCATATTTACTAAATGCTAATGCAATACTACTATTGTCTAATTTAACTACTCTCAATACTTGCACTTTTTTCACTAATGGATTTCTAACACCGTGAGAATAGTTGATATTCTAACCAATAATTTAATTATCGGATCTATATTTTTTTATTAAATACTTGTTAAGAACCATGTAGAACAAAATTTTAACTGAATAGATAGGATGTAATAATTTAATAAACTATAAGAACTAGTGTATGATAAGTAAATTACTATTAAAGATTAAACTTCTAATAGTGCTAGTTATGGAGCATTTGTATGTTAAAATGATTTCCAAAATTTAATGAAATTCACTAACGCTATAAAGAGAAAGAGAATTCTTTAAATATCAATTTTAAAATTAATAAGGTGAAATAAATGATTGTAAATACATTAAATGACGTAAATAAGTTAATTACAGAATGGCAAACTGCTATTGAAGCGGAACGAAATTATTTGAAATTTCATGGTGGGAGAAGTTATACCCTTTCTAAGGGGACTCCACTATATCAAATTGGACAAAGTACGGTTATCTTGTTTACGATTTATGCAGAAATTTTTGTCCCAGAAGGAACGCCGGTTCGAATAAAAATAGAAAATCAAGAGTATCAAGGTGAATTATTGTCCTTTAAAGGTTCTCAAGTTGAAATTAAAATAAATGAAAGAATTACTTCGACGATTCCATATGCGGAGCTTTTTAATGAACCATGGGAGCTACTAGATCAATTAATTGAAAGACTTGAGGAAATAAAAGATTATCGTAGTAAACAAAAAATGATTATGAAGCTAATGAATGCTGATTCTACTGTTAAACATTTAAGTAAAATGAAGAAAGAAAGTTCAACAAAGCAGGAGCTAATTTATCGTTCGTTTTATAATGAAACAACATATATTTGGGGACCACCTGGTACTGGGAAATCTTATAATTTAACTAATATTATTTTAAAACATTACGAAAAAAACAAGTCGGTTTTAGTAATTGCCCATTCTAATGCTGCAGTAGATGTTTTAATGAAAAATGTAATTCATGAATTAGAAAAGAAAGATAAATGGAAAAGTGGCGAGATTGTCCGCTATGGGTATACAAAAGATGAAGTGTTATTACAACACGAAGATGTTCTTTCTTCAAAGCTTGTTGAAGTAAATGGAAGTATAAATCAATATGAGTTGGAAAATTTAGATGAACGAAAGCACTCGATGCTAAGGAAAGCTAGAAGGGGTGCAGCCTCAAAAAAAGAATTAGATGATTTAAGTAAAATTCAAAATAAGTTAAATAAAATTCGAGGGGAAATTCGTGAAAAAGAAAAAGAATTGATTGATCAAGCAAAAGTGATCGGAACTACATTATCGAAATGTTCAATTGATCCTTTAATCTATTTACGCCAGTTCGATTTAGTCATTGTTGATGAAATTAGTATGGCATATACACCACAAATCGCCTTTGCTTCAACATTAGGGAGACGAATTGTTGTATGTGGAGATTTTAAACAATTACCGCCAATTGCAACATGCTTTCATAATGAAAATGTGAAAAAGTGGTTACAGGAAGATTTATTTCACCATACTGGCATTGTGCAAAAAATAGAAAATGGTGAGCCATTAATTAATTTAGTTTTATTGAATCAACAAAGGAGAATGCATCCGGCCATATCTGGATTTACAAATAATGAAATCTATCATTCGTTGGTGTTTGATCATCCTTCTGTCAAAAAAAGACAGGAAATCGCAAAACATAGACCATTTACAATGCAAGCAAATAGTTTAATAAATTCACAATTTCTAAAAACCTATGCTTTAAAAGATTCAAATACGAATTCTAGATATAATTTAGGCTCTGCGATTATTGCAATTCAATGTATTCTTTCAAGTATAGTAGATGGGGTCAAGTCAATTGGAATTGTTACGCCATATAGAGCACAGGCAAAGCTACTTACGGCACTCCATAAAGAGATTATCGGGAAAACAAAATATCGAGAATTACCAATACAAATCGCAACAGTACACCGATTTCAAGGAGCGGAGTGCGACGTAATCATTTTTGATTCAGTTGATACGAAACCACAATATTCTCCTGGATTATTGCTAACAGATCAAAACAGTGAAAGATTAATAAATGTTGCTTTGACTAGAGCTCGAGGTAAATTTATTCATATTGCAGATATTCCATTTATAAAAAGTAAAACAAATTCAAAAAAGACGATTAATAAGTTAATTCATTTCCAAATAGATAATGAATACAAGGTGAGTAAAGAAGAGTTTGAAAAGGTTTTTTCAAAGAGTATATCAAAGAGGTTAAGACTGTTTTCAAATGATTCAATGGACCTGAAAAATGAATTAGTAAATGATCTAAAAAATGCTAAGATAAAAATAATCGTCTCCATGCCAAATTTATCCGAAATGTCTTTGGAAATTCGAAAACTTATCAATGAGGTTGAGATACCAATGCTATTTATAAGTGAAGCTCATTTTGAAAATCAAAAAAATAGAAGTTTTATTAAAAAAGATCAAGTACAACCTTTTATTATGATTGATAATGAACTTTTGTGGTATGGAATTCCTTTGTCAAATGTTAGTTTAAACCAATCAAATAACTCTGCGAGATTGAATTGTCCTTTAACATGTCAAATATTAAAAGGCTTTATCGACTATTAAAAGTTACATAGAAAGTATTCTATGTAATTTTTTTTTATTCTTATTAAATAATTTTCAGCATAAATTAATAAAAAATGCTATCGGGATAGGTGAATAAATGGTCGATCGATCGGTATTTTCTAAATTGTCTATGCCATGTGCTTTTTTAGATTGGGATGCTTTTGTTCAAAATGTGGATGATATTGCAGCTAAATCAAACGGTAAGAAAATTCGAATTGCTACAAAATCAATTCGTAGTGTACAAGTTTTAAGATATATTTTAGAGAGCAATGATTGTTATGAGGGGTTAATGTGTTATAACCCCCATGAAGCAGATTTTCTTGCTGAAAATGGATTTGATAATTTATTAATTGGCTATCCAACAGTTGATGTAATAGGATTAAATAAAATTGCATGTCAAATAAAAAAGGGTAAAAAAATTATTTGTATGGTGGATCAGACAGAACAGATTAGTATGATTGAAAAGATCGCGGTAAAAAAGGAGATTGTTATTCCACTTTGTATTGACATAGACATGAGTACTTCATATTTAGGATTTCATTTTGGGGTAAGAAGGTCACCTATTAAAGAAACTAGAGATTTAGTACCTCTACTAACCCATATATTGCAGTCCTTGAATGTGCGCTTGGAAGGAATTATGGGATATGAGGCACAAATTGCAGGTGTTGGTGATGATGCCAAAAATAAGATTTTGAAAAATAAAATAATCCAGTTTTTAAAGACGAAATCATTAGGTGAAATAGCGAAAAAAAGAAGAGAAATTGTTAAATACATTGAAAAAGATGGCTATCAACTTGAGTTTGTAAATGGTGGAGGTACAGGAAGTCTTCACTCGACGACAAAGGAAAAAGTAGTTACTGAAGTAACAGTAGGCTCAGGATTTTACGCTCCAACTTTATTTGATGAATACAGAAGTTTTCAATATCAACCTGCAATTGGCTTTGCTTTACCAATCATTCGAAAACCAGCGGATAAGATTTTTACATGCACTAGTGGAGGATTTATCGCATCAGGTGCTGTAGGAAAAGAAAAATTACCAACTCCATATTCCCCAGATCATTGTACTTTATTGCCACTAGAAGGTGCTGGTGAAGTTCAAACCCCAGTTTTTTATTCAGGACATGAAGATTTAAAAATAGGAGAAGCAATTTTATTTAGACCAAGTAAGTCCGGCGAAATTGCTGAGCGTTTTTCTCATTTATATGTAGTAAGTAAAAATAAAATCATCGACCAGTTTACAACATACAGAGGAGATAGGGGGTGCTTCCTATGAAAAGTATGTTATGGAAAAACTGGTCTGGAAGTGTAAAGTTTAAACCGAATCAAGTATTGTATCCATCATCGATTGAAGAAGTTGTAAACCTCGTTAAAAAAGCTAACTTGGAAAATAAGAAAATAAGAGTAGTAGGTTCAAGTCACTCATTTACTCCACTAATTTCAACAAACGACTATTTAATGTCATTAGATAATTTAAATGGTGTTATTTCAATCAACAAAGAGGAACAGATTGCCGAAGTCTGGGCTGGAACTAAGCTTGAGCAATTAGGAAATGAATTATACGAATCAGGTTATTCGCAAGAAAATTTAGGTGATATTAATGTTCAATCGATTGCGGGAGCATTTTTAACGGGTACCCACGGGACAGGAATTGATCACGGAATTTTATCTACACAAATCGAAGAGATGACAGTAGTTTTACCATCAGGTGATCTATTAGATTGTTCAAAAACAAAAAATACAGATATATATAGGGCAATTGGCGTATCGTTAGGTCTACTTGGCATAGTTGTTAAATTTAAAATTAGAATAAAGCCTGCTAATACGTATCGTTATGAGAGTAAAAAAGTAATGATTGATGAGGTTTATAGTAATCTACTAAATTTGAAAAAAGAAAATGAACATTTTGAGTTTTACTTATTTCCTTATTCTGATCATGTTCAAATAAAGGTAATGAATGAAACTAGAACGAAGAAACATTCATTTAAATATGAGAAATGGAAGGTAGCCACTATTGAAAATAAAGCATTCTGGTTATTAAGTGAATTTAGTAGAAACTTTCCAAAAAGTAGTTCTCAAATTAGTAAAATAAGTGGTAGGAGTGTTCCAAATTCAAGGATGGTCGGACCGAGCCATGAATTATTTTCAACAACTCGAAATGTAAAATTTAACGAAATGGAATATAGTATTCCAACTGAATATATGAATGATGCAACTTTAGAAATACAAGAAGAGATAAAAAATAAACGATTTAACGTCCATTTCCCAATCGAATGTCGATTCGTAAAAGGAGATAATTTTTTAATTAGTCCTGCTTCGATGCGTGATTCAGCGTATATCGCAATCCACATGTATAAAGGAATGGATCATCAAGACTATTTTAATAGAATAGAAGAAATTCTTCAAAGCTACAATGGTAGACCACATTGGGGAAAAATGCATTCAATGAATATAGAAAAACTAAATCACCTGTATCCATCATTATCTAACTTTCTTACTATTCGAAGTCAATTAGATCAGAATAATATTTTTGTGAACGCTTATCTAGCGAAATTATTTAAGATTGAATAATAGTTGTTGATTTTAAGGCTTGCTGTTTAATGATTTAATAGTTCTATCTGTAGTACCTTAATTATATAAGAGGTAATATTAAAAAGTACGAACACTAAGTGAAATTAATTAGAAAACTCGGTCTAAATAATAGGTACATTTCTAAATAGTTTAAAATGACTGAACAAGGTTCAGTCATTTTTTTATGAAAATCTAATTGAAAATATTTATCAATTGTATTATGATGAGTAATGAGAAAGGTTATCAATATCAAATACATATATTTAATTTAGAGTTTTCGGGGGTATTTTCATGAAGAAGCAAACGACAATGATCGCAATTTCTCTTGCTACAAGTTTAATGATGGCAGGTTGTGCACAAAAAAGTGAAGAAGCTAGTAACGTAAAAAAAGAACAAAAAGTAGAAGCAAAAATAAATTTAGATTCAGAGATTAATAATTATAGAGATTTCGTTATATCTCAAACGGAAGAGTTCGTATCAAATACACAGAAGTTCGTTGATGCAATTAATGCAGGAAACATGGCAGAAGCAAAACGTTTGTATCCAATTAGTCGTTCATATTACGAAAGAATTGAACCAGTGGCAGAATCATTTGGCGATTTAGATCCAAAAATCGATGCACGTGAAGGTGATGTACCTGCAAATGAATGGACTGGTTTCCATAAAATTGAGCAAGTTCTTTGGGTTCAAAATACAACAAAAGGTCTTGAAAAATATACAGAACAACTTATGAAGGATGCTAACTACTTAAGAGCAAAAGTAGAAACAGCTGAAATTGATCCGGTATTATTTGTAACTGGTCCTGTAGAATTATTAAATGAAGTTTCATCTTCAAAGGTTACAGGTGAAGAAGAACGATATTCACATACTGATTTAGCTGATTTTGCAGCTAACGTGGAAGGTTCGGATAAAATCGTTCAATTATTATCAGAAAAATTAAAAGCAAAAGATGCTGATTTAGCTTCAACAATTGAAACTAGATTCAATGATTTAATGACAACTTTAAATACTTATAAAAAAGGTGATCAATACGTTGATTACAAACAGTTAAAAGAAGATGAAGTGAAAAAATTAGCTCAACAAGTAGATGCATTAGCAGAACCGATTTCTCAAGTTGGGTCAACATTAGGGGTTAAATAATATGAAAAAATTAGAAACGAATAAAGTTTCTAGAAGAGATGCATTAAAACTTATGGGAGTTGGTGGAGCTGGTATACTAATTGGTGCAACTGGAATTGAAGCAGCTACTGAAAAGGTAACAAATTTCTTTTCACCTGCTAAAGCGGATGCAAGAGAGATTCTTCCGTTTTATGGTAAGCAACAACAAGGTATTACAACTCCTGCTCAAGATTTTATGTATTTGGCGTCATTTAAACTAGAAACTACTTCAAAATCAGATGTCAAAACAATGTTTAAAAAATGGACTGAAGCAGCAGCTTTAATGAGTGAAGGAAAGGAATTAGGTGATTCTGAATTTCCTTCATCGCCACCAATTGATACGGGTGAAGCAACAGGTTTACAACCCATGAAGCTTACGTTTACATTTGGAGTTGGTCCTACATTTTTTGACCGATTATCAATTCAATCAAGTAAACCATCGGGGTTAAAAGATTTACCTCATTTTCCTGGTGATGATTTAAGAGAGGAATGGAACGGTGGAGACATCGTAGTTCAAGTTTGTGCAAACGATCAACAAGTTGCCTTTCATGGCGTTAGAAATTTGATTCGTATTGGACGTGGAACTGTTAGTTTAAAATGGATGCAGCACGGTTTCCAACGTTCATCTGGAGCGGATCCATCAGGTAGTACACCTAGGAACCTAATGGGCTTTAAAGACGGGACTGGAAATCCAGATACAAAAGATGAAAAAGAAATGAATACACATATTTGGGTACAAAATGGCGATGGCCCAGCTTGGCTAACAGGTGGTTCTTATCTAGTTACAAGACGTATTCGTATCCGTGTTGAGGAATGGGATCGTAGTTCATTACAAGATCAAGAACAAACATTTGGACGACACAGAGCAAATGGTGCACCAATTGGTGAAAGTAGTGAATTTGCTAAGATAGATTTAAAGAAAACAGATGATAATGGGAAATTACTGATTCCTTCAAATTCTCATGTTGCCTTAGCAAAAGGAAAAGGAAAAATTAAAATTTTAAGAAGATCTTATTCATATACTGACGGACTTGATATCCAAACGGGAAAATTAGATGCCGGCTTACTATTTGTTAGTTTCCAAAGAGACTTAGAAAAACAATTTATTCCTTTACAAGATAAATTAGCGAAAATGGATTTATTGAACGAATACATTGAACATAATGGTAGTGCAGTATTTGCATGCTTCCCCGGGGTTAAGAATGGAAGTTATATTGGTGAAGGATTACTTTAGGTGAATTGTATGAAAAAAAATATACTTTTAATAGCTAGTTTACTATTTTTTAGTTTAATATTTAGTCCGTTTCATAAAACATTTGCTGAAACTGATCTTCAAGAACAAGTACTTTCACATATTGGTAACTCTTTAACAGAAGTTAAAAATGGTGAAAAAGATAAAGTGAAAACAGATTTATTAGCGATTAAAGAATTAATTAAAAATGAGAAAAAAACTTCAAAATTAAATAAACTAGTTGACCAAGCGATTAAAGATATTGATCAAAATGATCTTGCAACAGTAAAAGATGATATTCGTGGGGTAGCTTTTGAAACAGAAAAGTGGATTGAAAATACGAATGATAAGAAAGATCTTTCTCAAATTAATCTTACTAAACTAGTATCTCATTTAAATAATGTTAAAACTTTATCAAATGAATCGAATTGGGAAAAAGCTCAATCAGAGTATAAGCTTTTTGAAATTGAATGGTCTAAAATAGAAAATGATGTAAGAAAAGCAAATAGTGGTTTTTATGGTTCAATCGAAGCAAATATGATTACTTCAAGGTCAACTTTGTTTACTGAAAATCCTTCAATTACGAAAGTTAATGATTCTTTTACTAAATTAATTGATGTATTGAATAATCCAAGTAGTGACTCAACAAAAGAAGTTAGTATTGAGAAAGCTATAAAACTACTCAATCAAACAATCAATTATGTAGAATCAAATGATACAGAGAAAGCACAATCAACATTTAATGAATTTATACAAGATTGGCCATATGTTGAAGTAATGGTTCAATCAAATTCAATGGAATTATATAAGAAGATTGAAAATGATACATCCATTGCATTAACTCAGTTAACGGAAAAGCCTAAATCTGCTACAACGATGAAAACATTAAAACAAATTCAAAACAATTTAAACTTAGCTACGAAGAAAACATCTTATACGATGTTTGATGCAGGGACAATTGTATTTCGTGAAGGTTTAGAGGCTTTAATTATTATTTCTGCTTTACTAGCATTAGTGTCAAAAGGTAAACAAGTATCAGCACGTAAGTGGATCTTCGTTGGTGGTGCTTTTGGTATTCTAGCTAGTTTAGTAGCTGGTTTATTATTCCAATTCTTATTATCAAAAATCTCAGCTGGAATAAGTAATCAATTAATAGAAGGCATCTCTGGTCTTATTGCTGTTATTTTCATGTTAACAGTTGGGTTATGGTTGCATAAACAATCTCGCCAACAAGAATATGGTAGTAAGATGAAAGAAAAAGCAAAAACAGCTATTGCAGGCGGAGGAATTCTTTCATTAAGCTTACTTTCATTTTTCGCAGTATTTAGAGAAGGTGCCGAAACTGTCGTATTTTATATCGGTATGAGTTCTTCAATTACAGCCAAAGAATTGATTACTGGTTTTGCAGGTGGAATTATTTTACTTGTTATAATTGGAATTTTCATCTTAAAAGGAAGCAAATTTATTCCTTTAAAGCCGTTTTTTACAATCGCAAGTTTATGTATTTATTACTTGACGTTTAAATTCATTGGTCAAAGTATTCACGCATTACAAGGAATTGGCTATTTGCCTGACCATATGAGTACTATTTTTCCAACAATACCTAAATTAGGGATTTATCCTTCCCTAGAAAGTATCATTCCACAACTAATTTTATTACTATTTGTCATTTGGTTGTTCGTTGGAACAAGAATCAAACATAATAATAAGTCAATTGCTGCTTAAAACAGTATAAGAAAACAGACAGTATTGTCACTCAAATAGACAATTACTGTCTGTTTTTTATCGTCTTTTCAGTTTAGTAAATGTCCAATCAGATTAACGGAATTCATTTTATAAAAAATTGGAAAATTATGAGCTAAAATATTTAAAAATTCTTTTAAAAGAGATAAGATAAGATTAAAGAAATAGATGGGTTTCACATAATAGTATTATGTAAACTAGGTAATGTTAGGAGGATTTAAAATGATTCAAAAAGCTACATTTGCAGGTGGTTGTTTTTGGTGTATGGTAACACCATTTGAGGATTTACCTGGTATACATGGTATTGTTTCAGGTTATATGGGTGGGGAATTAGAAAACCCTACGTATGAAGAGGTTAAAAAGGGGACTACTGGTCATTATGAAGTAGTTCAAATTACATTTGACGATGAATTATTCTCATACAAAAGACTATTAGAGTTATTTTGGCCACAAATTGACCCAACGGATCCAGACGGTCAATTCCAAGATAGAGGTTCACAATACCGAGCTGCAATCTTTGTTCATAATGATTCACAGCTTAAGGAAGCAATGGAATCAAAAGAAAAATTAATTGAAAGTAATATTTTTAAGAAACCGATCGTAACTGAAATATTACAGGCAACTACTTTTTATGAGGCTGAAGAGTATCACCAAGACTATCATAAAAAAAATCCAAAACACTATAAAGAAGATAGAGCGATGTCTGGAAGAGACGAATTTATTGAATCAAATTGGAAAAAGTAGGCAGGGAAACAATAGAAGCTCCATAAGAGCTTCTATTATTTTTAAGGGAGCATAGGAATATTTATCTATCCTAAAAAATTCAATCCATATATCTGCTCTCGAATGGAGGTATACTATGGAAACAAATCGAAGGCTAGTGACCATCGGGTTGTTGGTAGCTGTTACATTGTCTGCGATTGAAGGGACGATTATTACAACTGCCACACCTACCATCACTACAGAATTATCAGGTGTTAAGTTGATGAGTTGGATTTTTGCAGCTTATATGTTGGCAATGACTGTAACGACACCGATTTATGGGAAGCTATCGGATTTATATGGTCGCAAAAACTTATTAATGTTTGGTATCATTTTATTTATTTTAGGTTCAGTTTTATGTGGTTTTTCACAAAATATGGGTCAATTAATATTATTTCGTACAATTCAAGGGCTAGGTGCTGGAGCTGCATTACCTTTAACGATGACGGTAATAAGTGATCTGTATCCATACCAAGAAAGGGCTAAAGTGCAAGGGTATATTAGTGCAGTATGGGCAGTTTCAAGTGTAATCGGTCCATTAGTTGGAGGATTTTTTGTAGACTTCATTTCTTGGCGTTATATCTTTTTTATTAATTTTCCATTCGGAATCATTTCCATTATTCTATTTTGGAAATATTATCATCAAAAAATTGACCGTAAAAATACAATTTCAATTGATTATTTAGGCTCCATTCTTTTTATATTAAGTACTTTATCTGCTTTATATGCTTTAGTTGTAGGAGGAGAGCAACATAACTGGACTTCTCCAAATTTATTATTCCTTTTTGCGTTTGCAATCATTTTATTTGGGTTATTTCTTTTTGTTGAAACAAGAGCAAAGGAACCATTATTACCACTTTCTTTATTTAAAATCCGTCATTTAGTCGTAACATATGCAGCAATGTTTATTGCACATGCACTTCTAATCTCGATCGAGGTATATTTACCAGTTTATAATCAAAGTGTGTTCGGATTAAGTGCGACACAGTCAGGTTTAATGTTAATTCCACTTTCATTCGCTTGGACATTAGGTTCTTTTTTATCTGGTCGATTCATTAAGAAAATGAAAGCAAGAAATATTATCCTATTAGGCACTTTCTTATGTATTATAGGTGCCTTTGGAATGAACTTTTTCCATGATTCAAAAATATTAATTTATCCATTTAATGCATTTTTAGGTCTTGGCTTTGGATTATCTTTTCCAATTTATATGATCCTAATTTCATCAGCTGTAGGAATGAACCAGCGGGGCATTGCAATTGCCGCAAATTCCTTTTTAAATACTTTTTCGCAAACAATTACGGTTGCTGTGTTAGGAACTATTTTTACGATTAAGGCTTCCGAAGTATTGAATGGTCAAAAATTAGTACTAAATACTCATAATCAAATCAATCATTTATCAACAGTAAAAGCTGTAACTGCTGGTTTTGAAATCATCACTTTATTTATGGCGGTATTTAGTATTATTACATTTATTTTCGTTTTATTTTTACCGTCTGAACAATCTGAAGAAAAAAAGGTTGAAATAGCACACTAATATAGAAAAAGAAAGCTGGGAGAGAATGAACAACACACTTAAAGGGATTTTGTACGGTGTACTTGCATATGTGGTATGGGGTGTCTTACCAATTTATTGGAAACTAATTAAAGATATTTCACCTTTTGAAATATTAACACATCGTATTATATGGTCTTTTGTTACATTAATACTTTTCATTCTTCTTACTAAAAAATTAAAGCAATTTAAAATTACTTGGAAGCAAGTTGTAAGTAATAAAAAAGTATTAGTATCAATGATTGCTATTTCACTATTAATTAGTACCAATTGGCTAATATATATATGGGCGGTCAATTCAAATCATATACTTGATGCAAGTTTAGGCTATTATATTAATCCATTAGTTAGTATTATACTTGGTGTAATCGTATTGAAAGAGTCACTGTCAATTTGGCAAATCGTTTCAGTTTGTTTAGCTTCAATAGGTGTAGGATATTTAACAATCATGTCAGGTACATTACCAATCGTAGCGATACTATTATCTTTAACATTTGCTTTTTATGGATTACTGAAAAAGATTTTAAATATCGATTCTTTCTTAAGCCTGACAATAGAGACATTATTAATTTTTCCAGTAGCTTTACTTTACTTTGGTTTCCTAGCTTATAAAGGCCAAGCAGGACTAGTACAAAGTGCACCAATTGAGCAATTATTAATAGTAGGTGCTGGTTTAGTAACAATTATTCCTTTATTATTTTTCGGTAAAGCAGCACAATTAATTCCGTATACTTATGTTGGATTTTTACAATTTATTTCACCAACAATAAGTTTATTAATAGGGATTTTATTATACGATGAAAGTTTCTCGAAGAAAGACTTTATCTCATTTTCATTTATTTGGGTAGCTTGTATCGTATTTGCGGTCTCAACTACACCTTTTATGAAATCCATTGAACAAAAACTTAAAAATAGTAATAAAAAGCAATCAATTTCTGCCTAAAAATATCTTATGTTTGTAGCATTGAAAGGAGTAAAAATGGCTGTAAGTAAAACGAATGCAATGAGAATGTTAGATTCAAAAAAAGTTAGCTATACAACCTTAAACTATGACTCGAATGATGGAAAGATTGATGGGGTTTCTGTTGCAAGTAAAATAAATAAAGATCCTGAATTAGTTTATAAAACACTTGTATCAATCAGTCAAACCAAGGCGATTTATGTATTTGTCATACCAGTCGAAAAAGAATTAGATTTAAAATTAGCCGCAAAAGCAGCTGGCGAAAAGAAAGTAGAATTATTACCAGTGAAAGACCTTTTAGCAAGTACAGGATATGTTCGAGGTGGTTGTTCACCAATTGGAATGAAAAAGCAATACCCTACTTTTATTGAAGAATCTGTTGATGATATAGAAGAGATTATTGTTAGCGGTGGAAAAATAGGTATACAACTTCAATTGAATGCAAAAGATTTAATACAAACAACTCGAAGCAAAATAGCAAAAATTTCAAAATAAACGAGTCTTATGAGGGATCCAAATGGTAGGGTATTTTATGTTTTATTTAGTAATCGTAAACATTGTTTCATTTGCAATTATGGGAATTGATAAGTCTAGGGCGAAAAGAAAAGCATGGAGAATTCCTGAACGCATCTTATTTTTATTTGCAATTATCGGAGGTTCGATTGGTTCTATTTTAGGAATGTATTATTTTAAGCATAAAACAAAACATCCAAAATTTGTTTTTGGCTATTGGATCATCCTATTTATCCAATTTGTAATCTATTTTTTCTTCCTGTAATTTAGTGGGATAGTCTTACCTTAATTGTATAAAATATTTTTATGACAATTTAAGGAGGCGAAAGAAATGGGACGTGGAAATGGTGGAAGAAAAAATAACGCCGGTCAAAAACAACCAAACTACGAAGATAAATCTAATTTATCTGAATCAAAAAAAGCACAAAAGTAAAAAAGTTAGCCTGTGATCACTTGGTTGATACAGGCTTTCTTATTGGAAGTGGGGAATAAAATGCAAAACGAATGGTTTTCAAGAATTAAAGGAATCGGTATAGATGAAGTCTCAAATGAAAATATGACGATCTATTTTATAAAAGAAGAAGATTTAAATGAGGCTAAAAAGGACTTAAGTAAAAAAATACAATGGCCAGAAAACTGGTTAATAATTGGCTTCGATGACGAAACGGATGATGTTATTTTTATCAATGAGGAATCAGGGGAAGTATGTACTACCTATGAATTTGAACGAAAATGGGAAGTCGTTACACTGTATTCTAGTTTGAATGAATTTTTAGCGGCATATGGATATTGAATTTTAATAAGATCAGGGTGTTCCAAAATTGTAATAAGTATGGGACCCCTTATTTTATGTGGACAAAGTGTAATCTGAAATTATGTATTCTTTCTGTGCAAATAAATGATGAAAAAACAGTGGACTGCAAATAAAATCTGAAAATCAAAGAGGCGCCTCTATGTCAGTTAACCTGACTTCTGAGACAGCCTCTTAAATTACATTGATAAGTTTTGATTTTCGTTCACTAACTCTGCTTTAGATTTTTTGTCATTATACAACAATCTAGCAAGAATTAAGAGAGAAACCGTTCCGAAAATTAAAACCATATATTGTAAACCAATTGTATCTAAAAATAGTCCTGTACTTAAAAGGACGATCTGGAATGTAACCCTGTCATACATACTTCTAAATGAGAAAAGTCGACCATGATATGATTTGTCAATTGAAGTTTGGAAAACAGTTGAACAAACAGGAAAGAAGCAACCAACTGAAAATCCGAAAATTGCAAATGAGGCAAGTGTCATCCAATGGTGATCTGCAAAGTAAAGTGATAGCTGAGCAAAAGCTACTAAAAAAGTTGAAAAGTATAATAATTGCTTATTCGTATACTTTTTTGTTAATCGTTTAATGACAAATGCTCCGATCATGAATGAGATACCTTCACTTGTATAAATAAGGCCTTTAACTGAAGGATCATGTTGTATATCACTTATTTCGATTACCATTAAATTAAATCCGCCAAGAAACAGTACCGGAATCAGGTTTAAGATAAATAAATTTAGAATTGTTGGACTTTTTCTTATAAGAGCAAATATTTCAGCAAATCCTTTATCAGCTTTAGATTTTTTTGTTTTTTCTACACTTATTGGTTTATTCGTAGGTTCTTCAATTCGTAAAAAGAACGTCATTAGAAACAAAAATGCATATGCCAGCATACTCATTCCGTATACATTTGTGAGACTTGTTGATACAACTAAAATACCACCAATTGAAGTTCCGGCAATTCTTGATATTGTAGAAATATTCATATGAATCCCATTTAAAGTTAATAACTGTTCGTTTTTTACAATCATTGGTATAACAGCTTGAAGCGCTGGGAAGTAAAATGCAGCAGAAATTTGCAGTATAATTAAAAATAAGACCATGAAAATAATACTTTCGTATTGAATAGCAAAAAACATAAGAATCACACTTAAAGTTCGACCTAAACCACTAATTAGTAAAATCCTTTTCTTTGAATATTGATCAATTAACCGTCCAGCCAACGGACCAACAAAAACTCCTGCTAATAAACCGAAAAAAAGAATTAACGATTTAAAGAAATCAGAAGGTACATGTTTTTGCATAAATTCCAAGTTTCCAATAATTCCGAACCAAAGACCTATACCAGCTCCAAATTCACCGAACAAAACGATCCAAACGTTTCGGTTTTTCCACATAAAAATTTCTCCCCATTTACCCTTAATATAATTCGACAAAATCTATTATCTCATCAATAGTAAAAAAAGACTATGTAAGATCGAAATAAAAATAGAAAAATTAGTTAATAGGGTTTGGTTACTTTTTTGATGAGGTAGAGCATGTTTTACTTAATGCCAGAATAGTTGAAGAAGGAATACTGAAATACCATAGCGAAATAGAAGTAAAAAAGTAGAAATGGTCATGTAATAGATGCAAGAATATAAAGAAAATGACGAACTTGAATTATATGATACGGTGATTGAAGGATTATTTATTAACCATCGTGAAAAAAGCATTTGTTTTCAAATTTTAAAGCCCATATCTCGGATGGATAGAGATAATGGGTTTACTTATCTTGTTAAGAGAGGGACTCTAAAATTTGAAAGTGTTATTTATGCTACTATTCCATATGGTTTTAAATGGGATGAAAGGAGTGAATTTTACCGTTCAGCTGTAATAGATAACTCAAAAGTAATCGGCCAGATCCCTGTTAAAGTGAAAGAAAATAAAGATATAAAACATTTCTATTTAGGTATTGATTATGGTGAAGATTATAAAGAAATAGATATTGTCTGCACTAATTATTATTTAAGTTTAGAAGAACAAGAATTTATACTTCACGATGATTTTGATTGGTTATATGTTGAATAACAGCATGCTTTAGTTGAACAACGTGATCGACGATTTTGTTGGTCTTTCTACTGAACAAAATGGGTAGATTAGTTGAATAAGCAAGGTAATTATTTATTGAAGGACATAGATACATAGGAGGAGAATAGACTTATTAATCTGATAAAAGGAGTTAAATATGATGAATGAAAAATTATTAAGGGTAGGTACTACTTATATACCAGTGACTAATGTAGAACTTTCTTCCGAATGGTATGTAAATAAATTAGGTGCAGAGTTAAGTTATAAAGACGAAGACAAAGTAATTCTTAATTTTGCAAACCAAAGTTTCTTTCTTGTTAAATCAAAAGAAAACCAAAGTTCTAATTTCTATAATATTTACGGTGAAGAACATTTTTCTATAACTTTTGAAGTAAATGGGTTAAGTGCTTTAAAAGCCATTCATAAAGACTTTGTTGAAAAAGAAATAAAAGTTGGAGAAATTGAAAACAGAGGTCACACTGGAGGGAACTTTGTTTTTTATGATTTAGATGGTAATAAATTTGATGTATGGAGTGAGTTAAGTCCAATATTCAAAGGTAAATATCTTTTCTCACAATAGAAAAAACTAAACTATAATCTTAAGAAACTAAAGCAATGAATTAGTTGTATAGCGCGAGCTACTATTATACGGCTTTTTTTTAATGAAGTAAATGGTAATTAGATGAAAAAAGAATTTCAAAAAATTCTATCAAATATACAAAAATACCCCAAGTTACAGAGGCCAATCTAAGCTGTATAATTAGCCTATTATTAAACAAAAGAGCAGAAAAACTATCAGGAGGATTAGTGGAGTGATCAATTGGATACTTCGATTAGGTCTGATAATTACAGGTGGTCTTTTATTACTACAAGGAATAATCACAAATGAAAAAAATAAAGAAAACTTATATAATGCTGCAGATATAACTGTATATGCAAATGAGTTTTTAGGCTGTATCGGGATTATAATTACATTTATACTTGGAGGTTTTTTAAAATTTCTGCCAGTTTGGTTAGTAAAATCACTATGGTTTTCATTAGGAATTGGATTTATAATTCTAGGATTACTTTCAAATTTAGAATTTATTTTACATTATTGATTTAACAAACTAAGTTGAATGAAGAGGAGAAAAATATGAAGAAAGAAGCATTTCGAATTAACGGTTACATCGTGTTGGCATTGATAATAGGATTATTACTACTTGGTGGTGGTATTTCTTTAACTAGTGGTCATGCATTTTTTATGATTGCTTCATTTATATTCGTTTGTTTGATTTCATCTGGATTTGTAATTAACCAACCTAATGTTGCAGTTGCGATGGTATTTATGGGGAAATATTTAGGGACAATCTATGAAGATGGATTCTATTTCACTATTCCATTTACAAGTAAATCAAAAGTAAATCTAAAAGCTGTTAACTTCAATAGCGATGTATTGAAAGTAAATGACATCGACGGGAATCCAATCGAGATTGCTGCAGTTGTAGTCTACAGTGTAGTTGATGTTGAAAAAGCATTGTTTGATGTTGCAGATTATCAAAAATTTGTAATAATTCAAAGTGAAACAGCAATCCGTCATATTGCAACGAAATATGCTTATGACACAACAAATAAAGAAGAATATTCTTTAAGAGGGAATGCAGAAGAGATTGCTGAAGAATTACAAATTGAGTTACAGGAACGGCTTCAAAAAAGTGGAGTAAAAGTTCAAGAAGCTCGATTAAGTCATCTTGCTTATGCTCCTGAAATAGCAAGTAGTATGTTACAAAGGCAACAAGCGAAAGCTGTTGTTCAAGCTAAAAGAGAAATAGTAGAAGGTGCTGTTGGAATGGTGGAAGATGCTTTGATGATGCTTGAAGAAAAAGGATTATTAACTGCAACAGACAGTCAAAAAGCCGATATGGTTACTAGTCTACTTGTAACAATTATTTCCGAAAAAGGTGCACAACCTGTTTTAAGTACAATGAATAAATAGAAACCGCAAAAATTGTGGTTTCTATTTTTAGAATCAGAGTATTTTGAACAAAACTAGAACAACTGCATATTCGATTTTGGAAGGTATACTATGCAATATAAAGAATTGATAGAGTATAAAGGATATATCTATTTTAACTTCTAAAACTTAAATCTAGTTCAACAAAGAGAGACTATTCTATGAATAATATTGATTTCAATAATGAAGAAATATGGTATGGAGGATATTATGAACTATCAATTGAATATAATCCTTCTGGCGTTAATAAAAAATTGAATGAAGCTCTTGCTGTATTGTATAAATGCGATATCTTCAATGGGATGTGGAAAGAAAGAAAAGATTTCCAAAATCATAATCATACTGTTACGCTACCTATAAATTTTGAAAAAGATGGGAGTGTAGATCAATTTTATGGAACAGTTGCAGACTTAAAGGGCAATATTTTTCCTTGTTTGATTAGTATTATCAGAATTGAAGGAGAGTCTGATTGGATAGATATAAGTATTCCTTTTGGTATATTCGAAGAGAATTACAATTGTAACTATCCACTAATAAAGGAATCAAATCTTTGGTTAAAAGATATAGATAAGATGTTTACAACAATTACAGAATTAATATTTAGTCATTCGCCATTTGATATAGCAATGATTGGTGAAGAAATTACAGGTCGTACAAATTCACAAGAAATAACTTTGGTGGATATAAACAATATTACTTGTATTCTACCAATTCAATTGCAAATTAAACTAGGGCTACATGATAAAGGAGTTAAATTATCAAACAATCTTAGAAAGTTTAACTAATTTATTATTGAACTATCATCCTTTGTTTTACTACACTTGACTGCTTCGGCGGTTTTTTTTTACTAAAAAGTCCAAAGATCCCCCAAGTTACTTTATTACAATGTTTAGTATAATTTAAAAAAACGTATTGGAGTTAAACCTTTTGAAAATCAATGGAATTAGTGGATTATATGGGCTTTTTGCGTTCTTATTTTTTGGTTCACTTGTTAGTTACGAACATACCCAAGTTTTAACAGGTTTTAATACAGAATTCTTATGGAATGCTTTAATTGGAGTAAAGACAATAATATTATGTGCAATGTTTTATATTATTCCAATGGTTACGAGAAAATGGTTAGAAAGTAGATTATGGTCTTTGTTTACTTCTGTCCTGTGGTTTCCGTATTTTGTCTTGTTTACTATATTATTAGGAATTTTGTTTCCAAACAAAAACTTAGACAATGATAATTTTGCAGCGGGGTTGATCTTATTTTTCTATTTGTTTTTCTATCCAGTTTTTATTCTTGTAACTACATTTATTGGAACCAGATTAAAACAAAAAGTTATTTAAATTCGTAGTAGATTTATGATAAGTAGTTGTTACTAAGGTTTATATTGAATCCTTTTTCAAACTATGGATGTTTATTGATGGGAAAACAGCTATTTCCCCAAAATTTCATAGCAACGTTTTCAGGTGAATTTTTTATTCACATTCAGAGGATGGAAATTACGAGTTAAAGGGTATTTTATGCTTAAACTTATTGGTCAAAGCATAATTATGAATGCACTTTTGGTTGAGCTTATCTTTTTTGTTTTTTCATATACCATTAACAACTATAAGTAAGGGGGCACTAAATTGAAAAAAACTTTTCGAAAATGGAAGTTGTATTTGATTGGTATAGTTATTCTCATGATTATGAGTTATTCCTTTTTCGTTAAAAATTATGAAATTCATTCTGGTATTGGAATTGGGCAAATGTATATAGTAGAGAAACACTCGGATAAAAAACAGGGATCTTTAAGAATGTGGTTTATTGGCTACAACGCAGGAGAAAAAGAAGAAAATAGAAAACATTACAAAATATATGTTAAAGACGCGATGGTTTACAATCTGATTGAAGTAGGAAATACCTATATGGTAAACGTAGAATCTACAAGAAAAGATAAAAATTACGGTTATGTTTATAAATTAGAGCAAATTAGTAATCAGGAAAAGTATCAACTGGTTGGAACAGGATTAACTAAATAAGGAAATGAAATAGGTTTTTTACATAATATGTGTTGCTTACTCAACTAAGGAATGCCGTCTAATGGTTAGGATTTTAAATTATTCTTTTATGGAGAATGGACTAATGAAGAAAAACATCAACATAGAGGCATTAAATCAGGTATTTTTTGTAGATGGAAGCTTAAGAGATATTTATGTGTTTAATGTAGATTTAGACGAATGGCAGAAATTATTTGAATTTGTCAATCGTTCAAACTGGAATATTACTCTATATAAAGATGGGCAAATATTTGAGTATGGGAATACAACTGTTAAATTGTTATTTAAAGAAAAAGAGAAGCACAATATTACGATGACTATTAATATTAAAGGTATTTTGATAAATTGCTATTTATTTTCTGAAACTGAAATTGAATTTGATCTAAATCCAAAAGAAATAAAAAGTGAGTCTGATGTAAATATTGTTTTTGACTTTTTGAAAGGATACTTGCAAAAGAAAGTATTCTTACCTTAGAAAGCGATCCTGATAATCCATTAGTAACAGTTCAATCGGATGGAAAGTTACTTATTACTATTTAATCCAAGTCATTATTGAAGTAACACATTCTTTACAATGGGGAATAGTTAATTTGTTTGGTTTCCTTTAGGAACTATTTTTACCATTATATCAATCGTCAATTAAAAGACCGTAATGAGTTCGATTCAAATAAGCAATACCCTCATTCGATTTATACGTTAAATATTACAGCTGAATTAGAAAAATAGTTGAGTTGAGATGAACAATGATATATTTAACTATTGATAATATGTAATTTATTATTCAAAGGTATTTTTAAATTTATGTCATTTCGATTGTAAAATCTCTGTTAAAACGCATCAAATAATGATGAACACAAAAAAACATGTCAAATTTTGATATGTTTTTTTGTGTTACATGCAACAACCATCATTTCGTTACCAATATTTGTTGTATACAATTTGTATCTAAAAGAGGTTAGAATAAATTTATGATTTTTTAACATAAATTCTTTACTTTTTAGATAAAACGAGTGAACAGGGGGATACGAAGCTGACAACCATAGGAAAACAAACCAAACAAATATGGAGACTCATGATTGGGTATCTTTGTTTTAGCATCCTTTGGATTTATTCAACTGACCCAATTATCCGAAATTATTTTGGTGGTATTGAAGAATACTTTGTGTTTAAACGGATTTTGTTTAATACTTTAAGCGCAATCTTTTTTCTGATTTATCTAATCCGAAAAAACCGTTCATCCCAAACAATTGAAGAACGCTTCCGATTATTTATCAAACATTCATCCGATATTATCGTCGTGATTGACCTAAACGGTATCATCGAATATGCTTCTTCGTCTGTCGATTCGTTACTAGGATACAAATCTGAGGATTATAAAAGGAAAAGTATCTTCACTTTTCTAGAAGCAGAAGAAATGATTAAAATGAAAAAACGCTTTGAGATTCGAAACGACAAAGCTACAGAAGAACCATTTGAGGTCACTTTCCAGCACAAAGACGGGAGTGCTGTTCTATTAGAAAGTAAATGCATTCCAATCCTAAACGAAGACGGCAAGTTGAAACAATTTGCCTATATTTTGAAAGACATTACGGAAAAAACCATTGCCATCCAAAAACAACTTGAAACAGAAGATCGGTATCAAAAGTTGGTTGAACATTCTCCCGAAACGACGTTGATTTACAACAATAAGGGGGAAGTTGTGTATATCAACCAAGCAGGGGTAGAACAAATAGGCGCAAATTCAATAGATGAAGTGATTGGCCTTAATGTGTTGAACTTTATTGCTCAAGAGTCATTGGAACAAGCAAAAAAACGATTTAACGAAATTTTGCATGGAACTGAAACCGTCATCACAGAATACTTTATTGACCGATTAGATGGTAAACAAATCGTCGCGGAAATATTATCGTTCCAAACAACGTATAACGGCGAAAGAGTAGTGCAAGTTATAATGCGTGATGTGACCGAACGAAAAGCAGCGGCCAAACAACTAGAAACAATCGCTTATGTCGACACATTAACTGGACTTGGGAACCGAAATGCACTATACAAAGACCTTACAAAAGAAATGGACGAACATAATAAGAAAAAAGAGTCTTTAACACTATTTTTTATCGATATTGATCGTTTTAAAAATATCAACGATACGTTTGGACACACATTTGGAGACTTTATCCTCCAACAAGTGAGTGAACGAATCAAAGAAACTGTATGCGAATGCTGTGAGTTGTATCGACCAGGCGGGGATAGCTATGTGGTCGTGCACAAACAAGCAGACGAAACAAAGGCAGAAGTTTTTGCCAACGAACTGATTCAAGCTTTCGAAAAACCAATTGTATTAAATGAACGAACATTTCATTTATCGATCAGCGTTGGTGCAAGTGTTTTTCCTACTGATGGCAAAACCGCTGAAGACTTAATCCAACAAGCTGACTCTGCGCTTTACTCAGTGAAAGCCAATGGGAAAAATCATTACAGATTTTATACAAATGAAATCAAAGCGGCAAACGATCGAAAAATGGATGTAGAGATGGGTATCCGAAACGGGCTCGAAAATAACGAGTTTTTCTTACATTACCAGCCACAAATTGATTTAGTAACGGAAGAAATGGTAGGTGTTGAAGCGTTAATCCGCTGGCAGCATCCGACGATCGGTTTTGTCTCACCATTGGAATTCATCCCTGTTGCTGAAGAAACTGGACTCATCACGCTAATTGGCAAATGGGTTCTTAAAACTGCTTGTCTTCAAATGAAAGAGTGGCATAAACAAGGTTTAGTTTTAAACAGTATTGCTGTAAATGTTTCTGGTGTGCAATTCAAGGATAAAGACTTTGCGAAAACAGTTAAACAAATACTAGAAGAAACTAAGCTTGGACCCCATTTCCTTGATATCGAGATCACGGAAAGTGTTACACAAGATGCAGAAGAGACGATTCTCATTATGAACGAACTAAAAGCACTAGGTGTTCGTTTATCTATGGATGATTTTGGAACAGGGTATTCGTCTTTTAGCTACTTACGTCAGTTCCCAATCGACAAATTAAAAATTGATAAATCATTTATAGATGAAATTGAAACACAAACTAATGCTGAAGCAATCATTACAGCGATTATTAAATTAGGAAAGACACTTGGATATGAAATGGTAGCAGAAGGAGTCGAAACAAAAGAACAAGGAGAGTTTTTACAACGTCGACATTGCGAGTATGCACAAGGGTATTATTTTAGCCGACCAATTCCAGCAAACGAAATTGTAAACCGAACCAAACAAACGATCAGCTTAAAGTGATAAAAAAGGGGAGAAACAGGTGAAGACACTTCGAATGATAATTGTCACTCTTATCGCTATTTTGTTTGTTGGTGTGTCATTCGTCTATTTCAACCAAACGGAACAAACGCGATTTGAAAACAATTTTGAAAACGATGCCTATAAAATTAAAGGATATACAAAGGATAGCGCAGAATTCGTCAAAATGCTTAGTTTGTTCTCAGAAAGAACTTTAACGAACGGAATGAAAAAGCCAAGCGACCTCCGCTACTTAAAATACGATCAATCGACGAATACGTTTTCAACTGATCAAATCGAAGGGACCCCACTCGAGTTTAATAGTGGAAACATCACAGGGAATGGGCCAATCGACGATACACCTAAGAAGAAACGAGAAATCGAACTCGCTGAAGAATTAAACCCTTATTTCAAAGAAGCTTACAATGCATTTCCAAATATAGCATGGATCTATTATACAAGTTTAAATGGTTTCATTAATTTGTACCCATTTGTGCCATCGAATGAATTTAAATTTTCAAAAGAATCTCTAAACGAGGATACAACGAAACTCGGTACTATTAAAGAAAATCCGAATCGAACTGTTTATTGGAGTGAACCTTATTTAGATCGCGCTGGAAAAGGTATGATGGTCACTGTATCTGCGCCAGTTGATGTAAACAGCCACTATATCGGAGCCATTTCAATCGACATCACATTTGAATCGCTCAGCAAGCAATTAACAAAAGGGGCTACTAGCATTTTAGCTAACAAAAAAGGGGAAATCATCGCTTCATCTGACAAATCATTCTTATCAACAACAAAAATAGCAAACATCAGCCAACTAGACCCATACCATCCAAACGCATTTCTACATGCGATTGAAACGATGCCAAGTGATCATATCGAAAAAATACATGGTGTGGAAGTGCTAAAAAAAGAAATAGCCGGAACGGACTGGTCGTTTTATTACGTCTTAACAAACCAGGAAAAAGCACATATAATTGGCGGGAGACTGTTTGTCATCATTTTAATCTCGACGCTAGTTGTTTGGATTTTCTGGATTGCCGAAAAACGGAAATTAGCAGAGGAACAGCTTAAAACGCTTGTCTCTGAATTAGCCGAAGACAACACGGAATTACATGTTTTGTCGACCAAAGACGCTTTAACCAATGCGTTGAACCGTAGAGGTATTGAAAAGCGAATTCAAACTGAAATCTTACAGACGAAGAAAGAGAAAAATGACTTAACCTTTATCTTATTTGATATCGACTCATTCAAACAAATCAATGATTGCTATGGTCATAGTGTGGGCGATTATGTCTTAACTGAAAGTGCGAAGACAGTCGAGCATTCTATTCGAGCAAGCGATATCCTAGGACGTTGGGGCGGAGAAGAATTTATTCTTATTCTTCCTGGAACGGGTTACAAACAAGCGATGGAACTCGCCGAACGGTTACGCCAACAAATTGAAAACCATCCATATGAAGTAATGGGCAATCTCATACCTGTTACAGTTACATTTGGTGTATCGGTCTACAATGAAGAAAATGGCGTTCAAGAAAGTATCGACCGAGCTGATCAAGCTATGTATAAAGGAAAACAAAATGGCAAAAACCAAGTGATTGGGGAATACGACCTTTAAAGCTAGTCGAAGGACTAGCTTTTTTCTTTGATTTTAAACAATTTTCATTTTACATTCGTATAGTTTGCACATTAGGTAGTTTATAAGAAGGAGGAAAAAACGGCTTTAAATTTAATTAAATAAGAAAAAGGACATATCGATCTCAATATTGAATAAAGAAGTAACAGTAAGATAAGTGGTTAAATTGAAAAGAGCAATGTCTTAATATTTTAAAGGCGGTGTAATTTTATGAACAGCAGTCCTATTTTGAAAGAATATTCCAATGATTTTCAAGCTCAAGTAGTAGATTTAATTCTTGATATTCAACAACAGGAATACAATATTAAAATTACTATGGAAGACCAGCCTGATTTGTTTACGATAGAAGAATTTTACCAGAATGGAAACGGGAACTTTTGGGTGGCAATTTATGACGATAAAGTAGTTGGTACAATCAGTCTTTTAGACATAGGTAATAAAGAAGTTGCATTAAGAAAGATGTTTGTAGACAAAGAATACAGAGGTTCAAAATATAATACGGCAAGTCTCTTATTAAATAATGCCTTTAAATGGGCGAAAGAAATGTCAATAAAAGCAATTTATCTTGGAACAACCCCTCAATTTTTAGCAGCTCATCGATTTTATGAAAAAAATGGATTTACAAGTGTAGAAGTTACCGATTTGCCTGAGAATTTTCCAGTGATGAAGGTTGATAAAAAATTCTATAAGTATTTGGTTGAATAAATTTAATTGCATTTTATTTTATAGCGCAACTAAGAAAAGAACAACTGCGGACATAAGTAGTTCGCAATTGTTCTTTTTTCATTAAATATAGAATTATACATTTACCCGAGGAAGAAGAATACATTTTAGAGTATTTTCAGCTTCTTTTAATTGGATTGAAGTTTCAAATGTCGCTTGTGCTTGCAGAGCACCGCCGCCACCTTTTCCTTCAATCTGTTTTAGTAAATTTTTTATTAGTTCTCCACAGTGCACATCATTTTTCAGCTGATTTATTAGCAATAATTTTTTCTCTTTTACACTTGAAAAAACAAGTAATGAAGATTTTTTAGATTGGATTACCTTTGCGAGTAGCTGTAAGTCTTTTACTGATTCTTCTTCAAATGTTTTAATAATGATATCATTCGTTGCATTTAATAGTAACTCGTTAGAGATTGAGTTAAAAATCGTTTCTTTCATTTTGTCGATTTCTTTTTGCGCTTCTTTTAATTCATTAATCGTCGTTTCGACTTTATCCTTAACTTGATCAGTATGTGTATTAAATAATTGATTAATATTTGATAATATTTTACTAGTTTTTTGAACTTCTTCAAGTGCTCTATAGCCACATTTAAAATGAAGTCGAGTAGATTGCCTTACTTTTTCAGTTTTAATTAATTTAATTAATCCAATTTCACCCGTTTGTTTTACATGAGTACCACAACAAGCAGATAAATCAGTATGTATAATCTCAACAATTCGAATGTTGTCTTCAACTTTTGGTAATTTGCGTAGTTGAAGTGCATTTAATTCTTCTTGATTTACGAAGTAAGTTTTAATTTCAATATTAGCAAGAATCTTTTCATATACTGCTCTTTCAATTTGATTTAATTGTTCAGCAGAAAGAGAAGGTGTATCTAAATCAATTGTAACGGTCTCTTTTCCTAAATGAAAACTTACAGTAGGTACGTCAAATAGTTCAATAATTGTTGCTGAAAGTAAATGTTGGCCGCTATGATGCTGCATATGATCAATTCTACGGTCCCAATTTATCTCACAAGTTGCTTCAATTGTATCAGGTCTTGCATTTAAGACATGGATCACTTCTTCATCATCTTCTATTAAATCAACAATTTCGATTCCATTAATTGTACCGAAATCAGATGGTTGCCCGCCACCTTCAGGATAAAATGCAGAATCTTCAAGTTTGATGTGAAACAAAGAATCGACTTCTTTAATGTCTGTAATTTTAGTAAACCATTTTTTTAATGAGGGGTGTTCAAAATATAATTTATTTGCCATGATAATACCTCTAATCTTTTAATATCCAAATTTGATGTTTTATTTAAATTATATAGAAACGAAATAAAAACTTAAAATAATCCATTTCTAATTTTAGCATAAATGACAATTAGACAAATAGATTTTAGTATTTAGTTAATTAACTAAATACTAAATCTTAGAGGTGTGAAATGTGAACGAATTATTTAAAGCATTATCGGATCCAACTCGAAGGAAAATTTTAGATCTATTAAAAGAGAAGGATTTAACTGCTGGAGAAATCTCAGAACAATTCGATATGTCAAAACCTAGTATTTCGCAGCATCTTAAAATATTGAAGTCAGCTCAATTAATTCAAGATGAAAAGAAGGGGCAATTTATTATTTACTCTCTAAATATGACGGTTTTCCAAGAAATTATAAGTTGGGCGTATAGTTTTAAAGAAAAAAATTGAGAGGTGACTTATTTTGAAAAAGCATATCATAGCAATTTTACTATTTGTTTCTTCACTAGTATTATGGATTATTAACTTTCATAATTTACCAAGTCAACTACCAGTTCACTGGGATTTTTCAGGTAATGTTAATAATTACGATTCAAAAATGCAAACGTTTATCGAGCTACATGCGATCATGCTTTTCGTTTATTTATTGCCAATTGTAACTCCGAAGATTGATCCAAGAAAAGAGAATTATAAGTTATTCCAAAAAAGCTTGTACTTTATGGCTACAGGGATTTTATTAATTTTCTTTTTAATTAATATGAGTGTTTTATTTTATGGATTAGGTTATGACGTTCATATTGGCTCAATGAGCTTTCTCTTTATTGGCCTTTTGTTTATGTTTTTAGGAAATTATATGCCTCATGTTCGTTCGAATTATTTTATAGGCGTCCGAACACCATGGACATTAAGTAATGAAAATGTTTGGAAAAAAACTCATCGAGTTAGCGGTAGATTATTTATGATCATTGGGTTATGTTTCTTATTGCTTTATTTTATACCAGTGAGTAACAAAGGAATAATTGTCATTCCATTGATTATATTTTTAGTTGGGTTCACAACTATATACTCATATATTGCCTTTAAAAAGGAAATGAAAAATTAAATTAAGCTGTTTTTTTACAAAATTTGGAGAATGTTTTTGAATTTATTTTAGAAAAAATTTAATTTCCCTTTAAAGTATGGTATTGTAAAGAGTAGAGCAAAAGAGTTGGAGGAATATAATTAAAATGATTACAGTAAGCAATGTTAGTTTGCGTTTTGCGGACAGAAAATTATTTGATGATGTTAATATAAAGTTTACACCAGGTAACTGTTACGGTTTAATTGGTGCAAATGGTGCGGGTAAATCTACTTTTATTAAAATTTTATCTGGTGATATTGAGCCTTCAACAGGTGATGTAATTGTAACGCCAGGTGAGCGTCTTGCAGTATTAAAACAAAACCAATTTGAATATGAAGAGTTTGAAGTTCTTCAAACTGTTATTATGGGTCATACTCGTCTTTTCGAAGTAATGAAAGAAAAAGATGCAATCTACATGAAGGAAGACTTCACTGAAGAAGATGGCATGAAAGCTGCAGAACTTGAAGGTGAGTTTGCAGAGTTAAATGGTTGGGAAGCAGAATCAGAAGCTGCGATTTTATTAAAAGGTCTTGGCATTACAGAAGACTTACATGATAAAAAAATGGCTGAATTACAAGCAGGCGAGAAAGTAAAAGTTTTACTTGCTCAAGCATTATTTGGTCAACCAGATATTCTTTTACTAGATGAGCCAACGAATAACTTAGATCTTAAAGCTGTTCAATGGTTAGAAAACTTCTTAATTAACTTTGAAAACACAGTTATCGTTGTATCACATGACCGTCACTTCTTAAATCAAGTATGTACGCATATGGCTGATTTAGATTTTGGTAAAATTCAACTTTATGTTGGTAACTATGATTTTTGGTATGAATCAAGTCAATTAGCTCAAAGATTAATGTCTGATGCTAATAAGAAAAAAGAAGAGAAAATTAAAGAACTACAAGGATTTATTGCTCGATTTAGCTCTAATGCATCAAAAGCAAAACAAGCTACTTCTCGTAAAAAACTTTTAGATAAAATTACGCTTGATGATATTAGACCATCTTCTCGTCGTTATCCATTCGTTGGATTTACGCCAGAGAGAGAAGTTGGGAATGATTTATTAACTGTTGACGGAATTTCAAAAACAATCGATGGTGAAAAAGTATTAGATAATGTGCGTTTTACTGTTAATAAAGGTGATAAGATTGCGTTTGTTGGTAAAAATGACGTTGCAATTTCAACTTTATTTAAAATCTTAATGGGTGAAATGGAGCCAGATACTGGTTCATTTAAATGGGGTGTAACAACTTCACAAGCATTTTTCCCTAAAGATAACTCTGAGTTCTTCGAAAAAAGTGATATGAACTTAATCGAATGGTTACGTCAGTTCTCTCCACAAGATGAGTCTGAAAGCTTCCTACGTGGTTTCTTAGGACGTATGCTATTCTCAGGAGAGGAAGTAATGAAAAAAGCTTCTGTTCTATCTGGGGGAGAAAAAGTTCGTTGTATGCTATCAAAAATGATGTTAAGTGGAGCAAACGTATTAGTATTAGATGATCCTACTAACCACTTAGACTTAGAGTCAATTACGGCATTAAATAATGGTTTAATTGCATTCAAAGGCACAGGTTTATTCACATCTCATGACCATCAGTTCATTCAAACAATTGCAAACCGTATCATTGAAGTAACACCAAACGGTTTAGTTGATAAAGAGTGTACTTATGATGAGTTCTTAGAGAACAAGGATTTACAAAAGCAAGTAGAAGAGTTATATAAAAAGTAATTCCAACGAAACAGGCCTTTCACGTTGAAAGTGAATCTTTGTGAAAAGAGTGAAACCACTAATCAATTGATTAGTGGTTTTTCGTACTTTCATCTTGTTTTCATATTTGTTAAACTATAAAAAAGGGAGGAGAAAAAATGTCTGAGTTAAATGAAAATAAGTTTTTTAAAAAGTATTTAAAGAAAGCTTCTTCCTATTTAGGAAATAAAGAAAAATCAACGAATTTATTGAAAAAAGCAGCTAAGCTGGCACCAGATAAAAAAGGCGCGCTAGGTGAAGCTTGGGGAAAAGTAAATTTATTTATCGATCTATTTAAATCATATATTAATGGTAGTTATAGAGATATTTCCACAAAATCAATTTTGACAGTAATCGGGGCATTAATTTATTTTGTCAGTCCTATTGACGCAATACCAGATTTTATCGTAGGCTTAGGCTTTTTAGATGATGCAACGATTTTAGCGTATACATTTAAACAAATTAACAAAGATATTGAAAAGTATAAAATTTGGAAAGAAAATAATAACGAAAAAGATGATTTAATAAATTTAGTGGAAATTGAAGAGTCAGAGCAAGATCATGAGCTAAAAGATTAAAGTTTAAAAATCAAAATTAAAATAAGGTTGCCCATTATTTATTAATGAGCAACCTTTTCTATACTGTTTAATAATGTACATGACTATCTTCTTTTGACCAAACAATGAAAGGGTTTTCGATATCTTTGACTTTAATCATAATTTGTTCACTAGGGATTGTTCGATCTTCATATGGCAATGAAAGTTCATTATAAATATGTGCATCATCAAATCCAATTTTTGCAGCATCATCTTTTGTGAAAAAATAATATATTTTTGAAATTCTAGACCAATAGGCGGCACTTAGACACATCGGGCATGGTTCACAGCTAGTATATAAGACAGCATCCTTTAATAAATATGTACCTAAATTTTGACATGCGTTTCGAATTGCTTGGACCTCTGCATGTGCAGTTGGATCATTTAAAGTTGTGACTCCATTTACGCCGGCACCAATTACTTTTCCATCTTGGACAATAACTGCTCCAAATGGCCCACCATTCTTATTTAATAAGTTTTCGTAAGCAAGTCTAACACTTAATTTAATCCAATCAGAGTGATTCAAACTAACACCACCTTTATAGTAATAAGGGCGAAAGGTAATTACATTTATCTAATCTCTTAAATTAATATAAATAAGTAGTCAATCAAATTGGTTAATCGATATACAATTCTTTAAATCAACCATTATATTAAAAAGGGTATCTTACTTATTTGTACACTCTATTAATGTATTTAAGAACATATTTAATCAATATAAAGTAAGAATATTCATTTTTTATATGAAAAATAATAATAGAGTAATATAATTCAGACAAAAATTTTTAATATAAAAGTTAGTGCTTAACGAGATAAGAAAACTTATAAATATTGAAAATGTCGAATAATTTATTCAGGAATTTAAAGGAGTTATTTGAACCGATTTAGAATATGTAATCGGTTACAACTTTTTTAAGGATGTGTTTCGAATGAAGAACTTCGGAAATTATATTCAATTGCAAGTTTATAGTGACGGGAAAAAAAGTGAGATTCCTGTTAGATTTGAGGATTTAGAAAAGTTAGCACAAGATCAATTAGAGGAAGGACCTTTTTATTATATAGCTGGGGGCGCTGGTAGTGAGCGCTCGATGAATGAAAATCGTGTAGCATTTGATAAGTGGAAAATTGTACCGCGTATGTTACGTAATGTGGCTGAGCGTGATATTAGTATAAATTTATTCGGCAAAACATATAATTCGCCAATTTTATTTGCTCCAATCGGTGTTCAGTCGATTGCGCATCCAGAAGGGGAACTTGAAGCTGCTAGAGCAGCAGCAGAATTGAATATTCCATACATTACTAGTACTGCATCTACTTACTCTTTAGAAAAGGTTTCAACTGTTCTAGGAAACTCACCTAAATGGTATCAATTATACTGTAGTAGTGATATGGAAATAGCAGCAAGTATGATGAAACGGGCTGAAGCAAATGGCTACGAAGCGATTGTTATTACGCTTGATACCTCGATTATGGGTTGGAGAGAAAAAGATATTGAAAATGCATATTTACCATTTTTACAAGGCCAAGGTATTGGTAACTATTTAGAGGATCCTGTATTTCGCTCACGCTTAACTAAATCACCTGAAGAAGATCCACAGTCAGCCATTTTATTATGGACAAGACTATTTGGCAATCCGGCATTAACATGGGAAGATTTAGCATTTTTGCGAGATCAAACTAAATTACCTATTTTATTAAAAGGGATTTTACATAAGGACGATGCGATGCTTGCTCTTGAATATGGTATGGATGGCATTATCGTTTCAAATCATGGTGGTAGACAAGTTGATGGAACAATTAGTACTTTAGATGCATTAGAGAGTATTTGTAGTGAATTAAAAGGTAGATTACCGATTTTAATGGATAGTGGCATTAGAAGGGGATCAGATGTATATAAAGCATTAGCAATCGGTGCTGATGCAGTATTAATTGGTCGACCGTATATGTATGGCCTAGCTCTTGCAGGTAAAAACGGGGTAGTCCAAGTAATGAAAAATATTTTAGCTGATTTTGATTTAACGTTGGCTTTATCCGGACAAAAAAGGATCAGTGAATTAAAGCCATCTTTGTTAGTGAAAGAAAACCTTAGTAAACATTTTTAAAAATTAAAAAGAGCGATCTCAGTGAGTGCTTAGACTAATGAGTCGCTCTTTATTTTTTAGCATAGAATTATGCTGCGTTCTTTAGTTCAGTATTTTCTTTAACGAAAAACTTTTCCATCATACATCCAATTACAAAACCGATTAAACCAGGTATTACCCAACCGAATCCTTTTTCTTGCATCGGAACAATCGATAATAATTCATTTAGTCCGTTATTTAAAAATGATGAATTGATAATCTCGATTAAGCTATAAATTCCAACAAATAAAATTGTTATTAAATAAACAGGTCTACCTTTAAATGGTAATTGATCATGTAAAAGTGCTAGTACAATCAGCGCAATTGCCACTGGATATAAAAGTCCTAATATTGGAACAGATACTTTTAATATTTGCGTAAGTCCTAAATTTGCTACGAATCCACTAACAAAACATAATAAGATTGCCCATTTTTTATAAGACAATTTAGGGAAAATACTATTAAAATATTGAGAACATGATGTGATTAAACCAATACAAACACTTAAACATGCAAGTGTAAAAATAAGTCCTAAAACAATCGTTCCACCATTGCCGAATAATTGATTCATTACTGTTGTTAAGACGATTGCTCCATTGTCAATTTGTCCAGTAATCGTTGCTGAGGCACCTAAGTAGCCAATTATAAAATAAGTCATCGATAATAATAATGCACAAATTAAACCGAAAATAATTAAATACTTAATTTGTAATTTTTGCTTTGTAACATTTAATCTTTGAAAAATATTGATGAAAACAATCCCGTAGATTAATGCGCAAATCCCATCCATTGTTTGATAGCCATCTAAAATTCCCTGTGAGACAGGATTAGATTTGTATGTTAAGGATGCATCCTTAAAACTAGATAAATCTGTAAACATTGTTTTGATAAAAACAATAAAAATTAAGATTAGTAAAGCTGGAGTTAAAATTTTACCGAATCTGTCAACTAATTTTGAAGGTGATTTAGCAAACCAATAAACGATACTAAAAAACACAATCGTATAAATTAATAGTCCTATTGGCGAAATAGCCAAACCTTCGGACAAAAATGGTTTAACTCCCATTTCATATGCCAGACTACTAGCTCGTGGAATTGCAAGGCCAGGTCCGATTGACAAGTAGATTGCCATCGGGAAGAGAAGCGCAAAAATAGGATGTACTCTCTTTACAAGCGTATCAAAATTACCGGATTTTGCGATTGCTATAAATGCTAAAATCGCAATGCCTGCATCCGAAATAATAAATCCAATAATTGCTTGCCATACATTCTCTCCGGCTGCTTGTCCGATGTATGCTGGGAAAATTAAATTACCAGCACCAAATAACATAGAAAATAACATAAATCCAATAAACAGTATTTCTTTTTTTGTTAAAGTATTCAAATAATTCACCTCAAACATAGTTGTTTTTTAAAAATGATTTTCTCATTCTATCAAAAAACAATCCTATTTACTACAAAATCTTCTAAAATTCTTACAATTTTCATATAGAATGAAAAAAAATTTCTTTTGTCCTAATTTTTATTTCTTAAAGCATAAGTAAACTTGTCCTTTAACTATATATACTTATAGGCTTTTTTAAGGGAGGACTAGAATGATCCAATTTCAAGATATATCTTTTAGGTTTTCCAATGGAAAAATTGCAGTTCAGGATTTATCTTTTTCAATTCAATCAGGTGAATGCTTTGTTTTAATTGGCCCAAGTGGCTGTGGAAAAACAACAACAATTAAATTAATAAATAGATTAATTAAACCAACTGACGGTGAAATTTTTTATAACGATAAAAACATTAAAGATTATGATGAGCATAAGCTGCGGAGAGAGTTTGGATATGTACTTCAACAGATTGCACTATTTCCCCATTTGAATGTTGAAGAAAATATTTCAATCGTACCAGAATTAAAAAAATGGAACAAAGCACAAATAAAAGAACGCACTCGAGAATTATTAGAATTAGTAAAATTAAATCCTTTGGAATTTAGTAAAAGACAAATTTCAGAATTATCTGGTGGCCAACAACAGCGGGTAGGTGTAGCGAGGGCTTTAGCAGGGGATCCAAACTTATTATTAATGGACGAACCATTCAGTGCATTAGATCCGATTACAAGATTACAATTACAAAAGGACCTGAAGCAATTAAAAACTAAGATTAATAAAACGATTCTTTTTGTTACTCATGATTTAGACGAGGCATTTTATTTAGGAGACCGAATCGGGATCATGCACGATGGTGAACTAATTCAAGTAGGTACGAAGGATGAAATTTTAAATAATCCAGTCAATCCTTTTGTTGATCAATTTATCGACAATTATCGTGGTAAAGCTGTTGTAAAGGAGGGAATATAAGATGATTCTCACTTCATTTACAACGACTCTTGCAAATAGAAAAGAGCAATTATTAACTGCTTTGTTAGAGCATATTCAAATTTCAGTATTTGCACTAATTATTGCAATAATTATAGCTGTCCCAATTGGAATTTACTTAACGAGGAAGAAAGTTCTCTCTGAATTTGTAATTGGAACGACAGCAGTTATTCAAACGATTCCTTCATTGGCACTGTTAGGGATTTTAATACCATTGGTTGGTATTGGAAAGATTCCAGCAGTAATTGCGTTAAGTGTTTATGCATTATTGCCGATTTTGCGAAATACATATACCGGAATTAAGGAGATCGATCCGATCCTATTAGAAGCAGCAACTGGGTTAGGGATGAACGGTAGACAAAGACTTTTTAAGGTTGAATTACCATTAGCATTACCAATTATGATGGCGGGAATTCGAACTGCGATGGTCATAATTGTTGGAACTGCAACAATCGCTGCCTTAATAGGAGCTGGAGGTTTAGGTAGTTTAATATTATTAGGAATCGACCGAAACGATATGAATTTAATCATTATAGGGGCAATACCATCTGCACTTTTAGCCATTATATTTGATTTTATTTTAATATTAATAGAGAAGAGGAGTTTTAAGAGTTTTTCATTAAGAATAATAACTGCTAGTTTTATTTTATTAGCATTATTATTTTCTCCATTAACAATTAAATCTTGGAATAAAACGGATCTAGTGATTGCTGGAAAATTAGGTGCTGAACCAGAAATTATAATGAATATGTATAAATTAATGATTGAGGATGAAACGAATCTAAACGTTGAAGTTAAGCCCAATTTTGGTAAAACAACATTTGTATTTAATGCATTAAAAAAAGGTGACATTGATATTTATCCAGAATATACAGGTACGGTCATTTCAACTTTTTTGAAAGAAAAGGCTGCTAGTAATGATGCAAATGCAGTATATGAACAAGCTGCTGAAGGTTTAGCAAAAAAGTATAATTTGAGCTATTTGGAACCTATGAAATTTAATGACACTTATGCATTAGCTGTTCCTGAACACATTTCAAAACAATTTGGAATCGAAACAATTTCAAATGCAACCAAAGTAGAAAATCAGTTAAAAGCAGGTTTCACGTTAGAATTTACAGATCGTGAAGACGGATATTTAGGATTACAAAAATTATATGGATTGAAGTTCCAAAATTTAAAAACGATGGAGCCAAAATTGCGATATGACGCAATTCAATCGGGCGATCTCTCAATAATCGACGCGTATTCAACTGACAGTGAGCTCCAAAGTTATAACATGAAAGTGTTAATCGATGATAAAAATTTATTCCCACCATATCAATGTGCACCTCTACTGAGAAAAGAAACACTTAAAAAATATCCAGAAGTCAAAATTATATTAAATAAATTAAAAAATAAAATAACGGATGATGAAATGCGAGAAATGAATTATAAAGTAAATGTTGGAGGAAAATCTGCCGAAAGTGTTGCTAGAGAGTTTTTGAAGGATGAGGGTTTGCTAAAATAAACGAAATGGACTGTCTTATTGGTCAGGGGAACTGATCAAAGCGGTCCTTTTTTGTTGTAATATGTTTGAACGTAAAGCTCTGATCTATCACAATTTATATTTTTAGCAGATTCGTAGCGATTTTTTATTCGATATAGATAGAATTAGTGGGAAATTGCTAGTTTTCTTTTAAAGTGTATGAACATATGTACAGTTTTTGGGATGAAATACCTTAACTTGTAGGGGGAATTTTGTATCTTAAATTGCACTTTTGCTAGATTTAATTGCAGATTCATTAATTTTATTTGCAGTTCGCCGTTTATTTGCAGCTTTTCATCCCTTAATTGCACCTGACGGATCCCTTAATTGCACTCCACCGTTTATTTACAGCTTTTCATCCCTTAATTGCACAGACAGATCCTTTATTTGCACTCAACTAAGACTTATTTGCAGTCGGCCGTCTATTTGCACCACTTCAGACCAACTAATAAAAAAGAGGGTTGCCTAAATAATCGGCTACCCTCTTTTTGTTATCACACGATAAGAATTTTAATGTTTAATCATTATAGGCTCCTGTTAACATCTCACTTACAAAAGAATCATTTTCCCATTCTTCATAAGAGAAATCTACTGAATACTCCTGATCGGATTTTTCGTCTTTAATCTGAATGTCAAAATGATTACTCATTACTTTCAACACTTCATTGATTTCGTTAACAGTCCCATTAATTTGTAAAGTAGCCATTTTTACTCGCCTCCGATTTTAATTTACAGAAAATTCTGTATAAAGTAATCATATGATAATCCTTTTAAAAAGATTTTTCAAGGGTAGAATTTTGTCGAAAAATTATTTTAAAAAAATGTAAAGGTTTTCATTGTTGATTTACCAATATTTGTACAACATTTGAATAAAATGTGAATTTTAAATTTTCTAAAAACTTATTGATTTATTTAGTAGATTGGAATAAAGTAAGTACAAATATTTTAACTCTTGAGGAGGATTAACCGTGACAGAGCAACAGATTTTTTTAAATGGTGAATTCGTTCAAAAACAAGATGCTAAAGTTTCTGTATATGATCATGGATATCTATATGGAGATGGAGTATTCGAAGGGATTCGCGTTTACGATGGCAATGTATTTCGCTTAAAAGAACATCTCATTCGATTATATGAATCAGCAAAATCAATTTTATTAACGATTCCTTATTCTTTAGAAGAGTTAACACAAATTGTTGTTGATACAGTAAATCGAAATAATTTACATAGTGGTTATATTCGACTCGTCGTCTCAAGAGGTGAAGGAAATCTTGGATTAGATCCAACTTCTTGTCCAAGAGCAAATGTTGTTGTCATTGCAGAACAACTAGCACTGTTCCCACAAGAACTATACGAAAATGGTATGGAAATTGTAACAGTAGCAACGAGAAGAAATCGAAGTGATGTATTAAATCCACAAATTAAATCTTTAAATTACTTAAATAACATATTAGTAAAAATTGAAGCGAAATTAGCTGGTGTTCAAGAAGCATTAATGCTAAACGATCAAGGCTTTGTAGCTGAAGGTTCAGGAGATAATGTCTTTTTAGTAAAAGGGAATAAGTTAATTACTCCACCGAGTTCAGCAGGTGCATTAGAAGGAATTACTCGAAATGCAATTATGGAATTAGGTGACACATTAGGTTACGAAGTTGAGGAAAAATTGTTCACTAGACATGATGTTTATATTGCCGATGAGGTTTTCTTAACAGGAACAGCAGCTGAAGTAATTGGCGTATCTAAGGTAGATGGACGAGTGATTGGTGATGGAAAACCAGGACCAAATACACAAAGATTATTAAAAGCATTTCGTCAATTAGTAGTTGAAGATGGAGAAAAAATTTACGTAAAACAAGGGTGATAAATTGTGCGAAGTGACATGATCAAAAAAGGAATCGACCGTGCGCCGCATCGTAGCTTATTATTAGCGGCAGGTGTAAAAGAGGAAGATTTTAATAAACCATTTATAGCGATTTGTAATTCATATATTGATATTGTTCCAGGTCATATTCATTTAAGGGAAATGGCTGATGTTGTAAAACAAGCGATTCGCGATGCTGGCGGAGTTCCATTTGAGTTTAATACGATTGGTGTCGATGATGGAATCGCAATGGGGCATATCGGAATGAGGTATTCTTTACCAAGTAGGGAAATCATTGCCGATGCAGCCGAAACTGTCATTAATGCACATTGGTTTGATGGAGTATTTTATATGCCAAACTGCGATAAAATCACACCTGGAATGCTAATGGCAGCTGTCCGTACAAATGTACCAGCAGTTTTTGTATCAGGTGGACCAATGGCAGGTGGGCTATCTAAAGATGGAAAGGCTCTATCTCTTGCTTCAGTATTTGAAGGTGTAGGTGCTTTTAAATCAGGAAAAATGAGTGTAGAAGAATTACTCGATATTGAAAAGTCAGCATGTCCTACATGTGGATCATGTTCAGGAATGTTCACAGCAAATTCAATGAATTGCATTATGGAGATGCTTGGTGTAGCACTACCATATAACGGAACAATACTTGCAACTAGTAAAGACAGACATCAGTTAATCCGTGATGCAGCTTATCATCTAATGGATTGTATTGAAAATGATATTAAACCAAGAGATATTATTACAAAAGAGGCAATAGATGATGCATTTGCACTAGATATGGCAATGGGTGGATCGACAAATACTGTTTTACACTTAATGGCCATCGCAAATGAAGCAGGAGTTGATTACGACTTAAAGGATATAAATGACGTAGCTAGAAGGGTACCTTATTTATCTAAAATTAGTCCTGCTTCGCACTATTCAATGCATGATGTTCATTTAGCAGGTGGTGTTCCAGCAATTATTAAAGAACTTACTACCATTCCTGGAGCAATTAATAGTGACCGCATTACAATTACGGGAAAAACTTTATTCGAGAATGTGCAAGAAGCTACAATCACCGATAGTGAAGTGATTCGTAAAAAAGAAAATCCTTATTCACAAACAGGCGGATTATCGATCTTACATGGGAATCTAGCCCCCGACGGAGCAGTTATTAAAGTAGGTGGTGTTGACCCTTCAATCCAAACATTTATTGGTGAAGCAATTTGTTTTGACTCACACGATGAAGCTGTTGAAGCGATTGACAAAGGTCTCGTTAAAGAGGGTCATGTCGTTGTCATTCGATATGAGGGTCCAAAGGGTGGACCTGGAATGCCTGAAATGCTTGCACCAACTTCATCAATTGTTGGAAGAGGCTTAGGAACAAAAGTTGCGTTAATTACAGATGGTCGTTTTTCAGGAGCTACTAGAGGAATTGCAATTGGACATATTTCTCCAGAAGCGGCTGAAGGTGGACCAATAGCATATATTGAAGATGGCGATGAAATCATAATCGATCTTTTATCAAGAAGTATTACATTATCAATTTCAAACGAAACATTAGAATCTCGTAAATCATCATATAAATTACAGGAACCAAAAGTTAAAACGGGTTATTTAGCAAGATATGCAAAGTTAGTTACTTCTGCTAATACAGGTGGAATATTAAAAATATGAAAAAGCATTGAAAGAGAAAAGTAGTTATGAAAAGGATCTTCAGAGAGTCGGTGGCTGGTGTGAACCGATGACCTTGATTAATGAAACTCACTCTTGAGTGTCAAGCTGAATTATTTGTAATGTAAGCTTGAACGTTGGTCACGTTATAACCAGATTTTGGTTAGCCAAAATCCCAAAGTTAGGTTATTAACCTAAGAAGAAGGGTGGTACCGCGAAAAGTCTTTCGCCCCTTCAGCATCTGCTGAAGTGTGGAGTTATGGCTTTTTTTATTGCGAATAAATGGGTAAATTTTATCCAAAAATGGAGGGGAAAGTAGAAATGAGTCATCATTCGATGAGAACTCTGTCAAAAGAATTGTCAGGTGCAAATTTACTAATTGATGCTTTGAAAAATGAAAATGTTGAAATGATTTTTGGTTACCCTGGAGGGGCAGTATTACCATTATATGATGCACTTTATGATGCTGATATTCCTCACATTCTAGCAAGACATGAACAAGGGGCCATCCACGCTGCAGAAGGATATGCACGAGTGACTGGTCGACCAGGAGTTGTAATCGCAACAAGTGGACCAGGTGCTACAAACGTTGTGACTGGTTTAGCAGATGCGATGATGGATTCATTACCACTAGTTGTTTTTACTGGTCAGGTTGCTACAAATGTAATCGGAACGGATGCATTTCAAGAAGCAGATGTGATCGGAATTACAATGCCAGTTACAAAACATAACTACCAAGTGCGTAATGTTGAAGATGTCCCACAAATCGTAAAAGAAGCATTCCATATTGCTTCTACAGGCCGTCCAGGTCCAGTTGTCATCGATTTACCAAAAAATATGATGGTTGAAAAAGGAGTAAAAAAGGACGAAGTAGAAGTTCATTTACCAGGTTATCAACCGACTTATGAACCAAATTATATTCAAATTACAAAGTTAATTGGTGCAATTGAAAAAGCTAAAAAACCAGTCGTATTAGCTGGAGCAGGAATTTTACATGCAAAAGCAGCTGATGAGTTTACTGAATTTATAAAAAAATTTAATATCCCAGTTGTAAATACGCTCTTAGGGCTAGGTGGATTTCCAGCAAATGAGGAATTATTCCTAGGAATGGGGGGCATGCACGGAACTTATACAGCAAATATGGCAATGTATGAAAGTGATTTACTAATTAACATCGGAGCAAGATTCGATGATAGGTTAACGGGTAATTTAGCACACTTTGCTAAAAATGCGATTGTAGCACATATCGATATAGATCCTGCCGAAATAAACAAAGTTATCCCGACAAATATTCCAATCGTTGGATGTGCTAAGGAAGTTCTGAAGGTTCTATTAAAACAAAAAGTAGAAAAACAAGATCATAGTGAATGGTTAGAGCTACTTAAAAGTCGTAAAGAAGCCTTTCCTTTACAGTATGAACCGAGTAGAGAAGTTATTAAACCACAAACTGTCTTAACTTTACTCCATTCGATTACAAATGGGAAAGCGACGATTTCCACGGATGTAGGTCAACATCAAATGTGGGCGGCTCAGTATTATCCTTTTGACGAACCACATAAATGGATCACTTCAGGTGGACTCGGAACGATGGGATTTGGTTTACCAGCTGCAATTGGAGCACAATTTGCAAAGCCTGATGAATTAGTTGTAGCGATTGTAGGTGATGCCGGATTCCAAATGACATTGCAAGAATTGAGCATGATTAAGGAACATAATTTACAAGTTAAAATTTTAATTTTAAATAACGCAGCTTTAGGAATGGTAAGACAGTGGCAATCAGCTTTTTATAATGACCGCTTCTCTAGTTCTCTATTAGACTGCCAGCCTAGTTTTACGAAACTTGCTGAAGCTTACGGTATTAAAGGGATGACAATCTCAGATCCAAATTTAGTTGAAAGTCAATTAAGAGAAGCAATTGAATTTGATGGGCCAGTTTTAATTGATTGTCGAGTTCATCAAGCTGAAATCGTTACACCAATGGTTCCACCTGGTAAAGGAATTCATGAAATGGAAGGGGTGAAATAATGAAACGGGTCATTACATCAACTGTATTAAATAACAGTGGCGTACTTAACCGAATTACAGGAGTGATCTCGAGAAGACGCTTTAATATCGAAAGTATTTCTGTAGGACATACTGAACAAGATCATATTTCAAGAATTACGTTTGTCGTACATGTAGAAGATTTACAACAGGTTGAACAATTGATTAAACAGCTTCACAAGCAAATTGATGTGATAAAAGTAGCAGATATAACAGAAGAATCAGTTATTGCTAGAGAACTAGCCTTAATAAAGGTGAGTACAAATGCAGCTACTAGAAATGAAATTTATAGTCTAATAGAACCATTTAGAGCCTCGGTTATTGATGTAAGCCGTGATCAGATTGTCGTTCAAGTTACTGGTACTTCTGATAAGGTAGAGGCTTTGATTGAATTATTAAGACCTTTCGAACTAAAAGAAATAGCTCGAACAGGTGTAACCGCATTTACTAGATCTGCTAAACATAAGGAGCATGCTCAAAAGCTACTCTCTTATTAAATAAAAATATAAAAATATAAAACAAAAAATTGGAGGAATTTGAAAATGGCTAAAGTATATTATGGTACAGACGTGAAGGAAAATGTATTAGTAGGGAAAACGATTGCAGTAATTGGTTATGGATCACAAGGTCACGCACATGCTTTAAATTTACATGAAAATGGTCATAAAGTAGTTGTTGGTTGTCGTCCTGGTAAATCATGGGACGCTGCAGCAAATGATGGACTACATGTAACTACGGTTGCAGAGGCTTCAAAGGCAGCAGATGTAGTAATGATTCTTTTACCGGATGAGCATCAACCAACTGTTTATAAAAATGAAATTGAACCATATCTTGAAAATGGAAATGCGCTTGCGTTTGCACATGGATTTAATGTTCACTTTGATCAAATTGTTCCTCCTTCTAATGTTGATGTATTTTTAGTAGCTCCAAAAGGTCCAGGACATCTTGTTCGACGTACTTTTGTCGATGGTGCAGCGGTTCCAGCATTATTTGCTGTTTACCAAGATGTAACAGGTGAAGCAAAAAATGTAGCACTTTCTTATGCTGAAGGAATTGGTTCTACTAGAGCAGGAGTTCTTGAAACTACATTTAAAGAGGAAACTGAAACAGATCTATTCGGAGAACAAGCGGTACTATGTGGTGGTGTAACTTCTTTAGTAAAATCGGGATTTGAAACATTAGTAGAAGCAGGTTATCAGCCAGAGGTAGCATACTTTGAGTGTTTACATGAGTTGAAGCTAATCGTTGATTTAATGTACGAAGGCGGTATGAGCTATATGAGATACTCAATCTCTGATACTGCACAGTGGGGTGATTTCGTATCTGGTCCTAGAGTAGTTGCGAATGAGTCAAAATTAGCGATGAAAGATATTTTAGCAGAAATTCAAGATGGTACGTTTGCTAAAGGCTGGATTAACGAAAATAAAAATGGTCGTCCAGTATACAATGAAATTAATGAAAGTGAAAAAACACATCAGCTTGAAGAGGTAGGAGAAAAACTTCGTGCAATGATGCCATTTATCCAAAGAAAAGAAAAGGTCGAGGTGAAATAAAAAATGAGTAAAATTCAGTTTCTTGATACAACATTACGTGATGGCGAACAATCTCCTGGGGTTAATTTAAATCGATTTGAAAAGCTCGAAATTGCAAGACAACTAGAAGCTTTAGGTGTTGATATCATTGAGGCTGGTTTTGCCGCTTCCTCAGAAGGTGACTTTTTAGGTATTCAAGAGATTGCGAGACAGATTCGTTCTGTCTCCGTCTCAAGCCTTTCTCGAGCAAAAGATTCAGATATTAAAACAGCATGGGATGCGTTAAAAAATGCTGCAGAACCGAGACTTCATATATTTCTAGCAACAAGTGATATTCATATGAAATATAAATTAAACATGACGAGATCAGAAGTTTTGGAAACTGCTAAACATTGTGTGCAGCTTGCAAAATCCTTTTTTCCAAAAGTCCAAATTTCAGCTGAAGATGCCTGTCGTACTGATCGAGCATTTCTTGCCGAATTCGCAGAGACTGCCATTAGAGCAGGGGCAGATGTGATTAATATTCCAGATACTGTTGGTTACACAAGTCCTTCAGAATACTACGATCTATTTAAATATTTACAAGAAAATGTATCGTCTTATCATAAAGCAATTTTTTCTTGTCACTGTCATGATGACCTAGGAATGGCAGTAGCGAATTCTCTAGCTGCTATACAGGCTGGAGCGACCCAAGTAGAATGCACCGTAAATGGAATTGGGGAAAGAGCAGGAAATGCAGCACTGGAAGAAATAGCCGTTGCACTACATATTAGAGAAGATGTTTACCGGAAAAATAGTAATTTACGATTACAAGAAATTACGAAGACAAGTGAACTTGTTAGTCGTCTTACAGGTATGGTTGTCCAGAAGAATAAAGCAATTGTTGGTACAAATGCATTTGCTCATGAATCAGGTATTCACCAAGATGGCGTACTAAAAGAGCCAACAACATATGAAATTATACCCCCATCATTAATTGGGCTTTCTACAAATTCATTAGTATTAGGGAAACATTCAGGGCGTCATGCTTTTACTGATCGATTAAAAGAACTTGGATTCAACTTTTCAACAGAAATTATAAACGAAGCGTTTATTCAATTTAAAGCTTTGACTGATTCGAAAAAAGAAATTACAGATGCAGATTTATTAAACATTATTAGTAAATGGAGCAAAAAGGAGGTTCTAAAATGAAATTAAACATCGCATGTCTTCCAGGAGACGGAATCGGACCAGAAATTATGAGTTCAGCAGTAAAGGTTTTAGAACAGATTGCACAATCTTATCAACATGACTTTACTTTTTCCACAAATTTATTCGGCGGTCACGCGATTGATGAAACAGGCACTTCATTACCGAAAGAAACATTAGATAATTGTTTAAATTCGGATGCCGTATTATTAGCAGCAGTAGGTGGACCAAAATGGGATCAAGGTGTTGAACGACCAGAAAGTGGCTTATTAAGGTTAAGAAAATCACTTAATTTATACGCAAACATTCGACCAGTCGATGTTTATGATGAACTTGTCAATCATTCACCTTTAAAATCTGAACAGGTAAGAAATGTAAGCTTTGTCGTCGTTCGAGAATTAACAGGCGGAATTTATTTTTCTGAACCTCGCTTCCATAATGAAAATGAAGCAACAGATACTCTTTCCTATACTAGAGAAGAAATTGAACGAATTGTAAAGTATGGATTTGAGCTAGCAAAAACTAGAAAAGGCAAGCTTACATCAGTTGATAAAGCAAATGTATTAGAATCTAGTAAACTTTGGCGGAAAATTGTAATTGAATTAAGTTCAAACTATCCAGAAGTAGAAGTTGAGCATATTCTTGTTGATGCAGCAGCGATGGAGTTAATTCGAAATCCAAGAAGGTTTGATGTAATCGTTACTGAAAATTTATTTGGGGATATTTTAAGTGATGAAGCTTCCATGATTACTGGTTCATTAGGCATGCTACCTTCAGCAAGTAGATCTGGCAAGGGTCCTTCATTATATGAACCAATTCACGGTTCAGCACCAGATATCGCTGGACAAAATAAGGCTAACCCAATTGCAATATTAAGGTCAGTGGCGATGATGCTTCGCGATTTTAACTTAGTTCATGAAGCTAACTCGATTGAGTCCGCGATTGTTAATTCAATAAATAATGGCTATTTAACTGGTGACCTAGGTGGTAAAAGTTCAACGATTGAATTTACAGAGCAAGTAGTAAAGGAATTACAATTTCAAACAGTTGGAGGAACAATTCGATGAAACAAACATTGTTTGATAAACTTTGGCAAAATCATGTTGTAACTGGTGAAGTAGGTAAACCCCAGCTTTTGTATATCGATTTACACTTAGTCCATGAGGTAACTTCTCCGCAAGCTTTCGAAGGATTGAGATTATCCAATCGAAAAGTAAGAAGACCAGAATTAACATTTGCGACGATGGATCATAATGTACCAACAGAAAATCAATTAGTCATCACTGACTTAATTGCGAAACAACAAATGGATACGTTAAGAAATAATTGTCAGGAGTTTAATATTCCTTTAGCCGATATTACGGATGAGGATCAAGGCATTGTCCACGTAATTGGACCAGAACTTGGGTTAACTCAGCCAGGAAAAACAATTGTCTGTGGAGATAGTCATACATCTACCCACGGTGCTTTTGGCGCTTTAGCTTTTGGGATTGGAACAAGCGAAGTTGAACATGTTTTAGCAACACAAACTTTATGGCAAGTTAAGCCGAAATCGATGGGTGTAAAACTTGAAGGTAAGCTTCCAAAAGGCGTATATGCGAAAGATATCATTCTTCATTTACTAGCAACTTATGGTGTATCAATGGGAACTGGATATGTCATTGAGTTTTATGGTGAAGCAATTGCAAATATGTCAATGGAAGAGCGTATGACTTTATGTAATATGGCGATTGAAGGAGGAGCAAAAGCAGGATTAGTTGCTCCTGATCAAAAAACATTCGATTATTTAAAAGGTCGAAAATATACGGTAAATTCATATGATGAAAAATTAGTAGAGTGGAAGAAATTATATACAGAAGAGGGAGCGACATTTGATAAAACAATCGAAGTGGATGTAGCAACCCTTGCACCTTACGTAACGTGGGGAACAAATCCTGGAATGGGCGTAAGAATTGATGAAGTCCTTCCAAAAGCCAAGGATGAGAACTACGAACGAGCTTATGAATATATGGGATTAAAGCCAGAAATCACACCTAATGAGATTCCGGTACAACATGTATTTATCGGTTCATGTACAAATTCTAGATTGTCAGATTTAGAGGAAGCAGCAAATTATCTAAAAGGAAAGAAAGTAAAATCTGATGTGCGTGCATTAGTTGTTCCAGGATCAAAAAAGGTTCGTAATGCAGCGATGGCAAAAGGACTACATAAAGTCTTTATCGAAGCAGGATTTGAATGGAGGGAAGCTGGTTGTTCAATGTGTCTAGCAATGAATCCAGACCAAGTGCCAGCTGGAGAACATTGTGCATCTACTTCAAACCGAAACTTTGAAGGAAGACAAGGTAAAGGAGCAAGAACACATTTAGTAAGTCCGGTAATGGCAGCGGCTGCTGCAGTACATGGTCATTTTATTGATATTCGAAAGGAGCAAGCAAATGAAACCGTTACGTACGCATAAAGGCACAACTGTATCAATTATGTTAGATAATATCGACACAGACCAAATTATTCCAAAACAATATTTAAAGCGAATAGAACGAACTGGCTTTGGAGAGTTTTTATTTGATGAATGGCGATATCATGATGATCGAACACCTAATCAATCTTTTTCATTAAATAATGAGGATCGAAAAAATGCTTCAATCTTAATAAGTGGAAATAATTTTGGTTGCGGTTCATCTAGAGAACACGCACCTTGGGCGTTAAATGATTATGGATTTACAATTATTATTGCAGGTAGTTTCGCAGATATTTTTTATAATAACTGTATAAAAAATGGCATGCTACCGATTGTCTTAAAAGATGAGATTCGCTCACAATTATCTACATTAAGTGGGAACCAAGAAATTGAAGTGGATTTAGAAAAACAAGTCGTTAAAACAATATTTGGGGACTTTGATTTTGCAATCGATCCTGTTTGGAAAGAAAAGTTACTAAATGGCTTAGATGATATTTCGATTACGATGAAATATGAAAATGACATTGAAAAATATGAAAAATTACACGCATAACTAAAATAGGAAGTGTCTTATAAGCTGTATACTTATAAGACACTTCTTTTTTATCTGGTTTCGTGTGAAAGCAAGGGAATAAATAAGCCTGTTTTTTAAAAAATTTAGTTAAGTAGAATATTAAAGCACTGCATAATTTGACTGTACTTCTAAAAACTCGTTAGTTGCATATAAAATGACAATGCCAATCGGGAAATTCCTGGTTATGTTCAAGAAGGTACTCGATCATAATTTTTGAATCATCTGGTAGTTTTCGCTCTAATTCTGACCAACCAATAAATTGAAGTTTCTTAGGTAACTCAACTTGACATGTAATTATATCCCAAAAGTCATCCCAACCTTCACTATATGTATCTGGAAATGATAGTTTTTCTTTCAATACTTGATGCAATTCGTGACTGTTGTTAATTAACGATACATCAATCGTTATACTTTTTTCTTCTGATCTGCTAAATTCTTTTAGAAAATCAGTATAAAACTTTCTAATGACAAATTGATATCGATAAACTAAATATCCTAACACATTAAATAAAGCAAATAGAAAAATCCATCCAATATTTATGCTTTTATGTTGGTATGTATTTTTCGTTGTCCATATAGTGAATAAGGTTAAATAGATTGATAAGCCTACTATTAAAACTGATCTTGCAAATGTACTAAAAGTCCTATTTTTCATTTCGATATACCATTCACTATCTCTATTTCCGCTAGAGAAAAAGTCAGGAACTAACCATTTAGGGGACCATACAATTCTTTTATAATGAAATTCTGGCTCCATGTTTTCAGCATTATAAGAAGTCAAATTTATTCCTTCATTCCTAATTTTCATCGAACTGATTATGCTAATTTCAGAAATATGATCGGTACTTTCTATTAAACTTTCTATATTTTTGATCAATTCTGGAGTAATTAATTCCTTGTTTTTTAATTCATCAGCTATTTGCGTAGAAATAATTGATTGTTCTTGTGTATTTTGTTCTTCGTTTATCCAAACGAAAGTAAAAATTGATAAAGATAATATAAGCACTGTAAACGCAATGTAAAGAATCCCTTTTGCACATATTTTTTGATGATTAAACAATTGGTTACTGATCAAGCGCATTTCCTTTTCTGAGCCATAAAGCTCGAAATCAAGCTTAATCGGTATTTTCTCTGATTTTCCTTCTGCATTTAATTCCACTAGAAACCTCCGAAAATTCCATATAATTCCATTTTACCATAAAATTAAAAGCGAAATAATTCATAATTTTAGAAATGCTAATCAATTTTACTAATTATTTTATTGGAATTCGCTTTTTATTCATAGAAATTCAGACATTCTTATTCAATTAAACTACCATGTTGTAGAACAAGAAAATTTTTAATGTACTTTTCGTAAAATTAATTTTATTTTTGTCGATAAAATTAACTTAAATGAAAAATAGTTGTTTGAATATTTGGATTATTGTTTAATAAGATTAAATGCATTATTAACTAGAGAGAGGTGATTAAATTGAACCTAAAAATTATTGTTGATAGCTCTTCTGATCTTCCTACTGATCTATTGAAGAAATACGATATTTCAGTTATTCCATTAAGAGTTTATGACCAATTAGAAAAAGAGTATCTTGATGGAGTAAATTTACAATCACATGAGTTAATGCAAAGAATGAAAAATGGAGAGAACTTTACTTCGTCCTTACCTTCTTACGATGCAATTTATCAAACTTTAGTCTCGTGTAGTACAGATCAAAATTGTGTCTATCTTACTTGTTCTGGTGACTTATCAGGTACGTACAATTTTGCACAATTAGTAAAACTAGATATTTTAGAAAACAATCCAAATGCCTCTATTCATATTATCGATACTAGATCAGTTTCACTAGGAATTTGCGTATTAGTACTGGAGTTAATAGAAGGCTTAAATAAAAATGAATCATTTGAGAATCTAATGAAACAATTAAATCACAATATAAATAAGATCCAACATATTTTTACGATAGAAGATCTCCAATATTTAATACGTGGCGGTCGTGTTGGTAAGTTTGCCGGATTTTTAGGTGGCATGCTAAATATAAATCCGATTATGGAAGTAAGCGAAGGAAAATTTAAACCACTTGAAAAGGTACGAGGTCGAAAAAAAGCATTAAATCGCATGCTAGAATTAATGAAGATCCGAAAAGATGAACTTAGTAAAAATATTGGTGTTGTATATGGGGTAAAAGATAATTCCACCGAACAATTTATTAAACAATTAAAAGAACTAATAGGTAGTGATCAGATAATAGAAAACGCAGTTGGTTCAGCAGTCGGCGTACACACTGGTCCTAGTGCAATAGGAATCTTTTTTCTAGCTAATTAAGAAAATTCATTTCGACTCTCTAAGTGGTGAGAGTTTTTTTTGTTTAGTAAAACTTTCAAATTAAAAAATATATGGATATAATAAAAAGTAGTTTAAAAGGAAATAAGAACATATTTCTGTTACTTATAAAGAGACATGTTTATTGATGATAAAACAACTTTTGACAAAGTGAAGTGTAAAAATATCAGAAAATTTGTAATTATTAAACAGAAAAACACTTCTATTTTGAATACAGTAGATTATTCCTGTGGAAATTAATTTTAGTAGGATAGAAGTTTAAGTTACCACTATTTCAATAGGAAAGAACGTTCGAAAAAATAGGGTGATAATATTGTGTAATTAAGGACTATTGGTGGATTGGTTTTTGACATAATCAGGCAAGAAGTCTTCTTCCTCAAGCGTGTGAAGAACTTTAGTCCAACGGTAGGGGGGAGATGAATTGCCTTTTTTCGATCGAAAAACATATGGTTATATCCTATGATATTCTTATGAATTGTTCTTTGATAAGTAGTTATATAAGGTTCAGTGGACAAATAAGACATAGTGCGAAAACCAAGCCCGTCACCCTTCCACTGGTAAAATAACTAAGGTAAAGAAAGAACCTCCATTCGTTGGACATCTACCGCAGGAACTGTGGGAAGTAACGCTCGTGGAGATGAAAGGTTGCTTTCGTCACGGAATCGAGAAGCCCCCACTTCAAGCATTAGCTAAGTGGTGGGAGTGGTTCACCAACTGCAAATAAAAACGTCAAAAGTGCAAACAAAACTACCTAAACTGCAAAGAAAATTGTTAAAACTGCAAACAAAAGATGCGCCAATCTATATGCATCGTTCAAAAAAAGCTTAAAATCTATAGAATCTTTTATAAAATGATTTCAATTAGAACCAAAATAGGAGTATTTTTGCAAATAATGTCCAGTTTTTTATGAATATCGATCCATTTTGTTTACAGATTCTAACCACGACATTAAGTAGGAATTTCACGTACCGCATTTATATAAATAATAAAACACATAACTAATCGATAAAGTAAAACAACATCCTATTAAAATCTATAATCCTTGCTAAAACTCATAAACTATAATAAATAAACCCCAGAATCCACCTCCTATTTTCCCCCACAATCTTTCCTACCTAATCATTTTACTAAACCGTATTTAACTTTTTTGGTAAAATAGAATTGAGTAAGATTTAATAATCGTCTTTTTACATATTTAAATTCTTTCATGAATAGGAGTGATGTAATTGAAAGCTTATATTTTAAGAGACACTAAAGGGCCAGAGTCACTAAAATTGGAAAATGTTGAGATTGGTACTGTTCATCCGAATGAAGTAGTCATTAAGTTAAAGGCAGCATCATTAAATAGACGTGACTTTTTTATAACTCACGGTATGTATCCAGGGATGAAATTAGATGGAATTTTAGGATCTGACGGTGCCGGAGTTATTGAAGCTATTGGAGAAGAAGTAACGGGGTTTACTGTAGGTGATGAAGTTATCATGAACCCGAGTTTAAACTGGGGAGCTCGTGACGATATCAATTCCGATGAATTCACTGTACTTGGAATGCCCTCAAATGGTACATTTGCTGAATTTATTAAACTACCAGTTGAAAATGTTTATAAAAAACCTGCGTACTTGTCATGGGAAGAAGCTGCAGCAATTCCATTAGCTGCCCTTACTGCATATAGAGCATTAATGACACGTGGTCAATTACAAAAGAATGATACGGTATTGATTCCAGGTATTGGTAGTGGTGTAGCATTATATGCATTACAAATTGCTGTTGCATTCGGGTCAAAAGTACTAGTAACATCTAGTAGCAATGAAAAAATTGAAAAGGCAATTGAGATGGGTGCGACTGCTGGTTTTAATTATCGAGAAAATGATTGGTATAAAAAACTACGTAAAGAATTTGGATTTGTAAATCTTACAATCGATGGAGTTGGTGGAGAATCATTTAATCGATTAATTGATTTGACTGCTCAAGGTGGAAGAATCGTATCATTCGGTGCGACAAATGGACCAGTTCCTCAAACAGTATTACCAAAAGTATTCTTTAAAAATATGGACATTAGAGGGACAACGATGGGAAGTCCAAGAGAGTTTGAACAAATGTTAGCATTTTTTGAAGAACATAAAATTAAACCAATTATAGATCAATCATTTGAATTTACGGATGTCATTAGTGCATTACAACGAATGGGTGAAGGAAATAATTTTGGTAAGATTACAGTGAAAATTGGTTAATTTGTATTATTTTTACATGCATGTCTTCATTCAAAAGAACTGAACTATTCAGTTCTTTTTTTTTTGCTCCTTGATAAATTACAATTAACATCATATGATTATTACAAATGTAATATTTAAAAAATTTAGTATTTTGAGTATTGTAAGCGTTTTAACAAAGTGATTAAATATTTTGGGGGGCTTATTATGAAACATTCTTACTTAACTAGAGAACATGAAATCTTCCGCACGGCTCTTAGAAAGTTCTTACAAAAAGAAGCTGTACCATTCTATGAAGAGTGGGAACAAAACAAAATGATTCCTAGAGAATTCTGGTATAAATTAGGAAATGAAGGATTTTTGTGTCCATATGTTGACGAAAAATATGGTGGTTTAGGTGTAGACTTTGGCTATTCAGTCATTATTATAGAGGAACTTGAGAAAGTTGGTTCAAGTTTAGTTGGTGTAGCATTACACAATGATATTGTTGTACCTTATTTGACTGCTTATGCAAATGAAGAGCAAAAAATGGAATGGTTGCCTAAATGTATCTCAGGTGAATATATTAGTGCAGTTGCCATGACTGAACCAGGTGCTGGATCAGATTTAGCAAATATTAAAACAACTGCGGTAAAAGAAGGGGAATACTATATCGTTAACGGTGAGAAAACGTTTATTACGAATGGTATTCATTCAGACCTTATTATTATTGCAGTTAAAACTGATACAACAATTCGACCTGCTCATAAAGGAATAAGCTTGCTAGTTGTCGAAAAAGATACAGTTGGGTTTTCTAGAGGGAAGAAATTGAATAAAGTAGGACTTCATAGCCAAGATACGGCTGAATTAATTTTCCAAGATGCTAAAGTACCTGTAAAGAATTTATTAGGAGAAGAAGGAAAAGGCTTCTATTACTTAATGGAAAAATTACAGCAAGAAAGATTAGTAGTTGCTTTAGAAGCATTAGTATCAGCTGAAGAAATGCTAAAAGTGACAACTGAGTATGTGAAAAGTAGAAAAGCATTTGGAAAATCAATTGCTGGGTTCCAAAATACTCAATTTAAACTTGTAGAATTGGCTACTGAAATTGAAATTGGTCGTACGTTCATTGAGGACTTAATTTATAAGCATATGGAAGGCGTAAATGTTGTTAAACAAGTATCAATGGCAAAATGGTGGATTACAGATTTAGGTAAAAAAGTAGCTTCAGAGTGTCTTCAATTACATGGTGGATATGGATATATGGAAGAATACGAGATTGCTAGACGTTTCAGAGATATTCAGATCATGTCAATTTACGCAGGGACAAATGAAATTATGAAGACTATTATCGCAAAACAAATGGGATTAAATTAATCTAGACTTAAAATTGGAGGATTAAATTTATGAGAGACGTAGTTATTGTTGATGCTTTAAGAACACCTATTGGTAAAAGAGGCGGCAGCTTTAGCGAAACAAGACCTGATGACTTAGCTGCAATTGTACTAAAGGAATTAGTAAGTCGAAATGAATTTGATCCAAAAGAAATAGATGATGTGATTATGGGCTGCGTTACTCAAATTGGTGAACAGGCTGGTGATATTGGTAGAGTTGCTGCTTTATTAGCAGGTCTACCAATTGAAGTGCCTGGAGTTACAATTGACCGACAATGCGGATCAAGTCAACAATCTGTCCATTTTGCATCACAAGCCATTTTAAGTGGAGATATGGACATTGTCATTGCAGCTGGTGTAGAAAGTATGACACGTGTACCAATGTTTTCAAATTTAAAAGGTTCAAAATGGAATGAAAAACTAACGAATAAATTTGGTGACTTTAACCAAGGAATCTCAGCAGAACGCATAAATGAAAAGTGGAATATCAGTCGAAGTGAACAAGATGAATTTGCGTATAATAGCCATCAAAAAGCATTAAAAGCAATGAAACAAGGCTATTTTGAAGACGAAATTGTTGCAGTTTCTGTTACGAATCAAGAAGGTGAGCTTGTTAAAGTTACGAAAGATGAAGGACCGAGAGAAAACTCTTCTATTGAGAAATTATCTACTTTAAGACCAGCATTTACTGAAAATGGTTCGGTTACTGCTGGAAATGCAAGTCAAATTAGTGATGGAGCGGCAGGATTACTTTTAATGAGTAAAGAAAGAGCTCATCAATTAGGATTTAAGCCAAAGTTTCGAATTATTGGGAGAACGGTTGTAGGATCAGACCCCCAATTAATGTTAACAGGGCCAATTCAAGCAACTCAAAAAGTTCTACATAAATGTGGTTTAACTATCGATCAAATCGATTTGTTTGAAATAAATGAAGCATTTGCCGCAGTTCCTTTAGCCTGGCAAAAAGAATTAAATGTACCATTTGAAAAATTAAATATATTCGGTGGAGCGATCGCGTTAGGTCACCCACTTGGTGCAAGTGGTGCAAGGGTTATGGTTACTTTGTGTAATGCTTTAGAGAAAACAGGCGGACGCTATGGATTACAAGCGATCTGTGAAGGCCATGGTATGGCAAATGCAACGATTATTGAGAGATTAAATTAATAACCAACAACAAACTGGGGGATTAAAAAAATGAATATTCGTGATAGTATAGCAATCGTTACAGGTGGAGCATCAGGTCTAGGTGCAGGTACAGTTAAAATGATCGTAGAAAATGGTGGGAAGGCTGCTATTTTCGATTTAAATGAAGAAAGAGCTGCTAGCTTAATTTCTGAATTGGGTGAAGACAATGTTTGTTTTGAAAAAACAGATGTATCTTCAGAGGAAAGCGTAAAAAATTCTATTGCAAATGTTTTAACTAAATATGGTTCAATCAATACAGTAGTAAACTGCGCAGGTATTGTTTTAGCTGAAAAAGTAATTAAAAGAGACGGAATTCATTCATTAGAATCTTTCCAAAAAATCATAAATGTAAACTTAGTTGGTACATTTAACGTTATTCGTTTAGCAGCTGAACAAATGATTAACAATGAACCAAATGAATTTGGTGAAAGAGGTGTTATTATTAACACCGCTTCAGTAGCAGCATTTGATGGCCAAATGGGGCAAGCAGCTTACGGTGCATCAAAAAGTGCAGTAGCTGGAATGACATTACCAATTGCTAGGGATTTATCAAGATACGGCATCAGAGTGATGAGTATTGCTCCTGGAATATTTGAAACACCAATGTTTGATGTATTACCAGAAAAAGCTAGAGAATCATTAGGAAATATGGTTCCATTCCCATCCCGTCTAGGTAAGCCATCAGAATACGCACACTTAGCAAAAAGCATTGTTGAAAATCCAATGTTAAATGGTGAAGTTATCCGTTTAGACGGTGCAATTCGTATGCAGCCAAAATAAGAATGACATCAGAGGCAGGAAGAGCAGGGAATAAACTTGTTCTCCTGCTTTTTTTGTTTTCAAAGGCAATTGAGTGAAAGAAGCAATGTTATAATTTGGAATAAAATTTGTATGGGAAGGTATGAAATCTATGTGGAAAGACTTAATAAAAAATATTTCTGAAGAAGCTGAATTTAATGAGTCAGCAACTCAAAAACAGATAGAAGAAATTCAAATTAAATTTAATCTTGAACTACCGAACGAACTAGTCAACTTTCTAAAAGAAACTAATGGGATTGATGTTGAAGGTGTTAGAATTTGGTCGACAAATAATAGAAGAAAATGTTGATCGAAGAACTGACGAAGTCTTTAAGGATACGTACATGCCTTTCGACTGTTTATTATTTTTTGGTGATGCAGGTAATGGTGACTTATTCGGTTTCTCTATTGTAAATGGAGACATTCAAAGTAATAATATATTTGTTTGGAATCATGAAGATGATAGTCGTACATGGATTGCTCCTTATTTGGAGGAATTCTTAATATGGTGGAGTGAGGGGACAATAAGCATTTAATTGATCTAACGCATGTGAAGTTCATAAACTGCTAATCTTGGTTTTTTTGTTTTAAGTCAATGGCAGAATAGTACCAATGGGAGTTGCTGTTTTTCATGAGTCTTTTGATTGATTACCATTTTTTTACTTTATGATAAAATAAAATTCAAATTACATATACATTTAGGAGAAGTAAAGATGAAAAATCCAGTCAGTGCAATGTACATAATATTTGGTCTATTAATTGTAACGCTAACTTATTTTACTAATTTTGTTGGACCTATTATACTGAGAGGCTTTGGTTGGATCTTATTCGTTGTAGGGATTCTTAATATGTTTTCAACATATTTCAATTCAATCCAAAATCCTTTATCTGATTTATTTAATACTGATGAAAATGAAAAAAATTGAATGAAATTAATATTAAGCTTTATTAAAATCTAAATTCTTTTTCAACTAGTGAAGTGCATTAGTTGAACAACCTAAAGCTGCTTCGGTAGCTTTTTTTTATTCTAGTAAATGACTGTTCAGTTGTAAAAGGAAGGTTTAATAAATGATAAATTGTTAGTTAATAGGAGATTATAAATTAATTTCTATTTCATTGGTAGGTATTTATTTATTGTTTAATGCCCTATTCGCATTAAGATTCAAAATTGATTCATATAATCCCGATGAATCAAAAATACAGTACTTTACTATAAGTAAACAGCGAATAATAAAATTTGAGGTGTTGAGAAAATGTCTTTATTAAAGAAGTATGGAAATTGGATTTCTAAAAAAATCCTAGACGATATGATCTAGCTGAATTACTGGTAGGGATAATTTTTGTACCAGTGATTATTGCTGGTATTGAATTGATTTATCACAGGTATTCTTCTTTTTTGATTTTATTATTCTGTTTTTTGATTATAAATTTGTTTTCAAAATGGATGCATCCTGTTATTCCATGGCTTTTGGTGTGCATTTATTTTGTTTTCAATGGTTTTTAATTCTAGAATCTAATCAATTTTTACTAGAATAACTGAGTTTACTATGCTTTTATTGTTCATGTTAGGGGGGGGAGTGAGGATGGAAAATAAATGGAAATACCCCTTTCCAGATCTTATTGCAAAATTAGTAGGATCACCATAAAGGTACTCTGCTTAAATGCATTAGAAACAGGAAAACAAGTTGTTGCAGTAGGAGATTAATTAAAAGTCCTTGTTCACCTATTGAATAGCTGATAAAGATCAATTATTAAAAGGACAGTGCAGTTCCTTTCCTTTTATGTTTATTTTGAAAAAACGACTCATAAGAGTCGTTTTTAAAATTCCTTCTTATTATAAAAAAGGTCTGGTTTTCCACAATTTGGGCACTCATATAAATAATGTTCTTGAATTTCGTCACTAATATTTGAATTTTCTTCTTTAATGGAAACGTTTGAATTACAGTTTGGACAATTAATGCTTGTTTTAGGGGAGTTTTTTTCTAAATTCTCCATCTTCATCCATCCTTTCTTTGCATTTCTCTGATAAACTCTTTATATTTTACCCATTAAATTATATATTTTATTAAAAAAATTAAACCTGTTTTGGTAGTCTAAAAACATTGATAGAAAAGAAAAAAATGAATAGATAGAATGATTTATTGAAAACGTATACAATATAGTTAGCCACAATTATTGATTAACTTAATAAATATTGGAATCAAGAGAGGCGGTATTGAAATGGAAACTTTTAAAAAAGTAACTGTAAAAGCAACTATTAGTGCATCAATCGAAAAAGTATGGGAATTTTGGACAGAACCTGAACATATTAAAAAATGGAATAGTCCTTCAGTCGACTGGCATACACCATTTGCAGTAAATGACTTACGAGTTGGCGGAGAATTCTGTTCAAGAATGGAAGCAAAAGATGGCAGTTTTGGTTTCGACTTTGGTGGGACTTATGATGAAGTAAAAAAATATGAGGTTATCGCATATACTCTAGGTGATGGAAGAAAGGTTAATATCACATTTAATGGTAAAGGAAACGAAACGGAAGTAATTGAAACATTCGATCCTGAAACAACTAATCCTGTTGAGTTTCAACAACAAGGATGGCAAGCAATTCTAGACAATTTTAAAAAATATGCAGAACAAACAAACATATAAATAGATATAAAGAGAATGATGATTTTGAATCATTCTCTTTTTTTGACTTATCACGCTTATAGTTGAAGATCATGAGCAACAATTTATGGCTTTTTTTATTTTAGTATCTGAAATTCAATGTAGTAAGCAAAAATCCTCAAAACTTTAATGAGACTTTTCTGCGAAATGGAGATTAAATAAATGAAATATTATTCAAAAGACTGGTACAACAAAATGCAAGTATATGGTTTCTTCTTGTCCTTTCCAGAAACAAAAGAAGAATGGGATGAATCTATTAAGAATTTTGAATCGTATGGAAGAGATTATATTAAAAACCGTAAAGAAGACTTAGAAATTTTAAAAAATGATTTGCTAAAATTTCTTCCTGAGCCGTTCCATCAATATATTAATGATGGATCATTGAATACATCGTATCCATCGGAAAAACTTAGAAATATGATTAATAATTGGAAGGACGAATACAACCAGCAAATGGAGGATATGGATAAAGAGTATCTATCAATCTATAACTCGAGTAAAGATTTACTTCCATTAAACATTGTAAAATTAAATGAGATTTCATTACATGATTAAAATGTAAAATCTATTGAAAATCCTACAACCGATACATTTGTTATTAATTTAGATTGCGAAGGGGGATTTAATGATTTTTCTGAAATCAAACTTACTATTTTGGGAGTTAATGAAATAATTATGCCTGAGAATATTAAAGGTGGTTTTTGGCTTTACGATGAAGTTTATCCAGCAAAATCAGGCTTTGAACTTCATGTCCTATTCGACATTCCGTTTATAGAATTTAAGATTGTAGCTGAAGATATAGTAGTCGAAGGAAAGAATCATTAGAAAAAAATGGTATAATCGAAGTACAGAAAATATGTAATAAAACATATAAAGAAAGTTCTAATTGAAATAACACATTACAAAAATTAAATTAAATAAAACGACTTTAAAAATACTCAATTAAATAGGGAGAAAAATTGTGATTTTTGATATATTATTTTTTGTATTTTTTATATTTGCATCTTATTATTTTTATAGAAAGTACATATTAATTGGTAATGGAATGAACTATTTTATTGGTTCAAATTCATTTATAGCAGGTTATGGGATTATAAAAGACAATATTCCTGATGAAAAGAAATGGGTTTTTCATATCATAACGGTAATAATAGGCCTATCGATTTTAGCATTAGTTGAATTTTTAAGGAAAAAACAAAAGTTAAAGATCATTAGCTAAGTTTTTTTAATGAGAGAAGTAAAGCACACGGTAAAATGGAATAACTTGTTGAGGAAAAAAAGGGGAATCAACAATGAATAAATTAAAGTCTATAGTAACATACGAATGAAAAAGTATAGGAGCTATTTTATTATTTACCTTTGTGATTGTTTCAATATGGTCAGAACATGATTACGATTTTTACTTTTGGTTGCTAATAATCTCGTTAGTTATTTCTATATTTAGAACAGTATTCAAGATTTTAGTAATATATAAAAGTACAGAACTTTAAGGAATACATATGCATTAATTAGAAGGGCTACTAAGGTAGCCCTTCTAATTGTCTCATCCTAGTTAATACTTGAAAACAAAGGGTCGATATTCACTTTCCAAGGAGAAATCGGTGACGTTCTCACCAAGGTAAAAGAAAGTTTGGTCCTTAACCGACCTTTATTTTTTATAAAAAGAATAACCTCAACTGGGATTTCAGTTGCTAAAGAGGATGGCCCTGATTTCTTTGTTTGGGGCAAAGTCCACTGTATAGCTTCAATTTTTTCTATTTTCTTAAGCTCTTTTTTAATATTTTTTTGATTACTTATGGCAATATTTTTAACCAAGCCTTTATCTCTGTTTTTAATCGTTACGAATAAAACATTTAGCAGTTGGGACGGTGGAAGGTTATTCATATATTCATTAATCTTCCCAGCAGCTTTAAGGATCATCAAATGATGGGAAAAGTCTGCTTTACCTGTCCGATGTGTCGTGCTTCCCATAAAATGAATGCAAAAATGACCACAGAAACCGTTTGGAAGCGAACCTGCACCATGTGGCATTCCGTGCATGGAAGCAGGAATTAGGTTATCATCAGCTAAAATTAATACAGCCCTTCTTCTCCAACTCCAGTTCCCGTCGTATATTTCCTTCATTATCCTTGTATCATCTCTTGTTAAAGGCTGCACATCTGCATGCCTACTACCAGCTCTTCTTTGAACATTAAAGCTTTTGCCGCTTTCCACATCGATTACAGTGAACAACGAGTATTTTGGGATTATTTTGTTAACAGCTTCCCAATCCTGAATTTCTATTTGAAAGCTAATTGGGGTGAGTACTGGTTTGTCTGTCTTAGCGTAAGTAAAATCTGCAAAGCAAATTAATGAAAGGGACAAGATTACAATAAAAAATACTTTTTTCACAACTATATGTCAACTCCGATGTTTAGAATATATCTATTTTGTGTTATTTTTTAGATAAAATTGCTATTAAAAATTTGGAAATAAAAGGTATCCTTTATAAGAAAAATGAGGATTAGTCTATTTTGGGGAATTAACTAGATAACTTCTTAATAAATTTTATTGAACTAAGAAATACTTAGTTGCACAATTTGACCGACTTTTTAGTCGTTTTTTTTTGAAACAAAATATCAGTTAAGGTAAATAAACAAACATAATTGTACTAACAAATAAATAGCTTAAGTTAGATATGGGATTAAATGTTCTCCGACCTTTTTTGATATCCCATAAGTAGAATTGACAGAGCAAGATGCATAATATGATATAAGTGAGTAACTCACTCACTAATAAAATTTAGAAAGGAAAAACTCTAAATGACAAAATCCAATATTTTACCCGATATCTTTTTTCGTAAATTTAATCAAAGAAAAAATGAAAAGAAGTTAGAAATTAATACTGAATATTTGATTAACGAAGAAAAGTATGTAACGATTGGAGGGATTGATCAATGGATTTCAATCCGAGGAGAAGATAGAAGAAATCCTGTTCTTTTATTGATTCATGGTGGTCCTGCCTCAACATATACTATTTTTAGTTCTTTAATACGTCCTTGGGAAAAGCATTTTACTATTGTTCAATGGGATCAACGTGGTGCAGGAAAAACGTTTAAAAAGAATGAGAAAGAAGGCTGTGGTAAAATTACATTACACCAGTTGGCAGAAGATGGAATTGAATTAAGTAATCTTATTTGTAATGATCTTGAGAAAGATAAAATTATATTGGTTGGAAGTTCCGTCGGTAGTCTTATAGCTACATTAATGATTAAGGAAAGACCAAATCTTTTTTTCGCGTATGTAGGGACTGATCAAAACTGTTTTGATTATGAAAATATTGCATACCAATTGGCCATTGATGCCTTGTCTGATGCAGGGAATACGAAAGGAATCAAGAAGTTGAAAGAACTAGGACCAGATCAATCGAAATGGACACTTAAAGATTTTTATAGAAGAAATCAGATCTTAGTAAAATCTATAAAAAATGTTCCTAATATGGTAATGGACCTTATTTTACCTTCAATGCTTTCATCACCACGACATAATATACACGATTTATTCGATATTTTTAAAGGGATGAAATTTTCGGGTGAACAATTGTTTAACGAACTAATGAATTTTAATTATGGACGGTTAGGAACAGTATTTTCAATACCTTTCTTTATTTTTCAAGGAGACAATGATATTATTACCCCTACCAAAAATGCAGAACGATTTTTAAAAGAAATCGAAGCACCTTTAAAAGAGTTTATTTATATAAATAACGCTGGTCATTTAGCTTGCTTTGCTAGACCTGAGCAGTTTTTACAAGAATTAATAAATAGAGTAAGACCATTAGCAATTAATAATTAAGTAAGAATGTATAAATTGGAGTGAGTAAGTTGTTACCAAGAGATCCTAATCAACAAACTGATAGAAAGGTGCTTATAAAACAATCTGCATTGAAAATATTTGCATTGAATGGCTATAAAAATACGAAAACAAGTGTAATTGCAACTGAAGCAAATGTTAGTGAAGGTTTAATTTTTCGCCATTTTCAATCAAAGGCAGAATTGTTTTTTCAAATTATTGAAGGTTTAATGATTGAGTCTCAAAGTGAGTTAAGTTCATTGCAGTTTTTCCAAGGAACTCCTTACCAACTATTAGAATTATTAACTGAAAAAATGTTAGACGAAAATCATAAGTATGCATTTATGATGATCCAACAAGCGAGGAAAAACACCGAAGTACCAGAAAAAGTGACTGAATTATTATCAAAATATTCACCTAATTATTTAATTGATTTACTAATTCCTATATTTATAAAAGGACAAGAAAGTGGTGAATTCTTAAAGGAAGATCCACGAAAAATATTAGTTTGGTATTTCAATGTGATAAATAGTTTAACTATTCAAGATTTAGTTGATAATAAATTCGGTTTACCAGCTGCTGATTTTTTGATGAAAATGTTAAAGGCTTAATTGGTGAAATAAAAATTCTCAGTAATAAGATTTTTACAAGGTTGTCTAATTAGACAGCCTTTTATTTAATTCCAAAAATCAACTTTTTAGTCTAACTGAATCTAAACGAAAAAAAATTCCATAATTAAAATAAATATGGATATTTAAGTCATTTTATTCAAAAAATACTCTTATGCCAGACTATGTAAGAGGAATCTATGAAAAAAATATTAAAATTCATTTTTAAAACTTTAGTACTCCTATTTTCACTATTGGTCATATTATTTGCTTTAAATGAGATTGAAATGGAGAATGCTCAAAAAAAGAATATTTTTACTGAAAAGCCAATAACTTATCCAATGGGACATAGTGATTTGTCGATTTTTACGAACGGAAGGAAGTTAAATAACCAATTATTTCATGATATTAGGAATGCAAAAAAGGAAGTGCATATCTACTTTTTTTCGATTTCTAATGATCGTGTTTCACATGAATTTTTAGATGTTTTAAAAAAGAAGAGTGATGAAGGAATTCCAGTTTATTATGGTGTTGATCGACTTGGTGGAATTTTATTAGAACGGAAAGAAAGAAAATCATTAATCGACCATGGAGTACATTTTACCTATTTTAATAAACCGCAATTATCCTATTTTTTTGCATCGATAAATAACAGAAATCATCGTCGAATGACGATTATTGATGGGGAAATTGGCTATATTGGTGGGTTTAATATAGGTAAAAAGTATATAGATGAAAAAAAAGGATTAAAACCGTGGGAAGATGTTCAGCTTAGATTAGTAGGTAGTGGTGTTGAAGGCTTAGAAAAACAATTTGTACATGATTGGAGAAAAAATTCAAACCAAAAAATTACACAGATGCAGATCAGTAAAAAAATTGGGAGAAGTCAGCATCAATTTGTTTCATATACTAAAATAGGAATTGAGCAAGAATATAGTAAATTGTTTAAACAAGCAAAACATTCTATAACAATTTATTCTCCATATTTTATACCGAATAATAAAGTGATATGGGATACATTATTAGATGCAGCAAATAGAGGAATTGAAGTAAAAATACTATATTCTCATAAGTCAGATGCACTTCTAGTACAACAAGCAGCATTTCCATATATAAAGAAAGCTTGGAAAAATAATATAAAAGTCTATGGGTTTAAAAAAGGTATTTTTCACGGTAAAGTAATTAAAATTGATGATAAAGTACTAATGATTGGTACAACAAATTTTGATTCGAGGTCATTTCATTTAACGGATGAATTGAATTGTTATATATATGATCAACAATTTATCAAACAGGTAGAACCAGAATTAGCTGATGTATTTAATCATGCTTTTCAAATTACGCCTACTTATATTAAAAATTTACCTTTTAAGGAAAAAATAAAAGAAAAAATAGCGAAAGTATTTGAGTTTTATTTATAGGGTAAAAAACTAGTTGTACGTTATTTTTATTTAAAGAATACAATGAAAAAATAATGAAAGATTAATCAAGAAAATTGGTTAATCTTTTTTTTATTTTCAAATATTTATAAAAATACAATTGATTTTATATTTATTCATATTTATAATGAAGAATATAATTTTATAAAAGGGGATATTAAAATGAAAGTTGGTATTATGGGGGCAACCGGATATGGTGGTCTTGAACTCGTAAGATTACTATCAATGCATCCGGAAATAAGCGGTATGAATTTTTATTCAACATCAGATTATACGGAAGATTTGTCTACGTATTATCCACATTTAGCTACTAGTACTAGTGGGGCAATAAAAAAGTGGAATAAAAATAAATCTGTTTCAGAAAATGATATTTTGTTTTTTGCTACACCACATGGAGTTAGCAGTGAATTAATGGAAGAAATCGATTTTTCGAAAACAAAATTAATTGATCTATCTGGAGATTTTCGATTAAAAAAAGAAGAAACATACCAAAAATGGTATAAACATACACATCCTTGTTTTTCAAAAACGAATCAATTTACATACGGACTATCTGAACTTAATCGAGAAGCGATCAAACAATCCAATAATATTGCTAATCCAGGATGTTATCCAACAGCGACACTACTAGGAGTCGCGCCGTTATTAAAGGCAGGAATTGTAGCGAAAAATTCAATTATAGTAGATGCTAAATCTGGAATTTCTGGAGCTGGTAAAACGGCAAATCAAACAACTCAATTTATGAATCGAAATGAAAATCTAACAGCCTATAAAATTACTGAACATCAACATATACCTGAAATTGAACAATTTATTGGATCAATTGATTCAACACAGGATTTTATAACTTTTACACCACATTTAGTTCCAATGACAAGGGGGATTTTGTCAACAATTTATGCTACGTCAACACGTGAAATTAGTAACGAAGAATTAAAAGAAATCTATAACCAAAGTTATGAAGATTCCTATTTTGTGAGAGTAAGAGACGGAGTACCTTGTACTAAAGATGTTTATGGTTCAAATTTTTGTGATTTATATGCTACTTACGACAAACGTACCAATCGAATTACAATCGTTTCTGTCATAGATAACCTTGTTAAGGGAGCGGCCGGGCAGGCAATTCAGAATATGAATTTAATGTTAGGTTTGTCGGATGAAACAGGTTTACAATTTACACCAATATTTCCATAAGGAGAGATAAAAGTTGATAACAAAAGAAAAGAATATAAAAAAAATAAATGGAACAATTACATCACCAAATGGTTTTTATGCTAGTGGAGTTCATGCTGGACTACGTTATAAACGTAAAGATTTAGGGTTAATTTATTCTGAGAAGCCAGCATCAGTTGCGGCAGTTTATACATTAAATTTATTTCCAGCAGCACCAATTGCGATAACAAAACAGAGTATCTCATATAGTAATAAGCTTCAAGCAGTTTTAGTAAATAGTGGTTGTGCAAATGCATGTACAGGTAAAAAAGGAGAAGAGGATGCCTATTTAATGAGAACATGGTGTGCTGAGCATCTTAATTTACCTGAACATTTAGTCGCAATCGCATCGACTGGTGTAATCGGTGAATATTTAAAAATGGATCGATTAAAAAGCGGTATCGACAAATTAACGCTCGGTAATAAGTCGGAAGATGGAGAAGATTTCGGTCACGCAATCTTAACGACAGATACTGTTATAAAAACTACTTGTTATGAAGTATTGATTGACGGAAAGATCGTAACAGTTGCTGGGTCTGCTAAAGGTTCTGGAATGATTCATCCAAATATGGCAACTATGCTTGGTTTTGTGACAACTGACGCTACGATTAGTTCTGGTCAGTTACAAAGTTTACTAAAAGAAGTGACAGATAAGACATTTAACCAAATTACAGTTGATGGAGATACTTCAACAAATGATATGGTTTTAGTAATGGCAAATGGGACAGTTGAACATGAGGAATTAACTGAAAGTCATCCAGATTGGGCTAATTTTGTAGCTGCATTTCAATTAGTTTGTGGAGACTTGGCTAAAAAGATTGCAAGAGATGGTGAAGGGGCAACTAAGTTAATTGAAGTAAATGTAAATGGAGCTTCAAGCCAAAAAAATGCAAATCAAATTGCTAAAACGATCGTCGGATCAAATTTAGTAAAAACAGCTGTTTATGGAGAAGACGCTAACTGGGGAAGAATTATTGGTGCGATTGGATATAGCGGGGTCGAAGGTAAATTTAATCAAATCGATATTTCCATTAATGGTGTAACAGTATTATTTGGTAGCAAACCAGTTGAATTTAATGAAGAAGAGGCTAAAATTGCTTTGAAAAATGAGATTATTTATATTGATGTCCATTTACACGAAGGAGATACACTTGGTACTGCATGGGGCTGCGATTTAACTTATGATTATGTGAAAATAAATGCAAGCTATCGCACATAAGGGGGAATTAAACAGTGGAAACAGTAGTTATTAAACTTGGTGGTAGTTTAATCCATAACCTATCAAATACATTCTTTGAAAATATAAATCAATTAAAAATGAGTGGTAAAAAAGTCATCCTTGTACATGGAGGGGGACCACTTATAAATAACTTATTATTAAAGTTTTCAATTCCAGTTGAAATGGAAGACGGCATTCGTAAGACGTCATCGGAAGTTTTAGAAATTGTAGAATATGTCCTAAATGGAAAAATCAATAAAGATTTAACGATTATTTGTAATCAATATAATATTAAAGCTATTGGACTATCAGGATGTGACAATCTATTACTTGAAGCTTCACTTTATAATAAGGGAAAATTAGGTTGGGTTGGAGAAATTGAGGATGTAAATACGAATCTATTAAATTTACTACTTAATAATGATTTTGTACCTGTTATTTCACCTGTCGGGGTGGATAAAATTGGCCAAAAATATAATATTAACGCAGACGAAGCAGCAAAAAGTATTGCCAAGGCAATGAATGCGGAATTACTCTGCTTTATTACAAATACAAGTGGTGTTTTAGATCTAGAACAAAAATTGATTGAAAAGATTACGCCTAGTGAAGTTGATAAATTAATTGATGAAAAAACTATTTATGGTGGAATGATTCCGAAAGTTACGAGTGCCTTAAATGCATTAAATATAGTAAATTCAGTGGCGATTGTTGGTGAGAATTTCTTAAATGAAAATGGAACGATTAACGGTACAGTATTTACAAAAGGAGTTGTGTTAAGTGAGTAATTTATTTCCAACTTATAATAAAAAAAATATTAATTTTCAAAACGGAAAAGGTACTTACCTATATGATGACGAAAATAACAAATATCTAGATTTTTTAAGTGGAATTGCTGTTTGTAACTTAGGTCATTGTCATCCAAAAGTTGTAAATGCACTAAAAGAACAAGTAGAATCAATTTGGCACGTATCAAATTTATTTACAATAAAAAAACAAGAAGAGCTAGCTAAAGTTTTAGTAAAAAGCTTTAAGGATGGTTTAGTATTTTTCTGTAATAGTGGGACAGAAGCGAATGAGGCAGCTATAAAATTAGCTAGAAAACATTCAGGTAAATCTCATATAATCAGTTTTAAACAAAGCTTTCATGGACGTACATTTGGATCAATGGCTGCTACAGGTCAGTCTAAAATTCATGAAGGATACGGTGAAATGTTAAGTGGTTTTACATATGTACCATATAATGATTTGAATGCTTTACAAAATGAAATTAATGAAAATACTGGAGCAATTATTTTGGAGGTAATCCAAGGTGAAGGTGGTGTAATCGTTGGTAATAATGACTTTTTTGAAGGGATTCAAGTTCTTTGTAAAAAACATGAATTATTACTCATTGTTGATGAAGTACAAACCGGAGTGGGCAGAACAGGAACAATGTTTGCCTATGAACAAACTCCATTAAATCCAGATATTATTACGCTAGCAAAAGGTTTAGGGAATGGTTTTCCAGTTGGCGCAATGCTCGGTAAGAACAAGCTAGCAAACACATTCTCGTTAGGAGCGCATGGTTCAACTTTTGGCGGAAATTATTTAGCAATGGCGGCTTCTTTTGAAACAATCAATCTTATTAATGAGTTACAATTTTTAAATAGTGTAAAAGAAAAAGGACAGTATTTATTTGATAAATTAGCTGAAATAAAAGAAGAGTTTCCGCAAATAGTAGAAATACGCGGGAAAGGGTTAATGGTTGGTATCGAGTTAAATCTATCTGTGAATCAACTAGTGGAGCAATTTTTAAAGAATGGTTTAATCGTTGGTACTGCAGGAACTAATGTATTAAGATTATTACCGCCGATCAATTTATCATACGAAGAAATAGATGAAGCAATCCAAATAATGAAACAAGTTCTTTCTTCTTATTTTTTAGATAGCCAAGTTAAATGATGGATAGTATATTTTGACTAGAAGGCATTCATGGACATATACCATGATGCCTTTTTATTATTTAGGTCTTTCTGCTTGATTCGTAAAAATAGATTGAAAGTTGAATTTATTTTTTAGATAATGGAATAATCACTTTTATTGGGGGAGGAGCTAGGGGATGTATCATATTCGTGTAAGAGCATGTGCTTTAATTGTTGAAGATGATTCAGTTTTATTTATTCAATTTACAGATGAGGCCGGAATTCACTATAATTTACCAGCTGGCGGTACCGAACCTGGTGAGACAATTATTGAAGCTGTAAAAAGAGAAGCATTTGAAGAAGCAGGTGTAGAAGTTGAGGTTGGGGAACTAGTATTTGTTTCAGAAAATGCACCTCATATGACCGGTCATAGAATACATGGATTAAGTTTAATGTTTCGTTGTCATATTAAAGAAAACTCAATTCCTACGATGCCACCAAATCCAGATCCAAATCAAACTGGCGTAAAATGGGTATCAATTAATGATTTAGACAATATCATCTTATATCCAAATATTAAAGATCAAATTATTCAATATGCAAAAGGTAAGTACCAAAATAATCGATTAATTGAAGAGTACAAATTAAAAGAACAACTAATTTGATTATTCTCTCCATCTTTCATCTAACGGAAGTTGAGTTTCTCAAAGTGATTTTAAAAATAAGTGAGGGAGTCAATTTTTCTACTTATACAAAAAGCAATTGTACTTCAGTTCAACTCTACATTTTTTAGAAACTTCAAACATTAAAAACAATTCTTTATAGAAAAGGATGATTAAATGATAGCTCTTCCAGATCAGTTTATAAAAACCATTAAAGATATCCATAAAGAAAAAGGAGAGATATGGCTCAGAAATTTTGATGACTTATGTAATAGAAGTGAAATTCGATGGAATATGAAAATATTCTCTCCATTTGCATTATCATATAATTTTGTAGCGCCAATTTTAATTGATGGTCAAAAAAACGCAGTGATTAAACTCGCAGTCCCAAATGAGGAATTTAATAGTGAGGTTGAAGCATTAAGAGAGTTTAAAAATAAAGATTTTGTTAAAGTTATAGATTTCGATCTTAATGAAGGGATCCTAATTTTAGAACAACTTTTGCCTGGTGATACTCTTGCTACGATTGAAAATGAACAAGAGGCAATGGGCATAGCCGTCAAAGTGATGAAAAATTTATGGAAAGCCGCACCTAAATCCACTAGAATACCTTCCATATTAAGTAGTGAAAATAGCTTAAGTCGAATTGTTGAAAAATTTCCCAATGGCTTAGGCCCTATTTCAAAAGAAATGCTATTAGATGCGTATACTATTTTTAAGGAAATGAATTGTACACAATCTACAAAATACTTACTTCACGGGGACTTACATCATTATAATATATTAAATGCCGGAGAAAGCTCATGGAAAGTAATTGACCCAAAAGGATTAATAGGCGAAAGAGAATATGACATCATTCAGTTTCTTTTGAACAACTTAGAAGGAAAAGATATTTCTACGACTCTAGAAAATCGAATTGAACTACTAGTAAAAGAATTAGATCTAAATAAAGAAAGAGTACTCCTGTGGGGTTATTCGCATGCTGTATTATCAACTTGTTGGAGTTTAGAAGATGAAGGAACTTATAATGAATATTTTTTTCAGGCTATAAATGTTTTTAAAGATTTACATACAAAATTTTATTAGTTTTTTATTGGCTGAAATAGTAGGATCGGTTAGAGTAGATATTTGATTTTCTTATACAACTATGTAGCAGTTTAGCTCCATAAGAATATTTTTGTGTCAAAAAAAGCGAAATTACCCCAAATTACAGTAGTAGTTCTTTACTGTATAATCAACTTTGTGGGAGTAACTGGAAATTTGAAACAAAAATATAAATAGTAGTACATAGTATGAAAAATAAGAAACAATATTTCTCTCTTTTTATAGTAATAGTTGTTGTATCTTCAATTCTATTATATAAGCACCAAACTGATGCTGAAACTGTAAAGGTAAAAATAGGACAATTAAATCAGTTCACGAAGGACGAAATAAAGGCAGCAGTAAGAACTGTAAAGGAAAAATTCAAAGGTTATAAAGGGTGCACATTGACAGATCTATGGTACTCAGAAAAAGATTCTCTTGCTATCACCAAAGATTATATGAATAATGGTGGAGGCTATGAAACAGTTGTAGGCGATAAAAATGTAATTGTTTTGCTTTCAAACTTTAAAGTCGATTCTTCCGGTGGTGATGGAAGTTGGAAGCCCAATTCAACTCAGACTAGATATACTTGGACTTTAATAAGAAATAATGAAAAGGGAAAATGGAGAGTTGAACAAGCGGAAGATAATTATACTGATGCTGATCATGTAAAAGTAAGAATAGGTTTATCTAAAAAGTTCACGAAGGACGATATAATCACTGCGTTTGAAAACGTCAAGAAAGAATTCAATAAGGTTGATACTAACAAAGGATGCACAATTACAGAACTACACTATTCAGAGTTTCAAGCGATAGAAGCAGATACAATTCAAGCTTATATGGAAGATGAAAATGCCATTGTTGTCTTTTCTACCATTAAAACTGCTCCTACAGTTGTAGGTGGTTGGGAGGCAAATAAAATGAAGGATAATTTTGGTTGGACGCTGGTTAGAAATAGTAAAAAAGGAAAATGGAGAGTTAAAGATGCGGGATATGCATTTGATTTAAATTTATTCTTTTTAACTAATGCAATGCTTTAGTTTAATTAGAAACCAATACTTATCAGAAGATGTATTAGAGGAAAAAAGGAAAAGAAAATATATGCGATTAATAAATTGGACTTATATTATTATAGTCGTTATTGTATTTTTTGGAAGTTAAGCCCAACTAACGCAGTGCATTACTTGATAAACACTAGCTGCAAATATGCGGCTTTTTTTATTTAAGTAAATGGCAGTATTGTTGTATAAGAAATTAGAGTTTTCCCAAAATTCTTATAATAAAATTAATAAGGTTAATATTGGGAAGGAGAAATTTAAATTGAACCGATTTAGTAATACCTACTTTTTGAATCTGAAAGTGTGCCATCTAAATCAAATAAAATAATCTTGTATTTCTATATCCGCCTTATCTCCAACTTTTTTTGGCCTCTATTTATGGTACGGTTCAACGTTAGGCAACAAAATGAGGTTTTTTATACTTTAGTATAGCGATTTGCTCTTGCCGTTTCTATTTTGAATTTCACTCTAGTTACGTTCATTCTTTCACATTTAGTTAATATTACACAGTGTTCAATCTGAGTAGAATTTTTTGCATACACAAAATGAGGTTGGAAATAGTAACATTATACTTTTTAATAACTGGAGGATATAGATGAATTTACAATCTGGAACCTATTATTGGCCTACTACTTTTCCCGATGCTCCATCATATCCAGCATTGGAAGCAGATCTAGCTTGTGATGTATTAATCATTGGGGGTGGGAGCTCAGGAGCACAATGTGCATATTATCTTTCCGATACTAATTTGGATGTGGCTGTAATTGAAAAATCAACCATTGGCAGCGGCAGTACTAGTACGAATACGGCCCTCCTTCAATATTCCGGTGAAAAAATGTTTACAGATATGATCAACACCTTTGGAGAGGGTTACATCGAAAGGCATTTACAACTACTGAAGGATGCTATAAATGAAATTGAAGCAGCCTCAAAGAAAGTCAGCATAAATTGTGAATTCAACAGAAGAGATACTCTCTATTCCGCAAGCTGTGAAGACGACGTCGAAAGTCTTAAAAAGGAATATGAATTCTTAAAACAGCATAATTGTGAACTTACTTTTTTAACTAAGGAAGATATTGAAGCAAAATATCCTTTTAGCAGGGATGCCGCTATTTATTCTTACAATGATGCAGAAATCAATCCATTTAAATACACCCATGCACTTTTGGATTACGCCGCAAGCAAAGGAATCCATATATTTGAAAATACGGAAATGAACGGTCGCCATTATGATAAAGAACAAGATAAGATGATTGTTTCTACAAAGAATGGTCATTCTATCAAAGCACGCTTTATTATTTATGCAGCAGGTTATGAAGGAATTGAGATTAAAAAGGAGAAAAAAGCTTCCTTTGTAAGTACATATACTGTAACTACCCAACCAGTCAACGATCTTTCAGAATGGTATAACAGAACACTCATTTGGGAAACCGCTCGTCCCTATTTATTTATGCGTACAACTAGGGATAACCGGATTATCATAGGCGGACTTGATGATAATACTTCGTACCCTGAAGATCGTGATAGTAAACTAATTCACAAAAAGAAGAAACTGATTGAAGAGTTTAATAAAATGTTTCCAACTATTCAAGTGCAGCCAGAATATTACTTAGCTGCATTTTATGGAGGCACATTCGATGGCATTCCGATTATCGGAAAATATGAAGCATTTCCAAATAGTTATTTCCTATTTGCCTTTGGTGATAACGGGACGGTTTACAGCCAGCTGCTGTCGAAGCTTATTGCAAAGGAAATTGTTGAAGGGAACTGTCCAGATTTAGCTCTATACTTGCAAGAGCGACCTTTGCTAAACAATGGATTTTCTATTTCTTCCAATGATTCTATTTAACAAATAGGCTCTGTTAAACTTTAATGTTGATCATTGCATAAAAATAGAGGAAACCCCATTTGAGGGTTTCCTTGATCCTTGTAATAAATTGAAAAGCCTATAACTCCTACAATTAGAATAATAAATACTTTTTTATTTTCTTCATAAATTTCTCCCAACTTCAACTTTTTAACAGTTTTAATGGTTTATAAGCGGCTTCCGAAACTTATGTAACTAAACCATTAGTTGGTTTAGTTCAACAACGCATAGTCAAGTGTCATTTAAACCGCTAATATTCATGGAAGTATGAAGAACCCGATATATAAGGCACTAATTTAACTGGTGAAGATAGACCCTTGTTTTGTTCATTTACTAATCATTCTAATTTTACATTACCTAAAAATAAAATAGGAGCCGATCAAATTCCATCTGCTCCTGAGTGTTATTCAACTATTGCAATGAGTTAGTTAAAAAAGTTCTATTTAATCCCAATTAAGTATCCTAAGTTAGAAAAAAAGCTACTACTCTGGTAGCTAGAACCTATACATAAAATAGAATCCGATTAAACTATATTCATTGTTAATTATTTATTCGAATGAGTAGCAAGACCTCGTCCAATTAGATTTGCAGAAACAGGTTGTTTCCCGATTTCCCTTGCCCAAATTGATAATTGTCCTATATGGTGAATTTCGTGAGCAATGGTATGTCTAATGATTTCACCCCAAGTATCCGTCACATTTCTTCCGTCTGGTAAGGTATCGTAAAATAAACGGTTTTCCATTTCATGATCCCAGCTGTCTACAAAATTTTTCACTTCAATATGAAATTTAGCGTCCAATTCTCGAACTTTATCTAAGCTTTTATAAGCATTGAAATTCTCCTGAAAATCAGATTTGCCTTGTAAGACACGAATCCAGCTCCACTGTACATCAACTATATGAAAAAGTGTATGTAAAATACTTCCCATTCCACCAGTTCGGTTCAACAATAATTCTTCTTCACTTAACTCTTCACACCACCTATACCATTCTTCTCTTACCGACCAATTATATCTAAAAAACATTTGCAATTATAACCCCTCCTAAAACTAAAGTATAGAAATTACCAAAATTTGTTAACTATGAGTAGTTCAACAAGCAACGGTTAAATTCCTTGTTTAACTAAAGCATGCATCTTGAGCAAGTCGAAGGAGGTTGTTTGATATTGCAGGTTGCCATTTGTCCTAAAGGTATTAAAAGTTTTTGCTAAATGGACTCGAAATCATGGCCAACCTCATAATAACCTATAAATCCTCCTTTTTAGCGAAGAACTTCTAATTTGGTCCATTAATATTATTCGAATTATTAGGGCTAGTTGAATCTCTTCCAATTTCTTCATTAAATGGTTGATTATCACTTTTATTTGGAGCTCCAGTTCCAAACTTCTTTTCCATGAAAAAACCAAATGCAATCATAATAATAACAAATCCTAAAATTACATATCCAAACAATGTCGTATTCCTCCTGCTATTATTAATTGTAATTTAGACAAAACTCAAATTTACATAAAATGTATGTATAATAAAAAGCTCGTTTTGTTCTATCTTTAAAATATTCCATTTTTTACCACAAAATTCCTCTTCCTTATTTAACTAAACTTCCATTTAGCTCTAACAACAGTATATTATTTGCCCTGAACTATACTTCAAATCCCCTGAGGGAAATGCAAAACAGTCACGAATATAAAGAAATCATTTATAATTAAAATAAAAGAACCTATCTTGAAAGAATTATTTTCAAAATAGGTTCTTTTTCTCTTATTTACCTAAAACATGTTCAATTAAACCAAAACTCCAAAATCCAAGTAAAGCTAAACTACTTGCTAAAATGATATAGGCAATAAAAATTTGCCATTTTTTACGATTACTAGAAACATAGTAAGTTTCTAATGTTTCTTGTTGTTTCAGTAAAGGTGTAATCCTTTTATGCTTAATTTCTTGAATCTTTTCATCAATATAAGTTCTCCAGTCTAAGTCTGGTTCATGTAATCGTGCTCGAACGGAACGGATTAAATAGTTTATTTCAAGACGTTCCTTATGAATTTCTAATTCTAATTTCTTATTATCCTCAAAAAATGGGAAAAAGAAACGTTTTACAATCGTACGATCAGAATAGACATTAAAAATCCCGAATTGAAATTGTTTAATAGTATGTTCGTATAGTTTTATTTTTTCCTTAATTACCTTTAACTGGTAAGCTTCTCGAATTCTTTTAATGAATGTAGTAATACCTAAAATAATAATATAAAATGCGATAAAATTAGGTTGATAAAATAAATACACTAGCATCATCATAATACCGATAAACCAAAAAATTGGAGGTAATACACTTAAAATTCTCCCTCCATCTAGAGGAGAAATCGGAATTAAATTAAACAAATTAAGTATACAGCCTAAAGCAATTACTAATCCGAAAAATTCATTATGTGTGTAGTGATAGAGAGGAATTGCTGGTAGAACTGAAATTAAGCCTAAAAACGGACCGCCAAACGCTACATAAGATTCAGTTACAGCATCTTTTGGCATTTCTTTAAGTGAAATAACCGCTCCAACAAAAGGAATAAAAAATGCTGGTGAAGTTGGTAGGCCCTTTTGTTTGGCAGCAATTAAATGCCCGCCTTCATGACAAATTAATAAGTAAACAAGTGCGAAAGCAAAATACCATCCAAAAGTAAATCCGTAAACAAATAAATACAAGATCATACTTAAAAAAGATAAAAACTTTGCAGCTTTTAAAAGCGGTAAAATTAGCTTTAATTTAGTACCTATTAGTGCGATTACAACACCAATTCTTGTTAACGATTTTTTCGTTTTATTATTGATCATTGGTTGTGCCATTCATTTCACCTTCTCGCTAATTATGATATGATTATGTAGTATAAAAATTATATCATTAAAGATTATTTGTTTGATAGAATTATGAAGAAATAGGGACTAAAGTCTGTCCTTTTACTGTGATAAAAAGAAAAAGTTTAAGATGAAAATAACAAAATAGATGAGTTTAAATAAATGTTAGAAAGTTATCTATCTAACTTTTGCATTTTTCTAGAATATTTTATTATATGAAATACTAACAATGAAATTAACTAAGGATTGATAAAGTAATGAATATATTTGGGATGATTAAAGAAGTAGCAGATCATAAAGGTAAAAATATAGCTTATCGATACGATGGAAGCAAAATGAATTATGATGAACTCATATCATCGTGTGAAAACATAGCACAACTATTAGTTGAAAATAAGATTGAAAAGGGAGATAAAATAGCGATTTTATTAGGAAATTCTCCTGAGTTTGTACAAACCTATTTAGCAATATTAAGACTAGGTGCAATTGTCATTCCATTAAATCCAGCTTTTACGGAAAGTGAACTCAGTTATATTTTAAAAGACTCTTCTACAAAACTTGTTATTTCAACTAGTGAACAGGAGAAAAAACTTAAAAGTGTTAAAAATCAGTGTCCTACATTATTAAATATTATTTTAATTGATGAAATACAACCGACCGTAAAAATAAAAAATCAATTAGAAGAAATTGAAACTCTTCAAGATGATACGGCTGTTATTTTATATACATCAGGAACAACAGGTAACCCTAAAGGTGCAATGTTGTCTCATTTTAATTTAATTGAAAATGCAAATGATTTTTCCAAGTTAATCGAATTAAGTGAAAATGATCAAATGATCGCCGTCCTTCCAATGTTTCATTCATTTTGCTTAACGTTATGTGTAAATATGATTTTGTTAAATGGAGCAACAACAATCATCATTCCTAAATTTAACCCAACTGAATTAGTTGAGGTAATAAAAAAAGAAAAAGCTACTTTAATTGCGGCAGTACCGACGATTTATAATTATTTATATCAATTAAATAGTGCGACAGCAAACGATTTTAGTAGTTTGAGAGCATGTATTTCAGGCGGGGCATCTATACCAATCGAATTATTACAGTCAATTCAAGAAAAATACAATGTTTTAATTGTAGAAGGCTATGGACTATCTGAAACAGCTCCAGTTCTTACTTTCAATCCATATCGTGGAATTTGTAAACCAGGATCAGTTGGTCTTGATCTACCTAGTGTTAAGACAAGAATAGTAAATGAAAATGGCGAAGAAGTTCCAACTGGTGAAGTAGGAGAAGTTGTTGCGATTGGACCGAATGTGATGAGTGGTTATTTAAATAATATAGAAGAAACCGATAAAGCATTTTTTAACGGTTGGTTTAAAACTGGTGATCTCGGAAAAAAAGATGAAGATGGATATTTATTTTTATTAGATCGAAAAAAAGATGTTATTATAACGAACGGATATAATGTTTATCCTAGAGAAATAGAAGAGAGACTTTATCAACATCCTACTATTATTGAAGCAGCAGTAGTCGGAAAACCTAATCAATTAATAGGTGAAAGTGTATGTGCTTATTTAGTCGTAGCAAATGATTCACTTTCAGAAAGTGAGATCATTGATTTTTGTAAAAAAGCACTTGTTTATTATAAAGTTCCTAAGGAAATTTATTTTGTAGAAGAACTGCCTAAAAATAGTACTGGGAAAGTTTTAAAAAGAAAACTTAAGTAATTTTGGAGACCAATCATTTGACTGGTCTTTTTTTTACAATCTAGGGCATTCTCCTGTACAAAACTAGTAAATAGTCCTACGAAATTAAGAAATTGATATAATCTAAATTTCGTATATTTGACACATTAATACAAACTAAATAATACTAATTTTTGGTAAGAATTAGTAGAAAAAATTTTTCTGTCCAATATTCTAGAAAAGATGATTTCAATGGAATCAATTATCTTTATAAATAAGGGGGCGTAAAAATGAAGAAGAAAATAAAATCACTATTTTTTATTATGTTATCGCTTTCTTCTTAATTGCATGTAGTAGTAATAATGATCAAACTCTAAGCAAGGATAAAGAATCCTCTACTTCAATAGCAGAAGAGATTATGACTGTTAATCCTACAAAAAAAGAAGTTATTAGAATAGTTTAGTAGTGATGTAAGAAGACTTAACAGAAGAGGTGTACTTTGATAAAGCAAAGAATAACATTGAAAATGTTTGGTTTTCTGGTGATTGGTGTGAAGGGGAGGTCAACTTTCTGAGTTATCATTATCAAGTGCAAAAGCAGTAGTAAAGAGTATTTTAAAGTTATATAGTTAATCAACTATTTGTTTTATGGTAACTATCATAAATCGACAAACAAAATGTTCCATTTTCTAAAGTGAAAAATTGGGATATTTATTATTCCTTCTCCTATTTTATTTTTATCATTTATAAACATAATTACTATTTCTTTTATCAACTAAATGATTTGAATGTTAAACATAACAAATGTAAATCTAGCGAATTATTAAAATTGGGTTAAAGGAAACAGTAACAAATAATCGAATTACTTAATTAATATTTGTTGAATTTGAGTAAGGAGGATAAGTTTTGTCAAAAGAAATTCATTGCGACAGATGTTTAAAAGAAATACGCATTCGAGGTGACTTAGTAACCGCCACATCGTTTTTCAAGGTAGTACCATATCATGAAGACTGTTATGCAAGGGATATTAAAGGAGCAATGACACTTTTCGTAAATAATCAACCAATCAATGGATTTTCAGGTAATTTTTTAACATTTTTAGCTATTATTATATTTTTTGTTTCACTATTCGTTAAAAATGACATGATGTTTATTATTACAATCATGTCTGGTATTAATATTCTATACCGATTCTATTCATATTTTGTGTATGAAAGATATTTAGAAAAATGATAATAAAATAGTATGTTCTTGTTGTGAAATAAAAAAAGATAGTAAAAAATCCATAGAAAAAAGGATTTTTTCNNAGCAAATTGAATAGAAAAAAACGAGGTTTATTCATTAACTAATAATATTTTTCAGAGAAATTAGATTTTTATAATTATTTTTGTTGAAACAATCTCCAATTGACCCAGGTACAACACGAGTTACAACTTATTGTTATCCTGTAAGTGGTACAACCAATTCGGTTGAAATAAAATCTGCCCCTAGAGCAATGACAATATGGAATACAGGTATGTATATTGCTGGTAAACTTGCAAAAACATTCGGTGGATTTGTACTAGATGGCGTAAATGCTGCATTTGATGCCATCGATAAAGAAGCCGGTGCTTCAGTACATACATTCCAATCTTTTAGGTATTTCCAAAAGAACGCTCAAGTCTATACCGCTTCAGGTAGTTGGTCAACAAGATACCAGGCTGAACGAGAAGAAACGTATAAGCATGCGTTTAACTCATGGCGTTCTACAAAATATAATACAACTCGTACAAAAACAATTGACTATGTTCCTGAAAATGGATTTTCAGCTCACAAAATTGTAAATTCACCAAACTATAGTAACAATACCGAACTAGATAATCGAGCATGGACAAACTGTACAAAGGTTACGAATATTATAGTAGTCCAGAATATTATTAAAAAATAAATAAAAACGGATAAGGAGAGAAATAGGGGGATGTCCTCCTATTTCGTTCTATAAATATATGAAAAAAACAAACGTGCTTTTTGCTTCATCTCTTTTACTTTTATCTCTAACAGCTTGTGAAAATCACGAAGCACTTAAGACAAAAGCAACAACAGTAAACAACGCACAAAATCAATCGGTATCTCAAAACGTTGAAGAAAATAACTATTTACAATTAGAAACAAAAGATTTAGAGAAGAAAAATTCTTCGACATTTTTAGAAAGCAGTAGCAACTATAAAATTGAAGAGCAATTACTTATCAATCAATACCAAACAAAATCGAAATCGATATCAACTTAACAGAACCAAAATCTTTTATGAAGAACATCATCATCTCTGGTATCCTAATGCAAAATGCATATCAATATCTACATACTTCTGATTTGTTGGTTTCGAATGTTTTAATTAAGGATTCGTTTTCTGACAAAGAAACCGCTAAACAATATACGATATCTCCTAAAATTGAATCTCCAGCTGGAATTTCAACTGGTAGAAGTTTTAATCTTTTGCCCGATATCAAATTTGAAGAAGCGGCAGCAAACATAAAAGAAGTCTATTTGAAAGTAAGTTGGGTTGATAAGGATAATAAGAATCATACTGAATACATAAAAACAAATATCATTAATAAACGACCAGAATAAAGACAATCTAATCGATATTGATGACGCTGTTTACTTAAAAGATCATTGGAAAACATCCGATCGAAATGGAGATATCAACTTTGACGGAATTGTAGATATGAAAGATATGAATTATATTGTAAATAATTATTTAAAAGAAAATCCTACAGTAAAAGCTGAAAAAACGCCTAAACAAAATGCTAATGGTAAAACGTTAACTGAGATTATAAGTACATTAAACTGATTTTAAGAGAATATAACTAGATTAATCTATTTTCTTAAAGCAAATCTATGAAGCTATACTTCAAAAAGGAGTATAGCTTTTTTTGTAATGTTTTAATAAAAAAATCCTGTATTTTGAAATGAATTCCTACAAATCCCACAAATTTTAGCTGAAAAAATCTTACAAAAAACAACAAAAACTATCTTTTTGTAATTTTTTCCCTTTTTATTTTCATAAAAAAGCCAATATGAAAATTATTAAAACTAAGTTAAAGAACTAAAAGACTATTCTGATTTTACTTAATAGACTAGTATAAAAAATTAATGTTCTACTTTTGAAATCTAGTAAAGTTTAAAGAAAATCATTGCGAAATATAAAAAAATTTATCGGGAATAAATGTAATTTTTGTAGAAAAATGAAGAATAATTTCATCTAAAATTCCCCCAATACACTTTAAGAATTTGTCTGATTATAATAATAATTGTAAGATTTTTCAGAAAAGTACAAAAAAGGGGAGTGCAGATGATGAAGCATAAAAACAAAAAAATTGTCAAAGTAATGACTGCTGGAGTAATCACCTCTAGCTTATTTTCGGCAAGTTTAATGTCTGGTCACAAAACATTCGCAGTGACAAACTCTACGGGCTCTAATGGTAGTATTAAGGATATTGATAGTTATATCAAAAATATATCCAATGCAGATAGAGATATGATTCATAGCATGCAGGAAAATAATAATGCGGAAGGGGTAAAGATCTCGCCTGACGTAGATTTAAATGTAGATACTCCTTTAAATGTAATTGTTCAGTTTAAACAAGCCCCATCTGAAATTGATTTTAAAATCAATCAAAAGAGCGGTCTTAATGCTACAATGCAGGAGTCAAGAGATAAGGTAGAGGAATCTCATAAAAAATTCAAAGAACAATTAAATGGAAATGCAAAATTAAAATCGATTGATCTTAAAAGAGAATATAAGACTATCTTTAATGGAGTTGCAATGACACTACCTGCTAATGAAGTAAAAGAACTTTTAACATTAGATACGGTAGATGCAGTTTATGAAGATCGAGAAATTACTGTCGAACCTTTCGTAGAACAAAATGGTGAGCCGACAAACAACGCTTCGATTAAATTAAATAATATGGAACAAATCGGTGCTGAAAAGCTACACAAAGAAGGAATCACTGGTAAAGGGATTAAAGTAGGTGTCATTGATACAGGTATCGATTATACTCATCCTGATATAAAAGATGTGTATAAGGGCGGATATGACTTTGTAAACAACGACTCAGATCCTATGGAGTCAACTTATGATGACTGGAAAAAATCTGGGCAACCTGAAATAAGTCCAACTTCAGGTGAACCTTGGTATACTGCACATGGAACACATGTATCAGGTATTATTGCGGGAACGGGTAAAAATAAATCCGATTTTGCCATAACAGGTGTAGCACCTGAAGTTGAACTTTATGGTTATAAAGTACTCGGCCCATATGGTTCTGGATCATCGAATACAATACTTGCAGGAATTGAAAAAGCGGTAGAAGATAAGATGGATGTAATTAACCTATCTTTAGGGGCACCAGTTGCTAACCCGCTTGATCCATTGGCAGTTGCGATCAATAATGCTACTTTAGCTGGAACAGTTTGTGTTCTTGCTGCTGGTAATGCTGGACCTACTCAGTATACAATTGGTAGCCCTGCTTCATCAGCGCTTGGTATTACAGTTGGCGCAAGCAGTTCGCCAATTACGGTTCAAACAAGCAATGCAGTTGCAACTTCAGCAACTGAAACTGTTAAATTAGATAATATGAGAATGCTAGGTTCAGATTATACTAATCTCAATTCCTTAAAGGGATCTAACCTTCCAATTGTTTATGTAGGTAAAGGTCAAGTTTCAGATTACAATGGTAAAAATGTTAAAGACAAGATTGTACTGATGGAGCGTGGCGATTTAACTTTAAATGTAAAAATTAAGAATGCAAAGGCAAATGGTGCTAAGGCCGTAATCATGTTCAATAATATTAATGGTGAAACTTATATACCTTATTATTTCGGAAACAATTTTGACTTTATTCCAACTTTTAGTATCCCGAATGATCAAGGTACAAAACTTGTCAATATGTTATCTAAAGGTAATGTTAACGTAACGATGAATGATTTTGGATCTTTTGATACTGAAGGGGATAAATTGGCTGACTTTAGTTCAAAGGGACCAGCAAGAAGATATTATGATATTAAACCTGAGGTTACTGCGCCTGGAGTAGCAGTATTTTCTTCAATCCCAGCTTATTACAATGGAGTAACTCATAAAGATGACTACGAACATGCATATGCACGATTTGATGGTACTTCGATGGCTGCACCACATGTAACAGGTTCTGCTGCTTTAATTTTACAAGCTCATCCTGACTATACTCCTGAGCAAGTTAAATTAGCATTAATGAATTCTGCTGACGCATTAAACGGATCATATAGTGTTTTTGAAGAAGGATCGGGTAGAATTGATGCAGATGAGGCTGTACACTCTTCAATCCAAATTGGTGTGAAGGATGATGCACCAACGCTCGATGAAAATGGTAATAAAATGATGATCCCTGAAACAGCTGGCGACCTAAGCTACGGTGGCATTGTATCAACGGATGAGGATTATACAGACAAAAAGACAATTGAACTGACAAACAACTCTGACAAAGATAAAGTGTTTGACGTAAAAGTTCAATTTAATAATGTTAGTAGTTACGATCAGGACGCAGTAAAAAATGGTATTTCTTTAGCAGTACCATCTGAAGTTAGAGCTAAAGTTCATGGAATGTCCAAATTTAAACCGATACTAACAGTTCCAAAAACCGCAGAATTAGGCATTTATGAAGGTTACATTACTTTTACGAATAAAGAAGACAGCAACGAAGTCTATCAAATTCCATTTGGCTTAAATAAAATGGAGCAAGGTATTAAAGAAGTTTTACTAACAACAAAAGCTTTTAATACAAGAAGAGATTTACCATTTGCAATCTCTGGATCTACTGGAATTGCATTCTCTCTGAATAGTCGCATGGAAACAGTTGATATCATTTTAAAGAACGCGGATACTGGTGAGCAATTAGGAATCATTGACTCATTTGACGGTGGATTTAATGAAGGCATGACATTCGGTTTAGATGGTGGATTTAACGGACTTTACTTCCCGTTCACTGGAAAACCTGACCAACCAGTTCATGTTACAAAAGCTCTTGCATCTCCAGGACGATACGAGATTGAAGTTGTTGGTACAAATGAAGAAGGAAAAGTATTTAAAAAGTCTCAGCAAGTTGTCATTGATAATACACTTCCAACAATGAAAATGAATATACCAGGTGGAGTTTACGAAGTTGATGATTCCGGTCTAAAAATTACTGGTAATATCTCAGATTCAAGTATTGATCTAATAAACAAAAATGGTGATAATAATGACCAATCAAAAAATACAGTCAAAGTAACTGGCGCACAAAACCCTATTGGTAATGTACCATTAGTCGTTGACAGCAATGGAAACTTTGAATACACAAGAAAAATCCAAGCAGAGAAAAATTTCTCAACAATGACTTTATTAGGCCAAGACATTGCAACGAACGGTATACAAAATCACCCAAGTCAAACATACACATTAGTTAAAAAAGGACAACCTTACATCAAATTAACAACTGATAAATTTGACGCAAAATACGGTGATACTGTTAAAGTAACTTTAAGTGAACACAATATTAAAAACCTAATGGGTGGTGAGTTTACACTTACTTATCCTAAAGATGTATTTGAATACCAAAGCACAGAAATTAGTAGTGAATATGTTAATGCAGCAAAGGCACTGGGCTTAACAGCTAACTTAACAGCACAAGATCAAAAAACTGATACATCTAATAACTGGCTTAAATTAACGACAAGTTTAGATGGACCTACTCCTTTATCTGGAATTAATTCAAATATGCCAGTTGCGACGATTACATTAAAAGTTAAAGATAAACCAAACGCATATACAAAATGGGTTCAACAATTAGGATTCCAAACTGCTAAAGCGAATATTTTAGGACAACCACAAATGACGATTAACAACAAATTCGGCCAAGGAGTTAATATTATTCCTTCTTATTCAATTCTTGAAGGTGGATTCTTACCAGATGGATTTATTCCAAGTAATCTAATTTGGTTAGATCCAAAGAGGGATTATTCAAAAGTAGGAGCAGAAGTGTATGTAATCGGTGGCAAAGATGGAAAACGTTATGATGCAACGATTAACAGTGCTGCTAGATTCTCAGTACCTAATCTACCATTACTAGATCAATCCTACGAAATTGTTATCAAAATACCAGGACATTTCGAAAGACATGTAAATGTTAATGAAATGGTAGATTCATACGATACAATGGATGCTGGAAAATTAAAATATTTCTACTACGCAATTATGAAAGCCGGAGATGTTAACAATGATAATGTCGTTGATATAATGGATGCAGTCTACATCACTAGCAAACTAAATACAAATGATCGAAATGCAGATATCAATTTCGACGGAATAGTTGATTACAAAGATCTTGACTATGTTAAGAGAAACTATCTAATGCAAAACCCTGACGTATCTGGAAAAATCAAACCAGTTACAAAATATAAAGGGAAAACGATTGACGATTACATTAAACCATTAGGATAAATTGTGTTTTGTAGATTATGGCCACCAGCTTTTATGCTGGTGGTGTTTTTTTGTTAGAGCAATTTTTGAGGGTAATACAAAAATGCGTTCATGAGGAAGTAAAATTGTGAAAAGATGTAATATACTTCCTCATGAGGTGTTCATGAGGAAGTAAAATAGCGAAAAGATGAAATATACTTCCTCATGAGTTGTTCATGAGGAAGTAAAATAGGAAAAAGATGAAAAATGCTTCCTAATGAGTTGATCATGAGGAAGTAAAAAAGCGAAAAGATAAAAAATGCTTCCTCATGAGTTGTTCAAGAGGAAGTAAAAAAGGAAAAAGATGAAAAATACTACCTCATGAGTTGTTCAAGAGGAAGTAAAAAAGGAAAAAGATGAAAATGCCCTAATCATCAAGGATCCATAACTAGCTAAAATAGCAAAAAAATATATACTCACAATAATGAGTACAAAACTAAAGCAACTAAATAAAATAACTATATTTCCCATAACCATTAATTTTGAAATTTTCTCGAAGGATTTTACAAATTCCTTTTTTTGATTTATAAATTCCACACCAATCATATACCGCATTAGTTGTAATTTTTCTATCTGGATAGAGTAATTTAAGTTCTTCAACACTCCTTAATATTCCAATGGGCAGATCTTCTACATATTCACAGGCTTGACAGATCAGTTTACCCTTTTTAATCTCGGCTATATACGCATTACAGTTAACACAAATGATCCCCTTAACTAGTTGGTCATATTGATACATTGGATATTGAGAGTATTTTGACTCTGTTTTATGAAGTGATAATAATGCTTTAGTGAGTTTGAAATGATTAAGATTTAATTTAAAATGTTGCATGTTCAATTCGTTAATTAAACGATTTAATTGTGATGGGAAAAAAGTGGGTAGGTTCATAGGGGCATTGTATAAAAAAAATTCGGAGTTTACAAAAACTAAATGAGGTTTTATTTTGAAATAAATCTTGTGTTCATTAAGTAATTTTCGTAGCATGGATTCGGTTCTTTTAAGTTGTTCGTAAGGATTTTTTATTTCGTTTTTTGGGGTTTTATACCATCGATCTCCTTCTATATAATAATCTCCTTCAAAATTTTTCACTTCAAATAAATAGATAGTTTCTCCGTTTATACCAATCGAATCAATTTGGAATTCGGATTTGTTACATTCGAACAATAAATCGTTAAGGAAAAGCCAGTTATCTGATAGTATTGAAGTCCATTCATCAAATTTCATTTCACCTTTGAACCCTTTTTCTAGATAGGATAAGTATGCTAAATCCTCATCAGATAGATTGCTCCTTACATTTAATATTTGATAAATCCTTAAATCTTTTGATTCAAATCGTTCTTTTTGATTTTTCATATTTCACATCCTTTCAATCTATCTTACATTCAAATTAAACTAATTAATTGATGATTTTTTAACTATTTTATGAATTGTGTGTTGTTTAGACTTATTTCACACAAATTTTACACTTTTTTAAGATTTATATGATATAGTTCACTTAATTTCAATTGAAATAACACTTTATTTTAGAGTGTGTAGTTTACGAAAGTAGCTATCATGGCTAAGAATAAGATAATCAAAATAAAATTTTATTACCGAGTGAGTGAAATAAATGTCAATTAAAATGAGGTTTCTGTTGTCTTATATTGGGGTGATTCTTTTTTCGATCACATTATTATTGGCAGCAGGTTTTTTAATCATTTTTGCAATAACAGGTGACGTAAAGTCAGTAGAAAATCTTTACAAAAAGACTTATGTACAAAAGCCTTTGACTACAGTTGAAGAAAGTGTGTTTCTTGATTTGAAGCTACTTGCTAAACATAATCCTAAGCAGTTACTTAATAAGAAGGAAATCAAAAGTATTGAGCATAAGAATATCGGAATTGTAGTGCGTAAGGGAAAACAGATCGAGTACGGTTCCCTGTCGTTAGACAAAAAAGTGTTGGAACAAGCGCTTCCTGGGTTTGAGGAAACGAATATTAATACTCGCGATACGATTAAAATGAATGATTTGTTTTTTACGTATGTGAAATTTGATTTTTATTTTCCAGATCAAAGCCAAGGGAGTATTTTTGTCTTAAAGAAGGCAAGCTCATATACCGAGGTTATTCGTAATCTTTTTCCAATTTTACTAGGTTTATTGCTATTTTTATTTATTATGATAATCGGAATGCTAAACTATTTAGTTTCTCGAAGCATTATTAACCCAATTTCAAAACTTAAAAATGGAGCAGAAAAAATTAAAGTTGGGGATTTGAATTTTGAAATTGATACGAGTTCAAATGATGAAATCGGTGTATTAAATAAAGCGTTTGAGGAAATGAGAATCAAATTAAAAGAGTCGATCAATCTACAGATACAATATGAGGAAAATCGTAAAGAGCTATTATCCAATATTTCACATGATTTGAAAACACCGATTACTTCAATAATCGGATATGTGGAAGGAATAAAAGATGGTGTAGCAAATACTCCAGAGAAAATGGAAAAATATTTATCAACAGTTTACTCTAAAGCAAAGGATATGGATTCATTAATCGATGAATTGTTCTTATTTTCTAAGCTAGATTTAAAAAAGGAACCATTTCATTTTGAAACTGTCGAGTTGAATAAATATATAGGGAGCTATATAGAGGAAATTTATTTAGATTTACTGCAGCAAGGCATCAAGATAGAATTTAATCAGTCAAATGAATCAATCAATGTTACAGCGGATCGGGAGAAATTAAAAAGAGTGTTGTCAAACTTAGTAAGCAATTGTGTGAAATATATGAACAAAGAAGAAAAGAAAATTTCATTTTCATTAAATGAACAGTTAAGTGAAGTAATTGTTGAAGTCATAGATAATGGACAAGGGATTGAACCTGCTGCGTTACCATTTATTTTTGAACGTTTTTACCGTGCAGAACAATCAAGAAATTCACAAACTGGCGGTAGTGGTTTAGGACTAGCAATCTCAAAACAAATTGTTGAAGAGCACGGAGGGAAAATCTGGGCAACTAGCGAGATTGGTAAGGGGACAAGTATATTCTTTTCCTTAAAGAAAGGTGAGAGAAATTGAAAGAAATATTACTGATTGAAGATGATATAAGCATTGCAGAACTACAAAGAGATTATTTAGAAATAAATGATTTTCGTGTAGGTATTCAACATAATGGCGATGAAGGCCTTCAACATGCACTAAAAGGAAATTATGATTTAATCATTTTGGATATCATGCTACCAGGAAAAAATGGTTTTGAAATTTGTAAAGAAATACGTGCAGTAAAAAACATTCCTATTTTATTTGTATCTGCTAAAAAAGAGGATATTGATAAAATTAGAGGCCTTGGTTTAGGTGCGGACGATTACATTACAAAACCATTTAGTCCAAGTGAACTTGTCGCAAGAGTAAAGGCACATTTATCGCGATATGAAAGATTAGCAGGTAACCATACCGTTTCAAAAACAATTTTCGTTCATGGCATATCAATTGACCGTTCAGCTCGTAAAGTTTTTATTAACGAAGTAGAAGTGCCATTTACGACAAAAGAATTTGATTTAATGGTGTTTTTTGTAATGAACCCGAACCAAGTATTAAGTAAAGAACAGCTTTATGAAAAGGTTTGGGGCTTCGAATCAGCTGCAGACGTTTCAACTGTAACTGTCCATATTAGTAGATTACGTGAAAAGATAGAAAGAGACCCTGCAAACCCTAAGTTCTTGGAAACAGTTTGGGGAGCGGGATATCGATTTAATGTTTAAATAACGTTTTAAAACCGTCACAAAGTGGCGGTTTATTTTATTTATAAGAATCATTGTTAAGGGGAAATTTGAAAAATGATACGCTAAAAAGAAAAAGGATTATATAATTGACTTAATCAAGGTTTTTTATCATAGGGGAGCTAATAATGGAATTACTATTTGATTTAACGTTTAATGTATTGGGAAGTATTGTATTTGGTTGGTTTATAGTACTTTCAATGATCAAGGTGCAAGAAGGTTTATCCGGGACTAAATTTGAAAAACATCACAAAAAGTACTTGTACAAACGAGGAATTTTATTAAGTATAGCAATAGGATTATTTTTTTATTTTATTGGATGGTAATATGAAAATTCTTAGTTTAACAAACGCATGCAATCGTTACATAATATTTGGAGCTGAACAGCAGCTCCATTTTTAATTTCTAGCAGAATTGATGAGTAGGATAAGGTGTCAAAATGGTGAGATTTAAAGAAAAGGTGTGATTAAAGTTGGAATTGCAAGAAAAAATTGATGGGGTTAAAAGTCGTGAAGATTTAATTAAATTCATTTTCGACTTGAGAAGGATTTACAAAATAATAGAGAATAATGGGAGAATATAACCCTCGACAATTATTTAGAAGATATGGAAGCTTGGGTAAATGATATGGATGGTTATTATTTGAATACCAAATAAACTTTGCCAAAACAACCAACTTGGAAAATAATTGCCGATCTTCTATATGCTTCGAGTATTTATGAATAATCTACAACTAACTTTCCTTTAGTTCAATATATTGTGGGCCTAACCAATATTTATCGTAAAGTAATTATTTATGACTGTCTAATCGGACAGTCATTTTTTGTTCAAAAACCACCAGAGTAATCTATAAAGAAATATTATTAAAAATTTTATACTTTTTTAATAATTTGTTTAGAAGGAGTTTTCATTTAAGGATTAACATAGATTTCAGACGGACAATGGTCTAACTTATGAATAAGATTGGAGGAAAATTTCCCAGGAATAAAACGTTATATTTATGGTGATTTGTAATGGAAAAAGGAGGACGTTGTACTTTATGTGGAAGTTACTTGCAGTAATAACCAGCTGCATACTTTTGCTAAATGGATGTGCCTCATTTGCTAAGGGGGAAGAAAAAGTGAACGAACAATTATTTCTAGCAGCTAACCGAGGAGAAACTGATTTCGTAAAGAAGTTGATTGAGAATGGTGCGAATATTAATGCACAGAATTCTAATGGACAAACTGCCACAATGATTGCAACTTATCATAATGATTTCAAAACTGCAAAAGTACTGATTGATGCAGGGGCAGATGTGAATATACGAGATCATATGAAAAACAATCCCTTTTTATATGCTGGTGCTGAAGGCTTTATTGATATTCTAAAACTTACAATAAAAGCTGGTGCTGACCCAACAATTACGAACCGGTATGGTGGAACAGCATTGATTCCCGCTTCAGAACATGGATATGTAGATGTGGTCAATGAACTTCTAACTAATACTGAGATTGATGTTAATCATGTTAATAATTTAGGATGGACGGCCCTTTTGGAAGCAATTATTTTGAACGATGGAAATGATAAACAACAGCAAACAGTACAATTCCTTATTGATAATGGAGCAGATGTTAATTTGTCTGATCGTGAAAAAGTTAGCCCTTTACAGCATGCACGTGAGAGAGGGTTTAAAGAGATTGAAGAGATTTTGCTAAAAGCAGGTGCTAGATAAATAAAGTTCATGACCAATTGTAAGAATAATTGGAGATTATATAAATAACGATAAAAATTTGAGGAGACAATTAAAATGATTAAAAAAACAAAAACAATTTCATCAATATTACTCGGAGTATCTCTAGTAGTAACAGGTTATAATACTGTTGCTAACGCACAAGTAGAGCATGGTAAACAACAGCAAGAAAGAGTATACAAAGCTCCAAAAAAAGTAAAGAACAAATTAACAAAAGGGCAGGTAATGGCTAATATTTTAAGTAGTACAAACTGGCAAGGTACAAGAGTGTATGATAAAAATCATCATGACTTAACAAAAGAGAACGCAAATTTAATTGGTCTTGCTAAATATGATGCAAAATCAGGTAGATACGAATTTTTTGATGCAAAAACAGGTCAAAGTCGTGGTGATAAAGGAACATTCTTTATTACAAATGATGGTAAAAAACGAATTTTAATTTCTGAATCAATGAATTACCAAGCTATAGTCGATATGACAAAACTAAATAAAAACGTATTTACTTATAAAAGAATGGGGAAAGATGCAAAAGGTAATGATGTAGAGGTATATGTTGAACATGTTCCTTATAAAGAAAAACAGCTTTCTTTTACAGATCCTGATAAAAAATTAGATTCTAAAACAGGAGAGATTGTAAAAAACGTTGATGGTGATAGAATTTTAGGTAGAACACTTTGGAATGGTACAAAAGTATTGGATGAACAAGGGAATGACGTAACGAAATATAATACGAATTTTATTAGTCTTGCAAAATTTGATGGATACACTAATAAATATGAGTTTTTCAATCTTGAAACAGGTAAAAGCCGTGGTGACTATGGATATTTCGATATTGCCCACGAAAATAAAATTAGAGCACATGTTTCAATCGGAACAAATAAGTATGGTGCTGTTCTTGAGTTGACTGAGCTTAATAATAATAAATTTACTTACAAAAGAACAGGTAAAGACAAAGATGGCAAGGATATAACTGTATTTGTTGAGCATGAACCTTATAAAGGCGATTTTAAACCAATGTTTAGTTTCTAATAAACAATACTTGATTTCAAAGGTACTCATACCAAGAATTAGCTAAATTATTGGTATTTTTAGCAGTCTTTTTTAGATGGAAATGATAAAATTCCCCCAATAGTATTGAAAGGTATTATCTTGTTTAATTAAAATGTGGATTAATTTTCACATATTTAAAACGAAATTATTATCTGACAACTTCCAATCGATCATTTAAAAAGGGGAATTCAAATGGAAAGCAATTCTACATATTACAATGGCAGTGTACCAGAATATGAAGTATCAATAGAAATTGGGAAACAAAAAGACTATGAAGATATCTTGGATGAAGAAGAATCAAAAATAAACGATGAGAGAAAACATCATTGTTAATCCGTATATAATTGAGTAAATATAAATTGCAAAAGCTTGTAGACAGTGGGATTTTCCCGAAGTATACAAGCTTTTTTGATTATATACTCATAACAATAGTCGAACTAATCACAGAAAAACCCCTCAATACATACAATAAATGGGCATAAATACAATATTTTTCATCTTAAAAGGATGTGAGAAAGATTTATCCATTAAATAATTATAACTTAACAAGTATGCGATATGATTATTCAACCCCTCAATATCAAAGTGCTTTCCAATCACGCAATATGAATACTAATTATACGATTAAAGCAACAGGAAAAGGTGAAGTATCAGTAAAGCCCGACCAATCGTTTGTACTATTAGGATCGGTAGTAGAAGATATGAAAGTACAAACGGCTCAAACTGAGAATGCAATCATTTCGAATAAAATAATTGAAGCATTAAAAGGGATAGGAATTAAACAAGATGAAATTGAAACGAATTCGTATACAATCGACCGAATTGTTGATTACCAAGATTCTCAGCAAATTTTTAAAGGATATCGGGTGAGTCATATTTTCAAAGTTATCGTAAAGGATCTTGCAAATGTTGGGAAAGTGATTGACGTTGCAGTTGAAAATGGAGCAAATGAAGTACGGAATCTTACATTCGAAGTATCAAATCCCGAACCTTATTACGGAGAAGCACTACAAAAGGCCACTTTAAATGCAAAAATGAATGCCGAAAACATCGCGAAATCCTTAGGGTTATCGATTAATAACATACCGATTTGGATAGCAGAAGAAGGAATTCAAGTTGTACGTCCGATGTCCTCATTAACAATGACTGCAGCAGCATTCAGCGGTCCAACTACGCCAATACAAGAGGGTCAAATAAAAATAACTGCTTCAGTACAGGCAATGTTTAATTATGTAAATTATTAAATGTTTAAAATTCGAATTAGACAGAAATATATATAATTAACATTATGATTGTTAATTTAAACAGTTAGAGATATAATAAATCCGGATGATATGGAAACATAATAATGTATTTGTTATGGATCTATTAAATTCATTTAACTTAAATTGGATTGGTATTTTAGTAAATTTTTTGCTAATTAACTATTCCACCAAGAAAGACAGTAAGCCTATGAATCGGCTAATTGTCTTCCTGGTGGAATTTTTTTTTCAAAAAAGTGGGAAGTGAAGTAATTTTGTGGAAAATGTAATAGAAACAAAGGTAATATTCCTCGTCTGAGTAAATAGGTTAAAGAATACTGTGCAAAGATAAGCAATAACATTTAAAAAAATTGAAATTGAGGCGAATAAGTAATGTCAAAAAAAATACATGAATTTAATGATTTGATGAGAAAACTTCGGAAAGATTTGTTTGGAAAAGGTCCAGAGCGGATTCACACGGTGTTTGTTGAAAACATGGCCATTTCAACATTATATGGTAATTTGACTCCAACTGAAAAATTTATTTCCGGAACAATGAACGGGGCAGAAATGGTTCATACTGCACGAACAAAAATGATTCAAGAATTATATTTAAATAACCCACCAGAAGGTTTAGAGGAACTTGTAGGTGCAAAATTAGTCCATCTATTTTCAGATATGAAAGTTAAAGAAAATATAGGCATTTCGGTTTTTGTATTCGATCGGAATATTATATAGAAGAAGCAAAAATGATTAGTGTTTATCATTTATATTTAAAAAAGCTTTTTATAAGGGACAAAAAACTGGAGGAGACAAATGCTTGGAATGAGTTGGTTTAAAAATCGAAAATTGTTGATCAAGCTTTATCAAATGTTATTAAATATATCTTTATTATTACTGAGCTTGATTCTTGCGTATTTCCTTTTCAGAGAACTTTATTATATTTTTAACGATATTTTATTGGGAAATAAAAATGTTCATCAGATATTTAGCAAAGTTTTAATATTTTTCTTATATTTTGGATTTATATCAATTATTGTTCAATATTTCAAAGAAAATTATCATTTTCCAATACGCTATCTTCTATATATAGGGATTACAGCTACTATTCGTTTTATCATTGTAAATAATGGAGAATCGGCTCATAATTTTTGGTTAGCAATTATTATTTTAGTGCTTACAATTAGCTATATTATTTTACCTTTTGGGGAAAGGAGAAATGGATAAATCTACCCTAAATAGGAGTAGAAAAAGTTTACTAAAAATAAAGCAGTTTAACCCAACCTTAAGGTTGAGTTAATGTAAATTTACTTGGATGACAGTATCAATGGATCAACTTGAACATCCAGAACTTGAGCAACTTGAACTAGAACACGAAGAGTGAGAACTTGAACATGAGGAATGTGATGAACTAGAGCATGAAGAGTGCGAGTTATGATGATGACTATCACTCTTGCTTGAACAATCATTTGAACTTTCATTTAATGCAAAAAAAGAATTTGTAGCTAAAAATGTTGAATTAATATGACCATCATCTGATTTTTTGCTAGAAGCTGAACGATTAGCTGAACTTTGGTAAGATTTTTGTGATTGGTATTTAGTTCTTGCATCTTCATTTTCTTTTTCTACTAAATTTTTTTGAATTCTAGCAAACTCGTTTAAAAAGTTATTTTTAGTTTGTGAGTTTAAATGTGAAACGAAACTTTTTGTTTGAAATGTTTTGTTCGATAAATATTCTTGAACTTTAGTGTTTTTATAATTAACAACTAAATTTCCTAAGACATAAGTATTTACAGATGTCGTTTCAAACAAAGTATTATATAACAAATTATAAACAGCCCTAGCATCGCTTCTATCGGCTATGGTTGCACCATCTTTATGAACATTTGGTTCATGGTGTATCATTTCACCACAAAAAGCCTTGCAGAAGTTATGATAACTTTTCGTAAATAAAATCATTTCGTGCCAGATTTTATCAACTTCTTGACTATACATTGGAACGTTTTCAAAGATTGCTGCCATTAAGAAAAAGCGCTTTAATTCTCTTTCAATAAAGGAATACTTTTCATTGCTCCAATCTTCTTTTTCCATAACTCTTTCTTTAACATTAGCTAGAAAATCCATTTTCCATGCTTTTTCTAGTCTAGAAACGAACGATAAATTAGCGAAGTTAGATTTTACTTTTAGGTTGTTTGTATTAAACTGATTATAAAGATCATTATAGTATGCATTATCATTATTTAAATTCCTTTTAAAAATTCTTCCGAAAAATTTTTTCATATAAACCTCCTTTTATACAATTATATAATTAAAAAATTAACAAAAGAAGAAAATTGTTAAGATTAGGAAATACTTGAATTGAGGATTAACATATCTATATGTTTCTGTGAGAAAGAGCAAAAGGTTGCCGGTAACATCATTAATTGTCTGCTCGTTCTTTATTTACTCCGCATATATTTTCATTTACTTGCGAAGTTTTTTGATATGTAAAAATATGGTACAATCTATTTGTATTTAGATTTATTAAAGGCTAAATCTCCAGCGGAAATAGCTGATTTACAGCTGTTTTTTCTAGTTCTAAAACGAGGTAATTTCAAATTGTTTGGAGGGTTTTAAAGATGACACAAGAACAAGTAATACCGGTTGTATCAGGGCAAAGGATTACTCCGTTTCTTACGTTTAGTGGCAATGCGGAGGAAGCAATGAACTATTATGTTCGTACTTTTCCGAATTCAAAACTCGTTTCTCTTCGGAGATATTCGAAAGATGACCGAGGTGTAGAAGGAAAAATTCTAAATGGTATCATTGAAATTTTAGGGCAGTCTTTTATGGTTTTGGATATGGATAAAGAATCTTGTCCTGATTTTACTTGGGCTGTTTCCTTTTATTTAGAATGCAAAGACGATGAAGAGTTTGATGTAATTTTTGGTGGCTTGAAGAGTGATGGGAAAGTACTTATGGGGCCAATAGAAATGAATGATTTTAGTAAGGTTACATGGGTGACTGATTGTTTTGGTGTTACTTGGCAGCTAGTGTTAAGAAAAAAAGCTTAATAATCGGCGAATGATCCCTTTTTCTGTTATTCAACAATTTATTATTAAAAGATGATAAATGGACAAGTTTTTTTAAATAATAATTTGCTCATGAATATTTTGAATATTGCAACAAGTTTTAATAAAAAATATTTTTTAAAAATAATAATCTGAATATATTGAAGTTTACTAATTGTTGGCATATAATGTAATCAGATACTAGTTTATTAGAGAAAGTAAGTAAGAGGTATTAGCGATATGGCAGAGCAAAGTCTACGAATTGGTCGAACAGCTATGATGCTTGCTTTGACCGATCATGAAGAAGAATTAATGAAAAATGAAAACGTTGTATGGTGTGTAGGCAAGGTCGGTACAATGGATTCCCAAAAGGTCGTTGCTGCGATTGAAACCGCTGCCAAACAAAATGGTGTAATCAATGGAGCTCTATATAGAGAAGTTCATTCATTATATCATGCAACACTTGAAGCAATTCAAGGCGTAACAAGAGGTCATTTTCAATTAGGTGATGTTCTTAGAACAGTAGGACTGAGATTTGCTGTTGTTAGAGGAAAGCCTTATAAAAACGTGAACGAGGGCGACTGGATAGCAGTTGCACTATACGGAACGATTGGTGCTCCAATTAAAGGATCGGAGCATGAATCAGCAGGACTCGGCATTAATCACATATAATCGCCCATAGTTTATTAGATGATAGGGGGCTATGATTCGTAAATTACTATTTACGTCTCATAGCCTCTTTCTGTGTTTTTTTTACAAAATTCGGAGGTGTTTTTAATGGTAACTTTAACTGGTAATAGCTTAACAATGGAACAAATGAAAAGTATTTTATTCGATAAGGCATATGTAAAAGCAGGAGAAGAGAGCTTAGTAGCAGTAAAAGCATGTAGAGAAAAGGTTGAAGAAATCGTAAATAATGGTAAAGTCGTTTATGGTATCACAACAGGTTTCGGAAAATTTAGTGATGTATTAATTGAAAAAGAAAATGTTTCAACACTTCAATATAACTTAATAGCTTCACATGCATGTGGTGTTGGTGAACCTTTCCCTGAATTAGTTTCAAGAGCGATGTTAGTACTTCGTGCAAATACAATGTTAAAAGGTCATTCTGGTGTACGTTTAGTAGTAGTTGAAAAATTACTTTCATTAATTAATGCTCAAATTCACCCAGTTATCCCATCTCAAGGATCATTAGGTGCAAGTGGAGACTTAGCTCCTTTATCTCACTTAGCGCTAGTTTTACTTGGTGAAGGTGAAGTTTTCTATAAAGGAAAACGTATGGAAACAGCAGAAGCTCTTGCAAAAGAAGGAATTTTACCAATTACTCTAGAAGCTAAAGAAGGTTTAGCTTTAATTAATGGTACTCAAGCAATGACAGCAATGGGCGTTCTTACTTATCTTGAAGGTGAAGAATTAGCTTATCAAAGTGAATTAATTTCTTCTATTACATTTGAAGCATTAAATGGTATTACAGATGTTTTTGATGAAAGAATTCATATTGCTCGTGGATATAAAGAACAAATTGAAGTAGCAGAACGTTACCGCAATATTTTAGCAACAAGTCAATTAACAACAAGACAAGGTGAAATCCGAGTTCAAGACGCTTATACATTAAGATGTATCCCTCAAGTTCATGGAGCAAGCTGGCAAGTTCTGAACTATGCAAAAGAAAAATTAGAAATCGAAATGAATGCAGCTACTGATAATCCATTATTATTCGGTGATGATGTATTCTCTGGTGGGAATTTCCATGGTCAACCAATCGCATTTGCAATGGACTTCTTTAAATTAGGTGTTGCTGAGTTAGCGAATATTTCAGAAAGACGTATTGAGCGTTTAGTTAACCCACAATTAAATGATCTACCACCATTTTTAAGTCCAGAACCAGGATTACAGTCTGGTGCAATGATTATGCAATATGTGGCGGCTGCTTTAGTTTCTGAAAATAAAACATTAGCACATCCAGCAAGTGTTGATTCAATTCCATCTTCAGCAAACCAAGAAGACCATGTAAGTATGGGTACAATCGGTGCACGTCATGCTTACCAAATTCTACAAAACGCTAGAAGAGTTTTAGCAATCGAATGTATTTGTGCAATGCAAGGTGTTGAATATAAAGGAATTGACAAAATGTCTGAAACAACTAGAAAATTTATGGAAGATGCTCGTAAAACAGTTCCATCAATTACTAGAGATCGCGTATTCTCAAAAGACATTGAAAAATTAACAACTTATTTAAAAGAAAATTTCATAGCAAAAAACTATACAAAACAAACACAAATATAAGAAGAGGTGGAAATAAAATGGAAATCACAAAAGGATCTTTAAAAGCGCCAAGAGGTACTGAATTAAACACTAAAGGTTGGATTCAAGAAGCAGCACTTCGTATGTTATTAAACAACTTAGACGAAGAAGTAGCAGAAAGACCAGAAGATTTAGTTGTATACGGTGGAATCGGTAAAGCAGCAAGAAACTGGGAAAGCTTTGATGCAATTATTGAATCATTAAAGAAATTAGAGAGCGATGAAACATTATTAGTTCAATCAGGCAAACCAGTTGCAGTATTTAAATCTCACGAAGATGCACCACGAGTTTTATTAGCAAACTCAAACTTAGTTCCAAAATGGGCAACTTGGGAACACTTCCGTGAATTAGATGAAAAAGGTTTAATGATGTACGGTCAAATGACTGCTGGTAGCTGGATTTACATCGGTACACAAGGAATCTTACAAGGTACTTATGAAACATTTGGTGAAGCTGCTAAACAACATTTCGGTGGAAGCTTAAAAGGTACAATTACAATTACTGCAGGTCTTGGTGGTATGGGTGGAGCTCAACCTCTAGCTGTAACTATGAATGGTGGAGTTGTAATCGGTATTGATGTAGATGAAACTAGAATTCAACGTCGTATTGACACTAGATATTGTGACGTGTTAACTCACGATTTAGAGGAAGCATTACAACTTGCTACTGAAGCTAAAAACGAAGGAAGAGCTTTAGCAATCGGCTTAGTAGGTAACGCTGCTGAAATTTTACCTCAATTAGTTGAACGTAATTTTGTACCTGATTTAATTACTGACCAAACTTCAGCACATGATCCATTAAATGGTTATTTACCGATCGGAATGACAATGGAAGAAGGAAAGAAACTTCGTGCCCTAAATCCAGATGAAGTAATTAAACGTGCAAAACATAGTATGGCAGTTCATGTTGAAGCAATTTTAGCGATGCAACAACGTGGTGCACTAGCATTTGATTACGGTAATAATATTCGTCAAGTTGCTTTAGATGAAGGCGTTAAAAATGCATTTGATTTCCCAGGTTTCGTACCTGCATTTATTCGTCCATTATTCTGTGAAGGTAAAGGTCCTTTCCGTTGGGTAGCACTTTCTGGTGATCCAGAAGATATTTACAAAACAGACGAAGTAATTTTACGTGAATTTGCTGATAACGAGCATTTATGTAACTGGATCCGTATGGCTCGTGAAAAGGTTGCGTTCCAAGGTTTACCATCACGTATTTGTTGGTTAGGTTACGGTGAGCGTGCTAAATTCGGTAAAATCATTAACGAAATGGTTAAAAATGGCGAATTAAAAGCTCCAATCGTAATCGGTCGTGACCACTTAGATTGTGGATCAGTAGCATCTCCAAATCGTGAAACAGAAAGTATGAAAGATGGTAGTGATGCAGTAGCTGACTGGCCAATTCTAAATGCACTTATTAATGGTGTAAATGGCGCAAGCTGGGTAAGTGTACACCACGGTGGTGGAGTAGGTATGGGTTACTCTTTACATGCTGGTATGGTAATCGTTGCTGACGGTACTGATGCAGCTGCAAAACGTATTGAAAGAGTATTAACTTCAGATCCAGGAATGGGTGTAGTTCGTCACGTTGATGCAGGTTATGATTTAGCTGTTGAAACTGCGAAAGCAAAAGGCGTAAACATCCCAATGATGAAGTAGGTGTTAGAATTGAAAGCAGATATTCTATTAACAAATATTGGTCAATTATTAACGATGGATCATGGTGATGGTCCAATTCATGGAAAAGACATGAGTAATCTACCTGTTCTAGAAAATGCAGAAATTGCATGGGAAGATGGGCAAATTATTTATATCGGACAAATGAACGAACAGAAAATTGATGCAAAAGAAGTAATTGATTGCCAGGGAAAACTAGTCACTCCAGGATTAGTTGACCCTCATACTCACGTGGTCTTTGGAGGATCACGTGAGCATGAAGTTAGTTTGAAATTACAAGGTGCTTCTTATTTAGAAATATTAGAAATGGGTGGCGGGATCCATTCTACTGTAGGTCAAACTAAATTAGCTTCTCATGAAGATTTAAAAAAGAAAACGATTCATCACTTAAACAGAATGCTCTCATTCGGTGTAACAACAGTTGAAGCAAAAAGTGGTTATGGACTTGATGAAGAAACTGAATTAAAACAACTTCGAGTTGCTAAAGAATTACAAGCCGAGCATGATATTGATTTAGTTTCAACTTTCTTAGGTGCGCATGCAGTACCAAAGGAGTATAAAGGAAATGAAGAAGCTTTCTTAGAAAAAATGCTCTCTTTATTAGATGTAATTAAAGAAGAAGAACTTGCTGAATTTGTAGATGTATTCGCTGAAACAGGTGTATTTTCAGTAGAACAATCAAGAGAATTTTTATTAAAAGCAAAAGAACAAGGTTTTAATGTTAAAATTCATGCTGATGAAATCGATCCCCTAGGTGGCACTGAAATGGCAGCTGAAATTGGCGCTATTTCTGCTGATCATCTTTGTGGAGCATCTGAAAAAGGTGTAGAAATGCTTGGTAAGAGCAACACAATTGGTGTCATTTTACCGGGAACTACTTTCTATTTAAATAAACCTGAATTTGCACCTGCACGAGCGATGATTGAAAATAACGTAGCAGTTTCATTAGCAACTGACTTCAACCCAGGAAGCTGCCCGACTGAAAATTTACAATTAATCATGACAATCGCAATGCTTAAACTAAAAATGACGCCTGAAGAAATTTGGAATGCCGTTACGATTAACTCATCACATGCGATTAATCGTGGAGACCAAGCTGGTAAATTAATAATTGGTCGTAAGGCAGATGTCGTTATTTGGAATGTACCAAACTATACTTATGTACCTTACCATTTTGGTGTAAATCATGTAGAATCAGTATTTAAGAATGGTAAATTAGTAGTAAGTAGGGGTGAACACGATGTCGCTATCACATCTTAAAAAAGCAGGGGATGCAATTTTCATTGATTCAAAAGTAACAAAAGCCAATGAAATCATCTCTGCATGGAATGGAACAGAAGCATCAAATTTCTCAATTATCGGTGTACCATTATCTAAAACATCAATTAGTCATTCAGGTGCAAGCTTCGCACCTGCTTCAATTCGAAAAATGCTAAGTAGTTACAGTACTTATCATATTGAAGACCAAATTGATTTAAAAGATTACAAGGTAACTGATTTTGGTGATATTACGATGCATGTGACTGATTTTGAAGAGTCTAGAAATCGTATTAAATCAACAATCTCTGAATTGCTAGGTCAATACAAAGAAACGATGCCAATCATTTTAGGTGGGGATCACGGAATTAGCTTTCCAAGCATTTCAGCTTTTGCAAAAGAACGAGGAACAGTAGGAGTTATCCAATTTGATGCTCATCATGACTTAAGAAATACTGAAGATGGTGGACGTTCGAACGGTACACCATTCCGAAGCTTGATTGACGAAGGCATTCTAAAAGGTGAACACTTAGTTCAAATTGGAATCAGAAATTTCTCAAATAGTGCTCCATACACTGAATACGGTGTTAATAATGGAGTAACGATCTATTCAATGCGTGATGTTCGCGAATTAGGAATCTCAAAAATTATTAAAGAGAGCATCAACCATTTAGTAGACAAAGTAGATGCAATTTACATTAGCCTAGATATGGACGTACTTGATCAAGCATTTGCTCCTGGTTGCCCAGCAATTGGACCTGGAGGAATGGACAGTCAAACTCTATTAGATGGCATCTGTTATCTAGCATCACATCCTAAAGTTTGTGGAATGGACATTGTTGAGCTTGACCCAACAATCGATTTCCGTGACATGACAAGCAGAATCGCAGCACATGTTATCTTAAACTTTCTTGTTGAGAAGGTTAAGTTGCTAAATAAGTAAAATGTGAAACTCGTAAACTTTGTTGTTTGCGAGTTTTTTTGTTTTTTATGGGCAGGGGTGTAAATAGAGGTTGAGGTGCAAATAAGATAAGAGTGACTGCAAATAAAACTTGTAACAGTGCAAATAAGAGCTCCTGGGGTGCAAATAAAGGTCGAAGTGCAAATAAGAACTCCGGGGTGCAAATAAAGTTCGAAGTGCAAATAAGATAAGAATGACTGCAAATAAAATTAACCAAAGTGCAAATAAACTTTGAATACACGTTCTAAAATAACAAATCATGAGGTTTTTAGTTCTTTTAAACCAAAATATCTATATTTGATAGCACCAAGCATGCTTGTTATAATCAAAATAAGAACAAATATTCGGTTTCGTTATTAGTGAGAAGTATAAGATTAAAAAATGTATAAACGAAATAGGAGGAACGGCATTGTCAAATAGCATAAAACAAAGAAAAATAATTTTAGATCTAGCGGTTACTTTAGATGGTTTTATAGAAGGGAAAAACGGAGAAATTGATTGGTGCATAATGGATCCTGAAATGGAATTCACAAATTTCTTGAATCAAATTGATACGATTTTATATGGTCGAAAAAGCTATGATTTGTGGGGAAATTATATTCCAGATATAGATGACTCTGAATCTGATAAAGAAATATGGAATTTAGTTCATAGCAAGGAAAAATATGTGTTTTCCAGAACTCAATCAACAGATGAAAATAATGCAACATTTATAAATGAAAATATAATTGAAGAAGTAAATAAATTGAAGGAAAAACCTGGCAAAGACATCTGGCTGTATGGAGGATCAAGCCTTATTACATCATTTATAAATTTAAGGCTAGTAGATGAATTTAGATTATCAATTCATCCTGTTATATTGGGTGAAGGAAAATCATTGTTTGTTGACATAAAACAGAGAAAGAATTTAATCATGATGAATACAAGGACCTTTTCTTCTGGAGTTGTGCAGGTAACTTATCATTTGAATGAAGAATAAATTTATTAAGAGTTAAATTTTTATTTATCTATATGGTGTGTGAAACAGATAAGGTGGTAACTATAAAACTTCTTAATGGTATAACTGGCTTCGATAAAAAACAAAATGAACCTCCAAATATTGATGGTAAGCAATTTAAAAGATTGTGATTCAGTGTTCCTCAAATAAAAGAAGAGTTTAGTCCATTTTATATAGTGTTGAGTACAAGTGAGCTGAATGAACCGCTCATACTAAAAAGTGCGATTGGATTAAATAGTGCAGAATTAAATCAAATAGCTTACTGGAAACCTAAAACAATAAGTGAAGTCATATTTAATCATTGGGACTAGTTCTAAAATACATAATATTAGAATGAATGTATTTTACTTTGTTATTAATTAGTTATATTAATAGAGTAACAAACAGAGGATGATCTAAGGATCTTCCTCTGTTTTACAAAAAGAATATTAGCTAAAAGAATCTAAATAAATTTTTACAGTATATTAGCAAAACAAACTTAAGGTTTACTTTTATATTATTTTAAGAATAAATTAGGGACACTTAGCAAATTAGCATATATAATTAGAAAAGCCAAATCAATAGGCGTATGCGAAAATTAATAACAATATGGTTCAGTTGGAAAGTGAGATAAATTAATTATGAAATATGATTTAGTTTTTGATTTAGACGATACATTAATTCAAACCCAAGCCGCATTTCGGCATAATGTAGATTTATGTTCGAATCTAGTACATCAAGCACTAGATGAAAAAGTAATAATAAATGACATTAAAGAAGTTTTTAATAAAATCGATCTGGAACTAATTAAAGAGATGGGTTTCAGTAAAGCCCGATATCCTTATGCATGGGAATCCACTTTAGATTTATTGGCAACACGATTTAATATTGAAATATCAAGTATTGTCAATGATCAATTACAATCATTAGCAAAAACGATATTTAAAGTAAATATTCCACTGCAAAGTGACACATTTATAATAGAAGAATTATCAAATCATAAAGATGTAGCAAGTATGACAATATTGACTTTAGGTGAAAAAGACGTTCAAACTAAGCGAGTAATGGAGACTGGCTTAGTGCAACATTTTGACAACGTATTTATTACAAGTAAAAAAGATATAAATACCTATGTTGAGTTAAATGAAAAATTAAGTAATCCAGTAATGATCGGAAACTCTCTAAGAAGTGACATTGTACCTGCTTTAGATGCAGGGATGAAAGCAATTCATATAATTAGAGATTCATGGTCTTATGACGAAATTGAACATAATCACAGATTAGATAGTATTAAGTCTTTAGTTGAAATAAAATTACTTTTATTTGGTAATTTGGTAAAACTTTGAGGATTGTTTTTAGTCCATTTTATTTATCGATAGTTCAATTAACATCTCTTTTGAATATTCAATCATGTTGTTGAACTTAGTCATGCATTAGTTCAACAAGTGGAGGATGATCTTTAATCGATCATCCTCTATTTTACTTGTGGGAAATAATTAAACTAGCATTTGGATAATATGATATCTTAATAATAAATAAACATCTTTGGGGAATTCAAATATGAATAACTTTAGTGTCAACATACGATGATGATCCGGATTTATTATCAGAAAAAGAAAGAAAAGGGCAGATACCTACATATTGAACTTTTTAAAAAAATTATTTGCGGAGGATAAATATGAATTTTGAACAAATGGAGCATATTGTCACTGTCGAAATTGAAAAGTCGATTACAAAAGCAGCAGAAAAACTATTTATATCTACTCCAGGTTTGAGTCAGTCTATTACCCAACTTGAAAATGAGCTTGGAATAAAAATTTTTAATCGATCCAAAAAAAGTATTACGCCAACTTTTGAAGGTGAAATAGTGATTTCAACAGCAAATTCAGTTCTGAAAACTATAGATGAAATGAATAAAAAACTGAACATATATAAAAACAGTTATCAAAAGCATTTAAAAGTAAAAATTGCACCTGCTTTTTTTTATATACTTCAAGAATTTTTGGTAAAGCTTAATCTAGAAAATGAAGATTTAACCTTTGAATTAATTGAACAAAATCCTACAAAGATTATTGAGAATTTTAATAAGGAAGATTATGATTTTGCGCTTATCTCTGCACCCGTTGATGAGTTGAAAAAAGCTAAAAATATTTCTTATAAGCACATTTACAAAGGACATATATGTATAGCAGTTGGAAGAAACTCACCCTTTTATACATTAGACTTTGTAACTCCAAGTGATCTGAAAAATACTAAATTAGTAACTTATGAAACATCTGATTATAACCAGATTTTAAAATTTATTAAAATAAATCCAGAGCAAGTGATAATTAGTTCAAATAGGACTAGCATGCTTTTTAAGCTAGTAAAAGAAAGTGATGCAATTATATATCTTCACGACTTTACACTAAAGAATTTTCCAATGGTATTAAATGGAGATTTGAAAATAATCCCACTGATGGATAAACAGATGCGATTATTCGAACTTGATTTTTGGCTAATCTATTTAGAAACAAAAGGTTTATCGAATTTGTATAATGAGTTTCTTGAAGATTTTATAGAACATTTTAAAAACGTATAATTAATAAAAAGATAGTAATCAGTAAATATTCAACTGTAAAATCAGTTCTTTTTTATAAAAGATTAATATTATCCTTCATCTAGGACTAATTAGTTTTACATCCCCCAGCAATGGCAAAACTAAAGATAAAAGGAGGAGACAAAAGTGACTCAAGATCGATTTGAAGAAGCATATGAAATGTATAGAAATCAAAGTGATGACGAACAAATGATGGGAGATGAATCAGTAAATCAGGACAAGGAACATATAGTTGCTGTTCGTAAAAATGAAGATGGTGATTTAATTGGTTTCAGAACAAGTTTTAATCGTGAACTTGATTATCTTCAAGCTTTACAGGAAGCAAAAAGTGGTAATTTAGCACATGTAGATGTAATCCATAAGTATGGTCGTGACATCCTTAGAAGTGAACCGGATGGTATAGCAGAAAATAATTTGAGTAATTTACCGGAGTTTTAACTTTGAAAAGCTAAACTTATAAAAAAATGAAGCAAACCCACTAGGAATTTTCCTCGTGGGTTTTTATTTAATATAATCATTTGTTGAGGTCAAGGGTAATAAAGTGAACATAAAATTGCAAATAGTTTTCAATATCAACATTCACAATTACGAGGAGGTATCTTCTTTTTATATCTTAGTATAGCTTGTCCACACTTTAAGAATATGTGACTTAGAACTAATCGTAAGTGGGGAAGTCAGTTATTCTGTTCTATTAAGTCTATTTAATCTTGGCAATTGGAATTGTTCGCCGTTTGCTTCTTCAGTTCCAGCGCCTTCGTTGTGTTCGGAATCTGTTCTGATTCTGCTTCTTTTGATTTTGCTGTCTCTGATTTTAATTCCTTGCTGTCCGCCTAATTCATCGTTATCTCTTCCAGCAATACCACTTCTACCATTTCCATCTGCAAATTGTGAACGGTCATTTGCTGTTTGACTATTGTCTCTAGCATTTTGTCCGCCTTGATTTGCGTTCATTCCAACATTACGATTAATTTGTCCTCCGCCTTCAGCTCTTTGTTCGACTTGGATGCGATTCTCTTTAATTTCAATGTTGAAAAAATTAAAATTGATTGAACCATCTTGATTAGCTGCTGCAAGCACCTCTTGAATTTCTTCTTTTAAAGCTTTGAAATCTTCAAATTCTGCTGCCATAGTAAAAACACTCCTTTCTATCATTACTCTCACTATATTCGTTTTTAATAGTTTCTGATTAGACATTTAATAGATTGTTCTATTTTTTTAATAATTTAGAGAAAAAAGTCAAAGTAAATTATTTATTTCCCCTGAAATTCCCACTATAAATTGTTGTTTTTTCCAAGTAACAGGTACTAATTACACAGAATAATTCATTATTTCACATTTAAATCATAGATTAGTAATGGAGTGTGATCTAGTTGAATCCTTTATTATTAAAAATAGTAAAATCATTTTGCGGTGTAATTGTTATCGATCTCTTATTACTTATTTATTGCTTGTTACTAGGTAGCTATTTTCATATTTTACATTCATTTACTTGGTTCGCATTTAACATAATTGTTTTACCTTTTAGCCTTTTAGCATTTATTATTTCAATTGTTTATTTTAGTAAAAAATTAGAAATCGAGGTATCAGAAGAAATTAATGATCTTGAAGAAATTGAAATTGAAATTGAAATTGAGCATTCAACAAGAATGGAAAAATACCATCAGGCAGAAAAAAATTGAACTGAGGTGGTAAAATGGACCTCGAAAATATTGTTTTAAGAAATATTGAAGAGCGGATCGAACGGCTAAGAGCAAAACAAGATGAAGATGGTTCTTGGGAATTTTGTTTTGAAGGTTCAATAATAACGGATAGTTTTATGATTTTATTATTGAATGATCTTGAATACAAAAATCAAAAGGTGATTGATAGGATTATCGATCGGATCATCAATCTTCAACATCCGAATGGAGCTTGGAAATTATACGAAGATGAAAAAGATGGAAACATAAATGCAACAGTACAAGCATACATAGCTCTATTAATCTCAAAAAAGTATTCAAAAGAACATTCAAGTATGAAGAAAGCTGAAAAATTTATACGTGAAAACGGTGGTATTAAAAAAACGCATTTTATGTTAAAAATGATTCTAGCTACTCATGGTTTGATTGAATATCCTAAATTATTTTACTTTCCAATGAGTTATTTTTTGCTACCGGATAAAATGCCGTTAAGTTTATTTGATTTAAGTAATTATGCTAGAGTTCATTTAGTTCCAATGATTATTTGTATAAATAAGCGATTTAAAGTGAAATTGGATGAGGATCTAAATATCGATCATCTTCTGGAAACTAGTGAGGTAGAATGGTTTTACGAAGAGCGAGGAAGTTTTTATCAATTTTTACTTGAAGAAGGTAAGAAGCTAGCTTCATATCCTCTCTATTTTCACCAGAAAGGATATAAAAAGGCTGAAAGATTTATTCTGGATCGTATTGAAACAAATGGAACTTTTTATAGCTATGCCAGTTCTACATTTTATATGATTTATGCTTTAATGGCTTTAGGTTATGAAGCTACTTCACCTGTCATTCAAAATGCTCTACAAGGACTTCTTTCATATGCAGCCGATACGGAAGCGGGACTTCATATTCAAAATTCGCCATCAAAAGTTTGGGATACTGCATTATTGTCATATGCAATTCAAGAAGCTGGTTATCAAGTAAGTGATCCGATTGTTTCGAAATCAATAAATTACCTGATAAAGAAACAACAAAATATGAATGGTGACTGGAAGGTTCATGCTAAAAACTTAAGTCCTGGCGGTTGGGGTTTTTCTGATGTTAATTCTTTTATCCCAGATAATGATGATACAGGAGCAGTTTTAAGGGCGCTTGCAAGAAGTGCTTTGGATCAATCCACAATTCATGAAAGTTGGTTGAAGGGAGTTCATTTTTTACTTGGACTTCAAAATGACGATGGTGGATGGGGAGCATTCGAAAAAAATGTAACAAATAAGTGGTTAACATTCTTACCAATTGAAAATGCAAAAGATGCAATCATCGATCCTTCTACTGCAGATTTAACTGGACGCGTATTAGAATTTATTGGACACTATACGACGATTTCAAACGATGATCCGATTGTGAAAAAGTCGGTTAATTGGCTTTTGAAAAATCAAAAATCAAATGGTAGTTGGTATGGTAGATGGGGTATTTGTTATATTTATGGGATTTGGGCAGCGATTACTGGTCTTAGAGCCGTGGGAATTCCTAAAAATCATGAGGCAATTAAAAAAGCGGAGAAATGGTTAGTTAGTATTCAAAATGAAGATGGAGGTTGGGGAGAATCAGGTCTTGCACCTGTAAAAAATAAATATGTTCCATTAAAATATAGTACACCTAGTCAAACAGCTTGGGCAGTTGATACTTTACTTTCAATTCGTAATAAAGAAGATGAAGTAATTAGAAAAGGGATAAAATTTTTAACTACTCAAAGTGAATTAACAAATAAAGCATTAACTTATCCAACTGGATTAGGATTACCTGGTCAGTTTTATATTCACTATCATAGCTATAATGAAATTTATCCACTATTAGCACTAGCACACTTTAAAAATAGTTAAATAATACTATTATGTAAACAAAATAAATTTATTTTTGGAAATATTTCCATAAATGTCTTTTCTTTATCATATAAATATAGTAAACTGTTTATATTGAATATAACTAAATAATCCTTATCGAGAGTGGTGGAGGGACTGGCCCTTTGAAACCCGGCAACTTTAGCGGAAGCTAAAAAGTGCTAAATCCAGCATGTTTAAAACATGAGAGATAAGGCGTAATCTGTACTTAAACGTCATTCTCTCATTTTTTTTGAGAGAATGGCGTTTTTTATTTTATATAAATGGGAAGTGATTGAATGGGCTTATTGGAAAAGTTAAAAGATGGAATTGTTTTAGGTGACGGCGCAATGGGAACACTTTTGTATTCTGGCGGACTTCACAGCTGTTTTGAAGAACTTAATATTACTGAGCGTGATCGAATCATTCATATACATGAACAATATATAGATGCTGGCGCAGAAGTGATTCAAACAAATTCGTACGGTGCTAATGCTGGAAAACTGAGACAATATGGTTTGGAAAAGCTAGTTAAGCAAATCAATCAAATGGCTGTTAGAAATGCTAGAGCGGCTTCAAAAGGAAGAGCTTTAGTAATTGGTGGTATAGGTGGAATGAAATATGTAGGTTCTACTTTTACGACACCTTTAGAACGTGAGATGATGCTACTTGAGCAAGCTTCAGCGTTACTAGAAGAAGGCGTAGATGGGATTATGCTGGAAACATTTTATGATGAAAATGAATTATATGATGCTGTAAATCTATTAAGAGGAAGAACGGATTTACCAATTATTGCACAAGTAACACTACAAGAAATTGGCGTCATGCAAAGTGGCCAATATATTGAAAAAATTCTTCCTAATTTAATCGATTTGGGTGCAGATGTAGTTGGAATTAACTGTCATCTAGGACCACTTCATATGTTGGAGTCATTAAATACTGTTTCTTTACCAACGAATGGTTACTTATCGGCATTTCCTAATTCAGGATTACCACTATACAATGAGGGAAAATACGTATACAAATCGAATCCAGAATATTTTGAAGATATGGCAAAACCATTTATCGAACAAGGTGTAAGACTAATCGGTGGATGTTGTGGTACAACACCAGCTCATATCGCTGCTTTACGAAGTAAGATTGAAATTTTACAGCCTGTTACAAAAAAAGAAGTGAAAAACAGAACAATTAAAATTACAATCCCTAAGCAAGAAGAACAAAAGAATGAAACATTAGCAGAAAAGGCAAAAAAGAGAACGACGATCATTGCAGAACTAGATCCACCAAAAACATTACAAACTAGAAAGTTTTTTGAAGGGGCGAAAGCATTACATAGCGCAGGAGCTGATGCAATTACGCTAGCAGATAATCCACTAGCTTCACCTAGAATTTCGAACGTGGCGATGGCTTCACTGCTTCAAAGATTGGATGTTCCAGTTTTGACGCATTTAACTTGTAGAGATCGTAATATGATTGGACTTCAATCTCATTTAATGGGGCTATCAACATTAGGATTAAATGAAGTTCTTGCTATAACAGGTGATCCAGCAAGGGTAGGAGATTTTCCAGGTGCAACTTCAGTATATGATGTAGCCTCACTTGAACTAATTCGAATGATTAAAGAAATGAATGAAGGTAGACTTTATTCTGGTAAAAACTTAGGAAATGGAACGAGATTTTCTGTCGCTGCTGCTTTTAACCCGAATGTTCGAAAATTTGATGCAGCAATTAAAAGACTTGAGAAAAAGGTCGAGGCGGGAGCGGATTATTTTTTAACGCAGCCAATTTATGATTTTGAAACGATTGATAAGTTATACGAGTCAACCCGTCATATTAAACAGCCAATTTTTATTGGAATTATGCCACTAGTTAGTAAGAAGAATGCTGATTTTATCCATTATGAAGTTCCAGGAATTACTTTATCCGAAGAAGTAAGAAATAGAATTTCATCAGTTGAACCTGAGAGAGCAGTTGATGAAGGTAAAAAAATTGCAAAAGAGCTTATTGATTATGTTAAGGATAAATTTAACGGCATTTATTTTATCACTCCATTTTTGAAGTATGAAATAACAGAGGACTTAATTCAATTTACTAAAAGCAGCAATAAAGAGGAGATTCAACTATGAAAACTTTAGATATCGCATTAAAAGAAAAAATATTACTTCTTGATGGAGCAATGGGAACGATGATCCAGCAAAGAAACTTAACAGCAGATGACTTTGGTGGAGAAGAATATGAAGGCTGTAATGAATATTTAGTTGTGACAAGACCGGATGTTATACAAGAAATTCATGAGGAGTATATATTTGCTGGGTCTGACATTATCGAAACGAACACATTTGGAGCAACAAATATTGTTTTATCCGATTATAATTTACAGCATTTAGATATTGAATTAAATGAAATTGCAGCAAGGATTGCAAAGCAAGCTGTTGAAGCGTCGGGTAAAGATGTATATGTTGCAGGTGCGATGGGTCCAACAACAAAAGCAATCAGTGTTACAGGTGGTGTGACTTTTGATGAATTAATTACTGCATATAATCGACAAGCAACTGGATTAATTAATGGTGGTGTAGACGTTTTATTAGTTGAAACTTGTCAAGATATGAGAAATGTTAAAGCTGCTTGTATTGGGATTAGTAATGCATTTAACGAATTAAATAAAAAATTACCCGTTATGATTTCAGGTACGATTGAACCAATGGGGACAACATTAGCAGGTCAAACAATTGATGCTTTCTATTTAGCTATTGAACATATTTCTCCTATTTCAATTGGATTAAACTGTGCAACAGGACCTGAGTTTATGAGGGATCATGTTCGATCATTGTCAGACCTATCTGAGACATTTGTTTCATGTTATCCAAATGCCGGTCTACCAGATGAAGATGGACATTATCATGAATCACCAGAATCATTAGCGCACAAAGTACGCGATTTCGCTGAACAAGGATGGATTAATATTATAGGTGGTTGTTGTGGAACAACTCCTGAACATATTAAGGCAATGAAAGAAGCGGTAAATGGAATAACTCCTCGTCAACCTAAAAAAAGAGAGGATCATGCGGTTAGTGGTTTAGAATCACTTCGCTATGATGATAGTATGAGACCACTTTTCGTCGGTGAAAGAACAAACGTTATTGGATCTCGTAAATTTAAAAATTTAATAGCTGACGGAAAATTTGAAGAAGCTTCAGAAATTGCGAGAGCTCAAGTGAAAAAAGGTGCGCATGTGATCGACGTATGTATGGCAGATCCTGATCGTGATGAAGTTGAAGATATGGAAAATTTCGTTAAGCAATTAGTTAATAAAGTAAAAGTACCAATCATGATTGATTCAACTGATGAAAAAGTAATTGAATTAGCACTAACTTATATTCAAGGTAAAGCGATCATTAATTCGATTAATCTTGAAGATGGGGAGGAACGATTTGAAAAGATTTTACCTTTCATTCATAAATATGGTGCTGCAGTTGTAGTTGGTACGATTGATGAAGATGGGATGGCTGTATCGGCAGAACGAAAATTAGAAATTGCAAAAAGAAGTTATCAATTATTAACTGAAAAATATAAAATTCGTGCGACAGACATCATCTTTGATCCGCTTGTTTTCCCTGTTGGAACAGGTGATACGCAATATATTGGTTCTGCAAAAGCGACCATTGATGGCATTAAATTAATTAAAGATGAATTTCCGGAATGTTTAACGATTTTAGGTTTAAGTAATATTTCATTCGGATTACCAAATGCTGGTCGTGAAGTGTTAAATGCAGTTTTTTTATATCATTCTACAAAAGCTGGTCTTGATTACGCGATTGTAAATACTGAGAAATTAGAACGATTCGCTTCAATTCCTGCAGAAGAACGCGAGCTTGCTGAGAATTTATTATTCCATACGTCTCAAGAAACATTAGATAAATTTGTTGAGCATTTTAGAAATTCAGTAAAGAAAGAAGAAAAACCAAAAGAACTGCTTCCGATTGAAGAAAGATTAGCCGCGTGTGTAATTGAAGGTTCAAAACAAGGATTAATAGAAGATCTACAAGCTTGTCTTGATCGTGGTGACACACCGTTAAATATTATTAATGGGCCGCTAATGACCGGGATGGATGAAGTTGGAAGACTTTTTAATAATAATGAACTTATCGTAGCTGAAGTATTACAAAGTGCAGAAGTAATGAAGGCATCTGTAAACTTTTTAGAGCAATTTATGGAGAAAACGGAAAGCTCTAGAAAAGGGAAAGTCATTTTAGCAACTGTTAAAGGTGATGTTCATGATATCGGAAAGAATTTAGTTGATATTATTTTGACGAATAATGGCTTTGATGTTGTCAATTTAGGCATTAATATTCGACCAGATGATTTAATTACAAAGATACGTGAAAATAAACCAGATATTATTGGTTTATCAGGCTTATTAGTAAAGTCTGCTCAACAAATGGTTATTACAGCTGGTGACTTAAAAAGTGCAGGAATTAATACACCAATATTAGTTGGTGGCGCTGCATTAACTAGAAAATTTACTGAAAACCGTATTCAGCCAATTTACGATGGATTAGTTGTTTACTCAAATGATGCAATGACTGGTTTAGATTTAGCAAATAAGATTGTTAATCCAGATCAATTAAAAGCATTAGAAGAAAAGAAAAAGGCAATTAAAAAAATAGACAATGTTATTGAATTGCCTGTTCCTGAAGTTAGTACAAAGAGATCAGCAATACAAATATCAGATTGCCTAGTTCCTTCATCATTAAGTAAAACGGTCATTAAAAATATTCCAGTAGCTCAAGTGGCACCTTTTATTAATTATCAAATGCTAATAGGACATCATTTGGGTGTAAAAGGTAAATGGGAAAATCAAGAACGTGGCCAAGAGTTATACGAGTTAGTTCAAGAATTCTTAAAAGATGGAAATGAATATTTTGACTGCCAAGTAATCTATCAATTTTTCCCTGCTCAAAGTGATGGCAATGATGTCATTATTTATGACTCTGAAACGAAAAAACCGATTGAACGTTTTCAATTTCCTAGACAAAGAAAAGAACCAAATCTTTGTATAAGCGACTTTTTAAATCCTGTTGGTGAAGAGATGGATTATGTTGGATTTTTCTCTGTAACATCAGGACCACGAGTAAGAAATATTGCTGAAAGATTGAAACAAGAAGGAGAGTATTTAAAGAGTCACGTTTTATTCTCATTAGCCTTAGAATTAGCAGAAGGTTTAGCTGAAAAAACGCATATGTTGATGAGAGAAAAATGGGGTTTCCCAGACCGTCCGGATTTCACGATGTCTGAGCGCTTTAAAGCAAGATATCAAGGAATTAGGGTTTCATTTGGATATCCTGCGTGTCCAAATCTTGAAGATCAAGAAAAGCTATTTAAGTTAATTAACCCAAATGAAATTGGGATTAATCTGACAGAAGGATTTATGATGCTACCAGAAGCATCTGTAACTGCAATGGTATTCTCGCATAAAGATGGAAGATATTTTTCAGTTTAAAAAGTGAGAATAATTATTCATTTGATTCAATAAAACCTTAATTTAGATAGTTCAAATAGGTAGTAGAAATAGTTCATGCATCAATCTACTACCTTTTTCTTAAGAAAAAAGAGGAGTGGAAAAAATGCCTGTAATTATCAACAAAGATCTACCTGCAACGGAAATACTAACAAAAGAAAATGTTTTCTATATGACGAAAGAGCGAGCGGAGTCACAAGATATAAGACCGCTTCAAATAGGCATTTTAAACTTAATGCCAACTAAAATTGAAACCGAAACACAATTATTACGTTTAATTGCAAATTCACCTTTACAAGTAGATATCGACTTAATCGGTACTGAATCATACAAGCCAAAAAACGTTTCAGAAGAGCATGTTTCAAGCTTTTATAAAACGATTTCACAAATTCAAAATACAAAATATGATGGCTTTATTATTACCGGTGCTCCAGTAGAGACATTGGACTTTGAAGAAGTTGAATATTGGTCGGAACTTAAAGATATCATGGATTTCACAAAAGAAAATGTAACATCTACATTACATATATGTTGGGGTGCACAAGCAGGTCTTTATCATCACTACGGAGTTCCTAAATATACATTAGATAAAAAAATGTTTGGTGTCTTCCCACACTCAGTAGAGGATCGCTTTGTGAAACTGGTATGTGGCTTTGATGACGAGTATTATGTACCGCATTCAAGACATACTGAAGTTAGGAAGGAAGATATTGATCAAATAGGAGAATTGAAGATTTTAAGTTTATCGGATGATGCGGGTGTCCATCTTGTTACTAGTGAAGACGGAAAGCAAATTTTTGCTACTGGACATCATGAATATTGTATTAATACATTAAAATCAGAATATGAAAGAGATGTACAAAGAGGAGCGGAAATTACTATTCCGAAAAACTATTTCCGTAATGACAATCCTGAAAAACCACCTATTGTACGTTGGAGAAGCCATGCTAATCTACTTTTCTCGAATTGGTTAAATTATTACGTTTATCAAGAAACCCCTTACAATTTATAATTTTTTATTTTAAGTTTCATAATTTCGTCAAATACTAAAAAAATAATTGGAAAATTTAAAAAAATGTTTGCTATTTTCATAAAACATTCCCATAATGGAAATAATATCAAATTTTAACGGAGGAGATCATATGAAAGACTGTATATCTATCGGCCTATTAGGACTTGGAACTGTTGGAAGTGGTGTTGTAAAAATTGTTGAAGATCATCAGGATAGATTAGCGCATCAAATCGGTTGTTCTGTTCAAGTAAAGAAGGTTCTTGTTAAGGATCTTGAAAAGGAACGCTCAATTTCAATTCAAAAGGATTTATTAACTACAGATGCATATGAAATTTTAGATGATGCAGAAGTAGATGTTGTAGTAGAGGTAATGGGTGGAATTAAAGATGCAAGACAATACATACTCCATGCTCTTCGTAATAAAAAGCATGTAGTCACAGCTAATAAAGATTTAATGGCGTTATATGGTACTGAATTACTCCGTGTAGCAAATGAGAATAAATGCGATTTATTCTATGAAGCTAGTGTTGCTGGTGGTATTCCGATTATTCGTAGTTTAGTAGATGGTTTAGCTGCAGACCGTGTAACTAAACTAATGGGAATTGTAAATGGAACGACAAACTTTATTCTTACAAAGATGAGCAATGAAGGAAAAGCATATGAGGATGTGTTAAAAGAGGCTCAGGAACTCGGCTTTGCAGAAGCAGATCCAACATCTGATGTTGAAGGACTAGATGCTGCGAGAAAAATGACAATTTTAGCTAAATTAGGTTTTTCAATGGATGTTGAACTAGAAGATGTGCAAGTACGTGGTATTAGTTCAGTATCTTCAGAAGACATCGATTTTGCTAAATACTTTGGTTATACAATGAAATTAATCGGTTATGCGAAGAGAAACGATAATCGAATTGAAGTTAGTGTTGGACCAACTTTAATTGCACATAATCATCCATTAGCATCAGTTAGCAATGAATTTAATGCAGTTTATGTATATGGGGAAGCTGTAGGAGAAACGATGTTCTATGGCCCAGGTGCTGGTAGTTTACCAACTGCAACTGCAATCGTATCAGACTTAGTTGCAGTAATGAAAAATATGCGTCTTGGTGTAAACGGTACAAGTGCTGTGTTACCACAATATCCAAAAGAAATTAAAGAAGATCATGAAATTTATTTTAAATCTTTCTTCCGCTTTACAGTAAAAGATCAATTAGGTTCGTTCGCTGAAATTACATCAATTTTTACAGAATCTGATATAAGTTTTGAGAAAATTATTCAAGTTCCATTAAAGCATAAAGGACTTGCTGAAATCATCTTAGTAACACACCATGCTTCATATTCAGCATACAAAAAAGTATTGGAAAATTTAGAAACATCTGATGTAGTCGATGAAGTACGTAGCTATTATCGAATTGCAGGTGAAGATCTTGATGTATAAAGGATTAATTGAAAAATATTCAAATTTCTTACCAATCAATGAAGAGACACCAAAATTAACTTTAAATGAAGGAAATACGCCATTGCTATTTTTACCTCACTTATCAAAGGAGTGGGGAGTTGAATTATTTGTTAAGTTAGAAGGGCTAAACCCAACAGGTTCATTTAAAGATCGTGGGATGGTAATGGCAGTTGCAAAGGCAAAGGAAGCAGGAAGTTCAGCAATTATTTGTGCATCCACAGGTAATACATCTGCAGCAGCTGCTGCTTACGCTGCAAGAGCTGGTATGAAATGTTTTGTTATTATTCCTAATGGCAAAATTGCATATGGTAAACTTGCGCAGGCTGTCATGTATGGAGCACATATAATTAGTATCGATGGAAATTTTGATCACGCATTACAAATGGTAAGGAAAATTAGTGAGTCTGAACCAATCACCCTAGTAAATTCCGTAAACCCATATCGAATCGAGGGCCAGAAAACAGCTGCCTTTGAAATTTGTGAGCAATTGGAAGAAGCTCCAGATATATTAGCAATTCCAGTTGGAAATGCAGGGAATATTACAGCTTATTGGAAAGGATTTAATGAATACAAATTATCAAAAGGTTATCAATTACCTAAAATGCATGGTTTTCAAGCAGAAGGTGCAGCACCAATTGTTAATAATAAAAAGATTGATAATCCCGAAACAATTGCAACAGCTATTCGTATTGGTAACCCAGCAAGCTGGGAGCACGCAGTAAATGCAATTGGACAGTCAAACGGTGCAATTGATAGTGTATCAGATGAAGAAATTCTACAAGCTTATAAATGGATTGCATCAAAAGAAGGCGTATTTGCAGAACCAGGTTCATGTGCAAGTATTGCTGGAGTATACAAACAAGTACAGTCAGGTGTAATCAAAAAAGGCTCAAAAGTAGTAGCCATTTTAACAGGTAATGGATTAAAGGATCCAGATATCGCAATACAATCAAGTAAAATTGAACCAATATTATTACCGAATGAAGAAAAAATTGTATTAGAACATTTACAAGGTGTGGTTTCGATATGAAAAAACTTTTCCAAATAACAGTTCCTGCAAGTACTGCAAATGTGGGACCTGGTTTTGATTCAATTGGTATCGCTTTAGATCGATACTTAACTATTGAAGTATATGATCATGATCAATATAGCTGTGAGGGATTTAGTGAATATTTGAAAGATATACCACTTGATCAGACAAATTTAATCTTAAAAACAGCAATTGATGTTGCAAAAGCAAATCATAAATCTTTGCCAACATGTCATTTAAAGCTTGAAAGTAATATTCCGCTAACAAGAGGTTTAGGAAGTAGTGCCTCAGCAATAGTAGGGGGCATTATTTTAGCAAATGAACTTTGTAATCTTCAATTATCTTTAGAAGAACAGCTTAGAATCGCAACTTCAATTGAAGGTCATATGGATAATGTCGGAGCATCACTTTATGGCGGCTTAGTTATTGGGACTTTTATCGATGGAAAAGCATATATCCAACACTCGACATTAAATAAAGTGTCAGTAGTAGCAATTATACCAAAATACGAATTAGAAACTGTCCATGCAAGAAATATATTACCTTTAACGATTCCTTATAAGGACGCTATTCAATCTAGCAGCTATAGTAATATATTAGTTTTAGCACTCTTAACGGAAAATTGGGCATTAGCAGGCGATATGATGAAACGAGATCTATTTCACGAACCATATCGATGCAAAATTGTAAAAGAGCTAGACACCCTAAAACAAATCGAATTACCTGAATATGTTCATGGATTTGTATTAAGTGGTGCCGGTCCAACAGTATTAGCATTTGTTTCGATCGAAGGTTGCACTGAAGCAATTGACTATTTTACAGGTTTATTTCCAAATTGTGATGTAAGTGAAATAAAAATAGAAAACAGAGGTGCAACAGTTAAACATTCAATCCACTCGAATTAAAAGAAACCACTCAACCATGGATAGTTGAGTGGTTTCTTATTTTTGGGATAAAACTGAAGTGCAAATAAATAGGGCGGAACTGCAATTAAAATCTATGAAGTGCAATAAAAATTGTGAAACTGCAATTAAATCTGTGAAGGTGCAATTAAATCTAAAGTGCAAATAAAAAAGGTGGAACTGCAATTAAAATCAGTGAAAGTGCAAATAAAAATTATCAAACTGCAATTAAAAAAATCGAATCTGCAAAAAAATCACTAAAACTGCAAATAAGAGCATCATCTATGAATAAATTAAGCGGATATCACAAGAAATAACAATAAATTAGAATAAGGTGTATCTACGTCAATAAAAT
>NZ_NUUX01000027.1 GCF_002564465.1 Bacillus sp. AFS088145 | reverse complement strand
ATCATACACTATATATTTAATTTTTTAAACAAAAATTAAAAATTATTTATAAAAATTTATCTTTTAATTAAATTATTAAATATTTATATTAAATAAATTGATTCGACGAACGTAAAAGTTTAATTTTTATATAAATATTTACCTTTTTATTTAATAATTCAATTTGTATATTAAATAAATTTATTCTTGAATCATAAAAGTAAAAAAAAAGACCCTTCAAGGAGTCTTTCTAAAATCTTCTATGAGCTTTAAAGTATCATATTTTTGGTCTATCTATTCTCTTTCTTCATCGACCAATACTCTCATTTCAATCAAAAATTCTTCTTTTTGATTTGGTGAATAATTATTATGTATTAATGACTCATAAATATTACTTTTAATCGTTATTTGATGTTTGTCTATATAGCTAATAAGTCTTTGTAAGTTTGTAAAATAATCATCCGATGATACGCTTTTATAAGTAATGCATATGTATTTTCCTTCGGGTATTGTTGAAACCTCAGTACCCGGCAATAGTAATGTAGTTTGTTTTTTTGTTAAAACAGGTGTAAATAAATATTGATATGTTACTTCACTAACAAGTTTATAAGTCTTATATGGCACAATGGCTCCATACCCATTGTTTCTAAAACCTTCTGTAGATGCAGCAAATTTCTTTAATTTACTATATGAAGCATTTAAAATATTTTTCGGGTCTATTCCATTAGCTTTTGTCTGAATGATTTGCATTTCTTCTTCATACGAAAAAAACACTTCACCAAATTGTGGATAATCCTTTTGTTTTTGTAATCCCTTTTTTGCATTTGTGATGATTTTTTCAATTTCGATTAATGAATCTATTTTTTCTCTTACAATTTTTTCTTGTTCTGTTAAAAAGGAGAAAAATTCGTCCCTCTTTAGTCCCTGTACTTCTTTCATCTCTTCTAAAGGAGTACCAATATATTTGAGTGATTTGATTAAATCGAGAAGATGAATTTGTGAGTCTTTGTAATATCGATAATTCGTATCTGGATCGACATACGCTGGTTTAAATAAGTTGATTTTATCATAATATCGAAGTGCTTTAATCGAAATATTAACTAATTTGGATACCTCACCTATTGTATACAGTTTTTCCTTCATTTCAATCACCTCCACATTCTTATTTTAGCAAAAAAAGCGTATTCTTTATTCGTAAAATAGAATACGCTTTTCGATTAATTAAGCTGTTCGATATACTGGCATTTTCCAAGCAATTGTTAATCCAACACCACTCGCTAATAAGACTGTTGCAAAATAAAATGGATAGTTTAGGTCTATATCAAATAGGATTCCACCTATTATTGGTCCAATTACATTCCCAAAACTAGTAAACATTGAATTCATTCCACCTACAAAGCCTTGTTCATTCCCTGCAATTTTAGATAAATAGGTTGTAACCGCTGGACGCATTAAATCAAAGCCTAAAAATACTGTAACCGTCACTAGTAAAATCATAAAGTATGAGTCTACAATTGTCATCATAAACACTAGTATTGTAGAAAGGATTAAACTATATCGAATTAATCGAATTTCTCCCATCCATTTTGTTAATCGATCAAATAATGCTATTTGAGCAATCGCTCCAACAATCCCACCACCAGTAATCATGATCGCTATGTCTTTCGGTGTAAAACCAAATTTATGATTTGTGAACAGTGAAAATAATGATTCAAAAGCTGACAAACCAAATTGTGAGATCAATATGACCATAAACGAGATAAAATACATCGGGGCAAAAATACGTTTAAATCCTGGTTTTTGTCCTTTCTCTTCACTACTGTCTTGATTACGTTCTGGCTCAGGAAGAACTGTAATAGATAAAACGCCTGCGAATATCGCCAATCCTGCTGCAGAGAAAAATGGTATGCGTGGGCCATATTCTGCTAAAAATCCACCAACACCTGGTCCGACAATAAAACCTGTTGAAATTGCAGCCGACATATAACCGAGTGCTTTTGCTCTTGTATCTACAGTTGTAACATCTGCTATAAATGCTGTTACAGCTGGCATTATGAATGCCGCACTTATTCCGCCTAGCATACGTGAAATAAAAAGAACCTCAATCGTTTTACCCATTCCGAATAAAAACTCTGAAATACTAAAGATTAATAATCCCGTTAAAATCATTTTTTTACGTCCGAACTGATCTACCCAGCGACCTGCAATTGGTGAAAAAAATAATTGTGTTATAGCAAATGCAGCTACCATATAGCCCACAATTGTACCAGATATATTTAACTCATTCATAATTGAAGGTGTGACTGGAATAACTAACCCAATTCCTAAAAAAATAATGAATAAATTCATTAATACTAAAGATAACATTATGTTTTGTTTTTTCATCTTAACTCAACTCCTTTTAAAGCTCTACAAAACATAATGTAAAGCCTCCTCCGAGGGGAGAGTCAATTAGTTTTTTTATTATTTTTGATTCTTTTTTATGAACCCGCTTTCGTTTCTTTGAAATAAAAAAAGGAGCCTCTTTTAGAGAAGCTCATAGTTGTTGGTACATTGTATTCATCTATTTAAAATCATTGATAGCTTTTAAAATGTTCATTTATCTAATGGTTATCTTATTTAGCGTGACGAGTTTTTTGAAATATTCCGAGAATGCTCGATGTGACAAAACCAAGGATTAGAGCGAAGGTTATATGTTGGTACAGCCCAACAGTACCGTTTGCTCCCATACGATGCCAAATATCGTTTGGTAGCGTTTTCCAGATAAACCACAAGCATGATGTTACGATAACTGTAATAATTGGTATAGTGAGGCGTTTACCAAGTGACGAAGCAATAAACATCATTAAAGCTAAACCAAGAATCGGTGTACTACCAAAAAACCATTGAAGTATATGAAAATCGATATTCTCCATCCATATCCCCCCTCATTCTAATTGTATGAGGCGGTTTTACTAAAAAGTAATGAAATACCTTCATAAGTTAGAAATTAAACTGGCATTTCTTTACTGTGTAAAATTATCAATACATAAATAAAGTCAAGGCCCAATGGCCTTGACTTTATTTTACGATTACTTTTCCTACCATACCTACATTAAAATGGTACTTACATGTAAGATCATATGTATTTGCTTGTTTTGGTAACACTGAAATGGTTTTTTCAGTTCTCGGTTGAACTTCTTCATCAATATTGAGCATTTTCACAGTAAAGGTATGTGGTTTACTCCCTTTATTTTTCAATAATAAAGTTGTTTTTGTACCATTTGGAATTGTAATGTTTTTCGGATTAAAGTAATCATCATTCAACTCTACTACGATTGTTTGTGCACGATCATTTGCATCTGAAACCTCAGATTCAGCAAAAGCTTTAAAATTACCTGGTGTTGCCATCATCACAATCGTTGCCAAAAAAACTACTAGTCCTGATAGCCAATTTTTTATTAACATTCGCATTCCCTCCTTTCCTATAGAATATTCTTTTCCATTTGATGGAAAATTATCACGATTTTTTTTATTTGAACGAAATAAAAAAACTGTCCTCTTATAGAAAACAGCTTTTCATTTATTTCAAATTATAGATTTGCTTCCCACTTTGTAATTTCTTCTCGAACGATTGGTGCAACTTCCTTTCCTAATAGTTCGATTGCAGTCATTACGTCTGCATGTGGCATCGAACCAACTGGTACATGAAGCATAAATCTTGTAATACCTACATTTTTTCGAAGGTGGATTATTTTTTGTGCTACAGTTTCAGAATCACCAACATAAAGTGCACCTTCAAAGCTTCGTGCCGCATCGAATGCAGATCGGTCATATGTTCCCCAACCACGTTCCTTTCCAAGTTTATTCATAACTTGCTGTGTTGATGGGAAAAATTTATCTGCTGCGGTCATTGTATCCTCAGCGATGAATCCATGTGAATGGGATGCAATTTGTAGTTTGTTTACATCATGACCGGCATGAGCTGCTGCTTTTTTATATAGATCAACAAGTGGTGCGAACTAAATTGGCCGTCCACCTATAATTGCAAGTACGAGTGGAAGTCCTAATAGTCCAGCTCGAACGACCGACTCACTGTTGCCGCCACTTCCAATCCAAATTGGCAGGGGCTCCTGAACTGGACGTGGATAGATGCCAATATTGTTAATGGCTGGTCGATGTTTTCCACTCCATGTTACGAATTCAGATTTTTGCAAGGTAAGCAGTTAATCCAGTTTTTCTTCAAATAGTTCATCATAGTCTTTTAAATTATAGCCGAATAAAGGAAATGATTCGATGAATGAGCCACGTCCCGCCATGATTTCCGCTCGTCCATTCGAAATACCATCAAGCGTAGCAAAATCTTGAAATACTCGTACTGGATCTGCTGATGATAGTACCGTAACAGCACTAGTTAGTCGAATACGATTTGTTTGTGATGCAGCCGCTGCTAGTACGACAGCCGGGGATGATGCTGCAAAATCATTACGATGATGTTCCCCTACTCCAAATACATCTAATCCAACTTGATCTGCAAGAATAATCTCCTCAACCACTTCACGTAAACGTTCTGCATGGCTTATTACATCACCTGTCCTTGAATCAGGTGTTGTTTCTACAAAAGTACTAATTCCTATTTCCATTAAACAATTCCTCCGAATTTCTGTAATTTTAAAGAAAATTTTGAGTAGATTTATAAGGTTCTGCTTCTATATTTATTAAACAACTTAAATATACCTCCAATTCGAGATAATTTCTATCAAAGTAGTATAAAGCAAATAAATAGATCGTATTGTCATCATAAGTATGACCAGAAAAACTACTTTTTCTGAATTTTAAGAGTATAATAGAGTGTTAGTATTACTTCTATGTTCCCCTTCAAAAAATAGTAATATCCAAAGTAGTGAGAAAGGAAGTTTAAGTATGAATAAAACTAAACCAACTGAAGTAACAGTTGATGGTTTCTTTAGACGTCAATTAAATCGTTTTTCTACACCATTTGGAAATAAACCAGGAGAACTCCCTGTTGAAGCAGGTCGGTATCGTCTCATTTGGTCAGCTGCTTGTCCATGGGCCCATCGGTCTGTTATTGTTCGAAAAGTTTTAGGATTAGAAAATGCAATTAGTTTAGGAACCGTCAGTCCAATGCGTCCTAGATTACCTCACGTGGATTGGGAATTTTCTTTGGATTCAGGAGAAGTTGATCCAATATTAGGCGTTCGCTATTTGAGTGAAATCTATCATAAATCTGATGAAAACTATTCAGGACGTCCGACAGTACCCGCAATGATCGATATTAGCTCTGGAAAAGTTATCAATAATGACTATTTTAGGCTAACAAATTATTTCGAAACTGTTTGGAAGCCGTACCATAAAAAGAACGCACCGGATTTATACCCAGTTTCCATCCGACAAGAAATTGATGCGCTAAACGAAATCATATTCACTGATGTAAACAATGGTGTATACAAATGTGGTTTTGCACAATCTCAGAAAGCATATGAAGATGCTTATGAAACGTTATTTAATAGATTAGATGAGCTAGAGCAGCGCTTATCTAAACAACGTTTTTTATTTGGTGATAAAATTACTGATACTGATATTAGGTTATATACAACACTTGTACGGTTCGATGCTGCTTACTTTACATCTTTTAATTCGAATCGAAATTTAATACGCGAGTTTAAAAACTTATGGGGCTATGTACGAGATTTATATCAAACACCAGGGTTTGGGGATACAACTGATTTTGATGCGATTAAGCGACATTACCATTTATCGATTACCATTTCACCCGATAAAGAAGAACCAAAAGTCTTACCAAAAGGTCCAGAAATTTCGATTTGGACTTCGAAGCACAATCGCGAAGATCTAAGTGGACAAAAAGAAAAGTTCCTCATTCATTAAGGCAAAAGGAGATACGATTTAAATGGTAAAAATAGAAATTTGTAATGCTGAAAAAGAGATGTTTCAGTCAATTCGTAAACAAAGAATTAATGCTTATTATGAATACGTCAACTTGTTACCAGATAAACATTGGAATGCTTTAAAGAAGTCCCTCTCATCGAAAATTGATGAACAAGAAGGTGTGGAAATAATTGTTGCCACGGTTTTAGGTAAAATTGTCGGTAGCGTCGCTTTATTCCCAGCTAAAATAAATGCCTATGCAGGTTATATCGACGAACTTGATTATCCAGAGATCAGAATGCTTGCTGTGGAGTCAGACTGTCGCGGTCAAGGAGTTGCTACTGCGCTAATTTCAGAATGTATTAATCGCACGAAGGAAAAAGGATTCGATGCTATCGGATTACATACCGGTGAATTTATGAAAAATGCCATCAGTTTATATGAAAGAATCGGCTTTAAACGTTTACCAAAGTTTGACTTTGAACCAGCAAATGATGGGATTATCGTCAGAGCTTATCAGTTGAAAATTTAAACCTTATTTATAACTCATTATTAAATTTAATCATGTTTTTGTAAAAGGGCTGTCCGAAGTTTTATAACTTCAAACAGCCCTTTTAATTTTTCAATCTAATTGAATAATCTTTTTTTATTAAACAAAACTCAACTCTTTTTTTTGATTTGTATGTTGTTTGTTATTTATGATTTTGTTCAACAGAGAAAAAAATGCCAAAAAGTAAAAATATAGCCCAAACTAGTAAGAACTAAATGGGCCATTTTATTTTGCTTATTATGAAACGATTCAGTGATAAGAATTTTACCTATTTAATTTGTGTTATTTCATTAGAGATATCAACTTCACTTCAGAATACTATCTTATTATGATTCTTTTTAATATAAAATTGGAGTGAATTAATTGTCAAAAATAGATGAATCAAACATTTTAATTGAACCTTGGAACGAAGCAGATCTTAATTTACTTCTATCATCGAATACGAATAATATGATGGAATATCTTGGTGGTCTAGAGAGTTTAAACCAAATTATGAGTCGGCACAAGCATTATCTTGAAATGAGTCGAATAGGTACAGGACAAATGTTTGCAATCATTTTGCTTCCGTATAGAACAAAAATAGGAACTGTTGGTTATTGGGATCGATTATGGGATGGTAAACTGGTTTATGAGATTGGTTGGAGCATTTTACCTAAATTTCAACGAAAAGGTATAGCAACAATCGCAGTAAAAAAAGCTATTAAGAAGGCCCAAAAAGAATCGAAGCATAAATACATTCACGCTTTTCCTTCCACTAATAACATTCCATCTAATAAAATATGCGAAAAATTAAATTTTAAGTTTATTAAAAAATGTAATTTTGAGTATCCAATAGGTAAATTTATGGTATGTAATAATTGGCGACTAAAGACAAAGAAGAAAAAATGAAGTTAAGTCTAAAAATGGCTTAACTTTTTTAAAAAAACCTAATTCTCAATCCGACATGCTTAGTCTGTCTAAAATTCTAATATTCTCAATTTTTTCAATATAATAAGTAGGTGACTTATTTACACAAAAAAAGCCGATTCCAATAGATATTGGCTCAGCTTTATGTATATTTTATTCAAAATAAAATAATGAATCGTGAGAAGTATTTGTCTGATAGTAATTTACTAAATCTTCTACAGAGATTCCTCTAATTTCAGCGATATCATTAAAACTCATATCATAATGATATGACAGTTCATGTAAAGATAATGCTGGATTATTCGCTAATAATTCATAATCAGGTAAATTGTCAAATTGTTGTGACATACTCTTCACTTCCTTTTACAGTTTCTCACTATCCTTTCCTAAAATTTACAAATTTAGTCAAGATTCGTAAAAAGAATTGAAATGTACATAAAATGATCAGTTAGGTGGTTCTATGATTCAAACTATTTTACACGCTTCCTTATTTCTTTTGGATTAATTCTTCCTTTAGGTGTAAGTTGCTTTCTCAGTAACTTGAATTGTCGTTTCATGGATCTGGTTTTTGTCACTTGCAATAGCCCGGAAGTACCGTAGGAAAACTCGATCAATCAGGTAAATTTATTCTAATTGTTAATAAAATATCGGCTATCATAATTTGGGGTATTGCCATTTACTTAAATAAAGGAATAATAGTGGGATAGAAAAATGCAGGTTAAAAATGTTAACCTGCATTTTTATTTTTTTTCATATTATTAAAAAAATCGCATAGAAGACAATGTTAGAAAAGCTTCTATTAGTCTCAATAATTTCTCTTTTTCTTCATTGTTTAGCATTGAATTAGCTTTACGTATAAGGTTCATCCCTTCTATCCAATCATTATCATCTATTGGTACATATCCAGCTAATTGAAACAACTGAATAACAGGAACACCAAGTGGTTCTGCCAACTTTCGTATAATTTCTGTTGACGGAATACCTCTTTTGCCATTTTCAATTTGTGAAATATATGAATGGGATACATTCGCTTTTGTTGCTAGGCATTTGATCGAAAAATTATTTTGTAATCGTGTTTGTCTAATAAATTCAGCAAAAATTTTTGAACGATCTTCAAAATTTTGCTCATTATAGATCACATCAAATTTTAGATTACAATTCATTTCTTTCTGTGCAAGATTGAATACTTCTTCTGAAATGTTTCGTAAAGGGGTTTTCAATCTTTCAGGTGCATTAATAATATAAGCACACCAAATTAAATCTTCAGCATTTCCACCTGTCACTTTTGCTATCGCTCTAGTTAATTTTTCTTCAGGTGGAGTCAATTTCGCATTTTGTAATTTGCTTAAATAGCTCTTGTCTTTTGAAAAGCCCAACTTATTTAATTCTTTGGCTATATCAGTCAAACTTAAATTTGAATTTTTAATATATTGCTTTAATAATTTGTAGTACATGCTCACACCTTTTTCTTATTTTGCCCTATTTTTATTTTTATGTGTACAACATGGACTTTGACACTGTTGTAAATTGGGTTATTTTGGAAATTTTTTATAATCATGAGAATGTACTTAGAATCTAACCGTTCATAAGGTAAAAAGAACTAAACCCACTCTTTTAACTGAGTGGGTTCCTTAAAAACTTATAAATTTTTTTTGCTTCCTGCCCATTTACCCTAAATTATTTCTGATACTCTATTTTGAAGAATTTCAATTAATTCTTCGTCCATAAACTGATAATCATCAGCTATATCTAGAATGACAATTTTTTTTTCATTGAGTAAATCACCAAATTTATCGCGAATTCTTCTTAAATGTTTTTTCTCCATTACAAAAATAATATCTGCCCAACCAATATGTCCCTCTGTCACTTTAATTCTGGCACCAGTTTCAGTCCCTGCCGATCTTGCTTGGTAGTCATTATATAAGTGAAAAATTTTTTCTGCTGTAGGACTTCTCCATTGATTTTTGCTACAAATGAATAATAATTTAATTGTTCATCACACCTTACTATTAATTGTTTTTCACTAAATAAATATGAGCCAAATGATGTTCACTATGCCAAGCGTATAAAGCTAAGATGAAATCTATACTAATATTAATTTTAAGCTCAGGGTGATAACAAGTTCGATTAAACTCTTTCTCTGTTAGTGATTCAAGTAAAACTACGTAACGTTCGTGAATACCTTCGATTATTTTTAAAGAGCTATGAAAATCAAAATTCGAATCACTTAATGAAATCCATGCATTCTCATCATAGGCTTTAATTGTAGGATTTTCTTCAGTTAAAGCTAGTTTAACTCTAATAAGACTATTCATATGACTATCAGCAACATGATGAATAACTTGTTTTGGTGTCCAACCACCATCACGATAAGGTGTGTTTAATTGGTCTTCTGTAAGTGATGTGATTGCTTCTTTATATTTAATAGGAGCATCTTTTAGTACTTTAATAAATTCTTTACGTTGTTGATGAGAGTAGGCTAGTGGTGAGATAAATCTGCCAATCGGATATTTTAAATTTTCCATTTCAAATCCCCCATTTATTAGCTATTTATAAAAAAACAACAAAGCCTTTCAAAGACCTTGTTGTTAAATACGAATTAAAGTGTATTAAATGTTTCAGTTAATACTGGCACGATTTGTTTTTTACGAGATACAACACCTTTTAATAAAGCAGTGTTGTTTTCTAATGTAACATTGTATGCTTTTTCAACTGCATTAGTAGCATTTCCTTTAGCAACTGCGATTGAGTCATTTGTTAAAATATCAGTTACAACGAATAAGAATAAGTCTAATCCTTTATTAGCAACGATGCCCTCAAGTACATTTTCTAATTCAGCTTGACGAGAAAGTACGTCATTTGTATCAACTGCGTTTACTTGTGCAATTTCTACTTTGTAGTTACCCATTTGGAATTCTTTCGCATCAAGTGAAACTAAAGACTCAATTGATTTATCAGCTAAGTTTGCACCTGCTTTTAACATGTCTAGACCATATTCCTCTACATTTACACCTGCGATTTCTGCAAGTTCCTTTGCAGCAGCAATATCTTGATCAGTACAAGTTGGAGATTTGAATAATAAAGTATCAGAAATAATTGCTGAAAGCATAAGACCAGCAACTTCTTTCTTAATTTCAATATTATTTTCTTTATACAATTTGTTTAAAATTGTAGCAGTACATCCAACTGGCTCACAACGGTAGTATAAAGGATCGCTAGTTTCAAAATTAGCAATACGGTGATGATCAATAACCTCAAGTACACGAACTTGTTCGATATCATCAGCACTTTGTTGACGCTCATTATGATCAACTAAAATGACATTATTTGTTTCAGCTGCAACTTTTTCTACTAAACGTGGTTCTTCAGATTTAAATGTATCAAGTGCAAATTGTGTTTCTGCACTTACGTCACCTAAACGAATTGCTTCAGCATTTTCACCTAATGCCTTTTTCAATTCTGCATATGCAATTGCAGAGCAAATTGTATCTGTATCTGGGTTCTTGTGACCAAAAACTAGTACTTTTTCCATCAATAATTCTCCTAACTATATCTTGTTTATCATTTTTTATGTATTTAATGCCAGGAATTGGCTTTAATATAAAACGCTTCAATAATAATACCATATCAAAATAAAAAAAAATAGCCAAAATGGCTATTCTTTACAGTTTGAGGACAAAGTCAAAAAAACATGCCAATGAGACTAATTGAAAACGCTTTATTTTCAGGTCACTAATCCTATTCATCCTATTTCAATCAAGCAACAATAAAAACAAGTCTTTTCAAATTACAGTCTAATTAATCTTCAGCATTTTTATATGACATAGTTTCCGTAATCGGTTCACTTTTTGGTAACCAATCGATTGGAATATCATCTGCAGTTTTAAGATCTTCAAGTAATAATTCGTCAAAATTATTTTGATTCCAATCAATTGATTTATTCTTTTTTGATTTGCTCATCTTTTATACCTCACTTAGTCCTTAAAGATTTGGCTTTAGTTTGTGTAAAAGGTGGCTTGGTTAATACTTATTTTATGTTTTTTATGATAATTTCAGGTATGGATATATTTTTACGTGGTTTTATATTTTCAATAATGATTTCAGCTATATCGTCTGGATTCATCATTTTTGAAGTTTTATCTTCATCAAAAATACCGGCCCAAAAATCTGTATTCATTCCACCCATATATGCTGCAAATACCGAAATTGGTGTACCTGTTAATTCAACAACCAAACTTTCAGTAAAGCCTTTAACTCCGAACTTACTTGCGCAATAAACTGATTCTGTTGCTTTTCCAATTAGTCCTGCAGTAGAAACAATATTGACGATCGTTCCACTATCTTGTTTTTTCATTTGTTTTAAAACTTCTTGTGAACAGAAAATAGTTCCCTTTAAGTTAATGTCGATCATATTATGTACTGCTTCATCATTTAATTCTTCTGCAAGATCAAAAATTCCAACACCTGCATTATTAAATAATAAATCAACTTTCCCATATGTTTGAATGATTGTATCGAAAACTCTTTTTACATCTTCATGGTCTGAAACATCTACTGTATGTATTGAATAATTGTTAGGTAATTGTTTTCCAATTTCTCTAAGTTTATTTTCAGTTCTTCCTAACAAACAAATGTGAGCTCCATTTTCAGAATACTTTTTAGCTAATGACGCTCCTAATCCACTTCCTGCGCCTGTGATTATAACAACTTGATTTCCCAATCTAAGACCAACTTTCTTTATAAAATATTTATCCGAATAATTTCATTATAGCTATTAAACCAAAACATGATACAATTGTAAAAGTGTTTGTTTAGGAGGTCGATAAATTGAATACTACTAAAACGGATAAAATATCACGCTTTTTTAAACTACTACTTCCGATTTTAATCACTCAAGTGACATTATTTTCGATGTCATTTTTTGATACAATCATGTCTGGTAATAGTAGTCCAGGGGATTTAGCAGGGGTCGCGATAGGTGTTAGTATTTGGACGCCAATCAGTACAGGGTTAACCGGCATTTTAGTCGCAATTACGACAATGGTTGCCAATTTAAATGGTGCTAAACAGGATGAAAAAATAACGCCGCTTGTTACGCAGGCACTTTATTTGGCTGGGATTATTGCAGTAGTCATTATTATTATTGGTATATTTTCAATTCATCCAATCTTAAATCATATGAATCTCGATCCGAAAGTTCATCGTGTTGCTCTTCATTTCTTATTCGCATTATCATTTGGAATTTTACCTTTATTTCTATATACAGTCATTCGTCAGTTTATTGATGGCTTAGGTAAAACAAGAACTACTATGGTCATTACAGTTATTTCAGTACCAGTTAATGTAATTTTGAACTATTTCCTTATATTCGGTAAAGCTGGTCTTCCACGTTTGGGTGGCGTAGGTTCTGGTGTAGCGTCTGCAATAACGTATTGGATTATTTTTGGAATTGCTTTTTATATTATTAAAACTAAAAAGCCATTTAGCACCTTCAATCTATTTAAAAAACTTCCTCCAATTTCATTTACAACTTGGAAAAGTATTTTAAAATTAGGAGTACCAATTGGACTTAGTATCTTTTTTGAGGTAAGTGTGTTCTCGGTCGTAACATTATTATTAAGTGAGTTTGATACCGAAACTATTGCTGCACATACAGTGGCAATGAATTTTGCAAGTCTTCTTTATATGGTTCCATTAAGTATTTCGATGGCATTAACTATTGCTGTCGGCTATGAAGTTGGGGCGAAAGAGTTTCAAAATGCAAAAGAATATAGCAAAATTGGTTTAGTAATGGCAGTTTCAATCGCTTCATTTTTTGGGATCATCATCTATTTATTCCGATATGATGTAGCTGGATGGTATACAAATGATCCATCTGTACAGATTTTGGCAGGAGGATTCTTAATCTTTGCAGTTATGTTCCAACTATTTGATGCAATTGCAGCACCAATACAAGGTGCATTAAGAGGCTATAAAGATGTGAATGCCACGTTAATTATGATGATTTTAGCTTATTGGGTAATCGCATTACCAGTCGGATATGCACTCTCTAATACGAATCTTGGTGCAAAAGGATATTGGGTTGGATTAATCGTCGGTTTAGGAGTTTCAGCACTAACTCTATCTTTCCGATTAGTACAACTACAAATAAAAAAACTAAAGTTATCTGAAGCATAATGAAAAGGATGGGAAGAAAAATTGCTAAACCCATCCTTTTTTTGTATCTTAATCATCTTGAATTGTTATATTTGGATGATCATCATCAAATTGGTCAAGTAATTCGCTAGGGATATGTTTTGGGATTACATCGGGTGGAAGTTCTCCATCCATTCCTAAATAGTAATGGCGAATTGGCTTTAGGTCGTCATTTAATTCATAAACTAACGGAATACTTGTTGGAATATTAAGTGAAGCAATTCCGTCAGCTGAGACTTGATCTAAATATTGCACGATCCCCCTCAACGTATTTCCATGTGCAGATATAATAACCTTTTTGCCTGCTTTCAAGGCTGGTACAATTTCTTCATCCCAATATTTTAATACTCTTTTTTCTGTATCCTCCAGATTTTCAGTAAGCGGGAATTCATCTTTTGACAAGCTTTTATAACGAGGTTCATTTATTTCATATCTTTTATCATCCGGTTTTAGAGCAGGTGGTCTAACATTCATAGATCTTCGCCAAATATTAACCTGTTCTTCTCCATATTTTTGGGCTGTTTCAGATTTATTCAGCCCCTGAAGTGAACCGTAATGTCGTTCATTTAATCTCCATGTTTTATAAACAGGAATCCACATCATATCAATCTCATTTAAGATAATCCATAATGTACGGATTGCTCTTTTAAGTACTGATGTATAGGCAACATCAAATGTAAATCCGTTTTTCCTTAAAATGATACCAGCTTCTCTTGCCTCGGAAAGACCGCTATTCGTTAAATCAACATCTGTCCAACCTGTGAACCGATTTTCAACATTCCATTTACTTTGCCCGTGTCTGATTAATACAAGTTTAATCATATTGCTCTCCTTTAAAATCAAATAAATATGATATAGTTTGCTGAAATGTTCATTATTTGATTCACAATTGACTGGAAGTGCAAAATCTTATGTAATTAAAATTCTCGATTAAAAACTGTCATACCTACCTCGTTAGCATTTCTCCAATTTTACATACACTCTTTTTACACTATTTGTTTATTCGATTTATTTTTATTGAGCTAATTTCGATTGGGATATAAATTTTATTTTTTAGTACCATGTTTCCCATTGTGTCATATAGATTTTCAACTAGTAAAACGAATAAATTATTAGTTGAACGTAATTCATAGTTTGATGAGGGAAGGACTGATTCTGTATATTTTATTTCGATTGTTGATGAATGGATTAACTTATAAATATCTTCTTCAAGTATTTTTAGTAAACTCTGCTGATCTCCTAGGTTTATTTGATATTGGGAAGCTGTCTCACTTGGGAACATAGTATAAGCGTGAGCGACAATTTTATTTTTAGATTTGTACCACCTATTAAACCTGACCATCACTGCAGAATCTTGATTAAAAATCTTTTTAACATATTCATAATCATCTGAAAAACTAACTTCTAAATAAGTATCTACATCATCAATTGTTTCTGTACAGCATTGAAAAACTGAGTTATCAATTTTTTCTAAGCCAACACTTCTTAAATTCACATTTTGTTTTATAAAGTTACCTTGTCCATGGATTGTTTCAATATAACCGTCCTCTTTAAGTAAACTCAACCCTTGTCTTAAGGTCATTCTGCTAACATTCATCATCTTAGAAAGTTCTGGTTCAGAAGGAAGCTTACTTCCTATCGGATAGACTCCCTCATTAATTAATTTAAATAATTTTTCATAAACCCCTACGTATAGAGGTAATTTTTTTTTATTTTCAACGGACATATCAACACTCCTTATCATTATTATATCGAGTTATGAATTATTCGCAAACTTGTCTGTTAGAGTGTAGGTCGTAAACACGATATTATTCTTTTAAATAACGTTCTTGAAAAAAGTATAAAATATTGAGCGATTTTAAGTTGCTATTGATTTATCTATTTTCTTGAAATATAATTTAGTTAAAGAAAAATAGACAACTGATTATACAACTATACTTCGTAGTATTAATTTATCGTTATTTTGAATATGTTGTTTGTTTTATTTTGTAAACGTAAACATATTAGGAAAGAATGATAACGTTAAGATAAATTAACATGTGAAATGATTAAGCATTAAAGTTGTATGGATTAGTTAAATAAATTATTAGAATAGAAATGGAGAGAAAATGGTATGACAACGCCACATAATACAGCCAAATCAGGAGAAATTGCAAAAACAGTTTTAATGCCAGGGGATCCACTACGTGCAAAATATATTGCAGAGACATATCTAGAAAACATTGTTCAATTTAATACAGTTCGTAATATGTTTGGCTATACAGGAACTTATAAAGGAAAACAAGTATCAGTAATGGGATCTGGTATGGGCATGCCAAGTATAGGAATTTATTCATACGAATTATATAAATTTTATGATGTAGAAAATATTATCCGTGTTGGTAGTGCAGGAGCTTATACAGATAAACTAAATATTCACGATATTGTGCTTGTAGATAGTGCTTGGAGTCAATCTACATTTGCAAAGACTCAGGCTGGTGTAGAAAGTGACATTCAGTATCCATGTGAATCACTAACAAACAAAATTGAAGATACAGCAAAGCAGATCAATACTTCTATCGTTAAAGGAAGAATACATTCTAGTGATGTCTTTTATTATGAAAGTTCAGTTCCAAATTTTGTTAATTTTTATAAAGAGCATAATTGTATTTGTACAGAAATGGAAAGTTATGCACTTTTCCATAATGCGAAAGTCTTAGGAAAGAAAGCAGCTTGTTTACTTACTATTTCAGATTCTTTAGTTACTCATGAAGAGATTAGTGCTGAAGCTAGACAAACTTCATTCGATAAAATGATGAAACTTGCATTAGAAGCTTGTTTGTAAAATAAATAGAGATTTTATTAAAAGTCTAAAAGTAAGTTTTAAAATAGGGCCTCTCTTATTATTAAATATTATTGTAGAACAAAAAGTCGATTTCCGTTTTTACGAAAATCGACTTTTTTATTCTATTGTAACTTAAGCTAGTACTTATACTACCTTATTTAATTGCTTTACTCACTTTTAACTTTTTGCCTTTGACCGTCGCATTCTCCATAGCTTGTAAAACTAGTGATCCTTTTCCATTCAGAATATCAACGTATGACATCTGATCATGAATGGTTATTATGCCGATATCATCTGCTGTGACTCCAGGAATTTTTGCGATTGTTCCAACAAAATCAACAGCACGGATTTTCTTCTTTTTTCCGCCGCTGAAATGGAGTTTCATAATACCTTGGTTAATTCGGGCTGATTTATTATTTCTTACTACTCGTCTGCTGTTAAGTTTTTCTTCGAAGATTACTTTCCGACTAACCACGTCTTGATGACTAGGAGCTTCTATTGTAGGTATTTCAAAGCCGATGTAATTTTCAATTGCTTTAACGAATTTTCCTTCAAACTGTGTCGAAAACGTAATCGCTTTTCCTTTATTTCCGGCACGGCCAGTTCTTCCAGTACGGTGCACATAGCTCTCTTTTTCCATTGGAACGTCATAATTGATGACTAACGTTACATTATCAATATCAATACCTCTGGCAGCTACATCGGTTGCTACTAGATAGCGGAAGTTCCCCATTTTAAATCCTTCCATTACAGCAAACCTGTCTTCTTGTTCCAGTCCCCCATGGAGTCTTTCACATGAATAATTAGCTTTTTCCAATTCACTATACACAGTATCAACATTTTCTTTAGTTCGGCAAAAAATTAGGCAGCTATCTGGGTTTTCGACAACCGTGACGTCCTTAAGGAGTGAAATCTTTTCTTCCTCTTTCACTTCTATTAAAAAATGTTCAATTGTATCGGCCGTTATACCGGTTGATTCAATTTCAATATGAATCGGTTCTTTCATATATTCATGGCAGAGATTTTCAACATCTTTAGGTAAGGTTGCAGAAAAAACCATCGTTACCCGGTTTAGAGGCAGCTGGTTGATAATCGCTTCTACCTCATCGATAAAACCTCTATTAAGCATCTCATCAGCTTCATCTATGATAAGATATTTTATTTGATCGCTATCGAGGGTCCCTCGTTCAAGATGGTCAATAACCCTTCCAGGTGTACCAACTACTACATGTGTTTTTTGTTCCAATTCTACCTTTTGTTTAGTAAATGGTTCTTTTCCATAGACGGCCACCGCTTTTATGCGCTTAAATCTTCCAATATTCGTAATATCTTCACGAACTTGAGCCGCAAGCTCTCTAGTTGGAGTTAGAATTAAAGCCTGTGGTTTTTTTTCCTCCCATTCGATCATTTCGCAAACAGGAATACTATAAGAGGCTGTTTTGCCACTACCTGTTTGAGATTTTACGACTAAATCTTGATTTTCCATTGCCAATGGTATAACTTCACCTTGAACTTCAGTTGGAGTTTCGTATTTTAATACAGCAAGTGCTCTCTTAATTTCATCACTTAGATGATAGTCCGCATAACTTCTTTTAGTCATTTCTTAACCTCGTTTTTGTTTTTTTCGATATATGTATAGAATTCTCCCTAAGAAAAATCATATTCATTAATTCAATATGATTCATTATACTTGAAAAATGCAAGATAAAACGGTTTTTATTTTTTATTTTATAAAGTAATAGATTATTTTGGCAGGAAATTTAGGCATTGAAGATACAAAAATAAAAAATAGTCACAAAAGTAACTCGTTTCGTTAAACTAATCATATGTCTGTTCCTAGGGGTTACCCCACAGTTGGTCACAATTAAGCTCCCATTTTTTAATTTCTATTCAAGTCATTCATTATTCATATTTAAAAGGTGGTTATATATAAAACATCAATCGGTTTTTAATAGAGCATTTTTATTAAAATTTTTTCAGAATTGCTTATAATCCTATTAAACGCATAAAACACTAGATTTTTCAGAAAATGCATTTTATAATATTGAAAATGCATTTTATAAATAACCTCCCTTATAATACTTGGATATTAATTTAATTTATCAAATGGTTGCAAAAAAGAGCCAATTAACTGACTCTTTTTTAAATAACATTCATTTATTAAATCTACCCATCAAAATCGTATTATAAAATTTTCCATCTGAAAGTACCTTATCGTTTTTTAAAACACCTTCAACTTCAAAGCCTAACTTTTTATAAAGTTTAATTGCTTTTTCATTCGTTTCTAAAACACTCAAATTCATTTTATGGAGATCATTAGCATCTGCCCAAGAAATTGATCGTTTTAAAAGATTTTTACCGATTCCGTATCCCCAAAATTCTTTTAATACGCAAACTCCAAATTCTACTTTATGGGAAAGCCTTTTTAATTGATTACCTTCACATCTAGAAAAACCTATAATTTGATCTTGAACTTCAGCTACTAAAAATAAATTATTAATCGTTTCTGTATCAGAGATAATTAAATGTTCAAAGCCTTTTGGATCAATAAATGCCTCTCCTGCTTCTCTGTCTAAATTTTCTGTCTCTCCGTCAATTTGTACTCTCAAACTAGATAATTGTTTAGCGTCAGTTAGTACTGCATGTCTAATTATATATTGCAGTCCATTTATCGTAAATTTCTGAGGTTGTATTTTCATCATATACTCCTTGCACTTGTATTCTTTATTTTATAAGAAAAGAATGATTGTTTGTGTACTACTTCTATAAGAGTGGATAAAACTCATTAATAAAAATGATTATTGATTCATACTAAAAGAGATCATCCCAATGTTAATATTAAAAGTTTTTAGACGAAACTATATTAATATGAAAGAGGTGTATCAAAAGTGGAATTTAGAAGTAGTGGAAGGCTTTCCAATTTTTTAGTTTCAATATTGTTTACGATTTGTCTGATCACTTTTATCTTTTATGTACAAAAGCATGGATTTCCTATTACGATTAAGTCATATATGATCATGACAATGGTATGCTTAATTTTTCTAGCTTATATTGGTTATACTCGTAGTATGGTTATTAGAATAACCGATTACGGTGTTACATACGAACATTGGGGTTTTAAACAAACGATTCCCGCTCATCATATTACACGTGTTAATTTACAATATCGCTATAAAGAAACACCATCACATAGCGCTTATCTAGTAATTAACCATCCCGAAGAATCAATTTTCATACCTTCTATGATGTTTCAAGGTCAAATCGAACGAATAACGAAAGAAATCAGAGATATAATGATTTACTAATTAAATCTATTTTAAAGAACTGAAGTGTAGCTTCAGTTCTTTGCAATTAAGAAAATGATATCTTTGTTAAATTATCGCTTTACTGCATCTACAATGATTGAAGGAAACAGGACTTTTTCCCCGTGATTTCTAGGATCATATTTTTTTGAACGGAAAATAACACCATCCGTGTCATCCCACTCTTTAAAATGAAAATATCCTTCTTCATCACAATATTCTAGTAGTTTTACTTCAAAACCTGCTGTTTCAAACATGTTAACTAGTGTTTTATAGTTATAGACAATTTTATGGCTTGCAGCAGGATGATCTTTTGGTCCTGGTCCACCAACTTTAACAATACTTTGATAAGTTTCGTCTTGAAAAAATCCATCTGGTACTGCACAGCGAATATAGCCTGATGGTTTTAAATAATCATAACAAATTTTAGCAGCATCTAAACCTTCATCATATGTAAGATGTTCCCAAACATGTTCAGCTAAAATAGCTGTTATAGAATTTTTCTCGAATTTATTTTCCCAAGTTGACTTAACTAATAAATTAAGTTCTTCTTCCTGAGTTTGAATCCATGTTGGATTATTGTTATATTCACCTGCTCCAATTACAACTTTTAATTCATCTTGTTTAATCACTAAAAGATTCACCTCATCTAAATTTTGATCGATTAGTAGTGTTCTACAAATGCTACATAAATTCCTTCTATAAAACGTAGAAAAATGTCAAAATTTAGAAATGTAGTTTATTTGAGATCTTCTACTTTAATTAACACTTCATAAATTTTTTAGATTCTTCTATTTTATCTTGGGTATAATAATTCCAGTAAATGGAGGCGATATCAAATGACAATCGATCGAATTTGTACGATTGGACCAGCTAGTTTTGATAAAAAAATACTGTCTGAATTGATTGAGCATGGCATGACAATCGCAAGACTAAATTTTTCACACGGAACACATGAAAGTCATCACAATGTGATTGAAATAATAAAATCAATCAGAAAAGAGACAGGAAAAGAAATCAAGATTTTAGGAGACCTCCAAGGTCCAAAAATTCGATTAGGAAAAATTGATGGAGAAAAAATAAATCTTGAATCTAATCAAACTTTTACACTTTTAATTGATGAAATTACAGGTGATCGTAATCAAGCAAGTGTTGATTATAAAGGGTTAATAAATGATGTGAAACAAGGAGATCGTATTTTAATTAATGACGGTGCAGTGGAGTTATACGTTGAAAATATAGAACAAAATAAGATTGTCACTTCTGTGAAAACTGGTGGCGAAATTTCTTCGCATAAAGGGGTAAATTTACCCGGAGTCGTTACAAGTTTACCTGCTATCACGAAAAAAGACCAAAAAGACATCGAATTCATTTTGAAAGAAGATTTAGATTATATTGCATGCTCGTTTATTCGACGGGCATCGCATTTACAAGAAATCAGAAGTTTTATGAATTCAAAAAGTGATAAAACTCCAAAATTAATCGCAAAAATTGAAACAATCGAAGCAATAAAAAATTTCCAAGAAATTAATAAAGAAACAGATGCAATTATGATTGCTCGTGGTGATTTAGGTGTTGAACTACCCTATCAATGGATTCCTCTCTTACAAAGAGCTATGATTCATGAATGTAATTCAAATGGGACATATGTGATCACAGCAACTCAAATGCTACAATCAATGATAGATAATTCACTTCCAACAAGAGCTGAAGTAACTGATGTATTTCAAGCTGTAATGGACGGGACAAATGCCGTCATGTTATCCGCTGAAAGTGCTGCTGGCCACCATCCAATCGAAAGTATTGAAACATTAAAACTTGTATCTCAATTTGCTGAGACTGTAAAATCGAAATCTCCGTTTGATTTTGATGATATGCTTGAATTGATTAACTCAACTATTAAATAAACTTGATTTTCAAGACAAAAACGCCCCGAAAGGGCGTTTTTCACTTTTCTTTTTTATAAAAACGTTCACCTGTATCTGGATTATAGTAAACTCTTGTTTTCTCCCCTGTTACAGGATCAATATTGACTTCACTAGTTCGTTGAAATCCTTCTGGTATCTGGTTTCCGTGATTTCGATTAAATCGTTTATCGTAAATAAAATAACCTAGCAATAAACAAATAATGAGAAATAAAATTTGGATACCATAAAAACCGAAAATAAATGTTTCCACTATATTTTCTCGACTACTACAGCCGTTCCATAAGCGACAATTTCACTCATGTTTTGCCCAATTTCACCTGAATCAAAGCGCATCATGATAATTGCATTTGCATCCATTTCACTAGCATTTTTAGTCATTCGGTCCATCGCTTCTTTTCTCGCATCTTCAAGCATTGCAGTGTATTGTTTGATTTCTCCACCAACAAGACTTTTTAGACCAGCTAAAATATCTCCACCTAGTCCTCTACTACGTACAATTACTCCAAATACAGGACCTTTTACTTCAACTAGTTTATACCCTTCAATATTTTCAGTTGTAACTACGATCATATTGTTCACCTCAAAATTTTTTTGTGTATGTATTTCAATCCCATTTTTAAACATCATTCGTTAAAAATGGAAAATCTGAAACGTATAATGTATTAATTCTATGCAATAGGTTCAAACCCTTTTTACTAAAGAGAAATTCATTTTTTTAGAAAATTATTATTGGTTAAATTTTCCAAGACTGATTTTTCTACTTCAATTGATGCCTTCTCATTTACATCAATAAATTTAGTGTTAAACTGCTTATACCAATCTTTTTCATATTCATATAATTTCATATTTTGATCAAATGAACTTCTTCTTTTTGTCAAATCATTTTGTTTTCTTCTTTCAAGAGTTTCAAATTCAGTATCTAAATAAATAATTAGATCTGATCTGCATTTTCTAAGTCGATTTAATTCATCTTTTAAATAATATTCTATATCCCATGAATAACCGTTTGCGATAGGAAAAAAGAGCGTATAGAATTCAATATCTTCTGGACCACGATCAAAAAGAATATTTTCATTATAAAAATGATTAAATCGCTTAATTTCTGCTTCAATAAATAATTGCTGATTTTTTATAAACCCCTCTAATGTATGTATATCAAGTTTTAAATTATTCCTACTTTGAACAATTGGATAAGGATTTTCATATATTACTTGAAAATTTTTTAATTGATTTTCTAATCTTTTCGCAAGTGTTGTTTTTCCACCAGCCATTGGGCCTTGGATTGATATAATCTTTCTCATTTTATCACTTACTCTCTTTTCGATAATACAATCTTATTTCATCATAATATTATCTGCATTTAATTACCAACAAAATGTAAAATTGGACTATACTAATGTTATATGATTATTATTATTTAAAGTTAGTTAAGGAGAATATATGCTTAGAATTTTCATCATAATCGGAGGTTTACTATTAATATTATTTATTCTTTATGGTCCAATTCCGAGTTTACTAACACGTTTATTTAAAATTTTTTCAATACATCGAGTTTCTTCTAAAAGTCAAAAACGAATTGCTTTAACTTTTGATGATGGTCCACATCCAGTTTATACGACTTTACTTTTAGATTTACTCCAAAGTCATTCGATTAAAGCAACTTTTTTTGTATTAGGTTCAGCGGCAGAAAAGCATCCTATGATCATTAAAAGAATACATGAAGATGGTCACTTAATTGGAATACACAATTATAAACATAAATGTAATTGGTTTCTCAGTCCAAAACACTTAAAAAATCAAATCGAAAAAACTGCAAGCATTATTAAGAAAATAACGAACAGTGATCCACTTTATTATCGACCACCTTGGGGGTTAGTTTCATTGCCACTCCTATTTCAAAATAAGCTCAAAATTATTTTATGGTCTGTAATGGCAAATGATTGGAGTAGTAAAAACGGAAGCGAAGGCATTTATACTCTTTTGTTAAATCAAACGAAACCAGGATCAATTATATTGTTACATGATAATGGAGATACATTTGGTGCTGATGAGGATGCTCCTATTCATACAATAAAAGCATTAGAGAGATTTATTGAACATTGTTTACAAAACCAATATCAATTTGTAAGGATTGATCATTAGCTATTTAATAAAAACAAACACCACAAGGATTCCCATACCTTGTGGTGTTTTTACGTATTAATAAAGTTTATAGTCATAAAGCTTCTAAGAAATTGAACTAAAAATATCATTGACAATTAATTGAGAACTAAATCCTTTATTTAATGCGGTTAATGATGATTTCATTTGTTCTAAATGATTTGATTTGAAAAGAATTCGATTAATATAAAAAGTTAATTCATTTAACGACTTTACTGTAACTGAAGCACCAGCATTTTCAAATATTCGGGAATTTTCTTTTTCTTGGCCTGGTGTTGGTTTATATAGGATTGTCGGTAAATTACATGCAATACATTCTGATAATGTAATACCACCAGGTTTCGTAATTAAGAGATCAGATTTTTTATACAAATTACGTATATTATTTACGTAGCCAAATACTTGTAGCCGGTCTTTGTATTCTTCATTTAACTTACATAATTTATTATAAAGTATGCGATTATATCCACAAACAACTGCTACATTAAGTTTTGTTTCAGCAAGTAACTGCTTGGCCATTTTTTCTACGTCCTTTAATACTCCAACTGCCCCAGCAACTATTAAGATTTGGTCGTTTGATTTCGAATCAATTGTACCTTCATTCAAAAAATCTACTTCTTTAAATTCTTGGCGAAGAGGTATACCAGATACAAATATTTTCGATAAAGAAACGCCTAAATTCACCATTTGATGTATTAATCCTTCTGTCGCTATATAATAACGATCGATTTCATTATGAATCCATGAACGGTGAATATAATAATCGGTAACAACTGTATATAATTTACAAGGATGTGATGAATATTTTTTCCATTTTGCTACAGACCCAACTGGAAATGTAGTAATGATAATATCAGGCTTCTCTTTTTGAAGAATACTTTTTATATTCTTTCCGCATAATTCTAAAAGCCTGTCAAAAATAACTGTACTGAATAATTTCTCAGTCCCATAGAAGAACCATTTATAAATTGTTTGGGCATGTTGGAATAATTGCAAATGAATATTTTTTGCAAATACATTTATTGTTGGATATGCTTCTTCGTATATATCAATAATTGTTACATCGTTAAAGTTAATATGTTCAAACTCACTTTTTAACGCTTTTGATACTTCTTTATGCCCATTTCCAAAACTCGATGTAACGACAAGTATTTTAGGCTGCAATACCATACTAATCAACCTCTTTTGAATAGACAAATTAATTAAACGAATGTATGAATTAACATTGAGATTACAACTGCAAATGAAAGATAGTAATGCCAGTTTTTATCTTTTCGTTTATATCTTAAAAAACCGAATATGCCTAACGGAACTAGGAGTAAATAAGTTATAACACCTGAAATATAAACAGCATTTGTTTTCCATTCAAAAAAAGTCATAATCACAGAGTGGACTGTAATTAAAGCAAAAGTAATTAACGAAATTGGGACATGTATTAACTTGCACCATTTCAATAATTTACCTAAGTATTTCTTAAATTGCTTTTTGTCATTTAATTTTTTAAATCTAATTAAAAAATAAAGTGGAAAGAGTATAAATGCCGCAAATACACCTATTCTTCCAAGGGAACCTTTATCTTTCGCATACATTTTTAAAGGATTCGTTTTATGAATGCCATGTTGTATTCCATTTTGAATATGAGGTCCAATATTCGTTAATAATTCAGTTCGATGCGAAACTTTCCATCCTGCAATGATGAAAATAATGATCGAAATTACTAATGCTATATAAATTAATTTTCTCTCAGATTTATTTTTTATCCAAATACTAATCATTTTGATATGTTCCTTTCAAGTTTTGAAAAAATATTAGAAAATACATTATCCATTTTCCCCTCCTTTTATCTACAACAAATGTACAAAATGAAAGTGAAAATTTAATGAAAATAGTATTATGATTTAGTGAAAATGATTAATTTTGAGTCAAATTTCTTTTCTTACTTAATTTTTTAAGAAAATCGATTAAAATTGGAATGATTGAAACAAAAATGATCCCAATTGTTAATAGACCAAAATGATTTTTAACAATTGGAATATTTCCAAAAAAGTAACCGATTGACACCATTAGCCCAACCCAAATTGTCGCTCCGAAAATGTTATATGAAATAAATTTTGAATAGTTCATTTCACCGATCCCTGCTACAAATGGTGCAAATGTTCTAACAATCGGAATAAATCTTGCTAATACAATAAATTTAGGACCTTTTTGTTTATAAAAGTTTTCAGTTTCATGAATGTATTTTGTATTTATTTTCTTACTTTTACTAAATTTTCTTCCAAATTTCTTACCTATAAAATAATTTAAAGAATCACCTAAACTAGCTGCTATTATGAAAAGGATTAATAGTCCAAAAAAGTTCAATAAATGCAAGGAAGCAAGTGCACCTGCTGTAAAAATTAATGAATCTCCTGGTAAAAATGGTGTCACAACAAGTCCTGTTTCAAATAAAATAATGAAAAATAAGATGATATAAGTAATTGCCCCATAGTTGTGCACAAAAGTTAATAAATGTTGATCTAAATGCAATATGAGATCAATTAAATTTTTAATAATCTCCATCTAACTCTAACTCCCCCAAAATTTTTTCTATATTTTTGATTTAATTTGAAATAAATTTGATATCGGAATTTTAATTTTAAAACTGCTACCCTTTCCGAATTCGCTATTAACGATAATTTCTCCATTTAAAGACTCAATAATCGATTTTGCGATTGATAACCCGAGTCCAGTATTCCCTTCATCTCTTGACCTATGCTCTTCAATTCGATAAAACCGATTAAATATTTTGTCTTGAAGCTCTTTTGCAATTCCAATACCTTTATCATTTATTTCATAATAGAAATAGTTTGCTTTTTTTTCTGATCTTACGTAGTAATTTAAAGAAATAATACGTTCGTCTTGTGAGTATTTAATCGCATTATCAACAAAGATATTAATCAATTGTTTCAAACTTTCTTGATTTGTTTTTACAATAAATTTCTCATCATTTAATAGCTTTATTAATTGGTTTTTTTCTGATGCTTTATATTGCCATGCTTTTTGAATTTGTTCAGAAAAGACATCGATTCTAAATTCTTCAATATTAACTTTGGCTATTTGTTTATGATCAAGTCTTGCTAGAAACAGTAATTGATGAACTAGATTTCGTGTATCACTTAATTCCTTTTTTAAATCGGATAAGGTTTCTTTTCCAAAATCAGATAGACGATCTTGTTCAACGCTTAATACATCAATACCAGCTTGTAATACAGATAATGGTGTTCTTAGTTCATGTGAAGCATTTTCTACAAATTCTTGTTGTTCTTTATAAGATGCAATAATTGGTTCCATTGCCTGATTTGTAATTTTCTTGCCGAAGTAGTACGCCATAAAACAAAAGATAATTGAGAGTAAAAATGAGATACTGATAAACTGTTTTATTAAATAAATAACTGACGATAAATCTTTACCACTATAGATTGTACCGAGGTAATGATTTGATGAATCATATACCTTTTCTGCAGCAATCATTAAATTTAGTTCTTCTTTATCATTAGGTGCAATTCGTTTAATAACAACTTTATTATGATTTGGATTAATCTGTTTTAAAACTTTTTCTATATCCTTTGTATACCCAGGTGCGGTTTCATCATAGAGTTCAAATCCGTTATTTTTATTTAAAAAATAATTAAAATAAACATTTTTACGTTTATGTTTTTTTTGAGTATTATCATCATTTGGACCTTGAGATGCAGCACTCATTTTTACTTCTTTTATCTCTTGCTTTAATACTGTAATAAGATCACTCTTTTGGTCTAAGTAAATGTAAAACGATAATACAATTCCTACTGAAATATTAAATAAAATAATAAAAATCATTAAAATTCTAAGATTGAAAAATGTTAATCGCTTGCTAATTTGTTGAAATAATGAGATCTCATTTTTCGATTGTATATCCAACACCTCTAACACTCTTTATATAAGTTTTCTGATCTGGTGGATCAATTTTTTTTCTTAGATTTTTTACATACGCTTCAACGGCATTACTTGTTACCTCTGATTCAATTCCCCAAACTCTTTCAAAAATAACTTCTCTAGTTAGCACAATCCCTCTATTTTTTACTAATAAATCAAATAATTGTAATTCTCTTTGCGTTAAAATTATTTGTTCATTGCCTCTACATAAACTAAAGTTTGTCCGATTATATGTTAAGTCTTCAATCGTGATTATTTCATCTTGAAGTGGAGCAAAATTCCTTCGATTAAGTACTTTAATTCTTGCGGCAAGTTCACTAAAATCAAATGGTTTGATTAAATAGTCATCCGCTCCAGCTTCTAATCCTTCAACACGGTGGTTAATACTATCTCTCGCTGTTAACATTAAGATAGGTCCTTTAAATCCATCTCTTCTAAGCATTTTGCATATTTCTAAACCACTAATCTCAGGTAACATCCAGTCCAAAATAAGTAAATCAAAATCATAATGGGTAGCTAACTCCAATGCTTGCTTCCCATTAGTTGTCCATTCGATTTGAAATGGAGTTTGTGTTTTTAACAAATGGGTTGTCATTTTTCCTAGTTTTTGATCGTCTTCAGCAAATAAAATTTTCAATAAATGTCTCCTCTATTAAGTTCTTAATCAGGAACTTAAATTCTTTTTCGTATTAAATGGTAACTTGTTTATTATTCTTTCATAAATTTTTAATAATATTTTCATTAACGGTTCCGTTAATGATGATGTTTTTAAAACAACAATTGCAACTATACCAGCCAAAATAAATGCACCAATTATATCAAAAGGATAATGTACTCCAACAAAGATTCTTGAAATACCAACTAATATCGCCCAAACCAATGAAATCAACCCTAAACGATCTTTTCTAAACAATAAAATAAGCGCAGTAGAAAATACTAATGTCCCGTGATCACTTACAAAAGATGAATCAGATGAATGTGTAATCAGCTTCGTCACATGGTGATTAACGAATGGTCGCGCGTGGTAATAAAATTGATGGATAATAAAGTTACCACCTAGTGCTAATATAAGTGTTAAACCGATATAAAAAGCTGTATACTTACGTTCGCTACCTTTTTGAATCCATAAATAACATAATAGTCCTATTACGATTAAAATGGCAGATTTAGATAAAAATATCATTACATTATCTAATGCAGGCCAAATGCCTGCAAAACTATTTATTAATTTAAATATTAAGTAGTTCATTAAAATTTCCTCCATTTTTTTTGATCGGAAATTATTATATAAAAGTTTTATGAAAAATTGATGAAAATTTAGTTGTGATTTTATATTAAAAATAAAAAAGACCTATTGTAAATAGACCTTTTAACTGATACTACCGTTATTCAAACAATTTAAGTCTAATAGAAAGTATTTTTACTCCACGATCGAACATAAATAAAAAATTGTAGTTTTTTTAATTATTTACCATACTTCGGTTTTAATAAACGTTCTTCAATAACATGTTTATAAATAACTTCTGCTAATTCTTTTTCTACTTCAAATCTTGAATTTTCAGATAAGTCAAACTGACTTCCGTTCAAAATAAAAATTATGCCAAATTGTTCTTCTTCATGCCAATATAAGTTGCTGATTAATCCGTATGCTTCACCCGCATGCCCGATCATTTCTTTGTAACCCTGTAAAAAGTCGTGGCTAATATGAAAACCAATCCCCATTTTACTAAAAAAGTGGTTGTTTTCTACTCTAGACCATTGAATTGATTTCATTAATTTTGACGTTTTTTGTTCAAGAATTAGGTGTCCATTTATAGTCCCATTTAACATATGTGCCCGTAAAAATTTACTTAATTCAACTGCGGATGTCCTTAGTCCACCTTGAGGTTCAAATAATCCTCCATGATTACCAATGATGTATTGATCCCAATGAGTTTTCGAATATCCACTCTGCCTAACATCATCAATTGATACTTTATATTCGTTTGTATCTTTATTTTTTTCATAAATGTTTGCTAGTTCATGGCTTTTATTAAAATTAGAATACGAAAAAGCAACATCCTTCATTTCTAAGGGTTCAAAAATATTTTGATTGATATATTGATCAAATCGTAAATTAGTGATTTTTTCAATAATTGCACCAGATATGATCGCACCAATGTTTGAATACATCCATTGATCTCCTGGTTTCCAATCCCCCCATATTTCTCTCGTAAAATACTTTCCATTTTCATCTAATAATTCTGTAAGTTGTAAAGAAAAATTTGAATGTCCATCTTTAATGTACTTTGCATAAACACTATTTGAAGCATCGTCTGAGTTAAGTGAAGATGTATGAGTTAAAATTTGTCTCAACGTAATATAAGAATTAGGGAATTTAGGATTTCTTACTTTAAAACCTAAATAATGACTAATATCTTGATTTAAATCTATTAATTTTCTTTCGACTAATTGCATGATTGCTGTAGCAGTAAAAAGTTTTGAAATAGAAGCAATTCGAAACATCGTATTTTCTGTAACTAGTTCTTTTGTTTCTAATTTTCGATAACCATAAGCATCAGACCAAATCAGTTTATCTTTTAAAACCGCAGCAGCTTGACACCCGACAATATTAAATTTGTCCATTATTAATTGAATTTCTTTTGAAACAATTTTATTTTTATGTTGTTTAATATCGTTATGCATTTCAACCTCTCCAATCAATAAATTTCAAGTGAATTTTATGTAAAATACTGTAAATTTTTTATGTAAAAAAATTTTTTTAAATGAAGCGTTTTCAAAGTTATTTTAATATTGTAATAGTCCCTACCTGTTGCTAAAATGAATCATAGAAAATGGAATTAAGGGGATAGAATGGATGATTTTGATCGAGGTTTTTGTTTATGCAGGGATTATAGCTGCTAGCATTTCTGGTACTTTGGTTGGTATTCAAAAGAAATTGGACTTATTTGGTGTTGTTTTTTTAGCAGCTTGTACTGCGCTTGGCGGAGGATTAATTCGTGATATTATTTTAGGTCAAACGGTACCTAATGCTTTCGCAAAACCTCAATACTTTATCGTAAGTACAGTCGTTTCAATTGTAACATGGTTATTTTATCAACGAACAATGCAGTTCCAATCAACTTTAATCATAACTGATGCAATTGGCTTAGGTGTTTTTACTGCTGTTGGTTCATATTCAGCAATTGATCACGGTTTAAAAGGTTCTTTTTTAATTATTTCGATGGGTTTAATTACTGGAATTGGTGGTGGAATTATGCGAGATGTATTCGCAAGAGAAATTCCATTTGTATTCCGTAAAGAAATTTATGCAATTGCAGCAATTATTGGCTCTATAACAATTTTGTTTACACATGGTGAATTTACTAAACTGCAATCTTTGTATATTTGTTTTCTAATTACAACTGCAATTAGAATGATCGCTGTACGATACAAAGTAAACTTTCCTATTAGAAAGGTAAATGATAAATCGTTTTTACTATAAGCTTAACAAAAATGTTAAGCTATTTTTAATGGTCCTAACCAATAATTGATTAGGACCATTTTTATTACTTAGAAACACTATTTGATTCTATGTATTCTTTATATAAAATTTCTTTTTGTACATATTCTTTTAATTCATCAATTACTTCAGCTACTTTTGCAAAAGCTTCAGGCTTCACAACTGTATCATTTTCAAAATCAACTGGATCTAAAACTAGTTGTTTTGGTAATGCATTTCCATATACTCCACGAATTACAGTTCTCATACTATTTAAAGCGTTTATACCACCTTTTCCACCACCAGCTACTGCTAATAATGAAATTGGCTTTTTCTTAAATGGCTCAGAGCCTAATAGTTCAACTAGATTTTTTAAAGCTCCACTCATCGCATTATTGTACTCTGGCGTACAAATAACGATTCCATCAGCTTTAACTAGTAATTCTCTAATTGCTTTAACTGCTTCTATTTCTTTTTGTTCAGCTTCCCCGTTATAAAGAGGAACTTGTTCAAATGCTAAATCTAAATTTGTAAAATTATTAGAATCTGCGATTTGTTTTGCTAAGAATCTAGTTCGACCATTTGCTCTAGGTGAACCATTTACTACTACGATATTCATTTAAATTCCCCTCACTATTTAAAATAGTTGTCAAATATTGACAAATTTTTACCAATAATTCATTAAAACTACAAATTATAGTATAAATGAAATCTATTTATTTGCCTATTAATTTAAACAGAATTTAATGAAAACTTCGATTTTGAATCTCTTAAAAGGCGTGGGATTTATTATGAACTTCTTATGAGTAAAGAATTCTTAGCTTTCTGGCTTTTTACTTCCTCATGAGCCCTTTATGAGGAAGTAAATCTCATCTTTTTGCTTTTTTACTTCCTCATGAACCTTTTATGAGGAAGTATATCTCATCTTTTTGCCTTTTTACTTCCTCATGAACCCTTTATGAGGAAGTAAATCTCATCTTTTTGCCTTTTTACTTCCTCATGAACCTTTTATGAGGAAGTATGTCTCATCTTTTTGCCTTTTTACTTCCTCATGAACACTCTATGAGGAAGTTTATCTCATCTTTTTGCCATTTTACTTCCTCATGAACACTCTATGAGGAAGTTTATCTCATCTTTTTGCCTTTTTACTTCCTCATGAACACTCTATGATCAAGTATGTCTCACTTTCTTGCCTTTTTACTTCCTCATGAACCCTTTATGAGGAAGTATGTCTAACTTTCTTGCCTTTTTACTTCCTCATGAACCCTTTATGAGGAAGTTTGTCTCACTTTCTTGCCTTTTTACTTCCTCATGAACCCTTTATGAGGAAGTATGTCTCACTTTCTTGCCTTTTTACTTCCTCATGAACCCCCTATAAGTTAGTAAATCTCTTCTTCCTGACTTTTTCTCTCAAGAATACCCTATGAGAAAGGTATTACCTGATCCATGATTTATTCGATTGATATAACACTAAAGTTTAGTATATACTTATTTGACAGAATATTTAAATTAAACTAGGAATGGACGTGATACATATTGGGGAATTTGGCAGTAAATAAAAAGGCGACAATTAGTATCATTATTGCAATGGCTACTTTTGGCACAGTAGGTTTCGTCGCTCCTAAAACAGGCCTAAAAGCCATTGATTTAGTTTTTATTAGATGTGTTTTTGCAAGTATTTTTTTATTTTCTGTTTGGTATTTTTCAGGGTTAGCTAAAAAAGAAATATTTAATAAAAAAGATATAACTCTTTCATTATTTAGTGGGATCCTATTAGTTTTGAATTGGGTATTTTTATTTAAATCATTTGAGAATTTATCAGTTACAATTTCAGTTTCAATTTATTACTTAGCTCCCGTAATTTTATTCTTATTAGGTAGTTTAATTTATAAAGAAAAAATTACGATAGTACCTTTACTTGGCGTTTTAAGTAGTTTTATCGGCTCAATTCTTTTATCTGGTATTAATAATGATTTTACACTTGATAAATTTCTTTCGTCTGGTGTCATCTGGGCATTTCTTGCGGCAATCTTTTATGGATTATTAATGATTGTGAATAAAGGGATTACACAAACAAGTTCATATTTTACGACTTTACTTCAGACAACATTAGGGTGTCTACTTTTAATTCCTTTTGTTAAATTTGATTCTTTTCAAAACTTGCATCTAGAAAACTGGAGTTTTATTTTGATTATTGGATTTGTTCATACAGGCGTTATTTATGCATTATTCTTTGGGAATATTCGATTTTTACCTTCTAATATGATAGCTGTGTTAACATTTTTAGATCCTGCAGTAGCCATTGTTTTAGATACAGTCATAACAGGATTTAAACCTACACCAACCCAAGTAATTGGAATTTTCATGACATTTTTAGGTATCGCTTTAATACTTTTACTGAATTCACCGAAGAAGGTATTGCAAAATTCAAATGAGAAAATTGCAAATTAACAATTCATTCAGTCAAAAAGAACTTTAACTTCATTGTCAAACTATCCTAAAAGGACTATAATGGAGTCATAATGAATATACTAAAAAGGGATGTGCTGCGAACACATCCCTTCCGAGTAGTAATTGGTAAAGTTGCTTTCCTCGGATCCAGTGAAGAAATAATCACCACAACCATTTCGAGGGGTAGGGTGGTTATTTTTTTTTGCTAATAGAAATGATAATACCGATTATGCTTAAGATTACAGTTGCAGTTATCCCAACACATTGAATAATTAAATTTGCAATCTCATAACCAGTCACATTCTCACCTCCCTTCTTAGCGAAGAAAGGCACCTACCACAACCCTACTCTACCTAATTTTACCATAAGTATATTCAAAATACCAGAATGTATGTTCTGTTTTTGTAATATTTGATTACAAGCCATTTCGTCTATTCATGAAGAGTAACCTTACCTCAACTGCATTTTTTGAACTTAATAAGGGTACTAGAATGATCAATTAAAAACAAGTTTACATAATAATTTGAGATAAATAAAAAGAACACTTGTTTTAAGTGCTCCCTAATTTCTGCTATTAATTATTAAGTGTAAAATTCCGTATAAGATGGCTATTATCATTCCAACGACAAAAGCAACGCGAAATCGCTAGAATGTAATATAAGCTCATATTTCGAAATACCATTTTTTTAATTCTTCTATTTTTTCACTTACTTTCTTTCGTAATGAATTCTTTTCTTGAGTGGCTGCCGTTTCTAATAACAGTTGTTGATCTTGTTTTCTTTGTTCTCTCCATTCTTCTAACAGTAAACTAGTCTGCTTTTCTCGTTGCTTTAATACTTCTTTATGTTGTAGATCCATCTTTTTAGAAAGTCTTTCTTCCATTTCATTCATTAGTTTTCCAATTGTTTGCAACTGTTGTTTATTGTTTATCTGTATTAGGTGCTCTGTTAAGTTTAAAGACTTTTCTTCGACTATCATGTCAGTATGAGGTATTAATCTATTGGTTTGCTCTTTTATCATTCTCGCAGACTTCTCTAACGTCATACCATCATGCTTACTTAATTCAATTAGTTTTTCGAAGATCAAGACATCATAATTTGAATATTGTCGATGTCCTCTACTATTCTTCTTGATTGTATAACCAACATTCTCTAAGATGTCCTGATACTTTCTGAAGGTGCTTGGTTTCAACTCCAACTGCTCTCTAATTTGAGTACTAGTTAATATTACATCTCCGTCTATCATGCCCCTCACACTCCTTACAATGCTTATATTCTATACTGGCATGCTATCTCCTTTTTGCATTGAAAAAGGTTTATCGAATTTAGCATCAGAGTTAATTGAAAGAGAAAGATTTGATGAGCGAATAAATGAATTTGTATAAAAGAGGACCACTACTTAAGTGTGATTCTCTATTTAATTTTTTCTATCGTAATTTATTAAAAGTAACGTATTTATAATAAACAGTTAATTCAATATCAGCAGAGTTGTCTGATTTTTATATTGTGTAAAGGCATTCTTACAGTTCTATTTTAATACGATTGAAATGATATAATAGTTTCTTTATTTATAAAGAAATATAATAAAAAACTCATTTGAATTTTTAACAAATGAGTTTTCAAATCAAATTATTAAGCAAAATACAATATTTTAGTTTAAAAGATATGTCATCAAGAATACTACAAATACTGTTAAACCCGCTGATATTTTTAAGTTCCTACCTAAGTTTAAATGATTCATCATATCTCCTACTTTCAAATATAATATTGTTATTTTAAAAATATATTTTTAGAAAATTCGTTTTTTGCTACAGTTTAATCATACTAAGTATTCTTTTTTATGACCATGTATAAAGTGTGAACATTATTCTATGAAAATTTTTCAACAATTTTAGCTGTTTTATTGACACATATTTTTTTAGCTCCAAAATAAAAAACTCATTTCAAACCGATCTTTGAAAATGAGTTTTTTTTATTGTTAATTATTTTGAATTAAACATTGATAAACTGCCATCATATCATGTTTATTTAGTTCTCTTATGCGATTAAATATCGGTATATCTTTAGCTTCTTCAGTTAGTTGATTTTCAGGAACTATTTCACTTACCTTACCAGTGAGCCATGTTTGAACAGCAATGCCCTCAACAAGTTGTTGGCGTCCACTCTCATTGATTCCACTAGCTAAACAACTAACGCATGGTATTGTTAATTTATATACTCCGTCATGTAAATTATCTTCAGAAATTACTTTCTTTCCTTTACAGAACGGACAAGGGTTACTTGCTTTTACTTTATTAATTAGTGTAACGATTTTTTTATATCCAAATGCTTCGTAAACATAGGTTAGTTTTTTGAATTTACCATTTGTAAAATATTTGTCTATCATATCTTCTCTAGTCTCATATAGATCTTTGAAATCAGTTATCGTTACTAAGTTTTTATAGCTTATTTCTTCAATATTCGTCTTAACATGATCCCAAAACGGTAAAGCATTTTGTAATACTACTTCATATCCAACGAAGCTTGCTTGTTTTATTTCTAGCATTTTTAAAGCAACCTGTTGTTCTCGAGATAGTAATGAAACTTCTATTGTTAATGTTGTTTCTCCACCAACAATCGATTTTATTTCTTCTAGGACTGTTAGCTGACCAACTGTTTTAATTACTTGATCTATAGGTTGATTGATGATTTCACGAATATCAAATTTGCCAAACTTTAATTTTTTGTGGTGGTTTAATATTGTTCCTTCGCAAATAGGACATGTAATTTGCTCTTTGGAAGCCTTCATTTGTTCTTTTATAGCCGATTTTGAAATGGACATATATCGACCGATAATCGTATTAAAGCCTTCCCATAATCTTTGTGTCTTTCCAGCTTTATCATAAAAAGATTTTTCATAGTATCCATATAAAAAAGTATGCATTTCTGCTTCTGACATCTCATTAAAGCTTTTACTAATGTCTTGACCAAGTTCATTTTTTATTTCATCAAATAGGAACTGTATCTTAGGATATTGGAAATATTTTAAAACTTCCATTACATCTGAATGTAATAAACCTTCCCAAAAAGGTACTGTTTTATCTTGTATGACTACATCAATATCAAACTTCTCAATTACTCTACGGCCAGAACAGGATGGACAATGATTTTCTTGGTTATAAAAGTCAAAACTTCTTGTATCCTTATTAGATGGATGTGAAGCAACGATTTGATTGATTAGTCCGCCGATCTCATATAAAAATGTATATTGACTATATAAATGTCTTTCTAAATCAATTGCAATAACAGGAAGAATAGCATCAGATTCATATTCTCCATAAATAAGTCGTGCCATCGAAGATAGACTTTTTAATATTCCACCTTTATATATGTTTTCTGCATTTTTGAAATAATTTATATTATTTTCTTGTAAATATTGAACTCCCTTTTGTACTTTAAGTGAAGATGAAATTTGCGCCTGAGACTTTTCATGACCCTTTTTTATATGATTAAAATAATCGTCATGATTTACAACTTCAAGATGTTCAACTGGAGTAATCTTTCTTTTCCCAAAATCAACAATATAATCCGAACTTTCTAACATGTAAGCATTATGTTCAATCATCATAATAGAAATTGATTCATCTTTTAGAATTTCTCGAACACTATCTATAAATTGATTTAATATATTTTGTGATAATCCTTTTGAAGGTTCATCAAAAATGAAAAGTGTATGCGGGTTTCTTGCATTAGAAAATAGTTCAGAAACTAAATGTACACATTGAAATTCTCCAGTTGATAGTGTTTGTGTTTTTCTTTCTAGCGTAAGATAGCCAAGACCAAGTTTGATTAACAAGCTTAATCGTTTATGAGCAATGTCTTCTTTTGGTAGTTCTTCAATGATATCCTCGATTGAACGCAGGAAAATATCATCTATTTCTTCACTATATTTTGTTAACTTTCTTTTTATATCTAAGAATGTAGCAACTGTTGATCGGCTTGTAATCGATTGGTTTCGATCCTGACCTACCATCACTAATTTATCTTTTGGGTATCGTTTTAAGAAGTCTTTTGACATACATTCATTTACTAGAGTAGATTTACCACATCCAGATTCTCCAGTAAATGTTACTAGTCTATTTTTAGGAATTTGAATTTCTTGAATTTGGATATTACGACAATGAAGATCTTTAAACTCATAGAACTCATTTGATAAAGTCTCGTTTCTTTCCCAATAAATCGGTTTAGGTCGTGGAGATTCTTCAACAATTTTCCCGCCATATTTACCACTTCCAGGTCCGAAAAACACTTGATCATCTGTTGCATCTAGCACAGTATCGGAATGGTCAATTAACCATATTTGATTTTTAAATCCTAATTCTTTTATCTCGTCTAATATTCTATTTAAAGTATCATGGTCAAGACCAACTGAAATTTCATCGATGATAATAACAGTATTTTCACTAGTTGCCATAAATTCGGCTAAATAAAGTCGAGTTATTTCTCCACCGGATAATGTTCCTGTTATTCGATTTAAGGATAAATAGCCAATATTCATTTTGGTTATATTGTTTAGCAAATGCTGTTTCGCCTCACTAATTTGTAATTCTTCTGCTAGTGATAAAATTGTCTCTACACTTAAGTTATTAATATCTGAAATAGAATGTGGACGATCAAATAACTCAATTGTATATTCTTCAATTTTTTGATTATAGCGGTTTCCTTTACACTTTTTACATTCGATATTTTTTGTAATTCCACGACCTTTACAATCCGGACACCAGCCTAATTCATTATTAAACGAAAAAACTTCTGGAGAAAGATTAAACTTTTCTGCAAGACGTACACGAATGTCCTTAAAAACACCTGTATGTGTTCCAAGTGTTGAACGTGGATTCGTAGAAATGGATGATTTGCCAAGAAACAGTACTAATGGCATTTCTTCCATCTTAATCGCACTAAAATTTGTTTCCATTATGTTTGGGAATAAATATTGATATTCAGCTTTTGGAAGTAAAGACATCAGACGTTTCTTTGACTCCTCACCAATTGTTTGACAAAAAGTTGTTTTACCAGAACCAGATAATCCAGCAATTCCCAATGACTGATTCTCAGGTAAAATTGCATCTAATTTATTAATATTATTTGCAATTAATTGACTAATTTTCAAATTCTTATCCTCTCTTCTCTCGTGAAATTTGAATAAATTATGTATGCTCTTTCCTTATATGACCTTTAATTTCTGCAATTTTACTTACAATCAATATTTTATCAATTTAAGACAATCCAAGCTATAGAACGTGGATGATAAAATTTTATATTTGAGGGATTTCACAAAACTATCAAAAACCGAAATTTAATTTCTTGATTTTTTAGATTTTTTTGAAATTTTATTTCAAAAATTATAGACAATACTTTCCATTTTTGGTAGTTTTATATTATGTAAGCGCTATTAATTTAATAGAAGGTAAGGTGGAACACTTATGAAGAAAAGAAAACTTGGAAAATATGCGATTGCTGCTACAGTAGGTGCATCTCTATTATTTCAACAAATTCAAAATGTTCATGCTGAAACTACTTCACAGTATTCAGTCCCGCCTAAGCATGAGCTACGAGCAGCTTGGATTGCTTCAGTAGTAAACATAGATTGGCCATCAGCTACTGGCTTGTCTGAAATGCAACAAAAATCGGAGTTTATTAAACTATTAGATGATGTGGAAAAGATGGGAATGAACTCAGTTGTTGTCCAAATTAAGCCAACCGCTGATGCTTTTTATCCGTCTGATTATGGTCCGTGGTCTAAATACTTAACTGGTACACAAGGTAAGGATCCAGGCTATGACCCACTTGCATTTATGGTTGAAGAAGCACATAAACGTAATATTGAATTTCATGCTTGGTTTAATCCGTATCGTATTACAATGCCACGAACAGCACCAGGTGATGCTACTTTAGAGGATTTAAATACTTTAGCAGAAAACCATCCTGCAAGAAAACATCCTGGATGGGTAATCCCTTATGGCAAGCAATTATATTTTGACCCAGGTAATCCTGATGCACGTCAATTTATTATTGATGGGATTATGGAGGTTGTAAAAAAATATGATATCGATGCAGTACATTTGGATGATTATTTTTATCCATATCGTATTGCAGGTCAAGAATTTCCAGATCAATCCTCGTACGAAAAATATGGTAAACAAAAGTTTGCTAATATTGAAGATTGGCGACGAGACAATGTAAATCAGTTCGTAAAAATTCTTCATAATTCAATTAAAAAAGAAAAAATCTTATGTTAAATTTGGAATTAGTCCTTTTGGAGTTTGGCGAAATATCGTAAAAGACCCTACTGGTTCAAATACTACTGCTGGTCAAACAAATTATGATGATTTATTTGCTGACACAAGAGAATGGATTAATAAAGAATATCTAGATTATATTACTCCGCAAATCTATTGGAATATAGGATTTGAACCTGCTGCGTATGATATACTTGCAAATTGGTGGACGAAGGAAGTAAAAGGTAAGAATATTGATTTATATATTGGACAAGCTGATTACAAAATTAACGATAACAATGCAGCTTGGGCTTTACCTAATGAATTACCAAAACAAATTGCCTTAAATCGTACAATTCCTGAAATCAAAGGTAGTATGCATTTTTCAATTTCGGACTTAAATCGAAATCCACTTGGTATTAAGGATCGTTTAAGCCAGGAATTATATAGAACAAAGGCATTAATTCCTTCAATGCCATGGTTAGATGACAAAGCTCCAAAGAAACCAAAATTCGAAAACGCTCTTCGTACAAAAGATGGAATCCAACTAACAATGAATACTCACCCTAATGATCAAGATGTTTCATATTATGTTGTCTACCGTTTTGATGGATTACATAAAGATAGCATTGATGATCCAAGGAACATTTTAACTACAGTTCGTAAATCAGAAAATGGTAAAACAACATTTATAGATACAACAGCAAATATCGATAAAGACTACACGTATGAAATAACTGCTGTCGATCGACTTCATAATGAAAGTAAAGAAAGTAATCAAATAAAGGTTAAGGCTAGTAAGAAATAGATAAAATAAAGAGCTTCCTATATTGAATGGGAAGCTCTTTATATTTTTAGTGCTATGTTGCAGATTTCATAATTACTGCCTTAATCATGAAATAACTAATTTCAGAAGGTAACTCATCTTTTATAGGGCGAAGTTTTTCGCTTCCAACTGTATTAATTACTTCTTTAATTTGTTTTTCAATATCAAAAGGTACTACTTCATCCCAATCAAACTGATCATCTTCCATTGCACTTTGCAGAATATGATTTTCAACAGTAGTTGTATTTAATCCTCTCTCTTTTGCAATTTCAGAAATAGTAAGTCCGTTTTGATAAGATTCGTATGATATTTTGTGTGAAGGTACTTTATTAACAGTTGTCGCTTTTGGTTTTGTTGTCTCTAATTCAATATTGTTTTCTTCTTTATACTTCTTGATTACTTCTATAAATTGCTTACCAAATTTTTGTTGTTTTTGCAATCCGACACCTTTTGCATGTAAGAATTCTTCATCAGTTGTAGGGAGTAATTTACATAAATCTCGTAAAGTACTATCTGAAAATACGACAAAAGGTGGTACTCCAAGTTCAGTAGCAATTTCTTTACGTAAACTTCGTAGTTGATCGAATAAATTATTATCAACGTGTGTAATTTCAGTAACTTGGATTTCTTCTTTTTTCATTACGTTTATTTTATTTAAAAGTACTTCTCTTCCTCTATTTGTTACAGTTAACAATGGGAATTTACCGCTAGTAACGCCAATAAATTGTTCCGATGTTAAATAATCAATTAAATCGCCGACACTTTTTAATGTACGGGTTTTGAATAAACCGTATGTCGTTAAAGTATGAAAATTTAATTCTATTAATTTTTTATTCATTGATCCTGTTAGAACTGACGCAACCATCGTTTTACCAAATCTTTCGCCCATTCGAATAATGCATGATAAAACGATTTGAGCATCAGTTGTAATGTCTATTGAAGTTCTTTGATCAATACAATTACTACATTTACCACAGGAGTGGTCAGTTTCATCCCCAAAGTATTTTAAAATGAATGCCTGTAAACATGTTTCGCAATAACTATAATCCTTCATTGATTGTAGTTTTGAAATTTCTTGTTTTAGACGATTATGTTCAAAAGTAGATTGTTCAATTAAAAATCTTTGTATTTGAACATCTTGTGCAGTAAAAAGTAAAATACATTCACTTTCTAATCCATCTCGTCCTGCTCTTCCAGCCTCTTGATAATAGCTTTCCATATTTTTAGGCATTTGGTAATGGATTACGTATCTAACATTGCTTTTGTCAATTCCCATTCCAAATGCATTCGTAGCGACCATAACATTAATATTATCTTGTAAAAATGCATCCTGTTGTTTTGAACGTTCTGCATCGCTTAAGCCTGCATGATATTTACCGACAGAGATACCAAGATTTTTTAATTTATTCGTAACATTATCTACTTCTTTTCTAGTTGCGGCGTAAATAATCCCTGATTCATTTTTATTTTGTTTTATGTAATTACAAATATAATCTAATCGATTTTGACCTCTAATGACTTTAAATGACAAATTCTCTCTTTCAAAGCCTGTAATGATTGTCGTTTCCTCGATTATTCCTAATTGATTACATATATCAGATTTAACTTGAGGAGTTGCCGTCGCAGTAAGTGCCAATATTGTTGGGTTAGTAGGCAGTTCTTGTATTAAGTTTTTAATACGTAAGTAACTTGGTCTAAAATCATGTCCCCATGACGATATACAGTGTGCTTCATCTACTGCTACAAGTAAGATCGGCAATCTTTTTAATTCATTAATAAAGCTTTCTGATTCTAATCGTTCAGGTGCAACATATAGAATTTTGTATTCACCATAACTTAAATCCATCATTCTTTCATTTACTTCATTATAAGAAAGTGAACTATTAATAAATGTGGAAGGAATACCTACTTGATGCAATGCATCTACCTGGTCTTTCATTAAAGAGATTAATGGAGAAATGACGAGGGTAACACCTTGGAGAATTGTCGCTGGAATTTGATAACAGATCGACTTTCCACCACCTGTAGGCATGATACCAGCTGTGTGCTTTCCTGATAAAACTCGTTCAATAATTTGTTCTTGTCCAGCTCTAAAATTTTCATATCCAAAATACTTTTTTAAGTTTTCTCTTGCAAGTGTTAACATGCTTGCCTCCTTTTTATTTTATTTGTACAATTCTATTTTACTATAAAGAAATTGAAGAAAGTAATTTTCTTAAGCCGATTTCGAAATTTGTATTATCAAGCTTCTGACGTTTTTTTGGTCCCTTTACTCGTCCACCTGCATTTCGAATTTTCTTTGAAACATATCTAGTATGTAAAAGTGAATCAATATTTTCATTTGTATATTGAAAACCGTTTTGATTTAATACATAAGCTTGCTTTGATAAAACCATTGCAGCAAGACCATAATCTTGAGTAATGACGAGATCTCCGTTTACAACTCGATTGACTAAAGCAAAATCAACTGCATCCGCACCTTGTGAAACAACGATTGTTTCAGCGCCCTCTCTTTGCATTATATGAGCAGTATCACATAATAAAAGAACATTTATCTTAAATTCTGCTGCAATTTTAATTGTTTCTGAAACTACTGGACAGCCATCTGCATCAATTAAAATTTTCATTTGATTCTTCCTCTTTCAATTGTTCTTTTAAATTAATTAATTCGTTATCTGTTAATTTTCTCCATTTACCTATTTCTAGATTTTCCATATGGATATTCATAATTCGAATTCTCTTTAATTTAATCACTTTAAATCCAAATTTTTTTGCCATCTTCCGAATTTGACGATTTAAGCCTTGCGTTAAAATAATTCGAAATGTATATTCATCTATTTTTTCAACTTTACATTTTTTAGTTAAAACTGTTCCTATAAGTACCCCATTTGACATGCCATTAATAAAATCAGCATCAATTGGCTGATCGACTGTTACAATATACTCTTTTTCATGTCCATGTTCACTATGTAAAATTTTATGTGCAATAGGTCCGTCGTTTGTAAGGATGATTAATCCTTCAGAATCTTTATCTAATCTACCAATTGGAAAAATCCTCTTTGGATAATTGACAAAATCAATTATATTTCCTTCTACAGTTTGTAATCCTGTACAAGTAATTCCTACTGGTTTATTTAGAATGATATAGTCTTTTTCACTCGTTAAGTAAATAGCTTCATCATTTACTTGTACAAGATCGTCTTCTTCTACTATGCTGTTTTTTTCAGCAGTTAGTCCGCTAATTTTAACCTGTCCTGAAGCAACCAATCGTTCTGCTGCTCTTCTAGAACAATATCCTGATGCGCTAATATAAACATTAATTCTCAATACTTATTCCTCTTTTACTAGTCTTTCTTTTATCATAACAAAAAGTGCTGTGACATAACAGTCATCACAACACTACAGATAATCATAAAGTTACTTCTTTTATAAAATTGATAAACTCTGTATTACCACGCTCTTCAGCAATTTCAATTGGAGTTTTACCAGAATTATTCGTATTAATTTCAGCACCGTTTTTTAACAAAAGTTCAGCAATAAACGTATTTCCTTCAAATGCTGCGATATGTAATGGAGTGTGACCCTCACTGTCGTTAATATTAGGATTTGCTCCGTTAGTTAAAAGAAAATCGATGACTTCAATTGATTTAGCACCTGCGATTGCTGCATGGAGTGCAGTGTTTTGCGGTATGAATGAAAGCTTTGAGTGAGAAAGTGCATTGATCTGAGCACCATTTTTTACTAAAGTTTTTACAACTTCATATTGACCGTAATGTGATGCGATTCCAAGTAATGTTAACCCATGCTCATTTTCTTCGTGAATCAAATTTGGCTGCTCATTTATTAACTCCATTACAATTTCATTTTTGCCTTTTTCCGTCGCATCAAATAATTTTGCAAGTAAACTTTCCATATTTATCTCTCCTTATTTCTACATTCAATTTGTAAATAGTTTAAAAATAAATGAAGCTTTTTATTTAAAACTCTCGCCTCATCTAGATCTACTGGTATTAATTGAATTGTATTTCCTTGTTGCATTTGTACAAGTTTCCAAAGGTCTGAATAAATTATTGTACCTAATGTTGCATATCCGCCTGTAGTTTGAGAGTCTGCTAGTAATATAATTGGTTGGCCAGTTGGTAGTACTTGGATCGTTCCAAAAGTAGTGCCTTCTGATAGAATATTTGAATCAAACGGTTCTAAATTAGATTTTTTTGAACTTAAATACATTCCCATTCGATTAAACGTAACAATTGTAAGAGGTTCAGATAAAATTTGTGATTTTATCTGGTGAGGTATTTTCTCAAAATGACTACTTTTTATAAAATGAACCAAATTATGCTTAGGATAGATTGGAATATACTCATGTTTTAGTCCATTTTTCACTAGTTTATAAGAAGAGCTTGAGCCATAAATTATGGTACCTTTTTTAGGAATTAATCCAAGAGAAGCAGGCTCATACGATGACTGACTTTCGAAATGAGATTCACTTTTAATTCCGCCGGGTACCGATATATATGAATAAACACCAGTATTTCCCCCCTTAAAAGTCAAAATCTCTCCTTTTGCTATGTCGATTATTTTATTCATCCCAACTAATTTACCATTAATTGTAGGATTCAAATTTCCACCTGTAATGACGATTGAAAATTGATTTATTGCTTTTAGGACTGTACCACCAATCGCAAGTTCAATACTAGCTGCGTTTAATTTATTTCCTATTAATAGATTTCCAATTTGATAAGCTAATTTGTCCATAGCACCAGAAACAGGTATACCTAAATGTCTAAATCCAGTCCTACCATTATCTTGAATGGAAATAGATGCACCTTTTTGTAATACTTCAAAAAGCTCTTTCAAAGTATTACGCTCCTATAGACTTAACAAGTATATTATTTTCACTAAATACCTTACGTAATTCGCTCGCTAATTTAATCGAAATTTCTGAATCACTATGTATACAAATTGTATCAGCTTGAATTGGAATATCTTTACCTGAAATTGTCGATACGGTTTTGGTTGTTACAATTTGAAGAGCCTGATTAATGGCATCTTTCGTATTATGATGAACCGAGTTTAATTGAATACGAGGTACCAATAAACCATCATCACCATATACTCGATCTGCAAAAACTTCCGAAGAAATAGGAATATTCATTTCAATTGCTGCTTCTATTAATTTGCTATTTGCAAGTCCATATAAGGTTAACGAAGAATCGAAGTCTTTCATAGCTTTTGTAATCGCTAAAGCGAGTTTCAAATTTGTAGCTGCCATATTATAAAGTGCACCATGGGGTTTTAAATGACGAAGTTCAACTCGGTTTACTTTACATACCGAATAAAGTGCACCAATCTGATAAAGAACTAATTTATATATTTCTTCTTCATTGAAATTCATTTCTCTTCTACCAAAACCAAGTAAATCCGGAAAACTTGGATGCGCTCCAATTGATAAATTATACTGTTTTGCTAATTTTACTGTTTCATATATGACAAACGGATCTCCTGCATGAAATCCGCAAGCGATATTGGCTGAAGTAATATGTGGCATAATTTGCTCATCATTTATTTTGTAATTCCCAAAACTTTCACCTAAGTCACAGTTCAAATCAATGTGAATCAATAACACGCACTTCCTTTTTAATTGAATAGTTGTCCTCTTTCACTAGCTGTTCAATCTGATTAAATGCTTCGATATTAATCTCAAAAAATTTCACTAAATCTCCAGGTTTAAAGTTTTCTGTGCCATTATTTTTCGTTGAAAATATTGAAATTGGAGTACGTCCAATAATATTCCACCCACCTGGAGATTCAAATGGATAAATACCTGTTTGATTTCCAGCAATCCCAACCGACCCCTTTAAAACTGTTTTTGGCTTTATTAGTCTTGGAGTTGATAATTTAGGATTTAATCCGCCTAGATATGGAAACCCAGGTATAAAACCAATCATGTAAATGGGATACATTTTTTCTAGATAAAGTCGAACTACGTCTTCAGTTTTTAGCTTATTATACTCCGCTACATTTTGAAGTTCTGTCCCAAAAGTGGAACTAAAACAAATGGGAATTTCATAAATTGTATGCTCTCTGTTAGTTTTTGAACGATTATAACGTTTAAAATGACACTTTATTTCTTGGTTTATTTCCGCGTATGAAAAGTAAATTGAATCATAAAAAATCGTAATGGAATGATAAGATGGTACGACTGCTGTTATTTTCGTCATTAATTTAATTTTTAGATATTCTGAGAAAGCATGTACTAGATTACTTGTTTCAATTGAAATCGAATCACCTAAATAACATACTAAGCCAGAGCAACCTAATGGAAAAATATCTAATTTGGTGCTAGTCATTTAGACTAATCACTTCGATTGCAAGCTTTATAGCATTCGTCAAATCCGTTTGCGACCAGCTTGGCAACTTCTGATCAATTACGGCCATTTCATGTGACGCTGGAATATGAATAAAGCCACTCGGTATTTGCTTGTTAATTTTTTTTAATTCATTAAGCATTTGATACATTACGTTATTACACAAATATGAACCTGCAGAATTGGATATATCAGCTGGAAATTTGTGATTGTTTAATTCATTAACAATCTTTTGAATTGGAAGTGTTGTAAATAGTCCATCCGGACCTTCTGGATCAATTAAAACCCCTGCATATTTATTCCCTTTATTATCCGCTGCACCATCATTGCAATTAATGGCGATCCGTTCTGGTGTTATTTTAAATCTACCACCTGCTAATCCTAATGATATAACCGCGGATGGATTATACGTATAAAACAATTTTATTAACTCTTTACCTGCTGTACTGAAATCAACAGGTAAAACTGCCCCGATAATTTGAAACCCTCCAATCTCTTGATTATTTAACTCTTTCACAATTTCTTCTGTAGGATTAATTGTAAAGTTTAGAAAAGGTTCAAAACCTGTTAACAATAATGTGTTCAAAAGCACTCAGTCCTTTGGTAGAATTTATATAGTTCAATATTTCGACATGGTCCGCTTAATTTCCTGTCATATTAGTAAAAGAGGTTGAATTCCAAAGTATGTTCTTTTTAAATTAAGTTTTCTGTTCAATATTGACTATTAAAAACTGTTTTTATCTTATTTTTGCCCATTTATTACGGTATGTGAAATTTTTGGGGTTTAACATAAAAAAAGAAACTTAAACCTCTCTTTTTAAGAGAAATTTAAGTCACTTTAAGTAAAACTTAAATTTTAGATATCATTTTCTACTTAAGAAGAACCACCAACAGTTAATGAAACTTCAATTTTATTATTCTCAACAACTTCGTTAGATATGAGTTTCAATAAATTTTTAGCTGCTAATGAACCCCAATCAAATGTAGAATAAGATACTGTACTTAATCTTGGTGAAACATATTGTGATAATTCAATATTATCAAATCCTACAATAAAAACATCTTTACCTACTTTATAATCTGTATCTTGTAGATAGTTATAGATCCCAATTGCCATTTCATCATTTAAACAGAAAATTGCACTTGGTTCAGTATAATTTGAAAAGATTTGTTTTGCTGCTAACTCTCCTGAATCTTTCATGAAATTTCCATCGATTTCAATTAACTCAATTTCAGGATAATTTGCTAATTCTTCTCGAACACCTTCCATACGTTTACTTGAATCGTATGATCCTTCTGGCCCTGTTACAGCATATACTTTTTTGACATCATTTTTAAGAAGTTCTTTAATCGCTAACTTAGCTCCGCCATTATTCTCTAATAGAACTCCTTTAATATTGTTGTGCTGTAATTCTCGATCCATCACTACCATTTTATAATTTTTTTCAGCATAATCTAAAAGTTCTTCATCTGAAAAGGCCTGATCTAAAATGATTCCACCGTCAATTACTTTTTCAAGTAGAAGTCGATGTGATTGCACACCAGAACAAGCAATTAATTCATACCCTTTGTCATTTAAAGCTTCTCTCATTCCTCTTAAAAGTGGTCCGTAAAAATAACCTCCATAATCAGCTAAAAAAAACCCAATAATTTTTGTTTCTTTAACCTTTAACATTCTTGCCGCTGCATTAGGAACATAACCTAAACTATTTGCGATCTTTATGATTCTGCTTCTAGTTTCTTCTGTTACTTTTGGGCTACCATTCAATGCATATGACACCGTTGAAATGGAAACACCAGCTTCTTTGGCAATATCTTTTATTCCCGCCATCCCATATCCTCCATTCTATGTATACCAAAAAGCCAATTTTTTCTATTTTTCACTTTAATTATGTTTAGATTAAATGTAGATGAAATATAATGCATATTTTAATTTTATCAAAATTAAGTAAAATTTCTCTACATTTTTTTCACCCTTTGTACCTAAATGAGAAAAGTTATATTTTTACTTATAAAAAGTGAGCACTGAAGTATTTTGAACTTCCATTGCCCACTTTTACACCTCAGATAAATTTAGGAAGTAATTAAGTTATTGCGTTTCCAACCTAATATTTTAGCTCCATTCTTTACGTATTCGTTTTTCATGTATAAATCCCAATTTAATCCTGTTTCATAGTTTTCAATCATCTGTAATGTCGCACCTTAGTTTTATTGAAATAAAAAAAGCCATATCTATGAGATGACTTTTAAAGACTTTCAAATAAGGTGTTTCTTTCAAACGACTCTCGTATCCATTAGTTGAATAAGCTCATTCTATTTAACATTTTTCAAATACGGACCAAAATTCATTATCTTTAAGAAGTTGAAGTACAATATCTGTTATAGTTTCCCGACTTATATCCTCTATCAATAACATATCACTTGCTCAAAAATAGTTCCCACTCAGACACTCGCCCGTAGCTTGATTTTTTTCTCTTAAACTCATAATATTTTTATTTGTAATAAAAGTTGCAACCGCTTCTGTTCCATTTTCAAATATTACTTTAACATCTGTATTTTCATCATATATATCATATTCGTTTGACCACTGTTCGGCTTCAATCCAAATTTCTTCATAATACACCTATTTCTGAACTAGTTTATTTTTTATTAATGCATACACCAGTTGAACTAGTATTTTCATGCCCAAATGTAGCTTTTCTACTGACATATTCTACTTCATCAAGTATATATTTTTGCAAGGGTATTTTAACCTCTATTACATTATCAGTAGTTTCTCCTAGTCCAAATGCAATTTACCATCTAGCCCTAAAAATCATTGAATAATAATGAGTGTTTAGCTAATTCAATCAGTTGAATAGGATGATCAATTAACTGGTCTATAATGTTCTCACACTCATAATCTCTTGCTAAAATAAATAAAAATTTATTAACTGAATCAGTACTCCAATTTTTAATTGGTATTTCTTCAATTAAGTTAATTGTAGATTTGTATATTCGATCCCAATGAAGATAATCGGTCTCCAATTTTCCGTTTGATTTTTCATAAGGAAAAGATTTTTAATCTATTTTGTTCAATATTGATGATTGATCAGGCAAATTCGTTTCTAAATACTCCTGTTGGAGAATCCCATAGATTCCACAATCCTTGTATTGATTATTTTTTCGAACCATATGGCGAATAATTCCTTCACTTTCATCCCCACTTTTACCATAATTTTACCAGATGTAGGGTTATCGATAGTATGTGTTGCCGATATTTTATGAATATTCATAAAACGGAATGCAAATTCAACAACTGTATATAATGCTTCTGTTCCATAGCCTTGATTCCTCAACTAAATCCGATGTCGTATCCAACCTCACAGTTTTCGGTATCTTCATTGATATTATATAGGTCAATCGTTCCAATTAATTCACCACATTCTTTTACTCCTATACCCCAATAACAAAACTTATCGCTCTCATATTGGCTAGTAATTTCAGTCAATCGATTGATTGTTTCGGAAGTCGATTTATGTGGTCCTTTGATTAAATTATCCATTACACGATGATCTGAGAATATGTAATCAAACATTCTATTTGCATCATTCATTTCCATTTTTCTTAAATTAAGTCTTTTAGTTTCAATCATTGGTGTACCTTTATAAATAATCATTCAATCACCTTCATTTTCTGCAATTTATTTCATAAAGAAATTTTGGATACACTAAAAAATTATTTCTTTTACAGTAGATTTATTCATCATTTGACTTTCCTTTTTTGAAACAAGAAATCGATTATATAACCGATTAATTTTTATTTTAAATAGATTAAGTAGTAAAAGGAATATTGGGACTTATATTAATGGAAATATTATAAAAATAGTGAGGTTTAGGCAAAAAAATCAGCCAAGACCTCACTTTGGTTTTGTTTAAGTATTAACTATAACTATTGAATATCACATTAAGTAATTTAACAAATACAGATAAATATCAAATGAAATCGAACTTTGGTTATGATGTAAGACTATATTCTTATTTTTATTAATTGAATAGTCTCGTTGCCAACTTGATAATTCTGCCAAATGTTTAAAATTCGGTCTAGTAACAGAATTAGAAAGATAGGCAGACCGATATGCACCTGGCCATCTCATTTTATTTAGTGAAAAAATCATTTGTTCGGCTGTCATTATCCCTAATCCATGTCCAAAATACGTACCATCACCTAGAACAACTGCATTTTCTCCTCTCCACTCAGGGGTTAGTGGATTAAATTCTGGATTATTAAAATATACGATATCTCCAGGTAAAATTCGGTCAGAATACTGGGCACCTATTCCTAAGTCAGGATCAGTATGCCAGCCGTATAAATAGATGTTTTGAAAAATTTGATTAAATAGGTTTTCACCAATCAGATTTAGGACCGCATGGTAATAGATAATGACCATTGCCGTTGCACATTCAAACGCATATAACGAACTATTAAAGTAAATATCATTAATCGCGTCAGATGGTCTTACACCTTGCCTTAATAGGAATCCTCCTGTTCTCATTAATTGCCAGTACATTGGATTACATCGTGATCTTGCAAATACTGCAAAGCTTAATCTATTTTGAAACATAGCTCTAGCACTTAAAGTGATATTATTTCGCAACATACCTTCAAACTCATCAATCGATCGATATTCATGAACCGTCGGATTTTCATTCATCTGTTGAATTTGTATTCTTTTAACACTGTCAGACGCCTCTGTGTCATTTTGTTGAACTGGCATCCTCGATAAATGATTCATAATATACCTCTTTTCAAAAAAAAGTATTATTTTCCATATATACCCATCATATTCAAACACCGCTTTGAAGTGTATATTCGACGAAGACCTTTATTAGTGGCTCTTTTTTGGTTTACATAAATTTAAATATGAACTGAAGATGTAAAGTAAGATTAGACTTTTAAATCACTATTTAAATAAAGTTGGTATTCCTATCTCAAACGCACACTTGCAAGATATAAATGAATACAAATTTGGATGGATTTGTGAACATAACTAAATTTCTCATTGTAAAATTTTAGCAAGAAATAAATAGGAACTTTGAAGTACCATAAGCACAAAAAAGTACCGTATATACCCTTAATATTGCTAAAGGTATAATATATCTATCTTAATTTATATAGCTAATTTAATATTAGTTTGCTAGAAAAGTAAGTTTGTGAAATAACGTATTTTTCAGCTTTGTTGTAATAGTACCAATTAACAATACATAAGAATACGTGTAGAAATATAATATTCGGATAATGATATCCACAACAACTATTCTCATAGGGATATATCAATTTTTGAAATTGATAAGAAGTACATGGATGATTTACTGAACGTAGTCCAAATATCAGAGACAGAGGATAAGGCAAAACAGAAAATGATGCAACTCTATCCTGACTGGCAGAACACCGAGTTCCTATTAACTGAGAGTATTAAGAATCAGATAGAATTATCTCGTAAGTAACCCTATCATATTAGTTATTTTATGCCTAATTGTGGTGGTTTAAATGAAGGATAGAAAAGCAGATATGGTATCTGCTATTTCTATCCTATTTTTGTACTTTTTTGTAGTTTAATCTAAATGTACTACGTTCGGTAAATGAAATTTCTTCAGTTAATATACTAAAATCCTTTGTTGCTAAAAGATACTCGCTTAAAGCGAATTCATTTAAGTTGATTGGGAAATAGAAGAGGAGATTGTACATCGAATTAGTCTATTAAATACAATAAAAACAACTATCGAAACGTTTCACCTGATTATATTTAAAATTATATGCGTTTTCATTAGTAGGGTCAACCAAGTTTATCTATTAAAAAATAGTAAAATTAAAAACTTTTAATATAACGGTAATGCCTTTAAAAAATAAAAAAAGCAAACAACGTGAACAAAACAGTCCACAAAAACAGTCCACATCATTTGCTTTTTCTCGTCAAACGATTATATTTTGAGGGATTAAAATAATTTATAAATAAATTCTCTCTTTTTTCTTACCTGATTCATAGATTGCACAAATCATTTTTTGCGTTTTCATCGCTTCTTCACCAGTAATATGTAACTGGGAATGATAATCCAATGATTCATAAAAATTATTAATCTGTTTTACATGACTAACGCCCCAATATCCTTTTGCACCATTGCCGTAATCAAAGGTTTCATTAGGATTGTTATCGGCAACGAACTCTCTTCCATCTTTTAAAGAGACTACTCCACGATCAGCAACCATTTTAGCAATTCCATTTTCACAATGCAGTTCAATCGTAACTGGTGCATCATATGAATAATAGTTTATCGTATGAAATGCCGTAACTACTCCGTTTCTATACTTGATAACTCCTTCTGCACAATCCTCAACTTCAATCATTTCATGTGCTCTATTACTAATTGTCGCGTCGACATATTCAATCTCATCATCAACGAACCATCGCATTAAATCCATCGTATGAATAGCTTGGTCAATGACCACCCCTCCACCTTCTTTTTCCCAAGTCCCTTTCCAATCACTAGTTAAATAGTACTCGTCAGAACGGTCCCATGTTACTGATAGTTTTCCAGATTTTATTTTGCCTAAAGTACCATTTTGTAGCATTTCTTTAATTAGAACTGAACCTGGATTATACCTATTTTGAAAAATGACACCTAATGTTACTCCATTATTTTTTGCTGTTTCTACCATTTCTTGTGCATCAGAATAATGAATAGACATTGGCTTTTCAGTAAGAACATGGATTTTTCGTTTTGCGGCTTCAATTGCAACCGGCGCATGTAAATAATGTGGTAAGCAAATATGAATAACATCTAAATTTTCTTTCTCAAAAAGCTCCAGATAGTTTGTATAATAAGCACATTTGAATTGTCCAGCTTTCTCTTTTGCTCGCTCTTCTTTAATATCACAAACCGCTATCAATTCTACATTTTTTCTTATAAAAGCTGGTTGTGCATGCATTAAAAAAATATTTCCACAACCAATTATCGCAACTCTTAATTTTTCCATTTTCACACCAACTTTTTTTGGATTGGTTACCTATCTTTTATCAAGTCCACCACATTTGTGATGGCTCTTCATTTATTAATACGGACTGTAAGTTTTTAACGGCACGAGAAAAACCTTCTTCAATCGACATGATCGGGTCCTCATGTTCAATACTAACAACATAATCATATCCGAAAGTACGTAGTGCACTCATCATATCGGACCAATCTTTCAAGCTATGTCCACAGCCTACTGATCGGAATGTCCAAGCTCTAGTTTGAACTTCACCATAAGGTTGCATATCAGTTAAACCATACATATTTACATTATCTTGGTCGATATAGGTATCTTTTGCATGGAAATGATGAATCGCATTTTCTTTTCCAAGTATTTTAATCGCTGCTACAGGATCAATCCCTTGCCACCAAAGATGACTAGGATCCAAGTTAGCACCAATTGCATCGCTAGTTTCTTTGCGCAATTTTAATAATGTATATGGAGTATGAACTAAAAAGCCACCATGCAGTTCTAGCCCAATTTTTACTTGATGATCTTCCGTAAATTTGCCCATTTCTTTCCAATAAGGAATTAACTTTTCTTCCCATTGCCAATTTAGTACATCTCTATATTCATTTGGCCAAGCAGTTACAGGCCAGCTTGGATACTTTGCTTCTTCATGGTCACCACTTGTTCCAGAAAAGCAATTTACAACTGGTACACTTAATAGCGAAGCAAGTTTAATCGTTTTAGCAAGTACTTCATGGGATTCCTTCGCAAACTCATTATCAGGTGATAATGGATTACCATGACAACTAAAAGCGCTAATCGTTAATCCACGTTTTTCAACTTTTTCAATATATTCCTTTCTGAGTTGCTCACTTTCTAATAAATCATTTAACGGACAATGTGCATTCCCAGGGTAACAACCAGTTCCTATTTCAACAGCCTTTAGTCCGGAGTGTGCAACTTTATCAAGCATTTCTTCAAATGATAAATTCGCAAATAATACCGTAAATACACCTAATTTCATCTTTTTCTCGCTCCAATCCATTATTTACGATAATGCTTCTATGGCCTCTTTATGTCCATATGAAGGATAATTTCTTTTTGATTTATTCGCCCAATTTACTGCATTAATGATAATTTTTTGAACTTCTTTATGATGATAAGTTGGATAGGTTTCATGACCTGGTCTGAAATAAAAGATTTTCCCATTCCCTCTTTTAAATGTACAACCACTTCTAAATACTTCCCCACCCTTAAACCAGCTAACTAAAACTAGCTCATCTGGGGTTGGAATATCAAAATGTTCGCCATACATTTCTTCTTTGTCAATCTCGATATATTCGCCAATACCATCTACGATTGGATGAGACGGATCGACAACCCATAGTCTTTCCGTTTCCGCTGCTTCACGCCATTTTAAATCGCAGCTAGTACCCATTAATTTTTTAAAAATCTTAGAAAAATGTCCAGAATGTAGGACAATTAACCCCATTCCTTGCAATACTTTATCATAAACTTTTTGAACAATTTGATCTCCCACATCATTATGAGCAATATGTCCCCACCAAATTAATACATCAGTATTTTCAAGCACTTTATCTGTCAAACCATGTTCAGGTTGCTCTAATGTAGCCGTCGTAGTATCGTACCCTGCTTCATTTAAGAAAGTAGCTATGGTTGTGTGTATTCCGCTTGGATAAATGCTTTTTACATCTGGATTAATTTGTTCATGTCGATTTTCATTCCATATCGTTACCTTTACCATATAACTCACCCATCTCTATTTTTTTACATAGTTTAATAGCTTCTTAAGCTTCAGTTAAAATCATTTTTAAGTTATTCAATCCAATTTCAACACTTTCTAATTGTGGTTTAGTAAACGCTTCTTGCTCAACTATTAACCATTCGACTGAATTTAGCTTTGCTTGTTGTACAATTCCTTTTATATTCATAATTCCATTTCCTACTTCAGTACTTTCTTCTTTAGACGGAGCCATATCCTTCACATGAATTAATGGAGCCCTTCCTTTATACTTACTCATAAATTCAACCGCATCTACACCAGCAAATTCTAACCAATAAGTATCCAACTCTGCTATTAAGAGATTAGTAGGAACTGAGTTGAATAAAATATCTAGTATATATTCGCTTTCTAAACTAACTAATTCATGAGCATGATTGTGATAAACTAGAGATATTCCTGCTTCAGCCAGCTTTTTTCCTGACTCTTGTAAATGTTCTGCAAATTCTTTCCATTCTTCTAAACTAGTAAAATTTGCCCAAGGGCATACTACGTATTTGTTTCCTAATTCTTTTTCGAAAGCAATAACGTCATCAATGTGATGAATAATTTGATCTGCACTTACATGGGCTCCTGCTATCTTTAACCCTAGTTTGTTTAACACAGATTTTATTTCCGATGCATTTTTACCATAGTATCCCGCGAACTCAACACCGTCATAACCCATTTGCGCTACTTTTTCTAAAGTGCCGAAAAAGTCGATTGCTGCGTCCTCTTTTACACTCCATAATTGTAAGGCAATTGGTAGTGTCATTTATTCCATCTCCTATACTCTTAGTTAAAATATACTGGTTTCTTTGATTTTGAAGATTCGTAGATTGCCTCTAAAATTTGAGTTACAACTAATGCTTGTTCAGGTTTAACGGTTGGCTCTGTATCATTAATAATACTGTCAATCCATTGTCTCGCTTCTAATACTTCAGCGGAATCGGTTGCACCTTCATAAAAAGCTACGCCACCAGTTTGAATATCAATTTTTTTATCGTAAAGTCGCCCATATGCTTCCCCATTAATTCGGAGACCATCTCTCATATCAGCTCCACCTTCAGTACCACAAAGTGTAGTTTGAGCTTCTCCTATTTCAAGAGTGTTTAAAGCCCAGCTCGATTCTAGGATAACGGTTGCACCATTTTCCATCGTAATAAAACCAAATGCAGAATCTTCTACTTTAAATTCCTTTGGATCCCATGGTCCAAAAGCATTTGCAGCGTTTTTTTTATGTGATAATTCATGGTAAACGTTTCCAACTACAAATTTAGGTTTATAATTATCCATCAGCCATAATGTTAAATCCAAAGCATGAGTACCAATATCAATTAATGGTCCTCCACCTTGCTCTTCTTCATTTAAAAATACGCCCCAAGTAGGTACCGCTCTTCTTCTAATCGCATGAGCTTTTGCAAAATAAATTTCACCTAATTCATTATTTTTACAAACTTCCCTTAAATATTGTGAATCGTTTCGAAAACGGTTTTGATACCCAATCGTTAATTTTTTTCCTGTACGTTTAAACGCTTCTACCATTGCTTTTGCTTCTGCTGAAGTTTTTGCCATTGGCTTTTCACACATAACGTGTTTACCTGCTTCTAAAGAATCAATCGTAATAAATGAATGTGATTTATTTGGCGTACAAACGTGAATTACATCAATTGATTCGTCTTCTAATAATTCCTTGTAATCTGTATATGTCTTTGCTTCTTCAACACCAAATTGTGCCTTCGCTTTAATCGCGCGTTCTTCAATAATGTCACAAAAAGCAACCATTTCTACTTGATCTAATGCTGCTAAGCTAGGCATATGTTTACCATTAGCTATTCCGCCACAACCGATTATTCCTACTTTTAATTTCATTATGAAAACCTCCGAAAATGTTTTTTACATTTCCAGTTTATAGAAATAATTCATTTGTGTCTTCCTTTCACCTTGCCTAAAACTTCTCAAATATTGTCTTTTTTTTATATTGGGTTGGGGATAAACCAACCTCATTTTTAAATAATCTGTTAAACGTTTTCACATTAATGAATCCAACATTATAAGCAATTTCTGTAATTGGCAGATCTTCATTAAATAAATACCATTGAGCCTTCGTTATTCTGTATTGATTTACAAAATGACAAAATGTAGAACCAGTGTATTTTTTAAAAAACTTTGCAAAATATGTATTCGTAAAGCCGATATAATTCGCAACATCATTTAATGTAATATCATTCATATAATTCTCTTCTATAAAATGAAATATTTTTTCTAATTTTAAAAGACTAGCCTTCCTATTAGGATAGTTAAGCTTATTATTTTCTGTATGAGGTAGATCTCGATAGATCAGTAGTAAAATATCATATAATCTAGCTCTAATCGCCAATTCGTAACCTTCTTTTTTATCAATATATTCACTTTCAAGTTCTTTTAAATAGGTAATCATTTTCTGTTTAACTTTTAAATTCCATAAAACACTAGATTTTTGAATACAATTAAACAATTCAATTAGTTCCATATTATTTTTTTTCAAAAACTGTACATCTTCGAAAATAGTAAAATCAAATTGCACGACCAACCTCATACTATTTGGTGAAGATAGAAAATAATGAATGTCACCACTATTAATGATATAAAATTCTCCTTCTTCTAAATGAAGTAACTCATCATTTACCCCAATCTTTAAAATGCCTTTTTGTACATAAATGATTTCGACGAGTTTATGCCAATGATGACCAACTAACGTCAATCCATCATTTGAAAATAAACAAAATGGAAAATTCCGATCTAGTCTCCTTACTTCAAGAGTTGCGCTCATTCCAATTCCCCCTGTACAACTATTCTGACTATGTATTTATTTTACATTAACATTAATAATAGACTTTTTCATAGAATTACCATTTTTATAGTTAGAAAATAAAAAGATGCTTATACCGACTAAAAAGTATAAACATCCATATAGTTAAATCGTTCATTTTTTCACAAACTTATTTCCAATAAATCAACTGATTCTCAAGATTTTCCTTATTTACATAATTTCTTTGCATTGGAAAAGGACAGCCTAAGTTATATTTCTTAATTTCATCATTTACTTCCGAGATCATTTTGGCTATTTCTTTACTATTTCCATCAGAATTTAACTTCTGCAAAATCGTTTCAAGCTTCTGAAATATTTTCTTTTGTTGTAATACCCAATCTGGTTTAAAGCCCGACTTCTTAATGACTGTTGTTAATAAATCATCTTTTAAAAGCTCCTTAGGTAATGGTTTACCTAATCCAGGTAGATCTTCAAATCCACCTTCTTTTTCATGACGCTTAACAATTTCACTTAACCAATCTACATATTTTCCATTATTCGTCATCGTTTTAACCACCTTTTTGGTTAGTCCTATATTATAAGTATTCGTTACTTTTTAACTATTTCCTTTCTATATATTATGCAAACGAATGTTTTAAGTAAGTTTCTAACTTTGTACAAATAATGAACTTTTTTTGAATAAACAGCAAAAAGAGAAACTAATCATTCTAGTTCCTCTTAGATTTAATATGTATTTTTTAAACCAAAATTCATCTTTAAATTAGGTTTAATGAAAATTTATCCACGATGTCTTTGAATAAACACATTCTCTTTATAATTTTTTAATAAGCCTCTTTCTCTCAAATATTCCTTAAAATATAAGTTCGCTTCTTTTCGCTCATCATAAGGATTCTTAGAAAGTACAAACCCTAACTTATCTTCCTTTTGAAGTTCAACACCTGACATATATAAATGAATTTTATTTTGATGATAAATTTCCTTTAACGGTTCCATGAAATTAATAGCGAAAGCAGAAAGCAATTTAATTTCTGTATCGAATGTAAACCTTGTAATATAAGATAAATCCACAAAAATTACGCCTATAAATCCGGTATTTGAAATTTCAGCCCTTATTGTTTTATTATTATTTAAGTGACCAATCTCACGAAGATATTCTATAAAATAACGAATCCCTTCTTCTTTTTCGAATGGCTTTTTTGATAAAATTAAGCCTATTTTCTTTTCATCTCGTAAATATTCACATGCAATATATGCTGGGATATTTTGTTTCTGAAATAATGCACATGCAGCTTGTAATAGACCATTTAATACTTCATGTATAATTAAAGGATGTTTCCTTGTGAAATAATATTGATTTTCTTGCAATTCTTCCAGATCAATGAAACTTGCTCCGATAAAACCTGTATTGGATATAATAGGTGTTTTTGAATTCCTTTTAGTTGCTCCATTTCTTTTCATCATGCAAGTTCCTTTCCTTCTAAAATCTATATACAGAACATTAGTTCGCTTTTTATATTTTTATCATACACAATAAATTTTAAAATGTAAATCTTAAAAATGAAAAAAGGATACGAAAATTTTTCGCATCCTTGAAATAACTCTTATTAAGATCGATTGCTTAAGAAACAGTTTCTTCCTCAATGTCTACATAGCAATCCATTGTATGTACTTCTTTGTCTTCATGATTTCCAAAGTAAATAGTGAAATTCATAGTCTAACACCCTTTCACAAAGGATATAATTTTAATTTAAATTCTATTTAATTATATTATTATTTCCAAGAAATAACAATACTTACATCATATATGAAAGAAGTTGTTATAGGTTAGTAGATTATCATTTTAATTTATTACTAAATTTGTCTAATAATATACTATAAAAACATAGTTAGTAAGATGTTCGCTTTTTAACTGGCACAAATAAATGAACTTTAGCTTTTCCATCTGGGTCTTCGGGTGGATTATTCATACTAAATTCTAAGTTATAACGGTCGTAATCAGGTTCAAAATCACTACTTGGTAACCGTTGTTCATATATAAATTTATAACCGTTATTTAACATACTAGGAGAATCATAATATTGATACAAAGCGTATTGCCCACCATCTAATTTCCTAAATTCTATATTTACATGTTTTTCCTTATCAAAACCATCAGGTATGGTAACACATGCATCATGACGACAATTATGACTTTCTACTAAATCTGGATTATCTAAGGAAATTCCTATGAAAGATTGTTGAGGTGGAAAAAGTCCATTATTTATTGCCCAATTTAATAGCTTACCCCAATGTTCTCCATTTGGTTCAAAATATGATCCATAACGCCTGAAATACGCAACTTCATATTCAGGTAGTTCTTTAACTAAAATATTCATTTTCACAACTCCTAATTAGAATAAGTCCTTTATTCTCTATCTATTATTAAAATTCCTTTTCTTATAAAAGTTAAATGAGAGCAGATAAATGACCGAACGTGAACTAATAAGAAATCAACAAAATCTTCTAGGTCATTAATTCTTATGTCCAATACCCTTCTACTAATATGGAATATATTATTATGTTCTACTTAAAAAAGGAGGATGAGCTATAAAATTGAATGTACAAATAAAATATTTAGAAACATTACCAGGTAAGGCTGCACATTTATTTTTGTTTAGTAATGGTAATCGTTATGCAGTTAAATGTAAAAATAATTTCCATGGAACACGGGAGCTCGTAAACGAATACGTAGTCGCTAGATTAGGTCAGTTATTGAATTTGCCTGTTGTCCCATTTGAAATTGTAAATATGTCCGAAAAGCAAATTCAGCAAATACCAAAAAAATTTTCTTCTAATTACCAAGCAGGCAACCAGTTTGCTAGCCTTTTTATAGATAACTGTACTGGTCTTGCGAAAAAACCTCCTCGCCCTACTTTAAATGAAATAAATAATCCCCATGTTTTAGCCGGAATTCTTGTTTTCGATTTTTGGGTGCACGATGCAGACCGAACTAAAAGCAATATTCTTTTGAAACAACTCCCAGATGGACAGTACGACATATTTATGATTGATCATGGGAAATGTTTTCCAGGAGGATACAAATGGAATGCAGAAACGCTTCAAAAATCCAAAAAGTTTAAAAAAGATTCAGTCGTTCATATTTGGACGCTAGACATATTAAATGACTTAAACATAATAACGACATATATTGAAAAAATTCTGGCATTATCAGAAGCTTCAGTCCAAGAAGTGATTCAGGAGATCCCAGTAGACTGGAATGTTTCAAACGAAGACAAAGAAGCACTTTTTATCTATCTGAAAGAACGAAAAAAAACACTTGCTGATTCAGTTTATACATTTGTAAAAAGATATTTGAACTAAGGTACGCCGGAGAAAAATCTATAAATCTTTATGGAGTGAATATATTTTTGAAACCAAAATACCCTTCAGATATTTTTCTGAAGGGATTCTTTATTTTTATATATTCTCCGAAACTTGAGAAATGAAACAATTCTCCAAGGGCAAATATATCCGATTGCTACGGTAATAAACAGTGCTGCCTCAGTCTCATTGCCGAGCCACCTTAAATAATCGCGAAGTAGAAATCGGATTATAAAGATAATAACAAAGACGACGATGAAACTTCTGTTCTTTGTAGCGTAGATATATTGATCGGATCGGAGTTCATAGTTAGTCGTCCAAATAAGTGGAATAGATAAAATAAATCCAAAGAAAAGTGCACAAATCCATTCCCAACTAGCAGCATGAGCCTTCGGATTCAAAATAATGGGAATACTAGGTATCAGCAAAAATAGTATTGGAAGGAGAAGGCGAACCCCGCTTCCTTTAATTGGGTGATACATAGCTCTTGTTCTTCGCCATAATACTAATGCAGCAATCACAATAACAATCATATAAAAAGAAGAAACGTTCATAAATTCCCCCATAATTGATAAATTTTAACTAGATAGAAGTCATGTACATTTAAGTAGTGGCCTCAGTTATGAGATTTCAAAAACAATAAACTTTTTTATGTATATTCCTAGGGTATAGAGTTAAGAAGTGAAAACGAAATTGATAAAATTCTTATGGTAATTCAAATATTAAAGAGAAAAATAGATTTTTGAAAATGATATTGTCATATTTTATATATGTGTTATTTGAACAAGGATACTAAAACTCTATATAAAAGGGATGCATGTTTTCATTCAAACAATATTCAATTCTCTGTTTGAAATTTTTCCAAGTTACCATCGCCAAAGCTTCCTTAATAGGAAAAAATCCCACTTCTAAACTTTCTGAAGAAGTTGTCAGGCTTCCCCCGATTGGTTTAGCTAAAAATAAAGTGTTACAAATTGAACCTCTAACATTTTGAAATACTCCACAAAATTTCAAAATTTCAATATCAATTCCACTTTCCTCTTTTGTTTCCCTAATTGCAGCTTCTTTCAATGATTCTCCTTCTTCAACTTGCCCACCTGGCATTTCCCAACCTCTTTGCGGACCCTTAATTAATAAAATTTCATTTTGTTCATTAATGACAATTGTCGCAGCTGAAATAATATGTTTGGGTGGCAAAGAATTATTTTCTGTATTTTTTTTCTTAGATAACATAGGAAATCCCCTTTCTACTTCTAACTCCTAAATAATACTTTTTATATATTCTTTTAAAACTTAGAAAGACCCTTCTTATTAAACAATACGGATTTTTTATAGTAACTATATCTCTATGGATGAAAATATCAATTATTCCGTTTAAATGGCAGTTAGCAAAATAGAAGGAAAATTTATCATCTCTGTCGAATTTTGAAGAATTAATACGATAAAGGAGATTTTCACATGGATTATATTAAAAATATGAGGAAATATATTGGTAACGAAACCCTATTCACTGTAGGTTGTGGAATAATTATAGAGGATAATGAACAAATATTATTGCAACACCGAACAGACGAAGACAATTGGTGCATTCCAGGTGGAATTATGGAAATTGGAGAAACTTTTGAGGAAGCAGCAAAAAGGGAATCTCTTGAAGAAACGGGACTTACTGTAACGGGCTTAGAGTTGTTTGGTATATATTCAGGTGAAAAATGCTTTGTTCAGTACCCTAATGGAGATAAAGCTTTCAGTGTTCAAATAATTTTTATATCCAAACAATTTACTGGAGAATTAAAACAAATGGATATTGAAAGCAGAGAACATCGATTTTTCAGTAAGACAGACCTTCCTGCTAACTTAAATCCACGCCAAAAACCATTTATAATTGATTGGGTAGAAGGTAAAAGACATCCAATTATTAAATAATTAACTTAACTTAGGCTTTTATAGAATTTATAAAGAGTGAAGGAACCAGAATAATTTTGATCTGGTTCTTTCACTCTTTGAATATAATGCTATATGCATATTTCACTTAACATTATCTTTCACTGCAGCTATTTCGCACAACTCCTACATACTCACAAATTATACTTCTTAATCGTTGAAGCATTTGCCAGAATAAATTGTATTAAATATTTGCGTGTATATATCCTTAATGTTACTTTCGTTTACTTTGTTATTATATAGTCCATAACCACAGAAATGATTTTCACCCAAAATACCCGTGGCATAGGATTGGTCGACAATATCAGGTGCGTCTTCGTATGATATTTCTCCATTTATAATTACAATATAATCTTTTTTGGAATCAATAAAAAAAAATGGAAGACCTAATTGTTTATAAATAGCTAGATATTTACGATTGGCGGCTTCCGAAAGATGCTCTTTTTTAATGAATATGGCATCAAATTCAGACGAAAGATTTTTACTTTCTTCCATTTTATCAAAATTAATATGTTTGAATTTCACATTCTCTTCTCTTACTTTCGGAAAATTACCTATCACACCAATAATTAATTTTTTTCCATTATAAAGAGGTGTGTAAATAGTATCAGAGTTACAACCAGTAAATATGACTGATAATAGTAATAAAACTGGAATTAATTTTTTCATAAAATTAGACTCCTGTTATGTAAGTAGTTGATTAGTTAGAAGCTCCTCAAAAGTAATTATACATTCAATATCCACTCTTGTAATTTGGGGGAATTTCGTCTTTTTCCACGAAATTAAATCATTCTAATGCAACTAATAAGCATTTTAGTGCAATAAAAAGAACGCCGAAGCAGTCAAACCCCATTAAAACAAGCATTTTATAGATTCATATGTTTATCTAACCAGTTAATTATTATATTTGATACTATATCGGGTTCGTCCCATTGAATCATATGGTTAGCATGATCAATTCCAATAACACTTATATCTTTTATAGTATGATTTAATTGTGAAATTCCAACCTCTCTCGCAAGATCAAGATTAGTCGGTAATGTTGCATGAATTAATATTACTGGTACCTTTATAAATGGATATGTTTTCGAAAATGGTTCTTTAAAAAATGCTTTTATAATTGATAAGACCGTAAATTTTGAAGTGATGAGTTCAAATTGATTTTGCTTATTTTTTTTAAAAAGCGAGGCGACATACTGTTCAATGTCTCTGCTCCATCTTTTTGTATAATTTTTATATTCTTGTATAACCTCTTCTCAATTATTATAAATTGATTTATCCATGTATTCACACCAACCAGAATAGGCTTTTTCAAATGTCATATCACTTTGATTTTCTGGAAATGTAAATCCGCCATCTAATAATATTCCTAGTACATTTTTAGGATGCATCTTTGTGAAATGGAGTACAGTATCTGCATCCCCAAGAGTGGCCCATTAGAAAAAATGGTTTAGTGATTACTTGCTCAAGAACGTTGTTATACCAAGATGACAAATTAGTAAATAAACATCCTCATTATCAAAGGCTTCCGTTTTGCCATGTCCAGGATGATCGAACACAATCAAATGAAATTTCTTTGCTAGAATTTTTGCTAATTCTTCAAAACTATACATTGCATTTCCAGCAAGACCGTGAAAACAAACGATAGTTGGATTTTCTTTATTACCATATTCGTAATAACTAACTTTTTTATTTTCTATGCTTAAGATAATATTTTGCAATGCTCGTACCCTCCAATTAAATAGATAAAATTATACTTCTATACTATTTTTGAGTTTTCCTCTATAGTCAAAAATAAAAACCCTTATTCTCTATTTAGAACAAAGGTTTTCTATTACTTTATTATCTAGTTACAAGCTGTCCACTTACTTTAGGTTCGTCCTCCACGATCGTACTATCATCATTTAATTTTTCCTTATTCACAAAATCAAAATCATTTAATCCATGATATAAACCTTCATTTTTCATAGGTTGCTTCTTTTTTTGCCCTGTTTGGCTTTCCATTAAACGCTCAATGCCCAATTTAATAAGATTAAAAGCAAATATCGAAACAATAAAAGCTATACTTGGTCCAATGATTACCCATGAATCAATCGATAACTCGATGTAATTTGCACCAATTATTGCAGACCATTCATTAGCTTGTGACATCGGTCGATCGACTCCAAGATCTAAGTAAAGAACTTTAACACCACCAATAAATAGTTTGAAAACTCCTAATTGGGTTAGTAAAAATAATGTTTGTATAGTCTGTTGTACAAATAATAAAAGGATACGGCTTCGTAAATATGGTATTACATGTTTACGGCGGATCCAACCATTACGTGCACCTATGACTCTAGAGCTAGTAATGAAATCATTTTTTAAAAAATCTCTTACTTCTTCACCAATTGAATTCATCAATACTGGTATCGAAATAATAATTAGTAATGATATTTGAATTGCTATTGTTTTTTCTTTTGCAGCTTCTGGAACATCATTTAACCTTTCAAAAAAAGGAAATATAATGATAACAGCTGGCACAAAACGAAATGCATTCAAAATTGGTTCAATAATTTTTAATAATCTTTGATTCATGAATCCAAAAATTGTGCCAAATAAACCGCCAAATATAACTCTCATTAGACCTACAACTATGGCAATGGATAAAGTGTATTTAGCACCATCAATTACCATCCAAAATACATCTCTTCCAAATCGGTCGACACCAAAAAGATATTTCCAACTTGGAGGATAACCATATGTATCTGTTAATTTACCTTCTGCATTATATAACAAAGCTGGGGCCGGTTTTATCGTATCCTTAATAAAGTAAGTATAAATAAAACTAAAGGTGATTAAGCCAAGTATGATAAAGCTACCTATTATAATTGGTAAATACTTTCTAATTTTTATCATATAGCTTGTCCCCCTTTCATTCTATTTACAATTTGTTTAAACAAAATCTCTAACAAAAAGAACGGGATAAATAGTAAAACTAGCGCCATAAAAAAGATTTCAGGCGATCTGCTGTTATTAAATAGAAATGAAAAGTAGCCCTTCATATTAAAGAACTTTTCTACAATTAATAGATTTGAAATCATCATCCAGAATATTAACTTACTATTACTTAATAAAGTAATCGCAACATTACTGAATATATGACGGATAATAATCCAAGAATTAGAAAGTCCCTTTGCTTTTGCATACTCTACATAATCTCTAATTTTTTCTTCCTGAATTGCCAGAAATAACATCTGGAAAAGTTGGATCGTAGGAATGATCGATACAAGGATGATTGGTAATGCGTAAGCTTTTGATTCAAAGCCACTTATTGGATCGACAATTTTAACACCGGTTTTATTAAAAATCCAGAAAAAGAAAATTTGAAATGTGCAAATCATTACTACGTCTGGTATAGATTGTAAGAAAAATAGGATACTATTCATTATTTTTCTAAATGATTTTAGACCTATATTTAGTATATAAGCAATCAATAATGCGACGAAAATTGAAAGTAAAAACGCGGAAAAAAGAATCGTAAAAGAATAAACGTATGGCTCTAAAAATACAGAAGAAAAAGGAACATATTGAAATTCTTTTAAGTAAACTTCTAAATTATCAAAGTAAAAAAAACTCCAAAAAAAGATTTGTAGTTGATTCCAAAACTCAACCAATCGCTCTCCTTTTGGTAAAAATAGAGTAAAAGAAGTAGCCGTAATTAAACCAATTCCGAATATAGTTAAACAAAACTGAAGAAGATATTTAGATATAATTCTACTTGTTTGTATCATGATACATACACAATCTAGTTCGTCTAATCGTGTATTATTTCCCCTCCTTTTCTTGCTTTATCTTATCTTTACCAAATACTAGAAAACCTCCATCACTTAATTTACCGAATTTCCAAAATGTACCGTACTGTTTAATATACATATATTTTTGGTTATGCTTTTTCCCTACTCTATAACCTATTGTAGTTGATCGAATGTTTTCACCATATTTGCCGAATTTGTCTTGAATGTTTTTTGGTTGCTCATCAGGCTTAAAAAATAATAAACCGGTTAAGTTTTTATTTTTTGTATCTAATAAAATTTTCTTATTTGCAGTACCATTTTCATCTGTTTTAATAGTAGTTTCGTAGATTACTTTCTTTGTATCATCATCTTTAAACAGAAGATTAAATTTAGCATTTTTAGGAAGTGATGATTCCACTTTAATCCCAACAGTTTTTAAATCATAAGTACCTTGTGGTTTAATAGCTAAATTTTGTGGAGGTTTTTTAATTGTACATGCTGTAAGTGCAACAGTTGCCAAAGATAGTAAACAGATCATTTTAAATTTTTTCATTCGTTCTTAAAAAACTCCTTTCTATGTAATAAAATTTATTTCCATAATTATTTCTGAAAGTTGGAATTTTTAACCAAATTCAATTAATTTTATCAAAATAATGAAGGCTTGTGCAGTAAAATTGTTATAATTTTCAATTTTATCGAATTATTTCACCTTTAAAATGTTTTTATACAGTATAATAGACTCGTACCAACTACTACTAAAGGAGGCAATTTGATGGAAAAAATGTTAGTAAAACGTTTAACACGTGCAGAGGTTCCAACAGAAATGACATGGAAATTAGAGGATTTATATCCGACTCGTGCAGAGTGGCTAGTTGCTTTAGAACTAATTGAAAATGATTTAGTAGAGGCGAAGTCATTAAAAGGTTCTGTTCTTAAGTCTGCTGAATCTTTAAAAAAGGCATTATTAACTTATGAATCTATTATGCTTCAATTAATTCGTTGTGGTACATATGTAAGCTTACGTCAGTCTGGAGATGGTTCAGATTCTCAAAATCAATCTGATAGTTTACAATTTTCTAGCTTAAGTACCAGAGCAAATACAACTTTAACGTTTATTCAGTCAGAGCTTTTACATTTAAATAATGAAATGTTAGAGGTATTTATTAAGGAAGAAAATGAAATTGAGGTTTTTAAATTATTATTAGAAGAAATTATTGCATCTAAAAAACATAGATTACTCCCTGAAACTGAAGAGGCTTTAGCTGCACTTGGTGAAGTTACTTCTGCCCCATATCGAATTTACCAAACTAGTAAGGCCGCTGATTTAAAATTCGATTCCTTTGAAGATGAAAATGGAAAAGAATTAGAAAATTCGTTTGCCATGTTTGAAAACTTATATGAATTCTCTCCGAATCATACAGTGCGTAAACAGGCGTATGAATCTTTTACTAAAACTCTTACCCAATACAAAAATACATATGCTTCGATCTATGCTACTCAAGTAAAAAAGGAAGTCGCTTTAAGTAAATTACGTAATTATGACTCAGTTACGCAAATGCTACTTGAAGATCATAAAGTATCTTTAGAAATGTATCATAATCAATTAAATATCATCTTTAAGGAACTAGCACCACATATGCGTAGACTAGCTAACTTAAAGAAAAAACAACTTGGACTTGAGTCGATTCATTTCTATGACTTAAAAGCTCCACTAGATCCAGATTTCAACCCAAGCACTACTTATGAAGAAGCAAAAGAAACGATTTTAAAATCACTAGAAATTATGGGGCCTGACTATGTTTCGATTATGGAAAAAGCGTTTGATGAGCGCTGGATTGATTATTCCGATAATGTTGGAAAATCAACAGGTGCATTTTGCTCTAGTCCATATGGAGTGCATCCATATATTTTAATTAGCTGGCAGGATACTATGAGAAATGCATTTGTACTTGCTCATGAGCTTGGACATGCTGGTCATTTCTATTATGCAAACAAATATCAACGCGTTGTAAATACTCGTCCTTCTATGTATTTTGTTGAAGCTCCATCGACTTTTAACGAGATGTTATTAGGCCAATATTTATTAAAACAAACGAATGATTCAAAAATGAAGCGTTGGGTCATCCTTCAATTACTAGGTACTTATTATCATAATTTTGTAACTCATTTACTTGAAGGTGAGTTCCAAAGAAGAGTTTATGAACTGGCTGAAAAAGGTACGCCTCTTACAGCGACAACATTCTGTGAAGTTAAAGGTAATGTACTAAAAGAATTTTGGGGAGATTCTGTTGAAATAGATGAAGGTGCAAGTTTAACTTGGATGCGCCAGCCTCATTATTATATGGGACTTTATCCATATACTTATTCTGCTGGATTGACTGCATCTACTGCAATTTCACGAAGAATTGAATCAGAGGGTCAATCAGTTATTGATTCTTGGATTGAAGTATTAAAAACAGGTGGATCGAAAAAACCTGTTGAACTTTTAAAAATGGCTGGCGTTGATCTAACAACAAGTGCACCGATCAAAGAAGCTGTTGAGTATGTTGGCTCTTTAGTGACTGAATTAGAGTCTCTTTTCTAAAAATATCAAAAAAACCTAAATTATTTTAATATAAATAATTTAGGTTTTTTTATTAGTTTTTCATTTGTTTCTTTTTACCTTTTGTTCCATTACTGTAAAGAATAAATCCAATACATCCGAATAAAATCGGTCCAAGTACGATTGGTAAATATTCTAATAATGTAGTATCTGGAGCTGGAATAAGTGTTAATCCAATTGTTCCAACTACTGAAATCATTCCAATGAGTGCAACGAACATAGCTAGTGAATTGCTTTTAATTTTAAACGGTCTGTTTATTTTTTTATCAGTCATACGAAGTTTAAGATATGCACTAATTAGAAATACATAAGGAATAAAAAATGCCAATGTCGACATTAAGATTAGCATATTTAATGCCTTTGAGACACTTGGTACAAAAGCAGAAAGAATTAAAATGAATGTAACTGCAACTGCTTGACCTAATACTAAAATTGATGGCATACCATCTTTATTTTCTTTTAATAAATTTTTAGGAAGAACATCCTTTGCACTTTCAGCAATCATCACACTAGGATTCAAAATTAAAAATGAAAGAGATCCTACAAATGCTAATAAAAAGCAGATTCCTAAAATTTGAGAAAGTGAAAAATTCAGTCCAAATTGTGAAGTTATTTTATCCGCAAATAAGTATAGTGCAGTCGCAGTTTGATCAGATGAAATTGTAATGACAAACTGGAAAGCAACTGTTGCCAGTATATAGACTAATGCAATAATAATTGATGTAATAAAAATTGCTCTCGGAAATGTTTTTTGTGGGTTTCTTACATTTCCCGCAATCGTTCCTAGCATTTCTGCCCCTGAAAAACCAAACATTAATGTTGATAAAAACATAATCGTTCCAAAAGACAAATTATTTGGCATGATCGTACTTTGTGTAAAGTGAGTAGCGCTTGGTTGACCGCTAAACATACTATAAAATCCGAAACCAAATATTAAAATTGCTGGAACTAATACGCCAAGTGGTGCGCCGATCGACGCAAGCCTTCCGCTCATTTTAGTACCTTTTAATGTAAGTAAAGTAACAATCCAAAATATAACACTAGATATAATAGCTGTTTTCATAGGATGACTTGCCATTTGTGGCTGGTTAATTCCATATGCAATCGCAATTGTAGTAGTTAATAAAAGTGATGGATAATACGTAAAATTAGCAATCCAAAAAAACCACGAACATAAAAATGAAGCTTTTTCTCCAAAAGCTTTTCGAACCCAAACACCCATACCGCCTTGATTTGGATAGGTTGTAGATAATTCAGCTACAATCAATCCGATTGGAATAAAATAAATTAACGCTGCAACAATCCAATAAAATATAGCTGAAGGACCAATTGTTGAAGCAAAAGCAATATTACGTAATCCTAAAATAGCATTTATACTTAAAAATGATAAACCCATAACACCTAATTTTTTAGTAGAATCCATGATGATACTGCACCTTTCAATAAAAAAATCTTCTATTTAATAATCACTTGAGTAATTATACAAATATATTAATATAAATTCAAACGTTATTTTATACTAGTATAATTTTTTGAATTAATGTAAAATTTCATCTTTAACGGATGGGTTATTGATAAAGTTTAGAACTCCGTTAAAAGAGTCAATATCTAATTGATTCTTCTATTAAAACACAAAAAAACCCACGAGTAATTTCCTCGTGGGCTACTTAATTTTTCAATCAACGTAACGAATAATTTCTGCAACTTCTTTACGTGCAAGTTTTTTCGCTGGTTCTGATGGATATCCAAGTGAAATGACCATGTTAATTTCGCGGTTTTCCTGGATATCTAAATACGTTCTGAGTTTATCTTGAGCTAATAGTACCGGACCTGTCATTGGACATGTTCCTAAGCCTAATGCATGTGCAGCTAACATTAAGTTTTGTGATGCTAAGCAGCTACTCTTAATTCCTTCTTCTTTCCAAACTTCATTTTCAACAAAACCAATTGGATCAAATATTTTAGTTCTGAATTTTGATTCATAAGGTGTTGCTAAACAAATAATTAAAACAGGTGCTTCTCTAAATGCTGTTGCATAAGGACCAAAAGAACGAACTAATAGTTTCCCTTCTTTTTCTAATCCTTTTTCCTTTGCTTTTTCAGCAACTTCATGTAGTGAATCCCAAGTCATCTCTTCAATTTTTTTAATTTTGTCAGTGTTTTTAATAATGATAAACTCCCAAGTTTGTGAGTTTGTATCACTTGGAGCATAACGTGCGCAGTCAATAATTTCTTCAATTATTTCATTTGATACTGCTTGATCAGTAAATTTTCGAATACTTCTTCTTCCGTGAATAATTTCTTTAAACGAATTGTAATCCATGCTTCCACCCTTTATTGTATATGCTGATCTTCATTCATCCCTTGATGTTTTACTAATTCATAGTAAAAACCTTGTTTATCAATTAATTCTTCATGTGAACCTCTCTCTATACACATTCCATTTTTCAAAACAAGTATTTGATTAGCATTTTTAATTGTATTAAGTCGATGAGCTATAACAAAGCTTGTTCGGCCTTGCATTAGTCTTTGTAAAGCTTCTTGAATTTTAATTTCCGTAATTGTATCAATACTACTTGTTGCTTCATCTAAAATTAAAATTGCAGGATTTGCTAGAATAGCTCGAGCAATTGAGAGAAGTTGCTTTTGACCTTGACTAATTTGCTGATCATCTTGTTGTAAAATTGTATCATATCCTTTTGAAGATTTCATAATAAAACTATGTGCATTGGCAAGCTTTGCTGCCTCTTCTACTTCTTCATCTGTTGCATCTAAACGACCATATCGAATATTTTCTCGAATTGTTCCTTTAAATAAAAATGAATCTTGTAAAACAAATGCCATTTGCTGTCTCAAGTTTTTTCTAGAATATTCACCAATACTTACACCATCTATGAGTATATCACCACTATTGATTTGATAAAAGCGTGAAAGTAAATTTACTACTGTAGTTTTACCTGCACCAGTTGGTCCGATTAAGGCAATTGTCTCACCTTGTGATACTTTGAATGAAACATCTGTTAATGTATTTGAATCCTTCCCATAAGAAAAATTAACATTTTTATATTCAACTTCACCTTGAATAACTTTTTGATCGTTAATAATATGGGATTCATCAATCGCTTCAATATCCTCATCGATGATGGAGAATACTCTTTCAGCACCAGCGATCGCAGAAAGTAATGTATTAAACTGATTTGATAAATCGTTTAAGGGGCGAGTAAATTGTCTTGAATACTCAGTAAAAACAACGATTGTTCCTATCGAGATATGACCCTTATAGGCAAAATAGCCACCAATACCTGCAATGATTGCAAAGCTCACATTATTTAATACATTCATGAATTTAGGAATAAATCCGGCAAAGATAAATGCCCAAAATCCTGAGTTTTTCAATTTTTCATTTTTAGTTAAAAAATCTCGAATCATTTTATCTTCTTGAGAGAAAGTCTTAATGATTCTTTGACCGGAAACTGTTTCTTCAATAAATCCATTTAACTCACCTAAGTTACGTTGTTGGATTTTATAAAGTTGGCCAGTACGGTGCGTTATCCATTTTATACCAATTATTAAAATTGGAACAATTGATAAAGTCAATAAAGTTAAGATTGGACTATACCAAAGCATAACTGAAACAGTACCGACTAAAGTTAAAACACTTGAAAATACTTGAATTACTGAAGTATTTAAAGTCGAACTAACATTTTCCAAGTCATTCGTTACACGGCTCATTAACTCTCCGTGTTGTCTTTTTTCAAAAAATGACATTGGTAATTTATGAAACATATTAAATAGTTCTGTTCTCATTTTTGTTACAGTGTTTTGAGCAATATCAATCATCCAAAAATTTTGTAAAAACAAAGATGCTGAATAACCTAAGTAAATAAACACTAAAGCAACGATTAACCAACTTAAACCACTTAAATTATCTTTTAGAATATAATGGTCGATTGAATAGCCAACTAATACAGGTCCTAATAAACCGAGTACAGAGCTTACTAAAACCATAGAAAGTACGACAACTAATTTACCTTTCATTAATGCTAGGTAAGACCATATTCTTTTTAATGTTGAGGAAACGTTATCTGCTCGAGAAGCTTCCTTTTTCTTCTTTTCCTTTGATAATTGTAAGTGTTTATATTGGAAAGGTTTAGTTAGCTCCTTTAACATTATGAATTTCCTCCCTTCCATATTGTGAATAGTAGATTGCTTTATATAATTTTGAACTTTTTAATAGAGATTCGTGTGTACCCTCTTCTACAAGTTCACCTTCATCAATAATTAGTATTTTATCTGCATTTTTTGCTGTGCTGATTTTTTGAGTGATGATTAATGTCGTACACTCGTAATTTTTTAAGGCTTCAATCAAGCTAGCTTCGGTTTTTAAATCTAATGCACTAGTACTATCATCAAGTAATAAGATACTAGGTTTACGAAGAATTGCTCTTGCAATCGAAAGTCTTTGTTTTTGCCCACCTGAAAGGTTAACTCCTTTTTGACCAATTAAACTTTCATATCCATTTGGGAAAGTCAAAATTGAATCGTGAATTTGCGCATGTTTAGCAGCTAAATAAACTTCTTCATCTGATGCACTTTCTCTTCCCATTAGTAAATTTTCTTTGATTGTTCCTGTAAATAGTAGAGCTTCTTGTGGTACATATCCAATTTGTCCTCTTAGTTGCTTACTGTTTATTTTACGTATATCTTGATCATCAATTAAAATTGTTCCAGAATTAACATCATATAAGCGAGGGATTAATTGGAATAAAGATGTTTTTCCAGAACCTGTTGAACCCAATATTGCAATTGTTTGTTCGGGGTATGCAACAAATGAAATATTTTTTAGCACTTCTTTTTCAGAATTTGGATAACTAAAAGAAACTTGATGGAATTGAATTTTTCCTTCTAAACGATTTGCTAGTTGGTTCCCTTCATTCTTTTCTACAAAGTCTTCTTCAATCGTTAATATTTCATCGATTCGTTCAGAAGAAGCTCTCATTCTTGAAAACGCACTAATAATAAATGAAAAGACAGTAAATGATGAAGTAATACGGGAAATATAGTTTACGATTGCAACAATATCTCCAATATTCGTTTCGTGTGAATGAACTTTACTATTTCCAAACCACAATACAATCAAAATGGAAGCATTCATAAATAGAAGCATGACTGGCATCGTAATTTCCATTGTTCGTAATGCAACAGAGGTTTTTTGTTTTAAATTTTGATTTATATGTTGAAATCGATTATTTTCATGGTCATTTCGTACAAAGGCTTTAATTAATTTCATTCCAACTAAATTTTCTCTTAGCACACTATTTACAATATCCACATTATCTTGAACATTTTTAAATAGCCTTCTACCTTTTTTAACCATCCAATTTAGGAATATAAATAAGAAAGGTAAAATTAAAAATAGTATAAATGAAAGCTTCCAATTCAAAATTAATGCCATTACGACACTACCAGTTACGATTAATGGTGCTCTCAAAATAATTCTTAAGCTCATAAAAACTGCACTTTGTAATTGTGATACGTCATTTGTCAATCTAGTAATGATTGATGAAGTTGGTAAATAACTAAACGTCGTAAATGAAAAGGTTTGTACTTTCTCAAATAATGTTTTCCTTAACGTAAATGAATAGCTTTGAGCAATATGAGTTGCATAAAAAGTATTTAATACTCCTCCAATAAAAGCAACGATCGATAACACGATCATGACGATTCCCCATTTTGTAACATAAGCCATGTCTTTGTGAACTATTCCATTGTTAATGATATTAGATAAAATATATGGTTGAAATAATTCAACTACTAACTCTAAAAGTAAAAAGACGATTGCTGCAAAAATAGATATTTTATATGGTTTTAAAAATTTAAAACTATTCACTTTAGTCACTCCCCTACTAAAGAGGTAATGATTAAAAACCCCTCCGTATTTTCTTATCTCTTTTTAATAAATATACAAAAATTTTAATAAAGGCATTTAAAACAGGAAAAGAACTCGTAATTAAACGAGTCCTCCTCATAAAAAGTTATCATTCAGTGATCGATAAAAATTCTTCAACGTCTTTTAGAGATAGTTTTACTGCCTTCTCCCAGAAATCACGTTTTGTTAAATCAACACCTAAATGTTTTTGAGCTAATTCTTCAACTGTCATAGAAGCAGTATCCTTTAAAAGAGCAATATATTTCTGTTCATAGCTCTTGCCTTCTTCTAATGCTTTTGCATAAATTCCTAATGAGAATAAGTATCCAAAAGTGTATGGGAAGTTATAAAACGGCACACCTGTAATATAAAAGTGTAGTTTTGATGCCCAGAAATGTGGATGATACTCTTCTAAAGCTCCACAATACGCTTCTTTTTGAGCTTCTTCCATTAGTTCATTTATTTTATTTTTACTTACGACACCATTTTTACGTTCTTCATAAAAACGCGTTTCAAACAGGAAGCGAGCATGAATATTCATATAAAATGCTACACTCCGTTGAATTTTATCTTCTAAAAGAGCTAAACGCTCCTGATCGGAACTCGCATTTTTAACAGCTGCATCAGCTACGATCATTTCTGCAAATGTTGAAGCTGTTTCAGCAACATTCATCGCATAATATTTATTAAGTGTATGAACATCTTTCATCGCAAATGAATGGAAAGCATGACCTAATTCATGTGCTAATGTCGAAACATTCGAAGGTGTACCTGAATAAGTCATGAAAATACGAGATTGGCTACTTTCAGGAAATCCTGTACAAAAACCTCCTGGACGTTTGCCCGCACGATCCTCTGCTTCAATCCAAGAGTCTTCAAACGCCATCTTTGTAAAACTAGTTAATTCATCACCAAACTTACCAAATTGATCCAATATAAATTCTGCACCTTCAGAATATGAAACGGTAGAATCAATATCAGCCACAGGTGCATCTAAATCATACCAACTTAATTTCTTTACGCCTAGTAATTTAGCTTTTCTTTCTAAATATTCAACAAATGGAGCTTTATTGTCGATTATCGCACCCCACATTGAATCAAGTGTTTCTTGACTCATACGATTAATTGATAATGGTTCTTTTAATACATTATTCCATCCACGTTGTCCATACACACTTAAACGGAAACCTGCAAGATGGTTTAATATTTTTGCGAAATAATCTGACTCTTCACCCCATGTTTCTTCCCATTTTTCAAAAATGTCTTTACGCACATTGCGTTCCTTAGAAGAAAATAGATTTGATGCTTGACCAACAGATAAAAGTTTATCATCATGTTCGATCTGCATTTTTCCAACAACAGTATCGTACATTTGGCCCCAACCATGATATCCGTCAACTGAAAGGGCAGTAATTAATGCCTCTTGTTCAACTGATAATAATTCACTAGCATTTTGACGACGCTCATTTAATGCGAAAGAAATTTCCTTAAACTCATCAGTTTCTAAAATATCTTTCCAAACAGAATCTTCAATTTTAGTTAATTGACTATGGAATTTTGTTAAAGAAGTAGAAAATGTTGCATAAAGCTGTGTTAAAGTTCCTCTTAATAAATTAGCCTTTTGATCAGCCATATTTTGAGCTTGTAAACAGCTAACAAATCCACCAGCTTGCGATAATTTCTTACCTATTACTTCAATATTACTTATGATATCAGCTAATTCCTCAACTTCATCACTACTTTTAGGAGCAGAAAACAAAGAAACCTGTCTTTCAATTCTTTCTACTAAATTAATAATTTCTTTTATGTATGAAGCGAATGCAGGAGATTCACTGCCTCCTTTAAAGAAAACATCTAAATCCCATGTAAGTGAATATGTATTTGTTGACATACGACCCCACCTTTTGGTTTTATAAGTACATTTGTTATTATACATTATTCAAAATATTTAGTCTAATCACACTACTTTTTACCAATTTTAAATCCTACACAAGCTTGTTGAATTTTGGTGTAATCGTACATTTTGTCTATTTATAATAGTAAGTAATGTTTAGCATGATTCATTCTGAAGGTAGTTTTTAGTAAACTTTAGTAGATTTTGAACTAAAATTCAGGATCTATTAAACCTTAAATATGATGTAAATATTACAAAACCTCACTAATTGTTACATAGTTTTTAATTCTAAATTAATAAAAACCATTTCAATTGTACTAAAAAAGTCTGTTTTTCTAGACTATTTAATACTTTATTGAAAAGTTTTTACTATTTAACTTTCTCCCTATTATCTTTTCAATTCAACGCTTCAGCCCTTTAAAATCAAGCACCTTGGCCCATAAATCAGCGATGAACATTCTTAAATGGGAACTATGTCGAATTAGCCTGTAACTATTTTACAGAATTTATAGAAAATTATAAAAAAAGGTAATATATTTGTAATATAAAATAAAACTACTGAAATCTTACTGTCACATTCCCATGGTAAAGTATTATACATAGAAGATGGACAGGAGCGGGAAATATGAAAAAATTAATGACATGTTTTGTTACTACTGTTATTCTAACAATGGGATTTACGACAAATACATACGCAGCAACTTACAAAGTTAAATCTGGAGATACCTTATCTGCTATAGCAAAAAAACAAAAGGTAACAGTTTCTCAGATTAAATCTTGGAACCATTTAAAATCAGACCTAATTAAAGTAAATCAAGTATTGCAAATTAAACCTGCAACTAAGAAAAAAACGACAACAACTAAAAAAACAACAGCTAAAGCTGCTACACCTTATAAAGTAATTAAAATGAAAGCTACAGCTTACACTGGTAGCTGTAAAGGATGTAGTGGTAAAACAGCTACTGGCATAGATTTAAAAAAGAATCCAAAAGCAAAAGTTATTTCTGTGGATCCAAAAGTAATTCCATTAGGTTCTAAAGTATATGTAGAAGGTTACGGCTATGCAATTGCTGGAGATACTGGCGGTTCACTAAAAGGAAATAAAATTGATGTATTTATCCCAAGTCAGAAAAATGCCCAAAAATGGGGAGTTAAAACAGTTACTGTAAAAGTTTATAAAAAATAAGAAAACGAGCCCTTAATTCGGGCTCGTTTTTCTATTTCTAATTCCATTCGGATTTAAGTCAAATAATCGCCGATCTAATTCATATAAGAATTCATTTCTCTTTTCCTCATTTGATCGAATCTCTAGCATCTCTAATTTTACGATTAATTTTCGAATACTTTTTCTTTGAGAAATTTCCAATGCATAGATTTTGTATGGTTCAAACCAAGGTTCCTTTTTTAATAAGTAAATTTTCCCTTGAATTAATTCATCATCTTTCTCATTAAAAGGATAACCAAAAAACTTTTTTGGCAAATAATCAAAGATCCAGTCAACAACTACTTGCATGATTAATTGAAACAATATTCGAAAAATAAAAAATAAAATTTTCAATACAACCTCGTGCATGGTTTTATCCCCTATTCCTTCTATTACCAATAATTTTATCATTTCTTTAGTTTAATAAAAATAACGATTTAATGACATAATCTTTTTAAAGCATATTTTCTGTCCTACAAATAAATAATAAAATTAAATATTTTGTTTTGGAGATGAAACCACTTGAAAGATAAACGTTTTACGATAACTGGAACCGACATTAACGAAGTGAAAAGAAAAAATGCACATTCTGGTTTAACTTATAATCAAGTTAAACAATTACTTGCAGAAAAATATATGAAAGAACGGGAAAAATAAAGAATTATTGATTCCTTGCATGTAGACTAAAAAAC
>NZ_NUUX01000026.1 GCF_002564465.1 Bacillus sp. AFS088145 | reverse complement strand
AAATTTTAAAAAAAATGTAAGATAATTTTTATCAAACAATTTAGTACATATTTTTTTAAAATATTCAAAATCGTAATAAATACGATTTAATCCTTTGTCATTATAGAACAGTAATTATTAATCTGCAAGAAAAATGCGATTTAAAAGGATAAATAGATAAAAAAAGTATGCTTTGATGAGAAACAATGCATCAAAACATACTTTTTATTAAGACTTTCTTTTTAAACGGAATTTACGTGGTTTCTTATTTTCATTACTTGATTGTTTCTTCTTACTTTTGAAAAATTGAAAGAAAATAAAGAAGATATAAAGCGGAATTGCTATATAAATAAAGAATGGCCACTGTACTTTTTTAGCATGCCATACTAGATATAATGCGTATCCTAAAAAAATCGTAATAATTGTAGCATATTTAGGAATCGGAATATCTTTAAAGCTTGGAATTTTAATTCTACTAACCATTAAGAATGCTAATGCAACAAAAACTGTTATGATGACTATTTGCGGTATACGACTTCCAAATAATGTTAAGAAGGCAACAAGACCACCAGCTGCTGTAATTGGTACTCCAGTAAAATATTTTAGTGATGTTGAAATCGGTGTAACATTAAATCTTGCTAATCTGTATGCCCCAAACAGAGGGAATAAACCAGCAATTCCTAGACCAAAGATCCCTTCAGTTGAAAATTGTGTACAATATACCAAATAGGAAGGTGCAACTCCAAAAGTAACTATATCAGCTAAAGAGTCTAGTTCTTTTCCTAATTGTGATTGGACGCCTAAAACTCTAGCAACTCGACCGTCCATACTATCGAGCATCATTCCTATTAAAATAAGAATTGCGGCATTTCTAAATTCTCCTTTAGCTGCAAAGCCGATCGATAGAAACCCACAATATAAATTGCCTAGAGTAAATAGGTTTGGAATACTTTTTCTTATCATACATTCACTTCCTAAAATTGATATAAAAAATAGATATGTTCAAATTCAATAAGATATATTATAACCTAAAATTTAGTAATAATGGAAACTAATAATTAAGTTCATAAAATGTTTGTAGAATCGACATAAAGCCTTTTAAAAATTGACGTATTTTGCACCGAAAAAATATGTGAATAGTATTACAATCATATTGCACTACACTAAAATTAATAAAAAATATGATATTTGAACTAGGAATTTGGGGGAATTTAATAAAAAATAAATTAAATATTAAAAAAATACTTTTTTTTCTGAAAAATTTGTAGTATATTGAAAAAGTAAAAAGTGATTTTTCAGAAAAATAAGTAAATTATAAAATGAATAATCACTAATATATGGAGGTGCTCTAATGAAGCGTAGATTAGCAACAACAGTTTCAAGTTTATTGGTACTAAGTACGGTACTAGCAGCTTGTGGCAAAGACACAGAAAAAACAGCAACTAATTCACAGAAGGATAAGAAGCAAACGTTAAGGTTAACTACAACTACTGAGATTCCTTCAATGGATTCAGCAAAAACTACTGATTCAATGTCATTTGAAGTTTTAGACAATGTAAATGAAGGTTTACTTCGTTTAGGAGAGGGTGACGAAGTAGTAGACGGAGTTGCTAAGAAAGATTCGGTTGAAGTTAGTAAAGATGGTCTTACATATACATTCCATTTACGTGATACACAATGGTCAAATGGTGAGCCAGTAACTGCTAATGATTTCGTTTATGGTTGGCAACGTGCTGTAGATCCAAAAACTGCATCTGAATATTCATTCATTTTATACTATGTGAAAAATGCTGAAGCAATTTTCAATGGTAAAATGCCAAAAGACCAATTAGGTGTGAAAGCACTAGATGATAAAACATTACAAGTAACACTAGAACAACCAACTCCTTATTTCTTACAATTAACTACTTTTGGGACATACTTACCTGAAAATCAAAAGTGGGTTGAGTCTAAAGGGGATCAATATGGCTTAGAAGCAAATACTCAATTATACAATGGTCCGTTTACTTTAAGTGAATGGAAGCATGAGCAAAGTTTTACATTAAAGAAGAATCCAAAATATTGGGACAAGGATTCAGTTAAGTTAGATGAAATCAAATACAATGTAGTTAAAGATACTTCTTCGGCCGTTAACTTATATGAAAATGGCGATATTGATAAAGTAATGCTTGATTCTGAGTACGTTGATAAATATAAAAATGACCCTGAATACAAAACGCAATTAGATGCTCGTTTAGTATTCTTCCGTTTCAATGAAAAACTACCAATCTTTAAGAATGCTAAAGCTCGTAAAGCATTTGACTTAGCATATGATAAAGAAGCTATTACATCTACGATTTTAAATGATGGATCTAAACCTGCATATTGGTTAGTACCTTCTGAGTGGGTAAAAGGACCGGATTCAAAAGATTTCCGTGATCATAATGGTGACTTTAACAAATATAATGTTGAAGAAGCTAAAAAATTATGGGCAGAAGCTAAAAAAGAACTTGGTAAAGATACATTTGAGCTAAAAATGCTTTCTTATGATGATACAACTCGCAAAAAAGCTGCTGAGTATGTAGCTGGGGAGCTTGAGAAGAACTTACCAGGTTTAAAAATTACGGTAGCTCCACAACCGTTTGAAATTAAACTTGATAACGAGAAAAAATTAGATTATGACTTCTCATTCTCAGGTTGGGGTCCAGACTATCCAGATCCAATGACATTTATTGATATGTTCTTATCTAACAGCCCATTCAATGAAATGGCATACAACAATCCACAGTATGATCAGCTTGTAAATGCTGCTAAGAAAGAAGCAGACCCACAAAAACGCTGGGATGATATGATTGAAGCTGAAAAAGTAATTATGGATGAAGCTGGTATTTCACCAATTTACCAACGCGGTCGTGCATATTTACAAAAAGATTCAGTTAAAGGTATTATTGCTCACAAATTTGGCGGAGATTTCTCTTACAAATGGGCATCTAACGAAAAAAAATAATATCAAACAAAACGGAGAAGGGATCACCCTTCTCTTTTTTAGGAAGTTTTATGTTATAAACTAAAGGGTTTACTTTCTTTTTTTGTGTATAAGAAAAAGTTTAAAAGTAAATGTTAAAAGGTGTCCAGATGATTATTTTCTTAGCTGGATATGGTTTTATTTTGAGCTTGCTTAGAAGAAATTATATTTTTAAATATGATTTTTTTTGAAAATTTTTTAAAAAAAACATATTTGTCCAACTTTTATCATTTATTGAAATTGGGGGTTTTATTAATAGTTTTGATTTTAAATGCAAAAAAAGACTTCAAAATGTAGTTTTTAATTACAAAAAAGTAAAGATTTATTTAAATTTATTAATTTTTTTGAAAAAAATGTCGATTTATTGTTGATATTTTCTGAAAAGCATGTAAAATAAAAAGTAAGTTAAAGGTTATTAACTATTCCGACAATATAAATTGTTTGAATATTTTAATAGTTTTTAAGTCTAATTGTTTAATTTTGGGGAGGCAATCTAATGAAAAAGAAAGTATCATATTTTCTATCTTTATCTGTTGCTGTGAGCATGCTTTTAACTGCATGTAACTCAGACAAATCAAATGAAGGTAAAAAAGAAACAGCAAAAGCAAAACCACAAGTATTAAACTTACTAGGCGGAGCTGAACTACCAAGTTTAGATTCAAGTACTAGTACGGATGCTGAATCTTTCAACGTTTTAGGTAACATTATGGAAGGTCTAAACACGTTAGGTAAAGATGATGTTGTACAACCTGGTATCGCAGAATCTTTTGATAAATCAGCTGATGGTTTAACTTATACATTCCACTTACGTGATGCTAAATGGTCTAATGGTGACCCTGTAACTGCAGGAGACTTTGTTTACGGATGGAAACGTGCTGCAGATCCAAAAAATGCATCTGAGTATGCATTCATGTTAAATGTGTTACAAAACGGTGAAGAGGTTACTACTGGTAAAAAACCAGTTGATCAATTAGGAGTTAAAGCTGTTGATGATAAAACTTTAGAAGTTAAATTAGCAAAAGCTATTCCATATTTTGATTCTTTAGTAACTTTCCCAACATTCTTACCTTTAAATCAAAAATATGTTGAATCTCAAGGTAAAAACTACGGTTTAGAAGCATCTAATTTAATTTTCAATGGTCCATTTGAATTATCAGAGTGGAAACATGATGAAAGCTACAAGTTAGTTAAGAACCCTGACTACTATGATGCTAAAGACGTAACATTAAAAGAAGTAAACTTTAAAATCGTAAAAGACCCACAAACTGGAGTTAACTTATATGAGTCTGGTGATGTTGACCGTGCTGGTTTAACTGCAGAGTTTGTTGACAAATATAAATCTAGCCCTGACTACGGAACAACTAAAGAGCCAACTGTATTCTTCTTACGTGTAAACGAATCGAAAAATCCAGCTCTTAAAAACGTTAACATCCGTAAAGCTTTAAACGAATCATTTGACCGTGAAGCAATTACAAGCGTAATCTTAAATAACGGTTCAGTACCTTTATACGGTTTAGCTCCAAGTAACTTCTTAGATGCTAATGGTAAAGACTTCCGTGCTGCTTCTGGACAACTTGTAAAATACGATCCAGCTGATGCTAAAACATTATGGGAACAAGGATTAAAAGAAATCGGTAAGAAAGATGTTTCAATCGAATTATTAGGTTCAGATACTGAAACGAACAAAAAAATTAGTGAGTACCTACAAGGTGAATTCACTAAAAACTTACCAGGTTTAAAAATTAACATTAAATCAGTTCCATTTGCACAACAATTAGACTTAAACTCTAAGAAAGATTATGACATCTCATTCGGCGGATGGGGTCCAGACTACAAAGACCCAATGACATACTTCGATATGTGGACAAGTCAAAGCCCATTCAACCAAATGGGATTCTCTAACAAAGAGTATGATAAGTTAATCTCACAAGCTGGTTCTGAGTTCTTATTAGATCCAACTAAACGTTCTGATGCATTCTTACAAGCAGAGAAAATCTTAGTACAAGACAATGCTGCAATTCTTCCAATTTACCAACGTGCTATTGCATACGTTATGAAGCCAAAAGTAACTGGATTAATTGAGCATGCATTCGGACCAGATTACACTTACAAAAACGTTGTAATTAAATAATTAAGAAATGATAAAAGGCTGTTCTAATGTCAGGTCACTGACTTGGACAGCCTTTTTTCATATGAAATAATACGATCATCTGAGTATTTCTTTATTTTGACATATTTTATCTTGCTATGTATTATCATTGTAGTACAAGTTGTTTTTGAGAGGGGGATCCTATTGACAAATATCATACATCAAATATTAGAATTTTTTGCTTCATTAGGATATTTAGGGGTAGCATTAGGATTAATGATTGAGGTTATTCCGAGTGAGATTGTTTTAGCATATGCTGGTTATCTTGTAGCCGGAGGGCATATAAATTTTGGAGGTGCTGTAGTAGCAGGTGTGATAGGGGGAACTATTGCACAATTATTTTTATATTGGTTAGGTTATTTTGGTGGTCGACCAATCATTGAAAAGTATGGTAAATATATTCTAATTAATAAGCATCACCTTGATTTAGCTGAAAAATGGTTTTCAAAATATGGCGTTGGAGTAGTTTTTACGGCTCGCTTTATTCCAGTTGTTAGACATGCCATTTCGATTCCAGCGGGATTAGCAAAGATGCCTATAAGTAAATTTACACTTTATACAGTTCTTGCAATCATTCCTTGGTCTATACTATTTATCAAAATAGGTGAGAAATTAGGTAAAAACTGGGAAACTGCTAAATCTGTTTTAGCTCCATATACCCCAATGCTAATCATTATAGCGATTGCCCTATTTGTTGTATATTTTTTAATAAAAAAATTAGTGGCAAAAGGTAGAAAATAAAATAAATATGATTTGTTTTACATTATATTACATATAATATGATAAATTTCAATTGGAAGGATGAATTTTATGTATTCTATGTCGTATGATGCATTAAAATCTGATTTATCAAATACTCTTTCAAATGTTCAAAATCAATTGAATACGGAAGATTATTCATTACATACAAAAGAGCAATTACAAAGTCAGTTAGAAGTTTATCAATACATTGATGAATTAAGTGATATGCATTATTTTTATAAAAGCGGATACTAAAAAATAGGTCACTATAAGTGGCCTTTTTCTTTATTTGTGAATAGTATAAATGCTCAACAAAATAGCTACTTAAAGGCGTTTGATTATTAGAAAATGGACTTTCTTTTTAATAAAGGTTGAAACATATATAAATGTTTCGTATGCTATTATTGTGTAGTTTTTGTTTTAGAATTAGAGGTGAATTAAGATGCTAAATTTTTATCTTTCAGATGCACAAGGGAAACTAAATCAAGTCGATGTTATTGAGAAAGGTTGTTGGATCAATGCGATCAATCCAACAGAACAAGAAATTCAATATCTAGTTCAAAAATTAGACTTAGATTTAGATTTTATTAAAGACCCACTTGATGATGAAGAACGTTCAAGGATAGAGGTTGAAGGGGAACACACTCTAATTATTGTTGATATTCCAATTGTAGCTCATGATGATAATGGGCACACAATTTTTGATACAATACCAATCGGGATGATTATCTCATCCAGCACTTTTGTCACAATCTGTTTAAGTGAAAATCCAATCTTTGAACGATTTATTTACCAAAAAGTAAAAGGCTTCTTTACGTTTAAAAAGACTAGATTTGCACTTCAACTATTGCATACGACATCATCATATTATTTACGTTACCTTAAACAAATTAATCGTAAAACAAATGAAATTGAAGCTGAATTACATCAATCCACAAGAAATCAAGAGTTATTTACAATGCTGAACCTTGAAAAAAGTCTTGTTTATTTTACTACTTCACTTAAATCGAATAAAATCGTCATGCAAAAAATTCTTAAAGGGAATATATTAAAAATGTATGAAGATGATGAAGATTTATTAGAAGATGTAATTATCGAAAATAAACAGGCAATAGAGATGGCAGAAGTTTATAGTAATATCTTAAGTGGAATGATGAATACATTTGCTTCAGTTATCTCAAATAATTTAAATATTGTAATGAAATTTTTAACTTCTATTACAATTATTTTATCAATCCCAACAATGGTGTCTAGTTTTTATGGGATGAACGTTGATCATATACCATTAGCAAACATACCACATGCGTTTCCAATTGTAATTGGTATATCTGCAATATTATCAACAACAATTGCACTAATATTTTGGAAAAAAAGGTACTTTTAACTCACAAAGCCGCCGGTCATTCGGAGGTTTTGTGAGTTTTCATTTTTAAAAGTACATGGGAGAGAGATTATGAGTACGAATTTTTATCATTCGTTTTTACAAATGAATACGATCTTTATTTCGATTGTAGTAGAAGCATTGCCATTTATTTTAATTGGTGTTTTTATTTCGGGGATCATTCAAATATTTATTACAGAAGAAATGTTATATAAATTAATACCTAAGAATAGATATAAAGCAGTATTAGTAGCTATTTTATTGGGTTTTATTTTCCCAGGTTGTGAGTGCGGAATTGTACCAATTGTTAGTAGGCTGATAAAAAAAGGTGTGCCACATTATGTAGCGGTGGCGTTTATGTTAACAGGGCCAATTATTAACCCAATTGTATTGTTTGCAACTTTTATTGCATTTGGTAATAATATTGAAATGGTTATTTATCGTGCTGGATCTGCTATGATCATTGCTTATATAATAGGAATCGTATTATCATATTTAAAAATCGAGAATCCATTAAAACACGATCTAGTTACAATTCCAGTTGATCATTCAATTCCTGCTAGGAAAAAATTATGGAGTGTTTGTGTACATGCTATAGAAGAATTTTTCTCTATGGGTAAGTTTTTAATTTTAGGCGCATTTATTGCAGCATTCGTACAAACATTTATTCCAACTTCAACATTAATGCATATTGGTAATGGACAAGTTGCTAGTATTCTAGTAATGATGGCATTAGCTTTTATTTTATCTCTTTGTTCTGAGGCTGATGCATTCGTAGCATCTTCTTTTCAAAGTACGTTTTCTTTAAACTCAATCGTTGCGTTTATGGTTATTGGACCAATGATCGATATAAAAAATACATTAATGTTATTCCAACATTTCAAAAGTCGATATGTATTCATTATTATTGGGTTAGTTATTGTATTAACGTTTTTCACAACATTATTCATTTAAGGGAGAATCAATATGGCAAGAGCATATGTACTATTAGGATTTACCTTCTTTTTAATGCAATTGCATATTAAAGGTACGATCTCAAAATATATTAATATGAAATACTCTTATTTATCACTGACAGCTGGGATATTATTTGCATTTCTAACTTTAATTCAAGTAATTCATACGTTAAGAACTAGTCATGATGAAGATGAACAGCATAGCCACGATCATGACCACGACCATAGCCACCATCATGATCATAATTGTGATCATACTTGTGTACATGGACATGTTCATAAAGAAGCAAAAGGGTTTAAAAAGTTTTTAAATGGCTTAGTTTTTATCTTTCCATTGTTTACAGGTATATTTTTACCCGTTGCAACTTTGGATTCTACGATTGTACAAGCAAAAGGGTTTCATTTCCCAGTTTCAGAACCGGGTAATAATGATCCTTTTATGCAAAGGCAGTATTTAAAGCCTGATTTAAGTATATACTATGGGCAAGAAGGATATCAAAAATTAATTAAACAAGAATCAAAAGAATATATAAATAAAAAAAGCATTGTCCTAAATGATTATGACTTTCTTAAAGGAATGGAAGTTTTATATGATGAGCCTGGAAAATATTTAGGAAAGCAATTAACTTATAAAGGCTTTATTTATCATGAAAAAGGATTAAAAAAGAATCAGGTTTTCTTATTTAGATTTGGAATTATTCACTGTGTTGCCGATTCCGGTGTATATGGTGTGCTAATTGATTTGCCTGATGGGCAAACGTTTAAAAATGATCAATGGATTGAAGCTACTGGTAATATACAACAAATGTACTATCAACCATTTAAAGTAAACATTCCATATTTAGACGTCTCTAATATTAAGGAAATTCAACCACCAAAAGATGAATATGTATACCGTAACAAGTAAAATGAGCCTAATTGGCTCATTTTTTTTTACTTTTAGGATAAACAACTAACAAATTCTTATAAAAATGACCATTTTTAAAATTTCATTTACCGAAATGACATGAAAAATAGAAAATTAATATAAAAAACTTGTTCATATCTAGACATGTACACATTCAATATCTAAATTTCTACGTATGTTATAAATGTACAATAAATAATTATAGAGGTGTTCTTAAATGTGGGGATTTTGTGGTTGCAATCGTAGAAGAGAAGAAAGAGAAGAAGTATCTCCAGTAAGAGATATGAGAGAGTTTGTTGAAGTTCGTAGACCATGTAATGAATGTGATTGTCATAGAAATAATGACAATGACAGAGTTATGAGTGAAAGTATGAATAATGGCCATTCAAACAGAAACAGAAATATGAACAGAAACAGAAATATGAACGAAAACAGAAACATGAACGAAAACAGAAACATGAACGAAAACAGAAACGAAAACAGAAACGAAAACAGAAACATGAACGAAAACAGAAACGAAAACAGAAACGAAAACAGAAACGAAAACAGAAATATGAATAATAATAGACGTAGTGGATGTAGTAGAAATAGAAATATGAATAATAATAGTATGGTATCACCAGCAACAAACTCATTTTGTGAAACTCAATTAGAAGCTGCAAGAAATAGTTGTGTTGTAAATCCGTTCACAGTATTCAATCGTTGCAACAATAATAATAATATGTAATTTATTAAAAAAAGAGCTTTTTCACTAATTGAATTACGAAATTTTTTATGAGGTGTCTTTTAGGGCATCTCTTTTTTTACGAATCAAAATTCTAATAAAATTCGTAAATGAGAGTGGAGTTCGAACAATTTAATATTTTAATCACGTTCTTTTTTAGCAGTAGAGTAATTAATAGGATTTAATAATTTTTTTATTCTATTTTATAGGGCTTGTACATACGTTTTATTAGAGGTGATTTAATGAGACAATCAATATATATAAAATCTATTAATCTTAAACGTGTAACGGCAAGTGTCTTTGTAGGCATTGTCTTATTATTTTTGTTAGCGAGTTTATTTGTGACATCAATGAAAAATACTAAATCATATTATGTGCATCAATGGTTTGAAAAAATGAGCTATGAAGGATTTATTAAAGCGTTTGAATATGAAAATGGTCATTTTAAGGTGGGTGACGATTCTACTAAAAATGGACAACCTATCGGTAATATACTTTTTTCATTTATTACAAATATTAGACTGTACGATCCAAAAAGTTTATTAGTGCATGAAATATCTAGTATGACAAAATTCGAAAATAATATCTTAGTTGCTGGAGAAGGAATTGATTTTACGAACCTTCCAATAGAATCAAGCTTAACACTCGACGAAATTAACCAAAATCCAACTGTTAAAGATCCAGTTAATGAACCTATTAAAAATCCAACAAATCCACCATCAAAAACTACAAATGGAAAAGATGTCTTTTTTATTTACCACACACATAGCTGGGAATCATTTTTACCTTTAATCCCAGGTGCAAAGTCGCCAAATCAAGCTTCTTCTCCAAAAGTAAATGTAAGCTTATTAGGTGAACGATTGAAAAAGAATTTAGAAGCAAATGGAATCGGTGCGGTTGACGATAAAACAAATATTGGAGCTGAATTAACGAAAAGAAATTGGAATTGGGGAAGTTCATATAAAATGTCTAGATTGGTTGTACAAGATGCGCTTTCTCAAGATCAAGATTTAAATTATCTTATTGACATACATCGTGATGATCAAAGAAAAAACGTGACAACTACTGAGATAAATGGGCAAAAATACGCAAAGCTATACTTTATAGTTGGAGTAGAAAACAAAAATTATAGAAAGAACTTAGCGTTAGCAAAAGATTTAAATAGTGAAATTATGAAATTTAACAAAGGTTTAACAAGAGGAATATTTAGTAAAAACTATAAACAAGGAAATGGCGTTTATAACCAAGATTTATCACCACATTCAATTTTAATCGAAGTAGGAGGAGTCGATAATACACTTCCTGAACTTTATAGAACAATTGACTTGCTCTCAGATATCTTGAGTAAATACTATTGGGATCATCAATAGGATAGTTTAAAGATAAAAAGAAGACCACGAAAAGGTCTTCTTTTTTCCTTATTCCATAAAATTCCTATTCCCAGTTCATTTAAACTCTCTTCATAACCATCAGTAAATTGTAAAGAATAGATACTAAGTAATTTATTAAAACCTTAAGTTGGAGGATTAGAAATGAAAAGAGGATTTATTATCGTACTATTAATGTGCTTAATTGCGACATCCAGACCGACAAATGCAATTGCGGTACAAAATGAAGTATTAGAAGATGCAGTGTTATCAATTCTTTTTCCTAGTATAAATAACCGTTTATATAAAATGTTCGGACCAGGAGAGCAATATAATTGTGCGACAATAACAAATATAAAAAAGAAATATAATGGTACATACGTATTCGGAGCAACAATTCAATTAATTGCATATAAACAAGATCAACAACCACCTTACACTCTTGTTAAATTTAATTTTTCAAATGATGACGGTGAATGGAGTATTCGCTCTGTTACGAAAGAACCAATTCAAACAAAAACTACATCTTTATGTAGGCCTCCTGTATAACATTACTTTTTAGGTTAAATGCGAATTTTTGGTAAAAAATGTAAAAGAATATTAGGTAAAAAGAATTAAATTTATTATATTTGATGATAAATTTAGTATAAAGTATGATATGATAAAGAAAAAAATTAAAGGTGGCAATATCGTTGGCGGGAATAGATTCAAAGGAGATAATCTATATTTATGGTGATAACCATAATCATTGTTTTATAACATCAGGTATAAATTATAAAGAGTTTGTTCAAGGACTTCCTTTTCCTCTTCAAAACATTCTTTTGCTAAAACACGATATTCAATGGTCCGAATTTAATTTAAATTCCTCTTTTTATTATGTTGAAAGAGAATATATTAATCAATTTATATTAGAACATAGTGAACATGATGACCTATGTTGGATCGATTTTGAAGAATTAGCAGATTTAGATGAGCTTGAGCCTAAAGAAATTGCAGAATTACTGTATCTTGCTCACAAAAAAGAGCCATTACAAAAACCTTTTATACCAAGATTAAACAATTCTTTTGCATACATGAACATAAGTGATGGAATGTATCAAAAGGTTTATTATAAACGAACTAATGACTTTATTTTTATGCTTTGTAATGTCATATCATATAAAATTACACAACTTCAGAGAAGAAGTTTAAATATATTTAATCGTTCAAAACAAATTAATCCAATCAATATTAAATTAATGTTGACATTATACCCTTTAATGGAGGATGGATTAGTAATTGATCTAAGTGAAAGAGTTGAAAATAGAAAAGTAATCGAAATCCCTATTTTTCGAGTTGATTTTTATTCTGGTGTAGATGAAATTTTAGAAAATGTTGAAGAGTATCGTGACCTTACAAATCATATTGCAAATTTAACGTATTCAAAGAAAGATGATGAATGGTCTGTCGTTCAAGTTTAAAGAAATTGATTGTCTTTCGATTGTTGATCTCATAATGAAAATGCCATTTTGAAGATATTGAACAAAGAGTAAGTGAATGTTTGTGGGGAATTTAAATGGACCTTTAAGGTTCTTTCAGTGTGTAGATGGAATACAAAAATTTCCTACTCTGAAAGGACCTTAAAGGTCTTTTTTGTTTATTTTAATCTATCTTAAAGAATTGCACTTAAGACAATTAATAAATTATAGAAAATCGTTACAATTACCGAAAATAATCCAAATCCAATTGCTGTATATCCTAAAGTGGCATGACCTTTAGTTACAGAGTATATTCCAAGTGCGATTCCAACAATTCCAAATAAAACAGGCATTAAAAATAACGAAAATAGTGAAAAAAATAGAGCTACGTATCCAATTACAATTCCAGAGGCATGAGATTTATCTGAAGTAGTTTCCGAATAAAACACATTCCTTGTGGGATAAAACTCTGCACTATATTCTTCATTTTGATCCTTTGGTAAATTGTGATTACGTTTATGTTCTTTATGCTTTTTATGACGATACATTTAATTACACTCCTTTCTTTTAATGCCTTATCTTTAGTATGTAACTTTGGATTCCATTGATAAGTAGAAAGTATTAGTAATTTTGAATGATATCATTAAAGAATTTTGAATATTTAAAAATGAATTATTTGTAAAATCGTGCTATAATTTTGAATATAATGAAGTGCAATTGGAGATGATTGAATGAGTCAAATTAAGTCAGATTTAGAAATTGCTTTTGAATCAGAAATGAAAAAAATAAATGAAATTGCAGATAATTTAAATCTTTTTGATGAAGAAGTTGAAAACTATGGGCATTATAAAGCTAAATTGTCATTATCAATTTTAGATCGATTAAAAGAAAATGAAGATGGTAAATTAATCTTAGTTACTTCAATAAATCCAACTCCTGCTGGTGAAGGTAAATCAACGGTCACTGTTGGACTTGCACAAGCTTTCCACAAAATTGGCAAAAATGCAGTCGTAGCATTGCGCGAACCTTCTTTAGGGCCAACAATGGGAGTAAAAGGCGGTGCAACTGGAGGAGGCTATTCTCAAGTTTTACCGATGGATGATATAAATTTACATTTTAACGGTGATATCCATGCCATTACAACGACGAATAATGCTTTAGCAGCATTTATTGATAATCATATCCATCAAGGAAATGAACTTGAAATTGATGTGCGTAGAATATCTTGGAAGCGAGTAGTCGATTTAAATGATCGTGCTTTAAGAAATGTCGTTGTAGGCTTAGGTGGTCCATCTGGAGGAGTTCCAAGAGAAGATGGGTTTGATATAACAGTTGCTTCTGAAATCATGGCAGTTCTTTGTTTAGCGACATCAATTCAAGATCTAAAAGAAAGACTTAAACGAATTGTTGTAGCCTATACTATACATAAAACTCCAGTAACTGTTGGAGATTTAAAAGTAGAAGGTGCACTAGCATTATTACTAAAAGACGCAATTAAACCAAATCTTGTTCAAACGATTGAACACACTCCAGCAATTATTCATGGTGGCCCATTTGCAAATATTGCCCATGGTTGTAACAGTGTTATTGCAACTAAAATGGCAATGAAATTAGGGGAATATGTTGTAACGGAAGCTGGTTTTGGTGCAGATTTAGGAGCAGAAAAATTCTTAAATATCAAAACTAGAGCTTTAGGTGTTACACCTGATGCAGTCGTAATAGTTGCAACAATTAGAGCATTAAAAATGCATGGTGGAGTAAATAAAAATGAATTGACTAATGAAAACGCTTTAGCTGTTAAAGATGGAATTCAAAATCTTGAAAAGCATGTGGAAACAGTTCGCAAATTCAATGTACCTGTTGTTGTAGCAATTAATAAATTTATTTCTGACTCAGAGGAAGAAATAAGTGTATTAAAACAATGGGGACAAGATAACGGCATTAAGATCGTCTTAACAGAAGTTTGGGAACATGGTGGTAAAGGTGGCGTTGAGCTAGCTGAATCTCTTGTTAGTATGTTAAAAAATCCTAAAGAAAAATTTAGTTATTTATATGAATTGTCGGATTCAATTGAAAATAAAATAGAAAAAATTGCAAAAGAAGTTTATGGTGCAGACGGAGTGAATATTTCACCTAAAGCAAAAAAACAAATTTTGGAATTTAATGAGAATGGTTGGGGCAACCTACCAATTTGTATGGCAAAATCTCAATATTCTTTATCAGACCAACCAAGTTTAGTTGGAAGACCTTCTGGTTTTAAAGTAGAAATAAGAGAACTTAAAGCATCAATTGGTGCAGGTTTTATTGTTGCATTAACAGGCAACGTAATGACAATGCCAGGTTTACCGAAAAAACCAGCTGCATTAAATATGGACGTAGATGAACTTGGCCGTCCAAAAGGATTGTTTTAATTAACTTACTAATTCATACTGAAAAACATACTCGCATTTGATGCGAGTTTTTTCAGTATGAGTTAGTGTTTAAAAAAATACATCATAATAGGGGAGATACTCATTTGATCAAGTTAGCTAAGTATTTAAAAGCATTTAGTACAAGTATAATTTTAGCTATATTATTCTTATTTGGTCAGGCCATGTGTGATTTGAACTTACCTAACTATATGTCCGAAATTGTAAACAATGGTATTCAGCAAAATGGTATATTGCATGTTGCTCCAGATGCAATTAGTCAAAAAGGTATGAAACTAATGACTACCTTTATGACAGATAAGGAAAAAGAAATTATATTTAAAAATTATGATTTAAAATCCGCAAATGATAAAAATTCAAAAGGAAAAAAATACATAAGTATTTACAAAAAGGCAGATCAGAGCATATACGTAAAGAAAAAATTGAATAAGAATGTAGAAAAACAACTTGATCAATCCTTTGGTGCTTCCACTTGGACGTTATTTAATATAATCCAAGAAGAAGCTACTGGAAAAGTAAGTCATGCACAAACTAGTAGTACGCCGCGTTCAAATAAGATTAATGTAACAAAACTATATGAGTTACAACCAATGTTTGATAAACTTTCCAAAAATGCGATACTAAATGCACATAATAAAGCTATTTCAACGGATAAAACTTTACTTACTCAAAGTGGTATTATGATGACGAAAGCATTTTATACTGAACTAGGCGTTAATTTACATAAACTAGGAAATTTATATATCGTTAAAATAGGATTGATTATGATTGCGATTGCTTTACTTGGAGGAATAGCAACAGTCTTAGTCAGTTTCTTGTCTTCAAGAATTGCCTCTGGTGTCGCTAGGAATTTACGTAAAGATGTTTTCAAAAAAATTGAAAGCTTTTCAAACAATGAATTTGATAAATTTTCAACGGCATCTCTGATTACAAGATGTACAAATGATGTAATGCAAATTCAAACTCTTTTAATGATGGGGATCCGAATGCTTTGTTATGCACCAATTATGGGAATTGGCGGAATCATAATGGCAATTAATAAATCTGCTTCGATGAGCTGGATTATTGCATTAGCTGTTATCGTTCTACTTTCTTTAATTATGGTAATCATGACAGTTGCTATTCCAAAGTTTAAGTTAATTCAAAAACTTATAGATAAGTTAAATCTAGTTTCAAGAGAAAATTTAACGGGATTGATGGTAATTAGAGCTTTTGGAAATGCTTCACATGAAAAAATGAGATTCCAAGAGGTAAACAGCGAATTAACAAAAACGAATTTATTTGTCAATCGTATCATGACAATGATGATGCCTTCAATGATGTTGATTATGAATGGCTCATCACTACTAATCATTGGGGTTGGTGCTCACCAAATTGCTAAATCTAATATGCAAGTTGGTGATATGATCGCATTTATGCAATATGCAATGCAAATCATCACAGCATTTTTAATGATTTCAATCATGTTTATCCTTGTCCCTAGAGCTGCTGTTTCTGCTGCACGTATTTCAGAAGTATTGTCTACTAATGTATCAATTATCGATCCAGAGCTTCATAAAAACTTTGAAGCAGATAAAAAAGGATTTGTTGAATTTAAAAATGTTTGTTTCCGATATGAAGGTGCTGAAAATGATGTACTAAATAATATTTCATTTGTTGCAAAGCCAGGTCAAACAACTGCCATTATTGGTCCAACTGGTTCGGGAAAATCAACAATTGCAAATTTAATATTACGTTTTTATGATGTAACCAAAGGGGAAGTCTTAGTTGATGGTGTAGATCTAAGGGAAGTAAAGCAAAAGGATTTACGCACTAAAATAGGATATGTACCTCAAAAAGGACTTTTATTAACGGGAACAATTGCTTCAAATTTAAAATACGGAAATAAAAATATTTCTGATGAAGAGATGGAAAGAGTAGCCCAAATCGCTCAGGCTAGTGAATTTATCTCTCAAAAAGAAGGGGAATTTAATGCTGAAATTTCTCAAGGTGGAGATAATGTTTCAGGTGGACAAAAACAAAGAATTTCGATTGCACGGGCTTTAGCAAGAAAACCCGAAATTCTTATTTTTGACGACAGTTTCTCTGCGCTTGATTTTAAGACGGATTTTGTGCTAAGAAAAGCGTTAAATGAAGATATAGAATCAACTACGATGATCATAATTGCCCAACGGGTAAATACGATCATGAATGCAGAGCATATTGTTGTTTTAGATAATGGTAGGATTGTAGGTCAAGGTACTCATAAAGAACTTCTGAAAAATTGCCCTGAATACTTAGAATTTGCTTCATCGCAGTTATCCAAGGAGGAATTAGCATGAGCAATTCTAATAAAAATACTTTTCAAAATCAGGGCGGTGGTCGCGGACCTGGGCAAATGTTTGGAAGAAATATCCCAATGGCGCCAGGTCAAAAAGCGAAAGATTTTAAAGGTTCGATGTCAAAATTGATGAGCTATTTAGGAGCGCACAAAAAGACAATCGTTTTTGTCTTTGTACTAGCGATTATTTCAACTGTTTTTACAATACTAGGTCCAAAAATTCTTGGTAAAGCAACAGATGAAATTTTTTCAGGTGTCATGAAACAAATTAGTGGTAGTGGAAAAATTAACTTTAGTAAAATAAGTGTAATCGGAATATGGTTAATCGGTTTATATTTATTAAGCTCACTTTTTGCATATCTTCAAGGCTATGTAATGAGTGGAGTTACGATGAAGGTAACTTTTAAGCTTCGAAGTGATATAAATGATAAAATTCATAAATTACCTTTAAGCTATTTTGATCAGACTAGTCACGGCGAAGTTCTTTCTAGAATAACGAATGATGTTGATACAATTAATCAAACATTAAATCAAAGTTTAACACAAATAATCACATCGATTACCTCGATTATTGGTATAACAATCATGATGATTTCGATCAGCTGGCAACTCACTTTAGTTGCACTATGTATATTGCCTCTTTCAATGGTATTTGTCATGATGATCGTTAAAAAATCTCAAAAACATTTTATTAACCAGCAAAGATATTTAGGGAAAGTAAATGGACATGTAGAAGAAATGTTAGGAAATCATGTTTTAGTAAAAGCATTTAGTGGTGAAGATGAATCTACAAGAGCTTTTAGTGAGTATAATGATGAGTTATATAAATCAGCATGGAGAGCGAATTTTCTATCAGGACTTATGATTCCAATCACTGCTTTTATTGGAAACATTGGCTATGTTGCTATTTGTATATTAGGTGGATATTTTACTGCAAATGGATCAATGACAGTTGGAGGAATTCAAGCTTTCATTCAATATGTTCGTTCATTTACGCAGCCAATTTCACAAATTGCTAATATTTCAAATATACTTCAACAAACAGCAGCAGCTGCAGAAAGAGTATTTGAGTTTTTAGATGAGAAAGAAGAAGCACCTGAAGTAACAAATGCACGATCAATTAAGCATAATGAAGTTACAAGTGATGTTCACTTCAATCATGTTGCTTTTGGTTATACACCTGAAAAAATGATTATACATGATTTTAATTTAGTCGTTAAACCTGGGCAAAAAATTGCAATTGTTGGGCCAACAGGAGCCGGTAAATCAACAATTGTAAATTTAATAATGCGGTTTTACGATGTTAATAATGGGGAAATCACAATCGGTGGACATAACATAAAGAATTTTAAAAGGGATGAACTTAGATCATTATTTGGTATGGTTCTGCAAGATACTTGGCTATTTAATGGTACAATTGCAGATAATATCCGTTTTGGAAGACTTGATGCAACGGATGAAGAAGTAACAAATGCTTCTATTTCTGCTCAATCTGATCACTTTATAAGAGCCTTGCCTGATGGATATAATATGATACTTAACGAAGAAGTGAATAATATATCCCAAGGTCAAAAACAGCTCATCACGATTGCTCGTGCAATTTTGGCAGATCCTCAAATATTAATTTTAGATGAAGCAACAAGTAGTGTTGATACAAGAACTGAAGCACTCATTCAAAAAGCAATGGACAATTTAATGGTAGGAAGAACAAGTTTTGTGATTGCGCATCGCCTTTCAACTATTCGAAATGCAGATTTGATTCTTTGTATGAAGGATGGCGATATTATTGAACAAGGTACGCATGAAGAATTAATGGAAAAAGAAGGTTTCTACGCAAATCTTTATAATAGCCAATTTGAGATAATAAAATAAAAATTGATCCGATAAAATTGAATCAAAATGATTTTACGGATTATTTTTTGTGTGGTTCGTTTATTATGATACATAATAGGAAATAAACGAACTTAGGAATCTATTGATTAAAGGAGTTTAGATAATGTTTGATCCGACCGCTTTTGATAATATGAAGGTTGTAATAGAAGGGCTCTTATATGACAAAGATTTAGAAGGAGAATATGAAATCACTGATCGAAATGACTTTGTTAATCTTTCCAAAATGGATCGATTATTCTCAATTCGATTTAAAAAATTAAACAAGTCCACTAAGTCAACAAGTTGCACATTTTCAATGAGTACATCAGCTAGTGATTTATATAATGAATTAATTAATGGCAATACTGAGGTAGGATGTTATATTGAAATTGAATTTACCTTTCCTAAACCATTAGAAATCGAAATCATTCAAAGAAGTCTACTTTTATTTCAAAATAAGACAAATGAGCAATTCACACCATTTTATAACATTAAACACTCTATTTTAGATAAAAATATCATTGAATCGTCAGTAAACATAAAATTTCACAATAAAATGACCGAAGATGACTTCGATCTAATAGAAGAATTGGTACATATTACAGAAATAATGTTACAATGGTACGATGAGCAAATATTAAAGGAGATTTAAATGGAACATTTTCAATTAACAGAACAAACAATCTTAAAAATAAAAGCAAATAATATTACGAAATGGACAGCAGTTCAAGAGGAAGCAATCCCAGCGATTTTAGATGGGAACGATGTCATAGCGCAATCTCCGACAGGTACTGGTAAGACTCTTGCATATGTTTTACCTTTAATTAATAAAGTTGATGAAATGGAAGAAAATCCTCAAATTATTATAATGGCTCCAACACGAGAACTTGTAATGCAAATTTTTCAGGTTGTTCAGGACTATACACAAAATACAAATATTAAGACGGCTTCAATTGTTGGTGGAGCTGATATAAAACGTCAGATTGAAAAATTAAAACAGAAGCCTAAAATTATCGTTGGTTCACCGGGGCGAATCTCACAATTAATTAAGCAGAAAAAATTAAAAATGCATTGTGTTAAGACAGTTGTTTTTGATGAAGTTGATGAATTATTAAAAACGGATGATCAAAAAGATTTACCGCAAATTGTCAAAGCAACAATGAAAGATCGCCAACTAGTATTTTTATCTGCAACAATAACACCGGTGGCAATGCAATTTGCAAAGGAAACTAGTTCAAATCTAAAAGAAATTTCGATTGAACAAAGCTTGGAAGGAAATATAATTCATGGTTTTATTCCTTGTGAAGAAAGAGAGAAGCTAGAATTACTTAGAAGAATTGCTTCAGTTCAAAATATGAAAGCAATCGTATTTAGTAATGAACCATTTAAACTTGAAGGATACGCTTCTAAATTAAATTTTAGAGGAATTAAAACAGCGGTACTGCATTCAAAACTAGGGAAAATGGAAAGAAGTCGAGTTTTAAAAGATCTTCAAATTGGTAAAACTACTTTACTATTTTCAACTGACGTAGCAGCACGAGGAATCGATTTACAAGAGTTACCATATGTCATAACACTTGATGTACCAGAAAAAGTTGAACAATATACTCATCGAAGTGGCCGTGTAGGAAGAATGGGTAAACAAGGTACTGTTATAAACTTGGTAACACCTCGAGAGAAAAAGAATTTATTTAGCTTAAGAGGAACGCAAAAATTGTTTTTTGAACATTTAACGGTTTCACACGGTGAAATACAAAAAGTAGAAATGAAAGAAACACAACTGAATGAAAATCAACCAAAAGAAAAAAGAACGAAACCAGATTCAAATCAAAATAAAAAACCTGTTTCAAGCAAAAATAAACCAATGAAAAAAATTAAAAAATAATAAAAACTTCAGCCAAATGGCTGAAGTTTTTTATTTTGTTAATTTTGATCCATAGCCAGTACTAATCCCATAGCTGAAACTTCCAAATCCAGCTTAATAATCTGGAAAACTGGGTGACTCTCATCTATATTCTTATTTTGAAGATCTTGCTTTACTTCACTATATAATGCTGCTGACAAAATCCTGCTTTTCTCATAAAAAGGTTTTTCTTTATTATCTTCAATCGTGGAAGCAGTCAGTTTTATAAAACGATCCAAATATAGTTTTAAAGACTCATATACGAAATTTGTATCGCTAGTTAATCCATAATGACCGAAGCAAATAGCATCTGGATTATACTCTTGGATTTTTCCAGATGAACTTAGCGTTGCTTCGTATGAAAATTGATTAGGCGATGTCGATGGTAAAATAAACGTACCTATTTCCTTTTGAAGCTGTGGATAATAAATACCTAATGTATCTCCTGTATACATAAATTTACTAGAAGAATCGAAAATTGAAATATGATGATTAGCATGACCTGGAGTATGTAAAAATGTTAGTTTACGATTTTTACCAATAACAAGCTCCTCACCATCGGCTACCTGATAAATTTTAGTAGTGTCAATTGGAAGAATTGGTTTAAATAAACGGTCAAAATCATCACCATAAACTTGTTTTGCACTCGCAATTAATTTTGTCGGATCTTCTAAATGCCTAGCTCCCTTTGGATGGACAAAAAGAGTTGCATTAGGACATTTTTCCATTAGTAAGCCAGCGCCCCCTGAATGATCTAAATGAATATGTGTTACGATAACATTTTTAATTCTGTCTAATGAAATTTGTAGCTCTTTTAAACCTTGTAATAAATACTCGTGGGAAGGGCTAGCACTCGTTTCAATGATTGTAATATCTTCATCTAAAATAATATAGCTACCCGTTCGCTCCTGAAATGATAGATCATATAAATCAATTAAATATGTATTAAATCCTAAATCTTGCATACTATTACCTCCATTCTTTTTTTTAAAGGTGAAGAAATTAGTTTAATTAAACTATAATTTAAATACTAATAGGTTTGAAGGTTTTTTTCAAAAAATAGTAAATAGAATAGACATTTGGATGGAAAATAATTACTATTAACATTATAAGGAAGTAGGAGGAATGTGAAATGAGTATTTATGATTTTGAAGTAAAAGATAGCAAGGGCGAAGATGTATCTCTTTCAAAATATAATGATAAAGTGATAATTGTTGTAAATACTGCAAGTGCATGTGGATATACTCCTCAATATAAAGATTTACAAGCATTATATGAAGAATATAAAGAAGAAGGATTAGTAATTCTTGGTTTTCCGTGTAATCAATTTATGAATCAGGAACCGGGTTCAAATGAAGAAATTCAAAGTTTTTGTGAATTAAATTTTGGTGTAACCTTCCCTGTTTTCGGAAAAATTGATGTAAATGGTGACAAAGCAGATCCACTATTTAAATATTTAAGCTCAGAAGCTCCTGGTATTATGGGGTTAAAATCAATAAAATGGAATTTTACTAAATTTATTATTGATAAAAATGGAGAAGTCATTGAACGATTTGCTCCTCAAACAAATCCTCAAGAGATGAAATCAACAATTGAGAAATTATTGAAAGCTTAAGAACATTCATTTGTTAAATGGTTAAAGACCATTTAAAAACGCTTGTTTTTATCGTACATAACAAAGATTTGCTGCACGAAAAGACAAGCGTTTTGATTGGTCAATATTTCAATTTTTTCGAACTTCGTCATAGGACATTAAGGAGGGGTTTCGTACATTTAATCAGGACAAACAAGATGAAAGATGCAAGATTGGAAATCACCTGCTCGTTTTGCAATTTTTTTATTGGCACCATTAAATTCGAGTGGTAAGGGGATTCCGTTTTCCATTAATTGGTTTCCATAAAAAGAGAGATTCGTAGTGTTTAGTAAATATTTCTTATTTGGATTTAAACCTGTCAGTTTTAAAGTCTGGTACTTCATTGGATTTGGACTTGCTAATATTTTGTACCAACCTATAATGGCTTCATTTTTGTTTTTACTTATTACCATCCAAGCTACTTCGTTTTCTTTAAAAGGATTAAGTAACCGATAAAAATCTCCTTTCATAATTAATGATCGGTGATGTTTGTAAAATTGGATTTGCGATTTAATTTCTGATTTTTCTTTTTCAGTAAGTATCAAAGGATTTAATTCATAACCAAATGTTCCAAATAATGCAACATTGGCTCTAATTGATAATGGGGTATTACGAAATGTTTGATGATTAGGTGATGCTGATACATGTGATCCGATGCTAGAAATTGGGTAAGGTAGTGAGGTACCGTATTGAATTTTTAATCGTTCAATTGGATCTGTATTATCACTAGCCCATGCTTGGGGTGCATAAAACAATAAACCAGGATCAAATCGACCACCACCGCCAGCACATGATTCAAATAACACATTTGGAAAATCACTTACTAGTCGTTCATATAATTCATACACACCTAAAATATACCGATGATAAAATTCATCTTGCTGATCACTAGCTAACTTCATAGAATAAGCCTCAGTAATATTTCGATTCATATCCCATTTTATATAGTCTAAATTTGTATTTTTTATAACATCTGCAATTTTTTTATAAATGTGATCGACAACATCCTTTCTCGAGAAATCTAATACTAATTGATGCCTTCCTAAAGAAACTTGTCGATAAGGTGTACGAATAATCCAATCAGGATGATTTTTAAATAAATTACTATTTTGGCTAACCATTTCAGGCTCAACCCAAAGACCAAATTTTAAACCTAACTCTTTAATTTTATTAGCAAAACTATTTATTCCTTTAGGGAATTTTTCAGTATTAGAATACCAATCGCCAAGAGAGCTAGTAGCATTATTTCTTTTACCAAACCAGCCATCATCTAATACAAATAATTCAATCCCAAGCTTTTTTGCTTCTATTGCGATTTGAAGTAAGGATTCTTCATTAAAGTTGAAATAAGTGGCTTCCCAATTGTTTATTAATATAGGTCGTTCATTATTTTTCCACTTACCACGAATTAGGTTGTTTCGATATAAATCATGAAAAGTTTGACTCATTCCGTTCATACCTTGATCAGAATACACCATCACTACTTCAGGGGATTGAAAGTGTTCGTTTTCGGGTAATTTCCAAGTAAAACGAAACGGATGTATTCCCATCGTAATTCTAGTCATATCGTAATGATCAACTTCAGCTTGAGCAATAAAATTTGAGCTATAAACTAAATTAAAACCAAATACTTCACCATGATTTTCTGTAGTCTCTTTTCTTCTAAAGGCAAGAAATGGGTTATGTTGATGTGAACTTGAACCACGTAAACTCGATATGCCCTGTGTACCCATTACTAACTGTCGTTCCATTAAATGTCTCTCTCTAGACCATGCACCACTTAGTTGAATCATAATGAAATCATGATCAGGAAAATCAATCGTCGCACTCATAAATCGCTCTAAATAAAATGGTTCAATTCCTTGGTTACAAATATATGCACTTCTAGTAATAACAGATAAATCTTTAAATATAGTATAGGAAATTACAAGCTCTGCTTTAAGAGTTGAGTCTTCTAGAACAATCTGAATTGTTTCAGCATCTTCTTCATTTTCTGTATAAGTGGCAGGTAAACCTTGTAAGATTGGTTTCCCTTTTGTAATTGTATAATATTTAAAGATAAAGTTTGTAATATGGCTACCGTTTAACTGACGAATACTTAATGCCGGTTCTCGATAGTCAGAAGTGCCATAGACGGGATATTCCTGTCTGATTGTTTCAAGACTAATTGATCGATCAGCATAATAATAAGAAGTATATGTTGTAGAAGAATTGTCATTTTGGATATGAGTAAAATTTGAATGAATGTCAATCGCTTTTCCAAAATACAAAGACCCAAGGTGACCATTTTTCATGACATAAAATACATAACTAATTCTTCCGTTTGTTAGATGAAACTTTTTTTGTTCGTCATCCACAAAAATCAACATGATTGCACCTCTAGTACATGATTTAATTACTTCTAAAAACTTTTATACTATTAAAGAAATTAGCCTAATCTAATTTTTATGCACATTATAAAATTAATATTTTTTACTTATTGATAATAATAGAGGAAATTTAAATGAAATCTTAGTCAAATTTTCATCTGATTTTCAGAAAAGAATTTTAATATTAATTGAACATATAATTAAGCGTCTATTAAGCGAAAATCTTTAACATTCATTATAGAAGTGAGAAAAAGATTGGAAGGATCAAACTCAGGCGAACAAGGGAGGGGAATTTTAATCAGAAATCCAAAAACTAAATATAAACAAAGTGGTGTAATAAATATGAAATTTTTTAAACAATTAAGCCAGGAAAATAAACATTTAATGATTGCAATGATCTTAATGATCATTTATGTTTCTCCTCTATTCATTTTAGGGGAAAATGCTCATATTAGAGTACATGATAATTTAGATTCAAATATTGCATGGTATAAAACACTTAGAAACTCAGGGCAGTTATTTGGTAAATTAAATTCTACAATCCCGCAGATCATAAATGGATTGCCAAGAAATGCTTATGGAACGGAATTTAGTGGTATACAGTGGCTAAATAATCTCTTTCCGCCAATGCTAGCTTATTCCATAGGTCAGACAATTACCAGAGTTTTTGCGTTTCTTGGAATGTATCTCTTATTAAAAAAGCATTTTATAACATCAAAAGAAAATTACCTAATTAGAGTATGGGTCTCACTTGCATTTGCTCTAACACCATTTTGGCCGTCTGGAATGCTAAGTACATTGGGTATGCCACTAGCACTATGGGCGTTTCTGAATATAAGAGTTGGAAAATATTCTTGGAAAGACTGGATTACTCTTATATTATTACCCTTTTATTCTAGTTTTGTATTAGGATTCTTTTTCTTTTTAGTATTTATAGGATTGCTATGGTTAAGAGATGTATTTGTAAAAAAGAAAATCAATCTAGTGTTCTTTTTAAGTATTTTATTAATGACTTTAATGTATTTAGCAATTGAATATCGCCTTGTATTTTCACTAGTCATTCCATCTGAACCAACAAGTAGAAATGAGTTTTTAAGCTCTACATTGGGTTTTTGGCATACGATTCGATTAGTATTTAAGAATTATTTTTTAGGACATACCCATGTTTTAACACTTCACACTCTAATCATTGTACCTTTATCTTTTATTGTATTCTGGACTTTAAGAAATAAAAAAAGAGATAGTATTGAAAAAAGATTTCTATACTTATTCATTCTTAATTTTTTATTATCCGTTTGGTACGCCTTTTGGTTTTATAAAGGATGGAAGCCAGTAAAAGAACAATTTCAACTTTTAAATACATTTAACTTTGCTAGATTTCATTTTTTAAGACCTTTAATAATCTATTTAATGTTTGCTGTTGGAGCCTATCTTCTTTGGTTAAAGGGAAAAGGTTGGCAAAAGTTTGTGAAAATTTGTTTAGTAGTTCAAGTAATTGTACTGTTTTGTGCTAATGACGAAATTGTATATCGAATAGCGGGGAAACCATCATTTAAACAATTTTATGCTGTAAATCAATTTAATGAAATCTCAAAATATATTGGAAAACCTAAAAATAGTTATCGGGTTGCAAGTATAGGCATTCACCCTGCGATTGCTCAGTATAACGGTTTTTACACGATCGATACGTATAATAATTTTTATTCGTTAAAGTATAAGCACCAATTTAGAAAAATAATTGCACCAGAACTTGAAAAAAGCCCTTTGCTTGAAAATTACTTCGATCATTGGGGGGGAAGATGCTATCTATTTGTAGCTGAACTAGGTAAAAATTATGAATTTAAAAAGGACTCAAACGTAAAAATCCATCATTTACAACTAAATATTAACGAATTTAAAAAGTTGGGTGGGGAATATATTTTTGCGGCTGTCCCAATTGAAAATGCTAAAAGTAATGGTCTTAAATTGATGAAGATTTTTAATGATCATAATTCTGCATGGCGCATCTATCTATACGAAGTAAAATAACCACTTGAAAAGGACGTGATTATACATGATACCTTTATTAACGATTGTTGTACCCTGTTACAATGAACAGGAAGTTTTTGAAGAAACAGCCTATCAACTCACTTACTTAATTGAAGAATTAATATATGAATCTCTTATTTCAGATGATAGTAAAATTCTTTTTGTAGATGACGGAAGTAAGGATCGAACATGGGAATTAATAGAAAAGGAAAGTAACGATAATCAATTTGTTAAAGGATTAAAGCTTGCTAAAAATGTTGGGCATCAAAACGCACTCATAGCTGGGCTTGAAATTGCAAACAAGCAATCCGATTGTGTAGTTTCAATTGATGCGGATTTACAAGATGATATTAATGTAATACGTAAATTTGTAGAGAAGTATATAGAGGGTTTTGATATTGTTTATGGCGTACGAGACAGTAGAGAAACAGATACTTTCTTTAAGCGTTCAACAGCACTTGGATTTTATCGATTCATGGGGAAAATAGGGATTAATCTAGTTCCTAATCATGCTGATTTCCGATTAATGAGTAATCGGGCATTAGATGAATTATTCAAATATAAAGAAACAAATATATTCTTAAGGGGACTAGTACCTCTAGTAGGTTTTCCTTCAACTAAAGTTTATTACGATCGAAAAGAAAGGTTTGCAGGTGAATCAAAATATCCATTAAAAAAGATGATATCTTTTGCGTTTGACGGGATCACTTCTTTTAGTATAGCTCCAATTAGATTTGTTTCACTGCTAGGGTTTTTATCCATCTTATTTAGTTTAATAGCAGGTGGCTATGCAATAGTTCAACATATATTAGGGAATACGGTAAGTGGATGGCCATCTTTAATGGTCTCAATTTGGTTTGTTGGTGGAGTTCAATTAATGGGTATTGGAATGATCGGTGAGTATATTGGAAAGATTTATCACGAAGTTAAAAATCGACCTAGGTATGCTATTGAAACAGATTTATATTCAACGATCGATTCTGAACTAGTAAGTAAGGGTAAAAGATGAATAAGACATTTTTCCGTTTTATTGCAGTAGGAATTGCAAATACAATTGTAGGATTATCATTCATTTATTTACTACTTCATTTATTTGGTTTATCTTATTGGATTTCAACATTTATTGGTAATTCTTTAGGAGCATGTATCAGTTATATTTTAAATCGGAATTTTACATTTAAAAGTCAAGGCTCTGTAAAAAAAAGTATCCCAATGTTTATCATTGTCATTTTAACCTGTTATTTTATAGCATTTAATCTTGGAGCTAGAATAATTGATTATATTTTAAACTTACAGGATTTTATATCTCTAAATTTTAAAAATGACTTAGCTGTTTTAATTAGTTCTGGATTATATACGGTTTTAAATTATTTTGGTCAAAAATTACTTGTTTTTAAAAATAAAACTATGACTAATAAACAACTTAAAAACGAAAGAATGTGATCAATATGAATATTTTAGTACTTGGCGGAGCTGGTTATATAGGATCACACGCAGTATACATGCTGATTGAAAATGGCGTAAATGTAATAATTGTTGATAATTTGCAGACGGGAAATATAGGAGCAATCCATTCAGACGCCATTTTTTATCATGGGGATATTCGTGATAAGGAATTTTTAAAGTCAGTTTTTCTAAATGAAAAGATTGATGGTGTGTTACATTTTGCAGCAAATAGTCTAGTCGGTGAATCAATGGAAAAACCGTTGGAGTATTTTAGTAATAATGTATTTGGCACACATGTTTTATTAGAAGTGATGAATGAGTTTAATGTTAAATATATCGTATTTTCATCTTCGGCTGCTGTATATGGTGAACCTAAAATAGTACCTATCTCAGAAGACTTCAGTACAGATCCAACGAACACATATGGTGAAACAAAGTTAATGATGGAAAAGATGATGAAATGGAGTAGTTTAGCATATGGTATTAATTATGTTTCACTAAGATACTTTAATGTAGCTGGAGCAAAAAGTTCAGCCGAAATTGGAGAAGATCATTCTCCTGAGACGCATTTAATTCCATTAATTTTACAAGTTGCTTTAAATCAAAGAAAAGAGATTACTATTTTTGGAGATGATTATAACACGCCAGACGGGACATGTATTAGAGACTATATTCATGTTGAAGATTTAGTGAATGCTCATTTACTAGCACTTAATTACCTTTTTAATGGTGGAAAAAGTGATATTTTTAACCTTGGAAATAATAAGGGGTATTCAGTAGTACAAATTGTTGAAGCAGTTCGTCGAATAACCAAGCATCCATTACCATATAAAATCAGTTCTAGAAGAGGAGGTGACCCAAGTATTCTAATTGCTACTTCAGAGAAGGCAAAAAAAGTTTTAGGATGGACAGTAAAGAATGAAGACATCGATTTGATCATTAAAGATGCTTGGAAATGGCATAAAACGAATCCAAATGGATTTAAGATTAAATATACTACTCAATATAATTAGATTTCCTTTGTTTACACTCTGAAACCTTCACTTTAAGTGAAGGTTTTTTTCGTAAATATAATACCCACTTAACCTATTAATGTTTTTCGGAGATAGAAAAATGATATAATATCACTAGTCGATTTATGGAGGTACGAGTATGAATCAGCAGGAAATCATAATACAATTAGAAAATTATGTTCGAAATCTTCATCAAGGTGATAGTTCTGGACATGACTGGCATCATATTGACCGTGTTAGAAACTTAGCTGTACATATTGCTAAAAAAGAAAATGCAAATCGATTCATCGTAGAATGTGCTGCATTAGTTCACGATGTAATTGATGATAAATTACACGATGATCTTGAAGCTCAAAAAATACAATTAGAATCAATTCTAAATGAATTATTAAATAGTAATGAAGACGTAAAAGCAATCATGTACATAATTGAAAATATCTCCTATAAAGGAGGGAATGGAGTTATTCCAACCTCTTTAGAAGGTAAAATTGTACAAGATGCAGATCGTTTGGATGCAATTGGGGCAATTGGTGTTGCTAGAACGTTTGCGTACGGAGGTAAAAAAGGTCGTAGTATGTTTAACCCAGAGTTTAAAATTAGAGAAAACATGACGATCGAAGAATATAGAAGTGACAAAAGTTCTTCGCTACATCACTTCTATGAAAAAATATTAAAACTAAAAGATTTAATGAATACAAAATCAGCATTAGAAATGGCAGAAGAAAGACATTTATTTGTAGAAAAATTCATCGAGGAATTTATGAAAGAGTGGAATTTTAAAATATGAAGATTTTAAGTGTAGAGAATTTAATTAAAACTTATGGGGAAAAAACTTTATTCGATAAAATTTCATTTACCGTAAGTGAAGGACAGAAAATTGGATTATTAGGTATAAATGGAACTGGTAAATCGAGTTTATTAAAAATAATTGCTGGTGTCGAGTCAGCTGATGATGGAAAAATTACGACTCCAAAGGATTATGTAAGAAGTTATTTGCCCCAACATGAAGACTTTGATAAAAAGCAAACGATTCTTGAAGCAGTATTTGAGAGTGATGATAAAGTAATGGTTTTAGTAAAATCATACGAAAAAACATTACAAGCGCTTGGAGAAGATCCATCCAATCAAGGATTACAAAATGAATTACTAAAATTACAAGCTGAAATGGATTCATTAAATGGTTGGGATTTAGAAGCAAATGCAAAGACAATTTTATCGAAATTAGGTTTATCAAATTTAAATTTAGATGTTTCATTACTTTCAGGTGGTCAGAAGAAAAGAGTAGCCTTAGCAAAAGCATTAATACATCCATGTGATTTATTAATTTTAGATGAGCCTACGAACCATTTGGACTATGAATGTATCGTTTTTTTACAAGAATACATAAAAAGACTACAAAACGCAGTATTATTTGTAACTCATGACCGTTATTTTCTAGATGAAGTTACTACAGCGTTATTAGAACTATCAAATAGTAATATCTATCGTTATGAAGGAAATTATCAGTATTATATTGAACAAAGAGCTGCTCGCGAAGAGCAAGAGGCAGCTACTAATGAAAAAAGAAACAATCTATTTAGAAGAGAATTAGCTTGGATGCGTAGAGGGGCAAAAGCTAGAACGACTAAGCAAAAAGCTCGTATTCAACGTTTTGATGACCTTTCGGGTAAACTCAATAATCAAGAAAAAGTGGAATTAGAGATGAACTTTCAACAAACTCGTTTAGGTAAAAAAGTTGTTGAGTTTATAAATGTTAATAAGTCTTTTAACGAGAAAACGATATTAGATAATTTCAACTTTCTTTTACTTCAAACTGATCGTATTGGAATAATAGGTGAAAACGGTTCGGGTAAGACAACTTTATTGAAAATGCTTGTTGGTGAAGAACAAGTTGATTCTGGTGAAATTGAAATTGGGCAAACAGTCAAAGTAGCATACTATACTCAAATACAAGAAAATGTGAATCCAACTATGAGAATGATTGATTATATTAAGGAAGAAGCAGAAGTCATTCATACACCAGATGGAAAAACTATTTCAGCTTCACAAATGCTGGAAACATTCTTATTTCCTACTCAATCGCACGGAGTACAATTGGGAAAACTTTCAGGTGGCGAAAAAAGAAGACTATATTTATTAAGACTCTTAATGACTGCTCCAAATTTATTATTGCTTGATGAGCCAACAAACGATTTAGATATTGATACTTTAACGGTTTTAGAGGACTATATTGAGAATTTTAGCGGAGTAGTAGTTACCGTATCACATGATCGTTATTTCTTAGATAAAGTTACAAATAAATTATTAATTTTCGAAGGTGAAGGGGAAATTTCATCTACATTAGAAAGCTATACGGATTATTTAGAACGACAATCGAATGAAAAACGTGAAGTTGAAACTGTAAAAGAAACAATTGAAAAACCAGTTTATCAAAAGGAACAAAAGAAAAAGCGACTAACTTATCAAGAACAAAAAGAATGGGAAAGTATTGAGTCTAATATCGAAAAACTGGAAAATGAGATAGAGCAATTAAATGAAAAATTACAAGGTGTAGGCTCTAATTTTGATGAAGCTTATAAACTTTCTAAAGATATTGAGGAGAAAGAAGCTCAATTAGAACAGAAAATGGAGCGTTGGTCAGTTTTAAGTGATTTAGTTGAAAGTTTAAAGTAGAGTATTAATTTTGAGTTTTGGAGTAAGATGTCATATTACTACTCAAGTTTTTTTAGCTCATAATGAATTTTTATAAATCAAAGTTTATGTAAAATACTATTTTCCTTTTTTTACGAACTTACAATAATTTTGTATTGTAGAAAAAAATAAAGGAGATGGTAATAATGATAAACAATGTTGTATTAGTAGGAAGATTAACGAAAGAGCCCATTTTACAAACTTCACCGAATGGAAGGAAAACAACTTTTATTAATATTGCTACGAATGTTTATTCAGATTATCTGAAAAAAACGAGAACGAATTATGTATCAGTAAAATTGTGGGGTCCCATTGCTGAATATGCTACTAAAAAAGCAAAAAAAGGGATGGAAGTTTCTATTGAAGGAGTTATAAAAACTTCAAGTTATGTAAAGGAATCTGAAAAACCTATTTATGTGACGGAAATAATAGTTGAGAAATTTCACCTTTTTACTCGTCGATCTGAAGAGTTAACTCACAACGCAGTCGAATCTAGTACGAATGACTTTGAAGAATTCGTTAAGGCGTTACAATAGTGAGTTTTTCCTCTTTTTGATAGAATGGACTAAATAAACAAGAAGAGGAGATTAAGATGAAAATTAAGTCAATCGAACCAACACCGAGTCCTAATACAATGAAAGTGTTATTAGATGAGGAACTGCCATCAGGAAGTAGAAATCATTATTCTATTGATAATATTGATAAGGCACCATTAATAATTCAAGAAATATTAGGTATAGAAGGAATCAAAAGTGTCTATCATGTAGCTGATTTTATTGCCATTGATCGTAAGTCAAATGCAAATTGGCAAACCATTTTGCTTCAAGTCAGAAATGTATTTGGTGAAGAAGTAAATGACGAAGCTACTAATGAAACGATAATTGATAATCATTTTGGTGAGGTACAAGTATTTGTTCAAATGTATCATAATATCCCAATGCAATTGAAATTAATTGTAAATGGTGAAGAACAAAGAGCAGCTTTACCTCCATTCTATAAAGAAGCAATTATGAAACTAACAACATCTGCATCAAATGTCGTATTTGAAAGACAGTGGATTGATTATGGAATTCGTTATGGTGAATTAACAACAATTGAGAAAGAAATTATTGATGAATTAACGGCTACTCACACTGAAAACGACATAAAGAATATCGTCAACGAAGTGATGACGAATGATGCATCCAATACTGAGAAAAAAGAAGTTCCTAAATTTGAACCATTTACTGCAGATATTTTTGAAGAAAAGGATTGGAAAAAAAGGTATGCGAGATTTGTAAAAATCGATCCTACACTTGAAGACTTACCTTTACTAGAAATCGCATTAAAAGATGAACATGTTTCAATAAGAAGATTAGCTACAGCTTATTTAGGTATGTTAAAATCAGAATTAGTGTTACCTTATTTATATGAGGCTTTAAAGGATAAAGCAGTCGGTGTAAGACGAATTGCTGGAGATTGTTTATCAGACTTAGGATTTGAAGAAGCAATGCCAGCTATGATTGAAGCATTAAAAGATCCTAGTAAATTAGTTAGATGGCGTGCAGCAATGTTTCTTTTTGAACTAGGTGATGAAAGTGCAATTCCTGCATTAAAAGCTGCTTTAGAAGACCCAGAATTCGAAGTGAAATTACAAGTACAGCTTGCTTTACATCGAATTGAGAATGGTGAGGAAGCACTAGGTTCAGTTTGGAAACAAATGACTGAACGTAATAAAATAGAAAATGACAAAGGAGAAACAAACTAATGAATGCATATGATGAGTACATGAAAGGGATTGTAAAACCAATGAGAGAGGAATTAACTTCAAATGGTTTTACAGAATTAACTACTGGGGAAGAAGTCGAGTCATTTATGAATGAATTAAATGATACTGCTTTTTTTGTAATCAATTCAGTTTGTGGTTGTGCTGCTGGACTTGCTAGACCTTCTGCAGTTCAAGCTGTTATTGAATCAGAAAAGAAACCTGCTAATGTTATGACAGTATTTGCTGGACAAGATAAGGAAGCTACTGCAACGTTAAGAGAATATTTAGCTGACTTCCCACCATCTTCACCATCTATGGCAGTATTTAAAGGTAAAGAGGTAGTTGGATTTATTCCTCGTGAACAAATCGAAGGCTCAACTCCTGAAGATATTAAAGCAAGAATTCAATCGATATTTGCACAAATGTAAAAAGAGGATTTTTCCTCTTTTCAGTGTATAGACAAAATCCAAAAATTTGACTTTCAGACTGATTGCTAGCGCTTGTCTTTCGAGGCGCGAAGCCTGGTGAGGAGCGGAGTTACCCTTACGCGGTAATGAGCACCGCTCAACAGGCGAAGCAACGAAGAAAGTGAGCGTTTGTCAACAGTCTGAAAAGAGGATTTTTCCTCTTTTTTTCTTAATTAAGGAGACATATGATTATTACAACTTGCTTAAGACCAGATGTTTATTTAGAAAAGGAAGCAGAGATCATTGCTTCAGACTTAAATGGACAGCTAATTCTCCGGAAAGAATTTAGCATTGAAGAAATCTATGATAAATTTAAAAAACCTATACTTGTTTTAGGTAAAAATAGATTAGAATGGTATGAGGATGATCAAGCAATTCCATATTTTTTTCACCCGAACTCCTCAGTTTTTAGAATTAGACGATTGATGAAGGGTGAACATGATCCGTTTTGTGACGCTTGCTTATTAACAAAAGGTGATTCTCTACTAGACTGTACACTTGGAATGGCTTCAGATAGTATTGTTGCAAGTTACGTTGTAGGTGACCAAGGTAAAGTTTTAGGCTTAGAGAAAAACCAGATTATTGCGTACCTAACTAAGAAAGGTTTAAAAACAAATAAACAGAACATTATAGATTGGTCGAATATCATTAACAAAATTGAAGTAAAAAATATAGATTATAAAACCTATTTGAAGACACTTCCAGATCAATCTTTTGATATCGTTTATTTTGATCCAATGTTTGAAAAAAATATTGAAGCCTCTTCTGGTATTGCAGCATTGAAAAATATAGCATCATATGATGACCTAACATATGAAGTAATCAATGAAGCTAAGCGCATTGCCAAAAAAAGAATAGTGATGAAAGATCATTTTAGAAGTGAAAGATTTAAAAAATATGGATTTAATCAATTAATTCGCAAATCATCAGAATTTCATTTTGGTTATATTGAAATTAAAGAAGAACATTAAGAGTAAACAATACATAATTAGGAGGTCAATATGAAGCAATACTTAGATTTATGTAAACACGTATTAGACAATGGCATGACAAAGACAGACCGTACTGGAACAGGAACAATTAGTACATTCGGTTATCAAATGCGATTTAATCTTCAAGATGGCTTTCCTTTAGTAACAACAAAGAAAGTTCATTTAAAATCAATTATTCATGAATTATTATGGTTTTTAAAAGGCGACACAAATATTCAATACTTAAAAGAAAATGGTGTTCGTATTTGGAATGAGTGGGCAGATGAAAATGGTAATTTGGGCCCTGTATACGGTGAACAATGGAGATCATGGAAAGCTGCTGATGGCTCAACAATTGATCAAATTACTGAAGTAATTAATCAAATAAAAACAAATCCAGATTCTCGAAGAATGATTGTTTCTGCGTGGAATGTTGGAGAACTTGATAAGATGGCATTAGCACCTTGTCATTGTTTTTTCCAGTTTTATGTGAATGATGGAAAACTTTCCTGTCAGCTTTATCAGCGTTAATTCTGAGCGCCTTTACAGAGTAATCTGTACCGAAAACCTTGCTAAACGGGGAAACTCTTAAATTAAGACAATCCCGTGCTAAATTTATTCTTTTGAGACGATAAAGAATAATAAATGCCTAACGACTATCCATATATGGAGTAGGGTGCAAGTGATTGGCACCCGAAATGCAAGGGACCTTATATGAGGTCGTGATATAGTCTCATCTGCATGGTGACATGTAGCAGTTCTTTTAAAGAACGGGCCAAGCGTAACGAACTTGGTTGAAGATTTTGTCAGCTGACATTTTCCTAGGAGTTCCATTTAATATCGCATCTTATGCGCTATTAACAATGATGATTGCTCAAGTATGTGATTTAGAATTAGGAGATTTTGTGCATACATTTGGTGATGCACATATATATACTAATCATCTTGAACAAATAAATTTACAACTTTCAAGAGAGCCTCATAAATTACCAAAAATGAAGTTAAATCCTGAAATTAAAAATATTTTTGAATTTAAATATGAGGATTTTACATTAGAAGATTATGAGAGTCATCCTGCAATCAAAGGGGTAGTAAGTGTATGATTGCTGCATTAGTTGCGATGTCAGAAAACAATGTAATCGGCTTAAATAATAAGATGCCTTGGCATCTTCCACAAGAGCTTGCTTATTTTAAGAAAGTAACTACTGGGTATACAATTATTATGGGAAGAAAAACCTTTGATTCGATTGGTAGACCACTTCCAAACCGAGAAAATATCGTTGTGACAAGACAAAAGGATTTTCAAGCAGAAGGTGTTACAGTCATTCATGACGTTATAAGTTATGTTGAAGAAAATAAAAATAAAGATTTATTTATTATTGGTGGGGCTGAAATTTTTAATTTAACATTCCCATATTTAGATACACTTTATATTACTGAAATTGAACATAACTTTGAAGGCGACACTTTTTTTCCGAATTTTTCTAAGGAAGAATGGAATGTTAAATCAGTTTCTGATGTACAAGTTGATGAAAAATCAAAAATTAAATTTAGATATTTTGTTTATGAAAAAAAGTATTGACATCTTGAATTAAAGATATTATTATGTGGTTAAGGGATTTGATTATCCCTTGATTTTTTAAAATAAATCTCGAATTAAAGATAAACGAAACTGAGAGGAAGATGTTTAAGATGAAAAAATTACTTTATATTACTGCAAATCCAAATGCAATTGAAAATTCATTTGGTCTATCTGTAGGGGAAGCATTTATTAATGAATACAAAAAAGCAAATCCTGAAAATGAAGTTGTTCATTTTGATTTATTTAAAGAAAATGTTCCTATGTTAGATGGAAATGTATTTGATGCATGGGGCAAATTAGGAAACGGTACTGCTTTTGAAGAATTAAGTGCTGATCAACAAGCTACTTTAGCTGCTATGAATCGTAACTTAGAAATTTTCACTCAAGCTGATGAGTATGTATTTGTTACTCCATTCTGGAACTTTAGTTTCCCATCAGTTGTAAAAAACTTTATTGATAATATCTCAATTGCTGGCAAAACATTTAAATATACTGAAAATGGTCCAGTTGGTTTACTTGAGAATAAAAAAGCATTACACATCCAAGCAAGCGGTGGCGTATATTCAGAAGGTCCTGCAACTGGAATTAACTTCTCTAGCCCATACTTAACAAGTATCTTAAACTTTGTAGGTGTTACTGATGTAACTACATTATTCGTAGAAGGTATGGCTGCAATGCCAGATAAAGCACAGGAAATTAAAGCGAATGCAATTGAAAAAGCTAAAGTTCTTGCTGCAGAATTCAGTGGAGAAAAAGTTTCGAACTAAAGATTCACTATATTAAGGAATCGGCAAAAGCCGATTCTTTTTTTTTGATTCTCGTTTTATTAAATATTCAGGATGGATAATACTTTTCAAGTAGTTGGGCATTTTGTATAATAATTAACATACTCAATTATCGGAGGATTAATATGTTTCGCACAATATTTGCTGCAACACGCATTGTAGTTGGTGTAATTGAAGCAAAGCTAAAATTATCATCAGTAAAAAAAATACCAAAAGAATTACCTGTACATGAGCAAGACCGTATAATGCACCAATTTCCTGATTATTTCGGGAAGATGATGATTGGCTGTACTGGTAGTAAAGTTAAGGTTGAAGGGATTGAAAATATTCCTAGAGACGAAGGAGTCCTTTTTGTAAGTAATCATCAAAGCAATTTTGATATTCCACTATTATTAGGATATTTAAATAAGCCTATTGGATTCATTGCAAAAGTCGAATTAAAAAAACTGCCGATTGTACCAGACTGGATGGAACAAATGCATAGTGTATTTATGGACAGAAAAGATCGTAGACAATCACTTAAAGCTATAAAAGAAGGCGTTGATAAGCTTAAAAACGGCCATTCATTAGTTATTTTTCCAGAAGGTACTAGAAGTAAGGGTAGTCAAATGGGTGAATTTAAATCAGGGAGCCTACATTTAGCGACGAAATCAGGGGTTCCAGTTATTCCTGTAAGAATTGAAGGGACTTATAATATTTTAGAAGCTAATGGTAATCGAATTAAACCAGCAAATGTTACACTTAAAGTATTTCCACCAATTTATCCTGAACAAATTGGAATAACAGATGCTAAAGAATTAACTAACTATATTAAAGAGATTATTGAATAATAAAACTTAAAGCGCTCATTTAAAATGAAGCGCTTTTTTTAAACAACAAATTTAAATATACAAAAAAACATAGATGCACTACCTAATAATACAAATAAATGCCAAATTGCATGACTATATGGCCAGCGTTTGACTAGAAAAAAAATTGTTCCAATTGAATAAAATAGCCCTCCTAATAATAAATAGAAAAATCCTATTCCAGATAGTCCTACATAAATAGGCTTAATTGCAAACATCATTAACCAACCCATAATTAAATAAACAATGGTTGAAAATAATTCAAACCTATTAACATATATAAATTTAAAGATTACACCTGAAGCTGCCAAGCCCCAAATAATTGTAAATAAGTACCAGCCAATCCTACCCCTTAAAGTTACGAGTAAAAATGGAGTATAAGTACCAGCGATTAATAAATAAATTGCCGAGTGATCTAAAATTGTAAATAGTCTAATTAGCTTTGGGTCTCTAACGCTATGAAGTAATGTTGAGCAAATATAAAGTAGTAACATAGACAAACCAAAGACTGTAAAAGAAATTAAATGCCAAGGTGTCCCTTTATTCATAGCCTTACTAATTAAACAAGATAGTGCTGGGATGCTAAGTATTGCACCAATCCCATGAGTAATAGCATTTGCTAATTCTTCTTTCATTGCTCTACTCATAAAAATGCCTCCTATTTTAATTGAATCATTTTCATCCATGAGAGTATTATGAACAAATCTAGAGATTTAATGTTTTCAATATTTAATAGCTGTATGTATGTTTTGATAGATTATTTTAAACAATTACAAAAAGCAAGAATGATTCATAAAACAGACAGATATGGTAATCTGAATTTATACAAAATTATCTAATTGGAGGTATATATGTTACTCATAAAAAACGGTGAAATCTTTACCCCAAAGTCAATAGGTAAAAATGATATTTTAATTTCGAATGAAAAAATTGAGTATGTCCATGAAGAAATTGACATTAACTTATCTTCGGTACCTATACAAATATTGGATGCATCTGCCTACTATATTGTGCCTGGCTTCATTGATGCTCATGTGCATCTTATTGGTGGCGGAGGTGAAGGTGGCTTTAAAACAAGAACACCAGAATTATTGTTGTCTGATTGTATTAAAGGAGGAATCACCACCGTAGTAGGAGTAATTGGTACAGATGGAACAACAAGAACAATGACTAGCCTAATAGCAAAATGTAGAGCGTTAGAAGAAGAGGGAATAACTTCATTTGTCTATACAGGCTCGTACCAAACACCTGTCAAAACGTTATTTTCTAAAATTGAAGAAGACATCATCCTAATTGATAAAATTATCGGTGTAGGTGAAATAGCAATTTCGGACCATCGATCATCTCAACCTACAAAGGAAGAATTTGCAAGAATAGCTGCACAAGCTCGAAATGGGGGCTTGCTTTCAGGAAAGTGCGGCGTTGTAAATGTACATATTGGAGATAGTAAAAAAATGTTATCAATGATCGAGGAGATTGTTGAAGAAACCGAATTACCAATTACTCAATTTTACCCAACACATATTAACCGCAATAGCTATTTATTTGAAGCAGGAATTAACTTTGCTAAAAAAGGAGGTTTTGTTGACTTTACAACTAGCTCAATCCCACACTTTTTGAATAATGGTGAAGTGAAATGTAGTGTAGGATTGAAAAGAATGCTCAATTCAGGTGTTAGCATTGAACAAATCACGTTTACATCTGATGGGCAAGGTAGTCTACCCGATTTTGATGAAAACGGAATACTCCGAGGCATGAAGGTTGGAAGAGTAAGCAGTTTATATAACGAAGTAAAAGACGCAATTTTAAATGAAGGCATCAAGATTGAAGACGCAATTAGCGTAATCACTAAAAACCCAGCCAATATTTTAAAATTACAAAAAGGACAAATCAAAAATGGATACGATGCAGATTTCGTCTTCCTAAATAAAGCCACGCTAGAAATTGAAGCTGTCATTTCAAAAGGAAAAATAATGATGCAAGATAAAGAAGTATTAGTAAAAGGAACATTTGAATGAATGTTTAAGTAGTAGAAATATTAAACGATCAATGTGAAAGCGTATTTCGTTCTTATTTGAGCTAAAAACTGATTAAAAAACAACGGTTAGTTTACTCTAAGTAAAGGCTATCTGATAAGAATTTATTGCAGACAATGTTGCTCGACTCCTATGGGATAAGCGGGAAGGCTAAAGACCCCACAGGAACGAACGTGACTTAGGGGACTCAAGAATCTCGCCCCATGGAAAGCGAGCATCGCATCTTGTATTGGAAATCAACAACACTTAACTCCTTTTACGAAAATTTGATAATTAATAATAAGAATATTTTTAGCAACGAAAGCAGGAGGTATTACTTCCTGCTTTTAAAAATTTCAGATCCAAAAACCCTCAATTTCCTAATCCCTCTTCTTTTCAACGAATAAAACAATAATCGAAAATTCATACTAGAAATAATTGTATTCGAATGAGGTGAATGATTTTGTATATAAAAAAGACTGCATTAATCTTAATTTCGATAATTGCAGTCGTCATTTCGGCTTGCAGTAATAATCAAGAGTCTAGTAATACTTTCAAAATAGGGATTGTCTCAAATTCAAATGGTAAAAATAATAGTTATTTAAACTCAATTGCTATGAAAGGTATTTCTAAATTTGCAAAAGAGGAAAATTTAAAAAAAGATAAGAATTATAAATACATTACAACAAGTAGTACTAAAGGTTTTGAAAAGAAAATTACTAAAATGGCTGATGCAAATTATGATTTGATTATTGGTATAGGTAATAATTTATCTTCTGTATTGAACAAAGTTGCAGAAAACAATAAAAGTACTAAATTTGGTGTGATTGATTCAAGAGTTGACCAACCAAATGTAATTAGTATTAATTTTACTGAACAAGACGGAAGTTTTTTAGCAGGTGTAGTAGCAGCAATGAAAACAAAAACAAAAAAAATTGGATTTATCGGTGGGGACGACAATGAAATTATAAACAGATATAAGTATGGATTTATTTCTGGAGTAAAATCAGTAAATAAAGAAATTGAAGTTCTAACAGCGTACTCAAATACCTTTAATGACGCTAAAATAGGTTCAAGAATAGCAAATGACTTTTTTATGAAAGACGTTGATATAATTTTTCCAGTAGCGGGTTTAACCAGTAAAGGCGTATTTACTACTGCAAAAAAGATTAGGAGATCAAATCAAAAAGAAGTATGGGTAATAGGAGCTGACCGTGATGAGTATAAACACGGTTTACCTGAAAACGTAACTCTTATCTCACTTGTGAAAAAAATTGATCAGGCAGTATATGATTTAGCTAAACAAACAAAATCGAATGAATTTCATGGTGGTAAAACGTTAATTTATGGTTTAAATGAAGATGGTATAAAATTAATACTGGCGGATAATAATGTAGAGGACCCAATTTTAGTAAAGGTTAATGAGTATAAGGATAAAATTCAAAGCGGTGCTTTAGTAGTACCTAGTAATAAAGAAGAGTATTTACAGTTTAAAGAAAAATTAATTTAATTTAATAATAATAAATTGAACAGATAACATAATTATGTAAACTAAAACTAAATAAGTTATTAAAATTTATTAAAATTCCTTGAAATTATTTGACGAATGATCAAATTTTTGACAATATTACTATATAAGGAAAGTTTGGTACTTACTTATTAATAGTGGATGGAAGTTGGGGGAAAATAATGGCTAACATAGGCTTTCCAGGTTTAATTTTAATTTTAATTTTAGCGTTAATTATATTTGGACCAAAAAAATTACCTGAAATCGGAAGAGCATTTGGTGATACACTTAGAGAATTTAAGCGTTCTACACAAGGATTAACAAATGATCTTTTAGAAGACAAAGACGAAAAGAACGGCAAATAAATCAGTAAAAGACTCGGTAAAGGTACCGAGTTTTTTTTTTGAAAATTCTCCATCTATCCATTTTATTCAAAAGCCTCATCTTTTCCATCGCTAATTTAAAACTCTCCCTTATGTCAATAGGATTTTTAAACAAATATTGAAATTTTAATGGAACTTTAATATTTACTGTTAACTTATAGTAAAAATGATATAATGAATTTGCTTTGCAAATTTTGTAGAATTTTAGAGAAGAAAGATGTGAATTGATTGGCAAACATTAAGATTGTAACTGACTCAACGGCCGACTTATTAAAAGAAGAAATTGAAAATTTAAATATAACAGTCATTCCTTTAACAATTCAAATAAATGGTGGAACATATTTAGATGGGGTTAATATATCTCCAAAGCAATTTATTGATGAAATGCAACAATCAGTTGAATTGCCAAAAACATCTCAACCAGCTGTAGGTACATTTGTAGAAACATTTGAAAAATTGACAGCCGATGGAAGTAAAGTCATTTCAATTCACTTATCTAGCGGTTTAAGTGGTACTTATTCAACCGCAAGTGCAGCTGCAGGGATGGTTGAAGGTGATGTAACAGTAATCGATTCAGCTTTTATAACAAGAGCAATGGCTTTTCAAGTCATCGAGGCAGCACAAATGGCTGAAGAGGGATCCACAGTTGAAGACATAGTTAACCGACTTACAGAAATTAAAAATAGTACGTATTTATATATCATGGTAGATACTCTTGAAAACTTAGTTAAAGGTGGAAGAATTGGAAAGGGTAAAGCCTTCATTGGGTCATTACTAAATATTAAACCGATTGCATCACTTGAAGGTGGAGTTTATTCTCCAGTTGGTAAAGTGCGTAGCCATCAGCAAGTAGTAAAAACTTTAACTAAATATTTTGAACAAGACACACTTGGAAAAACGATAAAAGGTGTAGGAATTGCACATGCAGATGCTACTGAGCTTGCAGAGACTCTTAGAAAATCAATACAACAGTTAACAAACCTTGAATTAGATGAAACTGATTATACAACTCCAGTAATTAGTACACATACAGGAAAAGGTGCTATAGGGTTCGTTTTTTATGCTGAATAGATTTTATATTCAACATTTCATTTTTTAATATAAGAAAGAAGAAGCTTAATAAAGAATGGCTTCTTCTTTTTTATTGCCAACCATTGAGGGGTGAAGTGTTTCACCAAGTAAAGAAATTTTAAGCTTTTCGGGTTTTATTTTTTTCCTTTTCCATTCAGAACATAATCGCTCTAGAGCCTCTAATGGAGTATCATCTGCAAGTTTAAATGTTCCGTAATGCATTGGGATAAATAACTTTGCGTTTAAATCTAAAAACGCTTGAACAGCTTCTTCAGGTGACATATGGTTGTGTTTCATAAACCATTCAGGTTCATATGCTCCAATTGGAATAATTGCAGTATCAATTTGAAATTTTTTACCGATTTCCTTGAATCCTGAAAAATAAGCACTGTCACCAACGTGATATATACAATCATTGGACGTTTTGAATACAAATCCACCCCAATGTGACTTATTCCTGTCAAATAAAGTTCTCTTCGTCCAGTGCTGAGAAGGTACAAATGAAATAATGATCCCTAAAAAGTCTTTTGACTCCCACCATTTCATTTCATGTACATTGTTAAAGCCTTTACTAACAAATTTTTGTTTCAAGCCGATCGGTAAAATAAATCGTGTTTTTTTAGGGAAATGTCGTAATGTATTAAAATCTAGATGATCATAGTGACCATGAGAAATACAAATTATGTCAATTGGAGGTAATTCTGATATAAGTATTCCTGGTTTTGACAATCGTTTTTTAAGAGCCATTTGATTAGCATAAACAGGATCAGTTAATATATTGACTCCTTTTATTTGAATTAAAAAAGTAGAGTGTCCAATCCAAGTAATTGTTGTTTTATCACGATTTTCCTTTAAATAGGAGATTTTTTTATGACTACATTGTTGAATTACACTACTATAATCCTTTTTTGCCTTACTTCTTTCGATTCCGCATTTGATAAAATCTTTAAAAGTTTTACGATAACTCGTGTCTAAATTTTCATATTTTTTATTTGCCATTATCAGTCATCCTTTCAAGATTCTTTATCAATATGTTTAGTTTAACTTTACTTTGTAAAAATATCATTTGAAAAATTTTAAATATATATGTTAATTAGTTTAAATTATTAGAAAGAAACGATCTGTTTTTGATACAATGGACAAGTACAATGCAACATAGGGGGATAAGTATGAAGAGAAATACGGTATTTGTGACATTAATAATGATTTTATGTCTGGCATTATTAAGTGGCTGTGGAAATAAAATAGAAAATCCTTTAAATTGGGATTTAGAAAAATTTACATACACTAACCAGGACGGTAAAACTTTTGGAACAAAAGATTTAAAAGGAAAAGTCTGGCTAACAGATTTTATATTTACAAGTTGTGAAACAGTTTGTCCGCCAATGACAGCAAATATGGCAAAACTTCAACAAAAGGCTGCAGAGAAGAAGTTAAATGTAGACTTCATCTCATTTAGTATTGATCCTGAAGTTGATACTCCACAATTATTAACTACATTCGCAAATAAATTTAATGCTGATTTTAGTAATTGGAATTTTTTAACGGGATATTCTCAAAAACACATTGAAAAATTTGCATCTGAAAATTTTAAAACGATTGTTAAAAAACCTGAAAACAATTCACAAGTTATCCATGGTACTAAATTTTATTTAATTGATCAAAACGGAAAAATCGTTAAAGATTATAGTGGTGTAAGTAATGTACCATTTGATGAGATTTTATCTGATATTGAAACTTTGACAGGGAAATAAGCTTACGTTTAAGTAAAAGATTTTCTATTTATTTAATAAAAAACTGAGTTTCTAAAAGATACTCAGTTTTTTTATTTGAATTTAATTAATTGTTTTGACTGTTAAAACACCGACCTTCATCGGATTTACTTTTAGTTGTCGGTATTTAGTCTAAAAAGATTTGTTTTTGGTATTCAGGTAATTTTGTACCTTTTATGACAAGCATACCGTTTTCGTATTTTGCAGTTGCTGTTGTTGCATTAATTGGGTAAGGTAATTTTACAACTCTTTGGGATTGGCTATAAGAATATTTTTTATAGGAGTAATTTGATTGATCGTTTTGTACTTCAGTAGTCGTATCAGTTTTTAAGCCAATTGTTAGGATTGTTCCTTCAATGTCCATATAAATTTGTTCTTTACTTACACCTGGCATACTTGCCTGAATGATTAATTCCTCACCGTTTTCAATAATCTCTACACCGATTGAGGAAAAAACTCCATGCTTATGAAAGAATTTATCAATCTCATCAAAAAGACCTCTAATTGGCGACTGATCTATTAGATCATCCACCTTTTTTAAATAATGTTGAAGATCAATAGATGAATGACTTTGTTTTTCATCTTGAGCGTTGTTTTTTTCTTTTTCACTCATATTCATACCTCCTATCATTCTGACTAACGCAGTATATGTAAGGAGCCTAAACACTGTGCATGTTTAGATGTAAGGATTTTTTTATACGAATGTTGAAAATCAATTTTTGTCATGTACAATGGATGGAAAGATAAAACGTGAGAAGAGGAAGAAGAATGGAAATTCTGTTTGCAACAAAAGAAGATGTACTAGAAATTGTAACAATTTATAATGATGCAATTCTAAACACTACAGCAACATTTGATATGAAAATAAAAACAGAAGAAGAAATGAAAAAATGGTTTGCCAACCATAACGAGCTTTACCCAGTCATTGTTTCTAAAGAAAATGGTCAAGTAACTGGGTATTGTTCACTTACACAGTTTAAGGAAAAAGATGCATATAAACATACGGTTGAACTATCTGTATATATTCATCCTGATCATCGTCGAAAAGGACTAGCGAAGGCATTAATGACTGAGATGATTGAAACTGCCAAAAAATTAGGTCACTTTACAATTATATCTTGTATTACTAGCGGAAACGAAGTGAGCGAAAGATTACATGAGAAATTAGGATATAAAAAGGTAGGTCATTTTTATAAAGTGGGCAAGAAATTTAATCAATGGCTTGATATTGTCTATTATCAATTAATGCTATAACCGAAATATAAAATTTTAAAGGACTATAGTCATTAAGAAACACTTAATTTTACCTGGGAGATAGCTTGTAGATAAAGTACTAAATGCTTGAATATCAAACTTTTTGCAAGCGCTTGTTTGTCACAGCGCGAAGCCTGGAGAGGAGCGGAGTTACCTTAGACGGTAAGGGCACTCAGATAGGCGAAGTAACGAAGAAAACGAGCGTCTGGAGGGTAGTTTAACACTCAGGTTTACCTGGGTGTTTTTATTTTTAAAAAGGCCGTATTATTCATAATTTCTATACTATGAACGTAAAATGTAGGAGAAATGTCGGAAAGTGGGGGAAATGACCTTGAAATTAAAACGCGCATTGACCCAGAAATTAGCAAAAAAAATTCACAACTTTTTATTCCTTGGAAAAATTGTTACAGAAAGAGTAGTGGACCAAGAGAAGCAGAGCTTACTTTATTATGAAGATGAAGATCATATTCGTTTTTATGTAGAGTGCTTATCTCCAATTCCATCAAAGTTAAAAGCTAGTTTTTCAACTCAAGATGTTTTGTTTGTAGGGACAACTGCAAATAAAAATAATGAAAGTAAAATAAAACCACTAATTAAAAGTAAGAAAAAAGATGACATAATTGAAGGATTAAAAAAGATTTTTGATTCTAAATTAGTCATGTTTCGTCTTGAATATGCCAATGAAGTTGTTACAGCAGATCTAGTTGAGTTTTTTGATGGGAAAAGGGACACATCCTACCATCTTCTGCCTGTCATAGAACTTAGGGGAGAGGGAAAGCGTGATGAGGTCGAAAACCGCCTTATAAAAGGTTCTTTGCCAATTCATCTGCCAAAATATTTTAATGACTTTGATCAACCAGAATTTGTCTTTTATGAAAATAGACTATATGGCAACTTGTTTTTAAAGTCGATGATGAATGATATTAGTTATTTAGAAAAACAAAATGAAGTTACATTTCAAGATTATGATGAAGATGAACTTAAAAAGTCCTTTATTCATTTAAATCATTTAATTTATTTTATTCCCGAAAAACAGTGGGAAGAGTTGTGTAAAAACTTTAAAAAAGAATGCAAAGAACTAATTTATACGCAAGAATTTACTGAGAAACAAGCTTTTCCAATTGAATGGAGTAATGATACTGAAAATGCTTTTATTGAACGATTTTACCAAAATTGTTTGCAGCAAGGGTTGTTATATGAAAAAAAAGATATTATTAATTTTCATATATGTTGTAAATTTCAGGCTCTAACAATTTTAGGTGGTGTAAGTGGTACTGGGAAATCTCAATTAGCACGTATATATGGCGAAACATTAGGACTTGAATTTGGTAAGGAGTTATTATTTGTTCCAATTTCACCATCTTATCGCGAACATTATGATTTATTAGGTTATTTAAATCCAACTACAGGGATTTATATAGACTCTGAGACGGGATTAACGAAATTACTGATTGAGGCAGAACAATTTCCGCACAGGATGTATATGGTGATCTTTGATGAAATGAATCTTTCTCAAATTGAACATTGGTTTAGTAAATTTCTATCAATTTTAGAAATGCCTCAGGATAAGAGAGTGATTACTCTATTCCATGATCATAACGTAGTCATTAATCAATATTATAAGCCTAAAGTAAGAATCGGTAATAATATAATTTTTGTTGGAACAGTTAACTTTGATGAAACTTCAAGTGAGTTTTCTTTAAGACTGTTAGACCGTGTAAATATAATCTCACTTAGATCAACTTCATTCGTAAATTATGCAGAAAAGATGGATAATGAAAATATTTATGAAACTGTACCACAAATATATATTAATGCAGAAAACTATAGTAATTGGACAAAGAAAACTTTAAGTGCATCTGAGCTTACAAGTGATGAATTAAAGTTTTTTGATGAGTTTAATAAAATAGTTGAACATTCACTAAGTGAGCGAATAATCTCTCCACGTATGATTAAAGATTTATCAAACTATTTAGCTAACATACCTACTCTTCCTTCTCATATTCAATTCGAACGGAAAGAAGCGATCGATCTGTTTGTTAAGCAACGCGTATTAACTAAAGTTAGGGGATTATTTGCTAATTTAGAAGAATTAATTGGTACAGGTGAAGGGAATGAGCAGGAAGGGCTACTAAATATGGTCATGAAATCTAATTTAGGTAGATCAATTTCTGACTTTGAGTATTCTATGAAAGAATTGAAAAAGAAAAGAAAGCAGTTGGAGATTGATGGATATGTCAACTAATAATAGTCCAGAAATTTTTGAGCCACTATATCTCCCATTTACGATTGCAATTCTTGTCGGAACTAGGGGGAAAGAGGAAAAAATATCTCTTGATGCACTTACAATGAACCCAAAAGAGGCTTACTTATTTGCCTATGAAATACAGGAATTAAAAAGATTTTTATTTCAAGTCGATGGTGAGTTTGACGGTAAAATTACGTTCGTTTGGAATAATCTTTATCATTTTCAACAAGAAAACCTGGATGATCAGCAGTTTATTTTTACATCTGAAAAAAGAAAAATATTAATATATGAACATGGTAAAACCGAGAATGCCTATCCATGGAGATGCGGATATTATGAATTTTGTATTATTTATCAAGAACAACAATTTTATGGAATGATAAAAATAGTACCGAAAAATTTAGATTATGATCAATTAGAGTGGATGCATTCAACATTAAATCAACAAATCAATGGAATAATGAATGACTCGCAATACTTTAAAAAATCTTCCGCTTCATTTACTCAAAATGGAACAATGTATTTTTGGCCGATTATTCGATTTATCGAGTCAAATGAAGAAAGACTACTAGTTGCAATTCAGCAGTTTATAAGTAAATTAAAGCGGAAACAAAAAAAGGAATATGAATTAAAAAGACAGTTGAAAAAATTAGATTTTAATACAATTAGATGGACCTTATTGCATCCAGCCATTTCAAATGCAACTAATTTAACAATGCAGCCAGTTGTTCAAGAAGAAAATTATATCGATGAGATAAAGTATGCTAAACATAAAGTTCGTAAATTTCTACTTACAATTGAAACATTATTAACCTTTGTAAAATATGAATTAGTTAAAGACAAAAATAAAATGGATCAAATCGATTTTCAAGTCAAGGATATAGAAAAAATGATGCAGAATGTAGTTGGGAATGGCTCAATTACTGATCGAGAAAAAGCGAAATATAGACAGTCAAAAATGTTAAAAGAGTTAGAATTAGAAAAATTAACTAAAAGTGTTTCAGAAAAAGAACGCATTACGAATTCTTTGGAGAAACTTTATGAAGTTTATTTTAGAGAATATACAATTGGAATCTTTCGTATAGTGACGGATACTGATACTTCAAAATATCCAACTAGTCCATCGAAAGTATTTTTAAATTTTATTCATTCCTTAAGCTTGTTTGATAAAAAAGTAAAGGAGTATGGAAAAAAACAAATGCTTTTACCTGTATATAAGCCAACTTTTTTACTATATGAATACTTTGTCTTTTTCTCATTATGCGATATTTTCTTAAAGTTAAAATTTAAAAATGATTTTGAACCGTTAGCTGAACAGATTTTAATGCATATAAAAGACGATGAGTTAATGGATGGAGCATTTGTGTCACTTGAAAATAAAAGTTGGATCATTAATTTAGTTTATAACGAAATTATCGAGGGAAGTCCACAAGTTTCACTGTTAAAAGGAACAAATTTTTTTAGTGGTGAAGAGTCGAAAAAACCGGATATTAGACTAGATTTTTATCGAAAAAAAAATAAAGAATACGTTGCTTCGATCATTTTTGAAATTAAATATAGTCCAATGTTTAATATTTATCAACCAGTAGGGAATACAAAGGCAATGGAACAAATGTATAAATACTGGGGACTAAAGTATGTTGAACGTGTTAATGGGAAAATGACATATGTGCGAAAACCGATTAACGAAGTGATTTGTTTATATCCGGGTAGTAATGTTCATCGTAAAGTTCTTGAAGCGGGTTGTGGTACTTATATTCAGTTTTACCCTAAGAAAAAGGGCGAGGATTTTTATGAACTTGTAGGTGAAAGAGAGTTAGTAGAAATAATAAACAGAACACTTGAAGAACTTAAATAATCCAAAATTGAACTTTGCGGTTCGATTGTAATTGAAACTGAATTTAGACAGTCAACCAAACAAAATTTATGTGCCCTTTACCAATCGATGGCATAGGGCATAATTTTTAATTCGAAGATTTTTTTTGACATTTTGATACATTGTTTATATTGTAAATTACGAAATAATATTTCGGTTGAAAACCTACAATATCGTATTAATCTATACTAGAAAACTAATTATGAGATAATTTTGATTTCACAAATTATACATAATTGGTTATGTAAGCGTTGCCAAAAGCTAAATTTTACCATACAATAGAGCCATATATAAACAGGCCAATAAAATATTTTTTTAACAAAATAACTAAATAGAATTAAAGAGACAAAATTAAAAATTGGTATAAACGTTGTTTTATAGACGTAAGATAAGAATATTTATATAGAATTTTAGGGGTGAGTGAGAGTGTTTCGTGTTATTCATACAAAAGAAGAGAATAATTTATTTAACGAGCTTTGGGGAGATTTTTGTGAAGAAAACGAAATACCTTTCTTAGTAAGAAGTAATGAAGTTACTCGTTATGGAATTTGTAATTCGGATAAAAAGTTAATTGGTACCCTCGAGTTTAGTAAATATAATATTGAAAATGAGGATAAAAATAAATATTATTATAATTTTTCCGAAAACAAATATATTAAATACATTCAAAATGAAGAAATCTATGAAATTGGTAAATTATTAATTACAAGAGAAAATAGAGGAAAAGGATTTTTTAAACAAATATTACTAGCGTGTTATGATCATGCCAATCATACTAACGCTGATTGGTATATTGGTACAATAAATAAAAGGCTATATATGTTTGCTAGAAGTGCAGGATTTAAAATTTTACCGATTGATGAATATTTTGAAATAAGTGATGATATTATTGCTGTACCATTTTTATTGGATATTAAGCATGCTATTAAGTTATTAAAATATTCAAATGAATTTAAAGAAATATTAATGTATTATGATAAGTAATTGCGAAAAACTCAGGGATAAACCTGAGTTTTTCAATTTGCATACTATTCTTGTTCAAGAATACCTGCTGCCTGATTCGTTTGATTATAAGCTGTTTGACAAGCTTGAAGCGCTTGTTCGATTCTTTCATGGTTTTGGGGTTTTTCAACGGTTTCTAATGCAGATTGAAGACATTCAATTGCGTGTTTAAGTTCAGTAGTTGCATCCTGAGTATATTGTCGCGCATTTTTTTGCATGGAAATTCCTCCTTTCATACAAATTTATTTTTGACCAACATTCGGTTTAGTATGTAAAAAAAACGTAGAAGAAAATTCTTCTACGTTTTTAAATGCACGCCAAACCTTTGCATTCATTATTACCGCGCTTGGCTTTGTTCTAAAGTTCAATTCATGAACCTTTAAACATGTCTCTAGATTTTTAAACTCCGAATATCGATAAAATTGCAAATCGTTTTTTCGGTTTAAATGTAATAATCTTTTTCTGATCCTCTAAATCCGCTTTTAATAAGGCCACTTGTTCATTTAATTGTTCTACTTGATTTTCAAGGGTAACAACTACTTTCTTTAAATCTTCAATTTCACATCGATGTTCCAAAATTTGTACTGAAACGACTTCATTTGCTTTTGTTTCAACTTTTTCTTCAAGTTTTATTAATTTTTGAGTTAATTCTTTTATAATGTCAATATGATCAGTGTCATTTTGTTTTGGTTCGATCGTTTGCAACGAAGCTTCATAAATTTCTTTAATTTGTTCGATTTGTTCCTCAGTAAATAAATATCCATTATGAGTTTTCTCTACTTTTAAATTTCCTTTTTTTAAAAAAAATAATACTTTTTTATTTGTTAATTGCAGTTGTTCTGCCACTTGAGAAGTTGTATACATACGTTATTCCTCCTCCAAATAATTTATATATTAAAAATTCTTTATTAAATGTCACATTCCTTTGAGGTTGACAAAACTAGTGTTGACTCGGCAAAAGTTCTTAAAATACTTCGAATAAATAGCTTCTAACTATTCAAAATGGCTGAAAATGTAAACTTAATTACTTTTGTATTGATTTTTATCGAAACACGGTTTTTTACGGTGTTTTTAACAAAATATTCTACCGATTTTAGAATATAAAGTAGATATATAGCATATAATGCAAGACACTGTTCGGAGAAGGAAAACAGAAATAAGGTAAAGAATGGTAATAAGAGAGAAGGCATCTTTGAGTGTTAAAACACAAAATGCAAACCCTTTTCTAAAATCATTTCGATCCTGATTTAAGAATGCCTAAAAAAATTTTGATAACAAATTATTTATCTGAATATACTAAGATAAGCCTAATTTAAAAAATATTAATTATGAAGATGGCCTCACTTCCAATTGGAGGGATGACTCAATTGTTTGGAATTGGTACTAAGTTATTATTAGTTGTTGTATTAATTGCATTTACTGCCTTTTTTGTTGCATCAGAATTTGCAATCGTAAAAATTAGAAGTTCTAGAATTGATCAGTTAATTGGCGAGGGAAATAAAAAAGCAAGAGCTGTAAAACGAGTAATAACACATCTCGATGAATATCTTTCTGCTTGTCAACTTGGTATAACTGTTACGAGTTTAGGTTTAGGTTGGTTAGGTGAACCAGCTGTAGATGAATTATTGCATCCATTACTTGACGATTTGCATTTACCTACTGCAGTAAGCGGCACGATCTCTTTTTTACTTGCTTTTGGAATTATTACATTTATTCATGTTGTAGTTGGTGAATTAGCACCTAAAACAATCGCTATTCAAAAGGCTGAGCAAATTACCTTAAGGTTTTCTCCAGCTTTGATTCTTTTTTACAAAATTACCTATCCGTTCATTTGGTTGTTTAATAATTCAGCAAGGATGGTCTTAAAAATATTTGGACTTCCTCCTGCTTCAGAACATGAAGTTGCTCATTCAGAAGAGGAATTAAGAATTCTACTTTCTGAAAGCTATAAAAGTGGCGAAATAAATCAATCTGAATTTAAGTATGTGAACAATATATTTGATTTCAATATGCGAGTAGCAAAAGAAATAATGGTTCCTCGAACCGAAATGGTTGCAATTGATTTGCGTGAAGCTTTTCATGAGAATATTCACTTTATGAGTACAGAAAAATATACGCGTTTTCCTGTTGTAGATGGAGATAAGGACCATGTCGTTGGTTTAATAAATTTTAAAGATGTTTTTACTGATTTTGTTCTTCATAAAGGCGAAGCAGAGGTAAAAACACTCGAACAATATATTAGACCAATCATTCAAGTTATTGAATCAATATCAGTTCATGATTTACTTGTTAAAATGCAAAGAGAACATATACATATGTCGATATTAGTTGATGAATATGGAGGTACATCTGGCTTAGTAACAGTTGAAGATATTTTAGAAGAAATTGTTGGGGAAATTCGAGATGAGTTTGATGTTGATGAGAAAGAGGATATAAGTAAAGTAAGCGAAAATAAATTCATCATTGCAGGTAAAGTTTTAATTAGTGAAATTAATGATGTTTTTAGCTTAGACATTGATGATACAGATGTTGATACAATTGGTGGATGGATTTTAACTGAAAATTTTGATGTGCAAGAAGGAGATTCGATTAAATATCAAAACTGTACATTTAAAGTCCTTAAGTTAGACGGACATTATATAAAATTAATTGAATTAACACGTGAATCGATTAAAAAAACTGAACTTGAAGAAGAAAGCGCAACTTAAATTGTAATAACAATTAAGCTGCGCTTTTATCTACATTATAAGAAATTTCACATACCGAATTAGTTAAAAATTAGTTGATTTATAAAGCTCATCTTTAATAAATATTTCATTTTTATCAATTGCGTCATTATGCGTAACGACAAGCCCGATTGGAGTAGGGACGGGTAAATTATTGACTAGTGAAAAGGGAATATTTTTTTTCTTTGCCATTAAAAGATATTTCGAAATTGTATTATAGGGAAGTGTACCGTTTAATAATAAAGTAACATTTTTCATATTGATTGATTTTTCAACGATTGGATAAATTGAATTTGCCATCACTTGACTTGTAGTTAACGCAATTTCAATTCTTTCACGAATTGTTCCTAAAAAAATATTTCGTTCTTCAATTTTTATTTGCTTTTCACCATAGATACCTTTAATTAAATAATCTTCAACTTTATTTCCAGCCATCGAAATACCTACTTTCAGTTTATTAATTTAATTGTATCTAACTTTATTCTATTCTACACACCCTATTATTGACATTTTTGCATACTTTTAGTTTTATTATAATTAGAACAAAGTGACAATCGTAAAAATTTAGTTACTGAATGAAATGAATGAAATATTCATAAATTTAATTTACAATTTAATCAGAATATTGTAAAAAATATTACTTTGTCGTAATAAATTCGACAAATTTTTATTTTTTTACTTAACGAATATTTAAAAATTTGTTACTATTTAATTAATAGATTTTTTATTGGAGGTGTTCCTTATTGATATGTCAATAGAGAGTAGGTATAGCACTTTCATACAGGAAAGTATGCCTACATTAACAAAGAATTGGGTCGCCCAAGCGGTAATAAGCGATAATGATCCATTTAAATCCGAGATTATCATTAATGGAACTAAATTGATTGACTTTACATTATTATTTATTGAGGGCAAAATAAATGAGGATCAAGTCAAAGATTTGGCACATAAAATAGCCCTTGAACGAGCTAAAGCAAGTGCTAACATCGGAGATTTTGTGTATAACTCAAATATAGGTAGAAGTGAATTATTTAAACATTTGTCAGAATTTGAAGAAAGTATTAGTCTACTTCAACCACTCATTAATAAAATTAATTACGTTTTTGACCAGTTTATTTATTTTACTGTAAAGCAATATTCATATCTCATTACACAGGATATAGAAGAGAAAAAACAATTTATTGACGAGACTCACAAAGAGAGACTTACAATCTTAGGACAAATGTCTGCTAGTTTCGTTCATGAATTCAGAAATCCACTTACTTCAATTATTGGATTTGTAAAATTACTTAAAGGTGATCATCCACAATTAAAATATTTAGACATCATAGATCATGAATTGCATCAATTAAATTTTAGAATTGATCAATTTCTTCATGTCTCGAAAAAGGATCATGATCAGATAGTGGAATCCTTTTTAATTAATGATTTATTTAAAGAAATCACTGAATTCTTATATCCGAGTATTGTAAATTCGAATGTCATTTTACAAGAAGGAATATCTCAAAAAATTTACATACCAGGTTTCAGAAATGAACTACGTCAAGTTTTACTTAATATATTAATGAATTCAATCGATGCCTTGGCTGAAAACGATGGTCAAAAAACGATTCATTATCAAGTTTCAGATTTAGAGGATATGATTGAAATTCAAATAAGAAATAATGGTCCTAAAATTAGTGAAGAAAGCATACGGACAATTTTTGAACCATTTGTTACGACAAAAAATCATGGTACCGGAATTGGCTTATTTGTATGTAAACAAATCATTGAAAAACATGATGGCAATATTAAATGTTTTTCTGATGATGAATGGACTGCATTTTACATAACGTTGCCGAAAGAGGCATAAAAAAATACCTTGTCAAATAAATTACTAAAATTTCGTAAAAGGAGTTTAGTGATGTTGATTTCCACTACGGGATGCTCTCGCTTTCCATGGGGCGAGATTCTTTAGCCTCCTCGGCGAGCCCCTGCGGGGTCTGGAGCCTTCCCGCTTATCCCATAGGAGTTTTAGCACCCCTTTAGTTCCAATCAACTTATTCATCAAAGAATAAAACAATTACTAGAGTTTGTTGATAGTATAAAACCGTTCAATCATATTAACATGTAAACTCACTTTTAGATCAAAAAAATGAATTATATTACCAATAAGATTCACTTAATATACGTTTGACCATTTTATATTTCAACACTCTGTAAAAAACTCGGATGATTAGTCCGAGTTTTTTATTTTATATAAAAGATATTTATCTAGTGAACGGTCTAAAATAATGTAATAACGTCAAATTTGGGGTTCTCTTCAACACACCCTACTGAAATTAAATCATATACTATATTTTCTTTAAACTTTGATTTATAGAGAGGAAATATGATCATTTTCGTACCCGTTAATCGTATTTCCAAATTAACTGTCATAGGCGATATAGGCAGATATTCTGAGGCTTTTCGGTATGGGACATTTGGGAAAACAACATCGCCTTCACCAGCCTTTACTGCAAAATCTAGATTTGGTGAATTAGGGGATAAATTAATAAAACGGATTTTAGCTTCGCCTTGAGGCAAGGTGTGATTATCCATATATGAAAACAGGGAAATTTGGTCTAAGTTATAACCAATAGCTATCGTATAATTTTGTTCAGCAAGTAAAGATATTTGTTCTGAATGAATTGGTTTTGATTGATCATTAGTTTTAAAAATTTCAACAAAGTGTACCCCTGATGGTAAAGCTAAATAGTGAGTTGATTCTTTAAAAGTTAAATTCGAAATAAATTTTGTACGATTAATATAAATGTCTAAACTTATTTTTTTAGGTAAAACATTAACGAGTCTTATAAAAGCTAAATTTTGCTTTATTATTTTGTCCTGTTTAATACTTATTGGTGCATCATTTTTTATTAGCCTTTGGAACGAATCAAATCGATTAAAAGTAAATTGAAACAAATTGTCCTTTTTTTTTGAATAGGATGAAAAATGATTAAAAATATTAGGGTTTCTTCGATTTTTTTGCACGACTTTGTTCAAACTACATACCTCCTATGATTACCATCCTACTTTCCCATTTAAAATAGTATTCATTAACGAGAATATTATGAATTGTTTTATATTTAAATCCCTTAAAATAGTTATTGCTTTTTAGAGTCAAAATTTAATAGAATACTATCAATATAGTTTTTTACAATTAAATAGTAGCTAATTAAGTTTATTCACTTTAAATTAATTGAGTCAGTATAAAGACAACGTCCTAAGACTTGTTTTTTCGTCTGTGCCCTAAAAAATAAAGTAATTCTTAATACGCTCGTATAATTTTGGAAATAACCGGTCCAAAAGTTTCTACCAAGCTGCCGATATAGTTTGACTACGAGAGATATGACATAGCATATTCTCTCCTAAATATTTAGGAGGAAACAAACATGAATCTACATGAAATGAAAACGTCAACAAAAGCTGAGAAGGCTGATTTTTTAATAATAAATGGGAAAATAGTAAATGTTTTTACGAAAGAAATAATAGAAGATTCAATCGCAATTACAAATGGAATAATAGTTGGAATAGGTGATTATGAGGCTAATGTAGTAATAGATGCTGAAGGGAAATATATATCACCTGGCTTTATTGATTCCCATGTTCATATTGAATCATCAATGGTTTTACCTAGTGAATATGCGAGAACTGTACTACCACATGGAGTAACAACTGTTATTTGTGATCCACATGAAATCGCAAATGTTTCTGGAGTGGATGGAATTAAGATGATGTTAGACGCTTCAGAAAATATTCCGTTAGATGTTAGAGTTATGTTACCATCCTGTGTACCTGCAACCTCATTAGAGCGTGGGGGAGCCATACTTTATGCAGAGCATTTAGAGCCTTTTATGACACATCCGAGAGTACTTGGCTTAGCTGAAGTAATGGATTATCCTGCAGTTATGTCGATGGAAAAACAAATGATCGATAAATTAAAATTAGCTCACGCTTATCAAAAGCCGATCGATGGTCATTTAGCTGGGTTAACTAAAAATGAAATTAACACATACTCGTATGCAGGTATTTCAACTGATCATGAATGTACAAATGTCCAGGAAGTATTGGAAAGACTGAGAGCAGGGCTATATGTTGCTTTTAGAGAAGGGTCCGCTGCAAGAAATCTAAAGGATTTATTACCTGCAGTAAATGATCGAAATGCACAGCGAATTATGTATTGCACAGATGATAAACATTTAGACGATATCATGAAAGAAGGTTCGATTGATTTTTGTATTCGAACAGCAATCGAATATGGAATTGACCCAGTGACTGCCTATTCGATGGCAACATTAAATCCAGCAACATGCTATGGTTTAAAGCAAAAAGGTGCAATTGCTCCTGGATATGAAGCAAGCTTAGTATTTTTAAACGACTTAGAATCAGTAGAAGTTGCAGACGTATGGTGTAAAAATGAGTTTATCGTTAAAAACAAACAAATTAGTAAACTAATTAAAAATGAAGAGTCTAATTTAATTAATTCAAAAGTAAGCTTAGGGGATCTAAAGATTGAAGATCTTGAATTAAAAACAGACTTAAAAACACTTGCAAATATAATTGAAATTAATCCGAATAGTATCGTAACAAACCATTTAATTGAAAAATTATCAAGTGAATATACTCATTTTATTCCAAGTGTCGTCGAAAACTTATGTAAAATAGCAGTATTAGATCGCTATCATTCTGAAAAAGAGATTGGTCTAGGAATTGTTAAAGGTTTAAATTTAATTGAGGGAGCAATCGCTACAACCATTGCTCATGATTCACACCAACTAATCGTTGCCGGTATGAATGATCATGATATGTATCTTGCAATTAAAACAATTGAAGAAATGAACGGTGGAATAGTAGTCGTATCATCTGGAAAAGTAATTGCCAAATTATCATTACCGATTGGCGGTTTAATGAGTAATAAATCTGCTGAAGAAGTAGAAGCAGGTTTACACCAAATTGAAAAATCATTACTTCAAATTAGACCAATCAATACATTTAACGCGTTCTTAACATTATCATTTCTAGCGCTACCTGTTATTCCGAGTATAAAACTAACTACTAAAGGTTTATTTAATGTAAATGAATTTAAATTTATTCCGGTTTTTCCTGGTGAATAAATAGAATAAAATGTAGACTCCTAGTAAAGGGGTCTTTTTTTGTTAATTATATAAAGTGGATAGGTAAATACTTGTATTTAACGAAGTAGAAGGAATTTTTTATAGAGGAGTATATTGAATGTCAGATGTGATTTTTAATCATTTTAAAATAGTACCACTTTTTAAAGATCTTTCGGATGAAGAGCTTCAATCGATAGTGGATATTTCACATATGAGATTATATAAAGCAAGATCATTTTTCTTTTTGCAAGGTGACAAACTTGATCGCGTGTTTTTTATACACTCTGGTAAAATAAAAATACATATAACTGATCAGTCGGGTAGAGAACAAATTGTTTCGGTACCACGAACTGGAGAGATGTTTCCACATGTTGGCTTATTTCGAAAAGGAACCTTCCCAGCACATGCTGAAGTGCTTAAAACAGCAGAGTTAATTATCACACCAGTCGCTGAATTTGAGCAAATTCTGATTAAATATCCTGTACTATGTATTAAGTTGATAATGTTTCTCGGAGAAAAAATAATTTGATCTACAAGCTAGATTAGTTGAACAAACACTACATAAATACATATGATCAAGTAATCATGTTATTACTGAGACTATGTAAATCAAATGGGGTATCTTTAGATAAAAATCAATATAAAATAACAACTCATTTTACGAATCGCGAACTTTCTAATATGATTGGTTTATCCAGAGAGACAGTAAATCGTACTATAAATCAATTAAGAAAAAAGGAATTAGTTAAAGCTGATTCAGAAGGGTTTTTTGTCATAAAAATGGAAGAATTGCAAGCGGAACTTAACTAAAGAAGGAGAATGAATTGTCATGCTCCTTTATATTTTTATAAACTAGGTTTAATTTCTAACAATTGCTCGTTTAAACAATATATTATTTTCTAAATGGATATGTTGGAATGTATCAGCCTCTAGAGCTTCAAGTCTTTGATAAACAAGGCGGTAAGTACCACAAGCTTCTTTTGGTGGAATATAGTCATTTGTAATTTCACGTAATTCTTTTAAAATATCTCCAGCAGAACTGTGCTCATTTTCTAATTCGCCAACGACATTATTTAATTTCATGTAATTTTCATCAGTTGGGTTTTGTTCATATTCTAAAATCAATTTAAAATCCGTTGTTTCTTCCTTCCAATTATGTGCCTCTAATTCAGTTTTTAAATCAAAGAACAACATGTGTAATCTTACTAAATGAGGTTGCGTTTCTCCGTGAACACGCATTACTTTTGTTACATATGGACTTAATAGAGGTAATTCCACATTTAAAAAACGATGATGATTGTTCACGATATGTTCGATTAAATCACTACTAGAAGCTTCTTTAAAATCAATTACTACTTCGTTTGATAATTTTTTTTCGTGATATAAGGTATTTAGTTTTGATAGAATTTAATCTTTTGAAAGTTTTTTTTCTTCAATCACTTCGATTAAAGGTCTATTTCCACCACAGCAAAAATCAATTCGATAAGTTTTAAATAGATCACTTGCCTTTGGGAATTCAGTTACAATCTCACTAATTTTAGAGAACTCATTAAATGGTTGATTCATTTTAATACCTCCATAAGATTTTTGTTGTTTTGTTTTTCTAAAAAAAGAATACCAAATAGATTGATATAAATTTGTGATATAAATCACAAATTGAGATTTTTTAGGAATAAGAATATTAATTAATAAAACACAAACAAATAATACTATTAATACAATTATTTCAGTAAGTTAAGCCAACGATAAAATGACTCAAGAAAAATACTTGAGTCATTTTACTATTTTGAATTCATTTGTCAATTTGTAATCAAGATTATACTTGTATGATTAATATAATTAAAATCTACGAAATTTTATATTGAAGAATTTTTGAAGATATATTTGTATTAAGGGCAGTATATAAAAGTATTTATGACGATCAATTCTAAAGGTTAAGGAGAGATTTAAATGGAAGATAAAATTGATTTTTCAGAAAAAATACATATAGGTGAATTAATTGCTGTTTCTAATGTTTACGGTTTAACTCCATATACGCTTCTTTTAGAGCTTGAAAAAGGTAATATTGAAGTTTTCCTTTCTTTAGATGAATTTAACTCAAAATACAGTGACACAACAGATTTGGACTGGTGTCAATTGAATAACGGTAAAGTTTTTTCCAAAAAAGATTGAAGTGTAAAACGGTAATTGCTTTGGAATTTTAATTAAATACAAAAATAAGTTGTCATTGAAATAATTTTCATTACTATAAATGTTTTTACACCTATAGATTCCGGTTCATCAATTTAACAATCAATCTTAAGTGGTAAAAGTTATAAGAGGTAATAGAGAAGTAATTTGCGAAACAAAATTTGATTTGAATTGATTGCTTCAGTTACATTAGATAGAATTTTACGTAATACTTAATATTGTATTTAACTTCTTTTATTCAATACGATCTCACCGAACATGGCCAATTGATCATTATTTAAATTATCTCGATCTATATTTGGTAGAACAACTGATATCAGAAAATTAACTTCGCTGTTCAACCGAGTGATCTCTTCTAATAAATGAATTTGTATTCCTTTCATTTCGTTGATTACCTCAAGATACAAATCTTCTTTATTACAATTAAATTCATTATTTTTACTGCTCATATCAAACACCTCCAAAGAAAATTATTCGTTGCAAATGCTTCAATATCCTTTATGTATACTGCTTTTTTAATTTCAAAAAATTAATTTTTACAATCTATTAGATTAATTGAATTTTTTTAAGCTTTTTACATGTTATAAAATAAAAAAAACTCAGCCAATAATTTTAAATTTTGGCATGAGTAGGATTATTTAATAAATACAACTAATTCATTCCCCAATATTTTCTTCAAACCACTCCTGAAGCTCTTTTAATGATGTAAAGGAGAAAATTTCTTCTCCGTTTTGACCGTTATCAATACCAGTGTTTCCTCTTAAAGTAATTTGTCCTTCTTCTCCAGAAATTAAAATTGCATAAGGGTGGTTTATGTTTATATATCTTGCATCTAAATCATTATCAATCCAATTCTTACTATTCAAAAATGCTTCAAAATGATCCATTTATATTCCTCCTGTCGGTGATATTGTTCCAATTTTTAACAAAAAATAGACCTAAAATAATTATGGAAAAAATTAGGTTACCAGTAACAAAGATAAACTTCATATATTCGGATGAATGTTGCTTTTGGTCATTCTTAGTACAATTGAGATTAGCCATTATGAAACCGATGTAATTTTTTGAATGCACAATTCCATTATTTCTGTTATTATTTCCCCAATTTTGAAGAGTGTTTCAAAATTTTAAAAATAAACGATAGTTGAATGTATAGGACAAACTTGGTTCCGGGAAGGCTTAAAAGTAAGGAGGCGGTTAGTATAATTACTTTCGAAGTTTTATCACTAATGATTAGCTTTGGTATGTTTGTGATCGCCATTTTAGAGTTTAAAGATAAGGATAAGAATAAAAATTCTTGAACACGCTAAATAAGGCGTGTTTTTTTTATAGATAATTTCTGACAAATAATATTTGAGGATTTCACTTAAGTATCGTAACTATTGTACAATTAGAATAAGTGAAAAAATCAAGAAGGTGAAAAAGATGTATGATATTACAATTATCGGTTCAGGTGTAAGTAGCATTTTTTTAGCATATACATTATTACAATCAAATCAAAAAGTATTAATTTTGGAAAAAGGAAAGTCTTTAGAGGAAAGGGCCTGTGCTACAGACAAAGGCGGAATATGCAATTGCGATGTTTGTGGTAAATATTATGGCTTTGCAGGACTTGGTAAATCAGAAGGGAAATTTAACTATTCATGTGAATTTGGGGGAGAATTAGCTCAAAAGGTAGGTAGAGTTGATCTTGAACAATTAATGAAAGAGGTTGACGATCTATTATGTCTTTTTGGAGGAGGTTCTGTACAAAAATATTCAACTGTAAATGAAAAATTGGCTAAAAAAGCCGAGGATTGCAAGTTACATATGTTAACGACTGAAGTTAGACATCTCGGTACACGTCTTTCAACAGAAATATTCGAACGACTATATAACGCATTATCTAGTAGGATTGATATTCGCTTTGAAGTTGATATTCTAGATATTAAAAAGGAGAATAATCTATTTTTTTTGGATACTAACTTAGAAAAATTCGAATCTAAAAATGTAGTATTTGCAACTGGCAGATCCGGAACAGAATGGTTAAATGATCAGTGTACTTCACTTGGAGTTAAACAAGGTAGAACTCGTTTAGATTTAGGGATCAGAGTCGAAATGAAAGAACAACAGCTTCGTTCAATTTTACAAGATACATTCGAAACGAAACTCTCTTTTGAATATGATGAATTGATTTCAACTACATATTGTATGAATCCAAAAGGTAGAATCGTTCGTAAGTTTCAAGAAGGATTAGTTATGCCTGATGGACAAAATTTTAAGGAAAAAGAATCAGGAACTACTAATTTAAATTTTACTTTGTTCACACCTAAATATTTTCCATCACTGAAAGAAGCAAATCTTTACGCTAATAAAATTATAGGGAAAATAAATAATGGTTTAGATCGTATCGTCGTTCAACGATTAGGTGATTTACTAAAGGGTGAGTCTACAACGATTGTGAAAATGGAAAAAAACAGTATAAAGCCAACATTAGATGCCGATTGCGGTGACCTTAAAAATGAAGTTCCTAATTTATATTTGAATATTTTACAAGGATTTTTGAATCAATTGGAAGAATTTATTGGAGAGACAATTGATGAGGATACACTTCTTTACGGAATGGATGGAAAGTTTTATTCACCGATTATAGAAACCAATTCAAACTTTCAAACGAGTTTAGAGGGGTTATTTGCAATTGGAGATTGCTCTGGAGTTACCCACTCCTTATCCCAAGCAGCGGCTAGTGGGATTTATTTAGGTAAGGTTTTGGCAATTAAGGATCAATATATATCTTGTTTTAACTAGATTTTAAAATTCACATTGTGGGTGATTAGATGAAAAATAGAATTCATTTATATTTAATTAGACATGGTGAAACTTATTTAAATCGTTATAAAAGAATGCAAGGATGGTCCGACAGTCCATTAACAGAAGAAGGAAAATTAGTAGCCATTGAATGTGGAAATAGATTATCAGATATCCAGTTTGACCGTGTATATACTAGCGATTCTGGTAGAACTGTCGAAACGGCAGAACTAATTTTACAGCAGAACAGTTACGAAATTCCTGTAATTAGAAAAACAAAAGCATTTCGAGAGTCCTTTTTTGGTAGTTTTGAAGGCGAATTCTCAGCGGTTGCCCTAGGTAAGGTTGCAAACGATCACGGTTATACTTCCTTTAGAGAACTATTAAGAAATCGATCCCTAGAAGATATTACAAATTTTATAAAAGAATCTGATCCATTCCATCATGCCGAGAGTTACTACGAGCTATGGGATCGAATTGAAAAAGGGCTAAATGAACTAATTAGCGAAAATAATAAAAACGATGAGAATGTATTAATTGTCACTCATGGAAATACGATTCGCAATATTGTAAAAAAATTTTCAGAGGAATTTAATATTGAACTAGAAATAAAAAACGCTAGTATTACAATCTTGGAATACTCATCTGATACATATAAAGTGATTTCTATTAATCAATAATTTACTAAGTAATCTTCTCAATTAATGATCAAGTTTTCGTAAAAGGAGTAGAGTGATGTTGATTTCCATTGCAGGATGCTCGCTTTGGGGCGAGATTCTTTAGCCTCCTCGGCAAGCCTGCGGGGTCTCAGACTTCCCGCATATCCCATAGGAGTCGAGCATCCCTCCATTCCACTATACTAATTCATCAAAAAAAGTTTACGATAAAAACCTAATCAAATAGCCTTTACTTAGTGTAACATAACAGAATATTAATCAGTTAGTAAGTCAAATGAGTTTGAACATCAACTTATAAACTAATCATTAAAACTATAAAACTAAAATTTGCTCTTATTATTTTAATTTCCGGAAAAAATGCATTTTAACCTCAATAATATTCCACTAAATATGTTTTCCCTATAGACCCTTTTATCTGAAAAAAGAGAAGGAATACAACCTTCTCTTTTTTGTGAAGTTCAAAATATCATTTATTTTTCAATTTTTTATTACCATTACTATTTTTACTATTTATTACTGGGGCAGGAGCTTTAAAAAATTGTTTGATTGTTTGTCTGTTCTTAGAAAAATTTAATTTTAGAACTGCTCCTGAATGTTCAACAGTTTCGTTTGTAAAGCCAGCATCTACAGGAATGCTTAACCGATCAATTTTTTCAATTGGTTGAGAAAATGCAATGGAAGCAAGCGAAAGTATTTCATCTAATTTTAAGTCAGTTGAAACATATTTTGTTGTTTCGTCCAGTAAAAGAGGTACTCTAGCGATTCCACCAAAAGTATTTAACTTTTCTTTAACGGCACTAACGACTTTTAACAATACTTCTTGCTGCCGTTGAACTCTTCCGAAATCATTATCATGATCATGTCTAAAACGTACGTATTTTAAGAGCTGTTCACCGTGTAGTTTATTTTTTCCAGGTTTCATTTTTAAGTTCATATCATTAATTATTGATTGACTAACATTAACTGTTATACCTTCTGGAACAAGTGTATCTACAATCCCAACAAAACCTTTAAAATCGATTATAACCGTATGGTCAATTGGAATACCGAGATTATTATAAATTGTTTCTTTTAAGAGTTTTTCTCCACCTAAATAATAGGCCTGATTAATTTTTCCGTAACCATACTTATATCCTTTAATTTTAACATATGAATCCCTTAATATTGAGGCAACTTTTAAAGTCCTGTCTTCAACATTATATTGAACTACTGCAATACTATCTGAACGTGAATTTTTTTCACCCCTTGAATCAACTCCTATAACAAGGAAAAATAATGAGTTTTTTAAAAGTTTATTTTTAAAACTCATTTTTTGCTCACTAAGTGGATTTGATGGGCTTTGGCCATGATCTGATGGTTTAATTTGACAACTGGTAAGAAAAAAAACAAGAAAAGAAAGAAGGCATATTCGCAAGAACTTTGACATGAATCTATTACTCCTTCTATATGTTAGTTGGTCTATTTATGTATTTTAGTTTATATTTCCCCTCTAATATTTTGAAAATACATAACAAAAAAGGAAAAATGAGATATACCGTATTTTTCCATAAATAGAAATAATAGTGGATTGTTATGAAATGATTTTTAGTATAAAATAATTTTTGTTAAATATTTCACAATCAAGAACGAAGAAATTAGCAAAATGATTTATTTTTTTATAACTATTTGTGAAATAGTTCACATTGTAAATCACATTTGAAATAATATTAATTATTTTATATGGCAATATTAAAAATAATAATGTTTGTGAAGTTATTTAACAAAATAATTAGGTTGGATGCTAGATTTTGAAGGTTAAATCTAAGAACCTAAACAAGGGAGTAAACCAAATGTTAGTAGATAGTTTTAATCCATTTAATAATCTTGCAATTTCAGCACTAGTTGCGGCTGTACCGATTCTTTTATTTCTTTTATGCTTAACAGTATTAAAAATGAAAGGTATTTATGCAGCGTTATTAAACCTTGGAATTACGTTTATGATCGTACTAACTATCTTTAAATTACCAATTGGCGAATCAATCGGAAGTGTTACCCAAGGAACCATTCAAGGATTATGGCCGATAGGTTATATCATTGTAATGGCTGTGTGGTTATACAAAATAACAGTTGAATCTGGGAAGTTCGATATTTTACGTAGTAGTATAGTCGGTATTTCGAGTGATCAACGGATTCAGTTTTTATTGATCGGATTTTGTTTTAATGCTTTTCTTGAAGGGGCAGCAGGTTTTGGAGTACCTATTGCTATTTGTGCGGTATTATTAGTTTCTGTCGGCTTTAAACCATTACAAGCAGCTATGCTTTGTTTAATTGCAAATGGTGCATCTGGTGCGTTTGGAGCAATTGGAATACCAGTGGGAATTATTGATACATTTGGATTACATGGTGTAACTTCAATGAAAGTTTCAATCATGACTGCACTAACATTACCGATTATTAATTTTACGATTCCATTTCTATTAATTTGGCTAATCGATGGATTTAAAGGAATTAAAGAAATTTTACCTGCAATTTTAGTAACGTCAATTACTTATACAGTTTCTCAAGCAATTATGACAATCTTTTTAGGTCCAGAGTTAGCAGATATTATTCCTTCATTATTAACAATGGGTGTTTTAGCATTATTTCTTAAAAAATGGCAACCTAAAAATATTTTCTTACTAAATGGGAAAGAGTTTAAAATTGAATCTTATTCAATGGCTGATGTGATTAAAGCATGGTCACCATTTTATTTACTAACAATTTTCGTATTAATTTGGAGCTTAAAATCATTTAAAGGTTTATTTGCTGTTGGAGGAGCACTAGCTTCTACTGTAATAAAATTTGTTGTTCCAGGTTCTACAATAAACGTTAGCATTGATCTAATCGGAGCAACAGGTACTGCAATTTTATTAGCAGGAATTGTCACTATTTTCTCCACTAAATCAATAAATGTAGGGAAGGGTTTTGCTCTACTAAAAAAAACAATCTCTGAATTTTGGATACCGATCATAATGATTTGTGCAATTATTAGTATCGCAAAATTAATGACATATGGAGGATTAACAAGTGCATTAAGTCAAGCAGTTGCACACACTGGAGATGCATTTCCATTCTTATCTCCAATTTTGGGATGGATTGGGGTATTTATGACTGGTTCTGTCGTAAATAACAATACTTTATTTGCTCCAATTCAAGTTTCAGCTGGTAATATTTTAGGTACAAATCCTTCGTTATTAGTATCAGCAAATACTGCAGGTGGGGTAATAGCAAAACTAGTTTCACCTCAGTCAATCGCAATCGCAACAGCTGCAGTAGGTGAAACCGGTAATGAATCAAAATTAACAAAGATGACTTTAAAATATAGTTTTGGATTACTAGCATTTGTTTGTATTTGGACATATATATTATCATTTATTTATTAAGTTTTAGAGTCTTGAGAGAATTTTTCTCAAGACTTTATTCTTAAAGTTGATTTTTCGAAAATTTGATTACTCATTCATAGACCCATAAGTTTAACTCTATTAGACCATGTTTAGATCAAAAAATCGATTAAATTTTGCACTAAATATGGTCAAATGCCTATGTAACAAGGATTGTAGACCTTACATATACTTTATTGTGATTTCTAAAAGTTAAGTGAAGGAGGCAATCTTTATGAAGGGATATTCACCTTACTACGGCGGAGGCTACGGTTGTGGCTGGGGATGTGGCGGAGGATTTGCGTTAATCGTTGTATTGTTTATTTTATTAATTATCATCGGTGCGTCTTTTGTAACTTTCTAAAAACTATTGAGCGTCAGCCACAGAAACCGACTAACGATTAGTTAGTCGGTTTATTTCATTTTACACAGAATTCATACTGTTTTTTTTAGTTTTACTCTTTTCACCAACTTTTTATTTAGTGCATATAAAGAAGTAGGTATATAACTAGAAAATTTTACTTAATTTAGTAAGTTTAAATTGTCCTATTAAACAAGGAGGACCATAAATGAAAAATCAGCTATATAAACCTCAAAGACATTGGAAAGATATTCCTCTATGGAAAGATGTTACGGATGAACAATGGAACGATTGGCTATGGCAATTAACGAATACAGTCAGAACATTGGATGACTTGAAACAAGTGATTGATTTAACGGAAGATGAAGAAGAAGGGGTAAGAATATCAACTAAAACAATTCCATTAAATATTACTCCTTACTATGCTTCTCTAATGAATCCAACCAATCCACGCTGCCCCATTAGAATGCAATCTGTACCAATTAGTAAAGAATTAAATAAAACAAAATATGATTCGGAAGATCCACTAGGAGAGGATGATGATAGTCCAGTTCCTGGATTAACTCATCGATATCCAGATCGAGTGCTTTTTTTAGTTACAAATCAATGTTCAATGTATTGTCGCTACTGTACAAGACGTCGATTTTCAGGTCAAATTGGTATGGGAGTACCGAAAAAACAATTAGATGAAGCAATCGCCTATATTCGTGAAAATGAAGAAGTAAGAGACGTACTGATTTCAGGTGGGGACGGTTTATTAATTAATGACAATATTTTGGAATATATTTTAAAAAATTTAAGAGCTATTGATCATGTGGAAATTATTAGAATTGGCACGAGAGCACCAGTAGTATTTCCGCAAAGAATTACTGAAAACTTATGTGAAATATTAAAAAAATACCATCCTATATGGTTAAATACACATTTCAATACGAGTATTGAAGTAACCGAAGAAGCAAAAAAAGCATGTGAAATGCTTGCAAATGCTGGCGTTCCAGTTGGGAACCAATCAGTTATTTTAACAGGGATTAATGACAGCGTACCGATTATGAAAAAGTTAATGCATGACTTAGTAAAAATAAGAGTCAGACCATATTATATTTATCAGTGTGATTTATCAGAAGGAATTGGTCATTTTAGAGCACCAGTTGCAAAAGGCTTGGAGATCATTGAGGGGTTACGTGGTCATACTTCTGGTTATGCAGTACCTACATTTGTAGTAGATGCACCAGGCGGAGGAGGTAAAATCTCACTTCAACCAAACTATATCGTCTCACAAAGCAGTAAAAAAACCGTACTAAGGAATTTTGAGGGTGTCATCACATCCTATCCAGAGCCTGAAAACTATAAAGAGGATACGGCAGAAGAGTATTTTTCACTAGTTTACCCTGATTATTTAAATAAGGCAGCTAAGGTTGGTATTGCTAGTATCATGAATGATCAGGTGCAAAGTCTTATTCCTTCAGATTTAGAAAGAATGAAAAAGAGAGAACAATATCAAACAGATCCATCTCATAGTTCATTAAAAAATAAACGAGAAAAAAGGGATGAACTAAAAGAGAAAAAGTTTCAATCACAAATTCAAAAAATGGATGGAAGTGTAAAGAAAGATGAATAATACTTTAAAATGTGATTGGTGCGGTGAGGAGAATGTACAGGAAACAAAAGCAGTGGTACATTGGGAATTACCGGATGGTTCCCGAGCAATCACAATTACAGGAGTACCATCATTTCATTGTGATCAGTGTAAATTTACCTATCAAAAGGAAGAGATGGTCAAATCAATAGAAGATCAGTTATTTCTCATTTCAACAAAATTACTTCCGGTTTCAGTCACATTTGATGAATTAATGAAGCAGCCGAGATTATTAAAAAGAAATTATTTTGACTTCTCGTCATAGAACGAGTATTTTTAAAATATAAAATAACTCTGTTATTGTATAAAGCATATTCAAAAAGTAATAATATTTTTAGAAAAAGAGACAAAATAAATAATAAAACTGAGGGAGAATCATGAGAAAGTCATTTTACCATTATATGATGAAGCATAGAAACTATAAAATTCCTAATGAAATTGGAATATTGGCAGATCATCTTTTTAATGATCACTCATTTCCAAAACATTCTTCAAGCTATGACGAAATTAGCTCGTATTTAGAGTTTGATGGCACTTTCCATCAATCGATGAGCGTTTTTGATGAAGCATGGAACTTATATTTAGAAGATCAATAAGATGTGACTTAGTTTAACTAAGTTGCATCTTTTTTTAATTGCAAAATATCCCACTAATTAATTGATTCTACCATTTTTGAAACTAGCTATTAATTTCTTACCTACAAAATAGGCTAATCCCTTTTTTTATTTACTATGAAAATGACAGACAATTATCTATTGGTTGCATAGTATACAGTAAAAACGAATTAGTCACGACGTATGGAGAAGGAGGTAAGAAGTATGACAAAGAAAAAACAACCAAAATATAACGTAGATGATATTGTCGTGATTACGTTATATGGTACTGTCGGTAAGATAACAAATATAAACTTTCTATTTTTATTGGGAATTCATCACTTACGTAAAATGCAAAATGCTAAGGTGATTATATGTTAGCAGCTATCTATCTTAGACTTTCAAGAAATGAAGAGCAAAAAGATGTAGATGAAGTTCTACTGAATCATAAAAATGCTTTGATTAAGCTTGCCAATCAGCATAATTTAAACTATATCATTTATCAGGAAATTTCGAGTGGTGTAAATACGGATCGTGAACAATTAAATTTATTGCTTAAGAAAATACATGAATTTGATTATTTAATTATTATGGATATAGATCGTCTTTCGCGTGATAATGCTCATGCGGAACAAATCAAGCAAGTATTAATTCTAAATGATATTAAAATATTAACCCCACAAGGTAAAATAGACTTATCCCAGGAAACGAATGAAATGTTATTTTCATTTCAGGCGGTATTGGCTAATTTTGAGTATAAGCAGATAAAGAAGCGGTTATCAAGAGGTAGATTAGCAGCTGCGGAGCAAGGAAAATGGGTAATGAGTAATAAGACCCCACTCGGATATTGTAAAAATTCGGAAAAAAAATTAGAAATCATTGAAGATGAAGCGAAGATCATTCGACTAATATTCGATAAATCGCTAGAACGTGTTTCAGTAAATGAAATAGCACGGCAATTAAATAGGTTAAATTGGAGGAGTAGACAAGGTAAAATCCTTACTACATCACATATTAGCCAATTACGTACAAATCCTGTATATTATGGAGCCATACAGGCTAAAAGACGTATTCATAATAAAATTATTGATGAAGTTTTTATTGAAAATGCACATGAGGCTATCATAACAAAGGAGCAATTTTTTGCCGTCCAAACCATGTTGGAAAATAATAAAAATGTTTATTTTCAAAACCGAAAAGCAATTCGTAGATTACAAAATTTAATATACTGCAATTGCTGTGGGCGGAAGCGATATATTCAAAAAGATAATTCAACTATTGATTTTATAAAATCATGTTCATATAAAATATCAAACAATCAATGTAAAGATCGCGGCTATAAATATCAATTTGTAGAGGAATTTGTTTTAAAAAGCATTAAAGAAAAAAAATCAGAGCTAGTGGACGCGCTAAAAATGCTAGATTCTCAGAGAACAATCGAACTAGAACAAAGATTAACGACTGAACTCGTTTCATTAATTAAACAAAAAGATAAAATTAAAATACGACAAAATAACGTTAGAGAAATGAGAATGGATGGAGAAATTACTAAAAAGGAATATGAAGAACTAAAAAGTGAACTAATCGGCCAAATGAATCAAATGAACGAGCAAATTGAACTCTATCAGACTCAATTAGAGAATTTAAAAAACAAAAACGATGATCGTCTAAAAATAGAGAAGATCATTGAAACGCTAGACAATTTAGAAGTCATCGATCCTGAAATATGTAATCAATTTTTAAAATCATTTATTAATAAGATTTGGTTTAGTAGTAATATGGATTCAAGTCATGATACTACTCGGAGTAAGGAGATTGCCACTATTAAAATAGAATGGATCTAATGCATCAATTAACATTCTATGAAACAAAAAATTCACGTTAAACAACCATGTTCGGTTTTGAGATTCTTAAAGTTAAAATAAAAAGTTCAGTTTAGCATCTTCGAAAAGATTGAACTGAACTTTTTTGTTGTAATGCAATTTTTAAAAACTTATCTGTTATTAATCAATCGAACTAATTCATTAAAATATTTTTCAGCTTCCTTGGTACTTCTGGCACATTTTAACCTTTTCATTAAAATATTGTAATGAAAATCAACTTCTTCATTGGTTGCATCATTAGTACTGTCATCTTCATTATTTAGTTCTATTCCATCGACAACACCCGTATCTGTTTGATGCATGTTTCCCTTGTTATTTGATGGGGCACTTGCTTTTTTGTTCTCATTTTTCTCTTTCTCCATTTCTTCAAGCGTTGAACTAAAATCAATGATTTTGTTATTAACGTTTTTATCAACCAATTTTTCTAAATAAGCACCGCCACTAACTCCACAAATAAATGCATAAATGATAATAGATACAGGAGTTTGATCATCTGTCGTTAGTACAGCAATAAGGTATGATATACAACCTGCCATAGCTCCAAGAATTATTTCACGCTTAGATCCAAGTGAATATCTTTCTCTACCATCAGAATCATTAAACCGATAACTTCTAATGTAGCCCTCATTAGCTAATAATATATTGGCATAACCACCGATTGCACCAATTAATATTGATAGAAAGGTCAGAAATATATCATTAGATGATAATGTATCCAGCCAATTCTCGTACATATTGGTACCCTCCCGTTTTTGTTAAACTATATGGAGGGTGTTTTTAGAATAGTACACTTAGATGCAATACTTTATAAAGGTCATATTTTAGGTGTTTATAAAAAACTTTATCAGAGAAGCAAGGTGAAATAGGTTGATCTAGTTTGTTATTATATTAAATCTCAACAAGTTCTTGTTTATTTAAAAAAGAGCGAATCGTTTGATTAAATTTTTCTGCAGCTTCCATTTTGGTTACATGGCCAGTATTTTTGAAAATAACTAATTTTGAATGTGGGATACTTTTATGCATTACTAATTGGAGCCATACTGGCGTAATCGGATCATACTGACCACCAATAATAAGCGTTGGTACCTTAATATTTGGTAACAATTCTCTATTATCAACCTTAAAACAGGCTCTCATTGACCTGTCATATCCTTCTGGGTTTGGGCGATAATATTGTTTAAATTGTTGTAATGACTCTTTTTCCCATGAAAAAAGGCATGTTCTTGCTGTCATCTCATTTATTTGTTGGGGTGTGAAAATTTTTGAACGAAACTCTTTATAATGAATAAACCATAATCCTAGTAATCTTGGAGCAAAATGAAATGTACTAACTAAGATTAAAGAGCGACATCTTTCAGGTGCTTGGCGGTACATTTCTTGTGCAACAGTCCCACCCATAGATAAGCCTAAAATATGTGCGCTTTCAACTCCTAACACATCCATTAAATCAAGTACATCTTTTGCGAAGTTCTTAATTGAAATGCCTTCAGTTAAATCATTTTCACCATGGCCACGCAAATCTGGAATAATTAATTCGAATTCATTCGCTAGTTCATATTGTTTAAACCAGCTTTCTTTTACTTCTCCAAGACCATGAATTAATACGAGAGGTTCTCCAGTACCTAACCGGTCATAATACAGTTTGATCCTTTCGGTTTTTATAACGTACAACTTTATCACTCCTTTGTATTTTTTTTACTAAAATATTTAACGAATAAACGCTATGTTTGAAGTTTTTTGAAAATTTATAATAAATTATATTTACTGTGTTGACGCTATATTCATCTATGTGTAAAATACACCTATTAGATTTTTTATAGAGGTGTTACCAATGAACAATGATAAAGATAAAAATATTACCCCTTCAAAAAATTTTATTATGCCTTTTATTCTTCTACTTCTTAGTCGGATGACACTTCATGGCTATGATCTAATTCAAAAGCTCCACGCATTCGGGTTTCAAACACTTGACCAAGGAAATTTATATCGATTATTAAGACAATTAGAGAAAGAAAATCTTGTACAATCAAAATGGGATACGAAAGGAAGCGGACCTGCTAAGCGCTGTTATTCAATTACAGAAGCTGGGAAGGCTTACTTAACAGGTAACGCAAGACAACTCGAACTTTATCAATCAATGCTTGATCAATTTTTCAAAATGTACACTAGTTTTCTTGAGCTCTACATTCCTCCATTACAAAGAGAGGATAAAATAGAGAAAAATTCGAATCCCAAAAAGGAGGAAGAAGTTTGACGACACAGAAAGCTTCAAAGCCAAAGGCGGAAGTTCCAAAAATTAAAGATGAGAAAGTAGAAAAATATTTTATGGATCCTTTTTTTAATACGCTCTGGGATCAATATGAAAGTAATTTGACATACATAAAGAGACAGTAGAGAACAGCGGTTAAATTCGTTTATTTAAAAGAAACAAGGAAATTTAATGAGGAATATCGTAATGTAGTAAACGGTTTATTCGAAGAAATAAAGTACTTTACTAATCATATAAAAGCAAATACATCAAGAATTAAAAATCCAAAAATAGATGAATCTTCAGAAATTCAATCAAGTGTTAATCTATTTGAAGAAACGGTAAATAAATTTGGTGAGTTATTATCTACTCCGTTCAAAGCCTCAGTTGAGTTAATTGAAAAGGTAGAAGAGCAATATGAACAGTCTGGAAAATACTACATAGAGGGTTTTAAGGAAAGAGAGCGGGTATGGTCATCATTAAATGAACATTACTTGCAATCCTTAAGAGCAGCACATACAAACTTTAACCATCGTATTGAGGATAGCTTTAAAATGCTTACATCTTTTAATAAATAATTAAATTTTAGCCCTTTTCTTCGCACTGAAACAACTCCTTAAAATCAGAAGAGCTGTTTTTTTATGCCTTTTATGTTTTACTTTTAGCCAGTTTGGTCGATTACAATACCTACCTCAGTGAACTTTAGACTAGACCTTTGAATAGTCTATAGAGGGGTGTTTCTTCATGGGTCAATTTAAATATGAAGAAATTGGAACGTTAAATGCAAAACTCGCTGCAGAAGCATTACTAAAATTAACTTTAAAAATAAAAAATGAGGATATAAAAATAAAAACATCTGATAAGCCAATCACTTAAAACTTGGGTCTGTGTGATACAGACTGATTGCAAGCGCTTGTCAACAGTCTGGCCACTCACTTAAAAACTGAGTGGTATTTTTGTCTTATTAGCCAATAAAAATAGAAAGTTAATAAATATTAAACTGATGGACGGCGTTTTTGTTTATGAAGTCAATAATCATGACGGACTTTATGTTGAGAATACTCTTCAGCTTCTCAACGAATATGATGGGAAAAAACTTGAAAAAGAATGGATAGAAGTAAATTATTCATTTTCTTTCGGGGATCTTGTTCAAGTCAATGGCTATGAAAAAGAAATATTTCGAATTGTGGGGTACCGTACAGAGGTTTGGCGATATAAAAATGATGCTTGGGAAGATACAATTTACGAATTAGCGCGTATTACTGATGGAGAATGGTTAGAAGCCGATGAAACAGATTTAACTCTAATTGCATCAGCACAAACTGCAAATGCAATTCTAAAAAAACTAAGAAATGATAAAAATGGCATTACAAAATTAGACTTAGAAAAACTTCGCTCAATGAATGATTTTAATAAAAGCAGAAATAAAACAACAAAACAAGAAATAATTGATGGATTATTAGATATATATAATGATTACGCTGTTTTATATTCAATCTTCCAAGACGAAGAATATAAAATTGTGATGGATCTAGTGCTTAAAAATTTAAATAAATTCTCAGAGAAGAAAACAAATTGAGAGAGAGGATATTCTACAATAATTGTAGAATTATATGAATCATAAAAGGTATGCCTATCCCTATTAAAATATAAAATGCAATTGTCGTCAGCTTTTCAACAGCTTCTTCAAACAGTTCATCATTAACCATTATTTCTTTTAAATTAGCTAGCTTGTCCATCTTTATCATTGTAATCTCGCTCCTTTAACATGTTTTAATTGAATATATGCTTGTCAATGTTGTATTATGCTAAAGGTTACATATTAATATTTTTTTGTGCTTGGTAAGGTTTTTTTCATATTTTCTCATTTTTCACATAATAACTAGTAAGGGGTGATGCTAGTGAAAGAAATTGAGGTAGTTATTGATACGGAAGAAATAGCAGAATTTTTCTATCAACAGCTCATTCAGCGGGGGTATGTTCCAGAGGAAGAGGAAATTGAGGAACTAGCGGATATTACTTTTGAGTACTTACTGGAAAAATGTATGATTGATGAAATCGATGAGGAAGAAGAATAGTCATGAAAGTGGCGACGGGTGCTCTCGTCGTTTTTCTTTTGTGTATCCAAAGTACAAGCAATTAAGATGCATTAACTGGAATTTATATTGGAGGATTATATGAAAAAAAATAATTGGATACTAATTTTTACTTCTATTTTTCTATTTGTTATTTTAGGACTTATTTATGATTCCAAAATGATTCGGAGTTTGGACAATTCAGCGTTTAAATTCTTTGAATTCATTCGAACAGATGCGCTAGATTCATTTTGTTATTTTTTAAGAGATTTTGGTTCTTCAAAAATGTATTTAACATTTGCAGTCATTGTTTTAGTTTATTCAATTATACGTAAGCGCATTTGGACTGGTCTATCGTTACTTATTACATTATTGACAGCTAGAGTGGTTGTTTCCTTTTTAAAAGATCTATATAAAAGACCACGACCAAGTTCAATGTACTATGTGGAAAGTGGATTTAGTTTCCCAAGTGGTCATGCAGTAATGGCAACATCCTTCTTTCTAACTTTAGGCTTTATTTTAATTGTCATTCAACCTGCAATGATGAAACACAAAAAAATGATTCAATTTATCGTTCTTTTAATGATATTTTTAATATCAATGAGCAGAATATACCTACACGTACATCATTTCTCAGATATTATTGCTGGCTGGTTAGTAGGATATGCATGGTACAGTATTTGTAAAAATGTATTTATTAATTTACATGAAAGAAAACAGCTTTAATTGAATAGGATAAAATTACACCTATAATCGAAATGATATAGGTGTTTCTTTTTGTTCCCGGTTAATTGGAAAACCAACAATCATCAATGAAATTAAGCACAATAAATCACCTCATGAGATATATATGATCTAAATCAAGTCCAAATTGCCTATAAATGATAAAGACAAGTAAACCAGGAAATAGAATATGCATACGAAAAACCACAAGGTTCAATTACCTTGTGGTTCAATTTATTTTATATAAATTTTAGGGATAATCCCAGACTTATCAAGATTTAACCTAACTTGATATTATTCAAAAGTTGATAAAAATTCTTCAACTGATTCTGGTGTTTTGGCATTTGCGCTATGCAAGTGTCCAATTTTTTCACCATCTTTAAATACAAGCAAACTCGGGATTCCCATTACTTGTTGTTCACTTGCGATTTCTGGAAATTCGTCGCGATCCATTGTGTACCAAGTAAATGAAGGGTGCTCTTCAATTACGTCTCCGATAAAAGCATCTAAACGTGTACAATCAGGACACCAAGTTGCATAAAACTTCACCACGATTGGCTTTTCACTTTTAATTATTTCCTCGTATTTTTTTACTTCTTCTATTTTTTCCATAATTGCCTCCTAAAGCTTTGATAGGTTTATTTTGAATCATATTAATTAGTATTTCAATTATTTTAACCTAATAATGCATTTTTAGAATTAATGTGATTAAAAAGCATACAAATGTTCGTATGTTGATGTAAAATATAAGATAGAAAAGTTGTTCTATAAATTTAGTAACAATGAAAGTAAAGAAAATGATGAGGTGTATTTAATGAAGTTTATTCATACAGCAGATTGGCACCTTGGTAAAATTGTACATGGTGTACATATGACAGAAGACCAACGATTTATATTAGAAGAGTTCATTTCAATAATTAAAGAAGAAAAGCCAGATGCTATTGTTATAGCAGGCGATTTATATGATAAAAGTATATCTCCAACTGAGGCGATTGAACTATTAAATGAAGTATTCCATAAAATTGTTATTGAATGTAATACGCCCATTCTTGCGATTGCTGGAAATCATGATAGCGCTGAACGAATTGAATTTGGTAGCCGTTTTATGGAAAAAGAAGGCTTATATTTAGTAGGGAAATTTCAAACTCCATTTAAGAAAGTTATTTTGAATGATGCTGATGGTGAAGTTCATTTTTATTTAATTCCTTATGCCGAACCAAGTATTGTACGTTATATTTTACAAAACGATGATATCCATTCACATGATGACGCTATGAAAGCAATTATAAATAAAATAAGAGATGAAGAATTAGACCCATCAGTACGAAATGTATTTGTTGGACATGCATTCGTAACAAATAATGGTGAGCCTTCAGATGAAGAGACAGAAGGTGAACGTACACTCTCTATTGGTGGAGCTGAATACGTATCACATCATAATTTTAAACATTTTAACTATACAGCCCTAGGACATTTACATCGAGCACATTTTGTAGGAAATCAATCAATTCGTTATTCTGGATCTCCATTAAAGTATTCACTTTCTGAAGAAAACCATAAAAAAGGCTGCTTAATTGTTGAATTAAAAGCTGACGGTGAGCTATCAGTAGTTAAGAAAGATTTTCATCCAAAACGAGATTTAAGATCGATCGAAGGAACGATTGAGGAAATCAGACAGCATTCTGTAAATCATGATTATGTATTTGTAAAATTAACTGATGAGCATATGGTCGTACATCCGATGGAGCAAATTAGAACAGTTTATCCAAATGCAATGCATGTTAGTCGTAAGCGAACGACATTACAAACAGATAAAACAAATCAACTGAGTTTAGTGGGAAAACAATCAAAAAATCAACTTGAGTTGTTCCAATCTTTTTATAAAGAAATGAAAAATGAAGATTTGAAAATTGAAGACGAACAATATATGAAAGAGATTATTCATGAAATCTTTGTAAGGGAGGAATAGATTTGAAACCATTAAAAGTAGTACTTCATGCATTTGGACCTTACAAGGATAAGGTATATGTTGACTTTAGTCGACTAAATGAAAAAGGACTATTTGCAATAACTGGTCCAACCGGTGCAGGAAAAACAACAATATTTGATGGAATTTGTTTTGCACTTTTTGGAGAAGCGAGCGGTGAAAATAGGAATGACCAAACATTGCTTCGAAGTCATTTTGCCGATGATGATCTATATACTAGTGTTGAATTAACATTTGAATTAAAAGGAAATCATTATAATATTTTTAGACAAAAAGGTCATCAAAAGAAACAAAATAAAAGTATTACCGGTGATAAAATTGAGTTTTATAAAATTGAGAATGAAGAAAAAGTACCTTATTGCCAGGAATTTAACAAAACTTCAATCGTCAATAAAAAAGTAGAAGAATTATTAGGGATTAATGCAGATCAATTCAAACAAATCGTATTACTTCCTCAAGGTGAATTTAGAAAATTATTAGTTTCCGATACAAAAGAAAAGGAAGAAATTTTGCGGAAAATTTTCAGAACTGAACTATTTGAAAAAGTAACTGAAACTCTAAATTTAGCTAGAAAAAACATGGAAAGTAAATTTACTAATTTAAAGCAGAAAATCGTTATTAAATTAGAAGTGATTGAAAAATTGTTAAGCGAAAAAGGAATTCAAATTACCGATGATTCTCAAATTAATCTTCATATTGTTAATGAGATTTTGACTGAACATATATTAAGTTTAATGGATGATTTAAAAAGACTTGAAGAAAATGAGAAAATCCAAAAATCACAATTAGAAGTTAGTCAACAAAAGCTATTTTCAGCAGAAGCCCATAATAAAAATATTGATCGATTAAATGAAGTCATTGAATTATTAACAATGTTAAAAAGTCAAGAGTTAGAAATAGAAGATAAAAAAGTAAAAATAAAATTAGCCACAAATGCTGAAAAAGTATTGCCTATAAAAACTGAACTTGAGAAACTAAAAAATTCACTTCAAGTAACGAACGGTAAATTATTATTCGAAATAGAGAGTTTAAAAGAAACACTTTTTAATATTGAAAAAATCTCTGCGGAAGTAGTGACATTACCTGAAGAGCAAAAAAAATTAGGTAGCTTAGAAAGCCAATTGAGTAATTTATTAGCGTTAAAAGAAGATGTCGATCAATTTCAAAATCATAAGGTAGCGTTTCATAATAAATCAAAACAGATTCTATTATACGAAAATGAAGAAAAGACATTACAAGATGATTTAAAGAAAGAGAACGAAGAATTAAATCAGTTAAAACAGCAACTAAATGATTTAGAAGGTATTCATGATCAATGGGCTAAGCTCTCCTTATTAAATAAGGAAATTTCATTAAAAGGTGGGTTTGCTAAACGAATCTTTTTTGCAAAAAAAGAATTAGAGCAAAAACGAGATGAATATCAAATAAAAAATTTGGACCATTTAAAGCTGAAAAATGAATTGGACAGAATTGAAAGTGAAATGCATCAGCAAAAAGCCGCTTTTTTAGCGAAAGATTTAAAGGATCAAGAACAATGTCCAGTTTGTGGAAGCACCCATCATCCATCACTTGCTAAATTTAATGGGACAGTCAATGAAGAAGAAGCAGAAAAATTGAACATGCAAGTAAATCAATTCCAGACTGAACTAGCAACAATTCAAGGGGAAATTAAGAGTAAAGAAAACTCATTAAAAATTGATGAACAATCATTTTTTGAGGAGCATGGGCAATTTGAATTTACAAATGATGCTCTTAAAGCTCTTGCTAATGAGTTTAAAGAGAATGAATCAAATTTAAAAATTCTGACTGAGAAAAAAGCTGTTTTTGAGAAGATTAATAATGTAATAAAAACAAAAGAACAATTAATTAGGGATTTAACCGTAAAAGTTACTGAGAAGACTGAGGCATTGAATAAGTTTACAAATGAACTAAATGAATTAAAAATTCACATCATACAAATTGAATCAAAATTACCTGAATCGTTAAGAACTCTTGAGAAATGGCAATTGGAAAAAAATGAAATTGAAAAAAATATAGCAATTTTAAAAGTTAAAATTTCAAAAATTGAAGAAGAATATAGAATCTTAACTGAACAGAAGACGGTTAAAGAGACTACTCGCACTCATCTTGAGAAAGAAGTTTTAAAATTAAATGAAGAGATTCGAACAACAACGCTTCTTTATCATGAAAAAATAGCTAAGTACGAATTTAACGGAGAATCAGAGTTTATAAGTGCAATTGATTATATACAAATGATTGAACAATATCGAAATGATTTATCAATGTTCGAAGAGAATCTTCAAAGATTAAGTACAGAAAAAGAGTTGCTTGAAAAACAAGTTCAATCGATGGAAAAAGTTGATGTAAGTGAACTTAAAATGAAGGTACAAGAAATTACTCAGCATTTAGACGCGATCGTTAATGAGATGATTCGTATTCAAGAATTAAATAAGCGATTAAGTCAATTGAAAATTGACCTACAAATCTATCAAGAGGAATTTGTAGAAACTGAACAAAAATTAGCAGGTTTAACGGATTTATATAAAGTTACAAAAGGAGATAATGATAAAATGATTTCGTTTGAGCGATATGTCTTATTGGATTATTTTGAACAAATTATTGAATCGGCAAATATCCGACTTGACCATTTATCAAATGGCCAATTTCAATTGCAACGAAAAGATGCAGTTGAAAAAGGAAGGAAACAAAGTGGTTTAGGATTGGAAGTATATGATTCCTACACGGGTCTTGCTAGGGATGTAAAAACATTATCTGGTGGAGAGCAGTTTAATGCATCACTTTGTTTAGCACTAGGTATGGCAGATATCATTCAAGCACATAAAGGTGGCGTATCAATTGATACGTTGTTTATAGATGAGGGATTTGGATCGCTAGATGATGAATTATTATCAAAAGCAATTGATACACTTATTCAGCTTCAAAAATCAGGCCGGTTAATTGGCGTTATTTCTCATGTGCAAGATGTAAAGGATGCAATGCCTGCAGTAATTGAAGTTCATAAAACGAACAAGGGATATTCAGAGTTATCAATTTTAATTAAATAAAGTTGTAAGATAGCCGGAAACTAATCGAATGTTTCCGGTTTTTTATTTTTCCTAAAAAGATTTCGACTAGAAATTTTTCGAGTGAAATATATTTATTTATAAGGAATCAAGCTTTTGAAAAACAATCCAGACAATTAATAACTAAATTTTCGTAAAAGGAAAAAGTTGAGGTTGAATTCCACTAAGAATGAATACCTAATATACGGTTTCCTATTGACCGTTTTATGGTTTCAACTCTTTGACTATATTTAACTATAAATACATTAGAAATTAAAATGCTATTTTATGATCCTCTCAATCAACCTGTTTATTGGTGGAATTTGGCAATAATTGACATAGTATTGCAAATTTAAACAAGAATAGATATAATAATTAAAAAATTTAAATATATAAAATTTTCAATATATTTAATCTGATCAGAAATTTACTTACATAAAACAAAAATAATTGGGGGTATTGAAATGAAAAAGGTTAAAAAACTATCGTTTGCATTTGCTGTGACGACAGCACTAATTTTATCGGGTTGTGGTAAGGAAGCGAAAACAAGCGGAACAGCAGATAAGCCATTACGAGTTGTAACTGATGCTGCCTATGCACCATTTGAATATCTTGATAACGGTAAAATAGTAGGATTCGATGTTGATTTTACAAATGCAGTTGCGAAAGAAGCTGGGGTGAAAATTAAAATTGTGAATACTGGATGGGACCCATTATTTGCTGAAATTGGTGGCAAAACTGCTGATATTGGTATGTCTTCTATTTCGATTAATGCAGATCGTGAGAAAACATATGATTTTACAACTCCTTATTTTCTTTCGATTAATAAAATTCTAGTTCCAGAAGGTAGTAGTATTAAATCAGCCGCAGATTTGAAAGGTAAAGTTGTAGCAGTACAAAATGGTACAACAGGACAAGAAGCTGTTGAAAAAATGTATGGTAAAAACAATAAAAATCTAAAAAAATTCGAAAATAACAATTTAGCAATTTTAGAGCTTCTTAGTGGAGGAGCTGATGCAGTAGTCGCGGACAATGGTGTTCTTGAAGCGTATGCAAAAAATAATCCGGATAAAAAGCTAGTTGTTATTGATGATAAAAATAGCTTTGAACCTGAATACTACGGCCTATTACTTCAAGATGGAAGTAAATTAAAAGGTAAACTTGATAAAGCAATTAAAGAAGTAGTAAACAATGGTACTTATGAAAAAATTTATAAAGAGCACTTTGGATCAGAGCCAGATCTTGAAACATTAAAAGCAGAAGAAAATAAATAGGAAATTAAAAATTGCGTAACAGGAAATTATGTTACGCAATTTTATCTAAATGGGGGAAAAGAAATGGGATTTGATTTTGGAATTATAAAAGAATACATACCGTTTTTCCTTAAAGGAACTGGATTAACAATTGGCTTATCTTTTGCAGGAATATTCTTAGGTACAATAATCGGATTATTTATTGGATTAGGTAAAATGCAATCAAATAAATGGTTAGCTCTACCTTTTGTTTGGTATATCAATTTCTTTAGAGGTACACCGTTATTTGTACAAATTTTATTAATTCACTTTGGGGTAGTTCCGTATTTTATAGGGGAGACAAACGCAATAGCAGCCGCAATCATTGCACTATCATTAAATGCAGCAGCATATATTGCTGAAATCTTTCGTGCTGGAATTCAATCAATTGATAAGGGGCAAATGGAGGCTGCTCGTTCCTTAGGAATGACGCATGTACAAGCTATGAAACATGTGATTTTACCTCAAGCTATAAAACGTATGATACCTCCACTTGGAAATGAATTTATTGTCTTAATTAAGGAATCTTCAATTGCAGCTATTATTGCTGCACCTGAGCTTATGTATTGGAGTAGGGCAATGCAGGGGCAATATTATAAAGTATGGGAACCGTACATATCTGCTGCTGTAATCTATTTGATCTTAACTTTAACATTAAGCTTTGTTTTAAATCGCATTGAAAGAAGGTTGACTACGGGATGATTAAAGTAGAAAAATTAAAAAAATCATTTGGTTCACTAGAAGTATTAAAAGATATCAACATTACCATTCAACCACGTGAAGTATGCGTTGTAATCGGTCCTTCTGGTTCAGGTAAATCAACCTTCCTTCGATGTTTAAATATGTTAGAAACAATAACAGCGGGTAAAGTTTTTATCGAAGACGTCGATCTTACCGATAAAAAAACAAATATAAATAAAATTCGTACTGAAGTAGGCATGGTATTCCAACATTTTAATCTATTTCCACATTTAACAGTTTTAGAAAATATTACGCTAGCACCTAAAAAAGTAAGAAATCGAGCGAATGATTTTGCAAAAACGAAAGCACTTGAACTATTAAAAAAAGTCGGGCTTTCAGATAAAGCAAATGTATATCCTGACTCACTATCTGGAGGGCAAAAACAACGTGTTGCGATTGCAAGAGCACTTGCAATGGAACCAAAAATTATGTTATTCGACGAACCTACATCCGCTTTAGATCCTGAAATGGTCGGTGAAGTTTTAGAGGTTATGAAGCAACTTGCTAAAGAAGGAATGACAATGGTCATTGTTACACACGAAATGGGCTTTGCTCGTGAGGTTGGTGATCGCGTAATCTTTATGGATCAAGGGTATATAGTAGAAGAAAACAGTCCTGTGCAAATATTTGATTTCCCAAAACACGAGCGCACGAAAAGTTTCTTAAGTAAAGTATTATAAAGAAGATATTAAACAGATGAGGTTATCCCGACTTTTCAAGGGAACCTCATTTTTTTATGTCAAAGTACATTTGGTATTCAGTCTGAACTGCAAATAAATCTTTGCTAGTCGCAAATAAGGAGTTCAACTGTGCAAATAAAAGATGAAAAGTTGCTAAATAAGGACTAACTGCAAATAAATTTTGAGAATCGCAAATAAAAATGGCAAAACAGCAATTAAAAATGACAGAACAGCAAATAAAATCAGCAAAACTGCAATTAAATCCTTAAGAATCGCAAATAAGATTAAAAATTACCCGTACCAGTTAGGGTATTATGACTTGTTTAATGAACAATAGTAGATTATTTTAAATGGAAATCTAGAAAATATGCTCTAATTCTTTCTATATCACTTAAAAAGTTGATAAAAACAAGCTAATTATGAGTTGAATAGATCAAATTGGTCATCTAGACCCCCAATAGTTTGAAGAGAAAAGCTCTCGATTCCTATTTTATTACTCGAAGTGTTTTCTTTTCATTCTTTTCTAAATATTATGCTAAAATTTATTTATGACAAAAAAGGAGTGTAGGACAATGGAAATTCAAAGAATTCTAGTGACTAGCCGTATTCATCATAAGCTTAAAGATCTAATTGAATCACATAATCTATCAAAAGAGTTTCGTTTTTTACCTGAAGATGAAGTAACAACAGAGGATTATGAGTGGGCTGATACATTTGTTGGTTTTCGTCCAACACCAAATTTTGAATTTGGAAACATCAAGTGGGTCCATTCATTAGCAGCGGGTGTAGATAGTTTCATGAAAATTAAATGGAAAAATGATGTGCTTTTAACGCGAACGATAGATGTTTTTGGTCCAAAAATGAGTCAATATTGTTTAAGTTACATACTCCAGGATTCACAATTACATGAACAATTTTCAAATTTACAGAATGAAAATAAGTGGGAATTTCATATCCCAAAATCTTTAGAAGACCAAAAAGTAGTCATTTATGGTACAGGGGAAATCGGAGGACATATTGGTAAGGTATTATCAAGCTTAGGAATGAAAGTATATGGAGTTTCTATGAGTGGTAGTCAAAAACCATATTTTGAAAAAATAGTTCCGTTCCAAGAAGCATCTACAATTTTAGATCATACCGATTGGATTATTAGTGTTCTTCCATCTACGAATGAAACTAAAAATATATTAGATATGAATACATTTAAACATTTAAATAATGTAGGATTTATAAATGTTGGTAGAGGTGCAACTGTATGTGAGGACTCTTTAAAGGAAGCTTTGAATAATGGGTATATTAGAAAAGCTATTTTAGATGTTTTTGCTGTTGAACCACTTCCAGCCGATTCAGAATTATGGCAAATGCCGAATGTAAAAATAACTCCACATATTTCGGCAGTTACTTTACCAAATGATGGTGTTAAGTGTTTTGTCAATACACTTTCATCATTAGAAAATAACGAGAAACTAAGAAATATAGTGAAGATTGAAAAGGGATATTAATTTTATGAAGTAGAAAGGGCATTATTTGCCTAAAGTTTGTCAGGAGATGAATAGTTAAATTTTTCATTTCACATTAAGAAATTATAAATTTGCAGCTATGAAGGGGATTCAACGTAGTTGCAAATTTTAGGAATTAAGTATAAGTGCAACTACGCCTCTGTCTTCGCCTTAAAGCTCGCCAATCGTCGAGTTTTCTTTATTATCACAAACATGTTAGGATATACAAGTAACAAATTGATTAAAAAGGAGAATACAAAAAATGGCAATTATTGACGTTTCAATCGTACCAATTGGCACAGAAACACCTAGTGTAAGTGCGTATGTAGCAAATATACATAAAGTTTTAGAAAAGTATAATGGCGAAGTAAAATTCCAGCTTACACCTATGAATACAATTATTGAAGGCGAATTACCGTTATTATTAAAAGTTGTACAAGAAATGCATGAGGTACCATTTGAAAATGGAATTTCAAGAGTAGCAACGACTATTCGAATCGATGATCGTCGCGATAAGAAGAGTACAATGGAAGGTAAGTTAGCTTCTGTTCAAGCAAAACTTGAACAAAACTAATTTTGACTTGATAAAGTGACTTGATAGGTTTAACAACTTATCGTCACTTTTTTTTGTGATTTGAAAATAATCGCGTGATTATTTCGAATATTCTCTTGAAATTCCAAAATTTAGTTGATAAACTAAACTAATCAGTCAGTTTAAATATATTTATTAAGTAAAGGAATGTCTTCAATGCCAAAAGTCTCAGATGATTACAAAGAACGCAAAAGAGAGAGTCTTCTTGAAAGTGCTTTAAAATGTTTTGGAGAAAAAGGTTATCATACGACAACAATGGATGATATTGTTGCATATTCCAAAACGAGTAAAGGGCTAATTTATAATTATTTTAAAAGTAAGGAAGAACTTTATTTAACTTTAATGCAGGAAAGAACAGTTCAAACATTTGAAAAAATTAATGAACGATTTCAAAAATTTAGTTCATCAAAAGATAAGTTAAAAGAGCTATTTCAAATGTATAGTGAAATTTCTTTAACAGAATTATGGCGAAATATGATTAGAGTCCATATGGAGTTTTGGATTAATTCAGCTAGGCATGAAAATCTCCAAGCCATTATGATTGAAAGATACAAAAATCAATATCGTTTATTTTTAAGTGAAATTATTAAACAAGGAATAGCATCTGGTGAATTTAAGAAAACAATCGATCCTGATATTATTTCTAGTTTGTTTTGGGCTAATATTGATGGCATTTGCTTACATTATTCAGTTGTAGAAGAAGATGAAATTTACAAAGCACAATTTAAAGCCGCAGAAGAAATGATTATGACTTATATAGTCATTCAAAATTAAGATTTTGGGTAGAGAAGGTGAATACTTTCCTACCTAAAATTTAAATTCAGAAAATTTTTTATGTTAAAAATAAAGTAAACAACATACACTATTCATAGAATAAAATAAACTTAATAGTCAGTTTTAATTAGGAAGGAGGAATCAAGATGATTTCAGTCCAAATTAGAATTATTTGTTTGTCTATGTATTGATAGAGGTGTAGTTTTTAATTTTGGTAGAATGAAGGGATTATAATGGGAAAGAAAGTCTATTTTTTATATACAAAGGCATTCTCGGATATAGGTAGTATGATGGAATTGGTTGTAATGAATGCAGTGATCTACTCGATGACGAAAAGTACATCATGGCTGGCTGCGGTTCTAGCACTTCGTGTGTGTGGTGGGATATTAACAAGTTTATTTTCTGGTGTAATTGCTGATCGATATAATCGAAGAAAGCTAATGATATTCAGCGATATTACTAGAGGAATAAGTATTCTTACCTTATGTATTTTCCCTTCACCTTTAATGTTTGCGATTGTAGCATTTATCATTGGCGCATTAGGAAGCTTTTTTTCAGTCAGCTTTAGTGCGGATTTACCTCAAATATTTGGTGAAGAAAATATTTTAAAAATAAACGCTTTTATTTCACGCCTTGCTGCAATTAGTATGGTTATTGGATTTTTAGGATCAGCATTCTTATCAACGGTTGTAGATTATCGTGTAATAATCGGAATAGATGCCCTTTCTTATTTCTTATCCGCATTTGTTCTAATCTTTTATAAATGGGAAAATGCGGTTAAAAAAGGTGTAAACAATCAATGGAAACAACTATTTAATGATTTGAAAGAAGTAAAAACTTATGTACTAATGAAACCGCTATTAGTATTTGTATTCATTGTATTTTTATTTCAAACATTCTCAGCAAGCTCTCATAATGTGGGAGTACCAATATTAGCAGAAAAAATTAGCACAGAACATGCAACATTTTACCAAGGACTTATTTGGGGAACTTGGGGTATAGGAGGAATCCTTTCGACTTGGTTAATTCCTAAGGTCTCTTGGTTAAAAAAACATTATCTTTTTATGTATTACGGAACTTCCGTTCTAACATCAATCGGCTTCATATTATTTTTATCGAATCAAATTTTATGGGTAGTATTTTTCTTCGCATTTTTTACAGGCTTTTTTGATAATGCAGCAGGTACTTATTTTTCAACAATGATTCAAAAAACTGATAATTCGATAAGAGGTAGAATCTTCGGAGTCGCAAATTTGTTAAATAGGCTTGGTTTTACGATCGGTTTTGTAGCTGCATCACCATTATTATCATTTTTATCAATGCCACATCTTGTTTGGTTGTTTCATGGTAGCCTAATCATTATGATTTTATGTGTAACCAGTTACTTACTATTTAAGAAAAAAATTGCTTTTAACTATGATCAAATTCAACAAAATGAAAATGAGCTCATCATTTCTAAATAAAAAAGGACGTGACTTAATGGAAACAAATTTGAAAAAAAGTATAGAGCTAGAAAAAATAAATTATTTCAGATGTAGCGAAGTAGACGTTGAATTAGCTTATCAAGCATTTTCAGTAGGTTTTTCAGATTATATCGTTAAATTCAATTATTCTAAGGAACAGTTTGTAAATTTGTTTTTTGGTCCAGAAGGTAACAAACCTGAGCACTCTTTCGTGGCAATTTATGAAAATGAAGCAGTAGGTGTGATTTTAGGCGGTATTAAAATGTATGAAACGATTAAAACAATGCGATGTGGAACTTTGGCTATTAGTCCAGACTATAGGGGGTTAGGTGTTAGCCAAAAGTTATTTGAACTGCACAAAGAAGAAGCAGCGAAAAACGGATGTAAACAACTATTCCTAGAAGTAATTGTTGGAAATGATCGTGCAATTAATTTTTATAAGAAACTTGGATACGAAAAGATTTATGACCTTTCTTATTTTACTAAATCAGATTTAACAAGTTTACAACAAATACAATTAGATCCTAGTACAGAAATAAATAAAGTTGAATTTAAAACTTTCAAAGAAACAATTACGAATTGGGACTATCATATAAACTGGCAAAATGACATTGATTATTTAGAAAAACTAACTAATTTTAGTTACTTTCTAGCTAGAGTTAACGATGAAAATGTTGGTGCTTTAGCAGTTAATGAAAATGGTAGAATAAGTCTCCTAATAATTGATAAAGTTTACCGTAATCGAAAAATAGCAACTAGCTTATTGCAATCTGCGGCTAGTGAACTAAATTTAAAATCTTTCTCAACATCAATACCAAATAATAATAGCCTTGAAGGTTTCTTGCATAAACTAGAATTTAAGAAAGAAAAAATAGCTCAATATGAAATGTACAAATTGATTTAGAATCAGAAGGAAGGGGTGGCAGTACCCTTTTCTTCTCTTAAGAATTTGTACTTTTGCCTATATACTTGACCTTGCTCCTAAATGAGCTAATCTCCGTACATTGGATAGTATGGAGGTGATTTATAATGTATGATTATCGTCAACAAATCGAGCAACCATATTATCCATATTCCGGTGTACCGCAACAAGAAGATGAAAGATTTTTCCCATTCTTCTTTCCGTTTTTATTGGGTGCAGCAGCATTTGGCCCATGGGGATGGGGTAGACCATGGGGCTGGGGAAGACCTTGGGGATTTTATCGTCCATGGGGCTGGGGCCGTCCATGGGG
>NZ_NUUX01000025.1 GCF_002564465.1 Bacillus sp. AFS088145 | reverse complement strand
AAACCCTTACCTATCTGTATGAATAAGGAATACTGATAAAATAGTATTAAATTAGATTGGAGAGGATTATTTGATTTCTATTAAACCAAATACCAATAAATTTAATAAAAAAATGATTGAACAGTTTGAAAATGATTTATGCCTTTCATTTCCGAACGAATACATTGAGTTTTTAGAAAAATATAATGGTGGAATTCCAGAAGAAAATATAGTTATATCAGAAGAAGCACCTGAGTTTATCTTATCTATTCTCTTCGGTACTGACTTAGATACTTATGATGACTTATTGCTTTGTTTTAAAACATTCTATGGAAGGATTCCAAAAGGATGTGTACCTATCGCGAGTGATGTAGGTGGTAATATTATTTGTCTAAATTTAAGTGAGGAGAAATATGGTTATGATTATTTCTGGCATCATGAAGAAGAGTTGATGTTTGAGGAAGGTAAAATACAATTAAATAACCTATCTTTAATAGCAACATCATTTAATAAATTTTTAAATATGATACACGAAGATATTACAGCTGCGGATGATTTAGAAGGATATGAAGTTGAAGAAGTATAGATTGATCCCGAATTTTCAAAGGAATTGAATAATGAAAAATAAACCTTATGCAACCAACGCAATGCAATAGTTCAATAACATATTCGGCTGAAAAGTCGATTTATTTTATTCAAGTAAATGGCAGTTTAGTTGAATAAAGATTCAAGTTAATCATAACCTTTTGAAGAGAATAATGGGGATATTATGCTTAACTGAAGAAAAGGATTTTAAAGGACTGATTCAATTAATGGATATTAGAAAACCTAACGATTTTGAACTAAAAAAGGTATTATCACTTTCTCCACAAGCTGTTTATGATGGCACATTAGGTGAAGTAGAACCTACGAAAGAAAAAATTGACCAACTTGTTAAACCACTTTTGGAAAAGGGAAGCTATTATTTAATAGCAACAGAAAACGATAAATTAATGGGCTGGATTCTTTTAGGGACAAGCAAAGACCATTTTACTGATATGATTAATGGATTTATTTACGAGCTATTTGTTATAGGAGAATTTAGAGGGAACGGGATTTCCAAACTATTAATGAAAGCAGGTATTGACCATCTAAAACAAGATGGATACTCAGAAATTCGTTTAAGTGCATTTGCAGGGAATCAAGCAATTAAACTGTATGAAAAATTGGGTTTTAGCACTAAGACAGTCACTATGAGTTTGCAGTTATAAGAAACTAACTTAACCAACTAACGCATGCGTTAGTTGAAGTTCATGAAGGCTGCTTCGGCGGTCTTTTTTGTTATTTTAAAGGGGGTAGGATAGGAAGAGTCCCGATTAATAATGATTCTGAAATCGAGCCAGATTGTGGAATAAAAGAAGGACATTCAAAATAACAGCTTGAATATTTTTAAACAAGAACTTACTTAATTGTCATATTTTAAATTAAATATTGTCAATCAGTTACACTAAGTTAGACAATCAATTTAGTACAAATAGATTGAAATAGTATTATAAATTTTAAGGGAAGTGATAATAGAATGCTATATATATGGGGAATTGAGAAAATCATTAAAGAAACACTAGAAACGCACAATTTAAAAATTAACTATGAATTTAACAATAATATATCGGTACCTATGAGTTATAACGTTTCGACAAATACTATAAAATTTAATTATCTTCATGTAAACGGTTATATCAGTAACATTAGAATTAAAGAGACAAATGAAAACTTAGCTAAAATTATTCTTTATCATGTGATTGGTTACCACTTAGATTTTAAAAAAAATAAATATGATCTTAGGGATTTAATGTATGGTGAGGAAGAAGAAATAGAATTGCTTAAATTTAAAATAGAAACAAATGCTTGGGATTATGGAAGAACATTGATTCCTGAGAAACTGTTACAAACATATGATAAAGTACGTGAATTAGATAAAAGCTTAATAAAGAACCGATTAACAAATATTTAATGATATCCATACAGTGAGTGTTGATATGTTCATAAAAAAAATTCATTCAATAAAATGGAGCTTTTATTAAATAAGTTGTCGTCTTTCTGTAATGATTTGGATCTAGCGTAATTATTTCTTTTTTCAATTCATTAAAGGTAAGCATATAATTACGCTTTCTTGTTCAACTAACGCATGCAATAGTTGAAGATCATAAGCTGCTAATATGCGGCTTTTTTTATTGAAGAAAATGGCAGTTATGTTGAATAAGCATGCTTTTGTTCAAAAGGCATGTGGTGACATGGAATCTGAAGGAAGTCGGCGACAAATTTCTGACCTAAGAAACACGAACTTCAAATCTTCAATTGTTGTTTTGATGTGATCAGGAACAAACAAGTATCCCATGGAGTACGATGTAGTATTCGATATTAGGGAGGGATACACATTGAGTAATACGAATGTACATGGATTACTTAGATGGAAGAAAGAATTAAACGCAGAAATCAAAAGACTAGATAAAGAGTTAGTCGATTTAACAAAAGAAATAGATAATGTTAGGACAAGATATTCAGCAGCTGAGAAAGCATTTATACAATATCGTAACGAAACAATCTCACAAGAATTTGTTACACCATTAAGTGTACAACTTAATGAATTAAATAATAAGTACGATGCTTTATTGCTAGTGAATGAACAAAAAAAAACAGCTATTACTTCAATTTTAGAAACTGTGGATTCAATTATTAACGGATATTACTCAAATTAATGGAGTTTCCAATTAGAAATATTAGGTACATTCTAAAGAAATATGTAATTTCCCTTATTCAACTAACGCATGCATTAGTTTCATAACGTTCGGCTGCTTCGGGGGTCGTTTTTTTATTCAAGTCATTTTTTATTAGTATTAGTCTTAATCCCCCCCCATTTTTTTATGGAATAGAAAGAGGGAGATTAACCTTATATTTTTAACTACTTTAAATTTAGTATTTATTCCTTATGTTCTAAAATTACACGTCTGTTTAGTGGCTGAACCTTACGATTATTTGCATTATAGTTATTGGTGAAAGCTTTTATTTGCTCCTTTGATACTTCTACAGGATTTTTCATTACATACCACTCTACATTTTCTGATAAAGGTGGGGTGGTTAACGATCCAAGGTAGTGATAATAACTTTTATTTAATGGCATCATAGAGCCAATATTTATTTCCCCTACTGAATTATTTGTAGCCCCTTTTTTTATGTTATCTAATACCTTTTGAAAGCCTTCGTTTTTTTCCCCTTCTATGAAAAAGACTCCAATAACGGCTATACGCCCGTCTTGTGCTTTATTTACAAAGTGTGCTTCTATCGGATAATGTTTACCATTTATAGTATGTTCACTTTTTGCATGAAAATGAAACTGTGTTAATTCGAAATTTCTCCCATTTATATTAGCCGTTCCTTTAGCTTCTAATTGAATACTATGGCCATTATCAGCCTCATCCAGTATAGAATTTTGATAGTTAAGTACAAGTTTTCCGGAATCACTCATTGCTTGAAGTTTATCAAGATCAATATTTATAGGTGATTGTGAATCACCAGTCTCAAATTCCCAATCGTTTTGTTTTTTATAATTTAAATGGTCTTCATTATTTCCTTTTTGCTGACTAGTTGCTTTTGTCTTGGTTGTCTCTTCACTACTTTGACATCCAGAGATTATTGACAAGCTTGTTGCCATAACTAATGGAATAATAAATTGTTGTTTTTTCATATAAGCCTCCACCATAATTAATTAAAATTAAATAAACAAGCCATGCCTTACTTTTAAAAGTGCCAACATTTTAGCTATTCATTTGATTGTTTATATTCTCTAATTCAGAACACTTATCACTTAACTATTTTTTTTTCTTTTGATTTTCGGTTTTTTTTATAACATTAACAATAACATCATTGTTAATGTTGACATATGTTTTGATATTGATCATATAAAATCCCTAGGCTTCTTTACAGTAGCTATTCAATAAAATACATCTTCCCATTCACTTCAAGAGACACTGATGTTTGTTTCATCTCTTCCTTTAGAGACTTGGTATAGGCAACTATTTGATTAATTTTTTCCTTATCTAAATTTTCTGCATAGCTATATACAATCGTTACTTTCTCCTTGACCAATTGATTATCATCAGATAGCCACGATCCTGTCCCCTCAATGGCTGTTGCTCCTCCAAACATTCTTGAGAATTCTTCTAATGACTTGTTAACATATGGAGTATTATCAATCGGTTGATCAACATTATATGTAGATGGTACGTAAATTTTCACTATGTCTTCAAGGTAGAATTGCCCCTTTAATGCAGAAGATTGTTTTACTTTAGAGGTTTCTTGTTGTTCTGTAGCGTGCGCAGCATTGCCTAAAAAGACAATTAATAGAATCGGGATGATCCAATAGAAGATTTTTTTCTTTTCCAACATTGCCACTCCTTTTTATTCAATAGTTTGGTTGGCAAAACTATGGTGAGTTGTCTATCTATCATTATACATGTGACAATCAATCTGTCATGGTAAAATTTTCCTTTTTTAAAATCTTAGTCTCTTTTATAATCATTGGAAATATCCCAATAAAAGTACACCTATAAAATAGAATAACAAATAGAAAAACTTTAAAGAATAAAAGACAAAAAGGAGAGCAGCCATTACGTCTGCTTTTAGTTTGTGATTTTTCCCATTTGCCTTCCGAATCGTAAAACAGCGCAAACCGACTAACCTTCCTCACCGGCAGGACACCCGAACCTTTCCGGCAGGAAAGAAAGGCTGCTAGTCAAGCGATCAAGGGGCAAAAAACTTTTTTGATTAACGGCGTTATCGCAACATCAAAAAACTTTGCGCCAGTTTAATAGAAGAAATTCGTCTTCGTAACGTCGAATATTTATGGGTGGCCGTGATTTTGGATAAATACAAGCAAATCGTCCCAATATCTGTTGGTAAGTGAAAAACTTGTAGCCTTCTAGCAATCTATTTTATTAAGAAATATACAAGAATGGACTTCGGGCGGGCAGCACGACGGTCTGATCAGTAAGGAAAAGTGCACCTTACTGTCATTTCCGTATGTGTCGCTTCGGTATTAAATAGACCGATAACCACGGTCTATAGGCTATCGCCAACATTCCGTAAGTTCCTGTTCCATTTACGGCAAGGCCGCCATACCGAACGAGCCGCAATAAGGAAAAATAGAATGCTACTAAATCCTTCAAATTTTCTGGTAGAGGGGATTTAGGATCATCTGGTTCATCCCCAAATGTTTGGCAAAATAAAAGATTTGCATCGAGTGATTCTTTGTAAAAATCAATAGCTTCCTTTGCATTTCCATCCATCAACAAAAATGAATTCAATTGTACTGTCAAATGAAACAACTCCTTTAGATTTTAGTGTAATTTGCTTGTTTAAATCTTTAATCAGGTTAGTAATCCAATGGATAAATGAGATTGGATTGTTTCCTACATCAATATTGATTACACTTACTAGTGTAGTGCCTAAAGGTGACAAATCTAGGCACCATTAAGAGGTGTTTTTATGAAAAAATCAGAACGAATAAATCAAATACTTCGGTTCATCAATCAAAAACAGCATTTTACACTTCAAGATTTAATGCAGGAATTTCAGATTTCAAAAAGGACAGCTCTAAGAGATGTAGCTTCCTTAGAAGAAATTGGAGCTCCAATCTATGCAGAATATGGTCGATATGGGGGATATCGTTTACTTAATCAAATGAAGCTTCCACCTATTTATTTTAATAATCAAGAAATCCTTTCGCTTTACTTTGCAATGCAGGCACTAGGAAGCTTTTCAAATTTACCTTTTCAAGTATCCTATCGTACAATTCATGAAAAATTCATAAATGTACTGTCGGAATGTCAAAAACAAGATATAGAGCGGATGCAAAATCGCGTATCCTTTCAACATACTGTACAAATTAAAGAAAGCATACATTTAGAAATATTATTAATGGCAGCTGTTCAAAATATTGTACTAAAAATAACATATCAAAACAGCTTTCGTACTATTCACCCGATTGCTATTTACGTAATGAAGGGATATTGGTATTGTCAAGCATATGATATGGATAAAACGGCTTACCGTGTTTTTCGCTGCGATCGTATCTCTTCTGCTGAAGTAACAACTATTCAACCTTTGGAGGAATTAAAAGAAATTACTAAGCAAAATTCGCATTCACTTTGGAAGCCGTCAGAAAATGCAATTCAATTTAAATGGTTGATTAATCAAGCAGGGATAGAATTATTTCAACAGGAACATTATCCATCCATGGAATTAATCTATGAGTTGGAAAACGCATATATTATTGGTACATATGAGCCAAATGAACTTGGCTTTATCATTAAATATCTTGCTAGATTAGGACAAACAGTAAAAATCATAGAGCCTACTAATTTAAAGGAAACTTTACGACAATATTATAGAAATATTCTTGAAAATATATAATCGACGGGTTTGATCAGCTTAAGGCATACAAAATTGAAAAAGAACAGAGTTTAAGCAATTAACGCAATGCTTTAGTTGAATAAGTATTCCTAAAGGTCGTCAAATTAGACAACCTTTTTTAAATTGAAAAATCAATATTAATATTTAACAGTGCCTTTTGTTTTATAATTATTTTACTTTTTTCAGGTTTTATGGATTGTATTGTTTTTGAAGTCATATTATGATTATACTTAATTATTCCGATACGAAAGGTTGGTTTTATGTGTGTCTACTTCAAAAATAAATACAATTCCATTACCTTTAGTTCGTACAAATCAATGGACGATCTTTATTTCTGTAATATTAACTTGGATCACTGGTCAGTACTGGCTACTTCTTATTCCTTTAATAAGTGGTCTTAGTGGATTACTTTTTGATTTCCATCCAATTATAAAATTTGCTAAACGTTTTTTAAAAAAGAAACCTTCGAGCTATCCGCAAGAGGATAAAGGTCAACAAAATTTTAATCAAGCAATTGCAGTAACTTGCTTATCTCTAGCATTTATTGGAGCATTAGTTGGTTGGAACGTTTTATTTTATGTGTTTTCAATTATGGTCGCATTAGCATCGTTTATCGCAATCAATGGATTTTGCATTGGATGCTATATTCATTTTCAATGGAACCAATATAAATACCGAAAAAGCTTAAGGTAAATTAAATAAAAATCAGAGTCTTCTCATTAAATGAGAGGGCTTTTTTTATGATATGAAAACATATTTCGTTATAATAGAACTAGTATTTGAAATTGTGCGAAATAGATAAACAAATTGCTTCAGGAAGGAAGAATAGAAATAATGATTAAATGGAAAGAAGATATTGTTATTAATACAAATATCGAAAAAGTATGGAGTCTATTTTTAGATAAAAATATTAAGAAAATAATGCCAAAAGTTGAAGAGCATAATTTAATCGATAAAAACGAAAACGAGGTAGGTGCAAAGCATCAACAGAGTTATAGAGAAGGAAAACGTGTTGAATCTTATATTGTTGAAACTTTAGCATACGAAGATACTGAATCATATAAAAAAAAGCAAATCCATTTTGTTTTAGCAAATTCATTTGAAACGAATCTGATATTTACATTAGAAAAAATCGACGATACACATACAAAATTTATTTATGAAGGCACGAATGCTGGAGTAAATTTTATCGGACGAGCAATGATAAAGCTAGCTAATCCAAAGGGGAATAATTTAAAAGCGGTACATGAATTTGTAAAAAGAGTCGAACAAGAAGCTTTAAAGGAGCAGGATTAATTAGGGCTTCTATACAAAAAAAGGAGAGCATCTAATACTCTCCTTTTTTTATTTATTTTAATACTTTACTTAATAATTCATATGAATATAAACGCGCTGCATGATCGAAAACAGAAGCATTTACCATAATCTCATCAGCTTTTGTTATATTTAATACTGTTTGTAGTTTTTCAGTAACAGTATCGATTGTACCAATAGCAGATAGTTTCATTTGATTTTCAAGTGTTTCTTTTTCAAATGGACTCCAAATTTCATCCATATCGTCAACTGGTGGTTTTAGAAGAGCTGGTTTACCACCTCGAACTAAGTTTAAAAATGATTGTTGCTGTGTTGTGAAAAGTCTTTTTGCTTCTTGATCTGTGTCAGCAACGACAACATTTAAGCCAATCATTGCATATGGTTCGTCTAATACATCTGATGGTTTAAAGTTATTGTGATACAACTGCATTGCTTGGACTGTATAGTCTGGTGCGAAATGAGCTGCAAATGCAAATGGTAAACCTAATTCAGCAGCTAACTGAGCACTAAAACCACTTGATCCTAGTAACCAAATTGGTATATTTAAACCTTCACCAGGTACAGCTTGAACCGTTAAACTGCCTAATCCACCTGGGGGATTAAAGTAATTACGTAATTCCTCTAATTGAGCAGGGAAGTCTTCATGGCTACGTAAATCTCTACGTAACGCTCTTGTTGTTGACATATCACTACCCGGGGCACGACCCAATCCCAGATCAACTCGACCTGGATGTAGTGATTCTAATGTTCCAAATTGTTCTGCTATGACTAATGGAGCATGATTTGGTAACATGATTCCACCAGAACCGACTCGAATCGTTGATGTTCCACTTGCAATATGTCCAATAACAACCGAAGTAGCTGAACTTGCAACTGCAGGCATATTATGATGTTCGGCAAACCAGTAACGGTGATATCCCCATTTTTCAGCATGCTGTGCTAAATCAAGACTATTTTTAAAAGCATCAGCTGGAGTGCTTCCGTCAACAACTGGTGCTAAGTCTAATACAGATAAAGGTATTTCACTTAAATTCTTAGCAACTTTATCTTGGAAACGATTATTCATCATAAAATTTTCCTCCTAAAAAACAATTTTCAATATATGGAAATAACGCGACGTTTTCATTTGATAAACTGTGTTTTAATTGTATACAGTATGCTAAGATTATAGAAAATCTAAAGACATAATACAAGTTTTTGAACTTGGAAATATTTATACAGGAAAACCTCATATGGTAATAAGAAGTACTTTTGGTAAAAAGAAAAAAATTTGTAAATAAATGTATAGAATAAATTTTTAGAATTATACTATCTTTAATCTGATAAACAACATCAGAGCATCCAAAAGACAAAGGAGTCAACAACATGGCAAACAGAAGATCTTCAAATCAATATGCTTCACCAAATGCAAGTTCAGCAATTGAGCAAATGAAGTTCGAAATAGCTTCTGAATTTGGAGTGCACTTAGGACCAGACACAACTTCACGCGCTAACGGTTCAGTTGGTGGGGAAATTACGAAGCGTCTAGTTCAAATGGCAGAACAAAGCCTAGGCGGATATGCTCGTTAAATAAAAAATGAGGATGGAAAGCAAACTTTCTATCCTTTTTTTATTGTCTAAAAACAACTAGATTCATCCAGTAAATCGTTTTCTACTTACATTTAAACAAGACTAAAAACTACTATATACTTGCAAGGGAAACAAAAACGGGGGATAATAATATCACTGGATGGTGATAAATGATGTCAAGTTGTAAAAATTCCGTTACACCTAAGTGGTTCGGATTTGCTATTCAGGCATTAGTTTTACTAGCAACAACAGAAGGGGTTACACCAAGTAAAGCAATCGCAAAACATATTAGATCAGGTGTTTCATTTATGAGAAGAATCATGGCTCCCCTCGTAAAAGAAAAAATAGTAGAAGCAAGAGAGGGACGAGATGGCGGCTATTTATTAGCTAAGTCACCTGAGGAAATTACCTTAAAACAAGTCTACATTGCCCTACAAATGACAGAACCTCTATCAACCGCACTAATTGAATCCACATCTGACTGTACTAGTGGACGTGTAATGAACAACGTATTTTCAGACTTTGCAATTGAAGCAGAAGAGCACTTACTTGGCTTTTTATGTAACTATACTTTGGCGGATTTTGTAAGACGTGCCAGTCATAAAACGATCGAATCACTTTGAAAATATCGTACATTTGGATGTACGATATTTTTATTTTATTGGGGATAAGGACGACTACATAAAAAAACAAAGGTGTGCAAATAAAGCTGTCAAGTTTGCGAATAACGAGTGAGGTGCAAATAAAATAGTCAAATCTGCAAATAAAAATCAAGAAATAGCAATTAAAATTACTAAAACTGCAATTAAAATTAGGTAGCTGCAAATAAAAATACCAAATCTGCAATTAAAAACAATGAAACTGCAAATAACAGTCAATCATCTTAACAGACTATTTAATAAATCACATAATACTTTAACTATACCATGAAGGACTCTTAATTCATCTCAAATGACCAAGACATTTCTTCGAATATGTCATAAAACACAAGATAATAGTCACGAAAAAATTTAAAAAACATGAAAGTGCTCTTCATTTAGTCTGATCAAACAATTATATTTTTTGATAAACTTCATTCACCCAAAGGATTTCAACAAGCCTCCAAATTCTAATTTTAAGATAATCGTTAACAAAAAATAAAAAATGCACTTGAAATGAGAACAGTTATCGCATATACTGTACTTAAATCAAACGCACTTACAAAAAGTAACCAACTAGCATAAACCACACTATTTTTTTAATTATTACTGTTTCTGTATTAAGAACAGTAAAAATATTTTAAGTTTAACTGTACTTAATATAAGTTCAGTAAAAAACAAACAAAAGGGAGAGATTTATAAATGAAATGGTTTACTCGAATTATTCAAGGGATTTTAATTATTGCATTTCTAATGTCTGGATTTGTGAAATTAAGTGGGAATACTCAGATGTTACATGATTTTAAAGAGGTTTATGGCTATTCAAAAGGGATGATGTATACGATTGGTTCATTTGAGGTGTTAGGTGCAGTAGGTTTATTAGTTGGTTATTGGAAGTTGATTTTAGGTAAGCTTGCTTCAGTTGGATTAGCAATTATTATGGTAGGAGCCGTATTTACTCATTTACATGCGGGTCAAGGCATGAGTGTTGCAATGGCTCCATTCATTCTGTTAGTGTTAACATTAATTGTACTATTTTCTAGAGGAGGTAAATTAAAATGAATTTTCATCAAAAGCCAAAGGTTTATGCTCCAACAGTTGAATTAAAAGTTGCAAATTTAGAGCGTTCATTAGCGTTTTATCAAGAGGTTATAGGTTTAAAAGTTTTGGAACATTCAACTACAAATGCTAGTTTAACAGCGGATGGGGTAAATGTTTTAATTAAATTAGATCAGCCAGATAATGTTACACCTAGAAATGAGCAAAATACAGGATTATATCATTTTGCCTTATTAGTACCTACTCGAAAAGATTTAGGTATCGTGCTAAAGCATTTGATTGAAACTAGAAATCCACTTCAAGGTGGTTCGGATCATTTAGTCAGTGAAGCAATTTATTTAGCGGATCCAGATATGAATGGTATTGAAATTTATGTAGATCGTCCATCAGAGAATTGGCAATGGCATAATGAGTATGTCGTTATGGATAGTAAACGATTAGATGTAGAGGGGCTTTTGGCACTTGCTGATAATGAAGCTTTTACTGGACTACCAAAAGGAACAATTATGGGGCATATCCATTTACAAGTTTCTGATTTAAATAGCACAGAGAAGTTTTATTGTGAAGGGCTTGGATTTGATGTTGTAACGAAATATGGAAGCCAGGCATTATTTATTTCAACTGGACGTTATCACCATCACATCGGTTTAAATACTTGGCATAGTGCAGGAGGGGTTGCACCTTCTGATAACAGTGCAGGATTAAAGAATTTTACATTGTTATATCCAAGTGAAGAAGAAAAATCGGTGGTAGTAAATCGTTTAAAGAATATGGGAGCTTTTGTTTTTGAAGAAAATGGCGTTACATTTACAAAGGACCCTTCAGGCATAACAATCCAACTATTGGTTGGTTAATGTAAAACAAACATACAAAAAATTTGAGTATCAGACTTCATTGCAAGCGCTTGTCTTTCTAGGAGAGCAGTTACCCTAGACCTTAATGGGCACCGCAGGCAGGTGAAGCAACGATGAAAGCGAGCGTTTGGCGGGCAGTCTCCAGAGACATTTTCAACTATTATGTTGTGAATGTCTCTTTTTTTTCGTTTCTATTTTTTCGTTGCTTTCTATCATATTTCTTCAATAAAAATAATATATTTGAACAACATGTACATTTACTAACTATGGGAGACGGGAAGAAAAAGGGAGAGTGAAAAAGTGTTACATATTGTGGTTTGTATAAAACAAGTGCCTGATACGAAGATCATTAAGATGAATCCTAAAACAAATACGATGGATCGTGCAAGTGCTCCAGCAATATTAAATCCGTATGATGCTCATGCTGTGGAGGAAGCTGTTCGAATTAAGAATAAATATGGTGGAACAGTTTCGGTTATTACGATGGGGCCACCTCCTGCTGTAAAAGCTATCCGAAAATGTATTGAAATCGGTGCAGATGAAGGATATATGATTTCAGACCGTGCATTTGCTGGGGCAGATACTTTAGCGACAAGTTATGCTTTGACAAAGGCGATTGAGAAAATAGGACAAATTCAAGCGATTGATTTAATCATTTGTGGAAAGATGACAATTGACGGTGATACTGGACAAGTTGGACCAGGTATCGCTCGTCGTTTAGATATACCGCCGTTAACATCAGTTAAGAAGGTCCAAGAAATTAATAAAGATGAAGGTTATGCAATTGTGCATCGAAAAATAGAAGATGGCCATGAAGTGATTAAAACGAGTTTACCTTGTTTATTTGCAGTTGAGAAGGAAATCAATGAAGTTCCTTATTCATCACTTACAAATATGATAAAGGCTGCAAGGTATAACCCGACCATTTGGGCAGTGAAGGATTTAGAAGATATTGATATTAAACAATTAGGTCTAAAAGGTTCACCAACAATTGTTTCGAAAGTATGGGCTCCACCAAAGGCTAAAGGTGGAACGGTTTTTGAAGGAACTTCATTAGAAAAAGTAAATGAACTGATGAAGATTTTAAATGAGAAGAAAGAGTTATTTGAAGTGAAAGGAGGGGTATAAATGGATTTCTCAGAGTACAAAGGTATTTGGGTGTTTATTGAAGAAAACGATAAAGTCATAGCACCCGTGTCACTTGAATTGCTTGGAGCTGGTAAAGAATTAGCAGAAAAACGTGGTTGCGAATTGGCAGGATTATTAATTGGTGAAAATGTGAAATCATTAGCCCCTACGTTATTTGAATACGGTGCTGACATTGTTTATGTATATGATGATCCAATTTTTAAGGATTATCGTACTGAGTCTTATATGAAAGCAGTTCTAGAATGCTGTAACAAATATAAGCCTGAAATCTTATTATATGGTGCAACTTCTAAAGGGAAGGATTTAGCAAGTGCAGTTGCCACTGACTTACCTACAGGTTTAACAGCCGATACAACTGTATTAGATGTTGAAGAAGATACAGGACTATTATTAGCTAGTCGACCTGCATTTGGTGGAAATATAATGGCAACTATTCTTTGTAAGAAATATAGACCTCAAATGGCTACGGTTCGTCCAAAGGTAATGAAAGCGCTCGCTCCGATTCCTGGTGCTGAAGGAGTTGTGATTGAAGAGGAAATTGATTTAAAAGAAGAAGATATTCGAACAAAAGTATTAGAGATTGTACGTGCAACAACTAAGAAAGTTCGCATTGACGAAGCAGATATTATCGTAGCAGGTGGCAAAGGGTTAGGTAGTAAAGACGGATTTCAGTTGATTCATATGTTTGCTGAATCGATTGGAGCGGCTGTTGGAGCAAGTCGTGATGTAGTTGAAGCTGGCTGGGTTGAACATCATCATCAAGTAGGTCAGACTGGCTTGACGGTCACACCAAAAATTTATTTTGCAATTGGGATATCTGGGGCAATACAACATATTGTTGGGATGCAAAATTCAGGTCTCATTATTGCGATAAATAAAGATCCGAATGCGGCAATTTTTCAATCTTGTCATTACGGCATCGTAGGAGACGCATTTGAAATTGTACCAATGCTGATTAACCAATTCCAAGAAAGTTTTTCTTTAAAGGAGGAAAATCACGATCATGCCGGAAAAATTTGATGTAATTGTCGTTGGAGCAGGCCCAGCAGGAATTTCATGTGCATACGAGCTCGCAAAAAATGGTGTTAATGTTGTCCTTATTGAAAGAGGAGAGTATCCAGGTTCGAAAAATGTTATGGGTGGCGTATTGTATCGTAAAATGATGGAGGACGTTATACCTGAATTTTGGAAGGATGCACCAATTGAGCGTGTGATTGTAGAACAACGAGTTATGATGCTTGATAAACAATCCGCTACAACCTTTGGATATAAAGGTCTTGAATTTGCTGAAGAACCTTATAATAATTTTACTGTTCTTCGCTCAAAGTTTGATCAATGGTTTGCTCAAAAAGCAGTAGAACAAGGTGCATTATTAATCAATGAAACAGTTGTTCTCGAGTGTATTGTTGAAAACGATATGGTAGTTGGGGTAAGAACGGATCGGCCAGATGGTGATTTATATGCCGATGTGGTAGTACTTGCTGATGGCGTAAATTCACTTTTAGGAAAATCTTTAGGTTTCCATAAAGAATGGAGACCAGATGAAGTCGCTTTGGCTACAATGGAAATTTTAAAGCTGGATAGTAAAATAATTCAAGATCGATTTGGTCTTGAAGGTAACCAAGGGGTAGCAATCGAGCTATTTGGAGATGCGACAAAAGGGATAGTTGGCACAGGATTTTTATATACAAATAAAGATTCTCTTAGTATTGGTGTCGGTACATTATTATCAGGAATGATTGAAAACAAATTGAAACCTTATGATTTACTCGAATACGTTAAGAATCATCCCATGATTAGACCGTATATACAAGGAAGCGAACCGCAAGAATACCTTGCTCATTTAATTCCAGAAGGTGGGTACAAATCAATTCCTAAATTGGTAGGAAACGGAGTATTAGTGATTGGTGATGCTGCACAATTAGTAAACGCAATTCATCGTGAAGGCTCAAATATGGCAATGACATCTGGACGATTAGCAGCAGAGACCATTATCGAAGCAAAAGCAATCGATAACTACTCTGATGTTGCTTTAAAACCGTATGCTGATAAATTACTAAATAGCTTCGTAGGACAGGATTTGAAAAAATATAAAGATGCAACACATCATTTTGAAAAATTCCCTCAATATTTCGAGCAATATATTCCACTATTAAATAAATCTGCCAGCCAAATGTTTACAGTAGATGGTAAATCTAAATGGGAAAAACAAAAGAATATTATGAGTAATATAGGAGGAGCAAAGGCTAAACTTAAGCTTGCGAAAGATGTATACAAAGCATGGAAGGTGATGAAATAAATGAGTGAGACAAAAAAAGAAAGTACGATCGAAGAAAAGCAGTATCTCGTTCGTTTTAATGCCGATACAAAATCGCACTTAACTGTACTTGATTCCGATATTTGTATGACAAAATGTCCCGATAAAATCTGTACGATATTTTGTCCAGCAGAAGTTTATAAATGGGAAAATATTCGAATGCATGTTGGATACGAGGGATGTCATGAATGTGGAAGTTGTAGAATAGGCTGTCCTCATCAAAATATTAAATGGGAATATCCGAAAGGTGGGCACGGAATTATATTTAGATTGGGGTGATCGAAATGTTCTCGATAGGCAACTATGTTATGTTTAGCTTAGATGGTGCTGTGGGAACGGTTATGGAAACTAAAGATAATCATTGCTTAGTAGCTTGGGAGGATCGTGTTTGTAGTTGGGCAAGTTTCGATCTACTAAGGAAAATTAGTTGCGCAGAATTAATTCAACTCTTCACTCCAAAATAATTCACCTTTTTTAATTGGATCGATATAAAAATGGGGGCTATATGAGAGGTAACTACAACCTCCCATTTAGCCCCCAATTGCATATTAAAGCACGTCTAATAAAGAAAAATTCTATCACATTAACCCGTATATCATAAAAACAATTCTATATGTTCCTTTTTCTATTTTCACTTTTTTTGGTTCTTGGATAGGTGCTTTATGCGATTTCGATTTACATCCTACTCTATTATTACAGGATTTAATTATGTTCTCACTGTTTTTAGGTTTAGATAATTTTGTTTTTTCTTTTTGACCAGTATCTAGATTAGAGTGTTCAGTTTTATTAAATATTTTAGTTGGCTTAGTACTTATGTCTATTTCTGTTACTTCATTTTGTTCTGGTTCATTTGAAGGATCTGTAAAAGAGGTAAAAATAAATAAAACAAATAAGGTCCCAGTCATAATAAAATTCTTTAAAGACTTTCCATTCATTTTAAAGAAAGAGTTAATCCCCAAAATAATAAAAAATAGGATTCCTATAAGACATAATAATTCAATAAACACGTACAATAGATAGCCTCCCTATATTTCGCCACAATTTAACTATTCGTTATAGAGGACTAAATTACCTTTTTTAAAGTTAATTGAAGTGTTACTAAAGTATAGGGAAAATCCATCAGATGAAATAGTGAGTGCTATTTTCCTATAAGTAACCAATTCTTTTTTTAGTGCTTTAGTTGTTATTGTTTGGAAATTAAAAATAAGGGGATATACAATGCAGAACCTATTAGGCATCTAGAAAGATATTAATAACAAAATAACTCCTTTAGAACTAATAGTTATTAATCCACTAATCTGATCTTATCTTCAATACATTCATACATTTCGTCCACTCTAACTTTTAATAGGAAGATTTCTATTAATTATAGAAGTATTAAGTCAAATTTTAATTACCACCTAGCCAGTTAAATTAAAAAGTTCACCAAATTGTATCCAAGTTATTTAATTTAGAATACATTATTAAACAAACCTAGGGGACACTAAATGTAATTATAAATGTTTAAGTGCCAGCATTTCAAAACTATATATTTTTATATGCTAATGTTCTGAAAATCAAGTTTTTTGTACTTTGTCTACACACTAAGATATAGTATCTAACAACTATATCTTTTTTATTTTGAAGTTTAAGGGAAACGTCGAAACAGACATTAAGGTTAGAAGAATTAGAATTTACCAAAACCATACAATTCCAACGTAATAATTAAAGAAAAGCAAAGCTATAATTAAATTCATTCAATAAAATACGAATAATATCATTGACTAAACAATAGATTGAATTTATATTTAATTTTAAATATTCGAACAATTAGGGGTGTTTAGATGGGAAATGCATTAGTGTTTCAATCAGATTTTGGATTACTAGATGGAGCAGTTAGCGCTATGTATGGTGTTTCTTGTAGTGTAAATCAAGATATAAAGATTTACGACTTGACCCATGATATACCTCAATACAATATTTGGGAAGCTTCTTACCGACTTGTACAAGCAATGAATTACTGGCCAGTTGGAACAGTATTTGTTTCAGTTGTAGACCCAGGTGTAGGCTCAGATCGTAGAAGTATAGTGGCTCGAACAAATACGAACCACTTCATTATCACACCTGATAACGGAACATTAACACATGTTGGCAAAATATATGGAATCAACCAATTAAGAGTCATTGACGAAGAAATTAATAGACTACCAAATTCAAGTGAATCTTATACTTTCCATGGGAGAGATATATTTGCTTTTACAGGTGCAAGATTAGCTTCTGGAATAATTGACTACGAAAATATTGGTCCAGAAGTAGATTCAAATTCATACATAAAATTACCAATTAAAGAATGTCATAGTGAAAACAATTCGATAACAGGAACAATTGATATACTTGATGTTCGCTATGGTAGTATTTGGACGAATATTGGTCGATCAGATTTTCTCAAACAAGGCGTTTCTCATGGAGACTTTGTCGAAGTACTAATTACACACCAAGGAAGAAAAGTATACAAACAAGCCGTGAAATATGGAAAATCATTTGCTGATGTAGCAATTGGAGAACCAATCTTATATGCAAACAGTCTAGATCAAATGGCAGTTGCTGTAAATCAAGGCTCGTTTACTGATGAATACGGAATTGATACAGGTATAGAGTGGGAAATAACACTTAAAAGTAAGTAGGGAAAGCTTGAGAGTATCAAGCTTTTGGGTTAGGAGATAAAGATTTATTTTTTCTAATTCCAAAATTTTAGTAATTTTTCAATAAAATTTTAATTTGGAAGTTTACTTATTTTTAAGTAGGCTTCTTTTTTTGCTTTGAATCTTAATCGGGAAATTGGAGATTTTGAATTGGAATTTAAATAATTGCGTGAATCATTTCACGTAATATTCATTTTTGACTCTATTAAATCTCTTATATTTAGGGGATTTGTAAAATTAAAAGTAAAATTTTAGTGAACATTTTCACAATTTATTCACAGACAATTGTATTTTACTTTACTATAATTGGCTGTAACTTCTAAATAGATGTTGAGTTCTTTTTTGAAAGCATCTTTATATGAAGAATTTTTTTGTAAGGGGTTTTGATTAAATGAAGGTTTCAAAAATTGTAGCAATTGGCGTAGTAAGTTTTTCAACACTTGTAGGAGCCGCAAATACATCATTTGCAGCTGTTACGTCTCAAGCAAAATCAAAAGCAGCTATTAATTTTACAGAAGGTTCTGGTCCAGTAACACCAGTAGATCCAACCGACCCAGCAACTCCATTAGAGCCAATTGGTCCTACTGATCCAACAGATCCTCCTACAGGTGAGACAGGTCCGTTAACTTTGGACTTTGTTTCTTCAGTTCAATTTGGTTCGAACGAAGTTTCAACTAGTGATCAGGTTTATTCTTCTACATCTAAAAAGCCTTTTATCCAAGTTTCTGATCGCCGAGGTACTGGTGCAGGGTGGAAAGTGACAGCAAAAGCTAGTAAGTTTACAAACGGTGCAACTGAATCACTTCCCGGAGCGGTTCTTACCTTTAAAAATGGATCAGTTGTAACACCAGGTAGTGGAACTGGCCCAACGCCTGCTCAAACAATATCACTAAATACAGATGGATTAACTGAATCTTCAGTTGTTACTGCTGAACCTGGTACGGGACTTGGTACTTGGTTAACAAGATGGTTAGGCCCAAATCCTGATGTTAATGATGGTGCAGTAAATAATAATGTTACATTACAAATTCCTGGTGGTTCAGCAACAATAGGTAATCATGAAGCAATTGTTACTTGGACACTAGTTGATGCTCCAGGTGTATAATTGAATCTACATAAAAAAGCTTAATCGATATTTATTAGCCTGATAGGTACTTTCTATTAGGCTTTTTATATTTTTCCAATTAAAAATTCTGTATAATTTAAACTGTCGTTAAGGACATCTTAGAAACTAAAGGTGGAGATTTTATTGGAATCGAATTCTAAATTAGCAAGTAGATCAAGTAGGTTATTAGCAATATTGGTTGATGGATTTATTAGTTTTCTTTTTATTTTTGCTATATCGATTATTACTGGAGTGACAAAGTTTTCAACATTTATTAATCCTACTAGAGTAGACAAATTTGATATTGGGTCTTCTCTACTATCCATAATTAGTGTCATTATATTTTATATTTTGATCCCAACATTTGTTTGGAAAGGGCAAACAGTAGGTAAGCGTTGGTTAAAAATTGCAATCGTTAAGAACGATGATCAAGAAGTAAATTTTAGGACGATGATTATAAGAGAAATTTTTTTCCTTTTAGGATACATAAAAATACCATATTTTTCATTAGTTGTAGGTTTTGTTGCATTTGTTGATCCGTTTTTCATTTTTTCTTCTGAACGTAGAACACTACATGATTTAATTGCAAAAACAAAAGTAATTGATGTTTAAAATAAAAAGAAAGCTNNAGCTTTCTTTTTATTTTAAAATTTTCATTTGGCGTATATGAGCACGTGTTTCTTCAGTACCTAATTCATAAATCATCGCATAGGCTTGTTTTAGAAAATAGTCATATCCATTATATAATTCTAGACTTTTTTCTTGACTACCACTTGTAAATGAAGGTAAAAATGCTGCTTGAACACCAGTTGCCTCATCGTAATTGTCTATCTCATGAAAAATTCTTTCGAGTCTATGTTTTTCATCAATCGTAGCATCGATTTCTAACTCATAAGGTGCGTCCCCTTGATTTGGAACAATTGTTTTTGCTTGAACGGATACATAATATCTCCTTTTTTCCATATAGATCTCCCTTTTTATATTTTTGGTTATCGTTTTTATTATCCTCACCGACAAGTGCTTTATTCAAAATTAATAATCAGCTCGAGTAGAACATTAAAGGAATTTCATAAATAATATTGAAATATAAATTTGATATTAAGATAATTTAGGTATAGATGAGGGGGGATTTTATGAAGGGACTATATCGAGACTTTTTTCTTCATTTCGATATTATTGTGATGGGGGTACTATTTTTAGTTGGAATTATTTATAGTATAGGATTTCATTTATCGTGGCTTACTGTCTTAATTTTCATTATAGGATTAATCTTTTTTATGTTTAGTGAGTACGTAACTCATCGTTTCTTTTTTCACATAAAGGCACCAAAAAATAAATTATTACTTAAATTTATGAAAAGAATTCATTATGATCATCATACGTTTCCAGATGATTTGAAATTGTTATTTTTACCGATATGGTATAGCATTCCGAATTTAGGATCACTTTGTATAATTTATTTTTTGATATCGAAAGATCTAGTTCAAACAATCGCATTTGGTTCAGGTTTAGTTTTTATGTTATTAGTGTACGAATGGAAGCATTATGTAGCTCACAGGCCAATTAAACCATTAACGAAAGTAGGACGACAGATTAAAAAGTTACATATCCTGCATCATTTTAAAAATGAAAATTTTTGGTATGGCGTATCAACACCTATTTTTGATGGGATTTTTGGTACATTGAAGGATGAGAAGGAAGTAGTAACAAGTAATACTGCGAAAGCCTTAGAAGAAAGAATGTAAACTGCAAGTAAAACAGGTATTTTGGAGGAATAATGATTTACTTATTATCTTTTTTAATAGCTGGTTCCCTGAGGCATTATTGTCGGTTGTACGTTTTATATTATTAAAATGATTAAAGAAAATGCCTAGTGTTTACGCTAGGTTTTTTTGTCGGTTTTAAAGCTCTTTTTTTATGAAAACAGTCCATTAAATGAACGTTTACTAATAAAATTAATATTTTATAAAAATTGAAAAAAGGGTAAATATTTGATTGGGGTGCTTACTATACTGAGGATAAGGGGGGATGGTTGTGTTATTGGATCGAACTCATTTAGAAAATGTTTTTAGACAGATAAGAAGAGAGAAATTCGAATGACTAAACTAAATTACAAAAAGATTCTGCTTTTAGGGTTTGGATTTTTTGCAATCAGTCTTACTTGGTCAGTCTATAATGCTTTTATGCCAAAACTTTTAAGCGATTATCTAAAGTCATCTGCTTTAATTGGATTTATTATGACGTTTGATAATTATTTTGCATTATTTTTACAACCTGCCGTTGGAATGTATAGTGATCGTTTAGATACACGATTTGGTAGAAGAATGCCATTTTTAATGGTCGGTATGCCACTTGCAGCATTATTTACCTTTTTAATTCCAGTGCATAAAACACTTTTTATGTTGATCTTTTTTATTGTTTTTATGAATTTAAGTATGAGTATTTTCCGTTCTCCAGTTATAGCTCTTATGCCTGATTTAACAAGAGTTGAACAGAGAAGCAAGGCGAATAGTGTCATTAATTTTATGGGTGGAATTGGTGCTTTAATTGCATTCTTTATTGGTTCAATTTTGTGGGATCTAAATAAAGGATTTCCTTTTTACTTAGCAGGATTTTTAATGTTATTTAGTTTTTTAATTCTTTTTTTCTTTATTAGAGAAAAAAGAGATGTCTTAAATTATGAGCAGTCTGAAGAAAAGGTACAATTAAGAGAAGGTTTTCGTTCAGCTATTCAGAATAAAAGTGCATTATTTCTATTATTAGCAATTCTGAGTTGGTTCACGGGATTTAATGGAATTGAAACCTTTTTTACACGTTATGGGGAAGTTTATTTAGGGGTAAAAGTTAGTGCAGCAGCGTTTTCATTTGCTTTCATATCATTAGCATTTTTAATCTTTGCCATTCCTGCTGGGTTTATTGGAACAAAAATTGGTAAGAAACGCAGCATATTAATTGGTATATTTGGAATCATGATTGGGTTTATTGTTTTATTTTTCTTAAAGGATTTATTATACATTCGAATAGTCTTTTTGGTTATGGGATGTTTTTGGGCATTAGTAAACATTAATTCATATCCTTTTTTAGCTGAGATGGCACCGATTGGATTTATTGGAACTTTCACAGGTTTATATTATTTATTCTCATCTATTGCCAATATTATATCACCACCATTTTTAGGTGCAATTATGGATCTAATTGGATTCAAATTCATGTTCTTGTATGGTTTTTTCTTTATTACAGTTTCATTCTTCATGATGCTTAAAGTAAAAGACAATCATAAAACAATCGAAAAAAATTCAAATGCATCTATTTAAATTTGATGCTTTGAATTTTTTTTAATAGTTATTAAATCGATTCACATAATTAAAATTAAAAAACAAATAATAATGTATGCTGATATTTCAGTGTCTTTAAGAGAGTGATTTTGAAAAAAACATAAGTTAGGAGCACTACAAAATGACAACTAATATCAATAAATTGATTGATCATACAGTTTTAAAACCTGAAACAACTAAATCTCAAATTGAAAAATTATGTCAAGAAGCAAAAGAACATAATTTTGCTTCGGTTTGTGTGAATCCAACTTGGGTGAGTCATTGTGCAAGTTTGTTAAAGGGCTCTGAAGTATTAGTTTGTACTGTAATTGGATTTCCTTTAGGTGCGAATACAAAAGAAACGAAAGCGTTTGAAACGAAGAATGCTATTGAAAATGGAGCCGGGGAAGTCGATATGGTAATCAATATCGGAGCATTAAAGGATAAGGACTATGATACTGTTGAACAAGATATAGCAGCGGTTGTTAATGCAGCAAAAGGTAAAGCATTAGTAAAAGTAATTATTGAAACAAGTCTTTTAACGAATGAGGAAAAAGAAATGGCTTCTAAGCTTTCTGTAAAAGCTGGAGCAGATTTCGTTAAAACATCTACAGGATTTTCAACTGGTGGTGCAACAGTTGAGGATGTAGCATTAATGAGAAAAACTGTTGGACCAGATATTGGAGTGAAAGCATCTGGAGGAGTACGTGATATAGCAAGTGTAAATGAAATGGTTAAAGCCGGAGCAACTCGAATAGGTACAAGTAATGGAATCACGATTGTCCAAGGAAACGTAGCAACAGAAGGCTATTGATTCCTATTAATGGCAAAGGGTGTTAAGTTTCAAACTTGACATTTACCTGTTGACCTATCAATAGTTTATGTATTATAATCGTAAAAGACATGTGGAAAAGTGTTCTTTTTTGCAGTGTTTTATTGATTGTAAGTGGTAGCTTGGAGGGAGGGAAAAGTAAGATGTCTAAAACAGTCGTTCGTAAAAACGAATCTTTAGAAGATGCTCTTCGTCGTTTTAAACGTTCAGTTTCTAAAACTGGTACGCTACAAGAAGCAAGAAAACGCGAATTTTATGAAAAGCCAAGTGTAAAACGTAAGAAAAAATCAGAGGCAGCGAGAAAACGTAAATTCTAAGAGAGGGTGTTACTATGAGTCTTCTCGAACGTTTGAATTCAGATATGAAACAAGCGATGAAGGAAAAAAACAAAGACAAGTTAGCAGTTATTCGAATGGTGAAAGCGTCATTACAAAATGAAGTAATTAGCTTAGGGAATAATGTGACATTGTCAGCTGATCAAGAGTTAACAATTTTAACTCGTGAAGTGAAACAACGTAAAGACTCCCTCCTGGAATTCGAAAAAGCTGGTCGTCAAGACCTTGTGGATAAATTAAAGCAAGAGTTACTGATTCTAAAAGAATACTTGCCTCAACAATTATCTGAAGAGGAACTTCTTGAAATTGTACGTGTTACAATTTCAGAAGTCGGTGCTACATCAAAAGCTGACATGGGGAAAGTAATGAGTGCAGTTATGCCTAAAGTAAAAGGACAAGCTGATGGCTCTTCTGTGAATAAGGCTGTAGCAAGTCTGTTAAAATAAACGTCTATTTATAGACGTTTATTTTTTTTGAGTTACTGCAATTAAAATCTTCAAGAGTGCAATTAAATTCCACTGACTGCAATTAAAATCAAAAGTGCAATTAAATTTAACGAAAGTGCAATTAAAATCTCCGAATGTACAAATAAATTTCACCTACTGCAATTAAAATCTTCGAAAGTGCAAATAAATTTTTCAAAACTACAAATAAATTTCCAAAAACTGCAAATAAAAAATTCAAAACTGCAATTAACTCCTTCAAAATGATGCTTCAGTCAAATAAATCACATAAATCTGCTGAATTTTCACGAAAACATTTCAGTTCACTAAAAAATTACCCTAATTCTCCTAAAACCGATAATATTCTTATCCTCAATCCTACATCTGCACCATATTCAGTCTAACCCTTTTAAAATCTACATAATTCCGGCATAAAGAAAACTCCGATCAAAATAGTCAATGAAAAAATTATTAATATTTTAGTCAATATTTAACTAAGTGTGTGATTTATATCACATATAAAAATAATGTTATCCGGTATGATGAATTTAGATGAACAAAGCATTTATTTATCGCCTATTGGATAAAGGAGAGATGAATAATGACACCGTTTGGGGACTTACACAATAATCTTGGTGGAATAGCATTTGCTTTAGGGTGGTTAATAATTGTCGTACCATTTGCATTTACATTAATCTATATTACGAAAGAGATGGCAATAGGTGACGAAGAACGATTACAAGATGAGATCAAACAAGGGGTTCATGACTATGCTAGATCAAATAAAAAACCATTCATAACAGAAACAAATGATTCACCACAAATGGATACAACTATGGCAAAAGGCCGTTACCAATTAAGTTGGTAGGTTTGATAGTGCAAAGGGATATATGGTGATGGGAATAGTGATATAACTTCAATTGGTCTTGTAGTAATGTGGAGTCTTTTCTTTCTCACACAAGGGGTACTTTGGTGGGTTGCTACTTCACAAGGAAAACAAGATGTTTATCAAGATGTTGCTTTCCAAAGAAGGATGTAAAAACGTATATAAATTTAAACCGAGAAAAGTTATTTGTTCTCGGTTTTTTTCTATGTCATAACACTATAAAAGGGCTCTTCGGAAAGACATTCGACTCCTAAATCCTTTGATGTTTTCCGCATCACATTAAGACGCCCAGTAACCCATAAATCTAACTTCCTCACCATAATCTAAAATCAATAAACCCTAGCTTTATAAAATCCAATATTCATCTTAAATTTCCTTTACCTTTTTCTTTTTATATCATACCTTCTTAAAAATCATCATAAATATGATATGAAAGGGGGAGGAGTCTATCTTGAAAAGATTAGCGCATAATTTAAAAACATGGATGTCAAGTAAGATGGACTTACCACCAGATGTACTATTGGAATTGCCACGTATTACGATGTTAGGTCAACTACATATTTATATTGAAAACCATAGAGGGCTACTTGTATATTCAGACAATGAATTGCGTTTGTTAATGAAGCAGGGGCAGTTGTTGATTAAGGGGAAAGATTTTGTTTTGAAGACGATGTTGCCTGAGGAGATTTTGTTGGAAGGCGAAATCGAGCATGTGTATTTTATTAATGAATAGCATCTAGAACATACACCATGATCAGTCTAATGAACATGGGGGATTAGGATGAAAAACCAATGGACTTCAAATCTTACGGGGATGGTTCAAGTAAAGGTGATTGGGCTTGGACCAGAACGTTTTTTAAATGATTGTATGCGAAAGGGGATTTCACTTCGTGATGTGAAGAAAAGTGGAACAAATTCAATCACGTTTACAATTGAGTTGAAAGATTATAAACGGATCAAGAATATTCCTCGGAAAAAAGAGTATAAGGTTTACTTTATTGGCAGGAAGGGTCTGCCTTTTGAAGTTAGACGAGCATGGAAGTATTTTGGATTTGTTGTAGGGGTAGTTGGCTTTTTAGTTGTATTATTTTTACTTTCAAATATGGTTTGGCGAATAGATATAAAGGGTGCTTCACCTGAAGTGGAATATAAACTTCGGAAAGATTTGACTGCGATGGGTGTTAAGACTGGAGCATCTCAATTTACTTTACCTAGAATGCAAACAATCCAGAAAAAGCTCCAAGATGATAATCCAACATTAACCTGGATTGGTGTACAATTAAATGGGACTACCTTTCATTTTGAGGTAGTTGAAAAGCATATACCTAAGCCTGAGAAGGCGTTAAGTCCAAGACATATTATTGCAAGTGAAGAAGCAGTTATTTCAAGTATGTTTGTTGAAAAGGGGAAACCGCTTGTAGTAAAGAATGACTTTGTGAAAAAAGGTCAAATATTAGTATCAGGAATAATCGGAACGGAAGAACATCCTATTTTAGTCCCAGCGGTTGGCAAAATCATGGGGGAAGTTTGGAGAGAGGAAATTATTAGTGTTCCTTTAGATACTCCGTTTACGGTGCTTACTGGAGAAAGAAAAACTAGTTATTATATTGGAACTAAGGAAAATAAAATAAAATTTTGGGGTTTTGATAAGAATAAATATAAGTCTTTTGAAGATGAAAGTAGTACGTATCAATTTAAATTTTTAAAATGGAAATTGCCGATCTTTTTTAGTAAAAAAACTATTCTGGAAAGTGAAAAATATGTAAGAACATACTCTAAAGTGCAGGCTGCTCAACTTGGAAAACAAATTGGTAAGAAGGAATTAATGAAAAAGTTAAGTCCAGATGCCAAGATTTTACAAGAAAAAGTTTTGCACGAGTCAATAGACAATGGTAAAGTTAATTTAAGAATGTATTATAAAGTTTTAGAAGATATCACAAAAACGAAAACTATTGTTCAAGGGGACTGAGTAATGCCAGAACAACTACTAACGATTAATCAACAACTAGAGGATCCAAACGAAGCAATTGCCTTATTTGGTACAAACGATAAGCATCTAGAAATAATTGAAAATTTGCTTGATGTTAAGATTGTGTCACGTGGTCAATCTGTACAAGTTTCAGGTACGAATGAAGATGTGAAAACTGTTGAGCAAATCATTCAAGCTCTTTTAGAGGTTATTCGAAATGGAGTGAGTATTACATCGAGGGATGTTACGTACTCAATTCAGATGGCTAAAGAAGGAAGGCTGTCATCATTTGCTAGGTTGTATGACGAAGAAATTATTAAGAATTCAAAAGGTAAACCAATTAGAGTTAAGACTTTTGGACAAAGACATTATCTTCGTGCAATTCAATCAAATGATTTAGTATTTGGAATTGGACCTGCTGGTACAGGTAAAACATATCTTGCAGTTGTCATGGCCGTTCAAGCATTAAAAAATAATAAAGTAAGTAAAATTATTTTAACAAGACCTGCTGTGGAAGCTGGAGAAAGTTTAGGATTTTTACCAGGAGATTTAAAGGAAAAGGTTGACCCATATTTAAGACCATTGTACGATGCTCTACACGATGTTTTAGGACAAGAGCATACTGTGCGTCTAATTGAAAGAGGAACAATTGAAATTGCACCTTTAGCTTATATGAGGGGACGTACTTTAGAAGATGCCTTTGTCATTTTGGATGAAGCTCAAAATACGACAATGGCTCAAATGAAGATGTTTTTGACCCGTTTAGGATTTGGCTCTAAAATGGTTATAACAGGTGACCCTTCACAAATTGATTTACCTAAAGGAGTAAAGTCTGGTTTAATATCAGCTCAAAATACACTTAAAGGTGTTGAGGGTATTGGTATGACAATCTTGGAACAAACTGACGTAGTTCGTCACCCACTAGTACAAAAGATTATTCAAGCTTATGATTTAGCAAAAGAATGATTCGTAGTGACCCTACATTGATAGGGTCATTTCGTATTTTTATGATGAGGTGCATTTCTAGAAAGGGGAAACAATGAATAGTTTGCAAGCTTTAATTCAGCGTTTTAAGAATCAAACTCTTGTCATATTACTATGTACTATTGCATTCAGCTTATTAAGTTTTCTTCTTTTAGTTAGTCATGTTAGACCGGTAAAATACGACATTCAGCTATTATCAATTGCTGATGATAATATTTATTCACCTATCACGATTGAGGACAAAGGAGCAACGGCTAAAAAGCGAATTGAGGCTGCAGCAAGAGTTGAGGATGTATATAAATATGAGGAAAGTTATACACAAAAACGGATTGACATAGTAAATTCAATTTTTGATATTGTAACAGAAGTGAAAAATGAAAATGCAAAGAGTGATAATCCTACAGGACAAGCATTAATTGAGAAAGAAACAAGTGATGTTAAGAAAAAGCTACCTGACGATATTCGTAAAAACTTAGAAGATAGTGTATTTAGCACCTTAGTTAGATCGTCAGAAGAACAGTTAAATATTACGAAAGCTTCGTTGAATACAGCTATTAACAATGTAATGTCTGAGGAAATTACGACAAACCAAATCGAAGAATCTCGTGGGAAGCTAAGAAACGAATTATCATATGTAAGCGTTAATCCTTCACTAAAGGATGCGATGATCTCAATTGGTGAGTTTGCGATTGTGCCAAACTACTTTTTTGATGCAGAGGAGACAAAAGAGAGAAAGCGTCTAGAAAGTGAAAGTGTAGATAGTGTCTATATTTTACAAGGACAAGTCTTAGTAAAAGCGGGAGAAACAATTACAAAGGAAAAATATGATCAATTAAAATTAGTTGGCTTAATTAAAAACAAACAGTCAATCCAACCTTATATTGGATTAATTTTATTAATTGGAGTATTGGCGTACTTCGTATTGAAGCAAACGGCAAGTTTAAAAGAAAAAGGGAATATATACATCGTTACATACTATAGCATTGTAATTTTTACAATCTTAATTTTGAAAATTGTAAGCTTGTTTCAAAAAGTTGAGTTTTCTGGCCTTGTATATGTAGCTCCGGTTGCGATTGGGACTTTATTGATCAAGTTTTTATTAGGTAATCGATATTTAATGGTTTCGTCGATCATTTTCTCTATTTGCGGTAGTTTAATGTTTAACGAAGATGTAAATGGTGCAATTAATTACTCGACTGGAATTTATATTTTATTTAGCTCTATCGCCGTTTTATTTTTGAATGAGGTTAAAAATAAGCGTTCAATGATTCTGCATGCAGGGTTTTTAATTTCGCTTGTTAATATTGCTACTCTGTTTTCTTTAATCTTAATTCGGAATGGTCAATATTCATCAGTAGAAATTGGAATTTATTTATTAATGGGACTTACTTCCGGAGTGTTATCAAGTGTCATTACAATGGGGATTTTACCTTTTGTAGAAGATTCGTTTGGAATGGTGTCCTCATTTAAACTTGTTGAGTTAGGCAGTCCAAATCATCCTTTATTAAGAAAAATATTATTAGAGGCTCCAGGTACATACCATCACAGTATAATGGTTGCAAATTTAGCTGAAGGTGCTTGTGAAGCGATCGGTGCAAATGGTTTGTTAGCTAGAGTGGGAGCATATTATCATGATATCGGGAAAACGAATAATCCAGGATTCTTTATTGAAAATCAAATGGGTGGTCATAATCCTCATGATCGTATTAAACCGATTCAAAGTAAAGATATCATTTTAAGGCATGTAAGTGATGGTGTGAAAATACTAAAAAAATATAATTTGCCAAAAGATATTATTGATATTGCAGCGGAGCATCATGGTACAACTTTATTAAAGTATTTTTATTATAAGGAAAAAGAGACGAATCCTGATGTTAAAGAAAGTGATTTTAGATATCCAGGTCCAAAAGCTCATTCTAAGGAATCGGCAATTGTAGGAATTGCTGATAGTGTTGAAGCAGCAGTTCGTTCGTTAAAGGACCCTGATATGGAAAAAATCGAGGTATTAGTTTCTTCAATTATGCATGATCGTTTGAATGATGGTCAGTTTGCAATGTGTGAATTAAATTTAAAAGAATTACATATTGTTGAGAAATCATTGTGTGAGACTTTAAAAGGAACTTTCCATTCAAGAATACAGTATCCAGATGAAAGATAAGGTGAAATAATGGTTCAATTAGAAATTGATTTTTTAGATGAAACAAATGAAGTGACTAAAGAACAGCAATCTGATATAAAGGGTTTACTAGAGTGCGCACTTGAATATGAGGGTGTAACGGGTGAAGTTGAAATTGCAGTTTCATTTGTAGATGATGAAAGAATTCATGAAATTAATAAAGAGTACCGAGAGAAAGACCGTGCTACCGATGTTATTTCATTTCCAATGGAAGAATTAGGAGAAGGCGAAATTGAAATCATTGGAGTGGACTTACCACGTACTTTAGGTGATATTGTCATTTCAATTCCTACTACTAAGAGACAGGCTGAGGAGTATGGTCATTCGTTCCGCCGGGAATTAGGTTTTTTAGCAGTTCACGGATGTTTACATTTACTTGGTTATGATCATATGAATGAAGCCGATGAGAAAGTGATGTTTACAAAACAAAAGGAAATATTAGAAAAATATGGCCTTGAAAGACTCTAAAAAAAGAGCGCCCTTACTAAAATCTTTTGGTTTTGCATTTAGTGGTATTTTTAAAGTCATTAAGGATGAAAGAAATATAAAAATCCACTTATTTGCAGCACTTATTTCAATCGGCCTTGCGTTTTATTTACATATTAGTCGAATAGATTGGTTAATCCTTCTGCTTGTTATTACAATTGTCATTTCGCTAGAACTAGTTAATTCTTCTATTGAAGCAGTTGTAGATTTAGCATCACCTAATAAACATCCATTAGCAAAAAAAGCGAAGGATGTGGCAGCTGGGGCGGTGTTAATCGCTGCAATCGTTTCAATCATTATAGGTGCTTTGCTATTTTTTCCGTATTTTACTATACTACGTTAATAAGACCCCACTTTCGTGTTCGGGCTTATAATAGGAGGCTACATAAATGGATAAACAACAACTTATAAATGAAGCGATAAAAGCTAGATTAAACGCATATGTACCATATTCGAAATTTCAAGTTGGTGCAGCATTGCTTACAAAGGATGGTCAAATTATTCGTGGTTGTAATATAGAAAATGCATCATATGGTCTAACAAATTGTGCAGAACGAACTGCATTATTTAAAGCATATTCAAATGGCATTACGGAGTTTTCAGCAGTCGCAGTAGTCGCTGATACCGAGGGACCTGTTGCACCATGTGGAGCATGCCGTCAAGTTTTATTTGAACTTGCTGGTCCAGATACAGTAGTATATTTATCGAACTTAAATGGAGCAATCCAAGAAACAACAGTAAAAGAATTATTGCCAGGAGCATTTACATCGGAGGATTTGAATGAATAAAGAAAGTTATAAATCAGGTTTTGTCTCAATTATAGGTAGACCAAATGTAGGGAAAAGTACATTCCTAAATCGAGTGATAGGTCAAAAAATAGCTATAATGAGTGATAAGCCTCAAACTACTCGTAATAAAATTCAAGGCGTTTTTACAGAAGATGATGCACAAATTGTCTTTATAGATACGCCAGGAATCCATAAACCAAAACATAAACTTGGTGATTTTATGGTAAAGGTAGCTCAAGATTCAATTAAAGATGTTGACGCTACGTTATTTATGATAAATGCCAATGAAGGATTTGGTCGAGGAGATGAATTCATTATTGAGAAACTACAAGGAAGTCGAAGTCCAGTAATTTTAGTTATTAATAAAATTGATACAATTCATCCTGATCAGTTATTTGATTTAATCAATAAATACAAAGATTTATTTCAATTTGCTGAAATTGTTCCAATCTCAGCGTTACAAGGGAATAATGTCGATCGCTTATTAAAAGTTATTAAAACGTATTTACCAGAAGGTCCGCAATATTATCCTGCAAATCAAGTAACAGATCATCCTGAAAGATTTATCATTTCAGAATTAATAAGAGAAAAAGTATTGCATTTGACTAGAGAAGAGGTTCCACACTCAATTGCTGTTATTATTGAGCAAATTGAAAGAAGACCAGAAGGAAATGCAATATACGTGAATGCAACAATTGTCGTTGAAAGGTCTTCCCAAAAAGGAATCATTATCGGTAAGCAAGGTAGCATGTTAAAAGAGGTTGGCAAGCGTGCTCGTTTAGATATAGAAAACTTGCTTGATACAAAAGTATTCTTAGAGTTATGGGTTAAGGTTCAAAAAGATTGGCGTAACCGTATGTCTCAATTAAGAGATTTAGGTTTCCGTGAGGATGAGTATTAAAAGGCAAAGATCATGGGAATAGTGCTTAAGCAATAGGGATTAGTAATATTACCATTTGTTCAAAAAAGCCCAACATATTTCCTGTGGTTTTGCAAGCTTTTTATTTGTTATTTTAATAAATTTTATACACATGAAAATCGGGAGAGAAGGTCACATTATAAGTAAGCAGGGAAAGTAATTGGCTATAGGTAATGAGCAATGAGTTGTAGCTATTCTTGAAAGGTGGTTTCTCAATGTTGAATTTTACCTGGGATGTCTTTTCTAAAACTGGAAATGTTGAGACATATCTATTGTTTAAGCAGCTTGAACAGGAACATGTGGATCAGAAAAGTTACATTGAAGAAGAAATAGCTGATATTGATTCCCTACATACTTAACCTTCATCCAATTGGATGGTGAGTTAATTGTTACAGCGTGTAGAAGGAATTGTATTACGGGCAAACGCTTATGGAGAATCAAATGTTATTATTACTCTCTTAACAAGAGAATTAGGTAAGATAGGAGTTGTGGCAAGAGGAGCAAAGAAGACAAATAGTCGACTTGCTTCTGTTACACAACTCTTTACATATGGGTCGTTTTTAATTCAAAAAGGATCTGGTTTAGGTACTTTAAGTCAAGGAGAACTGATTGATTCATTTCGTGAATTAAGAAATGATTTAGTTGCAACTGCGTATGCTTCGATTGTTGTAGAGCTTACTGATAAAGCGGTTGAAGAGAAAAAAAATAATCCGTATTTATTTGAATTGGTTCTTCAATTACTACAGCACATGAATGAAGGTGCAGACCCTGAAGTTTTGACTTATTTATTTATGACGAAAATGATACCTGTATTAGGATATCACCCATTTTTTGATCAATGTGTGAATTGTAGATGTAGTGCAAATGAAAATATATTTGTAGCCTTTTCTGTTAAAGAAGGTGGGTTTTTATGTCAGCGTTGTAAACAGACTGATCCATATGCTTTTTCTGTTACTGAAAAGTCGGTTAAGTTAATGAGGTTATTTTATCATTTTGATGTAAATCGACTTGGAAAAATTGAGGTTAGTGAAGCAACAAAGAAAAACTTACAACAAATTTTATTTTCTTACTATGATGAATATAGTGGAATCTATTTAAAGTCACGCAAGTTTTTAGAGCAATTAAAAAATATGGATAATTTTCTGAAAACTAATAAAAATTCAGAAACCTAAGGAAGGAAATAGGCTACCTATTTCCTTCTTTCTTTTTTAAATTGTAAAAATAGTATATAATATTTATTAGAGAGTATAACATATTGGATAGTTAGGGGTGAGGAAAATCGAACTGACAAAGCGACAAACTCAAATACTTGAAATTGTAAAAAGTAATGGACCAATTACTGGTGAACATATAGCTGATAAGCTAGCACTTACTAGAGCTACGCTTCGCCCGGATTTAGCTATTCTTACAATGACTGGTTTTCTAGAGGCAAGACCACGAGTAGGGTATTATTACACAGGAAGAACAAGCGGAGCACAAGTCATTGATAGAATAAAAAAATTGACTGTTAAGGAATTTCAGGCGATTCCTGTTGTAGTAGATCGAAGTTCATCAGTGTATGATGCGATTGTTACGATGTTTCTTGAAGATGTAGGAACGCTATTTGTTGTAGATCAAAATTCGATTTTAACAGGAGTACTTTCTAGAAAAGACTTACTCCGTGCAAGTATAGGAAATAAAGATTTGCATACATTACCTGTAGATATTATCATGACGAGGATGCCAAACATTACAATTTGCTATAAAGATGATACAATTTATAATGTAGCTAAGAGTTTAATTGAAAAACAAATTGATGCTGTCCCTGTTGTTCGTGAAAGTGAGCATGGACTTGAGGTAATTGGTCGATTTACAAAAACAAATTTTACTCGTGCGATTGTAGACTTAATGAACAATGATATGTTTTAGTAAAGTTAAGAGGTGAACATATGGGCAATTCAATCGTTTATGTTGTATCAGATTCTGTTGGTGAAACAGCAGAGCATGTCGTAAAGGCGGCAATTAGTCAATTTCATCAAAAATTCGAAATTAGACGTGTACCATACGTTGAAGATAATGCAACATTAATTGAAATAGTTCAAGTAGCAAAAGAAAATAATGGTATTATTGTATTTACATTAGTAAAACCTGATATGAGAAAGAAATTATTAGAAGAATCGCAAAGTGCTGGTGTAATCGTATATGACTTAATCGGTCCATTAATCGATAAAATTTCAACGATTCATAAACTTGAACCTAGAAATGAACCTGGTGTTGTTCGCAAACTAGATGAAGATTATTTCCAACGTATAGAGGCAATTGAATTTGCGGTTAAATATGATGATGGAAGAGACCCAAGAGGTATTGAAAAGGCTGATATAGTCTTAATCGGTGTATCGAGAACATCAAAGACTCCTTTATCACAATATCTTGCTCATAAAGGATTTAAAGTTGCCAATGTACCTTTAGTTCCAGAAGTTGATCCACCAGAACAACTACTTAAAGTTCCAAAAGAAAAGTGCATAGGGCTAATGATTTCTCCAGAAAAGTTAAACCATATTCGAAAAGAAAGATTAATTTCATTAGGACTTCACGATGGAGCTAGTTATGCTAATATTTCAAGAATTGAAGAAGAACTAAAACATTTCAATAATGTGGTTAAACAAATTGGCTGTAAAGTTGTAGATGTTTCAAGTAAAGCAGTAGAAGAGTCTGCTAATGTAATATTAAATTACTATTACCAAAATAAGCAGATTAGATAATTTTTTTGAAATTAAAAATGATGATTGATCTTTTTTAGGCTGACACATTAGAGTAATCTAATGTGTTTTCATCTTTAGAATAAGAATTTCCATAAATTAGGAAAGTATGTAAAAGTTAAATTTCTTTAGTACTTATTGCTAGATTTCCTAATTAAAATAGATTATAATAAAAAATTGTATGAAATGAACTAATAATAGGTTTAACTTTTTATACTTACGAATAAACTATGAATATGTGCTTCCTAGTTTATTGAAAGATGGAAATAAAACTACATAAATCGATACATGTTTTGAAGGAATTACAAAAGACGTGTAGAAATTAATCATAAGCGATAAATAAATGGGTTAATAAAAACCAGAACTTAGCAGTTGAATGCAATGCTTATGAACTACTGTTTAGCACTTCTTTTTAGATAATTATTAATTCATATATGACTTAATATGGTGAATTAACTTAAGTTCAAATATATGGAAATATTTTTGTCGAATCATGAAGGAATACAGAGAGTTTTATCGAATAAAATAGTATATGGAGCTGTCAGTATGGGAAACAGAATTCCCGATGAACTTGTCGAGCAGGTTCGTCAGTCAGTTGACATAGTTGATGTAGTAAGTGAGTATGTTCCTTTGAAAAAACAAGGAAGAAATTATTTTGGACTTTGTCCTTTTCATGGAGAAAGCACACCATCTTTTTCTGTGTCTCCTGAAAAACAAATTTTTCATTGTTTTGGATGCGGTGCTGGAGGAAATGCGATTTCTTTCATTATGCAGCTTGAAGGACTTAACTTTCAAGAATCTGTCCATCAGCTTGCAAAAGGGACAAATATCACTTTACCTTCAGAAACAGTTGACACAGTCAAGAATCCACAAGCTACTGAGCAAGGCATTATGCTTGAAGCTCATGAGTTTGTCAAAAAGTACTATCATCATCTATTAGTTAACACAACAGAAGGTAAACAGGCATTAGAATACCTACTTAACAGAGGAATTTCTAGAGAGGAAATAAAGCATTTTGAGCTAGGTGTTGCTTTAGATTCTTGGGATGCTGTTACTAAGGTGTTAGAAAAACGTGGCTATCCAATGCCAATCATGGAGAAAGCTGGTCTAGTTGTTCGAAGTGAACGTGATGGTAATTACTATGATCGATTTCGAAATCGATTAATTTTTCCAATTCATAATCATCAAGGAAAAATTGTTGCATTCAGTGGAAGAATAATGGGTGAAGGGTCACCAAAATATTTAAATAGTCCTGAATCTTCAATTTTCCATAAAGGAAGATTATTATATCAATTTTACCAAGCAAAGAATGTCATGCGAAAGCAAAATCGGGCAATCTTGATGGAAGGTTTTGCAGATGTCATTTCTGCGTTTAGAGCTGGTGTCCATGATGCAGTTGCAACCATGGGAACTTCATTAACAGAGGATCAAGCGAAAGTCTTGAAAACATCTGTTGATCAAATTATTATTTGCTATGATTCAGATCAGGCTGGTATTAACGCAACTGAAAAAGCAGCTAAAGTACTTCAAAAAGAAGGATTTACAATTAAAGTTGCACAAATGCCTGATGGCTTAGATCCTGATGAATATATAAGAAGATTTGGTCCAGAAAAATTTAATACCTCTATTATTGAAGCTAGTGTATCATTAATGAGTTTTAAAATGCAATATCATCGAAAAGGAAAAAATCTTTTAGATGAAACTGTTAAATTTCAGTATATAAAAGAAATGCTACAAGAAATTGCTAAACTAAGTCAACTGATCGAACAAGATTATTACTTAAATCAACTCTCAAAAGAGTTTTCTATCTCGATTGAAGTACTTAAGAAGGAATTTGGACAATATAGTAATCAGGCAAATCGTATATCTAATGTAACAGAAGTAAAAACTGATATCAAACGCGATATTACTACTAAGACACTTCTTCCTGCACATGTTAGAGCTGAACAATTACTTGTAGCTCATATGTTAAATAGCAGTGACGTGGCTGAAAAAGTAAGACAGCAATATCAGGGTCTATTCTACAATAATGATTATTCCGAGATTATAATCCATCTTTATGCTTATTATGAAGAGGGCAATGAGTCTAATATTAGTAAATTTATGAATTACCTTCCTTCAAAAAGGTTACTTGAAGTAGTTTCAAAAATTGTCAATTTACAGATAGCACCTGAACTAACAGAGCGAGAGTTAAAGGATTATTTAGATGCATTAAACAACTATGATAAACAACAACGTATACGTGAAAAAGAAATAGATCTGAAAAAAGCCGAACGTGAAGGAGATTTTGTAAAAGCTGCAACGATTCTCCAACAAATCACACAGCTAAGATCTAGTATGAAATATGTTAAATGATTCGCGAACTTTTCGAAGGAGGGGAACAGATGGCTGATAAATCGGCTCGTTCTAAAGATACGGAAACAGAAGTAACACTTGATCAAGTAAAAGCATTATTAATTGAAAATGGTAAAAAACGTGGTGTAATTACATATGAAGAAATTGCAGATCGTTTAAACGGATTTGAAATTGATTCAGATCAACTTGAAGAATTTTATGAGCAACTAGGTGAACAAGGTATTGATATTGTTGGTGACGCTGATGATGAACCTAGAGGAGCTCAATTAGAGAAGGAAGAAGAATTTGACTTAAATGATTTAAGTGTTCCGCCTGGAGTGAAAATTAACGACCCCGTACGTATGTACCTAAAAGAAATCGGCCGAGTTGATTTACTTTCTGGACAAGATGAAATCAATTTAGCGAAACGTATTGAAGAAGGCGATGAGGAAGCGAAACGACGCCTAGCAGAAGCGAACTTACGTTTAGTAGTAAGTATTGCAAAACGTTATGTAGGACGCGGTATGCTGTTCTTAGACCTTATTCAAGAAGGTAATATGGGATTAATCAAAGCCGTTGAAAAGTTTGATTATCGCAAAGGTTATAAATTTAGTACATATGCGACTTGGTGGATTCGTCAAGCGATTACTCGTGCAATTGCAGACCAAGCAAGAACAATCCGTATCCCAGTTCATATGGTCGAAACAATTAACAAATTAATTCGTGTTCAACGTCAATTGCTTCAAGATCTAGGTCGCGAGCCATCTCCTGAAGAAATTGGTGAAGAAATGGATTTACCACCAGAAAAAGTTAGAGAAATCCTTAAAATTGCTCAAGAGCCAGTTTCATTAGAAACACCAATTGGTGAAGAAGATGATTCACACTTAGGTGATTTCATTGAAGATTCTGAAGCAACTTCTCCAGCTGAGCATGCAGCTTATGAAATGCTAAAAGAGCAGTTAGAAGATGTTCTTGATACATTAACAGATCGTGAAGAAAATGTTTTACGTTTACGATTTGGTTTAGATGATGGACGCACTCGTACTTTAGAAGAAGTTGGTAAAGTATTTGGAGTTACACGTGAGCGTATTCGTCAAATTGAAGCAAAAGCTCTACGTAAATTACGTCATCCAAGCCGCAGCAAACGTCTAAAAGATTTCTTAGAATAGGATGTTTAAAAAGAGTTTATCCTTTATTGGGTAAACTTTTTTATTTTTATCTAAAAAATAAAAAATGCAAACGTTTTAATTAGTAAATATGTCACGATAAACATTTTGTCAAAATATATCGAATGTCTGTACTAAATAGATAATTGTAGTGCTATGCTACATACTAAGTAATGCTAAAACGTTGATCTTCTAATAATTTATTCTAAAGATGAATCAAAGGATAATTTAAGCAAAAATGGTTATTATAAATTATGGAAACGCTAGTAGTAATTCCATCATTTTAAACAATTGGATACCTATTTACTTTATTTTACAGAATTGTCTTTAAATTTGCAAATACTCATTTTCCCTACTTTTTTAATAATTTTTATAATTAGTTCAATACTACTAAATATAAAATAAATGGTTTAAAGACATATTACCTATATCGTAATAGCAATTATTTATTAGAGTTTTATAATAGAATGGGTTGAATCTTTTACTTAAGCTTTTTTGTGAAAATGATTAAAATCAAAATAAAAGTTTAATGGGTGACGATGGCTTTAAATGGTTTCTTAAAAAAACTTACTTATTTCATTTATCAAGAGGTGAGTTTATACAAATATAATTTGTCATTATGCTATACAGAATCTAAGTCTTTATAGTAGGAAGGTTTATATAATTTTGAAATCGTTTAACAATTTTTAAATTTATCCAATATAATACTTTTTTTATTGTTTTTAATCGTATACAATAATAATGTTATAGTAATTAATTTTATTTTTTTAAGGGGTTACATAAGGGGGATCATAATGAAACGAAATCCATTAATTCCTTTTGCTCTAATTGCAGCACTAGGAATCGCAATCATGCTAATTATTTCATTAAAAGGAGCAAAACAGGCTGATGAAATTGCTAACGGCGATAAAAAACCGGCGCAAACTGCATCAACTAAGCCAGATGAAATATATGCTCAAACATGTGTTAGCTGTCATGGTGATCAATTACAAGGGGTTGTAGGACCAAACTTAACTAAAGTAGGTTCAAGATACTCAGAAGATCAAATCAAAAACATTCTTAAAAACGGTAAAGAAGGCGGAATGCCAGCTGGTTTACTACAAGGACCACAATTGGATGCTGTTGCTAAATGGTTATCTGAGAAAAAATAAGCAAGCATATAAAATGACCTCTTCGATAGAAGGGGTCATTTCACTGTTTAAGTCAAAGTACAAAATTTGATTTTCAGACTGTTTGAAAACGCTTGTCTTTCGAGGCGCGAAGGTCGAAGAGGAGTGGAGTTACCTAAGACGGTAATGAGCACCGCAAGCGGCCGAAGCAACAAAGTAAGGGAGCGTTTGTCAGGCAGTCTGAAATGACCTCTTCGTTAAGAAGAGGTCATTTTGGTTTCTTGACTACTATAGTGTAAAATGATGTTATGAAAATAAAATGAAATGGTGATTTTGTTATGAATGAAGTAAATTTATCAAAGCGTTTAAAAAGAGTATTTGATTACATACCAGAGGGCACGAAATTAGCTGATATTGGATCAGATCATGCTTATTTACCTTGTTATGCAGTTTTAAATAAAAGGTGTACCTCAGCAATTGTAGGGGAAATTACTGAAGGTCCATATAATTCAGCACGATCAACGATTCGTCAAAGTGGGTTAGAAGGAATTGTCGAAGCGAGAATGGGAGACGGACTGGAAGTTTTAGTACCAAACGAAGTAGATGTCATAACCATAGCTGGAATGGGTGGTTCTTTAATTTCCAGCATATTAGAAAAAGGTAAAGAAAAACTTCAAGGCGTTGAAACGTTAGTGTTGCAACCAAATATTGGAGCACATCAAATTAGAAATTGGTTTGATCATGAAGGATATTCTCTTGTGGAAGAAGATATTTTAGAAGAGGATGGAAAAATCTATGAAATTCTAGTAGCTTCCAAATCTAATCCAAATAGTGCATACAGTGAAAAGAAAGATATGGAGCTATTTATAGGTCCTTACTTATTAAAAACCAAAAATGATGCATTTAAGAAGAAATGGGAGCATGAAAAAAATAATTTTGAAAGAATCTTAACTCAACTTGAATCAGCAAAACAAACAGAGGAATCAGTTCAGAAAATGAAAGAAGTTGGACAGAAACTTGAGTGGATAAAAGAGGTGCTTTCATGAAATCGATAAATGGTTTTCAAGTAGTACAGCAATTTGAAGAACTATTCCCTAAGCATTTAGCTGAGGAAGGTGATCCAAATGGTCTTCAAATAGGTACATTATCAAAACAAGTGACAAAGGTATTAATTGCATTAGATGTCACAAAAGAGGTGGTAGAAGAGGCAATTTCAATTGGTGCTAACCTAATTATTGCTCACCATCCTATTATTTATCGTCCTTTAAAAAAGATTGATACAGACAGTGAACCGGGTAAAATTGTGGAACTTTGTATTAAACATGATATAGCTGTTTTTGCAGCACATACAAATGTTGATATTGCAGAAAACGGTGTGAGTGATTTTTTAGCCGAAGCGTTACAATTAGAAAATACGAATGTTCTCGCTCCAACATATGTAGAAAAATTAATTAAGTTAGTTGTATATGTACCGAAAACACATGCAGAAATAGTATTAAATGCAATTTGTGATGCTGGAGCAGGTCATATTGGTCAATACAGCCATTGTAGCTTTAGTTCGAATGGTACAGGGACATTTATGCCTTTAGAGGGGACAACACCATTTATTGGGCAACAGGGTCAATTAGAAGAAGTTGATGAGGTAAAGCTTGAAACAGTTGTTCCACAATTAAAATTAAAACAAGTGCTTAAAGTGATGCAAAAAGCTCATCCGTATGAAGAAGTAGCATATGATACATACACACTAGAAAATGAAGGCAAAACATTTGGGATTGGGAGAATTGGAAATCTCAAAGAAGAAATTTCTTTAGAAGAATTTGCGCATTATGTGAAAGAAAAATTAGATTTACAAGGTGTAAGAGTGGTAGGGAACTTAAGTGATCGAGTCAAAAAGGTTGCAATTGTAGGTGGAGACGGAAATAAGTTTGCCTATCATGCAAAAAGAAATGGTGCAGACGTTTATTTAAGTGGTGATATATATTACCACGTGGCACAGGATTGGAAAATGCTTAATTTAAATATAGTTGATGCAGGTCACAATATTGAAAAAGTAATGAAATCAGGTGTTAAACGTCTTTTAGATAATAAATTAAAAGAAAAAAACATGGCTTGTGAAATTTTCGCTTCAACGATTCACACTGATCCATTTACATTTATTTAAACGTTTTTTGCGATTAAAAAATAGGACTTCCGGGTTAAAAATCCAGAAGTCCTATTTTTTTAGTCTTTTATTCTAACTTTAGGTAGTATTTTACTTAATTCTACTCCTGATTTTGTATCCCAAGTGCTTTCATCGTTTCGATCATACTTCTCCAAAAATGCGATAACCTCACGTGTTATAGGTGTTGGAGTAGAAGCTCCTGATGTAACGGCTACAGTCTCAACGCCCTCTAACCATTTTAACTGAAGTTCAGTAATATCTGAAATACGGAATGCCTTTGTTCCTGCAATTTCATGCGATACTTGTGCAAGTCTATTTGAGTTATTACTCATCGGGTCGCCTACAACAATTGTTAAATCTGCTTGGCTTGCTTGATCAGCAATTGCTTCTTGACGAACTTGAGTTGCCATACAAATTTCTTTATGAACATGAGCAGTCGGATACTTTTTAATTGCGTATTGAATTAATTCTACTACGTCCCATTGGCTCATAGTTGTTTGATTTGTAATGATAATTTTATCAGTAGGAATTTCTAAAGCATCAATATCAGATTTATTTTGAATTAGGTGAACAATCGAAGGTGCGATTCCAACTGCGCCCTCTGGTTCCGGATGTCCTTTTTTACCAATATAAATAAAGTGATAGCCCTCAGCCATTCGTTCTTTAATTAAATCATGTGTTTTCGTTACATCTGGACAAGTCGCATCAATCGTCGTAAGCCCTTTTTTAATTGCTTTTGATTTTACTTCTGGAGAAACTCCGTGAGCCGTAAAAATAACAGTACCTTTTTCAATCTTATCTAGGATATCTAATCTGCTTGGACCATCTAAAGTAATGATACCTTCTTCTTCAAATGCGTCTGTAACATGTTTATTATGAACAATCATACCAAGTATGTAGATTGGTCTTGGTAATGATGGATCTTTAGCTGCATTTCTAGCAATGACCATTGCATCTACAACTCCGTAGCAATAGCCTCGTGGGGTAACTTTAATAACTTTCATGGAGTAGCCCCTCCTTTATAATATTGTTGTCATTTTTTATTATAAAGGAGGGAGATACTACTATACAAAGAAAAAGAAAATTTACATAAACAATTTTGGTTTTGGATTTACGTTTGATGCAGTTTCTTTAATATGATGAGAGGGTTCTACTACTTCTGACTTAATTGGAGCTTTTTTTCTTTTTTTTGGTTTTGTTTCTTCTGTTTGCGCAACATCAACTATTCCATTTGTCTCATTTTTTTTACTTTTTTTTGAGTCGATCGGGTCGTCGGTATTTACAGCTTTAAATATTTTATAGATCGAAGGGAAATTTTTAATAGCAGGAGCGTATTGTTGAATCATTGGCGTGACTTGTTGAGCTGCTTGAACAGCTTTTTGCATACCACCGATGACACCTGTAATAGAAGTGTCTCCTCCCATTAATCGCGAGAAAAACCCTGGACTGCCATCATCTTCTTTTTCGGGTGGTTGCCCAGTCATTGGGTATTGATTTTGTGATCCTTGTTGCTGATAATTACTACCGCCCTGTGGCTGCATTACTGGCTGGTTTTGAAAAGGAACAGGTTGTAAAATTTTATTTTGGCTTATATATTGTTGATGTGCGTTTAACTGCGGTTGATATGATATTGGTTGCTGATAATGACCTTGTTGCCCAACAATTTGTTGGACAGGTGGATAAAACTGTTGATGATGTTGCAAAAAAGGTTGCTGCGGTGATTGGGGATATGGATATCGTTGATCAAAATTTGGTCTTGCACCGTATGGATTCTGTAAATTTTGATAAGGCTGTTGATAACTATTATAAAAATTTGGACCGTTCATAGGAAAAGGCTGTTTATTTTTTTTCTTAAATTTATCAAGTAATCCCAATCTAATACCTCCTTTCAAAAATACTCTTTATTACTTAGGCTATGCACGTAATTTGAAATGGTTAGTATAGGACAGAATAAAATTTGAAATGCTCCTAAAGAAGAAAGAAAAATTAGAATTAGCTTTATTGGGCAAATCTATTGTATAATAGATAATTGTAGCTATTTTGTATGAGGAGATAGATTCCTCATTACAAAGAAAGTTTAAATTAAGAAGGTGAGTTATATGGCAATTTCATTTAAAAATTTTCAATTAAAACCATTTATTTTGGAAGCGATAGAGAAGAAACACTTTACAGAACCAACAGAAATTCAACAAAAGATCATTCCTCAAGTTAAAACTGGACGTAGTGTAATCGGTCAATCGCAAACAGGGTCAGGAAAGACTCATGCATACCTAATTCCGACAATTAATACATTAGATCCATCTTTAGATCAAGTGCAATTAGTTATAACTGCTCCAACTCGTGAATTAGCGACTCAAATTTATAATGATGTTCAAGCAATCATTGAATGTTGTCCAGAAGATGAGCAATTAACTGCAAAAAACTTCGTTGGAGGAACCGACTACAAACGTACTGTTGAAAAACTTAAAAAACAGCCACATATTGTAATTGGAACTACTGGACGTATTAAAGATTTAGTAAATGATAATGTATTATTAGTTCATACTACAAGGTATTTAGTAGTGGATGAAGCGGATTTAATGTTAGATATGGGATTTATCCATGATGTGGACCAAGTTGCATCAAAAATGCCAAAGAAACTACAAATGCTTGTTTTTTCGGCGACAATTCCTGAGAAGCTTAAACCGTTTTTGAAAAAGTATATGGACAATCCTGAACATATTCATATTAATCCGCAACAACTTTCAGCTCAGAAAATTGAACATATTATTGTTCCAAGCAGACATAAAGACAAAGTTAAAATGGCTAAAGATATTTTATTAAGTTTTCAGCCATATTTAGCAATTGTCTTTACAAATACGAAGAAAAAGGCTGAAGAAGTTGCTACTCAATTATCATCATATGGCTTAAAAGTTGGTCAAATTCACGGAGATTTAACTCCTCGTGAACGTAAAAAAATGATGAAGCAAATTCAAGATTTAGAGTTCCAATATATTGTTGCTACTGACTTAGCTTCTCGAGGAATCGATATTGAAGGTGTAAGTCATGTAATAAATATCGAACTACCAGCAGATTTAGACTTTTATGTACACCGTGTAGGTCGTACAGGCCGTGCAAACTTCTCTGGAACTGCAATTACTATCTATGACCAAGAAGATGATCAAGCATTAGACAAGCTTCAAGACCGTGGTATTACATTTGAACATCGTGAACTTAAAAAAGGTGAGTGGGTTGATTTAGGTCCACGCGCAAAACGTAAGCTTCGTAAAAAAACAGATCGTAATTTAGATGCAGTTGCTAATAAAGCAATTAAAAAGCCATCTAAAGTTAAACCTGGCTATAAACGTAAATTGAATGCACAAAGAGAATCATTTAAAAATAATGTAAAAAGAAAAACGAGTAGATAGTTTGAAAAAGAAAGGAAGAATATTCCTTTCTTTTTCTTTTATAAGCAGGCGAACAATTTAACCATGATTGATTTTCATGTTAAAATGGTAAGTATGATTAATTAAGGTAGGAGCTGAAAGAATGTTACGAATAGGATCTCATGTTTCAATGAGCGGTAAGAAGATGTTTTTAGCCGCTAGTGAAGAAGCTGCAAGCTATGGTGCTAATACATTTATGGTGTATACAGGTGCGCCTCAAAATACACGTCGTAAAGCAATTGAAGATTTAAATATTGAAGCGGGTTTAAAACATATGGCCGAAAATGGAATTGCTGATATAGTAGTCCATGCACCATATATTATCAATATTGGAAATACTACAAATCCAGCTACATATGAATTAGGTGTTGAATTTTTACAAAAAGAAATAGACCGTACAGCAGCATTAGGAGCAAAACAAATCGTATTACATCCAGGTGCTCACGTAGGCGCTGGTGAAGATGCTGGTATCGACAGAATTATTCAAGGTTTAAATGAAGTATTAACAGCTGAAACTCCAGTACAAATTGCGCTTGAAACAATGGCTGGAAAAGGTTCAGAATGTGGTAAATCATTCGAAGAAATAGCGAGAATTATGGAAGGTGTACACTACAACGATAAATTATCAGTTTGTTTTGATACATGCCATATTAATGACGCTGGTTATGATATCGTTAATGACTTTGATGGTGTCTTACAGCAATTCGATCACTTAATTGGGATCGATAAAATAAAAGTACTTCATATTAACGATAGTAAAAATCCAATGGGAAGTCGCAAAGACCGACACGAGAACATTGGCTTTGGGTCGATTGGATTTAAAGCATTAAACTATATTGTTCATCATCCACAACTAATGGACATCCCTAAAATTTTAGAAACTCCATATGTTGGTGAAGATAAAAATAACAAGGTACCACCGTATAAATTAGAAATTGAAATGTTACGCAATCAAGAATTCAATGAAAACTTAATTCAAGAATTATTGAAAGCTTAATTCAAAGAAACCAGCTCATTTTAAATAATGGGGCTGGTTTTATTTATTTTCTTATTTAATCGTTCGAACTCAATCTTCGCTCAATTTAACAGATTTGAATTCTAAATAATGAATAGTGTTTAAATCCTTATATAATTAAAAAGAGGGTGTCTTTAAGCTCGATTAAGATATAGTAGGTTCGAAAATAGATTTAAAGCGCAATTAAGTTAAATAAAGCTGCAAATAAGGTATCCATCTGTGCAAATAAATGATGAAATTGCAAAAAAACACTGGACTGCAAATAAATTCTGATAATCGCAATTAAAATTGGTAAAACCGCAATTAAATTTAGAAAACCGCAAATAAAATTAGCAAAACAGCAATTAAATTCTGAAGAATCGCAAATAAAAGCCAAAATTACCCATACCCCTTAAGGTATTAAGACTTAAAAATCAGATAAAAATAGATACCTTCAAATGAAAAACGATCAAATATGCTCTTATTCTTACTAAAGTTAATAAAAAACTGTCAATTATTTTTAAATTATCAGTTAGAAATAAAAAGCAATATAGAGATATACCCCAACTAGCACTAGTAATAAAAAAAGGGCACCCATAAGTCAGATAATCCGACTTACGAGATAGCCCCGTTCGATCTAGCTTATACTTCTATTTCTACAACCTTCTTTAACTTACTATCCAAATATGATGCAATTATTTTTCCGTCTTTAATTCTTTTCACAGTGACAACATTACTAACTAATTCGTGATCATGTTCGTCTAAGTGCATTAATTTAATATAGACCACATGTGCCTTGTCACGTTCGATTAAACTACTAGCGATATTAAGAGCTAAGTTATGGCTTAAATCATCCATATGAAACATGTGTTTGAATTTCACTTCGTCATCTGTTTCTTTGTCTAAATAAATTATTTCATAATGTAGCTCATGCAAATCCATATTAATCCCTCTCATTTCGTTTTAGAATAGTTAGATGATTCTTTGTATGAGCATTATATGATTTGTGAAATGAGTAGAGTTATAAATTAAAGCTTTTTAATGAACATTTTAACCAAGCTTAAGTTAGCTTTTGAAAAATAATATCAACTTGTTGTGCAGTGGCTTTAGAGGTAACATTTGCAATTTGGGAAAGAATTTGTTTTTTATGTTCAGCGTCATAAATATTATAATTTTTCCCGTTTAATATTGCAGCCACTTTATTGGCTTGATCTGGCGTGATATACACTTGATATTGTTGGCTTAATTTTAATAAATCCTTTGGTGTTATACTATTTACCTTTTTATTTATGAGAGTTTGGATAATATTCATTCTGAACCTCCTCTTAGGTGAAATATTTCATCAATAAATTTTATGAAAGGTTGTTATAAATAATGTGCTTAGGACACTAATCTCAATTGATTTTTCAAAAAATATGAAAATAGAGGGAGAGAGAGCGTTAGGAAACCGTGACATTTCTGCAATTTCATAAGGAGATTCAGAAGAAACTAAAAGACAAAACTACATAATAAGCATCGAATTCATTAAACGCTGTTAAAAGAATTAAATCGCATTTAACTTACTAACTTATTCGCAGTAAATCTTATTACTGCAAAAAAAAGGCATCATAAAAGTAAATTCAATGAACAACTCAATTAAACTATTAAAATAGAAAAGCTTGAATTCATGATAGAATTCAAGCTTAATTGTTTACTATTAGTGGATTGCTTTCTTCTTAAACTTTCCACCTTTAACATCAGCTATATTTCCGATTGCTACAAAGGCATTTTCATCATAGTCTTCAACAATCGATTTTAATTTTGCTTCTTCAAGTCTTGAAATGACTGTAAAGATGATTTTTTTATCTTCACCCATAAAGCCACCTTCGCCATGAAAATATGTAACTCCTCGACCTAATCGGGCATTTAATGCATCACCGATTTCTTTATCATTATCACTAATGATCCAAACAGATTTAGTATCCTGGAACCCTTCAATTGTTAAATCAATTGTTTTAAATGCTACATAATAGGCAATTAATGAATACATAGCATTATCCCATCCAAATACAAATCCTGCACTTCCGAGAATAAATACATTAAATGCCATAACAACCTCACCAATTGAAAAAGGTGATGATTTTGTTAAAAGTATTCCTATAATTTCAGTCCCATCAAGTGAGCCACCATTACGAATTACTAAGCCTACGCCAATTCCTAAACCTAATCCACCAAATAATGCAGCTAGTAAAGGGTCATTAGTTAAATGAGGAATGTCCTTAAAAAGAGAGGTAAATACTGAAAGTACAGTGATACCAAATAAAGTTGAAATAGCGAATGTTTTACCGATTTGCTTATAACCTACTATTACAAAAGGTAAGTTTAACACGAATAGAAAAATACCGAGATTAATCGAAGTAATATGGGAGAGGATCAAAGAGATACCTACGATTCCACCATCAATGATATCAGTTGGAATAAAGAATGCTTTTAAGCAAGCTGCCATCAAAGCAGCCCCTAATGTAATAAAAAACCCCCGTCTAATAATCTTAAAGTTTGAAAGCTTACGATGTGTAATTGCGTTCAAAAAACCACCTCTTTATCTATATTTATATGTTAATTGTAACATATTGTATTTTTTGTCACAAAGTGATAAGTCTTATTTATTAAAAATACATTAAAGATTTTATCGAAAAATTAAGGGATTTAAAGTTTTGATAAAGATGAAATTAATTAAAAAACGAATAAATATTTTGCCGAGTTTTCTTTGTTTACAAATAAGTAGTATTCTCTTATACTAAGAACTTGAAGTAAAACGTAATTATTCCTAAATAGATGAAGGTGTTTTAATAAATGAGTCAAAATATCATAAAAATTGAAGATTTGTCTTATAGCTATGAACGTCAAAAGGTATTAACAGACATTAATCTTCTAGTAAAAAAAGGAGACTTTTTAGGTCTAGTTGGTCCAAACGGTAGTGGCAAATCAACTTTACTAAAATGTATATTAGGTATCCAACAACCAGATGAAGGAAAAATAGAGATATTCGATACCGATATTCGAAAAATGAAAAGCTGGGATAAGATTGGCTATGTATCTCAAAAAGCGAATAGTTTTAACTCTGGATTTCCGGCATCGGTTTTTGAAGTAGTATCATTAGGTCTTGTTTCTAAAATTGGATTGTTTAACGGTTTTAAAAATTCGGATAAACAAAAAGTCGCTGAAGCGTTAAAATCAGTTGGAATGTATGAATTTGCAAATCGTAATATCGGCGAACTTTCAGGTGGACAACAACAGCGTGTCTTTATTGCGCGAGCACTTGTAAGTAATCCCGATCTATTAATACTCGATGAACCAACCGTTGGGGTAGATGCTGAAAATGTAGAAAGCTTTTATCAATTACTTAGCGATTTAAATACTAAGCTTGGTATTACTTTATTATTAGTTTCCCATGACATGGGCATTATTACTGATAAAGTATCACATGTTGCATGTTTAAATAAAAGACTACATTTCCATGGTAGTCGAGATAAGTTTAAAGATGCTACTGAGAAGGATTTGTCTCTTCTATATGGCCATTCTGTGCATGTACTATCTCACAATCACGAGAATGGAGGAGATCGAATATGATGGATTTCTTTCATTATGATTTTCTGAGAAATACATTAATCACTGGTATGATTATTGGGGTTATGGCTCCATTATTAGGTGTATTTGTTGTATTTAGAAGATTATCACTTATTTCTGATGCACTGAGTCACGTTACTTTATCTGGAGTTGCAGCAAGTCTTTTACTTGAAAAGTTTTTCTTTACATCTGGCTTTATTAGCCCTTTATTTATGGGGATGACATTTTCAGTTGCAGGAGCATTTTTAATTGAAAAATTAAGAAGTGTTTATAAACATTATCAAGAGTTAGCAATTCCAATCATTCTTTCAGGAGGAATGGGATTAGGTGTCATTTTAATTTCATTAGCTAATGGATTTAATACAGATCTATTTAGTTATTTATTCGGTAGTGTTAGTGCTGTGTCACAAGAAGATTTAATTACCGTCATAATTATAGCTGTTTTTGTAGTAATATCTATCATAGTACTTTATAAAGAATTGTTCCTATTATCATTTGATGAAGAATATGCAGTTGCTTCAGGTATTAATGCAAAATGGATTCATTATTTGTTTATCTTATTAGTTGCTTTAGTAGTATCCATTTCTATGAGAGTTGTAGGTGTTTTATTAGTATCTTCTCTAATGACTTTACCAGTAGCAGCGAGCATACGAATTTCAAAGGGTTTTAAGCAAACAATTATTTTTTCAATTATTTTCGGAGAGTTTTCAGTTGTTGCAGGTATTTTGCTTTCTTATAATTTAAATCTCGCGCCTGGTGGTACGATTGTGATCCTGCAAATCCTTATTCTTATTTTTACTTTAAGTTTGAAGAAATTAAGAACAAGTCAAAGGTAGTGATTAAATGAAATTAGCAGATGCATCAAAATTATTAAAAGAAAGAGGCTTCAAAAATACGCCTAAACGATATGATATGCTTGAATATATTTTTAGGCAAAATAAATATGTAACTGCAAGAGATATTCAGCAAGCATTAAAAGATAAATACAAAGGACTCAGCTTCGATACGATCTATCGTAATTTATCCACTTTTATTGAGGTTGATGTAGTGGAAGTTACAGAACTAGATGGTGAAAAACGTTTTCGCTCGAAGTGTTCTTCTTCAGAGCATCATCACCATTTTATTTGTTTAGATTGTGGTAATACAAAAAGTATTTATAGATGCCCTATGGACAATTTATCTGTTGATTTACCTGGTTATACAGTACAAAGCCATAAATTTGAAATATACGGTCTTTGTCCAGAATGTAGTTGAAATCTATCCACTCTAGAGAGTACATTTGTACTCTCTATTTATTTTAGGTATAAGTATATATTACATAATTTACCAATTTCGTATATACTTTAATTAGAAGTGAGAAATTATTTTGATGCACTTAAAATAAGGAAGGAGTAAATCGTATGGCTATAGGAGATTTAATCTTTCAGTTGATTGTATTTTTAATACCAGTTGCTATTATTATTTTGGTTGTATTTATTTTTCGTTTTATTAGAAAGTATAGGCTTCAAATGCAGAGGGTTGAAGCAAAGCTTGATAAGATAAACGAAAACTTAAAAAAAGATTAATAGGCTTATATTCCAAGTTTCTCAAGACAATATATGATTGTCTTTTTTTCTTTTATAAGGTATAGTAAATTTCATCAAATACGTTTAAATGTTTAAACGTATAATCTTAATTTGAATTAAATGATAAAAAATATAAGTGTGAAGAGTAGGGAGAAAAAACGATGAAGTCAAATGAGACCGTATTAATTACAGGAGCATCTGGAGGAATTGGTAAAGAATTAGCTATTTTATTTGCAAGGGATGGATTCGATTTAGTTTTAGTAGCAAGATCGATTGATAATTTGGTGGAAGTAAAAAGTGAAATTGAATCAATGTCGAAAGTAAAGATTCATCTATATTCAAAGGATTTATCTAAGGAAGAGGAAATCGTTTCTTTACAAAAGGAATTAAATGCCGAAACTATTCAAGTTGATTATTTAGTGAATAATGCTGGGTTTGGATTATTTGGAGAGTTTGCAACTACAAATTTAGACGATGAGTTAAACATGATTGATTTAAATATACGTACGGTTACACATCTAACAAAACTGTTTTTAAAAGGGATGATTGAACGAAATAAAGGTGGAGTGATGAATATCGCATCTACAGCAGCATTTCAACCTGGGCCATTAATGGCTGTTTATTATGCTACAAAGTCTTATGTTCTTTCTTTTACGGAAGCACTTTCGAATGAAATGAAAGGAACAAATGTTAAAGTCACAGCTGTATGTCCTGGTGCAACAGAAACGAATTTTGGAAAACGTGCCAATATGGATGAATCAAATTTATTCAAAAGTGGAGTAGGAAATGTAAAAGATGTTGCTAAAGTAGCATATAGGGGATTTAGAGATGGAAAGACAATTGTGATTCCTGGTATGACGAATAAAATACTAGCAAATTCTGTTCGATTCATGCCAAGAAAATTAGTTACGAACGTTGTAAGATATATCCAAAGAAGAATATAATTTGTTAAAACGACTCAGGCATATTTGACCGAGTCGTTTTTTTTGCTGCTAAATTATGTATGAATTTCTAAGTAATAATTTCTTTAAACATGGAAGTTTAGAACTATGTAAAATTAAACAAGCAATGTATCCGCGAATAGTTGAGGAATTAATAAAAGCTATTATTGCTGCCCAGCAGGGTGTGTAAATACTTGGAATAGTACGCCAAATTTGTCTACTACTTTACCATAACATGGGCTAAATCCAGTATCTTGTAATGGTAATTCTACTTCGCCACCTTCTGAGAGGCCTTCAAAAAATCGTTTTGAAATTTCAATTTCATTTGTAGAAATACAAATTGTTACTTGGTTTCCACTTTGGAACGGGTAGCCAGGATAAGTATCTGAAAGCATTAGTGCTGATTCTCCGATTTGGATCGTTGCGTGCATGATTAAATTCTTAGCATCAGACGGTATCTTTCCTTCTGAATCGTCTCCAACTTCTCCATAAGTTTGACAAAATAATACCTTTGCATCAAGTGCTTTTTCATAAAAATTGATTGCTTCTTGAGCATTTCCATCCATGATTAAATAAGGGATTAATTCTAATGACATTTTCCACTTCACTCCTTGTTTAAAAATTAATTTTGTTAATTTGAAAGAAACTTAAATATTATAAAACGCTTGTCTATCCATTAACATATTCTATCCATATCTAATTATAAAATAAAGAACATACGTTTGCAATATAGACTGATTTAAATTTTTTCGACATAAAACGGGAACTTTTGTTCTTTTTTTATTTGTTAATTTATCCTTTAAATAGAGGGGAATTGCCTCTATTGTTGAATAGTATGCATTAGGGCAAGATGTTTAATAAACTTATAGCCTAGGAGGCTGAGTGGTTTGCAGGAGCTCAAAAAATATAGAAGAAATGTCTTCATATTATTGTTTGTTATCTTTATTTCATTTATAGGACATTTTGCGAACTTATTGCCAATTGTTAGCAGAAGAATCTTAGAAGGGATTTTTTGGCTTTCGCTAATTAGTTGTTTTGGAATTATTACAAATGGAGTAATAAAGTTTAGTCAAAAAATCGGTAAGTTAGCATACTTCTTTGTTTTAGGTAGTTTAATTAGTGCGATTTTTGCATTTACTATCGAAACTTTAAATACAATAAAGGTTATATCATTTTATATTTATTATATTTGTCTTTTTGCGAGCTTAATTACTGGTGTAGTAGCAATTATAAAAGAAGAAAAAGGCTTAGCAAAATTATCGGGATTTATAGTAATGTTCTTATTTGGACTAATTTTTGTGTGTACTTTTATTGTGTGGAATATAAATGGTGCTCAATATTAAGCGTAATACTGTGCCAAGCGCTTGTAATCAGTCTGACAATCAAGTTTTTAAGAACTACTTTGACTATATACTGCTATTTATTTCCATCTAGAAATAGATGGTTTTTTATTTTACCGTTTTTACTATTTAAAAAAGGTATTAAGTTACATTTATAGAATAGGTGAGATATTGATTGAATTACCCATTTCCAATTAGAGATATTGAAACTTAAATTACAGAATGATTATGGGGGACAGTTATGAATAAGATGTTATGGAATTCACCAGAAAACTTGAAAACATTACTAACAGAACTAGTAAGCTGGAAAAGTATAACGCTAACAGATGGGGAACGTCAATTTCCTATTAATTTATTTAACAAGCTATCTGCTTTACAATATTTTAAAGACTTACCACATCAACTGAAGTTACATGATTCAGATAAAGGTAGGAAATTTTTAACTGCATTGTATAAAAGGCCAGATGTAAAAGATACGATTTGTCTTATAAGTCATTTTGATACGGTAAATACAGAAGAATATGGTGAGCTTGAACATTTGTCTACAAAAACAGAGGATTTAACTAATGCATTTCATGAACGGCTAAATGAATTATCAAAAGAAGTTCAAAGTGATTTGAATTCTGGTGAATATTTATTTGGTCGTGGTTCGATGGATATGAAAATGGGACTTGCGATGCATATGAGTCTTATTGAGAAAGCTAGTATTGAAGAATGGCCAATAAATCTTTTATTATTAACCGTTCCTGATGAAGAGGTAAATTCGGCTGGTATGCGTGACGCGGTCTCAACTCTTGTAAATCATCAGGAAGAATATGATTTGAATTTTAAATTATTTTTAAATGGTGAGCCCGTATTTTCACAAGAACCAGGAGATCCAAAATATTATATTTACTCTGGTACAATTGGCAAAATAATGCCAGCAGCATTATTTTATGGTAAAGAAACTCATGCTGGAGAACCATTAAGTGGCATAACATCTCCATACATTGCATCTTTTTTAACTAAAAAAATGGAGTGGAATGAGGAGTTTCAAGAGATTGATTTTGGTGAGAAGACTCCGTTACCTGTTACATTACAGCAAAAGGACTTGAGGTTGGAGTATTCGACTCAAACACCTTTTCGTTCATGTGCTCTATACAATGTGTTTTTAATGAAAAGAAATGCTTCTGAAGTTTTTAATTTATTCGAAAAAGTAGCACACGATGCTGCTGAAGAATGTAGTTTTGAATATGAAAAAATTTGCAAAAAAAATAACGTAAATCCAGTTGGAAAAGTAAAAGTTATCCAATATGCAGACTTGCAACAATATGCAACCAGGAAGCTCGGCGAGGATTATGTGTTGAACCTTAAAAAAGAAATTCATTCGCACAGTGAATGGGATGATCGTGAGAAGTCATTTAGAATTGCAGACAGTTTAATGATTGAATGTCAGGAGCTTGCACCTGCTATTATCATTTTATTTGCACCACCATACTATCCAGCAATAAATTCTACTGGAGATGAGTTAGTGGAGAAATGTATTCAATTTTCTTCTGAGCTTGCTAGTAATCAGTTTAATTTACCTGTAAAACGTATTCACTATTTTAATGGAATAAGTGACTTAAGTTATGTTAATTACAGTGATTCGCATGGCGGATGGACAGCATTCGAGTTGAACACACCAGTATGGGGAGACAGTTATACTTTACCTTTTAGTTTAATGGAAAAATTAAATGCACCGGTGTTAAATATTGGACCGTTCGGAAAAGATGCCCATAAGTTAACTGAGAGGTTACATATGAGAAATGCTTTTGAAGAAGTGCCTTATATAGTAGAAGAAGTGATTCATATGATTAGTAAAATGAAATAAGAAAAATAAAACCTTCTAAATTAGAAGGTTTATTTTTTTAGTATTCTATTTCTTCAATATCCTTTGGCTGTGGAAGTGGTTGGTTATTTTTTTTGCTCTGATTTATATTATTTATTTCGTCTTCTCTTCTTTCTCTTATAATGCTGTTTTCCTTTTCGCGATTTTTCAACTTAATTGCTCCCTTCACTTCGATTACAATTAATTTGTGCTAAAATTAACTATTTTATTAGAAGTTTGAGGACCGAAAATGGGGAATGTTCAGGGCATGGCCAATTCGTTTAACCTTTTATTTCTGCTTTTTGATTAAATAGATTATTAAAAATGGATTGCCACTCATCTTGATTTTTTATCTCAGTTATACAGATTCTATGATTTTTGGTTACTTTTAATTGTTGATCTGATAATGAAATTCTTCCTTCTTTCGTTAATAAGTTGACGATTTTATATTGGGTGAAAATTGTTTCATTACTAGTTTGGAAGTAATGAAATTGTTCTTCGAATTGTTGGAGTTGTTTAGGAATAATTGAAATGAATAGTAAATCCTTCCAAGTTCCATTGAATTTTTGAAGGATGAAATTCGTATTGTCTTGTTCGATCATTCGATAGGATCCATTTGAATCTGAGTATTCATAATGGTCACGAAGCAAGAGTGGTTCTAAAAAACCGCCACCAATTCCTACGTCTGCGAGATAGTTTTGATCGTCAATTTTTACTAATATAGATAAATGTGAGAATTCGGGATTCCAACACTGTTTTTCTTCATTCCAAAATTTAGTTGAAATAAAAGACACATTGAAACCTAATTCCTGTAGGACTGAGAAAAGTAAGGAATTCGTTTCAAAACAAATCCCACCACGCTTACCTGTAGCTATTTTTTTCATAATTTCAGAAGGATTCATTGAGAGCGGTATTTGAGAAATAATATCGATATTTTCAAATGGTATTGAAAGTAAATGATGCTTATGAATTTGTTTTAATGAGGAATATGAAATTGTTTGGGTTTTATTTAAACGGATGTGTTTAAAATATGACTCGATTAGCATGAAATCCTCCATAAAATTTAATGTAAATCATAAATATAATGAGTATATAATGAGGATGGAATAAAAAGTGAAAAACAAGAGAAATAATTTGAAATTTTCTAAAATCACAGTTGACACATAGGAATAGTGTGTTTATTATTAAGCTTATATAAAAAATCAATATGGCTGATTGGAAGACCAAAGGCCCTTAACTATTTTCATTAGTTAAGGGTCTTTTTGCACTTTAAAAGGATAAATTGGCGGCGATGAAGAGTCTCGGCATCTGCCATTATAGGAAGAAAGTATAAGTGCAATTACGTCTCTGCCTTCGCCTAAAAGCCTAGGCAATCGACAAGTTTTCTTTACATTTGTGCCTTAAAGGGGAGATTTTAATGTGTTGAAGTGTAGAGATGGGTACAAATAAAAATCGGAAAATTGAAATTGAGAGGGGCAGATCATTGTGGGGGCAAAAAATTGGATTATTAGCTCGGTAGTTGTTGTATTAGCAGTTTCGGGAGTATTGTATGCGACCTTGAAGGATGATAAATCGAAGGCTACTAATACTGAAGTAGCAAATAAAAATGTGGAATTGTTAAATGTTTCTTATGATCCAACTCGTGAATTATATGAAAATTATAATAAAGCTTTCAGTAAATATTGGGAAAAAGAACATAACCAAACTGTAACAATTAAACAATCTCATGGTGGTTCTGGAAAGCAAGCTAGGGCAGTAATTGACGGATTAGATGCTGATGTAGTTACACTAGCTCTTGGATATGATATTGACTCGATCAATGAAAAAGCACAACTAATATCCCCTAATTGGCAAAAAGAATTTAAATACAATTCAACTCCTTATACATCAACAATTGTTTTTTTAGTAAGGAAAGGAAATCCGAAAAATATTAAGGATTGGGATGATTTAACAAAAAAAGGAGTTCAAGTAATTACTTCAAATCCAAAAACTTCGGGTGGTGCAAGGTGGAATTATTTAGCTGCTTGGGGCTATGCAGACAAAAAATATAATGGTGATGAGAAAAAAGTAAAAGCGTTTATGAAGAAATTATATAAAAACGTTCCAGTATTAGATACAGGCGCACGTGGTTCAACAACTACATTTGTTGAAAAAGGAATTGGAGATGTATTAATTGCATGGGAAAATGAAGCATTACTTTCTGTTAAGGAATTAGGTGAAGGGAAATATAAAATTGTATATCCTTCGATTAGTATTCTAGCTGAGCCACCTGTTGCGGTTGTTGATAAAAATGTGAAGGAAAAGAAAACTGAAGAAGTGGCAAAGGCCTACTTATCTTATCTTTATAGTAAAGAAGGTCAAAAGATCATTGCAGAAAATTATTATCGTCCGAGAGATAAAGAGATACTTGCTAAATATAGTGAACAATATCCTAGCCTGCCATTGTTAACAATTGATAAAGATTTCGGAGGATGGAGTAAAGCTCAATCGAAGCATTTTGATGATGGTGGAGTATTCGACCAAATTTATCAATAATCACGTAAGTGGAAAATAAGGAGGACATTGGACTTTATTGGGCGTTTTACTGGAGCTTAAGCCAAGTCTTCTTTATTTGATTTTTATTTAAAGGAGGATTGACAGAATTTGTTTAAGAAGCGGAAAAGAATCCTACCTGGATTTGGATTAACCTTTGGATTTTCAATATTATATATAAGTTTTTTTATTTTTCTTCCGGTATCGATGCTGTTTTTACATTCTTTCGATATAGGCTGGTCAAAATTTTTTAAAATTGTTAGTGAACATAGAGTACTAATGTCTTATAAAGTAAGTTTTGGAACTGCCTTTATTTCGGCGATTATTAACGCTGTTTTTGGTTTATTAGTAGCTTGGGTGCTTGTACGTTATCGTTTTCCTGGAAAACGAATTGTAGATGCATTCATTGATTTACCTTTTGCATTACCGACTGCAGTTGCTGGTATTACTTTAACAACATTGTATTCTCCTGATGGTTGGGTTGGAAGATTTTTCTCTTTCAAAGTTGCTTATACACCACTCGGGATTATTGTAGCTCTTACATTTATCGGGTTACCATTTGTAGTTAGAATGGTTCAACCTGTTCTTGAAAATTTTCAAAAAGATGTGGAGGAAGCAGCAGCAAGTCTAGGTGCAAACCGTTTTCAAATTTTTTGGAAGGTAATTTTTCCAGGGATTTTACCAGCATTATTGACTGGATTTTCTTTAGCATTCGCAAGATCATTAGGTGAGTATGGGTCTGTCGTGTTTATTTCGGGCAATATGCCAATGAAGACTGAAATTACACCGTTGTTAATAATGACAAAATTAGAGCAATATGATTACTCGGGTGCAACCGCACTTGCAGTTGTGTTATTAGTAACTTCTTTCTTACTCTTATTGATCATTAGTATTTTTCAAAGATACGCAAATCGTGCTTTTGTTCAAGGGGGTAAGAGTTAAGAATGGAAAGAGAATTTAAGATAGAGAGAAAAATAGAAGTGAATGCTAGTACCGAGAAAAAAGCAAAATTGAACGGCAATACGTTTCCGATCATTTTAATTAGTATTGTCATACTTTTTTTAGCGCTATTTTTATTTCTTCCATTAGTTTCCATTTTTATAAAGGCTTTACAAGATGGTTTTGGAGTTTATAAAGAAGCGATTGTAAATGATGAGACGTTAGCAGCAATTAAATTGACGTTTTTGGTGACGATTATTACGTTACCGCTTAATGCGATTTTTGGTGTTTCGATTGCGTGGGCTACAACGAAATTTAATTTTAAAGGAAAAAATATATTAGTAACGTTAATTGAACTACCTTTTGCAGTGTCGCCAGTTGTAGCAGGATTTTTATTTGTTCTATTATTTAGTCCGAATAATGGGATTTTTGGTGGTTGGTTAAAGGAACATAATTTGAAAATCATTTTTTCAACCCCAGGTATTGTTTTAGCAACTATTTTTGTCACATTGCCTTTTGTAGCGAAAGAATTAATTGCGGTTATGCAGGCTACAGGGAGTGCTGAAGAAGAGGCTGCACTAACTTTGGGTGCGAACGGATGGCATATTTTTTGGAAGGTGACACTTCCGAAAATTAAATGGGGACTATTGTATGGCGTTATATTATGCAATGCAAGAGCGGTTGGAGAATTTGGTGCTGTATCAGTTGTATCTGGGCATATTCGCGGAGAAACAATTACAATGCCACTTCATATTGAAAATTTATATAATGAGTACCAATTTCCGCAAGCATATACAGTTGCGTCACTCATGTCCATTTTTGCGATTCTGACATTAGTTATTAAAAATATAATTGAATGGAAAGTTCTAAAGGAAGAGAAACAATAGGAGAGGATTGTATGTCAATTAAAGTTTCAAATGTAATAAAAAGTTATGAAAATGAAACTGCCTTAAAAGGAATTGATTTAAATATAAAAAAAGGGGAATTGGTTGCTTTATTAGGTCCATCCGGGTCGGGTAAAACAACATTGTTGCGTATAATTGCCGGTTTAGAAAATCCAGATTTGGGTGAAATATTTTTTGAAGATCAGGATGTAGCAAATGTACAGGTAAAAGAAAGAAATGTAGGATTTGTATTCCAACATTATGCTTTATTTCAGCACATGACTGTTTTTGAAAATATTGCTTTTGGTTTGAAGGTTAGACCAAGAGCTACACGTCCTTTAAAAAGAAAAATTAATGAGAAAGTAATGGAATTACTATCTTTAGTAAAATTAGAAAGCTTTGCAAATCGATTTCCTTCTCAATTATCTGGTGGTCAAAGACAACGTGTTGCATTAGCAAGGGCATTAGCTGTTGAACCAAGTGTATTATTATTAGATGAACCATTTGGGGCATTAGATGCAAAAGTTCGAAAGGATTTAAGAAGATGGTTACGTAAACTCCATGATGAGATTCATATTACGAGTATATTTGTAACACATGATCAAGAGGAAGCACTTGAAGTTGCAGATCGAGTTGTCATTATGAATGGAGGGACGATTGAACAAATCGGAACACCTGAAGAAGTTTACCATACGCCAGCAAGTCCGTTTGTTTATGATTTTCTTGGTAAAGTCAATTTATTTCATGGAAGGATCAATAAGGGGAGCTTAATAAGTGGAGGATTAGAAATCCCGTTACCCGAATTAGATGAACAAGAACATAAAGAACATAAAGAGGTTACTGGTTATGTTCGTCCTCATCAAATTTCGATCGAAAAATTTGAAACAAATCAAACGTCGATTAGTGCAATCGTAACCCATATTCATGCTGTAGGGCCTATAGTATATGTGGAAGTCCTACGAGAGGATACAAATGATTATGTTGAAATTGAACTCATGAACGAATTATTTTACGAACTACATATTCAACTTGGAGAAAGGGTATTTGTCCGTCCTAATGAATTGAAGGTATTTATTCCTCAAGATTATTCGATTTGACAAAATAGGAAAAAATAAAAAGGTTAAGGAGCAGTGTCCTTAACCTTTTTGTTATATTAACCTTTTGCTGCTTCTAGTTCAGCTAGTTTTTCTTTGGCAATGATGTCGATTTCGCGTTTTAGTTCTTCAACCATTGTTGCTTCTGGTACTTTACGTACGATTTCCCCGTGACGGAATAGTAATCCTTCACCACGAGCTCCAGCAATACCGATGTCTGCTTCGCGTGCTTCACCAGGACCGTTTACTGCACATCCAAGTACGGCAACTTTAATTGGTACTTTTAATGTTGAAATGTATTCTTCAACATCATTCGCAATACTAATTAAGTCAATTTCAATTCGACCACATGTAGGGCAAGAAATTAATGTCGCAGCGTTTGAAGATAAACCGAAAGATTTAAGTAATTCTCTTGCAACTTTTACTTCTTCAACTGGATCTGCGCTTAATGAGATACGCATTGTATTTCCGATCCCTTTACTAATGATTGCACCTAAACCAGCGGCACTCTTAACTGTACCAGCAAATAAAGTACCTGATTCAGTAATACCTAAATGTAAAGGATAATTGAATGCTTTTGAAGCTTTTTCATATGCCTCAATTGCTAGGTTTACATCAGATGCTTTCATCGAAACGATGATGTCATGGAAATCTAAATCTTCAAGGATTTTAATATGATGTAATGCACTTTCAACCATTCCATCAGCAGTTGGGTAACCATATTTCTCTAAGATTCGTTTTTCTAATGAACCAGCATTAACACCGATACGAATTGGAATTCCTTTAGCTTTAGCAGCATTTACAACTGCTTCAACTTTTTCTTTACGACCGATATTACCTGGATTAATTCTTATTTTATCTACTCCACCTTCAATTGCTTTTAAGGCTAATTTATAATCAAAGTGTATATCTGCAACAAGTGGTATGTTAATTTGTTTTTTAATATCAGCAATTGCATTCGCAGCTCTTTCGTCTGGTACTGCAACTCGAACAATCTGACATCCAGCTTCTTCAAGTCGTTTAATTTCTGCAACTGTTGCTTCAACATCGTGTGTTTTTGTCGTTGTCATACTTTGGATAGAAATTTCATTCGCTCCACCAACAACTACATTACCTACTTTAACTGCACGTGTTTTACTTCTATGTGTAATTTCGTTCACGAGTAACTCGCTCCTTCAAAAATAACTTTATTTCTATTTTGTATAAATCTACATTATCATATTTTCTACATGATTACTCTTTTTATCAACTGGTTCTAAAGAAATATATCACAAATTTTATTTTTGTGAAGAGTAAATTGGGAATTTATATGATTTTCCACTTTGAATTTTAGTAGGTGAAAGTCCATTGTTTAATGCACTAAAATCTTTTGTAATTTGGCTAATTGGCTGGTTAAAATCAGGGTTAAGGTCTTCGATAATTCCTAAAACAGTGTCACCATTTTTAACTTGAATTTTTTCATATTTTGGAAGTGAGGTTGCTTTTGTTTCTGATTTTGTTGCTTTTGCCACTGTAGCAATATGTTTAGTTGGGATCGTCCCTACTTGTAGGTCAAAAAATATTATATATGCAAGCAATAAAGAACCTAGTAAAAAAGCTATTTTTTTCATTAATAATCACTCCTTTTGTAGACTATATGCTTGTCCACAACGAATATTCCTACTAGGAGCTTGGACTAATAAATATTTTAGCAAAAAAAAAGAAGTGTGAAACACACTTCAGTAAACATTATTTTTTAGAAGGTAAATTTTTAATTGTTAATGTGTACATACCAACTGTAATTAAAATAAAAATTAAAGTTTGGAATGGAATATTTATTTTCAATAACCCTAGCAATAAATAGATAACAGTAGGTAGTGTTAAGCTATATGATACCATTGCAAAGCGTTGTCTAAAAGGCAAGTGCTTAGTCGATTTAAATAAAGCTGTTAAAAACGCTAATAATGTAGCAACTATAAATATGAAGATACAAGATCCTAAATAAAATAGGAAAAATAATGCGATTAAAAATACTGGAAGAGCTTCTTTTATATTTTTAATAAATTTTGAAACGTCTGCTTTGTTTATTTTTGTAGATTTTAATGAAGGGTAAGGAAAATCTTGCTCGCCTTTATCATTTTTTATAATTACTCTATTTTTTAAAACAACAACAGCAAATTGTTCATTTTTTAATTTTGAAGGTATAACTGTTTCATTTGGATAAAAAGCATATTTATATTCGCCGATATTTCGTTCGAACGGCGTATTATCGTTAATTGTTATAGCTCCTTTGTTTAAAGAAATTGACTGTATATTGTCTTTAAGTAAATCAGAAACATTGTTGACCTGAAGCTTTACATTTTTTTCAAATGAAAAGAAACCCGGAAGAGTATATAAAATTGCTAGTAGGAAAAGAAAAAAGATTGTTTTACCGATTTTTTGGAGTCTATATCTTGATATTGTTTTTGGAGAGTATAAACTAAACCAAAATTGTTTAAATATATTCATAAACTCATCCTTTCTTATTTAATGTTATTTCACTTCCCGACATTTATTATGTAACTTTCGGGCTATTTTGTATATTATAATCTTTTTTTGGTCATTGAATATTAAACTTTAATTAAAATGATAAGAGTAAATAAGAAGAGCAAGACAATGGTTTAAGGATCGTATTTAAGTTTGGCTTTAAATCTCGATAAAACAATTTATTTTCACTAAAAAATAGTTAATATAAATTAATAATCAAAAAAATAATAAAAAGTGTTGACGTCTAGTTTGAAACATGATAAATTAAATATTGTCTTAAGGACAACATAAATTATTCCGCAGTAGCTCAGTGGTAGAGCACTCGGCTGTTAACCGAGTGGTCGTAGGTTCGAACCCTACCTGCGGAGCCATTTATATAGTTTGGCGGTGTAGCTCAGCTGGCTAGAGCGTACGGTTCATACCCGTGAGGTCGTGGGTTCGACTCCCTCCGCCGCTACCAATATTTTATTATGGAGTAATACCCAAGTCCGGCTGAAGGGATCGGTCTTGAAAACCGACAGGGGTGTAACAGCCCGCGGGGGTTCGAATCCCTCTTACTCCTTAATTAGTGAAAAAGTCTTCAACTTTCATGTTGAAGATTTTTTTCGTTTTTTATATCTTCTATGATCCACAACGCTTAAATAATTTTCTTCCAAAAATTAATCTTTTTTACTTTCTTTCCCTTTTCTGAGCATTACTATTGAAATCTTTCAGTTTATTTGATAACTTTAAATTGAAATTCACTATTATCTTTGGGAGGAAATAAAAAATGTCAAAATTTGAATTACCACAATTACCTTATGCTTATGATGCATTAGAGCCACACTTTGATAAAGAAACGATGAATATTCACCACACTCGTCACCACAATACATATGTAACAAACTTAAACGCTGCTTTAGAAGGTAAAGAAGTAGCTGCTTCTTCAATTGAAGAATTAATTTCAAACTTAGATGCACTTCCAGAAGGTATCCGTACAGCTGTACGTAACAATGGTGGCGGACATGCTAACCATAGCTTATTCTGGACTTTATTAACTCCAGAAGGCACAGGCACTCCAGTTGGTGAAGTTGCTGAAGCAATTAACGCTAAATTTGGTAGCTTAGATGAGTTAAAAGCTGCTTTCACTCAAGCTGCATTAACTCGTTTCGGTTCTGGTTGGGCTTGGTTAGTAGTAAACAATGGTGAGTTAGAAGTGACTAGCACAGCTAACCAAGATTCACCTTTAATGGAAGGCAAAACTCCTATCTTAGGTTTAGATGTATGGGAGCATGCTTACTACTTAAACTACCAAAACAAACGCCCTGATTACGTTGGTGCATTCTGGAATGTAGTAAACTGGGAAAAAGTAGAAGAATTATACCAAGCTGCAAAATAATTTATAAAAAATGAACACTACTTAATTTATTTAAGTAGTGTTTTTTTTTATGTTTAAAAAAGGATAAATTTTCATTTACTCGGAAAACTAGTTCATGAGACAAAGGAGAGTTTAATATGAGTAAGTGGAAATTTTTATTAGGTGACGTAGATTTAAATAAAGATTTAATTCTTTTGCTGAGTGTCGGTGGATTGTTTACTTTAGCGACAGCTTTATCTAGCACATTTGTAAATGTTTATTTGTGGAAGCAATCAAATAATTATTTACCAATTGCTTCGTACCAATTTTCGATCGCATTTTTTCAAGCTCTTACATTCGTAATAGCAGGCAGATTAGCTAAAACAATTGATCGAGTTGTCATTTTAAGAGTGGGTATTTCTTTTTTGGCAATATTCTACATAGTCGTTTTACTATTTGAAACGAAGACATTATTAGCAACAATTTTGATTGGAGCGATTTTAGGGGTAGGTAATGGTTGTTACTATTTAGCGTTTAACTTATTAACGTTTGAAGTTACTGAACCTGAAACTAGACAATTTTTTAATGGTTTTTTAGGGCTAATTAATTCGTTCACGGGAATGCTTGGCCCATTTATAGCTGGAGCGATTATTTCTTCAATGATCGGAAATAAAGGTTATCATTTTGTGTTTCTTGCTGCAGTTATTTTATTTATATGTGCAGTTGTCTTAAGTTGTTTCTTAGTTAGACGGGAACTTGATAGTGAATTCAATATTAAGCGCGTCATTCAAGAAAGAAAATTAAATGAAAATTGGCGGAAAGTAACTTATGCTAATTTCTTTCAGGGGATTCGTGAAGGGATTTTTATGTTTGTTATTTCAATTTATATTTTCTTATCTACAGGAAGTGAATTTGCTCTAGGGAAATACGGATTAATTACATCGTTAATTAGCTTTATTACCTATTATATTGTTACAAGAATTATAAAAGAAAATTTTAGAATGAAAGCTATATTTATTGGTGGTTTTCTATTATTCTGCGCTGTTTTTGTAATCGCTTTTAAAGTTTCGTTTCCTTTATTAATCATTTACGGTGCAATAATTTCTTTGGCATATCCAATCATTTTAGTACCTTACTTATCTTTAACATATGATATAATAGGAAAATCGTATAAGGCCAGGGAATATAGAGTGGAATATATCGTAATACGTGAAGTGTATTTAAATAGCGGTAGAATGTTTTCTATTGCAGTTTTTATTGTATGTACATCACTATTCCAACCAGAACAAGTTATTCCATTATTAATGTGTTTATTTGGTGCAGGACACTTTTTGGTCTATTTCGTAATGAGAAAATTAGAATATAAGCATGCTTAAGTATTGTCACTAAATTGTCAAAAACTTAGCAGTGATTCTTTTTCCAAATCATTAAAATATTAATATGTAGAATTAGAATTAGTAATTGTTGAAAAAAGAGGAGAAAAAATGAATAAGCCTAAGAAATATAAAATCACATTACCAACACGACTGAATACACTATTTTTTCTTGTGTTTGTCTTATTTTCTTTTTTAATTCTAAGATTAGGTGTCGTACAAATTGTTAAAGGTGAAGACTATAAATTAGAATTAGAGCGTACAGAAAATATGACCGTCGATCAAGCTGTTCCAAGGGGAAAAATTTTAGATCGTAACGGAAAGGTTGTCGTAGATAATACGCCTTTACGTACAATTACGTATACAAGAAAAAAAGGGACAACTTCAGGTGAGTTATTAACAATGGCTACAAAGTTAAAAAGTTATCTTAAGATGCCAACTAATAAAATAACTGAACGAGATCGAAAAGATTATTGGTTATTAACAAATCCTAAAGAGGCAAAAAAACTAGTTTCAAAAGAAGAGGATAAAGCACTAAAAGCCCAAAATAAAGATGATGACGCTGCTTACAATAAGGCTTACTATAATTTACAGCTTGATAAAATTACAGCAGCTGATATTAATTCACTGAGTGCAAATGACTTACAAATACTTGCAATTTACAAGCAAATGAGCGTTGGTTATGCACTAACCCCACAATCAATTAAAAGTGAGGGAGTTACTGAAAAAGAATATGCCACAGTTAGTGAACATTTGGATCAGCTTCCAGGTGTAGATGTAACAACAAATTGGGAACGAAAATACGTTTATGGTGATACGTTCCGAACAATTTTAGGTAATATTACTTCTGAAAAAGAAGGATTACCTGCTCAGAATGTAGATTATTATTTAGCACGTGGTTATGACCGTAATGATCGCGTAGGAAAAAGTTATATAGAAAAACAATATGAAGATGTTTTACGGGGTACAAAAGGTAAGGCACAAAATGTTATTGATTCAAATGGAAATGTTATTGATACGAAAGTGATTACAGAAGGGGAACCTGGAAGTGATTTAGTACTATCAATTGATATTGAACTTCAAGGTAAAGTTGATGAAATTGTAAAAAGAGAGCTCTTAAAAGCTAAAGGAACGTCAAATGGTCGATATTTGGACCGTGCATTTGTTACGATGATAAACCCGAATACGGGTGAAGTTTTAGCAATGTCAGGAAAGCAAATTGTTAAAGACAAAAAGACAGGAAAAAATAAAGTTGTCGATTATGCAACTGGAAATCTTACTTCATCTTATGAGATGGGTTCAACAGTAAAAGGTGCAACACTTTTAACTGGTTATCAAACAGGAGCAATTACTCCAGGACAAAGGCAATTCGATACACCGATTAAAATTGCAGGTACACCAGTAAAAGCGTCATATAAAAACTTCGGATGGATTAATGATTTAGATGCACTAAAATATTCATCAAACGTTTATATGTTCAGAACGGCAATGGCTATTGGACATGCACATTACGTAGAGAATAAGCCTCTAGATATCGACGTTAAAGCGTTTGATACATTCCGAAAAAGTTTCAGTCAATTCGGACTTGGTGTTAAAACTGGAATTGATTTACCTAATGAAGCAATTGGATTTAAAGGTGTAGATAAAAACCCAGGTTTCCTACTAGATATGGCGATTGGGCAGTATGATACTTATACACCACTTCAATTAGCTCAATATGTATCTACAATCGCAAATGGAGGTTACAGAATTCAACCACATGTTGCGAAAGAATTGAGACAACCTTCAATCGGTGAAGATACAGGTGTCATTAGACAAGAAATTAAGCCTAAAGTTTTAAATCGTATTGATATGAAAGATTCATACATCAATCATGTTAAACAAGGTTTTATCAAAGTATATAATGAGACTGGTGGTACTGCTCGAAAATACTTCTTAGGCGTAGACTATAAAATAGCTGGTAAAACAGGTACAGCCCAATCATTTTACGACGGTCCAGATCGTAAAAAATACAATGGGCCACAAAAAACTTATAATGAAACATTGATGGGATATGCTCCGTATGACAATCCTGAAATTGCCTTTGTAGTAGTAGTTCCTTGGTTGCAAACTGACCAAGCGCCAGTAAATAAATACATTGGCCGAGATATTATGGATGAATACTTTAAATTGAAAAAAGAAAGACAATCAATTTATAATGACGAACCAAAAGACAATTTAGATAACCAAGACAATCAAGATAGTCAAGATACTCAAAATAAAAATCAATAAGAAGAGAAGGGGTTAAACCCTTCTCTTTTTTATTTGGAAAACACTCCTTTTCTACACCCTTCCTTCACCTTCTGAACTTATTTACATAATCTTTACATTCGGTTAAAACAGGTTTAATAGTTTGAGAATATGATTATTCATGTAACGTATTACTGATTTTAAACGATTATAAATTTTATCTATTGTTTAGTTAATATTTTATCTATCAAAAATAGAAAGCTTCCTTTAGGATGAGAGGGGATCGAAAGTTATGACAATGACATTAAATAGAGAAAATACAATTAAAAACGATGATATTGAAGAGATTAATACAATCGTAAAAAAATCGATTGTTTATGATACTCAAGATTTGAATTTATGGTATGGACAAGATAAAGCATTAAAAAATATAAATTTAAGTATTTATGAGAATGAAGTTACTGCGATTATTGGACCTAGTGGATGTGGTAAATCGACTTATTTAAAAACGTTAAATCGTATGGTTGAGTTAGTTCCTTCAGTTCGAACAGAAGGCAAGATCCTTTACCGCGAACAAGATATTTTCGACAAAAACTATCCTGTTGAAGAATTAAGAACGCACGTAGGAATGGTATTCCAAAAGCCAAATGTATTCCCTAAATCAATTTGGGAAAACGTTGCATATGGACCGAAAATACATGGTATTAAAGATAAAGCTACATTAAATCAGATTGTTGAAAATAGTTTAAAAGGCGCAGCAATTTGGGATGAGGTTAAAGATCGTTTGCATGAGAATGCTTTTGGTCTTTCAGGAGGGCAACAACAACGTTTATGTATCGCGCGCTGTTTAGCAATCGAGCCAGATGTTATTTTGATGGATGAGCCTACGTCAGCATTAGATCCTATCTCAACTTTAAAAGTTGAAGAGTTGATTCACGATTTAAAGAAGGATTTTAGTATTATTATTGTGACACATAATATGCAACAAGCAGCCCGTGTTTCTGATAAAACTGCATTCTTTTTAAGCGGTGAAGTAGTTGAGTTCTCAGATACAAATAAACTGTTCTCAACACCTAAAGATAAACGTACTGAAGACTATATTACTGGACGATTCGGATAATAGAAGGGAACAGGTGAAAAGAGATGAGAAATCAATTTGAAGCAGACTTAAAAACATTACAAGAAATGATTATCGAATTGGCTGAGAAAACAAAAAAAGCAGTCATTAAAAGTATGGAGGCATTTCGTACTGAAAATATAGAACTAGCTTTAGAAGTAATTGACGAAGATGATCGCATCAATAAATTAGAAAAAGAAGTGAATGAATTAATTTTAGTGATTATTACGAGACAACAACCAGTTGCTGTAGACTTAAGAAGAAATTTAACTGCTATTAAGATTGCACATGATCTTGAACGAGTTGCAGATTATGCAGTAAATATTGCAAAATCGACAATTCGTATTCGTAGTCGTCAAGAAAACTTACCATTAGAGAATATAGAAAAGATGCATGAACTTGGCTTAGATATGTTAACAAAAGCTTCAGAAGCATACCGAACGGAAGATTTACAAGCAGCCAAAGAGATTGGTGAAATTGATGATATTGTTGACGAATTATATGGCACTACTGTTAGAACTTTAATGACAAGTATTGCAAATTCACCTGAGCATGTATCCAATATCATGCAAATGGCATTTATTTGCAGATATCTTGAAAGAATTGCAGATTATGCAACAAATATTGCAGAGAATATTTATTATTTAGTTAAAGGGAAACATTATTTATTAAATCAATAATATTAGACTATAGTTTATAACAGTTAAATAAATTAAAAGGGTGTTCAGACAAAATTTACCTGAATGCCCTTTTGTCATATTTATGTAATATGAAGCATACTTCTTTAACTAGTATAAGATATTGAGGTGGTAATAAATGAAGGTTGTTATTTTAGCTGGAGGATACGGTCAAAGGCTTTTACCAATTACTAACAACATTCCTAAGCCACTATTACCAATCGCAAATAGAGCGGCAATTGAGCATTTAATATTACATTTAACTAGACTTGGGTTTAAAGAATTTATCATTCAGCTTCATTATATGTCCCAAGCAATAATCGAGACGATCAATGCAATGAAATTAAAAAATGTTTCAATTGAATATATTATAGAAGAAAAAAGTTTAGGGTCTGCTGGTTGTTTAAGGCTATCTAAGCATTTTCTTCATGAACCCTTTCTATTAGTGAATGGTGATATTTTATTTGACGGTGATATTAGAGACGCATTAAAAACTCATTTAGAAAGTAAAAGTAGATTCTCTATGTTTGTAAAACAAGTTGATAAGTGTGGATCATACGGAAATGTAAAAGTAAAAAATGGACAAATAATCGATTTTATTGAAAAGCCGAATGAAGGTAGTGAAATTAGTAAATTAGTTAATACTGGAATTTATATTATGAATCCTGAATTATTATATCAAATTCCAGAAAATCGTTATTTTGACATTAGTAATGATCTGATTCCTTTAATGTTAAAAAATAATATCTGTTTAAATGCTTTTCATTTAAAAGGTTATTGGATTGATTATGGGACACCTAGAAGATTTGCAAAGCTGAACGTAGATTGGATTGAAGAGAAATTAAACTTACCTATTCCTGCTGTTCAAATATTACCAAGAATCTTTTTAGGTGAGCATGTAACGATAAATAATAATGTTAAGATTGTTTCTCCCGTTATTATTGGGAATGATGTTACGATTGAAGAGAACTGTGTAATTGGCCCATATGTGTCGATTAGTTCTAATATTCGAATCGATCAAGGCAGTGTTTTACATCATCAAGCTGTCTTTCAAAAATATACTCTGAATTATGAGAATAAGTTTGTACATAATTCAATAAAAAAAAAATCAAAAGAAATACATTGAATCAATAAAAACTATGGAAATTATCGCGAAAGAATGTTATTATATACAAGTCTGATTATGTCACTATGTCAGGAGGGAAAATAAAATGCGCGTAAATATTACATTAGCATGTACAGAATGCGGAGATCGTAACTACATCACTACTAAAAATAAACGTAATAACCCAGACCGTCTTGAGCTTAAAAAATATTGCCCAAGACTTAAAAAAGTTACAGTTCATCGCGAAACAAAGTAAACAGTAGGAATTTTCCTACTGTTTTTTTTATATTTAAATACTTATAATTTTAATTAGAATACATATCAATAAACCTTTTTTACTTAAGAAAACTCGATCTTGACCTAAGGAGGCCAATATTATGGAAAAAAAAGAAATTAGAAGTTCTATGATGAAAAACTTGAAAAATATTTCAGTATCGGAAAGAGAAGAAAAGTCAAAACAAATTATAGAAAAATTATTAAATACACAACAATTGAAGAGTGCAGATATTATAGCAACAACGATGCCTATGGAGCATGAAATAAATACTAAGTATTTAATCACTGCTTGTTGGAAAATGAATAAATCAGTTGTTGTGCCTAAATGCAACCATGAGACTAGAAAAATGCATTTTTACAAAATCAATTCATTTGATGATTTAAAGAAAGGTTATTTTGGAATACAAGAGCCGATAGTCGAAAAATGCAAGGAAATAAGAAAAGAACTTATTGATTTAATAATTGTGCCTGGAGTAGCATATACAAAAAATGGTGAACGACTAGGATATGGTGGTGGTTATTATGATCGTTACTTAGAAGATTATAATAAACAACTCTTGGCCTTAGCTTATGACATTCAAATCATTGATGAACTACCAACAGAAAAACATGATATTAAAATGTCGTTGGTTTTAACAGAATCAAGAATAATAGAAGCAATTTAATAAGTGCATAATGTGACACGATTTGTTTGAAAATAGTTAAGACTTAATTAGAGTCTTATTATAATCAAATTTGTAAACGACTAATATTGTAACAAATTTGTAAAAAGTTTCACAAACTTTTAGTGGAAATACATATATAATATAGAAGTCCCAATTACTTACACTTTTATAACACAAATGAGGTGGATATTATGTTACACAAAGAAATAAATCGTGTCGCACTTATCGGAACAGGCGCAGTTGGAGCTAGCTATGCTTTTGGTATGTTAAATAAAGGTGTTGCCGAAGAATTAGTTATGATTGATTTAAATAAAGATAAAGCGGAAGGGGACGCAATGGATTTAAGTCATTGTTTGCCTTTTGTAGATTCTAGAACAAAAATTTGGGCTGGGGATTACAGTGATTGTAAAGAAGCAAGTTTGGTCGTTATTACAGCTGGAGCAGCTCAAAAGCCTGGAGAAACTCGTTTAGATTTAGTTGCAAAAAATTGTGCTATTTTTAAAGGGATTGTTGGAGAAATTATGGCTTCAGGATTTGACGGTATCTTTTTAATTGCCACAAATCCGGTAGATATTTTAACTTATGCAACTTGGAAATTTTCAGGACTACCAAAAGAAAGAGTAATCGGATCTGGTACTAGTTTAGATACTGCACGTTTTAGATATATGCTTGGGGATTATTTTAATGTTGATGCAAGAAATATCCATGGATATATTATTGGTGAACATGGTGATAGTGAACTGCCAGTTTGGTCTAAAACAAATGTTGGTACCTCACCAGTACACCATGTATTAAAGAAAAATCCAAAATACAGCCAAAGAGAGCTTGATGAAATATTTTTAAATACACGTGATGCCGCATATCACATTATAAAGAAAAAAGGTGCAACATACTATGGAATTGGAATGGGCTTAGTTAGATTAACAAAAGCGATTCTGAAAAATGAAAATAGTATTATTACGGTTTCTGCATATTTAGATGGACAATATGGAGAACACGATATATATATTGGCGTTCCAGCAGTAATTAATCGTGGTGGAATTAGAGAAGTTGTTGAACTAGATTTAAATGAATTAGAACAACGTCAGTTTAAAAACTCCGTAGACACATTAAGAAAAACGATGGAACCTATTTTATAAACTTGTACAAATAATACCTCTTTCTATTTGAAAGAGGTATTATTTGTTAGAGTGTTGAAATATATAATGGTCAATCGAGAAAACGTACATTAGTATTATGAGCTAATGATTAGAAAAACAATTTAGAATGATTAGTTTATAGATTAATGTTAGTTATTAATTGATCTACAAACTGTTTATTATAGAACAGTTACGTTACTCTAAGTAAAGGCTATTTGATAATAAATTGACAAGATTATTTTTCAAAAGTGTGAAGACCTCTTTCTATTTGAAAGAGGTCTTAGTGTATAGATTATTTGAAAAATATACCATCTTTTAATATTGTGAAAGTAACAAAAAAAATTAAGGAGGTAATTGTGAAAAAAATATATAGTAAGTACGCATGGATATTAATAGTAATATTCATTATTGGACTAGCTCTATTTTTTGGAAACCAAAATTATTTTAAAAATCATCTAAAAAATCCTAAAGAGACTGCGTTGAAATTTCCTAATTACGATGATACAGCTATCGAAGCTGAGAATGGATTATTAGCTGTAACGAATCCTACATCTAATTTAGTATTAGTTAATAAAGAAAGAAAGCTACCAGATGGGTATGAACCGCCAGATCTAGTTTATCCAATCGTTCCTTTACATGGTGTAAACAAAGAGAAGACATTAATGAGAAAAGAGGCAGCTCATGCTTTAGAAAAATTATTTGAAAGAGCAGAAGCAGATGGCATAAAGCTTACTCCAGTTTCCGCATATCGCTCATTTGATCGACAAAAAAGCTTGTATCATTATTATGTACAAATTCATGGTGAAGATTGGACCCAATCTTTTAGTGCTGTGCCTGGTACAAGCGAACATCAAACTGGTTTATCAATAGATGTATCATCTCCAAATTTCGGTAACAAGCTTGAACAAGGATTTGGAGAAACGAAAGAAGGAAATTGGCTTGCAGACCATGCACGTGAATTTGGATTTATCATTCGTTATCCAGAGGACAAAGTAGATATTACTGAATACAATTATGAACCATGGCATATAAGATATCTCGGGATAAAATACGCTACATATTTATATAAAAATGATTTAGCTTTAGAAGAAGTAATGAAGCCTAAAAAATAATTATAAATGCCTACAAAATAAATGGTTTGTTTGGTATTTCACATTGACGAGTAATCGTTTCCAACTTATACTTATTACATGTTTAGAAAGATAAAATAATAGGAGTTAAGTATGAAATCCGTATATGATATTCAACAATTTCTAAAGAATTATGGCACCTTTATTTATACAGGTGATCGATTAGCTGACTTGATGTTAATGCAAGATGAGCTAAAAGAATTATTTTTAGCGAATATACTTGAAAGTAAAGATTTACAAATTGCTACCATGATATTAAAAAAAGAAATGGATGAAATAAAAAATAAAACGGTTTGAAGAAATCGTTTTTTTTTAGAATCTATTGCAAACGATTTCACTGCGAAGGGAGAAGGCATTATGGCTAAAATGATTGTAGGTGTAGATTTAGGTGGTACAAGCATTAAATTGGCATTATTAACAAATAACGGGGAATTCATCGATAAATGGGAAGTACCAACAGATAAATCTGATAGTGGTAAGCATATTCCTAAAACAATTACAATTGCAATTGAAGAAAAGCTTAAAGAGATGGATAAGACAAAAGAAGATATCGCTGGAATCGGTATTGGAGCTCCAGGTTCGGTTCGGTTAGAAGATGGACTTATATTTGCAGCAGTAAATTTAGGGTGGGTTAATTTTCCTTTAAAGGAAATTCTAGAAAAGGAATCAGGTATTCCTGTAATCGTTGATAATGATGCAAATATAGCAGCTGTTGGCGAAATGTGGAAAGGTGCTGGAAATGGAGCAAAAGATGTAGTAATGGTTACGCTTGGAACAGGAGTCGGCGGAGGCGTAATTGTAAATGGGGACGTTGCACATGGAATTAGTGGATCTGCAGGTGAAATTGGTCATATAACAGTACAACTTGAAAATGGAGTATTATGTAATTGTGGAAAAACGGGATGCTTAGAAACAATTTCTTCAGCTACAGGAATTGCAAGAATAGCAAACGAGAAATTACAAAATACGACAAAAGAAACGATTTTAAGAGAAATGTCGAATGATTCACCAATTACAACAAAGGATGTTTTTGAAGCTTATTCAAATGGTGATGAAGTTGCAGAAGAAATCGTTAATCATGTAATTAGATATCTAGCTTTAGTTTTAGCCGGAGTTGGAAATACTTTAAATCCTGAAAATATCATTATTGGTGGCGGAGTATCAAATGCAGGTGAACTGTTATTAAAACCTTTAAAGAAATATTTTGACGAATTTGCTTTCACAACAGTGCGAGATTCGACAAAACTTTCGATTGCCAAGTTAGGGAATGATGCAGGAGCAATTGGAGCAGCATATTTAGTAAAAAAATTTATTACTAATGAAATTTAACTTAAATTTAAGGTACTTCTAATTGAAGTACCTTATTATGTTTATTGTATTGAATTGAAAAAGAAATTAGTTATTTGACGAGGGAACTAGTTTATGATAAATTGAATGACGTTAGAAAAAAACTAAGGTAACGTCAAATGAATTTTTTAGATCCATACATTTAGTAGCTAATAATTGTATGAATTTGTATGAATCATTTCAAAAATTCTTGGTATTTAAATGCCAATAAAATAGATATGTGAAATGCCAAACATTGTTTTATAATAGATAAAATAGATTAATAGTCTAAACAAGAGGAGGAACAGAATATGTGGAAAAAGTTTATTAAAAACTTTGGATTCCCGTTACTTGCTGTATTCCTTTTATGGATTAAAGCAACTATTCTAAGCCAATTTTATTTTGATTTAGAAATTGAAAATTCAATGCAAGAATTTATTTTGATAATTGCTCCTATATCTTCATTATTAATATTTATAGGTATAGCTCTTTTTGCAAAAGGACCAAAACGAAATCGAGCAGTTATTTGGATTACTATAATCATGTCCTTTATTTTAGTAGCCGATACGGCTTATTATTCATTCTTTGACGATTTCGTAACGATTCCAGTGTTATTTATGACTCGAAACTTTGGGGATTTAGGTTCAAGTGTTAAAGCAATGATCAGCTATAAAACAATCTTAGCTTTTTCTGATATTTTTATCTTAATTGCTGTTAATTATTTCTGGGGTAAAAAATTCTTTACTACTGGTAACATTAAAGGGAAAGCTAGAACAGCTTATTACTTAGCAGCGGTTGCTATTTTCTTAGTTAACCTTGGATTAGCAGAAACTGAACGTCCACAATTATTAACACGTTCATTTGATAGAGAATACATTGTTAAATTCTTAGGATTATACAATTATCATTTATATGATATGGTTATTCAATCAAAAACATCTGCTCAAAAAGCGATGGCTGATGATAGTGAATTAGCAGGAATCGAAAACTTTATTCGTGCTAACGATACAGGTGTGAATGCACAATTACATGGTAAATATAAAGGTAAAAACGTAGTAGTAGTTTCATTAGAATCATTACAAAATTTCGTAATTGGACGAAAAATTAATGGACAAGAAATTACGCCTTTCTTAAATAAATTTACGAAAGAAAGTTATTATTTTGATAATTTTTACCACCAAACAGGACAAGGTAAAACATCTGATGCTGAATTCTTAATTGATAATAGTTTATTCCCGTTAGATCGTGGTGCTGTTTACTTTACAAACAGTGGTAATACGTTTACTGCTACACCAGCAATTCTTAAACAGGATCAAAATTATTACACTTCAGTAATGCATTCAAATAATAAATCTTTCTGGAACCGAGATATGATGTATCCAAGTCTAGGTTACGATCGTTATTATAATGAAGTTGACTTTAAAGTATCTGCAGCTACTTCAATTGGCTGGGGACTAAAAGATAAATATTTCGTTGAACAAGCAGTAGACAAAATGGTAGCAGAGCCTAAACCGTTCTATAACCGTATGATTACACTAACTAACCATTATCCATTCGAATTAAACGATGAGGATTTAATGATTCCACGTTTAAAAACTGGAGACCAAACTGTTGATAATTATGTAACAACAGTACGTTATTTAGATGAATCACTTAAACATTTCATTGAAGAAATGAAAGCAAAAGGTTTATATAATAATACAATCATTGTTATGTATGGTGACCACTATGGTATTTCTGAAAACCATAATCGTGCAATGAGTGAAGTATTAGGACAAGACATTACACCTGCAGAACATGTTAAATTACAAAAAGTACCTTTCTTTATCCACTTACCTGGACAAACTAAGGGTGAAACAATTCATAAAGTTGCAGGTCAAATTGATGTTAAACCTACAATTTTAAACTTATTAGGTGAAGATCCAAATAAAACATCTATCAACTTTGGTAATGATATTTTCTCTCCAAAACACAAAAACTTTGTAGTTTTCCGTGATGGAACAATTGTTACAGATAAATATATTTACACTGGCGAGAAGATGTATGATCCAAATACTGGTGAAGAATTAAAAGGACAAAAACCACCTAAAGAAGACTTAGCAAAAGCAAATAAATCACTTGAGTATTCAAACTCAATTATTTATAAAGATTTACTTCGTTTCTATGAAGTTAAATATAAAAAAGCTGATACGAAGTTTGAATAAACAAAAAAGCACTCCCTTCATGGGAGTGCTTTTCTCATGTTACAAAAAAAAGTAATTTGTTATTAAAAAAAGTAACATCATGTTAATTTCCACTACAGGATGCTTGCCTTTAAGTGTATTGAGAATTGGAGCTACCTTGTGATATTCGTCCTGCAAATCTTTTAACCCCATTTCTCAGCCATTCTGCTAATCATAGAAAAGTCCAGAACTCACGAAGCTTTAATAATTTAATATGACTATGTTAAAACGCTAAATAAAGCACTTCCTAAACGAAAGTGCTTTTCTTTATTTTAATTACATACAATTAACTAGAATATAACTGATGAGGTGAAAATTTTGTATAAAAACAATTGGCCTTTATCCTTTCATCCAAGAAGATATGATTTTAATGAACTTTCAAAAGATATTAGTTTATTAGTACAAGAATTTCCTTTTCTTCGTTTAAATACGATTGGTCACAGTGTTTTATATCAGCCTATATATGAGATTCAAATTGGAAATGGACATAGAAAAGTACATTGGAATGGTTCGTTTCATGCAAATGAATGGATTACAACTTGTGTAATCATGAAAATGCTTTTTTGGATCTGTAACACTTTAAAAACTGAAGAGTTGCCATTTCATAAAGAATTGGTAGCTTTATTTAATGAGAATACTTTGTCGATTGTCCCTATGGTGAATCCGGATGGGGTAAATTTAGTTATAAATGGAGCTGTTGAACAAAGTGATTATATGGAATTTGTTCATAAAATTAACGAAGGAAATGATGGTTTTACTGGATGGAAAGCAAATATAAGAGGTGTTGATTTAAACAATCAATTTCCTGCACATTGGGAGTTTGAAAAAGAAAGAAAGAAACAAAAAACATTCTCTCCTAGAGACTACCCAGGAGATGCTCCTTTAACTGAACCAGAAACAATCGCTATGAGTAATTTAGCAATTGAAAGAAAGTTTGATCTTATTTTGGCTTTGCATACCCAGGGGAAAGAATTTTATTGGGGTTATGACAATCTTGAACCGCCTATCTCAGAAGTCTATGCTAATTATTTTTCTATTGTGAGTCCGTATAAAGCAGTAAAAACAATTGATAGCCATGCTGGTTATAAGGATTGGTATATACAAGATTTTCGGAAACCAGGATTTACACTTGAATTAGGTAAAGGAATAAACCCATTGCCACTTTCTATGTTTGAATCGATTTTTTCCGAGACATTTCCAATTCTGTTAGCGTCATTATTTAATTTAGAAAATATCCAATCATCTCTTAAATAAAAAAGCTGACANNTGTCAGCTTTTTTATTTAAGTAACATGTTTTCTATATATAGAAAATAGTCCGTTACATAAAGAAATAAATATTATAAGTGCGCTGGTGGATAACCGTTATGTAAAATTGTCATAATGGCAAACCAACCAAATAAAACTAATGTAGCGCCAGACCAAAAAACGGCTAAAAAGTTCTTCTTCTTTAATGATCCTAATAAAGCAGGAACACTTAGAATAGCTACTAGTATAAAAATAATAACTGTACCCATTGTAAACCCCCTATAAATTTCGTCAAGCAACCCCTGTTTGCTATCACATCATTATTATTGTAAAACTTTTGCGAACAATTGTCTATTTGAAATTAAGTGCTAAAACAAAATTATGATATAGTATTATATAGATTAAAAAGAAAGCAGGGTATGAATATGAATGTTTTACAATTACCATTAGGTCCATTACAAACTAATTGTTATATCTTAAGTAATGATATGAATGAAGCAGTTATTTTTGATCCAGGCGAAGAAGCACATGTAATCTTTAATGTTATTGAAGAAAATAAATTAAAGCCATTAGCAATCCTTCTAACTCACGCCCATTTTGATCATATTGGGGCTGTTGATGATGTGCGTGATGAATATAATATACCCGTTTATATTCATAAATATGAAGCAGATTGGCTAACAGATGGACAAAAAAATGGTTCTGAATTATTTATGAGAAATCAGTCAATATTTGCAAGGGAAGCAGATCACTTGATTGAAAAAGAAGGTAAAATGGAAATTGGTCGTTTCTTATTTTCAATTTTCGAAACTCCAGGCCATTCACCAGGAAGTGTTTCATTTTATTGTAAAGAAATAAAGACAGTATTTTCTGGCGATGCATTATTTGAAGGAAGCATTGGACGAACTGATTTACCTGGTGGGGATCACGACCAGTTGATTAGAAGTATAAAAGGTAAACTTCTTTCTTTACCTGATGATGTCGTTGTATGTAGTGGTCATGGAGAAACTACAACGATTGGTGATGAGAAAAGACATAATCCATTTTTGTAATAAGGTAATATGATGAAAAACATAATTATTAATGCGATAAATAACAGCAAAAAAGGTTTTATTACATACGAACAATTTATTTCGTTAGTGCTTTATGAATATGAAAATGGTTATTATCAAATGGCAAATGAAAAAATTGGACGGAAAGGTGATTTCTATACTACAAGCTCAGTAGGTACAGTATATGGAGAAGTAATTGCAGCTACATTTTGTCGGTTTGTTAAGAATAACCTAATCGAACCTTTTTTTGTTGAAGTTGGTGGTGGAAATGGCAGATTCGCATCATCCTTTCTTTCGTACTGTGAAAAAAAAGAGCCTGAAATTTACTATAATTTAACTTATTATATTATTGATGCAAGCCAATATCATGGTAAATTACAAAAAGAATTATTGGCGAACCATTTGAATTGTAAATACTTCTCAAATATATTAGAAATCGAGCAAATCAATAGTGGAATGGTATTTTCAAATGAATTGTTTGATGCTTTGCCTGTTCGAGTAGTTGAATTTAATCAAAACGAATGGCATGAGGTAGTAATTGTAATTGATGGACAAAATAATCTGAAAGAAAATCTCATTAAAATACAAGATAGTGAAATCAGTGATTTTCTAAGTAGATACAATTTTGTTGGAAAAAATGGGCAAAGAGTTGAAATTCCTGTTGGTATGGAAAAAGTATATGACCTTTTACAATCGAAAATTAGTAAAGGAATCATTTTAACTGTTGATTATGGTTTTACGAGGGAAGAATGGGATGCACCTCATCGAATTAAGGGAAGTTTGCGCGGTTATTACAAGCATGAAATGAAATCAAATATACTAGAGCATTTAGGGCATATGGACATTACAACTCATATTCATTGGGATGAATTAAAAAAGTTCGGATTACAGAATCATATCGAAAATCTATACTTTTCTAACCAAAGAGATGCAATATTAGATTTTGGTATTTTAAATTGGCTTATTCCGCATGCTCAGTCAAATCCATTTTCAAGCGAATATAAACAAAATAGGGCTGTACAATCTTTAATTATGCCTGGGGGAATAAGCGATTCCTTCCAATGGCTATTACAAACAAAAGGTATGTCAACAAACGATCTTACTAAGTTGATTGAATTGATTTCATTAAATGAATACAAATAAAAAAACCAGTCATATGACTGGTTTTTCTATTACTCACTAAAGCCTGGTACTAATAAGAAAGTACTATAATATGTAAATCCAATAAAGAACACAGTTAAGTATGCGCCAAAGATATAGATGTACATACGCTCAGAAAGCTTTAGATAGCCTAATACTACGAAAAATGCTGTTTGACATGCGAAAATAAGTGCAGCTGCTGACATATGTCCAACAAAGAACATTACCGTAAATATAGCTGTCCAGAATCCTAGAACGCGGAACATTCGATCCATCCTAAATCCCCCCATTAAAAATTTCTACCCATTCATTATTATAAAATAAGAAAGTTACAATTGTAAACAATGTATTAATACAATTCTAAATTGATTCTAGAGATAATGAAATTAACATATCTGATATTATTTTTCTTATTTAATGATTTTCTATACATTGATTTGAAAACATACTTTTTGTTTTATGATATATATTTGATTTTCTTGTACGTTATTTAGGTAAATTAACTTTAGTTTATAGATAAATGTTAGCTAAATTTAAATTTTTCGTCTAGTTTCATAATTATCATGATTTGATAGCTGAGGAAAACAAAAATATAATTGCTCATATAGAAAGGGGGAGTAAAAATGGTATCAGTAGAAAAAATGGTCGAAGAACTTCTAAAAAAAGCTTGCCATTTTGGAGCATCGGATATTCATTTATTACCAAAAAAGGATGATGTACAAATTTTTTTTCGTGTTGATGGTGAGTTGAAACTGATTCAACGAATAAATAAAGAGAAGTCTAAGAGGATTATCATGCATTTGAAGTTCTTAGGAAGTATGGATATAGGTGAAATTAGACGACCACAGACTGGAATTTTAGTTGTTAACATTAATGAAATTTTATTATCACTTCGCTTGGCTACTTTACCAACGATTATTGATGAATCTATGGTTATTCGTATTCATCCTCAACAAAAAATCGCTCCAATAGAAAGTCTTTCCTTATTCCCATCTACTACTCGTAAGCTTTTGTCTTTATTACATCATTCTCATGGGCTAATGATGTTTACAGGACCAACAGGCTGCGGGAAAACGACAACGCTGTATTCCTTATTACAGTCAGCAAAAAAAGACATAGCAAGAAATATTATCACTTTAGAGGATCCGATTGAAAGGAAATCTGACGAATATTTTCAAGTCCAAGTTAATGAAAAAGCAGGTTTAACATATGCAACTGGATTAAAAGCTATTCTTCGGTCTGATCCAGATATAGTTATGGTAGGAGAGATTAGGGATGAAGAGACTGCGAAAATTGCCGTTCGGGCAGCATTGACCGGTCATTTAGTATTAACGACAATTCATTCAAATAATACAAAAGGTGCATTATATCGAATGTTAGAGCTTGGAATTCCAAAGGAGGAATTATTTCAGGCAATTGTTGCGATTGTTTCTCAAAGATTAGTTCCAGTAAAATGCCGTTTTTGTGAAGGGGATTGTGAACCAAACTGTTTTGTAAATCGAAATCACAGAAGATTAGGGGTTTATGAATTGCTTTATGGTAATGCTCTAAATTCGGTTATTAATGAATTTAGAGGGATACAAGAAGATGTTCAATTTCCTACTTTAAATAATCAACTCATTAAAGGTTATGCATTAGGTTTTATTGATAACAAACATTTGGACAGAAGTATAATCTATGGGTAAATTTTTTAATAAAGTAAAATTAACTTATATTGAACAGGCTAATCTATTAAAAATATTAGGAGAACTTTTACAAAAAGGTTATCCTCTAATTCAAGCAATTGAATTCTTAACGATTCAATTCCCAGATGACCTAAAAGAATTGATTTATAAAGCAAAAATAGCTTTGGTGGAAGGAGGATCATTCATCGATTTTGCTAAAATGCTTGGTCTTCATCAAGATGTACTCGTTTACTTGTATTATGCAGAAAAGCATGGTGATTTGTCCTTAGCGCTAGGGGAAGGCAGTTATATGCTTACAAAAAAGATTCAACACAGAGCTTACATAAGAAAAGTCATGGGGTATCCTATTTTTTTAATCACAATATTATTGTTAATTTTGTTTTTGTTTAGAAATATAATCATTCCTCAATATGAAATGCTATTTTCAACATTCCATTCTAATCAGAACTCTTTTATTTTCATCTATCTTCAAGTTATAAAAAGATTACCTTCCATTATGTTTTCTTCTCTTTTCCTAATTGGATTGACAGCCTATGGATACTTATTGGCAATTAATAAATTAAATTCAATCGAGCGAATGGATAAATTAATTCAAATCCCGTTAGTAAGGAAGTATTTAATTACAATGAATACTTATGAATTTTCAATGCAGTTAAGTATATTATTACATGCTGGTTTTCCCATAGTAGATGCACTAAAAACAATGCAGAATAATGATAGTAGGACATTTATAAAAGAAAAAGCAGTAGTTTTCTACAATCAAATATTAAACGGAATTTCTATGCAGGAAGCATTTAAAAATGAACGTGCATTCCATAGAGATATTATATTTGTGATTGAACATGGCATGAACAATAGTACTCTTAGTAAAGAACTTGCTGACTATGCTGATTATTTAAAGGAGAGTATTGAAGCTTACTTTCACAAATCGATAAGGATCATTCAGCCGATTATTTTAATCCTAATCTCATCAAGTATTCTATCACTGTATATAGCCATCTTGTTTCCTATGTTTCAATTGATGAACAATATCTAGGGGGAGTTAGTTTGAATGAAAAAGGATTTACTTTAATTGAAATGTTAATTGTTTTATTTATCATTTCACTTCTTTTATTGCTTGTGATACCAAATTTAGGAAAACAGCAACAGTCGATTCAAACGAAAGGATGTTCTGCACTTCAAAAAATGGTTCAGTCAAGTGTTGAATCATATCGATTAGAAAATGAACAATTACCTGAGAGTTTATCAGTCTTAAAAGAACAGGGCTATATAACATCATATAAATGCAATAATAAAGTTGAATTATCGTATGACAAAGCAACTGGATCTGTATCAATACCTTAAAAAAAGGTTGGATAATTCGTTTGGTTTTACATTTGTTGAGATGTTATTAGTCCTTTCAATTATGATATTGTTATTGGGTTTACCGATTAATCAAGTTAGGAAGATAGAAGACGAACAAAAGTTAACATTATTTATTCAAATGCTTCAAAATGATATTTTTCTTGCACAAAGGAACGCAATAATAAAACAAATTCCTACTAGGATCATCTTTTATCAAAATAAATATGAAATGGAAGATAATTTACTAAATACCCCTGTAGTCATTCGAAATTTCGACAAATCAATTAGTATAACTAACCTTACTTTAAAACCTCCGTTAAGATTTAACTCCGATGGTAATATCTCAAGCTCTGGAACGATTTCAATTAAATATAAAAAAGCAGAATATATAGTTACTTTTTATTTAGGAAGTGGTCGATTTAAATATGATCGGAAATGAAAAAGGATTTACATTTATCGAGGCAGTTATATCTTTAAACTTACTAATTATTTTTTGTATTATGATTGTTCCTTCAATGTCATTATTTTTACAAAAAAAAGATAAGATAACGATTAGCAATATGGCAGATGACTTATTAACAGATATGGTTCATCTTTATTTTATTAACAGAGAAGATTTTAAAGTGGGTTTCTATACAAAGAATGGCAGAGAGTTTTTAGTAAAAATAAACTCTAGAAATAATTTTAATTCGATTTGTGTTACTTGGACTGATCGAAAAAAGGAAAGTGAAATTTGTGAAGAAATTGCAGAATGAAAAAGGCTTTACTTTACTAGAAACACTTTTTTCACTTGTTTTATTTTTAATGATTATTTCTATATCAACTTCAAGTATAAAAAGCTTTGTTAAACGAAATTACAGTTATGAATCCGTAAATAGGTTAGAATTTGATAATTTTATAAAAGAAGTTCAAAAAGAGGCAAACAAAAGTATAAGTTTTACAGTTCATTCCGACCTTCTTCTCTTTGAAGAGTTTAATCAAGTTACGATTAGTTATCGAAAATATGCAACAATAATTCGACGTCAAAGGCTTGGATTAGGACATGAAATTGTACTTCAGAATATAAGGGATATAAAGTTTGAACAAATAAGCGAAAGGCAAATCCTAGTAAAAGTAATCGATTTAAATGGTGGAATATATGAAAAAACTATTCGGATGTTTATCAATTAAATTTAAAATACTTGGTGAAAATGGAGTGTATTTACCTTACACGATCTTTATGATAAATATTTTACTAATTTTTTTTCTAATACAAATAGATATTTTTCATTCGTTCAATACCTTTTATTCTTATGCGATAAATCAAAACAAACTAGACCGCGTGCATTCACAAGCAATTTACGATTTAAAGCATGGTAATTTACCACTTCAAGGAAATACAGTAAAGTATTATAATAATACAAAAATTATATTGAATACTTTTTTAGTTGCAAATGATGAATATCATGTAACTTTAACTTGTAGTAATTCAAAAATAAAAAAATATGTAGTTCAATTTAAATATAAAAAAAGTACAAATCAAGTATCGGATTGGATCGATTAAGTTGGAGGATGAAATGGAATCAATTTATTTAGTAGGATTTATGGGGTGTGGTAAAACGACAGTTGGAAAGGAATTAGCTAAAAGAGTAAACAAAAAGTTTATTGATTTAGACGAGGAAATTGTTTCTCAAACAGGCAAAAGCATACCAGAATTGTTTAATGAGTTTGGTGAAAGCGGTTTTCGCGATCTAGAAACCCAAGTATTAAAAAATTTACCATCAAAAAAAATGATTACTTCAACTGGTGGTGGAATCATTCTTCGTGATGAAAACATTGGATATATGAAAGAAACTGGCAAAATAATTTATCTTGAAACTCCAATTGAAATAATATACGAAAGAATCCATTTGGATTCTAACCGACCAAATGCTGTAAATCGAACGATTGAAGAACTAACGGAACTGTTTCAAAAGCGAGAATCACAATATAAAAAAGCGGATTATGAAATTTCAACGAATAATTTAACACCAATTGAAATTGCGTTGGAAATCATTGACTGTTTAAATTATGCAAAAGGAGGAGATAGTAGAAATAAGTGACAAGAAAGTAAGGTGATTTCTATTGAAAACAAATGATTATGTAAAATATATGACAGAACAATTTATTAATTATATCGATCAACCAAAAGAGAAACGTGATTCAATAAAACAAGAAAAAGAAGAGTTGAAGGCTCCATTTTCTACTAACATGTTTGGAATGTTACCATTAAGTCTAGCTTTATTTATGAAAAAAATTCAAAATCGTAAAGACAAAGAAAAGAAAAGTATTTAGTTAATAAGACTGATTTCAAAAAAAGAAGTCAGTCTTTATTTTTTTGTGATAGGAAGAAAAGGGAAGAGGAACAATCTTATTTAGATTTCCCTCTATACCTAATCTCCACTTAAAACCCTTTAACTTAATTTATTCATTGTGTTTGGTGATAGATAAAAAAGTCCACCATTAATTGCATCAACATGAATAATTGGTTCGTAAAGTTCTTTAAGTGCATTGAATTCTACATGATAATTTTCAGGTTTTTCTTCATCAGCTTCATAAAATTGATTTAATAAATCTAAATCATGTTGCCATCTATTCCTTGCTTCTTCAGCCCATACCGTATCTTCTTTTTCAATTTTGTTTCGAAGTAATTGTTCCATTCGATTTAAACCACTTATTGGTTTAATCAAAGGTGACATGGAATAGCAAAAATCAGGTATTTTAGAGTTGAATTGGATTTTTTCAAGTTTTATATGAAAATCTTCAATAATCCTTCCGGAAATTAAATGGATTCCAAAAGAATATAAATAATCTTTTTTATGATCACAAGTAAATGAAACCTGATAATTAACAGCTAACCAAGGGTGTAATGCAATTTGTTGGCCGGTTGGTGCTTTTGTATCTTCATAAAGTCTAATTGATTGTCCTAGTTCATTAACGATTGAGAAAATTTGGTGAAGGCGGGGAGACCCAAAATGAATTTGTTCACCTTTAAGATCTTCAGGTGCATTATCACTATCTGTAATCAGTGTTAACTTCATTGGATTTGGGATACCGCCTGTTTTTTCTAAATAATGCCAATAGAAAGGACGATTCATTAATTTTTTATCCATCTCAATTGTTAATTGTATTTCTAAATATGTTGGTGTTTTCTGTAGAATTTTACAATCATTATGTCTAAAAAAGTATTCGATATAATCATGAATTTCATGTTGCTGCATAACTATCACCTGCTTGTTTATGTTGCTGTAATTGAATGATGGACGTTAAATTTTCCATTTTAATTTTCATTTCGCCTTCAGTTTTAGAGTGAATAAATATTTCATTCATATGAGCTTCAAAATCTTTATAAGGAATTCTAGTTAGAATATCATCCAGTTCACCAATCACACGCTCGAATAAATTGATTTTTTCATAAAGTAGTCTTAGTATGTGTTCTTCAATTGAGCCAACAGTCGCAAAGTTATAGATACTTACATCCTCTGTTTGTCCAAGTCGATGTATACGTCCTATTCTTTGTTCTAGCCTCATTGGATTCCATGGAAGGTCATAATTAATCATATTTGAACAAAATTGTAAGTTAATACCTTCACCACCAGCTTCGGTTGCTATTAGCACCTGTACACGATTTTTAAATAATTCTTTCATCCAATCTTTCTTACCACGTTTAAAGCCACCACGAAATGGTACTGATGTAATACCGTTTTGCTTTAATAACCATTGCAAATACAACTGTGTTGCGCGATATTCAGTAAAAATTATTACTTTATCATTTATTTTTTTAATTAGTTCAACTACTTTATTTGCTTTTGAATTAGACGTAATTTGATTAATTTGATGAAAAATTTTCTCGATATAAGGATCGTTAATATCAATATTTTCTTTTTCAAATCTTTGAAGCATTTTTTTCATTGATACATAAACTGCTTCACGACTACTACAGGCTTCACGCTTAAATGTTAAAAAGGAGAATGCTGAGGTTACCCCAGTATATTGTGATTTCTGCCATTCATCGATTAAATCATAAAGTTTTTGTTCTTCCTCATTAAAATTAATTAACACTGTTTCTACCTTTCGCTTTGTCCATTCGATGCCTGTATCTTGTCTACGATTTCGAACCATTACTTTTCCAATGAGTTCTCGTAATAAGTCTTCATGCTCTAATGAGCGGTTCTTAGCAGAAAAATATTCTTCAAAACTAGATTTATTACCTAAATGGCCAGGTTTTAATAAAGAAACTAAATGGAAAATTTCTTCTATGTTATTTTGAACTGGTGTAGCAGTAAGCAGTAAACAATATTTCTTTTTAAGATGTTGTACAAACTCATAGTTTTTTGTTTTATTATTTTTAAGTTTATGAGCTTCATCGATAATGACGAGATCATAATTGATACTTAATATTTTTTCTCGATGAGGATCTCTTTTTGCAGTATCAATCGATGATACAACTACATCACAGCTATCCCAAACATAATTCTTTTTTTGTTGTGCGATTGCTGGAATATGGAATTTTGTATTTAATTCAAAGGTCCACTGAGATACAAGTGATGCTGGAACTAGTATAAGCACCTTATTAACTAAACCACGAATCATGTATTCTTTTAAAATTAAACCAGCCTCAACGGTTTTACCTAATCCTACTTCGTCAGCTAAAATTGCTTTTCCATTCATTTTTTCAATTACAGTCGTAGCTACATCTAATTGATGAGGCAGTGGAGTTAAATTAGGTAAATGTGTAGGAGCAATCATACCTGTAAAAGATGGAACTGCTAATCTGGTAGAAGTATGATAGGCAAGCTTATAATTCTCCCAATTTGACCATGGTCCATCATTTTCAAGCTTCTCTAAGAACTCTTCCTGCCACTCTGTATGGAATTTAATCTCAATTGACATGTAATCCTCACCTATTTCATTTTTATATTGGATAATCATGAACGATATAGTGGAATAACAGCTATAATGTTCGTTGTTTTATTTTTAAAAAAATTCACTTTGATATTGCTGAAACTTGTCGTTTAATGTTAGGATAATAGTGTAGAAAAAAGTAAAAATTTATTATTCTTTTATTAAACAAAAAACTCTTATTGTTAAGAAAAAACAGTTAACTAATATAGATTGATATTATTTTCTTGTTTTCTACTAGTTTTTCCGAAAATATACAAAATATGTAAATTATTTAATGGTTAGCTGGACGAACTATTAATTTAGTTTTCCATCATGCTAGCATGTAGATAAGGGGGAAATGGCTACATGACGACTTTATTACGCACACCATTGTTTGAAGATTACAAAGTATTAGGTGGTAAAACAATTGATTTTGGTGGCTGGGAGCTACCTGTGCAATTTTCGAGCATTAAAGAAGAACACGAAGCTGTTCGTACAGCAGCTGGTTTATTTGATGTTTCTCACATGGGAGAAATTGAAGTAACTGGTAAAGATAGTCTTAAATATTTACAAAAAATGATGACAAATGATATTTCTAAATTAAATGAAGAAGGCGCATTATATACAGCAATGTGCTATGAAAATGCTGGAACTGTAGACGACTTATTAGTTTATAAGTATAACGATGAACACTATTTATTAGTTGTAAATGCGTCTAATATTGAAAAAGATTTTGAATGGTTACTTTCACATGTTGAAGGTGATGTAAAAGTAGTTAATAAAAGTAATGAAGTTGCACAATTAGCTCTTCAAGGGCCAAAATCTGTTGCAATTTTACAACGTTTAACGAATGAGAACGTTACTGATATTAAGTATTTTACTTTCAAAGATAATGTATTAATTGGTGATCTAAATGTTTTAGTTTCACGTACAGGTTACACTGGTGAAGATGGATACGAGCTGTACTTAGCTGCTGAAGATGCGTCTAAGCTTTGGACTTTACTTTTAGAAGCAGGTAAGGAAGACGGTTTAAAACCATGTGGATTAGGTGCTCGTGATACACTTCGTTTCGAAGCTGCTCTAGCATTATATGGTCAAGAACTAACAAAAGATATTACTCCATTAGAAGCTGGTATCGGCTTTGCTGTGAAATTAAATAAAGAAGAAGATTTCTTCGGTAAAGAAGTTCTGAAAAATCAAAAAGAGCAAGGTGTACCTCGTAAACTTGTTGGAATTGAAATGATTGACAAAGGTATTCCAAGAACTCACTATCCTGTATATGTAAACGGGGAAGTAATTGGTGAAGTAACAAGTGGTACACAATCTCCAACATTAAAGAAAAATATTGGACTTGCATTAATCAAATCTGAATTTTCTGCTTTAGGTACTGAACTTGAAGTTGAAATTCGAAATAAAAAATTAAAAGCAGTTGTAGTTTCAAAACCATTTTACAAAAGAGAGAAGAAGTAACTAGGGGGAGAAAGGGGATTACCTTAATGCATCGTTATTTACCAATGACAGAGCAAGATCGTCAAGAGATGTTAAAAGTAGTAGGTGTTTCATCAGTTGATGAATTATTTAGTGATATTCCTGAAAAAGTTCGTTTTAATGGCCTATTAAACATTAAAAAAGCAAAATCTGAATCTGATTTAATTCAGGAGTTAAGCGAATTAGCGAAAAAAAATGCTAACTTAAGGGAGTATGTGTCTTTCTTAGGTGCTGGTGTTTATGATCATTACTTACCAACAGTTGTAGATCATGTTATATCTCGTTCAGAGTTTTATACTGCTTATACGCCATATCAACCTGAGATTTCACAAGGTGAACTTCAAGCAATTTTTGAATTCCAAACGATGATTTGTGAATTAACAGGAATGGATGTAGCAAACTCTTCAATGTATGACGGAGGTACTTCTCTTGCTGAAGCAACTACTTTAGCAGCTGGTCATACTGGTAAAAAGCGCATTTTAGTTTCAAAAGCTGTTCACCCACAATCACGTGAAGTTATTTTATCTTATGCTAAAGGTCAACACTTAGAGGTTGTTGAAATTGGACTTAAAGATGGAAAAACTGATCTAGAAGAGCTTAAAAATGAAATGAACGATAATGTTGCTTGTGTTGTTGTTCAATACCCTAACTTCTATGGACAAATTGAAGAATTAGATCAAATCGAGCCAATTGCTCATACAGGAAAAAGCTTATTCGTAGTTTCAAGTAATCCATTAGCATTAGCGGCTTTAACTCCTCCTGGAGAATTCGGAGCTGATATCGTTGCTGGTGATGCACAAACTTTTGGTATTCCTACTCAGTTTGGTGGACCTCACTGCGGTTACTTTACAACTACAACTAAATTAATGCGAAAAATGCCAGGTCGCTTAGTTGGTCAAACTGTTGATGGCGAAGGTCGTCGTGGTTTCGTATTAACATTACAGGCGCGTGAGCAACATATTCGTCGTGACAAAGCGACTTCAAATATTTGTTCAAACCAAGCATTAAATGCTTTAGCAGCTTCTGTTGCGATGACAGCTCTTGGAAAAAATGGTGCAGTTGAAATGGCAACTCAAAATATTCAACGTACACAATATATGAAAAAGAAATTAACTGAAAACGGTATCTCAGTAGTATTCGGTGGCGCAGCATTTAATGAACTAGTAATTGATGTAAAACAAAATGTTACTGAGATTAATAAACATTTATTTACAAAGAAAATTATCGGTGGTTATGACTTAGCAAAAGTTGAACCTGCTATGGAAAATCATATGTTAATCGCAGTAACAGAATTACGTTCTAAACAACATATTGATACATTTGTAGAAGAGCTAGCTTTATTAGTAGACGGAAAGGGGATGCAACATGCTGAAGGATCAACCGTTAGTTTTTGAGATGAGTAAAGAAGGTCGTATCGCATATAGTCTTCCAACGATGGACGTTGAGGATTTCGATATCGAGGAAGTAATTCCGGCGGCTTATGTACGTAAAGAAAAAGCGAATTTACCAGAAGTATCTGAATTAGATTTAATGCGTCATTATACAGCGCTATCAAAAAGAAATCATGGTTTAGACTCTGGTTTCTATCCACTTGGATCTTGTACAATGAAATACAATCCAAAAATTAATGAAGCTGTAGCTCGTATAGCAGGTTTTGCACACGTTCATCCACTACAAGATGAGTATTCTGTCCAAGGCGCTTTAGAATTAATGCATGAGCTTCAACAAGAATTAAAAGAAATTACTGGTATGGATGAAGTAACTTTACAACCAGCTGCAGGTGCACATGGTGAGTGGACTGGATTAATGATTATCCGTGCTTATCACGAAAGCCGCGGTGACTTCAACCGTACTAAAGTAATCGTACCTGACTCTGCTCACGGTACAAACCCAGCATCAGCAACTGTTGCAGGTTTCGAAACAATCACTGTTAAATCAAATGAAAAAGGTTTAGTTGACTTAGATGATTTACGTCGTGTAGTTGATGAAAACGTTGCAGCATTAATGCTTACGAATCCAAATACATTAGGTCTATTTGAAGAAGATATTTATGAAATTTCTGAGATCATCCATGCTGCAGGCGGAAAAGTTTATTATGATGGAGCTAACTTAAATGCTGTATTAAGTAAAGCACGCCCTGGAGATATGGGATTTGATGTAGTACATTTAAATCTTCACAAAACATTCACTGGTCCACACGGTGGCGGTGGCCCTGGTTCAGGTCCTGTAGGGGTTAAAGCAGATTTAATTCCATACTTACCAGCACCAATCGTTGAAAAAGTTGGAGAAGAATATGTTTTAAATTTCGATCGTCCAGAGTCAATCGGTCGTGTAAAACCTTTCTTTGGAAACTTTGGAATCAATGTTCGTGCATATACTTACATTCGTTCAATGGGTCCAGAAGGTTTAAAACAAGTAACAGAAGATGCAGTTTTAAATGCTAACTATATGATGCGTCGTTTAGAACCACATTTTGACCTACCATTCGATCGTCATTGTAAGCATGAGTTCGTATTAAGTGGAAAACGTCAAAAGAAATTAGGTGTTCGTACATTAGATATCGCTAAACGCCTATTAGACTTTGGTTACCACCCACCAACAATTTACTTCCCATTAAACGTGGAAGAATGTATTATGATTGAACCAACTGAAACTGAATCAAAAGAAACATTAGATTCATTTATCGATACAATGATTACAATTGCTAAAGAAGCTGAAGAAAATCCAGAAATCGTACAAGAGGCTCCACATACAACTGTTGTAAGTCGTCTTGACGAAACTTTAGCAGCACGTAAACCAGTATTACGTTATATTAAAGCATAAATCAAAAAGTTCCCTTATCCAAGGGAACTTTTTTTATGGGTGTGCCCATCATGTGCATAATCTATAGGGTGCAAGTCCCGAACCGCGAAGGCAGTAGTAGTGGTTAGCTTAAGACAAGGGTGTCCGTGGTGACGCGGAATCTGAAGGAAGTCGGCGGCAAATTTCCGGCCTAAGGAACACGAACTTCATATAAGGCTAGGTAACATTGGATGAGTTTGCCCAACAAAACGAAGTCCTTACTGCCAAAGATGGTACAGAGTAAATGAAGTAGGTACATGGAAAGAAAGAGTATGCACTTACCTGGGGAGGTCTGACAGAGATGCTTCACACATGGAGTAACTTATCTAGTGATAGATAACTGAACTGTCAGAAGTCAGCAGACGTCATAGTACTTGATGGTTCGAAACATTAAGGAAGGGCTGAACAAATTAAGAAGAACTGATACTAATAGAATACATTCTATGAAGAAGCAGATAACCTTAAGTAAGGCTTACTCAAAGGAGGAAATGGTGAATACATGGGGGACTTTGAGAAGGTGGAGTAGAATGTTACGCAAATAGACCATCATGTTCACGTAGAAAGGAAATATCAAATGTTAATGGAAAGGATACTAACACGGGAAAATCTTCTGAACGCTCTAAAAAGAGTGGAACGAAACGGGGGCAGTCACGGTGTAGACAACATGACGACCAAAGACCTGCGTTCGTACATTGTCGTGCACTGGGATGAATTAAAGAAGTCACTCTCAAATGGAACCTACAAACCTCAACCTGTCCGTCGCGTCGAAATTCCGAAACCGAACGGAGGAAAAAGGCTACTAGGCATTCCAACCGTGTTAGACCGATTCATTCAACAAGCAATTACCCAAGTATTAACACCAATTTATGAACCAAGTTTTTCGGAACATAGTTATGGATTCCGTCCAAAAAGAAGAGGACATGACGCAGTAAGAGAAGCGAAAGGCTACATAAAAGAAGGATATAGATGGGTAGTTGATATCGACCTAGAAAAGTTAGGTTGGTGTGGATATTATGCGTTAGCAGATACTGCAAGTCATTTTAAAGACTTTGACAAATGGTTAAGAAGAAGACTCAGGATGTGTCTGTGGAAACAATGGAAAACACCTAAAACAAGAATAAGAAAACTGACTGGATTAGGTGTGAACTTCCATAAAGCATACGAATGGGGAAACAGTAGAAAAGGCTTTTGGCGAATCGCCAAAAGCCCAATCCTTCATAGAACACTTGGGAATGCATTTTGGCAAAACCAAGGTCTTAAAAGTCTATATCAAAGATATGAAATTTTACGTCAGACTTGATTTGAACCGCCGTATACGGAACCGTATGTACGGTGGTGTGAGAGGTCGGGAGTTAGTCACTCCCTCCTACTCGATTCGTATTTCTCCAAAGGTATTATAGAATCTTATCAAAATGAAACTCGTGTTTTTGGACCTTCTTAAAATCTATTTAATCCGATTAATCCTACCATCAAATGTCTGGACAAATGGTTGCTTTTGTTCCTTCATATATTCTTCAAATGCATCAAAATCTGTTAGACCTTCCACTTTATTTTTTCCTGTTAGTAATACCGAGAAATTGTCACCGCCATTTGCAAGATAGCTATTTGTAGTGACAGTATAACTAGTTTGTGGATTAATTAGAGTACCATCTGTTTGCATGATATTAATCACTTTGTGCCCAGAACTTTTTGTACTATCCCAAGTGTATTTTAAACCTGATATTTGTAGCATTCGAACACTTCCATGTTCCTGCCATTGCTGATTGAGAAGTTTCCGGATTTGTTCACCAGATAATGTCATTTTAACGAGTTTCATTTTAAATGGTTGGATCGTGAACAATTCATCCAAAGTTACATCCCCTTTTGGAAGATCAGCACGTATTCCACTAAAGTTCATAAATGCGAAATCGGACTTCATTGCAATTCGTTGTGAATCTGCAATTATATTTCCTAAACTAGATTCTCCATTATGATTCTTCTTACTTAAGATATCGTTTGCAGCTTTTCCAACGACTTTATTTACGATAGGTTCAATTTTAGATTCATAATTTTGTATCATTTTCTTTATTTCAGGATCTGGTTTTATGCCATCTTGGTAGACCATCTTTATACTTGCCTTTTTGTCTACAATATCTTTCGTATTTGGATCAATTGTTAACTGAATGTCGGAGAAAGATGTTCCATAAGAGTAGGATTGAACAATCAGCTTTCCGTCTACTTCTTTGTTAAGATAAGTATGTGTATGTCCAGAAATTATTACGTCAACTTCATCATCCATTTTTTTGGCCATTCGAACGATTTCACCTGTAGCATTACCATTTGCTTTGGACTGATTTCCACCATTATGTGCCAACACCACGATTGTTTTTACACCTTGTTTTTTAAGCGTTTTAACTGAATTATTGATTGCTTTTACTTCATCAATAAACTTTACGCCATCTGTTCTATTTGGTGGTGCAATCTTTGGAGTATCTTTTATTACGACGCCGATAAATCCAATCGGTACGCCATTAATATTTTTTATACTGTATGGAGGTAGAATGGTCTTACCTGTTTGATCTTCGATTACGTTGGCGCATATATACGGGAAATTTGCCCCAGTAAAATAACCAGTTTTTTGATTGTTTCCTCCTCGGATCAACCTCAACATTTCATTCACACCACGATCGAATTCATGGTTTCCTAGAGTCCCATAGTCAAAGCCCATCTTGTTTAATACTTCAATTGTAGGTTCATCCTGAAGAAATGAAGAGATTGGAGGACTCCCACCAACCATGTCACCAGCATGAACTAAAATAGTATTTTTGTTTTCCTTTTCCTTTTGATTCAAATATGCGGAAAGATATTCTACTCCGCCAACATTCCTGCCGTTAAATTTTCGGGTCGTATCTAATTGTCCATGAAAATCATTAACGCCAAGTAATTGTACTTGAATGAAACGGTTCTTATCTTTCTTGGTGTTAATAGGAATGTTTCTAGCAGCTGGCTTACTAGAAGCCATAAATACTCCTGCAGATAATGTGGTCGTAAGAACAAAAGCAAGAACTGCTTTTTTCAATGCGTTCCAATTCAATATATTCTCCCTCCTAATTTGCTAGTAGGTTACTTCCTAAGCATAGGGAAGGATTGTTAAAGCTTCTTTACTATAGTGTGGATTTTCAGTTAAATTTGAAAGCAGATTATTAATACGTTCCTAAGAAAAATTACTAGTAATGAGCAGTGTATTAAAAGCAAGCTATAGACAATAGCTAGCAAAAAATAAAAGCAAATTTAAGAAATATAAAACCGTTAAAGGTCTGTCTACTACTATTTTTTGTTTGTTTTCTTAGGTTATTTATTAAATATTTTTAAAATTATTTTTAATTGCATTTTTATACAATACACAAAATGGACCAACAGTAATACAAGGCATATAAGAAGTACAGGGGGAGGAGGGACTAAAGAGTAATAGAGTCTTTAAAAACAATTTCTTATTGCCATTCTTTTCACTGGATTGAATAAATACCCACAATAACATCAAATTCTTTTTGTAACATACTAAAATTTCAAAAAAAACTTAATAAATGGTGTTGATTTTTTCTCACATAAGGAGGATAATTGTAACATTATTTTTAACTGAAAATTAACTAAATTAGGGGTAATAAAAATGAAAATCGTAAAATTTGGTGGGTCTTCATTAGCCACTTCGGAACAAATTGAAAAAGTATTTCAGATTGTTACATCAGATGTTGAACGTAAAATTATCGTTGTATCTGCACCAGGTAAGAGATTTCCAGATGATATCAAAGTTACCGATTTACTAATTAGTTGCGCACAAATTGCTCTACAGGGAAAGGATTATTCGAAAGAATTCAATCAAATTATTCAAAGGTATTCTGAAATTGCAAATGGATTAGGTTTATCTGAGGATATTATGAATGAAATTTCACTAGGTATCGAACTTTCTTTAAGTAGTAAAAAGGATCATCCTGCAAGATATATGGATGCTGTTATGGCATGTGGGGAAGATAATTGTGCTAGGTTAGTAGCGTCATATTTTCAGTTAAAAGAACTTGAGGCAAGTTATATTAATCCAAAAGAAGCAGGTTTATTTGTTACAAATGAACCAGGACATGCCCAAGTTTTAGCGAAAAGCTATGAGAACTTATTTGAATTGAGAAAAAAATCTGGAATTCTTATTTTCCCAGGATTTTTTGGATATTCAGAAGATGGACATATCGTTACATTTTCTCGCAGTGGTTCAGATATTACTGGTTCTGTTGTTGCCAACGGAGTAAAAGCTACTTTATATGAAAACTTTACTGATGTTGATGCAGTTTTTTCTGTAAATCCTGCGATTATTCATAATCCAAAGGAAATTAAAGAATTAACTTATCGAGAAATGAGGGAGTTATCTTATGCAGGCTTTAACGTATTTCATGACGAAGCATTGATACCTGCCTTTCAAGCTGGAATTCCAGTTAACATTAAAAATACGAATAATCCAACTGCTCCTGGTTCACGAATTGTTAAGGAACGTACGTTATCAAACGGTCCTTTAATTGGGATCGCGAGTGATAATGGATTTTGTAGTATTTATATAAGCAAGTATTTAATGAACAGAGAAATAGGATTTGGGCGTAAATTATTGCAAATACTTGAGGATTATCAGATTTCATATGAGCATCAGCCAAGTGGAATCGACGATATTTCAATTATTATTCGTCAAAATCAATTACCAGTTGAACTAGAATTTCAAATTATTAATCGAATCCAAGATGAATTAGATGCAGACCATGTGGTCGTTGAAAGAGACCTTGCCTTGATTATGTTAGTAGGTGAAGGGATGCGTCATAATGTTGGTACTACTGCAAGAGCGAGTAAGGCGTTAGCAAATGCGAGAATAAATATTGAAATGATAAACCAAGGTTCTTCAGAAGTAAGTATGATGTTTGGAGTAAAATCATGTGATGAGAAAAAAGCAGTACAAGTTATTTATGAAGAATTCTTCTCAAAAAGTGTCATCTAACTAAATTACTAAAATAAAGATGAATAGAATGAACATCTAACGTAATTCCAGAAAATGGAATACATAAGGAGTATATGAATATGACAGAAAAAGAAATACAATTACTTCAGTGTATTGAACAAAATGGACGCTTAAGTAATGACGTAATAGCAAAAATGATAGGAGCTACTGAAGAAGAGGTAGCTGATATATTAACAAAATTTGAAAACGATCGTATTATTCTTCAATACATTACGCTTATTGATTGGGGGAAAGTCCCAGTTCAAGAAAGTATAACTGCTATGATTGATGTAAAAGTAGCTCCAAAACGTGGCGTAGGGTTTGATGAGATTGCTGAAAAAATCTATTTATACCCAGAAGTAAAATCAGTTTATTTAATGTCAGGAACATATGACTTATCAGTTGTAGTTGAAGGAAAAACAATGACATCAATTGCTTCATTTGTATCCCAAAAACTATCGACTTTAGAATCTATTTTATCAACGACTACCCATTTTATTTTAAAACGTTACAAACATGATAGTATCGTATACGGTCAAAAACAAAGTGATAAGCGTATGGTGATCACGCTATGAGTAAATTTAATTTATCAAATACAGTAACTACACTACAACCATCAGGAATTCGAAAGTTTTTTGATTTAGCGGCTAGTATGGATAATGTCATTTCTCTTGGGGTAGGTGAACCTGATTTTGTCACTCCTTGGAACGTGAGAGAAGCAAGTATTTATTCGTTAGAAACAGGACATACGGCATACACTTCAAATGCTGGACTGCTAGAATTACGTCAAGAAGTAAGTCGTTATTTTGCTAAGAAATTTGATGTGCATTATAGTCCAGAAGATGAATTAATTATAACTGTTGGGGCAAGTCAAGGGATTGATATTGCTTTAAGAACAATTTTAAACCCAGGGGACGAAGTAATCGTTATTGATCCATGCTTTGTTTCATATGCTCCTTTAGTTTCACTAGCAGGCGGTGTTCCAGTTCATTTATCAACGACAGGAGAAGAAGAGTTTAAAATCAATCTTCAAGCGTTGAAAAAGAAACTTACACCGAAAACAAAGGCAATCTTACTTTGTAACCCTAATAATCCAACTGGTACTTTACTAGAAAAAGAATTATTAGAGGATTTAGCCGTATTTGTTAAAAAGCATAATTTAATTGTTATTTCTGATGAAATTTATGCTGAGCTTGTTTATGATGGCGAATATACAAGCTTTGCTAATATCGATGGAATGCGAGACCATACAATTTTAATTTCTGGATTTTCTAAAACATTTGCAATGACAGGCTGGCGACTTGGAATTGTTGCAGCACCTTCGGACATTATTTCCCATATGCTTAAAGTTCATCAATATGCAATTATGTGTGCACCAACTATGTCACAGCATGCTGCAGTTGAAGCACTTCGAAATGGCGATCATGATGTAGAAGCAATGCGACGCAGTTATATGCAACGTCGTAACTTCCTTGTGCAATCTCTTCAAGAAATTGGATTATCATGTCATCTTCCAGGTGGAGCTTTTTATGTATTCCCATCAATACAGAATACTGGCTTAACATCAGAGGAGTTCGCTGAACAATTATTATTAAAAGAGAGAGTAGCGGTCGTCCCGGGAAATGTTTTTGGAGATTGTGGAGAAGGGTATATTCGATGTTCTTATGCAACTTCATTAAATCAATTAATTGAAGCTACAAAAAGGATTAATCGATTCTTACAGACTCTTCCAACTTACCAACCAACAAATTTTATTAAAGTTGAAAGTAAATAAACGAAAAATAAAAGCTCTTGTTTTCTATTTGAGGAAACAAGAGCTTTTATTTTATTGCAATATATAATTCCTTTTTTTGAGCTTCAAGTATTCTTTCAGTAAAAATTGATGTAATTAAGTGATCGTACCCTAAGGTTTCACATAATTTCCAGTTATTTTGCATTTCTAGAGGTAGAGCTTTTATTTTATCTTTTATTTCATTCATAAGAGTTCCTGAAAAAAATAAATATGGAACGATTATTACCTGTTGATTTTTTTCAATCAATAGTTGATTCCAAACTTCGTGAATCGAAGGCTTTGAAACGGACATAAAAGCGGGAAGAACAGGATGCTTTAAATTTGCTTCAAGGAGTTTAACGATTGAATTGAAATCATCGATCGTTAATGGATCACTACTACCTCGTCCAACTAGCAGTATTTTAGTTGGCTTTATGAAATGCTTAACCTTTTCATTAATTCGCTTTTGGATTAATTCAATCATATTTTTGTGTATTCCGATTGGTGTGGCAATTTTTATTTTTATGTGTGGATATTCCTTTTGAAATTTCGCGATTTCAATAGGGATATCCACCTTTGCATGATTTGCAGAAAGGAGTAAAACCGGCAATACTGTTACCGATTTTGCTCCTTTACGCAAACAATTCTCTAATCCTACTGAAATTGATGGTTCAGCGAGTTCAATAAAACTAATTTCTTGAACAGGGCAATCAATTTGTTTTTGTACTTTTTTAACAAATTGTATGGCTGAATGGACAGCCGATTTTACACGGCTTCCATGACATACATATAAGATTGCATCCATTCTAAAGCACCTCATTCCATTTTAAGGGAGAATTTATAGACTTGAATAATTAATGTTTTTATGTCCAGTGATCTCGTTATAGTTAGTCTCAAACCATTGTAATTGATGGTGTAATTTAACTACTTCACCTACGATAATCATACTAGGATTTGTTATTTTTTCTTTTTCAACGTCTGATATGACATTTTTTAATGTACTAATGACAGTACGCTGTTGTTCAGTAGTACCATAGTGAATCAGGGCAACGGGTGTGTCTTGATGTTTTCCATTTGAAATTAGTTGATGTCGAATATATGGTAAGTTATTAACTCCCATATAAATTGCTAGTGTGTCAATGCCTTTTGCTAAAGAGGCCCATTTAACCGTATCCTCTTCTTTGCAATGACCTGTTACAAAAGCAAAGGAACTACTATAATCACGATGGGTGACAGGTATACCAGCATAAGCTGGAGCTGCTATACCTGATGTAATGCCAGGAATGATTTCAAAAGAGACACCACGTTCCACAAGATAAGTTGCTTCTTCACCACCACGACCAAAAATGAAAGGATCTCCACCTTTTAATCGAACTACGTTTTTGCCTTTTTTTGCATACTTTACTAAGAAAGCATTTATTGTTTCTTGTTTTAATGCATGGTAGTTTGGGAGTTTACCAGCGTATATTAACTCGACGGATTCTTTTGCATACTCTAATAGTTCTTTATTAACTAGTCGGTCATATATAATGACATCTGCATTTTGAATGCACTTTAGTCCTTTTACTGTAATTAGATCGACATCCCCTGGTCCAGCACCAACTAAATAAACTTTTCCAATCATTCCACACACCTCATCATTATCGTTTACTTAAAACTTCTAAATCTAAAACAAATCCACCACTTTGACTAACTTTCTTTTTTTCATACATCAGTAGTTCTTTAACGTCCGGTTTTTTAACATAAAACTTTTCAAGCTCTGTATCAACTAGTTTAAATGCTTTTTCATCATCACTTGCTAATATAACAATTGGAACGATACGACTTTCGATTGATGCTTCAAATCGATATAAAAACATATGTCACCGACTTTCTTTAAGATGCATTGACAGTTTCAAGAATGGAAGTTAAATAGGTTTGTAATTCTTCAATTCCAACTCTTGATACATAATCTAAAAAGGTTTCTGAAGGTAGTTTATTTTCGTTAAAGTGCTGCAAGAATTTTTCTAATACTAGGTGGAGGGCAGGGGATTCAACCTTCCCTTTTAATTTTTCATTTAATTTCCCACCGTTGGCTAATGTTCCACCTACATAGATTTCAAAAGCCTCTACTAATTCTTTTTTCTCATTTCGAGCCTTTATTCCTTGAAGTCCGATATCAGCGATTGCTCTTTGACCACAAGAGTTAGGGCAACCAACCATATGAATTCTAACAGGTACATCCAAAGTAATTTTTTCATCTAAATAAGCAGCTGTATCCTTCATACGAGCCTTCGTTTCGACTAATGCTAAATTGCAGTATTCATTTCCGGTACAAGCAACAGAGTAACCAATAAATTTTGGCGGTATTGGTGTGAATTTTTCAAGTATTGGTTCTTTCAATAATTCATCAATATTTTCAGTTGGAATATTTGGCAAAATTAAATTTTGTGAATTACAATTACGTATTTCACCATTACCGTATTTTTTAACAATTCTAGCTAACTCAAAAACTTCCTTAGAATGCAATCTTCCAACAGGTATACTTAATCCAACATAATTTAATCCTTCTTGCTTTTGTGGTTGAACCCCATAAAAATATCCTGCATTCCATGACTCTTCAAAGCCAGTTCCTTTTGTTAATAGCTTACCTGTATATCCTTCTAAAACTTCTTTAAACTTTTCAACGCCCCAATCAGCAACTAAAAACTTTAAACGAGAGTGATGGCGTTTCTCACGGTAGCCAAAATCTCTAAAGATTGTTGTAACGGCGATTGCAACTTCCTTCACTTGGTGAGGTAACAAGAATACATCAAGTTCTTGAGCTAAATGTGGAGCGGAAGAAAGCCCACCACCAACTTTTAAATGGAAACCAGAAGTTTCTTTGCCGTCAATTTCTTTAATAGCCGGAATAAATGAAATACAGTTAATTTCTGCATTTGATGCATTATTTTTGTTAGTACTGATCGACATTTTATATTTTCTAGGTAGATTAGAGAACTCTTCATTAAACTGAAAGAATTCATAAATTTCCTTTACGATAGGTGTAGTATCAAATAATTCATTTGGATCAATCCCTGCAAGTGGATTTCCAACGATATTACGTGTAATATCACCACATGCACCAGCACTAGATAGCCCAACTTTTTCTAAACGAGTGAAAATATCTGGTATTTGATCAATTGTTAACCAATGAAATTGGATCGCTTGACGGGTTGTAATATCATATACATCTCGGCCATAATCACGAGCGATTTCTGCTAATGTTATAAGCTGTTCATGTGTTAATATGCCAGACGGAACATTAACTCGCATCATAAAATATCCAGCTTCTTTTGGTTTTTGTAAATAGCATCCAGCCCACTTGAATAAATCCCATTGATCTTTTGGAATTGATTCAAACCCATTTTCAGCATAGTAGGGGATGTCATCATAAATTTTAAGTCCATCCTTAACAAGTTTCTTTTTTTCAGTTTCATTAAGCTTAAGATTATCTTTCCAAATTTTTTCAAATGCCATCGAACATCACCTTACCCAATATAATTTTTACTCTTTAAAAATTGAAGTATTGTTTCAACACATTCTTGTACAGATTGTTTATCAGTATTTAATGTAATTTCTGGATTTATTGGTGCCTCATACGGAGAGCTGATACCCGTAAAGTTTTGAATTTCACCATTTTTTGCTTTTTTATAAAGTCCTTTCGGATCTCTACTCTCACAAGTTTCAACGGAGCATTCTACGTAAACTTCAATAAACTCGTCTTGTTCGACTAATGACCGAACGATATTTCGATCAGCAATAAATGGGGAGATAAAGGCTGTTAAGACAATTTGCCCGTTATCAACAAAGAGTTTTGCTACTTCACCAATTCGTCTTATGTTTTCAGTTCTGTCAAAATCAGTGAAACCTAGATCTTTGTTTAAACCGTGACGAATATTATCACCATCTAATACGTATTGTTGAACATTAAGATGGTATAAAGCTTTTGCAATCTCGTTAGCAATCGTCGATTTACCTGAAGCAGATAAACCAGTAAACCATAAAATACAGCTGTGGTGATTGTTTTTTTGTCGACGGTCTTCTTTTGAAATACTAGCCTGGTGCCAAACGATATTTTTAGACATATAACTTTTCTCCTATTCCACAGAAATTGATTCAGGTTCTTTTAAACCTTCAATTAATACTTCAACAACTTCTTTTCTACTAAAAGCAGAAGGAGGAACTTCACCTTTTTTTAGCATTTCACGAACCTTCGTACCTGATAATGTTACGTGATGTTCACTACCATGCGGGCATGTTTTTGTAGATGCCATATTTTCGCACTTTGAGCAATAGAAACTATTTTCAAAGAATAGGAGAGAGATTCCTAATTCATCTTGTGAAAATTTTTGAAAGATTTTTTGTGCATCATAAGTTCCGTAATAATTGCCAACGCCAGCATGATCACGCCCTACAATAAAATGTGTGCAGCCGTAATTTTTTCTAACAATCGAATGGAACACAGCTTCTCTTGGTCCCGCATATCGCATTGCGGCAGGGAATACGGCTAAAAATACACGATCTGTTGGATAATAGTTTTGGAGTAAGACTTTATAGCTTTTCATTCGGACTTCTGCAGGAATATCGTCCGATTTTGTCTCTCCAACTAATGGGTTTAAGAACAAACCATCCACAATTTCAAGTGCAGTTTTCTGAATATATTCATGGGCACGATGAACTGGATTACGAGTTTGAAACCCAACTATTTTCTTCCAATTTAATGATGCAAATTTTTCTCTTGTTTCTTTTGGACTTAAATAATGTTCTGTGAATTGGGTATGTTTAATTTGTCTAATAACAGTTACTTCGCCACCTAAATAAACATCACCACGGGAATACAATTTTGCGACTCCAGGGTGGTTTGCATCAGTAGTACCATAAACAAACTGTGCCTCAAGTAATTTGTTAGGTGTATAAATATCATCAATCTTTAACAAGCCATACACTTTATTTTCCCAAGTTAGTTTAACTAGTTCTCCTAGTTTTAGATTGCTGGCTATTTGTCCACTAACAGGAAGGGTAATTGGAATACTCCATACAGTCCCGTCTTTTAATCTCATTGTGCTTACGACTTGCTCATAATCTTCTTTTCCTAAATAACCAGTAAGGGGACTATAAGCTCCATTTCCAATTAACTCTAGATCACTTAACGCGATTAAATCTAAAGGAATTTCCTTCAAACCATCCTTCACAGTAACTTCTGGATTAAATCGATTAATTAAGACTCCGCCATGAGGGGGTAAACTCATTTCTAAACACTCCTTAAATTTTCCTATTTTAATAGTTAGTAAGAATAAACTTTCATTTTTTAGCATCTAATAAAGACAACTAATCATGTAATCCACATTCATTTTTTTGTGAACCAGACCAACGACCAGAGCGACTATCTGAAGAATTCGAAGCAGGTAATGTACATACCTCACAACCAATACTTGGGTACCCTATATCGTGTAATGGATTGTATGGGAGATTTTTGTAATATACATATCGCCAAACTTCCTTCCAAGTCCAATGGATTAAGGGACAAACTTTAATTGAACTGAACTTATTATCTAGATTAAGAAATTCTGTTTTTTGTCTTGAAGGAGATTGTTCCCTTCTTAAGCCTGACACCCAGGCTGGAGCACCATTTAGAGCTTCTTGAAGTGGTAAGATTTTGCGAATATTACAGCACTTATTTGGTTCACGCTTCCATAGCTCATCTCCATGAATACTTGCTTGCTCTTCTAAAGTCAGACTTGGTGTTTTCTTTTCTATTTGTAAGTTTGGATATTTAGCTTGCACGCGGTCTATTAATTCATAAGTTTCCTTGAAATGTAGGCCGGTCTCTAAGAAAACAACCTTTGCATCTGGTTTTACTTTTGAAATTAAATCAATTAATAAGATTCCTTCTACACCAAAGCTACAAGCATAAATTAGGTCATCACCATAGGTTTTGTAAGCCCACTCTAGTACTTCAAGTGCACCTTTTGTTTCATTATCAATTGAAAAGTCCGGAATACTTTTCACGTTCCAATTTTCAAATCTCATTTTCTTTTCCTCCAATTGACTAAAGAAGCCAAGTTATCCTAAAAAGAAAAGGCAGCTCAAATCTACATTTTTCATACGTAGACTTGAGCTGCCTCTAGTTTTTCTAGTCAGCAGGAACATATTTACTTTAATCGTATTTTTTCTTGCTTTTCTACTTGAATAATTCTCCCATCTTGAACGACTAATGTGATTGTTCCAAATCTTAAACCATTAAGTAACGATTCCACGACCTCAATGATGGGTGTTAAGTCGTTGGTTTGGCTCATGAGCTTCCTCCTAGAATTTAATTACAACTAAGTCTATCAGAATTATATGAATTGTCAATTTCAAAAATGATAATTTATTAAAAATTTATATATTTCATAATCTTGTATTATGTGATTGAAATTCTCCATTATATGTCAACTATTAAATAAAAATAATAAGTAAAAAACATAATAATATTGATACAAAAGTAAAGATCTGTTTTACATTTTAATATTTAACAAAAATAATTTTGTTCTTATAAGCTATTAATGAATATACAATTATTTAAGAAAGATAATAATGGAATAACAATTAGTTACACTTAAAGGAGGTTCCTTTTGACAATTCTTCATAACGAGCCATTAATTTCAGCTATTATAGCGTGGTTTATTGCGCAGTTTTTAAAGGTCATTATCCATTTATTTAAAGAAAAAGAATTTGATATATCTAAGTTTTTTGCTTCTGGTGGTATGCCAAGTTCACATTCCTCAACAGTTACTGGATTAGCATTAAGTGTTGGATTAACAGAAGGTTTTGGAAATGTTACTTTCGCAATCTCAGCAATTTTTGCGACGATTATTATGTATGATGCTTCAGGTGTAAGATTGGCAGTAAGTAAACACGCAAAGTTATTAAATGATTTTTTTCATGGAAGAATTAAAAATTATAAAGCATTAAATGAACTAGTAGGTCATACTTCATATGAGGTTGTTGTTGGAGCATTAATTGGAATCATCATTGCCATCATAGTTTCAAAATTTTAACGCTCTAATATAAATCAATTGATTTATATTATGGGCGTTTTTTTACACATTAAGAAAAGATCAATTGGCATCGAGGTAGTTCATTCGACGGGTGGCCATTATTAGGAAGTGCAATTACTCCTTTGCCTTAAGACTTCACTTGGAGAGTAATCTTTCTCTTTTTTCTGACTCAAAATATAAATCAATAGGCGAATTTACATCAGTTTGATAAGATATTGGTAGGATATGTAAATAAGGAGTGGAAAAATGAAAAGTACAGTAAGTGAAAATAGTGCTTGGAAAAAGGTGGGTCGATCGATTTATCAATTCCGGTATATTGTTATTGCAATTTTAGCTATATTTTCAATCATTCTAGGTATTTATTCGAAGCATTTACCTGGCATTTTAGATGGAGATGGTTTTAGGACACCTGGAGAGTATGAAAAAGCTAAGAATGTACTAGAAAAAGAATTTGAACAATCGCCAGATTCACTCATCATCATACTTGAGCGGAAAAAGGGTGCCTCTAACGCCGAATTCCAATCTGATATTGAACGGATTGTGAAGGAAGTTCAAAAAGAAAAGAATATAAAACAATTTCATCACCCTCTAATGAATCCGGGTATGAAAAAAGATAATATTGCCTACTTATCTCTATTATTCAATGAGAAGGATCACGATAAGCTTGTTGATCTAAACAATAAATTTGCAAAAAAAGTAGAGTCTTTTTCAGATGATACTGTAAAGGTAGGAACAACTGGATTTACAATCATTAGTGATGTAATGAATAAAACTAGTCAAGATGACTTAAAGAAAGCAGAAATGATTGGTGTACCGATTGCGTTTATCGTCCTATTTTTTGCATTTGGAAGTTTAGTTGCATCTGCGATTCCAATTATAATCGGTATGATTAGTATTTTAAGTACATTTGGAATTTTATTCTTTATAGGTAAGCATGTTGATTTATCAATCTTTGTCTTAAATGTTGCACCGATGATTGGATTAGCACTATCAATCGATTTTGCCTTATTATTCGTAAGCCGTTATAAAACTGAATTACAGAATCATTCATCAGTGAAAGAAGCAATTAGTGTAACGTTTGCAACTGCAGGTAGAGCGATTATTTTTTCTGGTATTTGCGTATTTATTGGATTATCAGCTCTGTACTTCATAAATATTGATTTATTTAGAAGTGTTGCAATAAGTGGTGCAGTTGTTGTATTAGTTAGTTTATTTTTATCATTAACCCTATTACCAGCAGTACTTTCTGCTCTTGGTAAAAATATTAATAAAGGTACGTTAAAATCGATTGCGAATCGAAGCCAAGACCAGCAACAAGCAGTTTGGAGAAAGTTCGCAAATTTCGTTATGAAAAGACCGATCATCATGGCACTAACATCATTAATCATTTTAGGTCTTTTCGTCATTCCAATTAGAGATGTGCACCTAAATATACCTACAATTGATGCATTACCAAAGGATGCAACGTCGAGAATTAATTATGAAAAATATCAAAAAGCTTTTCTTCCGGAAGCTCAAAAACATGGAACGGTCTCAATTGTACTAGAATCTAATACTGACTTTTTAAAGCAAAATAATGTAAACGCATTAGATAAAGTACAGAAAAAGCTTGAAGATGACAAGAATGTTTATGAAGTTAAAAGTGTGTTGAATGCAGTTAATTTAAACGCTCAGCAATTATTACCTGCTTTAAAATCTCCAAACGCATCAAAAATTCAGCCTGCTATTGATGCCTATATTAAAAAGAATAAAACTTATATTCAAGTATTCTTGAATTCTGATCCAAAATCAGAAAAAGGGAAGCAATGGGTAAGAGATTTTGAAGATAAATACAATGGGAAAATTGAAGGACTTAATTATACTGTCGGTGGTCAAGTGAAATTTGAACAAGAATTATTTGATGAGATTACAAATAATATTGTATACGGTTTACTTGTGATTATGGTTAGTACTTTTATCATATTAATGATTGCATTTAGGTCCATGATCATTCCAATCAAAGCGATCTTAATGAATGTATTATCTTTAAGTGCAACGTTTGGAATCATTACTTGGTTATTCCAAGGTGGTAATTTTGGCTTACCTCAATCTGATATCATGTTGATTTTGCCAGTGTTTGTCTTTGGTTTAGTTTTCGGTTTAAGTATGGACTATGAAGTATTTTTAATGTCGAGAATGCAAGAGCTATACTATGAATCGGGAGATAATACTTATTCAACAAGAGAAGGGTTAGTATCGACGAGCCGTATTATCACATCAGCGGCATCCATTATGATTGTTATTACAGGAGCATTTGCTTTTACAGATATGGTACCTGTTAAACAGATGGGAATCGGGATTGCTATTGCCATTTTCTTGGATGCTACAATCGTTCGTTTAGTTTTAGTTCCAAGCTTAATGCAGTTATTTGGAAAATGGAATTGGTGGTTTCCATTTGCTAAAAATAAAATCGATGAACCATCTAAACGAGTTGGATAAATAAATTAAGAGAAACTGCTATTCATTTCGTATTTGAATAGCAGTTTTTTAATATTTATGTGAACTAACTCGGTCTGTGTAAAAATTCCCAATTTTTCGAAACTATAGAAAATACATGGTCAAATTTGGTAAACTAAAAAATGAAAGAGGGGGAGAAGGAAAAATGTTAAAAAGATCGATTAGGGCAATTTTAATAAGCTGTCTTGTATTAACAATCAGCTTATTAGCAGCATGTGGTAACAATAATGAAAAATCTGCAAATGGTAAAAAACATGGGAAATTACCAATAGCAACAATAAAGGTAAAGGATTACGGTGTCATTAAAGCTGAATTATATCCTAATATTGCACCAAATACAGTAGATAATTTTATTTCACTAGCAAACAAAGGATTTTATAATGGATTAACATTCCATCGAGTTGTTAGAGACTTCGTAATTCAAGGTGGCGACCCTGAGGGAACTGGTGGCGGTGGCCCAGGATATGCAATTGATGGTGAATTTACATCAAACGGCTTTAAAAATAACTTAAAACATACAACAGGTGTACTATCTATGGCACGAACTGGTGATCCAAATAGTGCTGGAAGTCAATTTTTCATAATGGCAAACGATACACCTGACCTTGATGGGCAATATGCTTCATTTGGTAAAGTGACAGAAGGAATCGATATTGTTAAGAAAATAGACGCAGTTGAAGTGGATTCAATGGAAAAACCTGTTACTCCAGTCATCATCGAGTCCATAAAGGTCGATACAAAAGGCGAGAAATACGCTAAACCAAAAACTCATAAAGAATAAACTTGTCCTGAGCTTGGTTTTAATGACTTCTATATAAAACGCAAAAACTACTTCATAAAAATGAAGTAGTTTTTTTCATTTAAATTAAATATGGATTATAAACCTTTTTTAATTTTACCAGACCAAAGTTTGTATCCGCCCTTAAGTTGGTAAAGTTCTGTTACACCTTGTTTACGTAAAATACGTGCAGCTTGTCCAGGACGAACGCCCATTTGATCATATAAATAGACTGCCTGATCTTTACGAATTTCTTTTGAACGCGTTTTTAATTGTGCGAACGGAATATTTCGAGCACCTAATATATGGCCGTTCTTAAAATCTTCTTGATCACGTAAGTCAATTAGCTGAGATTTACGGTAGCCAGCACGAAATTCTTCCTCAGTTAACGTTTTAATTAAACGTTTTTGGTAGAAATACATAACTGTTGAGTATACAATGATACCTAGTACGACAAAAATTATTGGTAAAAACTGACTCAAATTTTTCAACACCTTTCAATTACCTACTTATCTTATTATAATTCTCTAGTAGGATTGTGCAAGAAACTTTCATTAAAAAAGTAAAAATTTATCGAAAAATGAGGAGATTTTCAACATGACAAAGACAAAGTGGAATTTTATTAATAGCGGAGTAAAATCAGGTAGCTATAATATGGCTCTTGATGAATGCCTAATCAAGTGGCAAAGTGAAGAAGGTTTTCTTCCAACACTGCGTTTCTATGAATGGGAAAATCCTACTGTAACAATCGGATATTTCCAAAAAAACCAAGAAATAAGTTTAGATGCATTAAAAAAATACAATGGTGATTTCGTAAGACGCCAAACTGGTGGAAGAAGCGTACTTCATCACGATGAATTAACTTATAGCGTAATTGTACCTGAAAGCTACCCAAATATGCCTGTATCTGTTACAGAAGCATATCGAGTGATTTCAATGGGAATTTTAGAAGGGTACAAGCTACTTGGTTTAGATGCTTCATTTTCTGTACCAAAAACTGCTGAAGAAAAAAACGAATTAAAAAACCCAGCAAGTGCCGTTTGCTTTGATGCGCCATCATGGTATGAAGTTGTTGTAAATGATAAAAAAATTGCTGGAAGTGCTCAAACGAGACAAAAGGGCTCAATTCTTCAGCACGGTTCAATTCCTTTAAATATTGATGTTGATATGTTATATGACTTATATATTTTCTCTTCTGACGCAGTGAGAGAAAGAATGAAAAAACGATTCTTAGATCGTGCAACATGGATCAATGCAGAAAGTACTACTCCTAAAACAATGGCTGACTTGTATGAAGCATTTGAAAAAGGCTTCGAAATTGGATTAGATATTGAGTTGGTGCCTTATGAATTAACAGAGGCTCAAGAGGAGGAAGTACTGGAATTAGCTGCTACTAAATATAATACTGCGGAATGGAATTTACGTAAGTAGTTTTTTATTGAAAGCCTTTTTTGGCTTTCTTTTTTTGGGCATTGAGGGGGTTAATAAAAGAAGTAAGGATGCAAATGAAAATTGAGCTGTAGGTATGAGGGAGAAAAAGTGCAATAAAAACTGGGAGGCGCAAATAAAGGTCGTAAGAGAGCAAATAAAAACTGAGAGGCTGCAAATAAAAGCTGTAAGAGTGCAAATAAAAACTGAGAGGGGCAAATAAAGGTCGTAAGAGTGCAAATAAAAACTGAGAGGCCGCAATTAAAGGTCGGAAGAGTACAAATAAATGTAGAAGTGCAAATAAAAAAGGCAAAAGTACAATTAAAATTCGATAACCGCAATTAAAAAAGGCAAAAGTGCAATTAAATTTCGAAAATCGCAAATAAAAACACGAAAACCGCAATTAAACCAAAAATATACCAATACGGCTAAGGGTATCCTGGCGGGATTAAGGCATAATATAAGTCATATTGAACGCAAAATTTTAATGTAACCGCCGAAATGTAGCGTAATTCCATTAAAATTAATACTTTTTAAATAGATCCATCCTGTTTTTCCCGATGATTAATAACCGTGTAAAAGGAAGACCGCGTTATTGGGATGGTAAAGCTTTATATCGTAAATGGGTTTTAATCGTAAATCTTTCTAAATCAATTTTTTTAATAAAGCGGTAAATTATCTGAAAAGTATGTAAGAGAATTAATTGACAAACATGTTGCTTATGGAACTTATTGCACTATTGAGTGGGAATAAAATAGGTGGAGAATCTATTCTTCACCTTCACATTTAATAAATGAATTGTTTTCTAATCAACAATTATTCCGTCATATCTAAATTGTTGATACTCTTTTCCTGCCCATCGTGCGTTTAAAAGGTCCATTTGGATACCTATATCTAAATGGTACTCCCCAGGTTCTTTCAGCTCTTTAAATACAAGGGTGTCATTTTTATAATCACCCAGTCCTGTATCCTGAATATCAATCAGTTTATCATCCTTGTTGCGTAATTCTACATGTATATCAGCACCATTAACCGCATCATAATTCGTGAATCCAACACGAACATGATCCCCTTTATGTAAATGACCTTCCCTAATATACATCTTAACCAATCCATATGTATGCTCCTTAAGTGGATTAGGGTCTGGAGTTGGTTTACTGACTTTAGTAGTGAAAGCTTTAATTTTATTTTCTTTTTTATGTACATTTAGGATATCCTAATAAAATCCTAATGATATAGCGGTTAACGTAGCAGCTACTAAGAGTATTTTTGTTTTAAATTTCATTTGTTTCTCCCATAAAATAATCCCCCTGTTTTTAATCTAAAATTAACTTTACCATAAAATATCCGTTAGGTGCATTAGAGCATCACAAGAGAAACTTCCTACCTTTTCCACTGTTTTAATTATTATCATGGTTAATACTAAACAAAAAAGTGGAGAAGGAGTAGATTATATGAAGCCTTTTATACCAAAGCTTGTTTATTTCGAGCCCCAAGCTTTAGAGTATCCGTTAGGAAAGGAATTAAAGGAGAAATTTGAGCAGATGGGTTTAGAAATAAGAGAAACAACATCTCATAATCAAATTCGAAATTTACCTGGTGAAAATGATGTCGAAAAATACCGAATCGCTAAGTCTACTTTAGTAGTTGGGTTGCGTAAGACTTTAAAGTTTGAAACATCTAAACCTTCAGCGGAATATGCAATTCCTCTTGCTACTGGCTGTATGGGGCATTGTCATTATTGCTACTTACAAACAACGCTTGGTTCCAAGCCTTATATTCGGGTATATGTAAATTTAGAGGATATTTTTGAGCAAGCCCAGAAATATATAAAGGAACGCGAGCCTGAGATTACACGGTTTGAGGCTGCTTGTACTTCTGATATAGTTGGCATAGATTATTTAACACATTCTCTTAAGAAAACGATTGAATTTATTGGTGAAACAGAATACGGTCGTTTACGATTTGTAACGAAATTTCCACATGTAGATCATTTACTTGATGCAAAACATAATGGAAAAACAACATTTCGATTTAGTATAAATTCTAGATATGTTATCAAAAACTTCGAACCTGGAACAGGCTCATTTGATGAGAGAATAGAAGCCGCCAAAAAAGTTGCATATGCAGGATATCCATTTGGGTTTATTGTTGCACCTATTTATATGCATGAAGATTGGGAAGAGGGCTATGAGGAGCTTTTTATTCGATTAAAAGATGCATTAGGTGAATTGGCAAATGAGAAGATGACATTTGAACTTATACAGCATCGATTTACTAAGCCTGCCAAAAAGGTGATTTTAGAAAGGTATCCTAATACTAAACTTGAAATGGATGAAGAGAAAAGGAAATATAAATGGGGCAAATATGGCATTGGAAAATATGTTTATCAAAAGGAAGAGGCTGCTTCAATTGAAGAGACCATTTCGGGTTATATAAAAAAGTATTTTCCTAATGGAGAAATTCAATATTTTACATAATGAAGTGTATCTATTTTATAGGTACACTCTTATTATTTTTATCATACTCTTATACAGAATGAAGATCTATTATCATTTAAATGTGTTCATGTTAATTGCACTTTTGGTATATGTGTTGTATCATTTTATTTGATGCTTATTGTAACGGAATAAAGTTTGAATGAGTGTATTGGAGGAAGAACATGCCCACACCTAGTATGGAAGATTATATTGAACAAATTTACCTTTTAATTGAAGATAAAGGGTATGCTCGTGTATCTGATATTGCTGAAGCATTATCAGTACACCCATCGTCAGTAACCAAAATGGTGCAAAAACTAGATAAAGACGATTACTTAATTTATGAAAAATATAGAGGGTTAATCCTAACCGAAAAAGGTAAAAAAATGGGAAAAAAACTTGTCTATCGCCATGTATTACTAGAGCAATTCTTAAGAATTATTGGTGTGGATGAAAACTTAATTTATCAAGATGTTGAAGGAATGGAACATCATATGAGTTGGGAAGCGATTGATCGAATTGGCGAACTAGTTCAGTTCTTTGAAGAAGATAAAAATCGAATTGAAGCATTAAAATATATTCAAAAATCGAATGAAGAGCAATCGAATTCAAAAAAATAGGAAGACTGTGTTTCGAAATAGAGCACAGTCTTTTACTTTCAAATTAATGGTCTCAGATTGATTGAATTGTCCAAAAAGAAAGACCGTGCTTAGTAGGAAGCACGGTCTTTCTTTTTGCCCTTTTCACCCTCAATCACAGTTAAGTGACTTGCATCCTTTGATCGTTTTTTTAACAAAGGCGTGGAGGTACTTTTTCTTGAAGTGGGCTTTGATTTGTTAATCGATTTTTTTAACGAGCTAGATTTTTGAGTGTTATATTTTTTTATAGTTTGTTTTGCAGCCTTACGATAGGAGTCTTGTTGGCTTCTTTGACTGTTTGAAGATGAGAAAACTCTATAAATAAAATAAATAATTAAAAGAATTAATCCAATAAACAAAAATCGTTGTAATAATTTTGCTGGATCGTTTATCAACTGAGAAATTAAGCCAAAAAGTGCTAATGCTATTATTCCATAAAATATTGATGTGTACACTTTTTGATTCACTTTAAGCACCTCCTATGGTGAAGAGTAAATAATGTATTAGAAAAATATTGTTTCTTATAGTTTATTACATTTTATCCAATAAGTTGATATTTTTTATAAAATTCTGTCAATTAATTCTTGTTATTTTTTTCCACTTCTAAAAGTCGGTTAAATGAAGCGATTGAGACTTCAACTTGATCATCAGATGGTTCTTTAGTTGTTAATAATTGAAGCCATAATCCAGGGTAACCTACCCATCTTAATATAGGAATATTTCGAACTTTATTTGTTAATTGAAGAACCTCGAACGAAACACCTATAACGACTGGAATTAATAAAAGTCGATCGACAATTCTAAGCCAAAGTGGGCTTGTTGGAACTAAGAAGTATATGAACATACCAACAATTACAGTAAATAGGATAAAGCTACTTCCACAACGATAATGAAGTCGAGATTGGGATTGGACTCCTTCAATCGTTAAAGGAATATTGTTTTCATATGCATTAATCACTTTATGCTCGGCACCGTGATACATAAACACTCTTTTTATAAATGGAGTCAAGGAAACTAAGTAAATATAAATTAATAAAAAACCTAGTTTTAAGATAGTTTCTATTACGACTTGTTGAAAATCGGTTTCAAATATTGGTTTCAGTGTTGCTGCTAGTAGTACCGGTACAAGTGTAAAAATAACTTTCCCAACTAAAAATGATAAAACGGCTAGTAATGAAAGTCCTAGATAAGTTGCAAGCGTACCTTTTTGTTTTTCACGCTCAATTGCAATTTGCTCATCATCTTTTGGATCAATTCCATATCTTTCAGTTGAGTAATTTAAATGCTTGGATCCATTAATACTTGCTTGTATAATCGCGACTACACCACGGACAAAAGGAATTTTCTTTAATTTTTGCATTGTCCGATTTATATGTATCGGTTCTTCATAATATTGAATTTCTTCATTTGTCCTGCGGATAGCAGAGACTGTATGTGTTTTGCCACCAAACATTACGCCCTCTACGATTGCTTGACCCCCATAAACTGCTTTATTTTTCTCTCTCATGTTGCACCAACCTAAACTTGTTTTTTATCTATTACTATCTATTGTAAATGTAAGCATAATAATGGTGCAAGTAAGAAGTAGGAAAATCTAAATAATAATCACAATATTTTTAATTTTCTAATAAAAAATCGGAATCACATTAAACATTTCTTTGTTGGACATAATACTCAGAGATATTTAGCAATGTATGGAAAGGGAAATGTTAAATGCAGGAAAAAGATAAAGAACAAGAAAAAAAAGGTCAGGATCAAGAACAAGAAAAGGATGTGCAAGGTAAAGAAAACAATCAAAACCAAGATCAAAATCAGAGTCAAAGTCAAAATGAATACCTAGTCCAAGGTGGCGATGGTGATTCAAAAGGGAACAAGAACTTTAATAAGATTGTAAGTATTGGGTTTTTCGGTGGCATATTTTGGTCTACTGTTTTGTTAGTTCTTAGTTATTTTGACTTTACTCAAATTGGTCCAAATTTTGTTTTAGAAAGAATCAAACTTGGAAAATGGGCAAATGGTAATGTTGAAAACTTAATTTCTATTGTTGGTATAGGGATTATTTCAATCCTTATTGCATTTGTATTTTATTTTATCGGTAGAAAATTTAACGGAGTTCTGCCAGGTATATTTTTTGGATTGCTTCTGTGGGTTATTGTTTTTATTCTTCTTGGTAAAATAGCATTCGATTTAAAAGCAATTAAGGATTACTCGTCTGATACGACAGTTACTACAATCTGTTTATTCATTTTATACGGAACCTTTATTGCATATTCTGTTTCTTTTGCATTTCAAGAGCAAAAGGCATATTTGCGTGGCTATTCAAAATAGTCTGGCCTATGATAAAATAAACCTTGGGTATTCCAAGATATGAGTGTTTGGGATAAATATGCGAAAAATGATGGGTGGAGACTTTTAAAATGGCTAAGTTTTTATTATTGAATGGACCTAATCTAAATATGCTCGGTCAGAGAGAAGTTTCTATCTATGGTTCAACTACATTAAAGGATATTGAAGATCATTTAACATCGCTTGCACATGAAGATGGGGATACGATTGATTGTTTTCAATCGAATCATGAAGGTGAATTAATCGATCAACTGCATGCGGCAAATAATGTCTATGATGGGATTCTGTTTAATCCTGGCGCATTTACTCATTACAGTTATGCAATTCGTGATGCAATTGCAAGTATTACCGTACCAACAATTGAAGTACACATTTCAAATATACATAAAAGAGAAGAGTTCCGACATAATTCAGTTTTAGCTGCAGTAACTGTAGGGCAAATCGTTGGTTTAGGTGTGTATGGATATGATTTAGGTTTAAGTGCGTTAAAAAAGATTAGTAGGGGAGAGAAAAACAATGGAAAAAATTAAAAAGTTACGTGAAGCTTTAGTAGAAAAAGGATTAGACGCATTATTAGTTACTAGTACATACAACAGACGTTACATGACGAACTTCACAGGTTCTGCTGGTGTTGCTTTAATCACTCAGGACAAAGCTTTATTCATTACTGATTTCCGCTATATTGAACAAGCTACTAGCCAATGTGAAGGTTATGAGATTGTTAAACATGAAGGTTCAATTCCAGCTGAAGTTTCAGCTTTAACAGAGAAATTTGGCATAGCAAAACTTGGGTTTGAACAAGATCATGTTACGTTTACAGAATTTGGTTCTTACCGCAAAGTGGTAAAAGCAGAATTAGTTCCTGTAAGTGGATTAATTGAAAAATTACGCTTAATTAAAACAGATGCAGAGATTTCAATCATTAAGGAAGCTGCTAAAATTGCAGAATCTGCCTTTGATCATATTTTAGGATTTATCCGTCCAGGTGTTACTGAATTAGAAGTATCAAATGAGTTAGAATTTTTTATGCGTAAATTAGGTGCTACTTCGTCATCATTTGATACAATCGTTGCTTCTGGTACTCGTTCTGCTCTTCCTCACGGTGTAGCATCAGAAAAAGTAATTGAAACAGGTGATTTTGTCACTTTAGATTTTGGAGCATACTATAAAGGTTATGTATCAGATATGACTAGAACAGTTTCTGTAGGTGAGCCTCATTCTGATTTGAAGAAAATTTACGATATCGTTCTTGAAGCTCAATTACGTGGTGTTAATGGGATTAAAGCAGGTATTACAGGTAAAGAAGCTGATGCTTTAACTCGTGATTATATTACGGAAAAAGGTTATGGAGAATATTATGGACATGGAACTGGCCATGGTATTGGTCTAGAAGTACATGAGGGACCTGGCGTATCATTCCGTTCTGATACAGTATTAGAGCCAAATATGATCGTAACTTGTGAACCAGGTATTTATATTCCAAATCTAGGTGGAGTTCGTATAGAAGATGATTTAATCGTTAAAACTGGTGGTAACGAAAACTTAATGTCTTCACCAAAAAATCTAATCATTTTATAAGTTTTCATTAGATTAGAAAATAGAACTACACAAAAAGCGTATTTTACTTTATGATATAAAGTTGTAAAAGAAATTCATGGTAAGAGAAATGGTTCTTTTTTTACACAATACATACTTATCGAACCATTTCATTTTTTAGGAGGATATTTAATGATTTCAGTAAATGATTTTCGTACAGGTTTAACAATTGAAACTGACGGTGGACTTTGGCAAGTAATGGATTTCCAACACGTTAAACCGGGTAAAGGTGCTGCATTCGTACGTTCAAAACTTCGTAACCTTCGTACAGGTGCTGTACAAGAAAAAACATTCCGTGCTGGTGAAAAAGTAGCAAAAGCACATATTCAAAACCGTAAAATGCAATATTTATATGCTAATGGTAACCAACATGTATTCATGGACAATGAGTCTTATGAGCAAATTGAATTACCAGAAGCAAATATTGAACGTGAATTAAAATTCCTTAAAGAAAATATGGAAGTTTATATCATGACTTTTGAAACTGAAATTTTAGGTGTTGAATTACCAAACACAGTTGATCTAAAAGTAGTTGAAACTGAACCAGGTATTAAAGGTGATACTGCTTCTAACGTTACAAAACCAGCTACGATGGAAACTGGTCTAGTTGTACAAGTACCAATCTTCATTAATGAAGGCGAAGTATTGATTATTAACACAACTGAAGCTAGCTACGTTTCACGTTCAAAAGCTTAATTAAATGTAAAATGGAGGCACTTATTTAAAGAGTGTCTCTTTTTTCTTATTAACAAATTTAAATAGGTAAGGGTGATTAAATGGTTACATCAATTGTTCTTTGGACATTGATTATCATTTGTTTTGCATTGGCGTTTATTGCGTTAATCAAACCAATAATTCCAGGAGTACCAGTATTATGGGTAGGCTTTTTAATTTATTACTTTGGTATAAATAAAACTAATTTAAACATATCGTTTTGGATTATTATGCTGATTTTTACAGCTGTTATATTTCTAGCGGATATTCTAGCTAATAAATATTTTCTTAAAAAATACGGCAGTACAAAAACTGGTGAAAGAGTAGGTTGTTTGGCTGTAATCGTTGGTTCGTTTGTTTTTCCTCCCTTTGGCTTAATTATTGTCCCATTCATTTCTGTTTTTATAGCTGAGAAATTACAAGGGAAGAATACGAATGAGTCGATAAAATCTGCATGGGCGACAGTTGTCTCCTTTATTAGTAGCTCATTGGCAAAAGCGGTATTGCAAGTTATTATGGTAATAATCTTTTTCGTTTATATTATATTTTAATTTGTTTTTTAGAATTTTATATTAAAACAACGAAGAATGTAGTTTGTTTTAAAGTAAGTATTGTCATGGTGATTTCCATTACAGGATGCTCGCTTTCCATGGGGCTGAACCTGAGCCTCCTCGTTCCAGCGGGGGCTCAGGCTTCCGGCATCTCCCATAGGAGTCGAGCAACATTCATTCCAATCAACTTATTCAAATAGATTAATTAAACATAAAACCAAATTATCTAGCTTTAATAGTATCTCATGCCCCATTTATGAGTAAGTAAAATTTAAGAACCTGTTTAAATAGTTACTCATGAACCCTTTATGAGTAAGTAAAATTCAAGATTCTGCGTTAATAGTACCTCATGCCCTGTTATGAGTAAGTTATTTTTATATTTACTTTTTCAACTACACTTCAACCATTCATAAGCAAGTCTAAAGAGAGAAGTCATACGACTTCTCTCTTTTTTGTGCATTCGAATGAATGTTTGTCTTCTGAAATGGACATGTTCAGCATATTAGTAATAAAAAAGAATGAAAAAAGGTGAGTAGCTATGAAGGATTGGATTGATTCAATGGATCGAGCAGTTCTAAGTATGGGAATGCTCAGAGTTTTTGGTGGTAGTGTAGAATTGATTGCTGCTTTTACAATTTTGTATTTAAACGACATTAAGAAAGCATTGGCGGTAAATAGTGTTTTGGCAACTGTCGGACCTATTATCCTCATTTCAACAATGGCTATTGGAATTATAGGGGTTGCATCTAAATTGGATCCTATTCGATTAGTTTTAGTAGTTTGTGGTGTGTTTTTAATATTGTTGGCAGTTTTTAAATGATAGGATGTGACCTTTTATGGAAGAGGTTTTCAACGTATTGCCTACATTAATTAAAGAAAAGTTACAGCGTTCATATGGAGACTTACATCAAGTCGAGGAATTAAGGTTAAGAATCGGGCGTCCAGTTGAAGTGATTTCTAATAATCAGTCAAATTTTATTCCATATATCCTAACAGAAGAAGAAGGCGGGCAGATTCTTGGAAAGTTGAGTCAATTCTCAATTTATACAATTGAGGAAGAATTGAAAAAAGGCTATATCACAATTAAAGGTGGGCATCGAGTCGGGTTAGCTGGTCGCGTTGTAACCGAAAACGGAATGGTTAAAATGATTCGAGATATTAGTTCTTATAATTTTCGTATTGCAAAAGAAAAAGTAGGAATAGCTAGTCCATTTGTAAAGTATGTTTATGAAGGAAGATGGAAAAACACTATGCTGATTGGCCCGCCACAAGCAGGGAAAACAACATTACTTAGGGATTTTGCTAGAGTGGTGAGTCAAGGTGATGCCATCAGGGGAATAAGGCCTGGGAAAGTTGGCATTGTTGACGAACGATCTGAGATAGCAGGTTCAGTTAAAGGGGTTCCTCAATATACTTTTGGTGAAAGAATCGATGTATTAGATGCGTGCCCAAAGGCTGAAGGAATGATGATGCTTGTAAGGTCGATGAGTCCTCATGTCATTCTTGTAGACGAAATTGGAAAAAAGGAAGATGTCGATGCAATTTTAGAAGCGATCTTTGCCGGTGTTCAATTAATAGTGACCGTCCATGGCTATTCACTAGAGGAAATAAGAAAACGCCCTTCACTATTGCCTTTGTTTCAAAATGGGACATTTGAACGATTTATTGAAATTTCAAATTTTCCGTCACCTGGTACTGTAACGGATATTAAAAATAAGGATTTTACTAGTTTATTTCATCCGAGGGCGGTGCTTTAGATGAGGTGGATTGGAGCACTTATTATCATTTTTTCAACAAGCTGGCTTGGATTTTATTTTGCAGGTAGATTATCAGAACGAACAAAAGAATTAAGGGGCTGGAAGTTGGCTCTTCAATCTCTTGAGGCTGAGGTAATGTATAGTCAATTGCCACTTCAAGAAGCGTTTAGAAGAATTTCGAGTCAATTGAAAGGACCGATTAATAGTTGTTTAAAGGATTTTGCAATTCAACTTGAAACGAGTGCATTTTCAGCGAAAGAAGCCTGGGAAAATTCATTAATGAAATATGCTAAAACTGTCTCGATTAAAGAGTCTGACATACAAGTGTTATTACAATTTGGTGAGACAATTGGTATGCATGATAAATATTCACAACAAAAACAAATCATTTTAGCATTAAAACATTTGGAAAGAGAAGAGCAAGAAGCAATCGATTCGCAGGGCAGTTATGAACGAATGTCTAAAATGCTAGGCGTTTTAAGTGGAATATTAATCGTTATATTACTCTTGTAGGAGGAATTTAAATTGATTACAAATTATGCACTGATGTTTCAAATAGCTGGGATTGGAGTAATTGCTGCAATTATTCATGCGGTCTTAAAAAAAGCCGGACAGGAAGAGTTTGCTACATGGACGATTATTACTGCATTCATTATCGTATTTCTTCAAGTTATCACTAAAGCTGGTGATCTATTTAATAAAGTTAGGGATGTATTTCTATTTCATTAGATTAGGGGTGAGAGTCTTTGGAAATCATCCAAATTGTTGGCATTGGGTTAGCCGCTACATTTGTCATTCTTCTACTAAATCAATTTAAAATGAATAATTTTACTTTAGCAATAACTGTTTTTATAAGCTGTGTATTGTTTTTATTTTTATTGGATAAGGTGCAATTCTTATTAGATCAAATTCAAAAACTAGCAAATCAAGCGAGTATTAAAAATGTGTATGTTGAAACTTTATTAAAAATAATTGGGATCGCATACATAGCTGAATTTGGAGTTCAAATTACGAAAGATGCCGGCCAAGGGGCAATTGCTTCCAAGATTGAATTAGGGGGCAAAGTACTCATTTTGGTTCTTGCAGTACCGATTTTAACAGCTTTAATTGAAACAATTTTAAGTTTTTTACCAAAAATTTCTTAGATGTAAGGAAAGGAGGACATTATGTCAAAAAGGATGAAAGTTTTTCTTCTTTTCTTTACTCTCTTTTTTTTAATACCAAGAATTGTACAAGCTGCTCCTCCACCTGCTGAAATAGTAAATGAACAAATACAAAAGTTAGGAATCGATGAAGTTCAACAATATTGGGATGAAGTTGTTCATCAATATGGTGGTTTTTTACCAGAAAGTCAAAAAGGGGACTTTATCCAATTTATAAAGGGAGAAAAGAAATTTTCATTGCAAGAATGGTTTATTGCATTTGCTAAATATATATTTTTTGAGTTATTAAGTAATGGGAAAATATTAGGGATCTTAATTATGTTAGTTATTTTTAGCTCTTTACTCCAATCATTACAAAATGCATTTGAGAAGAGTACGGTTAGTAAGATTGCTGATAACGTCGTTTTTCTAGTATTAGTAGTTTTTGCATTAAATAGTTTCTATGTTGCCACGCAGGCCACCCAAGATGCAATTACAGTCATGATTGATTTTTTACGAGCACTAATACCTATTTTACTAGCTTTAATTGCGACATCAGGTGGTGTCATATCTGTTGGTGTTTTCCATCCAATCTTAATTTTTTTAATGCATACAAGTGGATTACTAGTGACGTATTTTGTACTACCTTTAATTCTTGTCTCTACAATTTTAAGTATTGTAAGCATTATTAATGATGAGTTAAAGGTGACAAAACTAGCTTCTTTAATAAGAAATGTTGCTGTAGGTGTACTAGGAATCTTTTTAACTATTTTTTTAGGGGTATTAAGTGTACAAGGGTTGACGACTGCAGTTTCGGATGGGGTAGCAGTAAAAACAGCTAAATTTGTAACAAGTAATTTTGTTCCGGTTGTTGGTAAAGTTTTTGCAGACGTTACTGATACAGTTATTAGTGCGTCTTTATTATTAAAAAATACGGTTGGGATAGTAGGTTTAGTTACTTTACTAGCAATCGTTGTATTCCCAGCTATTAAAATATTAGTTTTAGCTTTAATTTATAAATTCTCAGCGGCGATTTTACAACCAGTTGGAAGTAAAAATATCATTAGCACAATTGATACGATCGGAAAAAGTGTAACTTATTTATTTGTTTGTTTATCAATTGTTTCATTAATGTTTTTCTTAAGTATGACTTTAATAATAGCGGCAGGAAACATTGTCGTCATGTTTAGGTAGGTGAAAAAATGGAATTCTTTATACACTGGGTTTCAAATATTATCGTCTATATATTAGTTGCAACCGTCATTATGATGTTAATTCCAAATACCGGCTTAGCAAAATATGTACGATTTGTAGCCAGTCTATTATTAATTGTCATGATGCTCCAGCCAATTTTTCAATTATTCAGAGTAAATATAAAAGAAGTGCTAGCTGGGTACCAGTCTAAAACGTATGAAGCAAATGGCGAAATAAAAAATGAAATAAATAATAAGAAAAATGAAATACAAGAAGCAGAACGTGCATATATATTAAAACAAATGGCTGTCCAAATGAAAAAGGACGTTGAAAAAAGCTTTACAAAAGAATTTGAACAGGTCATAACAAATGTGGATTTACAAGTAAAAGATGGAGTTAATACAGTCAAAACAGCTCAGGATCTTTCTAAAGTAATCGTTTACGTTGGCCCTAAAAAAGATGAGACAAGCAATGTAGAACCTGTTCAAGAAGTATCAATTAATACCGATCAGCCTGTTCAGACAGACGATGAAAAAATTAAACAACAAGAGTTACAAACTTTTTTAGCAAATAAATGGGAGCTTGAGGACAAGCAAATCGAAGTCAAGATGGAAGGAGGGGAGTAATGACAAATGAAGAAAAAGATTCCACCAATAAAATTAGCAGACTTTCTAAAAGGAAATGGCGATGACAAAACCTCTTCTGACAAAGAAAAAAGTCCATTTAAACTGACGAGAAAATATGTACTAGCTCTACTGGGACTCGGGATTTGTTGGATGATTGCAAGCAGTCTATTTGCTAATACAAATCAAAAAACGAATTCAATGCTTTCACCTATTTCCACAGAAACGAGTGGAACACCAAAAAATAATGAACAAGCTGTTGAGACTCTTGGAAGTGGTGGTGGAAAATCCTCATCGAACAAAATAGAAGAAATTGAAAAAAAATACGAGCAGCAACTTACTGACACATTAAATAATATGGCTGGTGTAAGTAATGTAAAAGTAGAAGTAAATCTTGAAGGTAGTGAAAAAAAAGTCTATCAAACAAATAAAACAAATCGAACTCAAGAAACTGATGAAACAGATAAACAAGGTGGAACACGAAATATTGATGATCAATCACAAGAAGAGCAAGTTGTCATTATTGATAACGGAGATAAACAAGAACCAGTAGTAGTCGAGACTGAAATGCCAAGGATTAGAGGCGTACTAATTGTAGCCAAAGGTGCACAAAACCTAGAAATTAAACAAATGATTAGAGAAGCTGTTACACGATTACTTGATGTACCAAGCTATCGTGTCTCTGTACAACCCAAAAAATAAGAGGAAGAAGGTAAAAGTTAAATGAAAAAACAAACAATTTGGTTATTAACAATGTTAAGTTTAGTAGTTGTATTATCAGTTTATTATGTTACGACACCTGATAATTTAAAAACAACAAGTTTTATGAACATGAATAATAGCACAAATACAGATTCATTAGACTCAACGCCTAAAGATACTAAGAAAACAGATTCTAAAACAGATACTTCTAAACAAAACTCAGATACTTCTAAACAAAACGATAAAGAAACTGCTTCTCAAGAAAATTCTACTAGTGAAGTATTCTTAAAACAACGTATGGAACAAGAAGATGAAAGAAGTCAATTAATTGATGAATATAAAGCTACTGTTGACTCAGCAACTGCATCAGCACAAGAGAAGAGTGATGCATTCACTAATATGAACGAACTTCAAAAATTAACTGCTTTAGAATCAGATGTAGAAACTATGATTAAAGAAGCTGGTTATAAAGATGCACTAGTTCGTTCTGACAAAGATGAAGTAAAAGTAGATGTAACATCTGCAAAACCAAGCCGAAAAGCAGCGAATGACATCATTCAAATGACAAGAAGTGTCTTAGGTGAAAAATTAGTAGTTGTAAAATTCCAAGTTAAATAATTTTATGAACAAAGCCAGTAGGAGTCATTCTACTGGCTATCATTTTGTATAAAAGGCAATTGTCGTTTGACCAATTTTTCAAAATAAATGAAGTCAGCGTAATGGTGATTTTCAACCTGGAATGAAAATCGACTAAGTACCAATTTAGAAGAACATTGTGTATGTAATAGCCAAAATAAAAGGCTGTCCATTGTTTAGATCACCTGTTGCCAGTGGGATAAACTAATGGCTCTTCATTTTTTTTAATAAGCTTATAAATAATTAAATTGAATTTTGGGATTATTCCTAATTCCTATGCACTTTCTGTCTTTGGTTTTCCCTGTTATAATAGTTTATATTGAATTATTTTTGGTAAGGAATAATATATAAATATTCCTTGTAAAATAGCTAAAAATAATTAGGAATTACTTTGGTAAAATTAATTTGTTGAAAAGTTTAGTATTAGGTTATAAGATTAGACTATATGTCTTAAGGGGTGAACAGAATGAAAATTCATGAAATTAGAGAATTAATTAAGTTAATCGATCAATCAACAATAAATGAATTCGAATTTGAGGATAATGGTGCTATCGTTAAAATTAAAAAAGGTGGACAAACAACTGTCGTTACATCTGCTCCTGTTTTACACCAAGAGGTAGCTCCTGTAGTTACATCTGCTCCAGTTGCAACTTTAGAAAGACCAGTTGCTACAGAAGCTGCTGCACCTGTAGTGGAAAAAGAAGATACAAGTAACTTACATAAGATTACATCACCGATGGTAGGTACATTCTACGCATCTCCATCTCCTGATGCAAAAGAATACGTATCAATCGGCGATCGCATTAAAAATGATTCAATCGTTTGTATCGTTGAAGCAATGAAGCTATTTAATGAAATTGAGGCTGAAATTGAAGGCGAAATCGTTGAAGTACTTGCTAAAAATGGTCAATTAGTAGAATACGGTCAACCATTATTCTTGGTAAAGGCCTAAGTATCTACAAAATTAACAGTACTTTACTAGAGAAGGTGAAGAAATGAAAAAGGTTTTAATAGCGAATCGAGGAGAAATCGCCATTCGAATTATTAGAGCATGTAAAGAATTAAATATTGAAACAGTTGCTATTTACTCTGAAGGAGATAAAGAAGCATTACATGTTCAAATGGCTGATGAAGCTTATTGTGTCGGTCCTAAATTATCAAAAGATAGTTATTTAAATATGACTAATATCATTAGTATTGCAAAATTAACTGGTTGTGACGGAATCCATCCTGGTTATGGTTTCTTATCAGAAAATGCTAGTTTTGCAGAATTATGTACAGAGTGCAATGTGAAATTCATTGGACCAACGGCTGATTCCATTTCTAAAATGGGTACAAAAGACGTTGCTCGTGAAACAATGAAAGAAGCAGGTGTACCAGTAGTACCTGGTTCACAAGGTATTATTCAAAGTATAGAAGATGGTAAAAAGATTGCTGCAGAAATCGGCTATCCAGTTATTATCAAAGCTACAGCAGGTGGCGGTGGTAAAGGTATCCGTGTAGCAAAAGATGAAACCGAACTTGAAAAAGGTATACAAATCACTCAACAAGAAGCTCAAACAGCTTTCGGTAATCCGGGTGTATATCTTGAAAGATATATAACTGATTTTAGACATGTTGAAATTCAAGTTTTAGCAGATGAACATGGTAATACGATTCATCTTGGAGAACGTGATTGCACAATTCAACGTCGTCTTCAAAAATTAGTAGAAGAAGCGCCATCTCCTGTTTTAGACGAAGAAACTCGTCAAAAAATGGGTCTAGCAGCTGTTCGTGCAGCTGAAGCAGTAAATTACTGGGGTGCAGGTACAGTTGAGTTTATTTATGAACCACATACTAAAAACTTCTTCTTTATGGAAATGAACACACGTATTCAAGTTGAGCATCCTGTAACTGAATATATTTCTGGTATTGATCTTATTAAGCAACAATTATTAATTGCTAAAGGTCATCCATTAAAAATAACTCAATCAGACGTATCTTTAAAAGGATGGTCAATTGAGTGTCGTATTAATGCTGAAAATCCAGATAAGAACTTTATGCCGTCTCCTGGTAAAATCATTACGTATTTACCACCAGGTGGTCCGAATGTTCGTGTTGATTCTGCTGTATATAGCGGGTACACAATTCCGCCATATTATGATTCAATGATTGCGAAAGTTATCGTACATGGCAAGACAAGAGAAGAAGCAATTGCTATAATGATAAGAGCACTTGAAGAATTTGTGGTAGAAGGAATTTACACAACAATTCCATTCCATTTAAATTTATTGCAAAATGAAATCTTCGTAAAAGGGAAGTATAATACTAAATTCCTTGAGGAGCATGCGCTTGTTAAAGGATAAAGTGGAGGGATCTGTATGAACGAAAATCAAATTTTAGAAATGGGTACTGCGACATTAGGTCGAGTAGAAATCGCACCTGAAGTAATCGAAGTAATTGCTGGTATTGCAGCTGCTGAAGTTGAAGGTGTTTCAAGCATGCGTGGAAACCTAGCATCTGGTATTTCTGAAATTATCGGTAAGAAATATCACGGTAAAGGTGTCCGAGTTGATTTATCAGAAGATCGAATTACAATCGATGTATACATTCTAGTTAAATTTGGTAAGTCAATCCCAACTGTAGCAGGTAATGTACAAGACAATATTCGTCAAGCATTATTAACGATGACAGGTCTTGAATTATCTGAAGTAAATGTTCACGTAGTAGGAGTTCAATTCGATACGAAACCTGAGCAAGAAGCTCCAATTGAACTTTAATATTATAAAAAGAGCCTCTATTTAATAGAGGCTCTTTTTTTGTTTTGCTAGATAAGAAATAAGGACAGTCTTTAAAGTTTTATGCAGTTTTTTCATTTTGGTGTATCCTTCGTCCAGTTCTAATATAACGGATTAAATATTTTGAAATATGTTAAAATTTATTTACAAATGAAATAGAAATAGGTGACAATATGATCTTAAATTTGAGCTCAAATAGAACAAACTTACGTGAATTTGTTGAAAGCGATTGGAAGCAAGTACATAAATATGCATCACAATTAGTTGTATGTCAATTTCAGCCATGGGGACCGAATACAGAGAGTGAGACTAAGGAATTCATTCATAACATACTAGAAGATATGAAACAAATAACTAGAACTAGATTTGCATTTGCAATTATAGAAAAGAAAACCGATGAATTAATAGGATCAATCGAGTTTAATATTAGGGATGAAGTTAATCAAATAGGTGAAATAGGGTATATAATTCATCCGAACTATTGGGGCATGGGATTTGCTAGTGAAGCTACTAAAGAAGTAATTTCATTTGGATTTAAAAATTTTAAACTTCATCGAATATTTGCGACATGTGATGTTAGAAATATTGCATCAGCAAAAGTACTTGAAAAATGCGGATTAAATTTAGAAGGTAAAATGCGTGAAGATCTATTATTAAGAGACGGTTGGAGAGACACTTATTTATACAGCATACTGGAACATGAATGGCTTGGGAGTTAGGAAGGACAGGAAAGATAATAAAATCTGGTATTAGTTGGAAATTTTTTTTATTTCCTAAAAATCTTTTGCACCCCCTTTAATCCCGCATTTTCTTAATCTATCTATCAGAATGTTCGTGTTTTGGTATATAAATATTATTATAAAGTAAGAAAAAGGAATTTTTTTTATAAAAACACAAACATTATTCTGTTATTTTATTAGATTTTAAGTTAAAATGTAGAAAACAGTTTAAAGTATTGAGTTTGCTTAGAAACGTTAATAATAATAAAAATTAGAGTTAATACAGACAGTCGTTGGAACTTATTAAAAAAAATGGTAAAATAACGTGTTACTATACAAAATTAGAATTCGTTATTACCTATGCAACGAATGATGAATTTAGCTTAAAGGAGTTTATTATTTTGATGAAACGTAGAAAAGCAAGGGAACTTGCATTACAAACATTATTCCAAATGGATTTAAGTGAAGCAAATGCTTCAGATGCATTAGAGCATGTATTAGAAGAAGCTGAAGAAAAACAAGATGCATTTTTAGAGGCAATTGTAACCAATTTTGTTAGTCATAAAGAAGTGATTGACGAACAATTAGCTTCAAATATCGAAAGCTGGACGATTGATCGTTTAGGCAACGTTGATCGCAATATCCTTAGAATCGCTCTTGTAGAAATTACTTACTTAGAGGATGTTCCGAAAAGTGTAGCAATCAATGAAGCGATTGAAATTGCTAAAGTTTACGGTGATGATGATTCTAGTAAATTTATCAATGCGGTATTATCAAAATTCTAAATAGATAGATTGTTTATATGCATAGGGGGAAATTAAAATGGTAGCAACATTAATTAATGGTAAAGAAGTTTCAGTATCAATTCGTGAGGAATTAAAGAATGGTGTTTCAGAATTAAAAAATCAAGGTGTTACACCAGGTTTAGCAGTTGTTTTAGTTGGAAATAATTCTGCTTCAAGAACATATGTGAATTCGAAGCATAAAGCATGTAATGAATTAGGAATGTATTCTGAAGTAATTGAATTACCTGAAACAGTTACTGAAGATGAGTTATTATCCGTTGTAAACAAATTAAACGATGATCAGTCAATTCATGGTATTTTAGTTCAGTTGCCATTACCTGCTCATATCTCAGAAAAGAAAGTTATTGAAACAATTTCTCCATTAAAAGATGTTGATGGATTTCATCCAATTAATATTGGAAGAATGATGACGAATCAAGATTCATTACTACCTTGTACTCCTTTTGGTATATTAAAATTAATAGAAAATACAAATATTCCGATTAGTGGAAAACATGTCGTTGTTATTGGACGTAGTAATATTGTAGGGAAACCAGTTGGACAACTATTCTTAAACGAAAATGCAACGGTTACTTATACACATTCACGTACAACTAATCTAAAAGATATTACAAAGCAGGCTGATATTTTAATTGTTGCTATTGGTGTAGCAAAATTAATTACAGCTGATTATGTTAAAGAGGGAGCAATTGTTATTGACGTCGGCATGAATAGAGACGAAAATGGCAAATTATGCGGAGACGTAAATTTTGAAGATGTAAAAAATGTTGCTGGTTATATTACTCCTGTACCAGGTGGAGTAGGTCCAATGACAATTACAATGCTACTTCATAATACGTTAAAAGCAGCTTCTCAAATTGATCATAAATTAAATTTGAGTACTAAACTTTAATCTTTGCTTTGTAAGAATGAAAGAAGGGCTATGCATGACGGAAAAGCTACCAGTTACTGTTACCGCATTAACTAAATATTTAAAAGCAAAATTTCAAGCGGATCGTAATTTGCAAAATATACTGCTCCGTGGAGAAATCTCAAATTTTAAACGTCATTCATCTAGCGGTCATTATTATTTTACGTTAAAAGATGATGGTGCTAGAATTGCAGCGGTCATGTTTCAATCCTATAACGCAAATATCGCATTTCAACCAACTGATGGTATGCAAGTTATTGTACAAGGTGAAATAAATGTATACCCAGGATCTGGTAGCTATCAAATCTACATAAGAGACATGCAACCTGATGGGGTTGGCGGTCTCTTTGTAGCTTATGAACAATTGAAGAAAAAACTATTAGAAGAAGGACTCTTTGATCAGAAATTTAAGAAAAAGATTCCTTCTTTTCCTAGTGTAATCGGGGTTGTTACTTCACCAACTGGTGCGGCAGTTCGCGATATAATTACAACGATTCAACGAAGATACCCAATTGGGAAAATAGTTGTCATTCCGACTCTTGTACAAGGTGATGGGGCGAAAGCGTCGATTGTGAAATCAATTGAAACAGCAGGTAAAATGAAAGAAATAGATGTGTTAATAGTCGGACGGGGCGGAGGATCTATTGAGGAACTCTGGGCCTTTAACGAAGAAATAGTAGCGAGAGCAATCTTTGAATCAAAAATCCCAATCATTTCCGCAGTGGGTCATGAGACGGATACGACAATTGCTGATTATGTCGCTGATCTAAGGGCGCCAACACCAACATCTGCAGCAGAATTAGTTTCATTAAGCCAAAGAGAAATACTTGAGCAATTTACAGTTCGAAAAGCAAGACTTAATAAAGCGATGGATACGATTATTGAACGAAAACAAACGCAATTAAAGGCTGTTCAAGATGCTTATGTTTTTAGGTATCCAAATTCTCTATTCCATCCAAAACAAGAGCAATTTGACCGGATTAATGAACGTTTACATACATCAATAAATGAAATTGTTAAGTCTAAAATAAACAAGCATAAAGAACTAAATTCATCGCTACTTATTCATCATCCAAGTAATAGAGTTCAGCTTGAAAAGCAAAAGCACCAGCAATTACATATGGCTTTACAAAAAGAATTTAATCGTTTAATTACCCAGAAGAAATTTGAAATGGAAAGAGTAGTTCATACACTAGATGCACTTAGCCCATTAAAAGTTATGGCCAGAGGTTATTCATTAGCATATAAAAATGATAACGAATTAATGAAATCGGTTAAACAAGCAAAAAGTGGAGACCGGTTCCAATTACAAATGACCGATGGGAAATTAAATTGTGAAGTACTTGAAGTAAAAGGAGAGTGAATCAATTGTCACAAAATGAGCGTTCTTTTGAAGAAGCAATAAAAGAAATTGAAATGATCGTACAAAAATTAGAGCAAGGTGACGTACCACTTGAAAAAGCGATCGAATACTTTCAAGAAGGTATAAAACTCTCTCAAATTTGTCAAGAGAAGCTTACTAAAGTTGAAAAACAAATGACTTCTATATTAAATGAACAGGGTGAACAAACTCCTTTTACTGTTGAGGAGGAATAAAATGAACACTTTCAAAGATTTTATGGAGTATTCCAGTAGAATTGTAAATGATGAAATGATTAAATCGGTTGAAAAATTAAAAGCACCAGAAAAATTAAAAGAATCTATGTCCTATTCATTACAAGGTGGTGGGAAAAGAATTAGACCTCTTTTACTTTTCGCAACTCTAGATGCATTTGGTAATGACCCATTAATAGGGATAAAACCTGCATGTGCTTTAGAAATGATTCATACTTATTCATTAATTCATGATGATTTACCATGTATGGATGATGATGATTTTCGAAGAGGAAAACCGACAAATCATAAAGTATTTGGGGAAGATCTTGCGGTATTAGCAGGTGATGGTTTATTGACATACGCATTTAAATTAATTACGGAAATGAATGATTTTCATGTGTCTGATCAAGTGAAAATACAATTAATTAGTGAATTAGCGATTGCTGCAGGTCCTGAAGGTATGGTTGCCGGTCAGGTAGCAGATATGGAAGGTGAAAGTAAAGAGCTTAGTGGAGAAGAATTGCAATATATCCATGAAAGAAAAACAGGTAAAATGCTAATGTATCCTGTTATTGCAGGTGCAATTATTTCAAAAGCAACAGCCGAACAATTATCTCACCTAACGCAATTTGCTTATAAACTTGGTATCGCATTTCAAATACAAGATGATATTTTAGACGTAATAGGTGATGAAGAAGTACTTGGTAAGCCAGTTGGTAGTGATATAGAAAATGATAAAACTACTTATGTTAAGTTATATTCGGTCGAGGGTGCTAAAGAAAGGCTTCATACATTTATTACTGAAGCTAAACAACATGTTCGAGCATGTGGGATTAAAGATGACTACTTAATCTCAATTTGTGATTTTGTTGAAAATCGCAGCTTTTAAACTTTGATTTTGTAATTATCCCATGTCCATTTGAATAGATTTATTCATTTATGTATAATGTAACTACTTTATTATAAAGTCAAGATCACTCGTGATTTCAAACATGAGATGAATCGACTTCGGATGTGGTATGAGTGATAAAATAATGTTAAATTATTCAACTATACTAAGTATCTAGCTTGAAGTATAATTAAGATAAAATTATATAAGAAACTTAAACTAGAACGAATTCAAGTATGGTGCTTGTTGCGTGAATAGAACTTGTTTGGTGGCTTTCGTTCGTCTATACCTCTCGAAAATCGCAAAGAGAACAACCGTAATACCCCTCAGTATAAAATCAAGCTGAGTTTGTTTTTCCTAGCGTTAGGAAAATTAACCGTAGGGATTACGGGGATAGCTTGGTAAATAAAAGAAACCGCTGCTAGTAAAGAAATATGCTAGCAAGTATGCTTTGTTCCCAAGAATCTCGTGATTTTAGTCATGAGTAGTTCAAAACCGTTAATGTTGTTAATAAAATATACAGAAATGTAGGCCGTTAACACATTTGTGCTAGCGGCTTTCTTTTCATTTTGCAAAAAAATATTTATAATTTTGTTCTATAAAAATAAAAAACATTAAACAGATTTTAATAAAAATGGTATTATGATACATGGTGTTAAGAGTTAGTCATTTAAGAAACTAGCGTTTAACTACAAGTATGGTAAAATCATTTTATAGATAAAATTACATAATAATGAATTATTTATATAGATTTAACATCTAGGAAGGTGAGTGATCCAAGATGGATCTTACGACAATTGAAAATCCGAGCTTTTTAAAAAATAAAACGAACGGTGAATTAGAAGTATTAAGTGAAGAAATTCGTAAATTTCTTATTCAACAGCTCTCTGAGACAGGTGGTCATATTGCGCCAAATTTAGGAGTTGTTGAATTAACGATTGCATTACATAAAGTCTTTGATTCGCCTAAAGACAAATTTTTGTGGGATGTAGGACATCAATCGTATGTTCATAAAATATTAACTGGTCGCGCAAAAGAATTTACAACACTAAGACAATTTAAGGGATTATGTGGCTTTCCTAAGCGAAATGAAAGTGAACATGATGTATGGGAAACTGGGCACAGCTCGACTTCACTATCTGCGGCAATGGGGATGGCTATTGCTAGAGATATTAAAAAAACTGGTGAATACATTATTCCGATTATCGGCGATGGTGCATTAACTGGTGGGATGGCTCTTGAAGCGATGAATCATATTGGACATGAACAAAAAGATGTCATCGTTATTTTAAATGATAATGAAATGTCTATAGCTCCGAACGTAGGTGCTTTACATAGCATTTTAGGAAGACTGAGAACAACTGGGAAATACCGTTGGGCTAAAGGTGAACTTGAGGGTGTGATCAAAAAAATTCCTGGAATCGGGGACAAACTATCAAGTACATCAAAAAAATTAAAAGATAGCCTTAAATACTTAGTTACACAAGGAATGTTTTTTGAGGAAATGGGATTCACTTATTTTGGACCAGTTGATGGTCATAATTTTGAAGACTTATTTGAATCTCTTGAATATGCTAAGAAAACTAAAGGCCCGGTATTAGTACATGTACTAACGAAAAAGGGAAAAGGATATAAGCCAGCAGAAAGTGATGATATTGGAACTTGGCATGGTACAGGTCCTTACAAAGTAGAATCTGGGAAGTTAATTAAGCCGGATAAAGCACCACCAGCATGGAGTAAACTTGTTAGTGATACTGTATTAAAATTAGCTTTAAAAGATGAGCGGATCGTAGCGATTACTCCTGCAATGCCAGTCGGTTCAAAATTGGAAAATTTCCAAGCTCAATTACCTGACCGAATTTTTGATGTCGGTATCGCAGAGCAACATGCGGCAACTGTAGCAGCAGGTTTAGCAACACAAGGAATGAAGCCGTTTTTAGCAATTTATTCCACATTCCTTCAAAGAGCATATGACCAAGTATTACATGATATTTGTAGACAAAATTTAAATGTATTCATTGGAATCGATCGTGCAGGATTAGTAGGTGCTGACGGTGAAACTCATCAAGGTGTGTTTGATATTGCCTTCCTACGACATATACCAAACTTAGTTTTAATGATGCCTAAAGATGAGAATGAAGGCCAACATATGGTAAACACTGCAATTCAATACGAAGATGGTCCAATTGCGCTTCGTTTCCCTAGGGGAAATGGTATAGGCGTACCAATGGATGAGCAATTAAAAGAAATTCCGATTGGTTCATGGGAAGTATTAAGAGAAGGCTCTGATGCAGTTATCTTAACTTTTGGTACAACAATTAAAATGGCATTAGATGCAGCGGATGAGTTAGAGAAGGAAAATATTACTGTTAAAGTAGTAAACGCAAGATTTATTAAACCAATGGATACTGCAATGTTAAATGATATCTTTAAGGACGGAAAACCGATTTTAACGATTGAAGAAGCAGTATTACAAGGTGGTTTTGGAAGTGCTGTTTTAGAATTTGCAAGTTCAAATAATTTTCAAAACGTCCGCGTAGAACGTATAGGTATACCGGATTTATTTGTTGAACATGGTGATGTTGATAAATTACTTGATGAAATTCATTTAACAAAAGATGAATCGGTTAAGAAAATCCGTGAAATGGTTTGTAATAAATAAGAGGATGACATTTAAATGGCAAAAAAAGAACGAGTAGACGTACTTTTAGTAGATCGTGGTTTAATCGAAACACGTGAAAAAGCTAAACGAGCAATTATGGCAGGACTTGTCTATACAAACGAACAAAGATTAGATAAGCCTGGAGAAAAAATAGATATCGAACTCCCTTTACAAATTAAAGGTGACGTTATGCCTTATGTGAGCCGTGGAGGGTACAAATTAGAAAAAGCTATAAACACATTCGATCTATCAGTTAAAGATAAAATTATGATTGATATTGGATCTTCGACAGGTGGATTTACGGATTGTGCACTCCAAAATGGAGCAAAAAAATCATATGCACTTGATGTTGGATACAATCAACTTGCTTGGAAATTAAGGCAAGATGAACGTGTTATTGTAATGGAACGAACAAATTTTCGTTATGTTAAACCAGAAGATTTAATTGAAGGGTTACCTCAATTTGCTTCGATTGACGTTTCCTTTATTTCGTTACGTTTGATTTTACCAGTCTTAAAAACATTATTAGTACCCTCAAGTGATGTTGTCGCGTTAATTAAACCACAATTTGAAGCTGGTAGAGAGCAAGTTGGTAAAAAGGGTATTGTACGTGATCCAAAGGTGCATGAACAAGTTATCGAAATGATGATCGATTTTGCGCTTCGCCAAGGATATGATATAAAAGCTTTAACTTTTTCTCCTATAACTGGTGGAGACGGTAATATTGAATTTTTAATTCATCTTCATTGGGAAGGTTCAAAGGAAATTGGAAATAGCGAGTTAAATCGATTACCAATGGAAATTGTAAATGAAGCACATAATGAATTAAAGAAGGTAAAATAATAAAAAGGAAACCAAATAGGTTTCCTTTTTCTCCTTTTTTAAATTAAGGTAAAAAGAAAAAAATTATGCTGAAAAATGCATTTTATGAAAACGTTTAAAAAAATATATACAATAACGAGTAGATTAGATAAGATATTCTTTAAGTAAGATATTTGTCGGAATTTGCAAAGAGGTGTATTATGAATAAAGGTCAGCGTCATATTAAAATACGAGAAATTATCGCAAAAAATGAAGTCGAAACACAAGATGAATTAGTACAATCACTAAGAGACTTAGGGTTTAAAGTAACCCAAGCAACGATTTCACGTGATATAAAAGAACTACATTTAGTAAAAGTACCGTTATCTGATGGGCGATATAAATATAGCTTACCTGCAGATCAACGATTTAATCCATTACAAAAATTAAAAAGACTTTTAATTGATTCATTTATTAAAATTGATAGTTCAAGTCATTTAATTGTAATGAAAACTTTGCCAGGTAATGCAAATGCAGTTGGTGCATTAATTGATCATTTAGAATGGTCAGAAATTATGGGTACAATCTGTGGTGATGATACAATCTTAATCATTTGTCGTACACCTGTAGATGCTGAGGAACTAAAAGGAAAATTTATTGACATGCTTCAATAGGAGAATGGTTTTAAAAAGAGGAGAGAAACTCATTGTTATCTGAAATTATCATTAAAAATTTTGCAATCATTGAGGAAGTTTCCATTTCATTTGAAAAGGGTTTAACTGTACTAAGTGGTGAAACAGGAGCGGGGAAGTCGATTATTATTGACGCTATCGGTCTGTTACTTGGTGGTCGTGGATCTGCAGAATTCGTAAGATATGATACTGAAAAAGCAGAAATTGAAGGCTTATTTCATATCGAAAATGAGAATCATCTAATTTATTCAAGATGCAGAGAATTAGGCTTTGACATTGAAGATGAAATGATTATTTTAAAAAGAGATATTACTTCATCTGGTAAAAGTGTATGCCGTATCAACGGGAAATTAGTGACAACTTCTATACTTAAGGAAATTGGTGGTTTACTTGTTGATATTCATGGGCAACATGAGAGCCAAGATTTGATGGACCAAGAACATCATTTACCGATGTTACAACAATATGATGAAAAAACAATTGCTCCTTTGTATACTGATTATCTAAATATATTTAATAACTATACAGACTTAAAAAAACAGTTAAAGCAATTAACTGAAAATGAACAACAAATGGCTCATAGATTGGATTTAATTCAATTTCAGCTAACTGAAATACAAAATGCGAATCTGCAAGAAAATGAAGACGATCAGTTAATGGAAGAAAGACTCAAAATTTCTAATTTTGAACGCATTTATAAGTCTTTAGTTGAAGCATATCAAAGTTTATCGCAGGATGGTTCAGGATTAGATTCGGTCAGGTCGAGTATGTATTCTTTAGAGTCAGTAACGAATATTGATAATGACATTAAAGAAATGCATGAAGGAATCAGTAGTAGCTATTACTTATTAGAGGATATATCGTATCGATTACGTGATTCCATTGAACAAATGGAATATGATCCAAATAGATTAAACGAAATTGAAACTCGTTTAAACGAGATTTCTATGCTAAAAAAGAAGTATGGGCACAGTGTTGTTGATATCTTAAAATACGCAGAAGATATTGAACAAGAGTTGGATACTATTCAACATAAAGATATGCATATCGAGAAGTTACAAAAAGACTTAGATAATGTAACAATCAAGCTAATTAGTGCTGGTAAAACTCTTTCAAATAAAAGAAAAGAATTAGCAATCAAATTGACTGCTGATATACATAAAGAATTAAAAGAGCTTTATATGGATAAAACAACCTTTGAAATTATGTTTGATGTTGAAGAGGGACAAGAATCAGATCCAATACTAGATGAACAACATATAAAGTTTAAAAAAGATGGATTTGATTTTGTTGAGTTTTATATTTCAACAAACCCAGGTGAGCCTTTAAAGCCATTAGCAAAGGTTGCATCTGGTGGAGAACTTTCAAGGATGTTCCTTGCACTAAAGAGCATTTTCACGAAGCATCAGGGGATTACATCAATTATATTCGATGAGGTTGATACAGGGGTTAGTGGAAGAGTAGCGCAAGCAATAGCAGAAAAAATACACAAAGTATCTATAGATTCTCAAGTACTTTGTATAACTCACTTACCACAAGTTGCTTCAATGGCAGATACGCATTTATTTATCGCCAAATTAATTGATGGAAATCGAACGAAAACTTCTGTTACACCATTACGAAATGATCAAAAAATTAATGAAATTGCAAGGATGATCGCTGGAGTTGAAATTACAGATGTAACGATTCAACACGCAAAAGAATTGATCGATCAGGCAGCTTCTGCAAAATACCAATCTCAATGAACTAAAAAAGAGAATGTTTAATGATGGAAATTTTTTTCTATACATTAAATATTCTCTTTTTTTTTTATGGGAATTATTGATAAATTAGTAATTGGAAAATGCTAAATGAAACATACTAATACAACATTATACGTTAAAGAATCTATCATATTTTTACAATCATATTTTGCTTTTGCAAAGCTAACATTAACTACATAGCCACGAATTAAAAAAAATGAAATTTGGCGCTAAGGAGAGTGATTCGCTTGTGAAAAATATAAATGTTCGTCGAATAATAAAAATTCTTCTCCTTTTATTTATAGTTGGTATTGGCGTGTTTAATATAAATCAAAATAATGTGTTTTCATCTACCATAAAAAATAAGGATCAACAAGAAATAGTTAATGTAGCACTCGGTATGAATGAATTACCAAGTAAAAAGGTAGATGTTAAAGTATTAAACAGTTTAAGAATAATACCAGGGGGACAGTCAATAGGAGTAAAACTTAACTCAGTAGGTGTCTTAGTCGTTGGACATCATTTAGTAAATACTAGTTCAGGACAAAAGTCTCCAGGTGAAATTGCCGGTATTAAAGTTGGAGACATGATTATAAAAATGAATGGTAAACAAATCGAAAAAATGTCAGATGTATTACCGTTTATTCAAAAAGCAGGGAAGTATGGAAAGCCTATAAAAATTACTGTAAAACGCGAGGGTAAGTATTACACAAAAATGTTACAACCTATTCGGGACCAAGGTCATGATAGCTATCGAATTGGATTATATATAAGAGATTCAGCTTCTGGTATTGGCACGATGACATTCATAGAACCTAATTCATTAAAATATGGTGCACTAGGACATGTTATCTCTGATAGCGATACGAGAAAAGCCATTGAAGTAGAAGATGGGCATATAGTCTATTCAACCGTAACTGCAATTGAAAAAGGTGCCGATGGTTCACCAGGAGAAAAAATAGCACATTTTGCTTTAGATCGTGGAAGGATTGGTAATATCACTTCTAATAGTCCATTTGGCATATTCGGTAAAGTTAACAATAAAATAGACAATGGGATCATGTCACAACCATTACCAATTGCATTATCAAATGAAGTGAAAAAAGGTCCTGCTAAAATACTTACCGTAATACATGATAATAAAGTAGAAGCATTTGACATAGAAATAGTAAGTAGCATTCAACAAAAATTCCCTTCCACCAAAGGCATTATTTTAAAGGTTACTGATAAACGATTACTTAAAGAAACTGGCGGGATTGTACAAGGAATGAGCGGCTCACCAATCATTCAAAATGGAAAATTAATCGGAGCAGTAACACATGTTTTTGTAAATGATTCGACTAGTGGGTATGGGGTTCATATTGAGTGGATGCTTGATGAGGCTAAAGTACCAATTTATGATTATCAAGATAAAAAGGCTTCTTGATTTAAAAAATACACCTATCAAATTATGTAGGTGTATTTTTTATGTTTATTTCCATTAAGAATGCTCGATTTCTGTAAAGTGATATCTTCCTACTCGTCACTTCTGTGAAAGGGCTCAGAGGGCTACACTGCATCTCTCATAAGTGTTAAGTATTATCCCTTTCAAAGGAAATATCATTAAATGAAATAGCACATAAAAATACTCTAAAATACCCTTTCCTTTTATGAATTGGTTTCAAAATTGAAAAATACACTTATTAATTATTTTGTAGTGTATTTTGTTAAAAATAAGTCAAAATAGGAAAAAAATGGTAGTATACTATTAGTAACATCGAAAGATTAAAAAAATTTTAATGTAGAGGATGGTTGATATGACGGTTAATGTTACAGAATTGTAAATTTATATTAAAAATTATAAATTTACATACTATTTCATTTTTTATATAATGAATTATATGTATAATTCGACTTAATACATAGTAGTTTTTAACCCAATCGTCGAATGCTAGAAGAAATTGAAGAAAACTATCTATATTAATAAAAATATTCAGAATTTATAATAAAAACAGGAAATAAATTTTTATTGTCGAAATTATCGGTAATAAGTAATGAAAATTCACTATAGAGGATGTAGGGAGGAACGGGCGTGGAGAAAATTAAAGTATTATTAGTTGATGATAATAAAGAACTTGTTATTATGTTAGAAAACTACATTAACGCACAAACAGATATGGAAGTGGTTGGGGTTGCGTTTAATGGACAAGACTGCTTACCTCTAGTGAAGGATAAAAAGCCAGATGTACTAGTCTTAGATATTATTATGCCTCATTTAGATGGATTAGCGGTTTTAGATCGTTTACGCGCTGGCTTAGTTGAAAAAATTCCAAACGTTATTATGCTAACAGCATTTGGTCAAGAGGATGTTACTAAAAAAGCTGTTGACCTTGGTGCATCATATTTTATCTTAAAACCATTTGATATGGAGCATTTAATCAGCAATATCCGTCAAGTAGTTGGAAAGGGTAGTGCAGTAACTAAACGTAATTCACCTTCTTTAGTATCAAATTACGAAAGTAAGCCACGTAACTTAGATGCTAGTATCACAAGTATCATCCATGAAATTGGGGTACCTGCACATATTAAAGGATATATGTACTTACGTGAAGCGATTTCGATGGTATACAACGATATTGAGCTTTTAGGTTCAATTACAAAAGTTTTATACCCAGATATCGCTAAAAAGTTTAATACAACAGCTAGCCGAGTTGAACGTGCAATTCGACATGCGATTGAAGTAGCATGGAGCCGTGGCAATATCGATAGTATTTCTACATTATTTGGTTATACAATTTCAATGTCAAAGGCAAAACCAACAAATTCAGAATTTATTGCAATGGTAGCTGATAAATTACGTTTAGAACATAAAGCTTCTTAAATTTATTTTTAGTACAAATTACCCAAGAATCCGATTAACTTCCTGATAGTGATTCCACAGACGTTTCTCTTAGCGAATAACTTCTTATGAGATCTTCGGTACTTTTTCGCATTAGCAATTATATTTGTAATCTGAAAACGTTGTCTATAGTAGACAACGTTTTCTTTTGTTGTTGATTAATGAGTTTATCAATTTATTACCGAATTTTCGTAAAAGGAGTAGGGTGATGTTGATTTCCATTACAGGATGCTCGCTTTCCATGGGGCGAGATTCTTCAACTTCCTCGGCAAGCCTGCGGGGTCTTTAGCCTTCCCGCTTATCCCATAGGAGTCGAGCATCCCTTTCGTTCCAATCAATTAATTCATCAATAAAAGTATGTCAATTAGGAACAAACATTCACTTGGTTTCTAATAATTGGAACTTTTTTTTTCTAAAAAAGTAGATTTTTATAACTACTGCTCTGAAGAAAAGATTACGTAATTCAACAATAATCAAATCTATAACAATGAAATTTAAATTTTACTTAGGAACAATTTAAGTGCTAGTCCGTCGATTTATATTAAATAAAAATTAGTTTGCCTAATAATTTGTAGTATGCTATAATATTTATTGCGCCACTGAAACATATAGAAAAACGATATTATTACTACGAAATTTGGGAGAAAATTGGACGTATTCCATGACGCGTCAGCTATTTCAACCTTGTTTATATATTAGTAGTAGTGTCTGTTAGTGAAGATTGTTGTGAAACAAGCTGCCTAATGGAACGGCCCTGGAGCCGAATTGCGGAAGAGAGGTAGGGCTTTCGCCAATAGACAACAATTTTTAAATTTAAATAACTAACATATATATTACAAAGGCTATTCGTATACGTTGTACGAATAGCCTTTTTTCATTTGTAAAATAAACCGATAAATTGTATATAGAAATAAAAAAGATAGGACATCCCCAATATGGTTGTCCTATCTTTTGTAGTTTTAATTAAAATATAAATACAATCGTGAAAACAATCGCTACTATAAAACGATAAACTGCAAAACCTGTTAGTTTTACTTTCTCTAATAATTTTAAGAAGGAAACGATCGCAAGTAATGCAACTACGAATGCTGTGATGAATCCAGTTGCGAATAATGGTAAATCTGAAGCACTCAAAATATCGATATTTTTAATCAAATCTAATCCACTAGCAGCAATCATCATTGGTACTGCTAAAATAAAAGTAAATTCTGCAGAAGTTTTTCGATCTAAACCAAATAATAATCCCCCAGCTATTGTAGAGCCTGATCGTGAAAATCCTGGCCATAAAGCTAGCATTTGGAAACAACCAATAATAAAAGCTTGTTTATATGAGATGTGATCTAAATCAGATGATTTAGGATGTTTAGAGACTTTTTCAGCAACAATTAATAAAATACCGCCAGCTACTAATCCAATTACAACAGTTTTAGGTGAGAATAAAACATCTTTAATGAAATCATGGAATATAAGCCCTACAATCCCGGCTGGAATAGCACCGATGATAATATGAATTAAGTTGAGTTTCGTTTGTCTATAACCATCTGATTTAACTCCAAGTACTGACCATAGTCGTTTCCAAAAAACAACAACTACTGCTAGAATTGAACCAAGTTGAACAATTACTTCAAAAAATGAAGCCTTCTCACCTGTGAAATTTAATAAATCAGCAACTAAAATCATATGACCTGTAGAAGATACCGGTAAAAATTCTGTTAATCCTTCTACCATCCCCATGATCAAACCAATTAACCAATCAGGTAACATTTAAAAATACCTCCATAAATACTTTTCGTTATAAAATATACACAATACATTACATTTTACTTGAAAACTAATTAATATGAAAGGAAGTTTAAATTAAAATTAGCTCATAATTGTTAATTATTTGTCCAATTTTACATAAAAATGTAATTTAAGATTAGAATAAATAAAAAAAGGTCCAAAAAAAAGAAGTAGAAATACTACTTCTGCTTTCTTGTTTAAAGCTTATTTACTATTTAGATTCATTATCCTCAGAAGCTTCTTCGCTTTTAGACAAATCTAATTCCATCAATTTTTTCATTAATATATGCTGTGGCATATGCATAATTTGTTCTAAAGGAACGTTTAATTTCTTAGAAAGTAAAATTGCAGTTTCAGGCGAAATTTGCAATGGTCGCATAATAATCCTCCTTAAGTTTCGTAAAATTAGTATACAATAAGAAAAAGAAGAAAGTATATATTTTCTCACATGGGGGGAATTTGAGTGGTTGATATTATTGGTCATAGAGGTGCTGCAGGAACCTACCCAGAAAATACAATGGTTTCTTTTAAGGCATGTGAAGATTTAGGGGCAGACGGAATAGAGTTAGATGTACACTTATCAAAAGATGGTGAAATTGTTGTTATTCATGATGAAACAATAAATCGTACAACTAACGGTAAAGGTTTCGTTAAAGATTATACGTTAGCTGAATTAAAGCAATTTGATGCTAGTTATCGATTTAAACGACAATTTAAGGGATGCACGATACCAACCTTAAAAGAAGTATTTGAATGGGCAAAAGGAAATAACTTTAGTATCAATGTTGAATTAAAAAATGATAAAATCGAATACCATGGACTTGAGGAACGAGTTATAAATTTAATCCGTTCATATGAATATGAAAAAAGAATCGTTTTATCTTCCTTTAACCATAAAAGTATGCTTAAATTCCACTTAATGGCACCGGATATTGAAACAGCAGTTTTATTTAATAGAAGAAGTAAAGAACCGTGGAAGATTGCTGAAGATTATAAAGCAAATGCAATTCATCCTAATTATCGTATAATTACTGATGAACAAATAGAAGAAACTATGGAACATCACATAGCCGTAAGACCTTATACAATCAATGAACCAGCTGTTATGAAACGATTATTTGAAGTTAAATGTACAGCGATTATTACTGACTATCCAGAGCTAGCTTTCCAAGTCAGAAGTCAACTTCTTAGTAAATAAAAAAGTGCTCTTATCAGCACTTTTTTTGTTTTGTTATTTATCTTTTGGTTTTAATTTAGAACCTAGGTTATACTCCCACAAAAATTATCTTTTTAAAAATCTACCTTGAACTTTGTTTCGTTTACGATCTCTAAATAATACAAAGCTTCCCACTAAATAAAAACCGACTCCTAATGAAACAAGTCCGATTAATAATTGCAATGGAAGATTTGGAATGCCAAAAGAATGGATTAGAAATACCGTATCACGAAGTAATTTAATTCCGATAACTGCTAAAGCTATTGGTACAACAATCACAACGAATGCTAACATACGTGTAAATGATTCTTTCATGTTTATTAATTCCTCCGTTAAAAGTAACAATAAAGTATAAAATTACGTAATTCTCTTTCTTCATAATCTTATACAAGGATAGTGTTGTCAAGCCTTATAAAACATTTGAAATAGACGAAAGAATGACTTTTTATATATAATAGTCTAATGTGTTAATAATTTGTTGAAATTAGTAGGTGAACTAAGATGAAACAAAACGTAATGATCGTTGGAATGGGAACAGGAGGCACAGCCGTTTTAAAACTTCTATCACATTCTGATTTATTTCATGTTGTCGCAGTAGTAGATATGATAAAAGAGGCTAAAGGCTTAGACTTTGCTAAAAGCTTACATATTCCAATACTAAAGGATTGGAAGTCTAATTTAAACGAAGAGATTGATGTTGTCATAAATACTACTGGAGATGAAACGATATTCCAGGAATTAATCGAGTATAAAGCTAAGCATACTTTAGTGATCCCAGGTTCTGTTGCAAAAATGATATCTGATCTTGTTCAAGAAAAAGAATCACTTTTTAATTTAATCGATAATAAAAAAAGACAACAAGAGCTCATTTTGGACAACACTCATGATGGGATGATTGTGGTTGATAAATGGGGGAAAATTCTTTTATTCAATCGCTCTGCAGAAAGAATGTTACATACTGATAAAGATGCTGCGATTGGTAGGTATATATTGGATGTTGTCCCGACTAGTAAATTACCTCGAGTTCTTCAAACGAAAAAGAAGGAAATTAATCAAGAGCATATTTTAATTAATGGAAGTAAGATTTTTACGACTCGTATTCCAATCTTTCGAGAAGATGGTGAACTTGAAGGTGCAATTTCTGTTTTTAAAGATGATACTGAGGTAATAGATTTAGCAGAAGAGGTTACAAATTTAAAAGAAGTTTATAGCATGCTTGAAGCAGTCATTCAAAGTTCAGATGAAGCAATTTCAGTTGTAGATGAAAAAGGTAATGGAATTATTATTAATCCGGCATACACAAGACTGACTGGATTTTCAAGTGAACAAGTTCTTGGTAAACATGCAACGATTGATATTGCTGAAGGTGAAAGTGTTCATTTAAAAGTATTGAAAACAAAACAAGCAGTTCGTGGAGTACGCATGAAGGTCGGAAAACAAAATCGTGATGTATTAGTGAATGTAGCTCCTGTAATCGTAGACGGAAAATTAAAAGGTAGTGTTGGAGTAATCCATGATGTTTCTGAAATTTCACAGTTAACGAATGAGCTACATAGAGCACGCCAAATTATTAGAACATTAGAAGCAAAATATTCATTCGAGGATATAGCTGGTGAATCTGAAGGAATCAGTTTAGCGATCATGCAGGCTAAATTAGCTGCGAGCACTCCTGCTACGGTATTACTACGTGGGGAATCTGGAACAGGTAAAGAATTGTTTGCTCATGCGATTCATAATGAAAGCGATCGCAAATATAATAAATTCGTTCGAGTAAATTGTGCTGCGATTTCTGAAACTTTATTGGAAAGTGAATTATTTGGTTATGAAGAAGGTGCTTTTTCTGGCGCAAAACGTGGTGGGAAAAGAGGGCTTTTTGAGGAAGCTAATAATGGAAGTATTTTCTTAGATGAAATTGGAGAATTATCACCTGCGATGCAAGCCAAACTATTAAGGGTCCTACAAGAGAAAGAAATTAGACGTGTTGGTGGGACAAAGTCTATTCCTATAAATGTGCGAGTAATTGCTGCGACGCATGTTCATCTGGAGGAAGCAATCATTGAAGGAAAGTTTCGAGAAGATCTTTATTATCGATTAAATAAACTTCCTATTATTATTCCTGCACTAAAGGAACGAATTGAAGATATTTTACCGATTGGCGAAAGATTATTAGCCAAAATTAATCAAGATTACGGTCGAAATGTTGAGGGAATCTCATTATCAGCATTAAATAAATTAAAAAGTTACAATTGGCCTGGTAATGTTAGGGAATTGGAAAATGTGCTAGGTAGAGCTGTTATATTTATGAAATTTAATGAAAAACAAATCCTACCTGAACATTTATCAGCGATTGTACAAGTTAAGCAAGAGCAATCTGTTCATCAAAACGAAGTTCATACTGAAGAAATAAGCTCCCTTGATGAAATGGTTACAAATTATGAAGGTGAAATTATTGAAAAGATATTAATGAAAAATAATGGCAATAAAACAAGGTCAGCAAAAGAGCTTGGAATATCAGTAAGGAATTTGTATTATAAATTGGAAAAATACCACAATGCAAAAAATAGCACGCAATAATTTGCGTGCTATGAATATTTTTGCATACAATTACTGTCATTTTTCAAAATATTGTTGTAGAATAGATTTATCGGTGTTACTAGTACCTGGTACTAGAATACTGGTAATGTAAGGCTTTTCAACTATTTTTAAAATAGTTTTATCCTTTTTCGAAAGTTGGCACGCAAATTGCTTTATATAGTGCAGGGGGATGAAAGGAAGGGCTTTCAATGAATTTAACAGATATAATGTTACGTGCGAAAAATCATTCTAGGCAAACTGTTGCTGTAGCTGTTGCTGAGGACTTCGAAGTAAAAGAAGCAGTTTCAATTGCGTTAGATAATGATTTAGCAAACTTTTTACTTTTCGGAAACGAGCAAGCTATCTATGAAATGTATGAAGATTTATTAAAAAACGAACAATTTGCAGAAAGACTAAAAATTGTTCATTCTCATTCAAACAAAGAGGCTGCTAAAAATGCAGTTGTAGCTGTTCGCTCTGCTGAAGCTTCAATTGTAATGAAAGGTAATCTTTCATCTTCAGTTCTTCTAAAAGAAGTATTGAACAAAGAATATGGTTTAAGAGATAAAAGTGTTTTATCACATGTTGCAATATTCGCCGTACCAGGTAGAGAAAATGCTGTAATCGTAACAGATGCTGCGATGAACATAGCACCTACGTTAGATCAAAAGGTGAAAATTATTGAAAACAGTGTTGAAATTGCAAGGAAAGTAGGAATAGAAACCCCTAAAGTTGCTGTACTGGCAGCTGTTGAAGTAGTAAATCCTGCAATGCAAGCAACACTAGATGCAGCATCATTAACTGTCATGAATACAAGAGGACAAATTAAAAATTGTATTGTTGATGGACCATTAGCACTTGATAATGCCATTTCTGTTGAAGCAGCTAAACATAAAGGCTTAACTGGAGAAGTTGCTGGGCAAGCTGATATTTTATTAGTACCTACAATAGAAACTGGAAATATTTTATATAAATCATTAGTCTTTATGGCTAACTCAGAAGTGGCTGCACTTATTGCTGGAGCAAAGGCACCGATTGTTTTAACATCGCGTTCTGACTCTGCAATGACAAAATTATATTCATTAGCATTAGCTATATGTAACTCTAAAAACTAAACTTACACATTTTAAGGGAGCTGTTATTACATGGAAATCTTCAAATACTTAGAAACTTATGACTATGAGCAAGTTGTTTTCTGCCAAGATAAAGAATCAGGATTAAAAGCAATTATTGCGATCCACGATACTACATTAGGTCCAGCTTTAGGTGGAACAAGAATGTGGACTTACGAATCAGAAGAAGCTGCAATTGAAGATGCTCTACGTTTAGCAAAAGGTATGACTTATAAAAATGCTGCTGCTGGCTTAAACTTAGGTGGAGGAAAAACTGTAATCATCGGTGATCCACGTAAAGATAAAAACGAAGCAATGTTCCGTGCATTTGGTCGTTATATCCAAGGCTTAAATGGTCGATATATTACTGCTGAGGACGTAGGTACTACTGTTGCAGATATGGATTTAATCCACGAAGAAACTGATTATGTAACAGGTATCTCACCATCATTCGGTTCTTCAGGTAACCCATCTCCAGTTACTGCATTTGGTGTTTACCGTGGTATGAAAGCTGCTGCAAAAGAAGCATTTGGAACTGACAGCTTAGAAGGTAAAAAAATTGCAATCCAAGGTGTTGGTAATGTTGCTTACAGCCTTTGCGAGTACTTACATGAAGAAGGTGCTCAATTAATCGTAACGGATATTAATAAAGAAGCTGTACAACGTGCAGTAGAAGCATTTGGTGCTACAGCAGTAGATCCAGATGATATTTATGGAGTAGAATGTGATATTTATGCACCATGCGCATTAGGTGCAACAATTAACGATAAAACTATCCCACTATTAAAAGCGCGAGTTATTGCAGGTTCTGCAAATAACCAATTAAAAGAAACTCGTCATGGTGATTTAATCCATGAATTAGGTATCGTTTATGCTCCTGACTATGTAATCAATTCTGGTGGAGTAATCAACGTTGCAGATGAGTTATACGGATACAACTACGACCGTGCAATGAAAAAAGTTGAAGGCTTATACGATAACATTGCAAAAGTTATCGAAATTTCAAAACGTGACGGTATTCCAACTTATTTAGCTGCAGACCGTTTAGCTGAAGAGCGTATTGCTACAATGGCAAAATCTCGTAGCCAATTCTTATCAAATGGTCACAACATCTTAAGCAGAAGATAATTGACTAAATAAATTTGAATTAAAAATTCCTTTATTTTTTAGGTGGAAAGAAAGAGTGAAGTAATAGTACCTCTTTCTTTCTAGTTATAAAGGTAAGGTAAACTTAGAAGGGAGAGTGTTGACAATGCATCGTATTTTAGTAATTAATCCTGGCAGCACATCCACAAAGGTTGGTGTATTTGATGATGAAAAACCAATTTTTGAACAAACAATACGCCATGACGATGAAGAATTAAATAAATATAAAACAATAATTGATCAATATGAATTTAGAAAAAATGTTATTTTAGAGGTATTACACAAAGAAGGCATTAACATTTCTAAATTAAGTGCTGTATGTGGTCGAGGTGGACTCCTTAGACCAATCGAAGGTGGAACTTATGCAGTAAATGAAATCATGTTAGAAGATTTGAAAATTGGTTATAGTGGTCAGCATGCTTCAAATCTTGGTGGAATCATTGCTAATGAGATTGCACAAGGATTAAACATTCCAGCATTTATCGTTGATCCAGTAGTTGTTGATGAATTAGATCCGGTTGCAAGAATCAGCGGACAATCACTAATGGAAAGAAGAAGTGTTTTCCATGCTTTAAACCAAAAAGCTGTAGCACGAAAAGTGTCAAAACAGTTAGAACAGTCATATAACGATTTAAACCTTATTATCGCCCATATGGGTGGAGGTGTGAGTGTTGGTGCTCATAAAAAAGGACGCGTAATTGACGTAAATAACGGTTTAGATGGTGAAGGACCTTTCAGTCCAGAGCGAGCTGGAACTGTACCAATTGGTGACTTAATAAAACTTTGTTACTCTGGTGACTACTATATTAACGAAGTTCAAAAAATGATGGTTGGTCAAGGTGGATTAGTTAGCTATCTTGGAACAGCAGATGCTATTAAAGTTGAAAGCATGATTGAAGTTGGTGACGAAAAAGCTGCATTAGTATATGAAGCAATGGCTTACCAAGTCGCAAAAGAAATTGGAAGTGCGGCAGCTGTTCTTGAAGGCAATATTGATGCAATTATATTAACAGGTGGAATTGCTTATAGTGATTTTATTGTTAATGAAATAACAAAAAGAGTTAAATGGATGGCACGTGTAATTGTTTTACCAGGTGAAAATGAACTTCAAGCTCTTTGTGAAGGTGCACTTCGCGTACTTCGAGAAGAAGAAGAAGCAAAAATCTATCCTGGAGAATTTGCAGTTAAATCTTTAGTATAAATGTGAGGAGAATTTCATCATGGCAACAGAATATGATTTAGTCGTACTCGGTGGCGGTACAGGCGGCTATGTAGCTGCTATTCGTGCTTCTCAATTAGGATTAAAAGTAGCGGTAGTAGAAAAAAACAAACTAGGTGGAACTTGCTTACATGCAGGCTGTATCCCAAGTAAAGCATTATTACGTAGTGCAGAAGTTTTTTCAACTGCTAAGAAAAGTGAAGAGTTTGGTGTTGAAACATCAGGCGTAACATTAAATTTTAGCAAAGTACAACAAAGAAAAGAAAATATCGTTGCCGGGCTTCATAAAGGTGTCGAACACTTAATGAAACAAGGGAAAATTGATGTATACGACGGTTTAGGACGTATTTTAGGTCCTTCAATCTTCTCTCCAATGCCAGGAACAATTTCAGTTGAAATGAATGATGGTAGCGAGAACGAAATGCTAATTCCTAAGAACGTTTTAGTCGCAACTGGTTCAAGACCAAAGTCTTTACCTGGATTAACTATTGATGGTGAGCATGTAATGTCATCTGATGAGGCGTTAAAAATGGAGTCACTTCCTGCGTCAATTATTATCGTTGGTGGCGGTGTAATCGGTATTGAGTGGGCTTCAATGTTAGCAGATTTTGGTGTTGAGGTAACAGTAATCGAGTATAGTAAAACTATTTTACCTTTAGAAGACGAAGAAATTTCTAAAGAAATGACTAGATTATTAAAGAAAAAAGGTATTAAATTAGTTACTGATGCGAAAGTTTTAGCTGAAACTTTAGTAATCGATAATGGTGTTAGAATAAATGCGCTTCATAAAGATACTGAGAAATCTTTCACTGCTGAAAAAATGTTAGTATCTGTTGGCCGTCAAGCGAATGTTGAAGGAATCGGATTAGAAAATACTGACATCGTAGTTGAAAATGGTTTTATCCAAACAAATGCTAATTACCAAACTAAAGAGTCACATATTTATGCGATTGGTGATGTAATTGGTGGCTTACAATTAGCACATGTTGCTTCAAGAGAAGGTACAATTGCAGTTGAGCATATTGCAGGTAATTCACCACTTCCATTAGATCCAACAATGGTAAGTAAGTGTGTTTATAGTAATCCAGAAGTTGCATCTGTTGGTTTAACTGAGCGTGAAGCAAAAGAAAAAGGTTATACAGTTAAAAAAGGAAAATTCTCATTCCGTGCAATCGGTAAAGCTTTAGTTTACGGTGAGCATGATGGATTTGTTAAAATAATTGTTGATGAAGAGACGAATGATCTTCTTGGTGTCCATATGATTGGACCTCATGTAACTGATATGATCTCTGAAGCAGGTTTAGCACGAGTATTAGATGCAACTGCATGGGAAATTTCTCATACAATTCATCCACATCCTTCATTATCAGAAGCTATTGGTGAAGCAGCACTTGCTGTAGAAGGATTAGCAATTCACTCTTAATTTAAAAAATTGAAATGTAGAGAGCAAATCTCTACATTTCATCACTATAATGATTTAAAACGCTTCCACACATGTATGTGGTAAAAGGGGGATATTTATGGAAAAGGTTACAACTTCAAACCGTCATGAACAGCTTGGTCTATCAAATGATGACGTTCTTAGTATGTATGAAACAATGCTAATGGCACGTCGTATTGATGAGCGTATGTGGTTATTAAATCGTGCTGGTAAAATTCCGTTCGTTATTTCTTGTCAAGGTCAAGAAGCAGCTCAAGTTGGTTCAGTATATGCATTAGACAATACAAAAGATTACGTATTACCATACTACCGTGATATGGGTGTAGTTTTACAATTCGGAATGACAGCAAAAGAATTAATGCTTTCTGGTTTTGCAAAAGCAGAAGATCCAAACTCTGGTGGACGTCAAATGCCAGGTCATTTTGGACAAAAGAAAAATCGTATCGTTACAGGTTCATCTCCAGTTACAACTCAAGTTCCTCACGCTGTTGGTGTTTCTTTAGCTGCAAAAATGGAAGGTAAAGATATCGTTTCTTGGGTTTCATTTGGTGAAGGTTCTTCTAACCAAGGTGATTTCCATGAAGGCGCAAACTTTGCTGGTGTACATAAGTTACCAGTAATTTTCATGTGTGAAAATAACAAATATGCTATCTCAGTACCGATTGAGAAGCAATTAGCATGTGAAAAAGTATCGGATCGTGCAATTGGATACGGCATGCCTGGTTTCACTGTTGATGGAAATGATCCATTAGAAGTTTACCGTGTAACAAAAGAAGCAGTTGACCGTGCTCGTCGTGGAGAAGGTCCAACATTAATCGAAGCTGTATCTTATCGATTAACTGCACACTCTAGTGATGATGACGATCGTATTTACCGTTCTCGTGAAGAAGTAGAAGAAGCAAAAAGCAAAGATTGCTTATTTACATTTGCTAAATACCTTCATGAAGTTGGTGTGTTAACAGAAGAAATAGAAAAAGAATTAGATACAAAAATTCGTGCGATTGTTGATGAAGCAACTGACTACGCAGAAAACGCTCCATATGCAGCACCTGAGCATGCATTGAAGTTTGTTTACGAAGAATAAGAGGGGGTAGGACAATATGGCAGTAATGTCTTATATAGATGCAGTAACTTTAGCGTTAAAAGAGGAAATGGAACGCGATCCAAAGGTATTTGTATTAGGGGAAGACGTTGGATTAAAAGGTGGAGTATTTAAAGCGACTCATGGTCTGTATGATCAATTTGGTGAGGATCGTGTATTAGATACACCACTTGCAGAATCTGCAATTGCGGGTGTTGGTATTGGTGCTGCAATGTACGGACTTAGACCAGTAGCTGAAATGCAATTTGCTGATTTTATTATGCCTGCAGTAAACCAAATTATTTCTGAGGCATCAAGAATTCGTTATCGTTCAAACAATGACTGGACTTGTCCTATTACGATTCGTGCTCCTTATGGAGGCGGTGTACACGGTGCACTTTATCACTCTCAATCTGTTGAGAAGGTATTTGCAGGTCAACCAGGATTGAAAATTGTAATGCCTTCAACTCCTTATGATGTGAAAGGATTATTAAAAGCAGCAATTCGTGATAATGACCCAGTAATTTTCTTTGAGCATAAACGTGCTTATCGATTAATTAAAGGTGAAGTACCTGAAACTGATTATGTACTTCCAATTGGAAAAGCTGATGTAAAACGTGAAGGTGAAGATATCACAATCATCACTTACGGACTATGTGTACATTTTGCTCTTCAAGCTGCTGAAAAATTAGCTCAAGATGGTATTTCTGTACATGTTTTAGACTTACGTACAATTTATCCATTAGATAAAGAATCTATTATCGAAGCTGCTTCTAAAACAGGAAAAGTTTTATTAGTAACGGAAGATAATAAAGAAGGAAGTATAATGAGCGAAGTTGCAGCAATTATTGCTGAAAATTGCTTATTTGAATTAGATGCGCCAATCGCACGCCTTGCTGGCCCTGATGTTCCGGCAATGCCTTATTCTCCAACAATGGAAAAATTCTTCATGGTTAATCCAGATAAAGTAGAAAAAGCGGCTAGAGAACTTGCAGCATTTTAATGGCACTGTTTGAAAAAGGGGGACATAATGATGATCGAAAATATTAAAATGCCTCAATTAGGTGAAAGTGTAACTGAGGGTACAATCAGTACTTGGTTAGTAAAAGTAGGAGACCGTGTAAATAAGTACGATCCTCTTGCTGAAGTTATGACAGATAAAGTTAATGCTGAAGTACCATCTTCATTTTCTGGTGTGATTAAAGAATTAATCGCAGGTGAAGGGGAAACTTTAGCTGTTGGTGAAATCATTTGTACGATTGAAGTTGAAGGAGCTTCTGGTGAAGTAGCTGCTACAACAATCGAAGAAAAACCAGTTGAAAAAGCTGCACCTGTAGCACCGGCACAAACTCCTGTAGCTGCTGCTCCAGTTCAAACTATTGCTAAAACTGATGAGTCTGGTAAAGCACGTTATTCTCCAGCTGTACTTCGTTTAGCACAAGAAAATAATCTTGATCTTTCATTAATTCCTGGTACAGGAAATAATGGTCGAGTTACTAGAAAAGATGTTTTAAATGCAATCGCAAATGGTGTACCTCAAGTGGCACCAGTTGCTGTTGAAGCACCTGCTCAACCAGTTGTAGCACAAACTGCTCCTGCAGCACAAGCACCTGTTATTCCAACAGCAGTTGGCGATATTGAAATTCCAGTTACAGGTGTTCGTAAAGCAATTGCTTCAAATATGTTACGTAGTAAACATGAAGCTCCACATGCTTGGATGATGATCGAAGTAGATGTTACAAACTTAGTAAATTACAGAAACAGTCTTAAAGATTCTTTCAAGAAAAAAGAAGGTTTCTCTTTAACATTCTTCGCATTCTTTGTTAAAGCAGTAGCGCAAGCACTTAAAGAATACCCAATGATTAATTCAATGTGGGCTGGAGACAAAATCATCCAAAAGAAAGATATTAACTTATCGATCGCTGTTGCAACAGACGATGCATTATTTGTTCCAGTAATTAAAAATGCTGATGAGAAAACAATCAAAGGTATTGCACGTGAAATTACAGAATTAGCTACAAAAGTTCGTACTGGTAAATTAAAATCAGACGAAATGCAAGGTGGCACATTCACAGTAAATAACACTGGATCATTTGGTAGTATTCAAAGCGCGGGTATCATTAACTACCCACAAGCTGCAATTTTACAAATTGAAAGCATCGTAAAACGTCCAGCTGTTGTAAACGGAATGATTGGTGTTCGCGATATGGTTAACCTATGCTTATCACTAGATCACCGTGTACTAGATGGATTCATTTGTGGTAAATTCTTAGGAAGAGTAAAAGAAATCCTAGAAAATACAACAAAAGAAAATACGAACGTATATTAATTTTTTAAACGAAAGAGGTTGTCTTAAGGGCAACCTCTTTTTTATGTTTTTTTGTAAAATGAGAAAATAAAAATCGTCGTGCGAGGTGCAAATAAAGGTAGAGGATCTGCATTTAAAATTCTAGGTGCAAATATAATTCTAGATACAAATAAAAATTGGGAAATCGCAAATAAAATTAGTGAAACTGCAATTAAAGCCCATAGTATCCCAAATAAAATAAGAAATTACCCATACCGGTTAGTATTTTAACTTAATAATAATGAAATAGACCTATTCAATTTAGAAAACTAGCAAGGTTATTCTAAATTCTTTCTTCTATGTACAAAAATAGTGATAAATTACGCTAATGATCTATTAAAAAGGACAAATAAACCCACGAAAAACGAAAAACGCCACCGAGATACCGCCTCAATCATGTTACAGTTAATTAAAAGGAATATATGTGTGTCCTCTATCCTGAATTATAAAATACCCCTTTATAATTGACTTGTGATAAAATTAAATAATTATAAAATTCTGTATTTTTTCAAAAAAGGGGTAGATCTTATGCTAGTTGAACAAAATGGCTATTACATATCAACGAATAAAGAATTATTAAACAGAGAAGTTATTTATAACTTTTTAGACAAAGATTCATATTGGGCAAATGAAATACCTTATGAATATATTGATCGATTTATTAAAGGATCTTTTTGTTTTGGAGTTTACAAGGGGAATCCTGGTGAAAGTGAACCTACACAAGTAGGCTTTGCTAGAGTAGTATCAGATGGCGTCACATTTGCTTATTTAGCAGACGTATTTATTCTCCCAGAATATCGTAAACAAGGCCTATCAAAATGGCTAATGGAAGAAATCATGCGTTATGAAAAACTATCAACCGTACGGACATTCATGCTTGGCACAAGAGATGCTCACAACTTATACCGCAAATACGGCTTCGAAGTGATTGATAATAGTAAAAGCCGATTCATGGCTATATTAAAAGACAATCTTTATCGGAATATGAAAAACAATAGGGAATAGGATGCCATTCCTTTTCTCTATAACCCTTTTTTCTTTGCCTCCATGCTATATTATTTTCCTTTACTTAATCTCCAGTATACTTTTAGGTCCCTAAACTAAACCTTTACAAACTGTAACATTTGTAAGATAATTTAAAAATATGTGACATCTTAGAGAAATAGGGGGGATAAGATGTTTAAAAATTTATCTGCCGTACATCCTGTTGCTTGGAATATCGTTATTGGAACTTTATTCGTTAGGTTTGCTAGCACAGTAAGTATGCCATTTTTAGCTATTTATTTAACTTCAGTTAAACATATCTCGCCTGCAATGGTTGGGCTCATGTTAACGGTTTCATCTTTTTTAGGGGTGTTTTTCAGTTTTATTGGAGGAACTCTTTCTGATCGTATTGGAAGGAAAACTATTTTATTATCGAGTATTTTCTTATGGTCTATTACATTAGTTGGTTTTGGACTAGGAAATTCATTTGCCTGGTTTTTTGTGCTGAACTCGATTTTAAATATTTGTTCATCATTTTTCGAACCTTCTTCAAGAGCATTACTATCTGATCTAACAGACGAGAAATCAAAACTGTTAGTCTTTAACTTGCGGTATGCTGCTATTAATGTTGGAGTTGCAGTAGGTCCTTTAGTTGGTTTATATCTAGGAAGCTCAAAAAGCACATTGCCATTCGTATTATCTGGAATTGTGTACTTTTTTTATGGTTTAACATTATTGTTTATGTTATCAAAGTATAAAATTGGAGAAGGAAAGTCTGCTTCAGCAACTAATAAAGTTTCGATGAAGGCATCGTTTTCAATTTTACGTAAGGATATCATCTTTGCATTGACGATTTTAACAATCTGTTTTTATGGTCTTGGTTATTCACAAAGCTTTTCAACAATGTCTCAATATTTTGCGAATGCACCACAGTTTCATAATGGCATTAAACTGTATGCGTATTTAACAACAATCAATGCAGTAACTGTAGTAATACTTCAATTCCCAATTGTAAGTAGAATGAAGAATTTTTCACCTACTGTATCTATGATGATTGGTAATGTGATTGTTAGTTTAGCTGTAGCTGGATTTGGGTTATTTACTAACTTTTTCTTGTTAGCACTCGTAATGATTGTGTTAACTGTAGGAGAAATATTTGCATTTACATTTACAGATGTATTTGTCGATCAGCTTGCTCCTGAAGAATTAAAGGGAACTTATTTTGGGGCAATGGGATTTTCAAAACTCGGTTTTGTTTTCGGTCCAGCGCTAGGTGGTAGTTTATTAGCTTACTTCGGATATGAAAATGGCGGCCGTGGATTTGTTATTATTAGTGCAATCGCTTTTATAAGTTTTCCAATGATGTTTTTTGTAAATCGACTTTTTCAAAAAAGAATTGCAGTCAAGGTTGAATCGGATACAAAATTAACTGTTAATTCTTAAAAGAACGCTTTTAAAGCGTTCTTTTTTTTCTTTCAGAGCGTTAAGTTGTCATTTTTATTTTTCCATTCATTTCCAGTAATTAATTGTGATACATTTAAAGTAAGAATAAAAATAGCGAGGATGGGTAGTTATTTGAATAAATATGGTAGGCTTTCTTTAATGATGGTTGGTATCAGTATAGTTATAGCTCTTTTTATCAATGATCACACTAAACAACTGGGCATATTCCTTTTATGTTTCTTAATCTTATCAATAGCTGGGGTCATTTTTGCATTCCTCTCAAAAAAACTTACAAATATTTTTCTTGGCGTAGTCTTAAATATTGTCACATTTATTTTCTTCTTCTTATTAGTATTGGCGTTCGGTATTGGTGAAGCTTAAATAGTAGAGTTTTTTCATCTCATACTAAAAAAGTATGCTTTCGTTCATTTCCTCATATATTTGTATAAACAAACGATATGGGGGGAGAGATATGGACGAACTTCTTTTTGATCAGCTTAAGTTATTAAGTTGGGACTGTATAATATTAGAAGGTGCTAGTGAGCAAGAAGAAGAGCTAATGAAAAATGTATTATCCACATTACATTCAATCGGCTTAAAAAATAAAATTGATGCAAAAGTTTTATTCATTGCAGGAAATGTGGAAAAGATTGATCAGTTTGTCCTAAAAAATCCATACGTAACTGTCATTCGTGTCGTTGAAGAATTAAATGAAGATTACCAATACGCTATATCTACATTAGCTCATTTACCGAATGTAATTGTAGAGTTAGTGGATGAATAATTAAGGCGTTAAAAGATTCATTAAAAATAATAAAACTAGCAGGTTCAAAAGCTTGAATTAATAGTCGCTAAATTGGTAAGATGAAAAAAAGCATGTAAGGAGTAGATGAAATGAATATGAATTTTAATTTTTTTATGAATGATGTTGTCCATACTGCACGTCAAGAAATCGTAGCGGCTGGTTATGCAGAGTTAAAAACACCTGAGGAAGTAGAGCAAGCTCTAGTAAAGAAAGGCACTACACTTGTAATGGTAAACTCAGTATGTGGTTGTGCTGGTGGTATTGCTCGTCCTGCAGCAGCACACTCAGTGCACTATGATGCAAGACCTGACCAATTAGTAACTGTGTTTGCTGGGCAAGATAAAGAAGCTACTGCGAAAGCTCGTGAATATTTTACTGGTAAAGCACCATCATCTCCGTCATTTGCACTTTTAAAAGACGGTGAGCTTGTTGCGATGGTTGAGCGTCATGAAATAGAAGGTCATGATCCAATGCAAGTCATTCAAAAACTTCAAAATTACTTCGATCAATTTTGTGAAGAAATTTAAATAAAAAAGTACAAAAATTTATNNATAAATTTTTGTACTTTTTTTTGTGCATAATATTATTATTATGTAAACTGTGTTTTAAAGAAGCGTTTTAGTTAATTATTTTGTAAATGAAATAAAAGATAAAAAAGAAAGTTAATGCAGCTAAAGAACATGTGAAAATTAATAACATTAATGCATCTTTATATGCTGTTTCATCGTATTTTACGCGAAAAGCGAAGGATTCTAATCTATGTTTTTTTAATTTTCTATACTGGTTTAAATCGATAATATTTGATTGATCCACAACACACCTCTCCTTTGTAGTACTAATATACTAATTAAATTTTAAAATATTCTAAATAATTAGTAAAGTTGTTTTACAAACAAATTAATAGCAAATTATGCCATAATTAATAGAAATAAAATTAACTAAATTGCTTGAAAGGTAAGTGGGAATTTGTGAAATATACTTTATGTTTTATCAAACGAAATGATGAACTATTAATGTTAAATCGTATAAATGCTCCTACAATGGGAATTTGGAATGGTGTTGGTGGAAAAATAGAAAAAGGGGAAACAATCGAAAGATCAGTTCAAAGAGAGATTGCAGAAGAAACCGGAATACAGATTGAGTTGAAAGATATAAATTATAAAGGTAAAGTAACCTGGCATGAAGAAGATGTGGATTTCGGAGGTATGTATGTATTTCTGGCCGAGGTTTCTAATAGCTTAAAATATGATACGCCCTTAAAAACAGATGAAGGAATTTTAGATTGGAAAAAAATTGATTGGGTAATAGATGAAAAAAATCAAGGAGTAGGAGAGTGTATTCCTTATTTTCTTCCAATACTATTAAATAATGAGCGGAATCATCATTATTCCTTTTATTATAAGGAGAATAAGGTTGTTGATGTAGTAATAGAAGAAGAAGTTTTAGTATAATAAAATAATTTATAAATGAATAATGTAATCATTTTTATGAAAATACCATTTCCACAATGGTATTTTTTTTATGAATAAGTATGAAAACGCTTAAATTTGGGGGAATTCAAGTGTTTGTTAATAAAAAAAGTAGTGATTTGCGAGAATTGTCGAAAACTTTTTGAAAGATTTGAAAAGTCTAATAATAAAACTTTCAATCACTTGAATGAATAATTATATAAACGTTATGAATATTAATAAAAAATTTTTATTATAATATCCCTGTAAAATTAAGCTATGACTAATTTTTTTGTCGAATTACTGAAAAATATAGTTGCATATTTATTAGTATGTGTTAAAATTCATTTTGTAGAATAATTATTCATTCGAAAAAAATGGTTGTTTAATAGAATACTAAAAAAGATAATATAAATAATAAGTTTGAATTTTACAAAAATTAGGGGGAAGCATTTATGAAAAAAATAGTCGGAGTTTTAGCTGCATCAGCATTATCAATTGGAATGTTATCTGCTTGTAACAAGTCAGATGATAAAACCTTAATCTTAGGAACAAGTGCGGATTATAAGCCTTATGAGTTTATTGACACAAAAAATGACAAAATAGTTGGGTTTGATGTTGACTTAGCTAAAGCGCTTGGTAAAAAAACTGGATACACAATTAAAGTAAAAGATATTGATTTTACTTCATTAATTACTGCGATGAATGCAGATAAAGTAGATTTTATAATGGCCGGTATGAAAAAGACACCTGAGCGTGCGAAAAATGCAGATTTTACTGAACCATATTTCACTGATCAAAATGAAATAGTTGTAAATAAAGATTCAAATATTAAAAGCGTTGAAGATTTAAAGGGAAAAACAGTCGGAGTACAAGCTGGTTCAATTCAAGAAACAAAAGCAATTGAAGTTTCTAAAAAAGTTGGATTTAAAGTTGAAAACCGTAACCGTATACCTGAGATGGTAGAAGAATTAAAAGCTGGAAGATTTGATGCTGTTGTTATCGAACAATCTGTAGCAAGTGGCTATTTAAATAAATTTCCTGAAATGCAAGGTGAATTAATGCAAGATTTCTTTGAACAATCTGGTTCAGCAGTAGCTCTTCCAAAAGGTAGTAAATTAACTCCTAAATTTGAGAAAGCACTTAAAGAATTAAAAGCTGATGGAACTGTTGATAAATTAGTTAAAAAATGGTTCGGTGAATTGAAGTAAAACGTAAGATTTTAATAGTTTTAAAGATAAACCAATAGGGTATGGCGGAAGATATAGAAATGATAAGTTTTTGTTGTAATCAGGGGAGGAATTATTGATGGAGAAAGATTGGAGTCACTTATTAGAAAAAATGCCTTTACGTCTTGCACCAAGCATGGCAAAGGATCATCCAAATTTACCAGTTGTAAAGGAAGAAGGCTGTTACTACTATGGTGTAGATGGTAAAGAGTACTTAGACTTTACATCTGGCATTGCTACTACAAATGTTGGACATCGTCATCCAAAAGTAGTACAGGCAATTAAAGATGGCGCAGATTCTTTAGCACATGGTCCATCGGGTGTTATAATTTACGAATCGATTTTAAAGCTAGCAGATGAGTTGGCTGAAATTCTTCCTGGTAACTTAGATACTTTCTTTTTTGGTAATAGTGGAACTGAATCGATTGAAGGTGCTATTAAGCTAGCTAAACATGCTACTAAACGTCCATATATTGTTTCATTTATTGGTTGTTTCCATGGCCGTTCCATGGGAGCGCTAAGCGTTACGACTTCAAAAAGTAAGTATCGAAAATTTTTACAACCAACAGGCTCTTATCAAATACCTTATGCAAATGTTTCCGAATGCCCTGAAGGTTATGATGAAGAATCATATGTAGTAGAGCAATTAGAAAAAGATTTTAAACGTTTATTTAATCATCAAGTAACTCCAGAAGAAGTAGCTGCAGTTATTGTAGAGCCAGTTCTAGGTGAAGGTGGATATGTAGTACCACCTAAGGCATGGTTAAAGAAAATACGACAAATCTGTGATGAAAATAATATTTTACTAATTTTTGATGAAGTTCAAACTGGATTTGGACGTACAGGAGATTGGTTTGCTGCACATACTTTTGATGTAACGCCAGATATTATGGCAATAGCAAAAGGTATTGCAAATGGTATTCCTTTAAGTGCTACTGTAGCATCAAATGAACTGATGAAACAGTGGCCACTAGGTAGTCATGGAACAACATTTGGAGGAAATCCAATTGCTTGTTCAGCTGCATTGGCTGTTTTAGAAATTATTAAGGAAGAAAAGCTATTAGAAAATACGAGAGAAGTTGGAGCTTACGCAGTAGAAAAACTGAATGCATTAAAAGAAAAGCATTCGGTAATTGGAAGCATTCGCTCAATTGGTTTAATGATCGGCATTGAAATCATTAATCCAGCTACAAAAGAACCAAACGGTGATGGTTTATTTAAAATTCTTGATCTTGCTTTGGAAAAAGGTGTTTTATTCTACTTCTGTGGTAATAACAGTGAAGTAATTCGAATGATTCCACCATTAACAGTTACGAAGAATCAAATCGATGATGGGTTAGCTATCTTAGATGAAGCATTAACAGAATATGAGCAATCCATTGGATATGAATTATATGAAACAAAGGGCATTGGTTTCTAAACCAGTGCTCTTTATCTAAACAGGCTTTGTCGAATAAACTTTCAATTTAAAGACAAATAGTAAAGGAGTACTACAATATGAACTTAGATTTTTCTCAAATTGTCCCTTCAATTCCATATATATTGGCCGGATTAAAATTAACACTATTAGTAGTTGTTTGTTCAATTTTATTAGGTCTTGTTTTAGCAATTTTACTTGCATTAATGAAAATTAGCCGTGCAAAATGGTTAGTTGTAATAGCTGATTTTTATACTTCAATTTTTCGTGGAACACCGATGGTTTTGCAATTAATGATCATTTATTATGGTTTACCACAATTAATTGGTTTCGATATCGAAAAGTTTCCAGCAGCGGTATTGGCTTTTGGTTTGAATTCAGGAGCTTATGTATCAGAGATCATCCGTGCAGGTATACTAGCAGTAGATAAAGGTCAACAAGAAGCTGCTTCAGCTTTAGGTATTCCTTACCGTAAAATGATGTCAAAAATTATTTTACCTCAAGCATTTAAAAATATTTTACCAGCTTTGATGAATGAGTTTATTACATTAACGAAGGAATCAGCAATGGTAACAGTAATTGGTGCATCTGATTTAATGAGAAGAGCATTCTTAGTAGGTGGAGAGACGTACTCATTTATGGAGCCACTTATTTTTGTAGCAGCAATCTATTACATTATCATTATGATCCTATCACTTCTAGGTAAATCAGTTGAAAGGAGAATGCGTACAAATGATTAGAATTACTAATTTAAATAAAAGCTTTGGAAATGTTCATGTATTAAAAGGAATAACAACTACAATTGATCATGGATCTGTTGTTGCTGTTATTGGTCCATCAGGTTCTGGAAAGTCTACATTTTTACGTTGTATGAATTTATTAGAAACTCCTTCAAATGGTGAAATTTGGATGGATGATATTGAAATTACAAATCCTAAAAGTAATATAATGAAAATTCGTGAAGATGTAGGTATGGTATTCCAGCATTTTCATTTGTTCCCACATATGACAGTTTTAGAAAATATTACGTATGCCCCGATTAATGTAAAAGGTATGAGTAAGGCTAAAGCAGAAGAAAATGCAAAGGCACTTCTTGAAAAAGTTGGACTTCTTGAAAAAGCAAACGTATATCCTCCTAAACTTTCAGGTGGTCAAAAACAACGTGTAGCTATAGCAAGAGCACTTGCAATGGAACCTAAAGTAATGCTATTTGATGAACCAACATCAGCTTTAGATCCAGAGATGGTAAAAGAAGTACTTGAAGTAATGAAATCATTAGCTCATACTGGTATGACAATGGTCATCGTTACACATGAAATGGGCTTTGCAAAGGAAGTTGCAGATCGAATTCTATTCTTAGACGAAGGAAATCTAGTTGAGGATGCAACTCCAATTGAATTATTCACAAGACCAAAAACAAATCGTGCAAAGTTATTCCTTGAGAAAGTTTTGTAAGTCATTTAATCATTTATAATGTGAAGAATCCCTACTTTTCATCTGAAAAGAGGGATTTTTTTATTGACAAAAAATTCATTGAATTACCTTGGAAATGTCAAAATATGTTTTAGGTCTGTAAGTCAGCGAGAGTTTCTTGTATTTCAACTTCAGCTCGTTCTCACATTTTTACAAAAAAAATTTTAATATTTAGAACTTGTTAGTTCTTGTCTATCGAAAACATTTATTAAAGTGTTCTAAATGAAATACAATTATCTTAGTTTCTGAATATTCTTTCATTTATTTTAGCAATAATATCTTCAAATTTTTCAAGAAATAAAAACTTGAAAGGGAGTATGATGATGGAATTGGACCAAAATTCTAGTACGAGTATAAGTCAGAGCAAATACTCGGAAGTAGCAAAATCTCATGAGTTTAAACAGTTACTGAAAGCAAAAAGAAAGTTTATCCTACCAATGTCTTTATTCTTTTTTTGTTTTTACATTGCATTACCTTTAATGACTTCTTATTCTAAAGCACTTAATACGAAAGCAATTGGGGAGGTAACATGGGCTTGGATGTTTGCATTCGCTCAATTTGTTATGACATGGGTATTATGTATGATTTACAGTAAGAAAGCTGAATCCTTTGACAAAATGGCTGATGGAGTTTTGGAAAAGTTAAATAAAGGAGGGGAGGAAATTTGAATACGACGGCATTTACATTATTTTTAATAATCGTACTAGGAACACTAGTTATTACATATTTCGCTTCTAAAAAAACAAAAGATGCGAAAGATTTTTATACTGCAGGCGGTGGATTGACTGGATGGCAAAATGGATTTGCAATTGCAGGTGACTATATGTCAGCAGCATCCTTTTTAGGAATTGCAGGTGCGATTGCTTTAACTGGATTCGATGGATTTTTCTATAGCATCGGATTTTTAGTTGCATATTTAGTCGTTTTATATTTAGTAGCAGAGCCTTTACGAAATCTTGGAAAATACACGTTAGCAGATATGATTGCTGCGCGATTTGATCAAAGAAAAGTAAGAGGGGTAGCCGCATTAAACACAATGACGATTTCAATCTTTTATATGATTGCACAACTAGTTGGTGCAGGTGCACTGATTAAATTATTACTAGGAATTGATTATACGACTGCTGTTTTAATAGTAGGTATTTTAATGACTGTTTATGTAATATTTGGAGGTATGAGGGCTACTAGTTGGGTGCAAATCGTAAAGGCAATCCTTCTGATGCTCGGAACATTAGTCATTTCAATCATCGTTTTTGCTAAATTTAATTTCAACATTAATGAAATGTTTAGCCAAATGAGAACTGCAACTCCTCTAAAGGACTCGTTTTTAAATCCAGGTGTAAAATACACAAATGGATTAGACACAATTTCACTTAATTTAGCACTTGTTCTTGGAACTGCTGGATTACCTCATATACTGGTCCGTTTCTTTACAGTGCGTGATGCGAAAACGGCACGAAAATCAGTTGTATATGCAACTTGGTTAATCGGAGCATTTTATATTATGACGATTTTCCTTGGATTTGGGGCAGCTGCCTTTGTTGGAAATTCTGAGATTATAAAAGCAAATCCAGCAGGAAATATGGCGGCGCCACTTTTAGCTGAAGTATTAGGTGGTAACTTTTTATTTGCTTTTGTTTCAGCTGTAGCATTTGCAACTATTCTTGCAGTAGTAGCAGGGCTTGTATTAACTGCTGCATCTGCGTTTGCACATGATTTTTACAATGAAATCTTAAAACAAGGTAAAGCAACTGAAAAAGAGCAAGTTTCAATGGCTAGATATGCCTCGATTGGAGTTGCTTTAATCTCAATCTTACTTGCAATATTTGCACAAACATTAAATGTTGCCTTTTTAGTATCCTTAGCATTTGCAGTTGCTGCAAGTGCGAACTTACCAGTCATACTCTTTACAATCTATTGGAAACGTTTTAATACGACTGGGGCAATTACTGGTATGATAACTGGATTAATATCTGCAATCATATTAGTAGCAATAAGTCCAAATATTTGGAGTCCAATAGAAGGAAAAGCCATTTTTGTTGGAGATCCATTAATAAATTTAACGAATCCGGGGATTATATCGATTCCTTTAGGATTCATAGCTGCATATTTAGGTACAATTCTATCAAGTAAAAAAGAAAATGAAGCTAAATTTGATGAAATTCTTGTGAAGTCTAATACCGGCCATGGTGTATCTGGTATTTCTACGCATTAATCATAATTAGAAAAAAAGAAACTGAAGAAAATTCCTCAGTTTCTTTTTTATTTAGGAAACAAATTAATTTACTCATCACTTTGTTTTAATTTTAAAGGTTTTGTAGAGATAATCGTTTCAATGTTTTTACTGATTAATTTATTATTTTTACGATTTTCGATTCTTGCTTTTGCTATTTCAGCAAGTTCTCGTTCTTCTTCAGTTTCAAGAATGATAGATGGAACTGGTACCGTTTTATTATCTCTCATTCCAACAAATGTTAAAAATGAAGTAGCTGCAACGCGGCGATTGCCTGTAATCAAGTTCTCTGCAATGGCTTTTACGAAAATTACCATAGATGAAGTTCCTGTAACGACGACAAAGGATTCATAAGAGATACAATCCTCTTCTGTAACAGGATGTAAGAAGTCTACATGGTCGATCGAAGCAGTTACACATTTCAATCTTGAATGTTTAGAAGCAGTAATTGAAGCAGTCATATCCATGTCAGCAAGAATTTTTCCACCAAATAAAGTTTGGTGATTGTTCAAGTCAGTAGGGAAAACTCGAACAGTTAGTGCTGAACGTGATTCATGGCAATATTTTGAACTCATAAATTCACACCTTTTATTAGAATAATGATATTTTTACCAATCTATTTATTATTAAGCATTATTATGAGATGAATTTATTTTCATTAAAAATATGACTTGGTGGAGCTTAAGGACATTTTTTTACCAAACCTAATCAATTTTATATTTTCTTAACTTTATCCTTTCAATGAATCAAATACCTCATAAAGTAAAACATAAATTATAGGTGATATTATGTATAGAATTGGTTCAAGGATTGTTAAAACGGCGTTAGGGAGTGCACTTGCCATTTTTATCGCACAATCTGTGGGCGTTCATTTTTACTCGTCTGCTGGAACATTAACAATATTATGTATACAAACAACGAAAAAGCGTTCATTAGATACTGCATTGAGAAGGTTTTCTGCATGTGTACTGATCATACTTTTTTGTATTTTTTTCTTTGATATATTTGGTTATACACCTTTAGCGATTGGATTATTACTCTTATTTTTTATTCCAAGCTTAGTAAAACTTAGAATTCAAGAAGGAGTCATTTCTAGTGCGGTGATCATGCTACATTTATATGGATTGAAAAAAATTACGGTTCCAATAATTACAGATGAATTAACTGTTATTGTAATAGGAATTGGTGTAGCTTTACTTTGTAATTTATATATGCCTAGCTTAGATGATCAAATAAAAAACTATAAAGTACAAATTGATTCTAAATTTTGTTTTATTTTTGAGAAGATTTCTATTTATTTAAAAGAACCAGCTAATAAGTGTTTTTTAGAAGAATATGATGAAACAGTAAAATTGCTTCAAGAAGCGAAAAGAATTTCTAAATTAGAAATCGATAATCATTATTTTAAATCTTCGAATGATGAAGATTATGAATACTTTTTATTAAGAGAGCGACAACTTGAAATTATTCACCGTATTATTGAAGCGGTTTGTGACATTAAAGTGAGTAACGAACAATCTCATATTTTATCCAAATTTTTTAATGATCTGAGCTTTTCAATAAACCCGATCATAAGTGGAGCGATATGTTTATATCAGCTAGAAGAAATTTATCATATGTTTCGTGCAATGCCACTACCACAAACATCTGATGATTTTGAAACTAGAGCTTCGATATTAACGATCATCAATGAAATGGAAAGTTTTTTGATTATGAAATCAAAGTTTAAGGGAAAATACGCTAAGTGAAATAAAAAGGAGTTGCTTTATTTGCTTAAACTAGTTCTATCACTAATTTTAGTAATTGGTCCAGTATGGCCACTTGGACAAAATCCAAGGGTAGGCGAACCATTTATTATTATTAATAAAGAAGTAAATAATTTGGCATATATAGAAGATGGTAAAGTCCTAAGGATTTATCGAATTGCTACCGGAAAAACAGCAGATTTAACTCCTGAAGGAATTTTTAATATTACATATAAAGCCAAAGATCCATATTGGCGCAAAAAGAATATTCCAGGAGGGAATCCTAAAAATCCTCTAGGAACTAGATGGATAGGTTTTGACGCATTAGGTACGGATGGTTCGATTTATGGTATTCATGGAAATAATGACCCATCTACAATTGGTAAATATATATCAAATGGATGTGTAAGAATGTACACAAATGATGTAAATGAACTTTATGATAAAATCCCATTTGGAACAAAAGTGTACATAACAACATCTTCTAGTTCATTTGAACAACTAGCTCGTGAACAAGGTGCGATTAGATAAAAAAGAGGATTCACCATCAAGATCTTGATGGTGAATCCCCTTTTGGTTTTCCTATTAAAACATAGCAGCGATACCTGCAAGTAATGTAGTAGCAAGCATTGAAATTAACATAATCATAACGACTACTTTTTGTGTTTTTTTTCTCATGTGATTACCACCTTATATTAAAGAATTACAATTTATTAATCATTATTTAAGAATAATACAAGTGTTGTCCTATTTTAGCATAAGTAGGATAATTTTTACAGTCTAAGCTTATTTTTTAGAAACTGTCTTGATTATACGTGATTCATCAGATTCTAATAAATACGCTGTCTTTTACCTAAATAAAAAAAGGGTCTCATAAGCATTTTTAGCTTAAGAAACACCCTTGTTTACTTAAAATGTAATTGAACTTTTACTTAACTCCAACCGCATCAAATGCTTTATTTACTGTAGTTACTTCAGTAGAGCTGGTACCGAATAGGTCAGAAGCTGCTTTCACACATGCTGCACGTGCTTGACTGAAAGTAGAGGAAGCTGTTAAGTAAACAGTATTTGCACGATAGAAAATTTGAGCTAGTTTATCGTTTCCGATTCCTGTAACAGTCACGCCGTATGCAGTTCCACCTTGAGCCATTAAATAAGCAGCTTTATTAATAATACCGCTATTTGTATGAACTCCACCATTATCAGATGTTCCAGTGTAACGATTTGCATAGTTATCTGGATCTCCATATTTAGTTGGATCACTCATCGAACGAAGTGCATCACCAGCAACTTTTGGCGTATAAATATCTTCACCAATCAGGTAATCAGGATTTTTATTATTATAGAACTCTATTAATGTTCCAAAAATATCAGAAATTGCTTCGTTAAGTGCACCAGATTCATTCTGATAAGTTAAATTTGAACTAGTTTCTGTTACAGCGTGAGTTAACTCATGTGCTACTACGTCAATTCCACCTGATAATGGAATAAATGTTGTACCATCACCATCGCCATAAACCATTTGCGTACCGTTCCAAAACGCATTGTTGTAATTACGGCTATAATGGACACTCGATTTTAGTGCACCGCCTTTATTATCATAGGAATTGCGTCCAAAAACATTTTTATAATAATCAAATGTTAATCCTGCAAAATAATGTGCATCAACTGCAGCCGCATCATAAGTGCTATTTAGAAGGTTATCAGGACTTGTCCAAAGTGTACCAGCAAGACGTTGTTTGTTAGCCGCATCATAAGTGAAAATACCACCTGATGCCCTAGTATTATCTTGTAAATAATAAGATGAACCCGATTTGGTCATATTTAGTGTTTTTGTATCACCAAGCACGCCAACTCCTGTTCCAGTTGTATTCGTACTACTTGCTGTACCACCTGGTTTTGCAGCAGGGGCACTACTATCTGCTTCATCTAAATTGTTATAGCTATTTAAGATTTTTCCTGTTGATGCATCAATGAAATAATTAAAGTTTCCAGGTTTAGGAGAAAGGAAGTTTAAGTTTACAAGGTAAGCGTAAGTTGCTTCATCACCATTTGTGTAAACTACTAGATCTGCTGTAGGGTCTTTTTCATAGATAGGAGAATAACCAAGGTCGGCTTCTGCAATTTTAATTGATTTGTTAGCATTTACTTTCTTTTCAGATTTAAGTCCTTTTTTCGTATCTAGATTAGGAGATACGGTACCAGAGAAAGTTGTTAGAACTCCATCGTCGGCAACCAATGCAGTTTGAGTAGAACCCCAAACAGGTACACCATCATATACTTGTTGTAGTCGAAGAGCAGTACCTAACATATCTTTATTGCTAGACTTAATGATGAATGATTCTTCAGAGGATTTCGAACCGAGTTTGAATTTATCTTTGTTAGCATTGACGTAACCAAATACAATCCCCTCAGGACTTTTAGTTGATGACTTTGTCAACTGTCCAGAAACAAACTCAGGCGATCCTACAGTTTCATTATATTTGTAGCTAGATAACACATTTTTTGGTGCCGCATATGTATTTGTTACAGAAAAACTACTTGCTGCTAATCCTAAAGATAACCCAACTGCTAAAACTTTTTTGTTCAAATAAATTCCTCCCTAGTTAACAAATAGTGATAACGAGTCTAATATTATCATGCAATCTAGTAGATTTACAAACTACAAAAAACTGCAATAATTGCACTTTTTTGGAAAAATAAGTCTTTTATATCGAGTCTATTTAACTACACGATTGATAAGTAGTCATATTGTTTTATTTTAAAGAGAAATGTGATGGGAATGCCGTCGAATTTTTTTAATAACTTGTAGTTCTATGATTCAAAATCACATCTTCATTTTCATTGATATCTCTTTAAATACGGTTGTAGATTGCTACGTTTTTAATCATGTTTGTCCACTTTCTTGAATATTGTTTAAATAATAGCTTATGTACTTCTGAACAGATCACAGTACATAAAAAATCTCATATGTTTCTAAAAAAAGCATTGATTTGAAGGAGAGGGCAAAAAAATGTTCACAAATATAGATCATATGGCAATCTGTGTAAAAAATTTAAACGATAGTATTAAAAAGTATGAGGGTGATTTAGGTTTATCATACTCATATCGAGAAATAGTAGAAGACCAAGGTGTAGAAGTCGCATTTTTTAAAACAAATAAAATTAACATCGAATTAATCCAACCACTTTCATCCACGAATCCTGTACATAAATATATTGAAAAAAAAGGTGAAGGATTGCATCATATTGCTTTTCAAGTAGATGACATCGAAAAATCTCTTTTAGAACTAAAAAAACGCCAATTCAATTTAATCCATCATTCACCACGTAATGGGAGTGAGGGTTCAAAAGTTGCCTTTATACACCCTAAACAATTCGGAGTATTAATCGAAATTGTTCAAAAAAGGGGGGAGTTTAATGAGCAAGTATGATGATCTTTATAAACTATATGAAAAGAAATCTGAAATAGAGCAAGGCGGAGGATTTGAACGGATTGAGAAACAACATGAACGTGGAAAGTTTACAGCACGAGAAAGAATTGACATGCTATTAGATGAAGGGAGTTTTGTCGAGTTATTTAGTTTTGTCCAGCATCGTTGCTCAGATTTTGGAATGAATGAACAAAATGGTGCATGTGATGGAGTTGTCACAGGTTACGGAAAAATTAACGATCGAACAGTCTTTGTTTTTTCGCAAGATTTTACTGTGTTTGGCGGTGCTTTAGGTGAAATGCATGCGAAAAAAATTAGTCAATTAATGGACATGGCAGTACAGTGTAAGGCTCCGATTATTGGTTTAAATGATTCAGGTGGTGCGAGAATCCAAGAAGGTGTCCTTTCTTTAGATGGTTATGGACATGTTTTTTACCGAAATACGATTTATTCTGGTGTCGTACCACAAATTTCAGTTATTATGGGGCCTTGTGCAGGTGGTGCAGTCTATTCTCCAGCAATTACTGACTTCGTTATCATGGTCAATGGAACTAGCCAAATGTTTATTACTGGACCAAAGGTAATCGAAAGTGTAACAGGTGAAAAAATCTCTGCAGAGGATTTAGGTGGAGCTAAAGTCCATAATGAGATAAGTGGAAATGCTCATTTCCAAGCTGAGTCGGAAGAAGAAGCCCTTAAGGTCGTTAGAAATTTAATGGAGTATTTACCGGCTCATTGGGAAGAAAAAGCACCTACTAAAATGAAAACTGAAAAAGATCTAGATGATTTAATGGAGCTAATTCCTGATGAAAGTAGTCGGCCTTATGATGTTAAAAAAATAATAGAAATGATTGTAGATGATGATTCCTTTTTTGAGGTTCAAAAAGATTTCGCTAAAAATTTAGTTGTAGGATTTGCTAGATTAAATGGTGAAGTAGTTGGACTCGTTTGTAATCAACCTAAATTTATGGCTGGAGGATTAGATTTACATTCAGCTGATAAAGGGGCAAGATTTATTCGTTTTTGTGATAGTTTTAATATACCAATCATCACTTTTGTTGATGTGACAGGGTTTTTCCCTGGTGTAAAACAGGAGCATGGAGGTATAATAAGGCATGGTGCTAAGCTTTTATACGCGTATTCTGAGGCAACAGTTCCAAAAGTTACAGTCATTACGAGAAAAGCATTTGGTGGAGCATATGTTGCATTAAATAGTAAATCGATTGGAGCGGATTTAGTATTTGCATGGCCAAACGCTGAAATCGCTGTAATGGGTGCTACAGGTGCTGTTAATATTTTATACGGAAAAGAAATCTCTCAAAGTAATCGACCAGATGAGTTAAGATCAGAATGGATGGATCAATATAAAGAGAAATTTTCCAATCCCTATGTTGCTGCAAAATACGGTCTAGTTGATGATGTTATTGATCCAAGGTTGACTAGAAAAAAGCTTATTCAATCTTTAGAAGTATTAAAAAACAAAAATGAAAAGCGCCCAGCAAAAAAACATGGTAATATACCTTTGTAGACATTTTTTTACATATACAATTTGGAGGCATGACAGAAATGATTAATGAACAACGTATAGTCGAAGAATTTTTAGAATTAGTACAAGTAGACTCTGAAACTAAGTTTGAAGCTGAAATTGCAAAGGTTTTAAAACAAAAATTAGAAGCTCTTGGAATGAATATTTTTGAAGACGACACGATGGGTGTTACAGGTCACGGTGCTGGAAATATTGTTGCTACAATTCCTGCTACTAAAGAAGGCGTTGACGGTATTTTCTTCTCTTGTCATATGGATACAGTAACTCCGGGTAAAGGGATCAAGCCATCAATCAAAGATGGATATATCGTTACTGACGGAACTACAATTCTAGGTGCAGATGATAAAGCTGGTATCGCAGCATTTTTAGAAGCTGTAAAAATCATTAAAGAACAAAATATTGAGCATGGTGAAATCCAATTCATTATCTCAGTTGGTGAAGAATCTGGATTACATGGTGCTAAAGCAATGGATCCAAAATTAATCACTACTAAATTTGGATATGCATTAGATAGCGATGAAGAAGTCGGTAACATTATCGTAGCAGCTCCAACTCAAGCTAAAGTAATTGCTACTATTTATGGTAAAACAGCACATGCAGGTGTTGCACCTGAAAAAGGCGTTTCAGCGATTACGATTGCTTCTAAAGCAATTGCAAGAATGCCACTTGGTCGAATCGACGAAGAAACGACTGCTAATATCGGACGTTTCGAAGGTGGAAGTGCAACAAATATCGTATGCGATCAAGTGAATATTTTAGCTGAAGCTCGTTCATTAATCGGTGAAAAAATGGAAGCTCAAGTAGCTAAAATGAAAGCTGCTTTTGAAGAAGTAGCTACTGAAATGGGTGGACGTGCTGAAGTAGAAGTTCAAATTATGTACCCAGGATTTAAATTTGGTGAAGGAGACCACGTTGTTGAAGTTGCAAAACGTGCAGCAGAAAAAATTGGACGTACTCCTGCATTAAAACAAAGTGGTGGAGGATCTGATGCGAACGTATTCGCAGGTCACGGTTTCCCAATTGTAAACTTAGCAATCGGTTATGAAGAAATCCATACTACAAATGAAAGAATGCCAATTAAAGAGTTAGTAAAAACTGCTGAAATGGTCATTGCAATTGTAGAAGAAGTTGCTAAATAATTTAAGTAAAAAAAGACGAGACATTTAGGTGTCTCGTTTTTTTATATGTTGAAATATAATGTTGTCTATATTGATTAATTGATCATAACCTTATTGATAAATTTGTGAATTTCTTTGATATACAATGTAACGGTAAAATTTTTTGGATAAAAAAGTTGGATTAATCTTTAGCGCGAATTGAGAAGATTTATATTTTTGTTTTTTTGATTTGTAATATAATTTCTTATATGACTCTTTTATTTGGTGATTTATCATAATTATGCGGTTGAATTTTTTAACACTTCGAATGAAAGCTTTTTCTATAGGTTTTATTATGATTGGAGCGAAAGGATGCTCGACTCCTATGGGATATGCAGGAAGGCTGAGACCCCGCAGGAACGAGGAGGCTCAGCATGCCCCATGGAAAGCGAGCATACTGTAGTGGAAATCAACCTCAATCAACTTATTTCACAAGGATAATACTGGTAATAAATCGATTCACTCATTATTCAACAGAAAAAAAGACGAAACACTGAACACTGTATTTCGTCTTTTTTATAGTTAAGAAGTCTATAAAGCCAACACTAATTTGTAGTTAATCGTTTTCTAAATAGGAAAAAGAATACAATCGCAATCAATAAGGCAGATGGAAATATGACTAAACTATACTTTGCAAAAATAGACGCCACTTTATTCCATTCTTCACCCAAAACTTTTCCTAGTGTTACAAAAGTGAAACCCCAAAGGATTGCTCCAACAAATCCAAACGTTGCAAATTTTCTATAGGAATATTTATTAATGGCTGCAAAATAAGCAGTTAAATGTCTTACTCCAGGGATAAAAAAACCTATTATAAGAATATACGGTCCAAATTTTGAAAATAAGTTTTTAGTAATTTCAATTTTTTTCTCTGTTATATGAACTTTTGGTCCATATTTATTTAATAAAGGTAAACCAAATATGTATCCAAGTAAATAACTTAGAGAGATTCCGCAAATGATTCCGATAATAGCACAAGCCAATGAAGGTAAATAAGACAATCTACCTAGAAATACAGTATAACCTATGTATACTAAAAGAATCTCATCTGGTAATGGCAATCCAATTATTCCTCCGATTAATGCTAAAATGATGCCTATATAACCATAGTGACTAATTAATACGTTTAAATGATGAACCATTGATCATACACATCCTCGATTTTTTCCGCGTAAAGTAAATAGGCAAAAATTTATTTTAAAGATAATATCATTGTATACAAACAAAAGTATTTTATAGCATTTTTTTAAATATGGCAATTCAAAATTCAAATAATTTTGTTATTATTAGAATGATTTAATATTACTATAG
>NZ_NUUX01000024.1 GCF_002564465.1 Bacillus sp. AFS088145 | reverse complement strand
CTTTCCGTGGGGCGAGCCTGCGGGGTCTTTAGCCTCCCCGCTTATCCCATAGGAGTCGATCATCCTTCCGTTCCAATCAACTTATTCATAAAAAAATGATTACACTAAAACCGAATTTAATATCCTTTACTTAGAGTTGCATAACCGCTTGTTAATCAGTTTGTATGGTCAATTAAGATCGAACTTCGACTTATTATAATGATCATTCATACTTATTTTTCTAAAAATTAGCTCTTAAACTTTTTTAACTTCTCAAAAATAAACAATTACTAGAGTTTGTTAGTATTATAAAACTACTCAAATATATTACATATTAACATTTAAAATCATTAATAGATCTAGATCATTAAAAAATGAATAATAATATCAATAAAATTCACTTAATATACGTTTGACTATTTTAAATTTCAACAACTAGAAAGCTTGTATAAACAATTTTCAATGTTTAAAATTTAGCCCATATTTTAGATTCTATTGAACCCCAGGAATACTTTTTAAATCCTTAATATTTGTTCGCATATAGTTCATTATTTCGTTGTATCTCATTTTGCCATTTTTTAGATTGACATCATCAATATTTTCTAAAGACATAATTTTAAAGTTACGATTATCACGATAGTAATTATACGTTGGGAAAAAACTTGGATTTTTCAATTCAATTTTTATATTTTGATCAGTTTGAGTTTTAACTACATCAATTGTACCCATGCCACCAATTAACTCATAGATTTCATCTTGAGCTGATAAGTAATTTCCTAATGAGTAAAAGACGATTGTTTTATTCCCCATTTTGCCAGTGATCCATGCCGGCGGTTGCAGAACGTGTGGATGATTTCCAATAATAATTTGAACTCCCATATCAGCCAATTGTTTTGCAAGATTTTTTTGGGTATTGTTCGGCATTCTTTCATATTCAACACCCCAATGCATAGCAACTACTACAACATCTGATATTTTCTTTGCCCGTTCAACATCACTACGTATTTTGCCAAGATCAATCAAATTTACTAAATAATCTTTTCCTTTAGGGACTGGAATCCCATTTGTACCAAATGTATAAGCAAGAAATGAAAATCCAATATTATTTTTATTTATCACCCTAATTTGGTCATGATCTGCTTGCGATTTAAAAGCACCTGTATATGGCATATGAATAGCGTCCCAATGGGAAATCGCACTTCGTATAACTTTTTCACCTCGATCAAGCGAATGATTATTGGCCAGTGTTACAAAATCAACCCCAGCCCCTTTGAGTGCATCTCCAACTTCATATGGACTATTAAACGCTGGATACGTAGATAATCCGAATTGCTTACCACCAATCATCGTTTCTTGATTTGCTACTAAAATATCTGGCTTTTCCATCGTTTTTCTAACTTCATCAAACATTTTATTAAAGTTATATACACCATTTGGAAGCATAGCATCTTCATAAACTTCATTATGAATTAATAGGTCTCCTACAGCACCAACAGTCACCTTTGAAACAACCTGATTTATTTTTTTTATAGGTTCTTTCTGCACTTTAACCTGTTCTGTATTTCGATTATTTTCTTTTACTTTGTGTTCCTCTTGATTATTTTTTGTACACCCGTAAAGTAAAGCAATAATACAGGTTACTAATATTACAATTATTTTTTTCATCTTTTTCTCTCCTGTTAAAGGGAGGTTCATTGGAATGCATGGTATAGGGAATGACAAAACAATCCGAACCTTTATCTATTAATATTTTAATCCTTATTATCAATTAATAATCTTTAAGAACTTTAAAAACTTTCGTCTATCATTGTTGTTTCCGACTGTACTCCTTTTAAGTTATTTCCATTTTTTAACAAACAAACAATATATTCTACAGTGTTTATTTAAAAATATCAAACAATATTAATCGTTTACTTAAATAGATTTTAAAAATTGAGAATTATTGGACTTTACTAATGTTGAACTATTAAAATAATAGCATGTTCAACATTTTTTGACTTTTAAACAGGTCACAATTCATATTTAATTATTCTTAAAACGTTTTGAAAGATAAGGAGAGAACAATGAATAGAACAGAAAAGTTATTACAATTAAAGAAAGAGATTAGTCATGTCATAATTGGTAAAGAGGATGTCGTTGAAATGATTTTCATCGCTCTTATTAATAATGGACATATTTTACTCGAAAGTGTCCCTGGTACCGGAAAGACACAATTAGCTAAAAGCTTTGCCAAAACGATTAACGGATCGTTTAAAAGGATTCAATTTACTCCGGATTTATTACCTAGTGATGTAACAGGTATTCAATTTTTTCATCCAAAAGAACAAGACTTTCAGCTTCGAATCGGTCCTGTTATGACAAATATTTTATTAGCAGATGAGATTAATCGTGCTACACCTAGGACACAGGCTAGTTTATTAGAAGTTATGGAAGAACGCCAAGTAACAATCGATGGAGAAACTATTCCTCTTCCAAATCCGTTTATTGTTATCGCAACCCAAAATCCAATTGAATCACAACAAGGTACGTTTCCATTACCTGAAGCACAAATGGATCGATTTTTTATGCAAATTAGTTTGGAATACCCTACATTTGAAGAAGAAAAAAGCATTATGAAGTCATATCGTTCAAATACTCCATTTTTGAATTTAAAAAATGTACTAACTTTAGAAGAAATTGATGAAATGAAAGAACAGGTGAAAACTGTTACAATTTCGGAAGAAGTAGAGGATTATATTTTAAATATTATTCATTCAACAAGAAATCATGAAGATATTCAACTCGGTATTAGTCCACGTGGTACATTGGCACTAATGAGAGCTTCACAAGGTAAAGCATATATAAACAATAGATCATTTGTCACTCCACAAGATGTGAAGGAAGTTGCGATTTATCTTCTATCACACAGATTAGTCTTAACCCTTGAGGCATCCTTAAAGAAAAATGCTATACAAGTTATTGAATCAGTTTTAAATCAAGTTGAAGTTCCTGTAGAAGCTGGAGCTGGTCAATAAATGACTTGGAATAAAGAAATACATGGTAAAAATTCACTTGATATCCTAATTATTTTTGGGGTCATATTTCTAATCATTAATATCTATCAATCTTCTTATTTATTAATGTTTTTAGGAGGATTTTTAATCATCATTAGTTTGATGAGTCGATACTATTTAAAACATATTGCTGATCACCTGATCATTGAAAACGACAAGGAACCCATTCGAGTTTCCGTCGGAGAACAATTTAATTTACCTGTAAAGATCACCCAGAATCATTGGTTGCCAATTATAAACGCAACAGTTCGAATAAAATTAGAACCAATAGTAGATGCAATAAATTTTAAAACAGTTAGTAGCGATTCAGATTTAGAATTAATTATCCCTATTCAACTAAAAGGTAACGAAACGATTCAGATTTCATTACCCCTTTCAGCCACTAAACGAGGTGTTACTAGAATTAAACATGTAGAATTAAAAATTTCAAACTTTTTCAGTTTAGGTTATCTATATTTAACCTATAAACCATTTTTACATAAAGAAATTATTATATATCCTACATTAATTCCTGTACCTCAAATTGACCAAATAATTTCAACGAACTCATATGGTAGTTTTGTAACAAATACTAGTATGTTTGAAGATTTTCTAGCTCCGATTGGAACAAGAGACTATGTCTATTCGGACTCATTTCATCGAATTCACTGGAAAGCTAGTGCTAAAACTCAAGTACTTCAAACGAAAATTTATGAACGAACTGCTGACTATTCAATTACTTTTATTATAAATTTACGAGATACTCATCATGATAATTTTAGATTAAGTATAATTGAAAACATCGAATCAATTGTTAGTAATATTTCCTATATAGTCCAATACGCTGCAATAAAAAATATTAATTATGAAATATTTCTAAATTTGAACATGGAAAGTGGAGTTCCTGTTTATCATTTACCTATTGGTGGAGGTAAATCTCAATTAGGTAAAACTTATGATATTCTTGCTCGAATTAATGGCGCAATGATGACACAGCCAATTGATCGATTACTGCATTACGTAGAAAAGCAGCAACGAAAATCTCCCGTTGTTATTTTATGTGGCCCGTTCGGTAAGCATGGAGATCGATATTTCGCTCAAATGCGAAAACGTGGCCAAAGCATCTATTATCTACAAGATGATTTAGAAAGTCCAACACTTGTTCCATTTGGACATCATTAAGTCGAAAGGAAAATGAAATGATTTTACGTTTACTTTCTACATACTTTTTTTCATTAGAATATCTATTACTCTATTTAATCGTTATCTTTCTATACGAATCAAAAAATCAACTGCCACCTACTTTGGCAATCATTTGTATATTTTTGATTGGAAATCTATTTTTACTTTACTCATTACGAAAGTCTCAAGTATCACGAGTTATTCCATTTCTAGCGGCCATAATTTCTGGAGGAATCAGTTATACTCTTGGATTAAATTCTGTTACATCTATTTTATGCGCTAGCTTTATCTATTTTCGACTTGAGGCTTTCCTTAAAGACACTTCGTTATGGATCGAAGAACGAAATAAATTGCAAATCATTTTTTATTTAACGAGTTTGGTAGTCCTCTTTTTTGGTTGGACTTCACATTATTCTCATATGAACTTGATATTATTGATAATAATCATTTTTACAATTCTATTTAGTTTAGGTAGATACTTTCAACAAGCTGTCACTACACAAACCATTAAAAACTATCGAGGAATTATAGGATCTATTAGTATAGCAGCCCTGCTTACTGGTACCATATCGTTAATATTACCGATCTTAAAGTGGGCGATTTTTAAATTACTGGACGGTTTATTTAGTGCAGTTGGTTTTTTAGGAACTCCTTTCTTTAACTATGTAGATCACATCACTATTAAAGAGAAAAAAATCAAGCTTGGCCAAAATTCAAGCGCTGAAGATAAACTTCCACAAAATATACGTAATCACCATTATATTTTAGAGTTGACTCCTACTTGGGTATGGTTATTATTATTGATGATCGTTTTAATCGTAATTTGGCTAGTCCTAAGAAAGCTTACTTATATACGTAATGAAAAACATACTGCCAAACAAGAAATCAGCATCGAATATAATGCAATACCAGAACACAAGAGGAAAAAAATACGCTTTTTCAAACACTCTGCCCCAACAGAGCAAATCAGAAAACTAATCTTCCAACTTCAAAAATATGCATCTAAATACAAGATGGGTCGACACCAAAATGAAACATTAAAAGAGTGGTTGGAGCGAATACAAATACCGAATGAAGATGAGCTAATCAATGCATATAACTCTGTGCGCTATGGTAAAGGTGAAATAAAGGATATTGAGAAATACGAAGAACAAGTAAAAAGAATCAAAGATAAGATTAAAAGCAAGAATAAGGAAGAAGATTAAGAAGAAAGAAAAAACCCAAACCTTGTACTTAGGTTTGGGTTTTTACGCAGTTGAAAAAGTTGAGTCTACGAATAAACTTGCGTATATGCAATTTAATTTGCTTAAGTGCAAATAAATGCATGTAGACTAAAAAAC
>NZ_NUUX01000023.1 GCF_002564465.1 Bacillus sp. AFS088145 | reverse complement strand
TAGGCTGATGTTTTTTTTGTTACCTAAAATTGCTCAAATGAAATAGATGAAGTTAATAATTTTTTTAATAAAAGTAAAAAGGAAAAAAAGCTTCTTAAAAGAATTGTATAACATATATATATATATACTGATAAAGAAAAATCGCCAAATGGCGAGCCTTTAGGTAAAGACAGAGAGGATATAGCACTTGTATTTAATACCCAAAATTGAAAAATACGCCAATTTCTTCTAGGCTACCAATTTATACAATTCTTAATATGTAAAAAAAGATTAAGAGCTGTATCGTTTGGAAAAAATGGTAAAGAGATAATAGTTGAAATTTTTCATGAAAGGAATATAATAATAGTCAAAGATAGTCAAAGTCAGTAAAGGTGGTAAATAGATGAAGAATATATCAGATATTATTGAACAATATCTAATGCACTACTTTGACATATCCGATAAAGATTATGTCGAGATAAAAAGAAGTGAAATAGCGAATAAATTTGATTGTGTACCTTCTCAAATAAATTATGTAATTAATACTAGATTCACATTAGAAAGAGGATATGTAGTAGAAAGTAAACGCGGTGGTGGCGGGTATATTCGAATTATTAAAGTGCAATTTCATGATAAAGCGAGCGTGATTGATCAAATATTAAGTAGCTTTACTAATAATATTGCACAGTCTAGCTCAGAGGACTATATTCGTCTACTACTTGAAAAAAATGTAATTACTGGGCGAGAAGCAAAAATGATGTTAAGTGTATTAGATCGTTCAGTAATAATGGTTAATTTGCCTTATCGAGACGAGTTAAGAGCAAGAATGTTTAAGGCAATGCTAAGAAGTTTGAAGTATAAATAGAATATGGAGGTTGCCCATAATGATTTGTCAAGAATGTCAAGAACGTCCGGCAACATTACACTATTCTAAAATTATTAATGGTGAGAAAACAGATATTCACTTATGTGAGAAATGCTCAAATGAATCGAATAATAAACATATTTTTTCTGAAATAGGTGGTTATTCTGTAAATGATTTGTTAGCTGGATTGTTTAAAGGTAATACTGGTATTTATGAAATGAAGAAAAATAAATTTCATCAAGATTCCCAAATTGAATGTCCTAGATGTAAGATGACTTTTCAAAAATTTACTAAAATTGGACGTTTAGGTTGTTCTACTTGTTATGAAACATTTATGGATCAGATGAAACCAATTGTTAAAAGAATTCATAGTGGTAATGTATCGCATACAGGGAAAATACCTCAAAAGATTAATGGGGCGATCTCCTTGAAAAGGAAGCTACAAGACTTGAAATCTCAAATGCAAAATTTTATTGATAAAGAAGATTTTGAGCAAGCAATTAAGATACGGGATGAAATTCGTGAAATTGAAAAAGATTTACAAGCCCTTCAAAAGGAGGTGGAGTAAGTTACATGTCTATTAATCGAATTATTAATGAGGCCATCAGTCCATGGATGAAACAAGAAGGTCCAGATGATGATATCGTTTTAAGTAGTCGTATTAGGTTAGCTAGAAATTTCAGTGCATATTTGTATCCAACTTTACTTAGTCAAGACAAGGCTAAAGAAATTTGTCATTTAGTTAAACATTATTTTGAAGGTAGTACAGCTTTACCAAACGGACCTTTTGAATATATTGAAATTAATAAGTTAGAACCAGTAGAGAAAAGAGTATTAATTGAAAAACACTTAATAAGTCCTAATTTAGTTCAAGAGTCGGTACATGGTGCATGTATTTTATCTCAGGATGAACAAATTAGCATTATGATTAATGAAGAAGACCATTTAAGAATTCAAGCTCTATTTCCAGGTTTACAACTTAGAGAGGCACTTACTCAAGCGAATCATATTGATAATTATATAGAGAGTCAGCTTGAATATGCTTTTGATGAAACAATTGGTTATTTAACCAGCTGTCCTACTAACGTTGGTACCGGATTAAGGGCATCAGTGATGATGCATCTTCCAGCACTAGTCATCACGAAACAATTTAACCGTTTAATACCTACTATTAATCAACTTGGTTTAGTAGTAAGAGGAATTTATGGTGAAGGTAGCGAAGCATTAGGTAATATCTTTCAGATTTCGAATCAAATAACATTAGGGAAATCGGAAGAAGAAATAATAGAAGATTTAACGACAATTGTTCAACAACTGATCAAACACGAGAAATCAGCAAGAGATGCACTTGCCAGAACTTCTTTAATTCTTTTAGAAGATCGAGTCTTTCGTTCTTTAGGTACATTGAAATACGGAAGAATAATAGAAACAAAGGAAAGTGCTAAGTGTTTATCGGATGTACAATTAGGAATTGATTTAGGTTTAATTGATGGTTTGTCTAAAAACTTTTTACATGAATTAATGATATTAACTCAACCAGGTATTTTACAACAGTATGTCGGTGATCAGCTTACTCCCGAAGAAAGGGATATTAAAAGAGCATCGCTAATACGTGAAAGACTATCTAATAAAAATAACTAATTATATGGGAGGAACCAATTATGATGTTTGGTCGATTTACAGAACGTGCTCAAAAAGTATTAGCTCTTTCTCAAGAAGAGGCAATCCGAATTGGACACTCAAATATAGGTACAGAACATATTTTACTAGGACTTGTTCGAGAGGGAGAAGGGATTGCTGCTAAAGCATTACTTGCTCTTGGATTAAGCCCAGAAAAAGTACAACAAGAAGTAGAAACATTAATAGGACGTGGCCAAGGAGTCGCTCAAACAGTACACTACACTCCAAGAGCTAAAAAAGTGATTGAATTATCAATGGATGAGGCTCGTAAATTAGGGCATTCATATGTAGGAACAGAACACATCCTTTTAGGATTAATTCGAGAAGGAGAAGGCGTAGCAGCAAGAGTATTAAATAATCTTGGTGTTAGCTTAAATAAAGCTCGTCAACAGGTTCTTCAATTATTAGGTAGCAATGAAAGCTCGTCTAATCATCAAAATGGATCTGCTAATCAAGCAAACACACCGACATTAGACAGCTTAGCTCGTGATTTAACTGTATCAGCTAGAGAAGGTCGCTTAGATCCTGTAATCGGGCGTGGTAAAGAAATTCAGCGAGTAATTGAAGTGTTAAGCCGACGCACTAAGAACAATCCAGTATTAATTGGTGAGCCTGGTGTAGGTAAAACAGCTATTGCAGAAGGATTAGCTCAACAAATTGTTAATAATGAAGTACCAGAAATTTTAAGAGATAAGCGAGTAATGACACTTGATATGGGTACTGTCGTAGCTGGAACTAAGTACCGTGGTGAATTTGAAGATCGTCTGAAAAAAGTAATGGACGAAATTCGTCAAGCTGGTAATATTATTCTTTTCATTGATGAACTTCATACATTAATTGGTGCAGGTGGAGCAGAAGGTGCAATTGATGCATCTAACATCTTAAAGCCATCATTAGCACGTGGTGAACTACAATGCATCGGTGCAACAACAATTGATGAATACCGTAAATATATCGAAAAAGATGCTGCGTTAGAGCGTCGTTTCCAACCAATTCAAGTTGATCAGCCGAGTGTAGAGGAGTCAATTCAAATTCTTCAAGGCTTACGTGACCGTTATGAGGCACATCATAGAGTATCAATTTCTGATCAGTCAATTATTGAAGCTGTAAAACTATCTGATCGATATATTACAGACCGTTTCTTACCGGATAAAGCAATTGATGTTATTGATGAGGCAGGTTCTAAAGTAAGACTACGTAGCTTTACAACACCGCCAAATTTAAAAGAATTAGAATTAAAATTAGAGGAAGTTCGTAAAGAGAAAGATGCAGCTGTTCAAAGTCAGGAATTTGAAAAAGCAGCATCATTAAGAGACTCAGAACAAAGATTACGTGAACAATTAGAAGATACGAAACGTCAATGGAAAGAGAAACAAGGTAAAGAAAATACTGAAGTAACTGTAGAGGATATAGCGAATGTTGTATCATCATGGACGAATATTCCAGTTACAAAACTTGCTCAAACAGAGGCAGATAAACTGTTAAATATGGAAAGTGTTCTTCATAAACGAGTAATTGGTCAAGAAGAAGCAGTAGTTGCAGTTTCTAAAGCTGTAAGACGTGCAAGAGCTGGATTAAAAGACCCAAAACGACCAATTGGTTCATTTATTTTCTTAGGTCCTACAGGGGTAGGTAAAACAGAGTTGGCTCGAGCATTAGCTGAAACAATTTTCGGGGATGAAGATGCGATGATTCGTATTGATATGTCGGAGTATATGGAAAAACACGCAACATCTCGTTTAGTAGGAGCACCTCCAGGATATGTAGGATATGATGAAGGTGGTCAATTGACTGAGAAAGTTAGACGTAAACCTTACTCAGTAATACTATTAGATGAAATTGAGAAAGCTCATCCAGACGTATTTAATATCCTACTTCAAGTATTAGAAGATGGTCGATTAACTGATTCAAAAGGCCGCACAGTTGACTTTAGAAATACACTTGTTATCATGACATCAAACGTTGGAGCAAGTGCTTTAAAAACAAATAAATATGTTGGATTCAATATTAATGATGGAGAAAAAGATTACAAAGATATGAAAGGAAAAGTATTAGAGGAACTGAAAAAAGCATTCCGTCCTGAATTCCTAAACCGTATCGATGAAACAATCGTCTTCCATTCATTAGAGAAGAAACATATTAAAGAAATTGTTCACTTAATGGTTAATAGCTTAACGAAGCGTTTAAAAGAACAAGAAATTGAACTAGAATTATCAGATGCAGCAATTGATAAAATTTCAGATGAAGGATTCGATGCTGAATACGGAGCTCGTCCATTAAGAAGAGCAATTCAAAAACAAGTAGAGGATCGTTTATCCGAAGAATTATTAAAAGGTAATGTTGAAAAAGGCCGAAAAGTTATTCTTGATGTAAAAGATAACGAATATTTGATAAAATCAGCGGCTGAAACTGTAAATCAATAAGCAATTACAAAGTTCATACCTTTTATGAAGGATAAGTGAACAAATTAATTGTAAAGTTATCTAATTTGTGAAAAAGGGCGTGAAGCCCTTTTTCTTATATCAAAAAAGCGTTAGGATAGACTTAGAATACATACTCTATTAATATAGAAAATCATAGTAACAAAAGAGGTACTATACATATGGCTAAAAAAAATAAAACGAAATTCGTTTGTCAATCCTGTGGATATGAGTCAGTTAAGTGGATTGGAAAGTGTCCTGCATGTAACGAGTGGAATACAATGGTTGAGTTTATAGAACAACCTGCTAGTTCAAGAAGGCTAACATTTAATACAAATGCTACAGTAGAAGGAACGAAACCAATTTCAATCATGGAAGTGGAAATTGGCACTGAAACTCGTATTGAAACCTCTTTCGATGAGTTTAATCGGGTTTTAGGTGGCGGTATCGTTTTAGGTTCATTAGTATTAATTGGTGGTGACCCGGGAATTGGTAAGTCGACGATGCTCTTACAGGTTTCCTCACAATTGGCTAAAAAGGATCATAAAGTTTTATATGTTTCAGGTGAAGAATCTCAGAAGCAAATAAAATTAAGAGCAGAACGACTAGGTGTCGCTACACAAAAATTATATGTTTTATCAGAGACAGATTTGTCTTATATAGCTCGATATATGGATGAGATGGCTCCTGATTTTGTTGTAATTGATTCGATTCAAACAATCTATTTACAAGAAGTAACATCTGCTCCTGGTAGTGTATCACAAGTACGAGAGTGTACTTCAGAATTAATGAAAATCGCGAAAACAAAAGGTATCCCGATCTTTATAGTAGGACATGTAACAAAAGAAGGATCAATTGCAGGCCCACGTTTACTGGAACATATGGTAGATGCAGTGTTATATTTTGAGGGTGAAAGGCATCATACATATCGAATATTAAGGGCGGTTAAAAATCGTTTTGGATCTACTAATGAAACTGGTATTTTTGAGATGAAAGAGTTAGGATTAGTGGAAGTGCTGAATCCATCGGAAATATTCTTAGAAGAGAGACCTTTTGGAGTAGCAGGTTCAACAGTTGTTGCTTCTATGGAAGGTACTAGACCTGTACTAGTTGAACTACAAGCACTTGTCTCTCCAACGAGCTTTGGAAATGCAAGGCGAATGGCAACTGGTATAGATCATAATAGAGTATCGTTAATTATGGCTGTATTAGAAAAGAGAATGGGCCTTTTATTACAAAATCAAGATGCTTATTTAAAGGTTGCTGGAGGACTGAAGTTAGATGAGCCTGCTGTAGATTTAGCTGTTGCAGTAAGTATAGCATCAAGCTTTCAAGATAAACCTACTAATCCAACAGATGTAGTAATTGGTGAGATCGGTTTAACAGGAGAAGTTCGTAGGGTATCTAGAATAGAGCAAAGAGTACAAGAAGCAGCTAAACTTGGATTTAAAAGGGCAATAATTCCATCAAAAAATATTGGAGGATGGAGTTTTCCTGAAGGAATGGAAATAATAGGTATTAATACAGTACATGAAGCATTAAAATACGTGTTAGGAGGGTAGAGATGGAGGATCAAAAACAAAAAGCTAAATCAATGTTGCCAGTTTTAGAAATGATTGCTCCAGGTACACCATTGCGTGATGGCATTGATAATGTACTTAGAGCACAGACTGGAGGACTAATTGTACTTGGCTTTAATGATGAAACAAAAGAAATGGTCGACGGTGGTTTTCATATTAATGACCCTTTCTCTCCAGCTAGCTTATATGAATTAGCAAAAATGGATGGAGCGCTCATTTTAAATGAAACAGGTTCAAAAATCCTGTTAGCAAATGCACAATTGATACCAGATCAATCAATCTTTACAAAAGAAACTGGTATGCGTCATCGAACTGCAGAACGAGTATCAAGACAGACAGGAAACTTAGTAATTGCTATTTCGCAAAGACGTAATGTTATTACCTTATATAAAGGTAATTTGCGCTATACACTGCGAGATATCGGCGTAATTTTAACAAAAGCTAATCAGGCGATCCAGACTCTTGAAAAATATAAAATTGTGTGGAATCAAGGGATTACTTCACTTAGTATTTTAGAATTTGAAGAGCTAGTTACATTATTTGAAGTTGTAAATGTCTTACATAGTGTAGAAATGGTTCTTCGAATTAAAAATGAAATTAATAACTATGTAATTGAACTTGGTGATGAAGGAAGACTGATTGAATTACAGTTAATTGAAATCATTTCGGACCTTGAGGAGGAGGCATTACTTTTAATAAAGGATTATCATTATAGTAAGGAGCAAGATCCTAAAAGTATTTTGCAAAAACTCCAAGAACTGGCAAATGAAGAATTGTTAGAGGATCATGCCATTATTAAATTGCTAGGTTATCCGAATAACACAAATCTTGAAGAAATGGTAGAACCTAGAGGATATCGTATGTTGATGAAAATTTCTAGACTACCACCGCTAGTGATCGAAAATCTAACACAGCGATTTAAGCACCTTAAAGGGATCTACAAAGCTACTCTTGCTGAGTTAGATGATGTTGATGGGATTGGTGAAATTCGTGCAAAAAAAATCAAAGAAGGATTAAAACGAATTCAGGAGCAACTGTATATCAATAGACATAACTAAGTTATTTCGTCTAAGATAGAGTTATTATTTATTTAAAGGAGGTGGCGAATTGATAAAGAGGATCGTTCAAGTTATTTATATTTTTGTCGGAAGTACTTTAGGTTTAGTACTTTTTCCACTATTAGATAAACTGTTAAAAACAGAGTTACCTAATATTTTGCATAATTCTTATGTGCAAGCTTTAAGTGGAGCAGTGATCTTTTTTATTTTATCGCTTTGGTTAGTTGACCCAACAGTAACGTTTATCAAGTATATTGAGGAGAAATTATTAAAAGCTCCTATTTCAATGATTTTGTTTGGTAGTTTAGGACTTGTTTTTGGACTTATTCTGGCATTTCTTATTTCATTGCCAATTGACTCAATTAGATTACAGTATGTTTCATCAATTATTCAAATAGTTGTTACGATTTTATTAGGATATTTAGGTTTTCAAGTTGGGATTAAAAAGAGAGAAGAATTATTGAGTTTATTTACTTTATCTTCAAAAGCCAAGAAAAAGGCTGCTGAAGATCAAGATGCATCATTCGATATTCCAGTTAAAATTTTAGATACTAGTGTAATCATTGATGGTCGTATTGCTGATATATGCCAAACTGGATTCATAGAAGGAACAATTGTGATTCCACAATTTGTATTAGCAGAATTACAATATATAGCTGATTCCTCAGATACGTTAAAACGAAATAGAGGACGAAGAGGATTAGATATTCTAAATAGAATTCAAAAAGAGCTAGCTATGAAAGTTGAAATCTACGAAGGGGATTTTGAAGATGTTCCTGAAGTAGATGCCAAATTAGTAAAGCTTACTAAATTAAAAAATGGTATTTTAGTGACAAATGACTTTAATTTAAATAAAGTAAGTGAACTTCAGCAAATTAAAGTTTGGAATATTAACGATCTAGCAAATGCAATTAAACCAGTAGTATTACCTGGGGAAGTATTAACTGCTTTTGTAGTAAAAGAAGGTAAAGAAAAATTACAAGGTGTTGCATATTTAGATGATGGTACAATGATCGTTGTAGAAGACGGTAAAGAATCAATTGGTAAACGAGTAGAGACTGTCGTTACGAGCGTACTACAAACTTCTGCTGGTCGCATGATTTTTGCAAAAGTAAAGTAAGTTAGAGGGGTATACGTAAAATGCAATATAAGGTCATCATTCCAGCAGCGGGTTCTGGCTCTCGAATGGGTGCAGGCTATAATAAATTATTTCTAAAAATAATTAGCTCGCCAATTATTGAATTAACTTTAAAAGTATTTGGCGAAGATCATCGTTGCAATGAGATTATCTTACCGATTAAAGAATCTGAAAAACAGTTCTTTGAAACTTTAAATTTGCCAAGCTTTATTCAAAATAAAATAACCTATGTAAAAGGTGGAGCAGAAAGGCAAGAAAGTGTTTATAATGGTTTAGTTTCAATTAAGGATACTGAAAGTTTTATTTTAGTACATGATGGGGCGAGACCTTTTGTAACAAATGCAGTGATTGAGCGGATTCTTGAAAAGATGAATGAACATGAGGCAGTCATCTGTGCTGTTCCAATGAAAGATACAATAAAGAAGGTTATTGATCAAGAAGTCGTTGAAACAATCGATCGTTCTACACTATGGGGAGTACAGACTCCCCAAGCTTTTACATACAAATGTTTAATAGAAGCGCATCGAAAAGCAATCGAAAATGGTTATTTAGGAACTGATGATGCTAGCTTAGTTGAATGGAACGGAAGTAAAGTTTTTGTAGTAAATGGAGATTATAACAATATTAAAGTAACAACTAAAGAAGATTTGTTTTTTGCTGAAACAATCTATGAACAATATAGAGGGTAGAAGGTGTTTACATGTTTAGAATTGGACAAGGGTTTGATGTTCACGCTTTTGCAGAAAATCGCCCATTAATTATTGGTGGAATTGAGATCCCATACGAATTAGGTTTATTAGGTCATTCTGATGCCGATGTTCTTCTTCATACAATATCGGATGCATTATTAGGGGCTATTGGTGAAGGAGATATAGGTAGACATTTTCCGGATACAGATCCAGCTTTTAAAGATGCTGATTCAGCAAAACTACTTCAACATGTATTTCATATTGTTAAGAATAAAGGCTATGAGTTAGTTAACGCGGATTGTACGATTATTGCTCAAGCGCCTAAAATGGCACCATATATCCAATTAATGAGAGAGCGAATTGCAGAACTGCTAGAAACGACATCTGATTGTATTAATGTTAAAGCAACAACAACTGAAAAATTAGGTTTTACAGGAAGAAAAGAAGGAATTGCATCCCAAGCGGTTGTATTGTTACAAAAGAAGGCTTAAACTAATAAAGTATAATAATTATTCAGTGGAGAGTGTCTATAAATGTCAAATAGAGTAAGAGTTCGTTATGCACCTAGTCCGACAGGTCATTTACATATTGGAAATGCACGTACAGCATTATACGTATATTTATTTGCTAAGCATTTTAACGGTGATATGGTATTACGTATTGAAGATACTGATATCGAACGTAATGTTGAAGGTGGCGAAGAAAGCCAAGCGAAATATTTACACTGGTTGGGTATTGATTGGGATGAGGGTCCAGATAAAGGTGGCGAGTACGGTCCTTATCGTCAGTTAGAAAGACTAGACTTATACAAACAATATGCTAATGAATTAATTGAGAATGGTCATGCATACAAGTGCTATTGTACAGAGGAAGAGCTTGCAGCGGAACGTGAAGCGCAATTAGCGGCTGGTCATCCAACTACACGTTATAGCGGAAAATGCCGTCATTTAACAGCTGAAGAAAGAGCTGTTAAAGAAGCAGCAAGTGCAGAGCACACTATTCGTTTTGCAGTACCAGCAAACGATACGTATGAGTGGGAAGATATCGTTCGTGGAAATATTAAATTTGAATCAAAAGATATCGGTGACTGGGTTCTTGTTAAAAAGAACGGAATCGCTACTTATAACTACGCGGTAGTAGTTGACGATGCATTAATGAAGATTAGTCACGTACTGCGCGGGGAAGAGCATATTTCTAATACGCCTAAACAAATAATGGTCTATCGTGCATTAAATTGGGATGCTCCAGATTTTGGTCATATGGCAGTAATTGTGAATGAAAACCGTAAAAAGCTTTCAAAACGTGACGAATCTGTATTACAATTTATTGAACAATATCAAAATCTTGGCTACTTACCAGAAGCGTTATTTAACTTTATTGCTCTTCTTGGTTGGTCACCAGTTGGTGAAGAAGAAATTTTCAGCAAGGATGAATTTATTAAGATTTTCGATCCAAGCCGTTTAAGTTCTGCTCCTGCTATGTTTGATAAGCAAAAATTAACTTGGATTAACAACCGATATATTAAAGAGCAACCATTAGAAAAAGTGGTAGAAATTTCATTACCACATCTAATTAAAGCTGGTTTTGTAAATGAAGAACGCACTGCAGACGAAAATCTGTGGGTTACAAATCTAGTAGCTTTATATCAAGACCAAATGAGCTTTGGTGCTGAAATTGTAGAATTATCAAGCCTATTCTTCAAAGAAGTATTTACATTCGGTGAAGAAGAGCAAGCTGTTATTTCTGAAGAGCAAGTGAAGGAAGTACTTTCAGCATTAGTTGAAGAACTTAACGCTTCTGAAGAATTTACAGTTGATTCAATTAAAGCTGCAATGAAATCAGTTCAAAAGTCAACTGGACAAAAAGGCAAAAAGTTATTTATGCCAATTCGTGTTGCAACAACTGGTCAATGTCATGGTCCTGAATTACCAGCAGCGATGACTTTATTAGGAAAAGAAAAAGTTATTGCCCGTTTACAACAAATAATTGGTTAACATTTTGATTTATTTGTAATATATATAAGTAATATTCATATAGGTAAAATGTTGATAGGGAAAAGTAAATGGCTACTCGTTACCCAGAGAGAATCACATTGGTGAAAGTGATTTTAACGGTAGTCATGGAAGTGCCCCCTTGAGTCCTTAGCCGAAAAATACGTTTTAGTAGGCTAGGGCGGTGGAAACCGTTACATTACATGAGTTGAGATAAATTTATTTTATCTAAACAGAGTGGAACCGCGCATAAAGCGTCTCTGTGTATGTTATGTACACTGGGACGCTTTTTATTTTTTATAGAGAAAAAAATCAAATTCTTAATAAATTCTTTAAGGGGAAATGAAGATGCTAAAGTACATGAAGGAAGATGTAGCGACGATATTTGAACGCGATCCAGCCGCTACTAGCTATTTAGAAGTTATACTTACGTATGCTGGTTTACATGCATTATGGCTTTATCGATTTGCTCATTATTTCTATCGGAAAAAATGGCACTTTATTGCAAGAAGTATTTCACAGTTTGCTCGGTTTTTAACAGGAATTGAGATTCACCCAGGGGCGAAAATTGGTAGACGATTTTTTATCGATCATGGAGCAGGAGTCGTAATTGGAGAAACATGTGAAATAGGTGATGATGTTACGATTTATCAAGGGGTAACATTAGGTGGAACCGGTAAGGAAAAAGGTAAGCGACATCCAACCTTATTGAGTGGGGTACTAGTAGCTACGGGAGCAAAAGTTCTAGGGTCAATCACAATCGGAGAAAATGCAAAAATCGGTGCAAATTCAGTTGTACTAAAGGATGTTCCAAATAATACTACGGTTGTTGGTATACCTGGTAAGATAGTTGTTCAAGATGGAATTAGAGTTAATAATCAATTTGATCACTGTGATCTACCTGACCCAGTAGCAGATCGATTACTACAACTAGAAGCGGAATTAGAAGAGCTAAGAAGTTTAATGAGAATATCTGAAAGGAAGTAAAACGATGGCAATTCAAATTTATAATACATTAACAAGGAATAAAGAAGATTTTAAGCCGATAGAAGAAGGTAAGGTCAAAATGTATGTATGTGGACCTACTGTATATAACTATATTCACATTGGTAATGCAAGACCTGCTATTGTTTTTGATACAGTAAGACGTTATTTTGAATATCGTGGATACGAAGTAAACTATGTTTCAAATTTCACTGATGTTGATGATAAGTTAATTAAAGCAGCAAATGAATTAGGCTCAGATGTTCCAACTATAGCAGATCGTTTTATTAATGCATATTTTGAAGATGTTCAAGAACTAGGTTGCAAAACAGCAACGAATCATCCTCGTGTAATGGATAATATGGATATTATTATTGAGTTTATCGATGAGCTAGTAAAAAAAGGTTATGCATATGAATCCGAAGGTGATGTTTACTTCAAAACAAAGGAATTTGATGGTTACGGTAAACTTTCACACCAATCAATTGAAGACCTTCGAATTGGTGAAAGAATTGAAGTTGGCGAAAAGAAAGAAGATCCATTAGATTTTGCCCTATGGAAAGCAGCTAAACCAGGTGAAATATTCTGGGAAAGTCCATGGGGGAAAGGTAGACCAGGATGGCATATTGAATGCTCAGCAATGGCAAAGAAATACCTTGGAGAAACAATTGATATACATGCAGGCGGTCAAGATTTATCATTTCCACACCATGAGAATGAAATCGCTCAGTCAGAAGCTTTAAGCGGGAAAACTTTTTCAAATTATTGGATGCATAATGGATACATCAATATCGACAACGAAAAAATGTCTAAGTCATTAGGTAACTTTGTATTAGTACATGACATTATAAAAATCGTTGATCCTATGTTATTACGTTTCTTTATGTTATCAGTGCATTATCGTCACCCAATTAACTATAGTGAAGAACTTTTACAAGAAGCTAGAAATGGTTTTGAACGTATTAAAACGGCATATCAAAATAGTAAGCATCGTTTAGAAAGTAGTACTAATTTAACAGAAGATGACAATAAGTGGTTAAAAGAAATAGCAGATGAAAAAACCGTCTTCACAAAAGTAATGGATGATGACTTTAATACAGCTAATGCAATTTCTGTTTTATATCAATTAGCTAAATTGGCAAATCAATATTTACTAGAGACACATACTTCTACGAATGTATTAAAGCAGTTAGTAGCAACTTTTGATGAATTATCAAATGTTCTAGGCATTACACTAGTTAAAGAAGAAGCAATGTTAGATGATGAAATCGAAGCATTAATTCAAAAACGTACAGACGCACGTAAAAATCGTGATTTTGCATTAGCGGACCAAATTCGTGATCAATTAAAAGAAATGAATATAATCATTGAAGATACTCCACAAGGTATTCGCTGGAAAAGAGGATAACTTCATGATTGAAAGTAACCAAAATATTGATGCTAAGCAACTAAACAGTTTAGCACTTGCTTATATAGGTGATGCTGTATATGAAATTTATGTACGTCATCACCTCCTTGAAAAAGGGAAAGTAAGACCTAATCAACTTCACCGAGCAGCAACAAGATTTGTTTCTGCGAAAGGACAAGCTAAAGTAATTAGAGAAATGCTTTTTACTGAGATACTGTCAGATGAAGAAGTTGCGGTCGTTAAAAGGGGCCGTAATGCAAAGTCAGGAACTGTACCAAAAAATACTGATGTACAAACATATCGATACGCAACCGCAATGGAAGCGTTAATTGGATACCATTATTTATTAAAAAATGAAGATAGACTCAATACAATTGTACAGTTTGCGATTCAATTTATTGAGAATGATAAAGGAGCATAATATGTCTGAGGAATTTATTATTGGACGTAATCCAGTTATGGAAGCAATACGTTCAGGTCGTGATATAAATAAAATTTGGGTTAGCGAAGGAGCAAATAAAGGTCAAATTCATAAACTTTTAGAATTAGCTAACCAAAACAAAGTGATAGTTCAAACAGCACCAAACAAGAAATTAGATGGAATGGTTAAAGGAAACCATCAAGGTGTAGTAGCACAAGTAGCTGCATATGAATATGTGGAACTTGATGATTTATTTGAAGTTGCGAGTAGTCGAAATGAACAACCGTTCTTCTTAATTCTTGATGAAATTGAAGATCCTCATAATTTAGGCTCAATTATGAGAACTGCAGATGCAGTTGGTGCTCATGGAATCATTATTCCAAAGAGAAGAGCGGTAGGTTTAACTTCAGCGGTTGCTAAAGCTTCTACTGGAGCAATTGAATACATTCCAGTAGCTCGAGTAACGAACTTAGCAAGAACTATAGATGAATTAAAAGAAAGAGGAGTTTGGATTTTTGGTACAGATGCAAAAGGTGCTGATGACTATCGAAACATGGATGGCCAAATTTCTCTTGGGTTAATTATTGGTAGCGAAGGTAAAGGCATGAGCAGGATCTTAAAGGAAAAATGTGATTTCCTAATTAAGTTACCAATGGTCGGTAAAGTTACATCTTTAAATGCGTCTGTTGCGGCTAGTCTATTAATGTATGAAATACATCGTAAGAGACACCCGCTTGGATCATAAAAAGAAAGAGATTCTTATTGTAGATGGTTATAACATGATTGGAGCTTGGCCGAATCTTAGAAAACTTCGAGAAATTGACTTTGATAAATCACGTGATTATCTAATTACTCAACTTGCTGAGTATAAGGCATACACAGGGATGTATATAATTGTTGTATTTGATGCTCATTTTGTAAATGGAATCGAAAAGGTCGACAAGAATTCAAAGGTCGAAGTGATTTTTACTCGGAAAAACCAAACGGCTGATGAAAAAATTGAAAAACTTGCAATTGAGCTTCGTCATGTTAACCATCATATTTATGTTGCGACATCTGACTTTACTGAGCAATGGCAAATATTTGGACAAGGTGCACTTCGTATACCTGCAATGGAACTTTATCGATCTGTTACTCAAAATAAAAAAATGATAAGTAGTCGAATTAGTGAAATACCTGATCAAAGACTGACGATTAGTAAGACTTTAAATTCGAAACAAACAGAAATTTTAGAAAAATGGCGAAGAGGGGAACGATGACTTATTGTTTCCTTCTTCTTTGTGCTGTATAATTTAATTAAATTGTTTGGTCGGAGGTGCTAATTTTGAACGTTGAACAGGAATTGAAGCTAATGATAGAGTATGGCCCTTTAGAAGATGAGGTAATTCTCGAATATGTTCGAGAGGGTGATCAAGAGGCACTAACATTTTTAATTCAAAAGTACCGAAATTTCGTTAAAGCAAAATCTAGGTCTTATTTCCTAATAGGAGCTGACCGTGAAGACATCATTCAAGAAGGTATGATTGGATTATACAAAGCAATTCGTGATTACAAGGAAGATAAACTTTCATCCTTCAAGGCGTTTGCAGAATTATGCATTACAAGACAAATTATTACAGCGATTAAAACAGCGACTAGACAAAAGCACATCCCATTAAATTCTTATGTTTCATTGGACAAGCCTATTTACGATGAGGAATCTGATCGTACATTACTGGATGTTTTAACAGAAACAAAAAACATGGATCCAGAGGAACTTGTTATCAATCAAGAAGAAAATGTGGACATAGAGCTAAAAATGTCTGAATTATTAAGCGATTTAGAAAGAAAAGTATTATCACTCTATTTAGATGGTCGATCTTACCAAGAAATATCAGAAGAGTTAAACAGGCATGTAAAATCGATTGATAATGCTCTTCAACGAGTGAAAAGAAAGCTTGAAAGATATATGGAAATTAGAGAACTATCAGTTTAATTAGATCAAAGAAATTCCTTTGTAATTCATAATAATATATAGGAGTACAAGGGTTTGGAAATGAATTTGACAGTTTATATTTCACATGGTACATTCTAAATGGATAATTATAGATGAATTAGGTTGGTGTCGCCATGAGAAAAAAAGTTGTCCTGTCGTGCGCTAATTGCAATAATAGAAATTACTCCACGATGAAGAATTCCTCTTCTGTAGAACGTTTGGAGATGAAAAAGTTTTGTAAAACGTGCAATGAGCATACTACACATAAAGAAACAAAATAAATGAAGTAAGATAAATGATAATTGCGAATGTCCTTATTCAGTATATAAGTTAAAGATCATGCACTATTTTTGGACAAGGCGGACGTTTCGTAAATCTCTAAACTAGTATATATGGGGGTTGCATCTGTGGGTCGTATCGGTAAGTTTTTTCGCGAAGTAAAAAGTGAAATGAAAAAAGTTTCATGGCCTAAACGTAAAGAATTAGTTAATTCAACAGTTACAGTATTAGCTACAGTTTTATTCTTTGTAGTATTCTTCGCTGTAATTGACACAGGACTTTCTAAACTAATTCGACTTATTCTTGAATAAGTTAAAACTAATTGTGCTATAATGAGTGATAATGTTTAAAAAAAAGCCCGGTGACGGGTTTTTTAATTTGCAAAGAAAGTTGACCGGGGAGGGAAGGACAAGTAGTCCTCTAACATGGAAAAAAGATGGTATGTAGTTCATACTTACTCAGGATATGAGAATAAAGTAAAAGCGAATTTAGAAAAACGTGTTGAAACAATGGGAATGCAGGATAAAATTTTCCGTGTAATCGTTCCAGAAGAATCAGAAGTGGAAATGAAGAACGGTAAAGAGAAAGTAACGAAACGTAAAGTGTTTCCAGGTTATGTGTTAGTTGAACTAGTCATGACTGACGATTCTTGGTATGTAGTTCGAAATACACCGGGAGTTACTGGGTTCGTTGGCTCAGCTGGATCTGGTTCAAAACCAACACCTCTTTTAGAAGAAGAAATTACACATATTCTAAAACACATGGGTCTAGATGAACAAGTGATTGATTTTGATTTAGATATAAATGAAGTTGTTCGATTAAAAGAAGGTCCTTTTGCAAATTATACGGGATCAATTAAAGAAATTGATTTCGAAAAGAAAAAAGTGACTGTATTAGTAGAATTCTTTAATAAAGAAACACCGGTAGAGCTGGATTTACATCTTATTGAAAAATTATAATACAAGACCTTGCATTTTTATTTTGAAAATGTTAGACTTTTAAAGGTCAATATGCATCGAAAAGATGATATTAACTTCTGTATAAGAATATGCATGTAAATGCAAAACGATATGAGTGGGAGGGCGTAAAACCCCATTACCACATCACGGACTTAAGGAGGTGTGTCTCGTGGCTAAAAAAGTAATTAAAATGGTAAAATTGCAAATTCCTGCAGGAAAAGCAAACCCAGCACCACCGGTTGGTCCTGCACTAGGACAAGCAGGTGTTAACATCATGGGATTCTGTAAAGAGTTCAACGCTCGTACAGCTGACCAAGCTGGTCTAATCATTCCTGTTGAAATCACTGTATTCGAAGATCGTTCGTTTACATTCATTACGAAAACTCCTCCTGCTGCTGTACTTCTTAAAGTAGCGGCTGGTATTGAGTCTGGTTCTGGTGAACCAAATCGTAAAAAAGTAGCAACAGTTAAACGCGATAAAGTGCGTGAGATTGCTGAACAAAAAATGCCTGACTTAAATGCTGCTTCTGTTGAAGCTGCTATGCGTATGGTAGAAGGTACTGCACGTAGTATGGGTATCGTTATTGAAGACTAATCCCATCTTCAATAAGGTGTGATTGAGGAGGTTGCGAGCATCACTTGATGTGTTTTATCGCAACCTTTATTCGTGGGAGGAAAATCCGTTAAAACCACATTAGGAGGAATAAAACATGGCTAACAAAGGTAAAAAATACCAAGAAGCTATTAAATTAGTAGATCGTACAGCTGTTTACGCAGTAAACGAAGCTGTTGAACTTGTTAAAAAGACTACAACTGTTAACTTTGATGCAACAGTTGAAGTAGCATTCCGTTTAGGAGTAGATCCAAAGAAAGCTGACCAACAAATTCGTGGTGCAGTAGTTCTTCCACACGGTACTGGTAAAGTACAACGTGTATTAGTATTCGCTAAAGGTGAAAAAGCTAAAGAAGCTGAAGCTGCTGGTGCTGATTTCGTAGGCGATGCTGACATGATTAACAAAATCCAACAAGGTTGGTTCGATTTTGATGTAGTAGTAGCAACTCCAGACATGATGGCTGAAGTTGGTAAATTAGGACGTGTATTAGGACCTAAAGGTTTAATGCCAAACCCGAAAACAGGTACAGTTACATTTGACGTAACTAAAGCTGTTAACGAAATCAAAGCTGGTAAAGTTGAATACCGTGTTGATAAAGCTGGTAACATTCACGTACCAATCGGTAAAGTATCTTTCGAAAACGAAAAGTTAGTAGAAAACTTTACAACAATCTTTGAAACTATGGTAAAAGTTAAACCTGCTGCTGCTAAAGGAACATACATGAAGAACGTAGCAATCACTTCAACTATGGGACCTGGTATCAAAGTAGATCCAGCTAGTTTCTAAGATAAAAAACAAAGTTGACAATTCGACAAGAACTCTCTATAATGGAGATTGTCTTGCTAATTAAATAGACTACCGTAGACAGTAGGTGCTTAAGCTTAATATCCTACCGAGGTGTATAACTGATAAATTCGTGCATATACAACCTCCATGTCTTTTTTTGAAAAGTTCGTGGAGGTTTTGCTATGGTTACACTTTTGCGGTATACACACTAAAATCCACAGGAGGTGTAATAAATGAGCGCAGTATTAGAAGCTAAAAAACAAGTTGTAACTGAAGTAGCTGCTAAATTACGTGATAGCAAAGCAACAGTTGTTGTTGACTACCGTGGTTTAAATGTTGCTGAAGTAACTGAATTACGTAAGCAATTACGTGAAGCTGGCGTTGAGTTCAAAGTTTACAAAAACACTTTAACTCGTCGTGCTGCTGAAGAGGCTGGCTTAGCTGGTTTAAACGAATCATTAACTGGTCCAAACGCAATCGCGTTTAGTATGGAGGATGTAATTGCTCCTGCTAAAGTAATCAACGATTTCGCTAAAAAACATGAAGCTTTAGAAATTAAAGCTGGTGTAATCGAAGGAAACGTTGCTACTGTTGAAGAAGTTAAAGCTCTTGCTGAACTTCCATCTCGCGAAGGTTTACTTTCTATGTTGCTTAGCGTGCTACAAGCACCAATCCGCAACTTCGCTCTTGCAACTAAAGCAGTTGCAGAACAAAAAGAAGAACAAGGCGCTTAATGCCAAGATCGCTTAAAATATATAATTTAAAGGTATAAACAAGGAGGAAATTAACAATGACTAAAGAACAAATCATTGAAGCAGTTAAAAACATGACTGTATTAGAATTAAATGACTTAGTAAAAGCAATCGAAGAAGAGTTCGGCGTAACTGCTGCTGCTCCTGTAGCTATGATGGGTGGCGCTGTAGAAGCTGCTGCTGAGCAAACTGAATTTGATTTAGTATTAGCTAGCCCTGGCGACCAAAAAATCAAAGTTATCAAAGTTGTTCGTGAATTAACTGGTTTAGGATTAAAAGAAGCTAAAGAATTAGTTGACAACACTCCTAAAGCAATTAAAGAAGGAATCAGCAAAGAAGAAGCTGAAGAAATGAAAGCTAAACTTGAAGAAGTTGGCGCTAACGTAGAAGTTAAGTAATTTCTAAAAGTTTTTAGAAAAGCTCGCATTTATGCGAGCTTTTTTTGTACATATGGGGTTACTTTTGGGAAGACTGTTGATAAGTATATATATGGAAGAAGGATTTTTTATGGCAGATCATTATTTTACAAATCAACCGAATAGTAAAACTGATAAAAAGGTATTTTCGTTTACTCTAAGAGGGAATGATTTGAAGTTCCAATCTGATTCAGGTGTTTTTTCTAGGAATGAAGTTGATTTTGGATCCCGTGTTTTAATTAACACGTTCGCATTTCCAAAAGTTGAAGGTAATATTTTAGACGTTGGATGTGGATACGGTCCAATAGGATTATCAATCGCAAAAGATGATTCTAGTCGAACGGTGGAAATGGTTGATGTAAATTTAAGAGCGATAGAATTAGCAAAAGATAATGCGGATGTAAATAAAATAGGTAATGTGAAAATCTATGAAAGTAGTATCTATGAAAATGTAACTGGTGAATATGCGGCTATTTTAACAAATCCGCCAATTCGTGCCGGGAAAAGTGTTGTTCATGAAATTTTAAAAGGTGCTCATGATAAATTACTCCCTGGTGGAGAGCTTTGGGTGGTTATAAAAAAGAAGCAAGGAGCGCCATCTGCTCTTGATTTATTAAAAGAAACTTTCGACGAGGTTGAGGTAGTAAAAAAAGATAAAGGATATTATATCATAAAAAGTAAAAAAGATTGACTGTAATTTTTGCTTGTGATAGTATTATTAAATGCCAATATATATTTATTTTCAAAAATGATTTTTTGAAAGTGGGTATATTTCTATATTCTTTGGAAATGATAGTAAAATGACTGTCGTTGAGTTTAATAAATGGTTTTCATTTTGAAACCATTTTATTTTTTGTTTAACAAGTAAGGGATGTTTTCTGCTTATTTGTTACTATTTTTTTGTTTTAAATACTCTTATTTAAGGGGTGAATATGTTGACAGGTCAACTAGTTCAATATGGACGACACCGCCAACGCAGAAGTTATGCTCGTATCAGTGAAGTTTTAGAGTTACCTAACTTAATTGAAATTCAAACTGCATCTTACCAATGGTTCTTAGATGAAGGTTTGAGAGAAATGTTCCAAGACATTTCACCAATTGAGGATTTCACAGGTAATCTATCATTAGAGTTCATTGATTACAGTTTAGGTGAGCCGAAGTATGTTGTAGAAGAATCGAAAGAGCGTGACGTAAACTACGCTGCTCCACTTCGAGTGAAAGTTCGCCTATTAAATAAGGAAACTGGCGAAGTTAAGGAGCAAGACGTTTTCATGGGGGATTTCCCACTGATGACGGACACAGGCACATTCATTATTAATGGTGCTGAACGTGTAATCGTTTCACAATTAGTACGTTCTCCAAGTGTGTACTATAGTGGAAAGATCGACAAAAATGGTAAAAAAGGCTTTACGGCTACAGTTATTCCGAACCGTGGTGCTTGGTTAGAGTACGAAACGGACGCGAAGGATGTAGTTTATGTACGTATTGACCGTACAAGAAAACTACCTGTAACGGTACTACTACGTTCGCTTGGGTTTGGTACAGACCAAGAGATTCTAGACTTATTAGGCGAAAATGAATACCTGCGTAATACGCTTGAAAAAGATAACACAGATAGCACTGAAAAAGCGCTTCTTGAAATCTATGAAAGATTACGTCCAGGTGAACCACCTACAGTAGAAAACGCTAAAAACCTATTAATTACTCGCTTCTTTGATCCGAAGCGTTATGACTTAGCTAGCGTTGGACGCTACAAAATAAATAAAAAATTACACATTAAAAATAGACTGTTTAACCAACGTATTGCAGAAACATTAGTGGATCCAGAAACTGGTGAAATTATTGTAGAAAAAGGGACAACTCTTGATCGCCGTACGTTAGACCGTATTATTCCATTCTTAGAAAAGAATATCGGTGAAAAAGTTGCTCACCCTGCTGGTGGCGTACTAGAAGATGAGATTACTCTACAATCTATTAAAATTTACGCACCTGTTGAAGATGGTGAACAAGTTATTCAAGTTATTGGAAATGCGAATGTAAGCAAAAGTGTGAAAAACATTTCACCTGCGGACATTATCTCTTCAATTTCTTACTTCTTTAACCTGCTACATAACGTAGGTGACACTGACGATATTGACCATTTAGGAAATCGTCGTTTACGTTCAGTTGGTGAATTACTTCAAAACCAATTCCGTATCGGTCTATCTCGTATGGAACGTGTAGTACGTGAACGTATGTCAATTCAAGATACAAACGCAGTTACTCCGCAGGCATTAATTAATATTCGCCCTGTAATTGCTTCAATTAAAGAATTCTTTGGTAGTTCACAGCTATCTCAATTCATGGACCAAACAAATCCTCTTGCTGAATTAACTCATAAGCGAAGACTATCAGCACTTGGACCAGGTGGTTTAACACGTGAACGTGCAGGATTTGAAGTGCGTGACGTTCATTACTCTCACTATGGTCGTATGTGTCCGATTGAAACGCCTGAGGGACCAAACATCGGATTAATTAACTCGCTTTCTTCTTATGCAAAAGTAAATCAATTTGGTTTCATTGAAACTCCTTATCGTCGTGTAGACCCTGAAACAGGTCGTCTAACAGATAAAATTGACTATTTAACTGCTGATGAAGAGGATCTATACGTTGTAGCCCAAGCGAATGCACGTTTAGGTGAAGACGGTAGCTTCTTAGATGAAGATGTAGTAGCTCGTTTCCGTGGAGACAACACAGTTGTAAAACGTGAACGTATTGACTACATGGATGTATCTCCTAAACAAGTAGTATCAGCTGCGACAGCATGTATTCCATTCTTAGAGAACGATGACTCGAACCGTGCCCTAATGGGAGCGAACATGCAACGTCAAGCAGTGCCATTATTAAACCCTGAATCTCCAATCGTAGGTACAGGTATGGAATACGTTTCAGCAAAAGACTCAGGTGCTGCAGTAATTTGTAAACACCCAGGTATCGTTGAACGTGTTGAAGCGAAAGAAGTTTGGGTACGTCGCTACTTAGAAGTAGATGGACAAAAAGTTAAAGGCGACCTTGATAAATATCGTATGTTAAAATTCGTACGTTCTAACCAAGGTACTTGTTATAACCAACGCCCAATCGTAAGTGTTGGTGATGAAGTAGTAAGAGGCGAGATTCTTGCAGATGGACCTTCAATGGAAAAAGGTGAATTAGCTCTAGGACGTAACGTATTAGTAGCATTCATGACATGGGATGGTTACAACTACGAGGATGCGATCATTATGAGTCGCCGTCTAGTTAAAGAAGATGTTTACACTTCAGTTCATATTGAAGAATATGAGTCAGAAGCTCGTGATACAAAATTAGGACCTGAAGAAATCACTCGTGATATTCCAAACGTTGGTGAAGATGCACTTAAAAATCTTGATGAGCGTGGGATTATTCGAATTGGTGCAGAAGTAAAAGATGGAGATTTATTAGTTGGTAAAGTAACGCCTAAAGGGGTTACTGAATTAACTGCTGAAGAACGTCTTCTACACGCAATCTTCGGTGAAAAAGCTCGTGAAGTTCGTGATACATCATTACGTGTTCCACACGGTGGAGGCGGGATTATCCTTGATGTTAAAGTATTCACTCGTGAAAACGGTGATGAATTACCACCAGGAGTAAACCAACTTGTTCGTGTTTATATCGTTCAGAAACGTAAAATCTCTGAAGGGGATAAAATGGCTGGACGACATGGTAATAAAGGGGTTATCTCTCGTATTTTACCAGAAGAAGATATGCCATTTTTACCTGATGGAACGCCAGTTGATATCATGTTAAATCCATTAGGGGTACCTTCTCGTATGAACATCGGTCAGGTATTAGAGCTACACTTAGGTATGGCTGCTAGATATCTTGGAGTTCATGTTGCTTCTCCAGTATTTGACGGAGCACGTGAGGAAGATGTTTGGGGAACAATTGAAGAAGCTGGTATGGCACGTGATGCAAAAACTGTACTATATGATGGACGTAGTGGTGAGCCTTTCGATAACCGTGTTTCTGTAGGTGTCATGTATATGATCAAACTTGCACACATGGTTGACGATAAGTTACATGCTCGTTCAACAGGACCATACTCACTTGTTACGCAACAACCACTTGGTGGTAAAGCACAATTTGGTGGACAGCGTTTTGGTGAGATGGAGGTTTGGGCACTTGAAGCATACGGTGCTGCTTATACATTACAAGAGATCTTAACAGTTAAATCTGATGACGTTGTTGGCCGTGTGAAAACATATGAAGCAATCGTTAAAGGTGAAAATGTACCTGAACCAGGTGTTCCAGAATCATTTAAAGTATTGATTAAGGAATTACAATCTCTAGGTATGGATGTTAAAATGATGTCTGCTACAGATCAAGAAATCGAAATGCGTGATACTGAAGATGATGATGATCAAACTTCAGAACATTTAGCGATGGATATGGAATACGTAAAAGAATAAGTATTATATAGGGTAAAACCTTAGGACAGAAAGGGAGGTAGGCCCCTTGATAGATGTAAATAATTTCGAGTATATGAAGATCGGACTTGCATCGCCTGACAAAATTCGCTCGTGGTCATACGGGGAAATTAAAAAACCTGAAACAATTAACTACCGTACATTAAAACCTGAAAAAGATGGTCTTTTCTGTGAACGCATTTTCGGTCCTACGAAAGATTGGGAATGTCATTGCGGAAAATATAAACGTGTACGTTATAAAGGTGTAGTTTGTGATCGTTGTGGAGTTGAAGTAACTCGTGCAAAAGTGCGTCGTGAGCGTATGGGTCACATCGAATTAGCTGCACCAGTATCACATATTTGGTATTTCAAAGGTATTCCAAGCCGAATGGGACTTGTTTTAGACATGTCCCCTCGTGCTCTGGAAGAAGTAATCTACTTCGCTTCTTATGTAGTAACAGAAGCTGGAGATACTCCTTTAGAAAAGAAACAATTGCTTTCTGAGAAAGAGTTCCGTGCTTATCGTGAGCGTTACGGTCAAACTTTCCAAGCATCTATGGGTGCTGAAGCGATTAAAAAACTACTAAGCGATATTAATCTTGAAAAAGATGTTGATTCATTAAAAGAAGAGTTAAAAACTGCTCAAGGTCAACGTCGTACAAGAGCAATTAAACGTTTAGAAGTTTTAGAAGCATTCCGTAACTCTGGTAATCAGCCTTCTTGGATGATCTTAGATGTGCTACCAGTAATCCCACCTGAATTACGACCAATGGTTCAATTAGATGGTGGACGTTTTGCAACTTCAGATTTAAACGATTTATATCGTCGTGTAATTAACCGTAACAACCGTTTAAAACGTTTATTAGACCTTGGTGCACCAAGCATCATCGTACAAAACGAAAAACGTATGCTTCAAGAAGCAGTTGATGCGTTAATTGACAATGGTCGTCGTGGTCGTCCAGTTACTGGACCAGGTAACCGTCCATTAAAATCTCTTTCTCACATGCTTAAAGGTAAGCAAGGACGTTTCCGTCAAAACTTACTTGGTAAACGTGTTGACTACTCTGGTCGTTCGGTTATTGTTGTAGGACCTAACTTACAAATGTATCAATGTGGATTACCAAAAGAAATGGCAATTGAATTATTCAAGCCATTCGTGATGAAAGAATTAGTAGAGCGTGGATTAGCACATAACATTAAGTCTGCAAAACGTAAAATTGAGCGTTTACACCCTGAGATTTGGGATGTATTAGAATCAGTTATTCGTGAGCACCCGGTGTTACTAAACCGTGCCCCAACTCTACACAGACTTGGTATCCAAGCGTTCGAACCTACATTAGTAGAAGGCCGTGCAATTCGTCTACATCCACTTGTATGTACTGCATACAATGCCGATTTCGATGGTGACCAAATGGCTGTTCACGTACCGTTATCAAGTGAAGCTCAAGCAGAAGCTCGTATCCTAATGCTTGCGGCACAAAACATCCTGAACCCGAAAGATGGTAAACCAGTAGTTACACCATCGCAAGATATGGTATTAGGTAACTATTACTTAACTCTTGAGCGTGCAGGCGCTGTCGGTGAAGGTATGGTATTTAAAGATATTAATGAAGCGTTAATTGCATACCAAAATGGTTATGTACATTTACATTCTCGTGTTGCTGTAGCAGCAAATTCATTAAATAACGAAACATTTACCGAAGAGCAAAAAAATTCATTATTAATCACAACGGTTGGTAAGTTAATCTTCAATGAAATCTTACCTACTTCGTTCCCATATATTAATGAACCTACTCAGAGTAACCTTGAGAAGGAAACTCCTCAGATTTATTTTGTAGCTAAAGGCTCGAATATTAAAGAAATTATTGAAAGTAGAGAAGAAATTGCTCCTTTCAAAAAGAAAATACTTGGAAACATCATCGCAGAAGTGTTTAAACGTTTTAAAATTACTGAAACGTCAAAAATGCTAGACCGCATGAAGGATCTTGGATTTAGACACTCTACTAAAGCTGGTATTACAGTTGGTGTATCCGATATCATCGTATTACCTGAGAAGCAGTTAATTATTGCTGAAGCTCAAGAGAAAGTAGATAAAGTTTTAAAGCAATTCCGACGCGGTTTAATCACAGAAGATGAGCGTTACGATCGTGTAATCGCAATTTGGAGTGATGCAAAGGATGTTATTCAAGGCAAACTGATGGCTTCCCTAAATAAACGCAACCCAATCTTTATGATGAGTGACTCTGGTGCCCGTGGTAACGCATCAAACTTTACTCAGCTTGCAGGTATGCGTGGTCTGATGGCCAATCCGGCTGGTCGTATTATCGAGTTACCAATCAAGTCTTCATTCCGTGAAGGTCTAACGGTACTTGAATACTTCATCTCTACACACGGTGCACGTAAAGGTCTTGCCGATACAGCACTAAAAACAGCCGATTCAGGTTACTTAACTCGTCGTCTAGTTGACGTTGCACAAGATGTAATCGTTCGTCAAGATGACTGTGGTACTGACCGTGGTTTACATGTTAAAGCAATTAAAGAAGGTAACGAAATTATTGAAGGGTTATACGATCGTTTAGTTGGTCGTCATTTACGTTCAACTATACGTCACCCAGAAACAGGTGTATTACTTGCTCAAGAGAACGATTTAATTACAGAAGACTTAGCTCGTGAAATTATTGATGCAGGTATTGAAGAAGTTAATATCCGTTCTGCGTTCACATGTAATACTAACCATGGAGTATGTAAAAAATGTTATGGCCGTAACTTAGCTACAGGTGCTGAGGTTGAAGTTGGTGAGGCAGTAGGTATTATTGCTGCACAATCAATTGGTGAACCAGGTACACAGTTAACGATGCGTACATTCCATACAGGTGGGGTAGCAGGAGACGATATTACTCAAGGTTTACCTCGTATTCAAGAGCTATTTGAAGCACGTAATCCTAAAGGTCAAGCGGTTATTTCTGAAATAGATGGTATTATTTCAATTTCTACTGACGCTAAAGATAAACAAGAAATTATTGTTCAAGGCTCAGTTGAATCTAGAAACTACCCAGTTCCTTATGGCGCTAGACTAAAAGTTCAAGAAGGTGAATCAATTGAACGTGGTCAAGTAATGACAGAAGGTTCAATCGATCCGAAAGAACTGTTAAAAGTAAAAGGTACAAATGCTGTTCAAGAATACTTACTACGTGAAGTACAAAAAGTATACCGTATGCAAGGGGTAGAAATTGGCGATAAGCACGTAGAGGTAATGGTACGTCAAATGCTGAAGAAAGTTCGTGTAATGGATGCAGGTGAGACTACCTTACTACCTGGTACATTATTAGAATTACACCAGTTTACTGAAGCGAATAAAGAAGCTTTATTTGCAGGTAAACAACCAGCTACTGCGCGCCCATTATTACTAGGTATTACAAAAGCATCATTAGAAACAGACTCATTCCTTTCTGCTGCATCATTCCAAGAAACAACGCGTGTATTAACAGACGCTGCGATTAAAGGTAAACGTGATGAGTTGCTAGGATTAAAAGAGAATGTTATTATAGGTAAGTTGGTTCCAGCTGGTACTGGTATGAACAGATACCGTAAAGTAGATCTTGTTAAAGATTTAACTGAATCAGTTGAAATGAATGAAGAAGTATTAGTTGAAAAATAATCTTAAAATATTTTAAAACTTGAGTTGACATCATTTGATGAAAAATGATAAGATATTCAAGGTTGCTCCTAGACAATAGCACTGCTAATCTAAGCAGGTTAGATCCGGGGCTAATTTAGGAATATACAGGTTAAAACTGTTTTTGTGAGAAGGAGGCTTCTTCCTTCTTGCAAAAACTTTGTTTTCAACTTATTATGAACCACCTGGATGTGTGGTCTTATAAATATTTGAAGGGAGGAAAACTCATGCCTACTATTAACCAGTTAGTGCGTAATGGACGTACTTCTAAAGTATGGAAATCAAAATCACCAGCATTAAATAAAGGTTTCAACTCATTAAAGAAAAAATCAACTGATTTATCAGCTCCACAAAAACGTGGTGTTTGTACTCGTGTTGGTACAATGACTCCAAAGAAACCAAACTCAGCTTTACGTAAATATGCTCGTGTGCGTTTAACTAACCAAATCGAGGTAACTGCTTATATCCCAGGTATCGGACACAACTTACAAGAGCACAGTGTTGTTCTTATCCGTGGTGGACGTGTAAAAGATTTACCGGGGGTACGTTACCATATCGTTCGTGGTGCATTAGATACTGCAGGTGTTGACAAACGTATGCAAGGTCGTTCTAAATATGGAACTAAGAGACCAAAAGCAGCTAAGAAGTAATAAATAACAACTAGCCGAAAGGAGGAAATAACATGCCACGTAAAGGTCCTGTTGCAAAAAGAGATGTATTGCCAGATCCACTTTATAATTCAAAATTAGTTTCTCGTTTAATCAACAAAATGATGATTGACGGAAAAAGAGGAAAGTCTCAAGCTATCTTATACGGAGCATTTGAATTAATCCAAGAACGTTCTGGTAAAGAACCAATGGAAGTATTCGAAGCAGCTCTTAAAAATATCATGCCAGTTCTAGAAGTTAGAGCTCGTCGTGTTGGTGGTTCAAACTACCAAGTACCAGTTGAGGTTCGCCCTGAGCGCCGTACAACTTTAGGTCTTCGTTGGTTAGTTAACTATGCTCGTCTTCGTGGAGAAAAAACGATGGAAGAGCGTTTAGCTAATGAAATTCTTGATGCAGCTAACAACTCAGGTTCTGCAGTTAAGAAACGTGAAGATACACACAAAATGGCAGAAGCGAACAAAGCGTTTGCTCACTACCGTTGGTAAGATTAAAAGCAATATAGTTATTTCTGCACATAATGAATGTTGGTTAAGTCGTTCACCTATTTCTAATTTAGTTTGCTAGATTAAATAGGTGAACGTCGGATTACATAATTTAGGATGACATAATAGTTCCTTGCTTGTAGTGCTTGCTTAACTTAATAACATGAAATATGTATAGGAATAACTTTTTCTTGTACTAAAAAATCTTAACTAATACTGGAAGGGAGAAAGAACCCTGATGACTAGAGAGTTCTCCTTAAATAACACTCGTAATATCGGGATCATGGCTCATATTGATGCTGGTAAAACAACAACAACAGAGCGTATCCTTTATTACACAGGTCGTATACACAAAATTGGTGAAACTCATGAAGGAGCTTCACAAATGGACTGGATGGAGCAAGAGCAAGAGCGTGGTATCACTATCACATCTGCTGCTACAACAGCTCAGTGGAATAACCACCGTGTAAATATCATTGATACTCCAGGTCACGTAGACTTCACTGTAGAAGTTGAACGTTCTCTACGTGTACTTGATGGCGCAGTAGCAGTACTTGATGCTCAATCAGGTGTTGAGCCTCAAACTGAAACAGTTTGGCGCCAAGCAACTACTTACGGAGTTCCACGTGTAGTATTCGTTAACAAAATGGATAAAATCGGCGCGGATTTCTTATACTCTGTAGGTACGTTACATGACCGTTTACAAGCTAACGCACACCCAATCCAATTAGCGATGGGTGCTGAAGATAACTTCTGGGGAATCGTTGACCTAGTTGAAATGAAAGCTATTAAGTACAATAATGACTTAGGAACTGACATTGAAACAATTGAAATTCCAGAAGAATATCAAGAACTAGCTGAAGAATACCGTGGTCGTTTAATCGAAGCGGTAGCTGAGCTAGATGAAGAATTAATGATGAAATACCTTGAAGGTGAAGAAATCACACTTCCTGAATTAAAAGCTGCTATTCGTACAGCTACATGTTCAGTACAATTCTACCCAGTAGTATGTGGTTCTGCTTTCAAAAACAAAGGTGTTCAATTAATGCTTGATGCAGTAATTGATTACCTACCATCTCCATTAGATGTACCAGCTATCAAAGGAACTTTACCTGATACTGATGAAGAGAAAATCGTTCCTTCAAGTGATGAAGAGCCTTTCGCAGCATTAGCATTCAAAATCATGACTGATCCTTATGTTGGTAAATTAACGTTCTTCCGAGTATACTCAGGTACGTTAGAATCTGGTTCATACGTTCAAAACTCTACAAAAGGTAAGCGTGAGCGTGTAGGTCGTATCCTACAAATGCATGCTAACTCTCGTCAAGAGATTTCGAAAGTATACGCTGGAGATATCGCAGCAGCTGTAGGTCTTAAAGATACTACAACTGGTGATACTTTATGTGATGAAAAGAATTTAGTAATTCTTGAGTCTATGGAATTCCCTGATCCAGTTATCTCAATTGCGATTGAGCCAAAATCTAAAGCGGACCAAGATAAAATGGGTCAAGCATTAGTAAAATTAACTGAAGAAGATCCAACTTTCCGTGCACATACTGACCAAGAAACTGGTCAAGTAATCATCGCTGGTATGGGTGAGCTTCACCTTGATATCATCGTTGACCGTATGCGTCGTGAATTCAAAGTAGAAGCTAACGTTGGTGCTCCTCAAGTAGCATACCGTGAAACTTTCCGTTCTTCTGCACAAGTAGAAGGTAAATTCGTTCGTCAATCAGGTGGACGTGGACAATTCGGACACGTTTGGATTGAATTCTCACCAAACGAAGAAGGAAAAGGCTTCGAATTTGAAAACGCAATCGTTGGTGGTGTTGTTCCTCGTGAATACATCCCAGCTGTAGCTGCAGGTCTTGAAGATTCTCTTAAAAATGGTGTATTAGCTGGTTTCCCACTAATCGACATTAAAGCGAAATTATTCGATGGATCTTACCATGATGTTGACTCAAACGAAATGGCGTTTAAAGTAGCTGCTTCATTAGCTCTTAAAAACGCTGTTAAGAAATGTAACCCAGTTCTACTTGAACCATTAATGAAAGTAGAAGTTGTTATCCCTGAGGAATACTTAGGAGATATCATGGGTGATATTACTTCTCGTCGTGGACGCGTTGAAGGTATGGAAGCTCGCGGTAACGCTCAAGTAGTACGTGCAATGGTTCCTCTTTCTGAAATGTTTGGTTATGCAACTTCATTACGTTCTAACACTCAAGGTCGTGGAACGTTCTCAATGGTATTTGACCATTACGAAGATGTACCAAAATCAATTTCTGAAGAGATTATCAAAAAATATAAAGGTGAGTAATTGATTATTTAGTTCTCATCATGTATAACTATTTATGTTAGCTACAAAGGGTGTCTCACCCTTTGTGGCATAATAATAAAACTAAAAATTAATTTTCTTAATTATAAGGAGGATTTTTACAATGGGTAAAGCTAAATTCGAACGTGTAAAACCACACGTTAACATTGGTACAATCGGACACGTTGACCATGGTAAAACTACATTAACTGCTGCTATTACAACTGTATTAGCTAAAGTAGGTGGAGCTGAAGCTCGCGCTTACGATCAAATCGACGGAGCTCCAGAAGAAAGAGAACGTGGAATCACAATCTCTACTGCACACGTTGAGTACGAAACAGAAACTCGTCACTATGCACACGTTGACTGCCCAGGTCACGCTGACTATGTTAAAAACATGATCACTGGTGCTGCTCAAATGGACGGTGGTATCTTAGTAGTATCTGCTGCTGATGGTCCAATGCCTCAAACTCGTGAGCACATTCTTTTATCTCGTCAAGTAGGTGTACCTTACATCGTAGTATTCATGAACAAATGTGACATGGTTGACGATGAAGAGTTACTTGAATTAGTTGAAATGGAAATCCGTGATCTATTATCAGAATACGAATTCCCTGGCGATGACATTCCAGTAATCAAAGGTTCTGCGCTTAAAGCTCTTGAAGGAGATGCTGCGTGGGAAGCTAAAATTCATGAATTAATGGCTGAAGTTGATTCTTATATCCCAACACCAGCTCGTGAAACTGACAAGCCTTTCTTAATGCCAGTTGAGGATGTATTCTCAATCACTGGTCGTGGAACAGTTGCTACTGGTCGTGTTGAGCGTGGTATCGTTAAAGTTGGTGACGTAGTAGAAATCGTTGGTCTTGTTGAAGAGCCAAAATCAACTACTGTAACAGGTGTTGAAATGTTCCGTAAGCTTCTTGACCAAGCAGAAGCTGGAGATAACATCGGTGCACTTCTTCGTGGGGTTGCTCGTGACGATATCCAACGTGGTCAAGTTTTAGCTAAACCAGGTTCAGTTAAACAACACACTAAGTTCAAAGCTGAAGTTTACGTTTTATCTAAAGAAGAAGGTGGACGTCACACTCCATTCTTCGCTAACTACCGTCCACAATTCTATTTCCGTACAACTGACGTAACTGGAATCATCCAATTACCAGAAGGCGTTGAAATGGTTATGCCTGGCGACAACATCGAAATGACTGTTGAGTTAATCAACGCAATCGCTGTTGAAGAAGGAACTAAGTTCTCTATCCGTGAGGGTGGACGTACTGTAGGCGCTGGCGTAGTTGCTACAATCGTTGAATAATTAAACTTAAAAGCTTAGAAGATCTTTTCTTCTAAGCTTTTTTTTATAAGTAAATTGGAAATATTTAAAATATGCATTAAAACCGATTCTTGCTTGATTTTAATAATTGAAGATAATATAATAACTAAGTACTGAAGACGACGAGAACATTATTTATTTAAACTTATAACAAATGCTTGCAATAGCATTATTTTTTATGTATAATAGATGATGTTGGTCTTTGACTGCGTAGAAGTGGAAGGTTGCTGATACACCCGGCCGCTTTGCCATGGCGAGTGTAGGGAAATTTCCACGGAGTATGTCTATTATTTAAATAGGCGAAAAAGGAGGGAAAATTATGGCAAAAGAAAAAATTCGTATTCGTTTAAAAGCTTATGATCACCGTATTTTAGATCAATCTGCAGAGAAAATCGTTGAAACAGCGAAACGTTCTGGTGCTTCTGTATCTGGTCCGATTCCGTTACCAACTGAGAAATCAATTTACACGATTCTTCGTGCGGTTCATAAATACAAAGATTCTCGTGAGCAATTCGAAATGCGCACTCACAAACGTTTAATCGATATCGTGAATCCAACTCCACAAACAGTTGATTCATTAATGAGACTAGATTTACCATCTGGCGTTGATATTGAAATCAAACTTTAATAAAATTATATATAAATTCAGGAGGTGTGACTTATGACTAAAGGAATCTTAGGGAAAAAGATCGGTATGACACAAGTATTTGCTGAAAACGGCGAGTTAATTCCAGTAACTGTAATCGAAGCTACTCCAAACGTGGTTTTACAAAAGAAAACTACTGAAACTGATGGCTACGAAGCTATCCAAATCGGTTTCGCTGACAAACGTGAAAAATTAGCTAACAAACCAGAAAAAGGGCACTCTGCTAAGGCAAACACTGCACCTAAGCGCTTCGTTCGTGAACTTCGCAACGCTGACGTATCAGCTTATGAAGTTGGTCAAGAAGTCAAAGTAGATATTTTTGCAAATGGTGACATCGTTGATGTAACTGGAACTTCAAAAGGTAAAGGATTCCAAGGTAGCATTAAGCGCCACGGACAATCTCGTGGGCCAATGTCTCACGGTTCTCGTTACCACCGTCGTCCAGGTTCAATGGGTCCTGTTGCTCCGAACCGTGTATTCAAAAACAAAGCTTTACCTGGTCAAATGGGTGGAGAAAAAGTAACTGTACAAAACCTACAAATCGTTAAAGTTGACGTTGAACGTAACTTACTTTTAGTAAAAGGTAATGTACCAGGTTCTAAAAAATCTTACGTTACAATCCGTACTGCGGTTAAATCTAAATAATTAATTTAGAAGAAAGGAGGAAATAAAATGCCTAAAGTTACTATGTTTAATCAAACAGGTGCTCAAGTAGGAGAAATCGAATTAGCTGATGCTGTATTCGGGATAGCTCCAAACGAACATGCTTTATTTGATGCTGTAATGATGCAACGTGCATCTTTACGTCAAGGTACTCACAAAGTTAAAACACGTTCTGAAGTACGTGGTGGTGGTCGTAAACCATGGAAACAAAAAGGAACTGGACGTGCTCGTCAAGGTTCAATCCGTTCTCCACAATGGCGTGGTGGTGGTATCGTATTCGGTCCAGCTCCAAGATCATACTCTTATAAATTACCTAAAAAGGTACGTCGCTTAGCGATTAAATCTGCTTTATCTACTAAAGTATTAGAACAAAGCATGCTAGTTCTTGAAGATTTAGCGTTAAACGCACCAAAAACAAAAGATATGGTTACTGTTTTAACTGGCTTATCAGTTGCTAAGAAAGTTTTAATCGTAACAGCTGACTTAAATGAAAACGTAGCTTTATCTGCTCGCAATATCCCTGGAATCACAGTTCTTGCAGCAAATGAAGTAAACGTAATCGACGTTTTACATCATGATACATTAATCATGACTAAAGCTGCGGTGGAAAAAGTAGAGGAGGTGCTTGCGTAATGAAGGATCCTCGTGATATTATCAAACGCCCAGTTATCACTGAAGCTTCTATGGAAGCAATCGCTGAAAAAAAATACACTTTTGAAGTAGATGTAAGAGCTAACAAAACTGAAGTTAAAGATGCTGTTGAAGCAATCTTCGGTGTTAAAGTAGAAAAAGTTAACGTAATGAACTACAAAGGTAAGTTTAAGCGTATGGGTAAACATGCTGGTTACACAAACCGTCGTAGAAAAGCAATCGTTAAATTAACTGCTGATAGCCAAGAAATTACATTATTCGAAGGCGTTTAATACTAACTACTAGAAAAGGAGGGAAATTACGATGGGAATCAAAAAGTATAAACCAACCACTAACGGTCGCCGTGGTATGACTACTAATGATTTTGCTGAGATCACTACTGACAAACCAGAAAAATCACTATTAGCTCCACTTAGCAAAAAAGCTGGCCGTAATAACCAAGGTAAAATTACTGTTCGTCACCAAGGTGGTGGACACAAACGTCAATACCGTATCATCGATTTCAAACGAGATAAAGATGGTATACCAGGACGCGTTGCTACAATCGAGTACGATCCAAACCGTTCTGCAAACATTGCGTTAATTAACTACGCTGATGGAGAAAAACGTTACATCCTAGCTCCTAAAAACTTAGTAGTAGGAATGGAAATCGTTTCAGGTCCTGAAGCAGATATTAAAGTAGGTAACGCTTTACCACTTGTAAACATTCCAGTAGGTACTACAATCCACAACATCGAGTTAAAACCAGGTCGTGGAGGACAATTAGTACGTTCAGCTGGTACTTCTGCTCAAGTATTAGGTAAAGAAGACCGTTATGTACTAGTTCGTTTAAACTCTGGTGAAGTACGTATGATTTTAGCAACTTGCCGCGCGACAGTAGGTCAAGTTGGTAACGAACATCATGAACTTATTAACATCGGTAAAGCAGGTCGTTCTCGTTGGATGGGTAAACGCCCAACTGTACGTGGATCTGTAATGAACCCAGTTGATCACCCACACGGTGGTGGTGAAGGACGCTCTCCAATCGGACGTAAATCACCAATGTCTCCATGGGGTAAACCAACTCTTGGTTACAAAACTCGTAAGAAAAACAAAGCGTCAGACAAGTTTATCGTTCGTCGTCGTAAAAAATAACGCGATTGTGCTACGGTTCACTAGAACCGTAGGTCAATCACGAAGGGAGGTACCACAATGGGACGCAGCCTAAAAAAAGGTCCATTTATTGATGATCACTTATTAGCTAAAGTTGAGAAATTAAACGAGACTGACTCTAAGCAAGTTGTTAAAACTTGGTCACGTCGTTCGACAATTTTCCCACAATTTATCGGACATACTATTGCAGTATACGATGGTCGTAAACACGTACCTGTATATGTATCGGAAGATATGGTAGGTCACAAACTTGGTGAATTTGCTCCAACTCGTACTTATAAAGGTCACGATGCGGATGACAAGAAAACTAGAAGATAATGAGAGGAGGCACTCCAATGCAAGCAAAAGCTGTACTGAGAACAGTTCGTATCGCTCCTCGTAAAGTTCGTCTAGTAGTCGATTTAATCCGAGGTAAACAAGTTGGCGAAGCGATCGCAATCCTTCGACACACACCAAAAACTGCTTCTCCTGTTGTAGAAAAATTATTAAAATCTGCTATTGCTAACGCAGAGCATAACTATGATATGGATGTTAATAACTTATACATCGAAAAAGTATTCGTTGATGAAGGTGCTACTTTAAAACGTTTCCGCCCTCGTGCACAAGGACGTGCTAGCGCAATCAACAAACGCACAAGCCACATTACAATCGTGGTATCAGAGAAGAAGGAGGGATAATCGATGGGACAAAAGGTAAATCCAGTCGGACTTCGTGTTGGTATTATTAAAGATTGGGAATCTAAATGGTACGCTGAAAAAGATTACGCTGATCTTTTACATGAAGACATCAAAATTCGTGAGTACATCAGCACTCGTTTAAAAGATTCTGCTGTTTCTAAAGTAGAAATCGAAAGAGCTGCTAACCGTGTAAACATTACAGTTCACACTGCAAAACCAGGTATGGTAATCGGTAAAGGTGGTTCGGAAGTTGAAGCTCTTCGTAAAGCTTTAAACAACCTTACTGGCAAACGTGTTCATATCAACATCATCGAAATTAAAAGAGCAGATCTTGATGCTAAATTAGTAGCTGAAAACATCGCTCGTCAATTAGAAAACCGTGTTTCTTTCCGTCGTGCTCAAAAGCAAGTACTTCAACGTGCTATGCGTGCTGGTGCATTAGGTATTAAAACACAAGTTTCTGGTCGTCTTGGCGGAGCAGATATTGCTCGTTCAGAGTCATATAGTGAAGGTACAGTGCCACTTCATACATTACGTGCGGATATCGATTATGCAACTGCAGAAGCAGATACAACATATGGTAAACTAGGCGTAAAAGTATGGATTTACAAAGGTGAAGTTCTTCCTACAAAAAAGAAAGCTTCTGAGGAAGGAGGAAATTAATTATGTTAATGCCTAAACGTGTTAAATATAGAAGAGAGCATCGTGGAAAAATGCGTGGACGTGCCAAAGGTGGTACTGAAATTGCATTCGGTGAATTCGGTTTACAATCTACTGAAGCTTCTTGGATTACTAACCGTCAAATTGAAGCAGCGCGTCGTGCTATGACTCGTTACATGAAACGTGGCGGTAAAGTATGGATTAAAATCTTCCCTTCTAAGCCTTACACAGCTAAACCTCTTGAGGTTCGTATGGGTAGCGGTAAAGGTGCTCCAGAAGGTTGGGTAGCAGTCGTTAAACCAGGAAAAATTATGTTCGAAATCGCTGGTGTATCTGAAGAAGTAGCTCGTGAAGCACTACGCTTAGCAGCTCACAAATTACCAGTTAAATGTAAGTTTGTAAAACGTGAAGACAATGGTGGTGATTCTAATGAAAACTAATGAGATTCGCGATCTTACCACTGCTGAAATTGAATTAAAAGTGAAATCTCTTAAAGAAGAGTTATTCAATCTTCGTTTCCAATTAGCTACAGGACAATTAGAGAACACTGCTCGTATCCGCGAGGTTCGTAAAGCAATTGCTCGTATGAAAACTGTAGTTCGTGAAAGAGAAGTTAACTCTAATAATTAATAATGAGGGGAGGTTTGCCCAGTGAGCGAACGTAACCAACGTAAAGTTTACACAGGACGTGTAGTTTCTGATAAAATGGATAAGACAATTACTGTTGTAGTTGAAACTTATAAAACACATAAACTATACGGAAAACGCGTTAAATATTCTAAGAAATATAAAGCGCACGATGAGCTAAACACTGCAAAAGTTGGCGATATCGTAAAAATCATGGAGACTCGTCCATTATCAGCTACAAAACGTTTCCGTTTAGTTGAAATCGTAGAAGAAGCTGTTATTATCTAATAGATGATCGGATATCATTCTTAATCCGAAAGGAGGTCAATTTGACATGATCCAACAAGAAACTCGTTTAAAAGTTGCTGACAATTCAGGTGCACGTGAATTACTTACTATTAAAGTATTAGGTGGTTCAGGCCGTAAAACTGCTAACATCGGTGATATCATCGTATGTTCAGTAAAACAAGCAACACCAGGTGGCGTTGTTAAAAAAGGTGATGTAGTTAAAGCTGTTATCGTTCGTACGAAACGCGGTGTTCGTCGTCCAGACGGTACTTACATCAAATTTGATGAAAACGCAGCTGTTATCATTAAAGATGATAAGAGCCCACGTGGTACTCGTATTTTCGGACCAGTTGCACGTGAATTACGTGATAGCAACTTCATGAAAATCGTATCATTAGCTCCAGAAGTACTTTAATTAATGTACTTTAATAAATACTTCAGAAAGCCTTATTAAGGAGGTGCACGAAGAAGATGCATGTAAAAAAAGGTGATAAAGTTCAAGTTATCTCTGGTAAAGACAAAGGAAAACAAGGTGTTATCCTTGCTGCTTTTCCAAAGAATAACCGCGTACTAGTTGAAGGTGTTAACATCATTAAAAAACACTCAAAACCTACTCAAGCTAACCCACAAGGTGGCATCATCGAGAAAGAAGCACCAATCCATGTTTCTAATGTTATGGCATTAGATCCAAAAACTGGAGTACCTACACGCGTAGGTTACCAATTAGTGGATGGTAAAAAAGTACGTATTGCAAAAAAATCAGGCGAATTACTTGATAAATAATAGAAATTTATGAAAGGAGGTCAACTGAATGAACCGCCTAGTCGAGAAATATCAAAATGAAATCACTCCTGCTCTAGTGAGCAAGTTTAACTATAAATCAGTTATGCAAGTGCCAAAAATTGAAAAGATCGTCATCAACATGGGTGTTGGTGAGGCTGTTTCAAATTCAAAAGCATTAGATACTGCTGTTGAGGAATTAACTTTAATCGCAGGTCAAAAACCTGTTGTAACTAGAGCTAAAAAATCAATCGCACAATTCCGTCTTCGTGAAGGAATGCCTATCGGTGCTAAAGTTACATTACGCGGTGAGCGTATGTACGAATTCTTTGAGAAATTAGTTTCTGTAACATTACCTCGTGTACGTGACTTCCGTGGAATCTCTAAAAAAGCATTCGATGGCCGTGGAAACTACACTTTAGGTGTTAAAGAGCAATTAATCTTCCCAGAGATCGATTATGATAAAGTAAACAAAGTACGTGGTATGGACATCGTTATTGTAACTACTGCAAATACTGATGAAGAAGCTCGTGAAATGCTAACATTATTCGGAATGCCTTTTCAAAAATAATGAAAGCCAGCGCTAAAGAAGAGGAGGCGAAAACGTGGCTAAAAAATCAATGATTGCGAAACAAAAACGTGCTCAAAAATTTAAAGTACAAGAGTATACACGTTGCGAACGTTGCGGACGTCCACACTCAGTATTACGTAAATTTAAACTTTGCCGTATTTGTTTCCGTGAACTTGCTTATAAAGGACAAATCCCTGGCGTTAAAAAAGCTAGTTGGTAATTCTATAGATATTAGGAAGGAGGTTATCTGAACATGGTCATGACAGATCCTATTGCAGATATGCTTACTCGCATTCGTAATGCGAACATGGTACGTCACGAGAAATTAGAATTCCCAGGTTCTAACCTAAAGAAAGAAGTTGCTGAAATTCTAAAACGTGAAGGTTTCATCCGTGACGTTGAGTACATTGAAGATGATAAACAAGGTATCATCCGTATTTTCTTAAAATATGGTGTGAACAACGAACGTGTTATCACTGGATTAAAAAGAATCTCTAAGCCTGGCTTACGTGTATACGCGAAAGCTGACGAAGTACCTCGCGTACTTAACGGTTTAGGTGTTGCAATTGTTTCAACATCTAAAGGTGTAATGACAGATAAAGAAGCTCGTCAAGCAAAAACTGGTGGCGAAATCTTAGCATACGTTTGGTAATATAACACAGAGAGAATGGAGGTGTAGTGAATGTCTCGTGTTGGTAAAAAAGAACTTGTAATTCCTGCTGGAGTTACTCTTACTAATAACAACAATACTATTACAGTAAAAGGACCTAAAGGTGAGTTAACTCGTACTTTTAGCCCTGATATGACAATCGAAGTTAACGAGAACGTATTATCAGTTGCACGTCCAACTGATAACAAAGAGCACCGTGCTCTTCATGGTACAACTCGTGCTATCTTAGGTAACATGGTTGAAGGTGTAACTAATGGTTATACTCGTAACCTTGAATTAGTTGGGGTAGGTTACCGTGCAACTAAAACAGGTGACAAACTTGTTCTAGCTGTTGGTTATTCTCACCCAGTTGAGATCACTCCTGAAAATGGTGTTGAAATCGAAGTACCTTCAAATACTAAAATCAGTATTAAAGGTATCGACAAAGAACGTGTAGGCGCTCTTGCTGCTTACATCCGTCAAGTACGTCCACCAGAGCCTTACAAAGGTAAAGGTATTCGTTACGAAGGCGAAATGGTTCGTCGTAAAGAAGGTAAAACTGCGAAGTAATCTATAACTAGATAAGAGAAAGGAGTGACCAAGATGATCTTTAAGGCTGATAAAAATGCAGTACGTAAAAAAAGACATGCTCGTGTTCGTACTAAATTATCTGGTACTCAAGAACGTCCACGTTTAAACGTTTACCGTTCAAACAACCATATCTATGCTCAAATCATTGATGATGTTAATGGTGTAACATTAGCAAGTGCATCAACTTTAGATAAAGAATTAACTTTAAATGGTACTGGCAATATCGAAGCAGCAACATTAGTTGGTAGTTTAGTTGCAAAACGCGCTACTGAAAAAGGTGTTTCTGTAGTTGTATTCGACCGCGGTGGTTACTTATATCATGGTCGCGTAAAAGCTTTAGCTGAAGCTGCTCGTGAAGCTGGTTTACAATTTTAATAAAAGAAGGAGGGACATACATGCGTCGCATTGATCCTAATAAATTAGAGCTTGAAGAACGCTTAGTTACGATCAACCGTGTTGCTAAAGTTGTTAAAGGTGGACGTCGTTTCCGCTTTGCAGCATTAGTAGTTGTTGGTGACAAAAACGGTCATGTAGGTTTTGGTACTGGTAAAGCTCAAGAAGTACCTGATGCTATTCGTAAAGCTGTTGAAGATGCTAAGAAAAACCTAATTAACGTACCAATCGTTGGAACTACAATTCCTCACGTAATTACTGGTCGTTTTGGAGCTGGTGAAGTATTCTTAAAACCTGCTTCTGAAGGTACTGGAGTTATCGCTGGAGGTCCTGTTCGTGCGGTATTAGAACTTGCTGGGGTACATGATATTTTATCTAAATCTCTTGGTTCTAACACACCAGTAAACATTGTACGTGCTACTATCGAAGGTTTAAGTAACTTAAAACGTGCGGATGAAGTTGCAAAACTACGTGGTAAATCTGTAGAAGAATTACTAGGTTAATAAGGAGGGATAACGATGGCTAAACAGTTAGAAATTACCCTTACTCGCAGTGTAATTGGTCGTAAACAAGACCAAATCGCAACAGTTCGTGCTTTAGGTATTACTAAAACAAACCAAACTGTTGTTAAACAAGATAACGCTGCAATGCGTGGGATGATTAACAAAGTTTCTCACCTTGTATCTGTAAAAGAAATTTAATTGAACATGAATAAGTAAGGAGGTGCCCTAATGAAACTTCATGAATTAAAACCTACAGAAGGTTCTCGTAAAGTATCTAAACGTATCGGTCGTGGTATTGGTTCAGGTACTGGTAAAACTGCAGGTAAAGGTCATAAAGGACAAAACGCTCGTTCAGGTGGCGGTGTTCGTCTTGGATTTGAAGGTGGTCAAACTCCTTTATTCCGTCGTTTACCAAAACGTGGTTTCACTAACATCAACCGTAAAGATTACGCAATCGTTAATGTTGAAACGTTAAATCGCTTCGAAAACGGAACTGAAGTAACTCCTGAGTTACTGATCGAAACTGGTATTGTTCGTAAAGAATTAGCTGGTATTAAGATTTTAGGTAAAGGTAAGTTAGAAGTTAAACTTACTGTTAAAGCTCACAAGTTCTCATCTTCTGCGGTAGAGGCAATCGAAGCAGCTGGTGGAAATGCTGAGGTGATCTAAAATGTTCCGGACAATCTCCAACTTTATGCGCATTGCAGATATTAGAAAAAAAATATTCTTTACGTTATTAATGTTAATTGTATTTCGTATTGGAACGTTTATACCTGTTCCAAACGTCAACGCCGATGTATTAGCATCACAAGATAGCTCAAGCATCTTTGGTGTTCTAAACACATTCGGTGGAGGAGCTCTTAAACAGTTCTCGATTTTTGCAATGGGTATAATGCCGTACATTACTGCTTCAATCATTATTCAGTTACTTCAAATGGACGTTGTTCCGAAGTTAACTGAATGGTCGAAGCAAGGTGAGATTGGTCGACGTAAATTGACTCAACTGACTAGATACATCACAATTATTCTTGGTTTTGTAGAAGCAATTGGATTATCAATCAGTATGAACAATATTACTGGCGGAATGTTAATAGAAAATCCAGGTTGGTCAACCTATCTTTATATAGCAATTGTACTAACAGCTGGAACATCTTTCTTATTGTGGTTAGGTGAGCAGATTACTGCTAAAGGTGTAGGGAACGGTATATCAGTTATCATCTTTGGCGGTATAGTTGCTGCTATACCTAATACAATGAGTCAAGTCTATCAGCAACAATTTAAAGGTGCTGGTGACGCGCTATTCTTAAACATCGTGAAAGTTGGCCTAGTGGTTTTAGTTTTACTATTAGTAATCGTAGCTGTAATTTATATTCAACAAGCTAATCGTAAAATTCCAATTCAATATGCTAAACGTAACAATGGTAATAATAGTTATGTCGGAGGACAATCTACTCACTTGCCATTAAAAGTAAATGGCGCTGGGGTTATTCCGGTAATCTTCGCTGTTTCATTTTTAATTACTCCATCAACAATTGCATCGTTCTTACCAAGCAACAATGTGACTGAATGGATTAAAACGCACTTTACGTATAACAATCCATGGGGTATGGCATTTTATTTAATCTTGATCGTTGCTTTCACATATTTTTATACTTTTGTTCAGGCAAACCCAGAGCAAATGGCTGAAAATCTTCAAAAGCAAGGTGGCTACATCCCGGGTATTCGCCCAGGTAAGAGCACTCAAGAGTATATCATTAAAGTCTTATATCGTTTAACTTTCGTAGGAGCAATTTTCTTAGCTGTCATCGCTTTATTACCAATTGTATTTGGTAAAATTGCGAACTTACCACCTTCAGCTCAAATTGGAGGAACAAGTTTACTAATCGTAGTCGGAGTTGCGCTTGAAACAATGAAACAATTAGAAAGTCAGCTTGTTAAGAGAAACTACAAAGGCTTTATTAAAGAACGAGCATAGGGAAATGATTAATTCCCTATTGCTCACCTAATTTTGAGGAGGATTAACCATGAATTTAATTCTTATGGGGCTTCCTGGTGCAGGCAAAGGCACACAAGCTGAGAAAATTGTCGAAAAATACGGCATTCCTCATATATCTACTGGTGATATGTTCCGTGCAGCGATTAAAGACGGCACTGAACTAGGTCTTCAAGCAAAATCGTTTATGGATCAAGGTCATCTTGTTCCCGATGAGGTAACAATTGGTATTGTACGTGAACGATTAGCTAAAGATGATTGCCAAAATGGTTTTTTACTGGATGGTTTTCCTAGAACAGTTGCGCAGGCTGAAGCACTAGAAGAGACTCTGAAAGTAATGAATCGTAAAATTGACTTCGTGTTAAACATTCATGTAGACCAACAACTTTTAATTGAACGTTTAACAGGTCGTCGTATTTGCAAAGAGTGTGGAGCAACTTATCATTTAATTTTCAATCCACCTGTTGAAGAGGGTGTTTGCCCAAAATGTGGCGGAGAACTTTATCAACGTGCGGATGATAATGAAGAAACAGTTGCAAATCGCCTTGAAGTAAATATTAAACAAACTCAGCCATTACTTGATTTCTACAATAATCTTGGTTATGTAAAAACAATTGAAGGTGAACAAGAGATTACTAAAGTCTTCAATGACATTGATAATCTTTTAAAAGAGTTAGTTTAATAATTGAACGATAAGATCGTCGTTCCTTGTGTATGACGTATTGTTGTTTCGTCAAAACTGATACTGTTATAAAAGCTTAAACATAGCTTTGCTTGGAACGATTGATATAATATAGGTCTTTAGTAGGCCAAAAATCTCCAACATATCAGAGCACTTTGGCTTAATGTTCCTAAGCGTATGTTTGCCTACAAGCAAGCTACTGATTTGAAGAAAGGAGAATGCCCTAATGGCGAAAGATGATGTAATTGAAATTGAAGGTACCGTTACGGAAACACTTCCGAATGCGATGTTCAAGGTTGAATTAGAAAATGGTCATGTCGTTCTTGCACACGTTTCTGGTAAAATTCGTATGAACTTCATTCGTATTCTTCCAGGTGACAAAGTTACTGTAGAACTATCTCCATATGATTTAACTCGTGGCCGTATTACGTACCGTTTTAAATAATAAATATGCACTCCGTAATCTACAAGGAGGTTGAAATCATGAAAGTGAGACCATCAGTAAAACCAATCTGTGAAAAATGTAAAGTTATCCGCAGACGTGGTAAAGTAATGGTAATTTGTGAAAATCCAAAACATAAACAAAAACAAGGTTAATATAGAAGGAGGTGCACTAGAATGGCTCGTATTGCTGGTGTAGATATTCCTCGCGACAAACGCGTGGTTGTTTCTTTAACTTATGTATACGGAATCGGTCGTGCAACTTCTGAAAAAATCTTAGCTGACGCTGGTATTTCAGAAGACACTCGTGTACGTGATTTAACAGAAGAAGAATTAGGTAAAATTCGTGAATTAATCGACAAGTTGAAAGTTGAAGGGGATCTTCGTCGTGAAGTTTCTTTAAACATTAAACGTCTAATCGAAATCGGTTCATATCGTGGTATTCGCCACCGTCGTAGCTTACCTGTTCGTGGTCAAAACACTAAAAACAATGCTCGTACTCGTAAAGGCCCACGCCGCACAGTAGCGAACAAGAAGAAATAATATTTTTTAAGTAAAGGAGGGTATTCAACATGGCACGTAAAACAAATGTACGTAAACGTCGTGTGAAAAAGAATATTGAAGCTGGTACAGCTCATATTCGTTCAACTTTCAATAACACAATCGTAACAATCACTGATGTTCATGGTAACGCAATTTCTTGGTCAAGCGCTGGATCATTAGGTTTCAAAGGATCTCGTAAATCTACTCCATTCGCTGCACAAATGGCTGCTGAAACTGCTGCTAAAGCTTCTATGGAACACGGTTTAAAAACTCTTGACGTAACTGTTAAAGGTCCGGGTGCTGGTCGTGAGGCTGCTATCCGTGCTCTTCAAGCTGCTGGTCTTGAAGTAACTGCTATCAGAGACGTTACTCCAGTTCCACATAACGGATGCCGTCCACCAAAACGTCGTCGTGTATAATTTGTCTGTATAAATTTACAAGAATTGTCTATAATGGATTATGATATATGTTTGGCAAATATTAACAGACATCTCTTGTTGTGCACAATTAGGAACTGCCTAATAGGGACTTTCGGTTAGCGTGGTCTAACCGAGGGTTTCGACGTTTTGAAGGAGGGTTTAAAAAATGATTGAAATCGAAAAGCCGAAAATCGAAACGGTTGAGATCAGTGACGATTCCAAATATGGTAAATTCGTTATTGAACCACTTGAGCGTGGATATGGTACAACGCTAGGTAACTCCTTACGTCGTATCCTTTTATCCTCACTTCCTGGTGCCGCTGTAACTGCTATTCAAATTGATGGCGTGTTACATGAGTTCTCTACAGTTGAAGGTGTTGTAGAAGACGTTACAACAATTATCCTTAATGTTAAAAAACTTGCTTTGAAAATTTATTCAGACGAAGAAAAAACATTAGAAATTGATGTACGCGGTGAAGGGCCAATTACTGCAGCCGATATTACGCATGATAGCGATGTTGAAGTTCTAAATCCAGATCTTCATATTGCAACTCTTGCTAAAGATGCTCATTTACGTATGCGTCTAACTGCTAGACGTGGACGTGGATACATCCCTGCAGATGGTAACAAAAGAGAGGATCAAGCAATAGGTGTTATTCCTATCGACTCGATTTACACTCCAGTGTCTCGTGTCACATACCAAGTTGAAAATACACGTGTGGGACAGGTTTCAAATTTCGATAAGTTAACACTTGATGTTTGGACTGACGGAAGTATTGGACCAAAGGATGCTATCGCATTAGGTTCAAAAATTCTTACTGAACACTTAAACATTTTTGTAGGTTTAACTGACGAAGCTAAAAATGCAGAAATCATGGTCGAAAAAGAAGAAGATCAAAAAGATAAAGTCCTTGAAATGACGATTGAAGAACTTGATCTTTCTGTTCGTTCATATAACTGCTTAAAGCGAGCTGGTATTAATACTGTACAAGAGCTTGCGAATAAGACAGAAGAAGACATGATGAAAGTACGTAACTTAGGTCGTAAGTCTTTAGAAGAAGTAAAACATAAGTTAGAAGAGTTAGGTCTTGGCCTACGTAAAGAAGACTGATTGTAGCTTCGATAAAGGGAGAGGCGTTCTCTTCATGTCTATATGACCCAATTTTGATACTACTTACAAAGGAGGGAACTAGAAATGGGATACAGAAAATTAGGACGTACTAGCTCACAACGTAAAGCTATGTTACGTGACTTAGCTACTGATTTAATTATCAACGAACGTATTCAAACAACTGAGACTCGTGCGAAGGAGTTACGTTCAGTTGTTGAAAAAATGATTACTTTAGGTAAACGTGGAGACTTACACGCTCGTCGTCTAGCTGCTGCTTACATCCGTAATGAAGTTGCTAACGCTGAAAACGGTCAAGACGCTTTACAAAAATTATTTGCTGACATCGCTCCTCGTTACACTGAGCGTCAAGGTGGATACACTCGTATCGCAAAAATTGGTCCTCGTCGTGGAGACGCTGCACCAATGGTTGTTATCGAATTAGTTTAATATTCGAATACAAAAGGGCTCGACGTTTCTTGTAAACATGTCGTTGCCCTTTTTTTCTGTTTACTTTTAGACTATTATATATCTATAAACAATGAGAAATTATAGGTGAACAAATGAGAAAAGATAGTATTAAAGTAGATAACATCTCTTTTAAATATCCACAGGCACAATCAAATGCAGTTCATTCTGTATCATTTAATATAAAAGAAAATGAATGGATTGCTATTGTAGGTCGAAACGGATCAGGAAAGTCAACATTAGCTAAACTTTTAAATGGACTAATATTACCCGAAGAAGGCCAAATTGTGATTGATGAGGAAATTAGCTTATCAGAAAAAACAATTTGGGACGTGCGAAAGAAAATAGCGATGGTATTTCAAAATCCTGATAATCAGTTTGTAGGTACGACAGTAATAGACGATATTGCATTTGGATTAGAAAACCATGGAATTGAGAAAAAAGAAATGGATCGTCGAATTGAAGAAGTTTTAAACATCGTCAATATGAATGAATTTGTACTCCATGAGCCACACTCTCTTTCTGGTGGCCAAAAACAAAGAGTAGCAATAGCCGGAGCATTAGCAATTCAACCAAGTATATTAATATTAGATGAAGCTACTTCGATGTTAGATCCTTTCGGTAGAAAAGAAGTAATCGAGACAATTCGTGATTTACATAAAGACATTAATATGACAGTTATTTCAATTACTCATGATATAGAAGAAGCAATACATGCAGACCGTATTTTAATTATGCATGATGGTCATTTAGTTCAAAGTGTAACTCCAGAAGAGCTTTTAAAAACAGAGTTTTCTTTAGAGTCGCTTGGATTAGCATCTCCTTTTACAAATAACCTTTCTAGTTTATTAATCGAAAAAGGTTTACCTTTGAGGCAAGACCATCTAGAGCAAGAAAGCTTGGTGAGCGAATTATGCAAATTACTTTTGAAAAAGTAGGCTATACTTATCAGCCGAAGACACCTTTCGAGCATCGTGCTCTTTATGATATTGATGTTACGATACCAGATGGGTCATATTATGCTGTAATTGGTCACACAGGCTCAGGTAAATCTACTTTTCTGCAACATTTAAATGGCCTCTTACAACCAACAGAGGGCATTGCTAAAATAGACGATATTACCCTTTTATCAGATAAGAAAAACAAGAATTTAAAATCATTAAGAAAAAAAGTAGGATTAGTTTTTCAGTTTCCTGAGCAGCAATTATTTGAAGAAACTGTAGAGAAAGATATTTGCTTTGGTCCAATGAATTTTGGTGTATCTGAAGATGAAGCAAAAAAAAGAGCTAAAGATCTAATTGAAAAAGTAGGCTTAAGTGAAGAATATTTAATGAAGTCACCATTTGAATTAAGTGGTGGTCAAATGAGAAGGGTTGCAATTGCAGGTGTTTTAGCAATGGAACCAGAAGTTTTAGTTTTGGATGAACCAACTGCTGGTCTTGATCCTAGTGGACAAAAGGCGTTAATGGATATGTTTTACGAAATGCATAAAGAAAAGGGACTGACGATCATTTTGGTGACGCATAGCATGGAAGATGCAGCGAGATATGCAGATACGATCCATGTGCTTCAAAAAGGGACTACTTATTTAAAGGGAAGCCCTTTAGAAGTGTTCTCATATGAAAGGGAGTTAGAGGAAATTGGATTACAAATTCCACTTTCTTTAAAGTTCCACCAAGAACTAAATCAAAAATTAGGCATTAATGAAAAAGCTACAAGTTTAACAATCGAACAACTCGCTAATTATATAGCGAATCTTTATAATGGGGAAACAAAATGAATAGTCTAATTATCGGAAAATATATTCCAAGCGATTCACTTATTCATCGTCTAGATGCTAGAGCAAAACTTCTTACAATGTTCATTTTTATTTGTATCGTTTTCTTAGCAAATAATTTTATAACATACGGTATTTTATTTTTATTTTCAATCGTAACAGTATTGCTATCAAGAGTACCACTTAATTATTATTTAAAAGGATTAAGAGCAATCTGGTTGTTAGCAGTGTTTACGTTTTTATTGCATGTTTTTACAAATAAAGAAGGACCACTAATTTATCATTTTGGATGGGTCGACATTCATAAAGAAGGAATTATTCAAGGTATTTATATATCTTTGAGATTTTTTCTTTTAGTTTCAATTACTACTTTACTGACATTAACAACAAATCCAATCGAAATTACAGATGGACTTGAGTCATTATTTAACCCATTTAAAAGGTTGGGTCTACCTGTGCATGAAATGGCTTTAATGATGTCTATTTCACTACGATTTATTCCAACGCTTATGGAAGAGACTGAAAAGATTATGAAGGCACAGTCGTCTCGAGGAGTGGATTTCTCTTCAGGACCTATAAAAGACCGGTTAAAAGCATTAGTTTCTTTACTTGTTCCATTATTTATTCATTCATTTAAACGAGCTGAAGACTTAGCAGTTGCGATGGAAGCCAGAGGATACCAAGGCGGAGATGGAAGAACAAAGTTTCGTATTATGAAGTGGCATTTGCGGGATACAGCGTGTTTTGTTGTATTACTGATATTATTTTTACTATTATTGTTTTTACGTAAGTAATGGAGATAAGTTATGAATCGAATTAAATGTATAATTTCATATGATGGCACACTATTTAATGGATACCAAGTTCAACCTAATCAGAGAACAGTTCAAACAGATTTTGAGAAGGTTCTAACTAAAATGCACAAAGGTAATCCAATAAGAATTCATGCATCTGGTAGGACAGATACAGGGGTACACGCAGTAGGACAAGTAATTCATTTTGATAGTGAATATGCGCTTCAACCAGAGCAATGGAAGAGAGCATTAAATGCACAATTGCCTAAAGATATTAATGTCAGAAATGTAGAGATTGTCGATGATAATTTTCATTCTAGATTTGACGTCGTTCGGAAAGAATACCGTTATTTTATTTGGAATGAAAAAGACGAAAATGTTTTTTCTAGAAATCATCATTATTTTTTCCCTTTTGATCTAAATATTGTTAAAATGCAAGAAGCATTAGATTGCTTACTAGGTACACATGATTTTAGTTCCTTTTGTGCATCAAATACGGATATTAAGGACAAAGTACGAACGATTTATAAAGGAAGTATTAATAAAACAGATCAGGGGCTTGTCATCGCTCTTGAAGGAAATGGTTTTCTTTATAATATGGTAAGAATAATTGTTGGAACATTAATTGAAGTAGGGCAAGGAAAGCGTGATGTAGAAAGTGTTAAAAACGCATTATTAGCACGTGATCGAGCCAAGGCTGGCAAGACTTCACCGCCTAATGGGCTGTTTTTATGGAAAGTTGATTATAACAACTAATCCTGGTGTAACATTTGCTTGACATTAGAAGGTATAAAGTTTAATATTAAATACGGTATTGTTTTAAGAACCACGATTAGCCCCGGAACCAGTCGTGTTAAAGATAAACAATAAAAACAATTTTACTTTATGTATATTGTATTAGGAGGAAAATAGAATGCGCACAACTTATATGGCAAAAGCTAGCGAAGTTGAACGTAAGTGGTTCGTTGTAGACGCTGAAGGAAAAACTTTAGGTCGTCTTGCAACTGAAGTAGCTACTTTACTTCGCGGTAAGCACAAACCAACTTTCACACCACACGTTGATACAGGTGATAACGTAATCATCATCAATGCTGAGAAAGTTCATTTAACAGGAAACAAATTAAACGATAAAATTTACTACCGTCATACAATGTATGCTGGTGGTTTAAAAGAGCGTACAGCTTTAGAAATGCGTACTAACTACCCAGTTAAAATGCTTGAGTTAGCTGTTAAAGGTATGCTTCCAAAAGGACGTCTTGGACGTGCTCAAATTAAAAAGTTACACGTGTATGCTGGTAACGAGCATCCACACCAAGCACAAAAACCAGAAGTTTTCGAACTTCGCGGATAATTATAAAAGGAGGGCATTCACATGGCACAAGTACAATACTATGGCACAGGACGTCGTAAAAGCTCAGTAGCTCGTGTACGTTTAGTTCCTGGCGAAGGACGCGTTATCATTAACGGTCGTGATTTTGAAGATTACATCCCATTCGCTGCATTAAGAGAAGTTGTTAAACAACCACTTGTTGCAACTGAAACATTAGGTAGCTATGATATCTTAGTAAACGTTAACGGTGGTGGATACACTGGTCAAGCTGGTGCAATTCGTCACGGTATCTCAAGAGCATTATTACAAGTTGATCCTGAATACCGCGGAACTTTAAAACGCGCTGGATTATTAACTCGTGATGCACGTATGAAAGAGCGTAAAAAATACGGTCTTAAAGGTGCACGTAGAGCTCCTCAGTTCTCAAAACGTTAATTTTTATTTATACGTTCAAAACTCCTCTCCACTTTGTGGACAGGAGTTTTTTATTTTTAGGTTTATTTCATCGTGCGTAAATTCCGCTATTTTCAATTCTTCCCCTTCTATACTGCTTTTTCCTAACTTTCCTTTGATTATGGACAGACTTTTTAATTTTTGTCTGTCTGATATTTTTTCAAAATGAAGGGGCTTTATTACACGAGCTACTTTTTCTTTTGACCTATTCCTGTTCAATCCGTTCGACCATTTAGCGTTTTTGAAATTTTTTATAATTATTTTAAAAGTGTTTGTAGGTTTTTGTATTGTTTTGTAGGTTTGCATATAGAATTAGTTTAGTATTTCATTTATATATTTGAAAGCGTTAACAAGGGGGATTTATATGAAGAAATTTGGATTAGCTACGCAAATCTTTGTTGCTCTTATATTAGGTATTGTTGTAGGAGCTTTAGTATACGGAAATGAAAAGGCAATATCTTATATTCAACCGATTGGTGATATCTTTATTCATTTAATTAAAATGATCGTTATGCCAATTGTCATTTCAGCTCTTGTAGTAGCTGTAGCAGGTGTAGGGGATATAAAGAAGCTAGGAAAACTTGGTGGGAAAACACTTCTTTATTTTGAAATCATTACGACGATTGCGCTTGGAATTGGATTACTTGCAGCGAATTTATTCCACCCAGGTAAAGGCGTAGATATGAGTCATCTGCAAAAAGGTGATATTTCAGCATATGAACAAACAGCAACTGCAACACAACAAAGTGGTTTTGCAGAAACAATTGTTCATATTTTCCCGAAAAATGTGTTTGAATCAATGGCACAAGGTGATTTATTACCGATTATTTTCTTCTCTGTTCTATTTGGTTTAGGAGTAGCAGCGATAGGAGATAAAGGAAAGCCAGTTCTTGGATTTTTTGAAGGCGTATTAGAAGCGATGTTTTGGGTTACAAATCAAGTTATGAAAACTGCTCCGTTTGGGGTTTTCGCATTGATTGCTGTAACAGTTGCAAAATTTGGTGTAAGTACTTTATTACCACTTGGTAAACTTGTTTTAGCTGTTTATATAACTGTGGCATTTTTTGCTATTGTTATTTTAGGTATTAATGCTAAAATGACAGGGACGAATATTTTTACACTTATGAAGATCTTAAAGGAAGAACTAATTCTGTCATTTACAACAGCAAGTTCTGAAGCAGTACTTCCAAACATTATGAAAAAAATGGAAGAGATGGGTTGTCCAAAAGCAATAGTTTCTTTTGTTATACCGACAGGGTACTCGTTTAACTTAACGGGTTCAGCGATTTACCAAGCGCTTGCTGCATTATTTGTTGCTCAGATGTACAATATTCACATGTCATTTATGGAGCAGGTAACATTATTATTTGTATTAATGCTTACATCAAAGGGTATGGCTGGTGTCCCTGGTGCATCGTTCGTAGTTGTACTGGCTACACTAGGTTCAATGGGATTACCTTTAGAAGGTATCGCATTAATTGCAGGTATTGATCGTATTTTAGATATGGTTCGTTCTGCAGTAAATGTATTAGGAAACTCTTTAGCAGCCATTACGATGGCGAAATGGGAAGGCGAATTCGATAAAGAGAAGGCGCAACAATATATTGATTCTATTAAGGAATCAAAAGTTGCGTAAAGATGGGAGAAAAAACAAATGGCGGCTACTGAAATTAAACCAAACATACGCATTGAAAAAGATTTTTTAGGGGAAAAAGAAATTCCAGCAGATGCCTACTATGGTGTCCAAACATTACGCGCAGTTGAGAATTTTCCTATTACTGGTTATAAAATTCACGAAGAACTTATTAAAGCTTTAGCGATTGTAAAGAAGGCAGCAGCACTTGCTAACGTAGAAACAAAACGCCTTTATGAGGGAAATGGTAAAGCGATTGCAGAGGCAGCTCAAGAAATTATTGAGGGCAAATGGCATGATCAGTTCATTGTTGATCCGATTCAAGGTGGCGCAGGGACATCAATGAATATGAATGCAAATGAAGTTATTGCAAATCGTGCGCTTGAAATACTAGGTAAAGAAAAAGGTGACTATTTCTGCATTAGTCCAAATACTCATGTAAATATGTCGCAGTCTACAAATGATGCATTCCCAACTGCAATTCATATCGCGACTTTAAATATGTTAGATAAATTATTAAACACAATGAATTATATGCGTGATGTATTTGACTTAAAGGCAAAAGAATTTGACCATGTAATTAAAATGGGCCGTACTCACTTACAGGATGCAGTACCAATTCGTTTAGGACAAGAATTCGAAGCATATTCTCGAGTACTTGGTCGTGATATAAAACGTATCGAACAATCTCGTCAGCACTTATATGAAGTAAATATGGGAGCTACAGCGGTTGGAACAGGCTTAAATGCAGATCCACGCTATATTGAACTAGTTGTTAAGCAACTTGCTGATATAAGCGGCTTATCACTTGTTGGAGCTGAGCATCTTGTTGATGCTACTCAAAATACTGATGCTTACACAGAGGTATCTGGTGCTCTTAAAGTTTGTATGATGAATATGTCTAAAATTGCAAACGATTTACGTTTAATGGCTTCTGGTCCTCGTGCAGGTCTTGGGGAAATTTCATTACCAGCGCGTCAACCGGGTTCATCTATTATGCCAGGAAAAGTAAATCCTGTAATGGCTGAAGTAATTAACCAAATTGCATTCCAAGTAATCGGTAATGATCATACAATTTGTTTAGCTTCTGAAGCGGGACAATTAGAATTAAACGTTATGGAGCCAGTTCTTGTATTTAATTTACTTCAATCAATTAACATTATGAATAATGGATTCCGTGCATTTACTGATAATTGTTTAAAAGGAATTGAAGCAAATGAAGACAGAATGAAAGAATATGTAGAAAAGAGCGTTGGTTTAATCACAGCGGTTAATCCACATATCGGTTATGAAGTTGCTGCGAGAATAGCAAGAGAAGCAATTTTAACAGGAAAGCCAATTCGTGAACTTTGCCTAAAATATGACGTATTATCTGAAGAAGAGCTTGATTTAATTTTAGATCCATTTGAAATGACTCACCCTGGTATTGCTGGTGCAGTTCTTTTAGAACGTCAATAAAACAGTCAGTCTGCTGATAAAAGCTCACTTTCTATGTTGCTTAGCCTGTTTGCGGTGCTTATACCGCCATGTATGTAACTTTAGCGCCGCATCGGGCCATGTACATTGAAAGAAAATTCGTTTTCAATCAGTCTGATAATTAATTATTACAAAGTAAGGGCGAAAAGCCCTTTTTTGCTTAACTAAAAAAGATAAAAATAAAAAGATAGAAAAGGGATGGGATTATATGCATAAATTCAAGGTAGGTTCGAATGGAGAAGTGGAGACTACCTTGCGAGGTGCCGAATTATTAGGTGTACCAATGCTTAATAAAGGAGTTGCATTTACTCAAGAGGAACGAAAAGAATTAGGTTTAACAGGATTATTACCGCCAGCTGTACTGACGCTGGAGGAGCAAGCTAAACGAGCTTACGCGCAATTCTCGTCACAACCTACTGATTTGCATAAAAATGTTGCATTATCAGCTTTACATGATCGTAATGAAACATTATTTTATCGAGTACTAACAGATCACTTACCTGAAATGCTTCCAGTTGTTTATACACCAACAGTTGGTTTAGCAATTCAACGTTATAGTAATGAATATAGAAGACCACGTGGTTTGTATCTTTCTATTAATGAAGAAGATGGTATTGAACAAGCATTTGATCATTATGGTGCAAATGCAGATGAAATTGATTTAATCGTTATTACTGACGGTGAAGGAATATTAGGAATTGGTGACTGGGGAGTTGGAGGTATTAATATCGCAATCGGCAAATTAGCGGTATATACAGCTGCGGCAGGTATTGATCCAGCACGTGTATTGCCAGTCGTTTTAGATGTTGGTACTGATCGTGAAGAGCTACTAAATAATCCATTTTATGTTGGAAACCGTCATCCTCGCGTACGCGATAGTCGATATGATGCGTTCATTGATAAGTTTGTAACAACTGCTGTTGAAAAATTCCCAAATGCTTTACTTCATTGGGAGGATTTCAGCTCTAAAAATGCACGAAACATATTAGATAAATATCGTCACCATGTTTGTACTTTCAATGATGATATTCAAGGCACAGGAGCAGTATCACTTGCCGCTGTGTTAGCAGCAGTGAATGCATCTGGTATTCCTTTAAGTGAACATCGTGTAGTTGTATTCGGTGCAGGAGCGGCTGGTATTGGGATCGCAGATCAAGTACGTGATGCAATGGTACGTGAAGGCCTTTCATTCGAATTAGCAAACCGCAGATTTTGGTGTATTGACCGAAATGGATTGCTTGCAGAGGATATGGAAGGGTTGTTCGACTTCCAACAACCGTATGCACGCCCAATCGAGGAAAATAACTCAGGTGCAAGCCTAGCAGAAGTTGTAAGCCAAGTTCATCCTACGATCTTAATTGGTACTTCAACTGTTGCCGGTGCTTTCACAGAAGAGATTGTAAAAGATATGGCAGCACATGTTGAAAGACCTGTAATTTTACCGATGTCAAATCCTACACCACTTGCAGAAGCAAAACCTTCTGATTTAATCAAGTGGACTGAAGGAAGAGCATTGGTAGCAACAGGAAGTCCTTTTGCTCCAGTAACATTTAACAAAACGGTTTATGTAATTGGTCAATCAAATAACGCGCTTATTTTCCCAGGCTTAGGACTTGGAACAAATGTTTCACGCGCTAGTATTATTACTGATGGAATGTTTGCAGCGGCGGCAGAAGCTGTAGCGGAAATGATTGATGTAAGTAAATTAGGTGCACCTTTACTTCCTCAAATCGAGAATCTACGAACTATTTCTGAAGTAGTTGCGATTGAAGTAGTTAAAGCAGCAGTTGCTGATGGAGTAGCTCGAGTTGTACACGACGATATTGAACAAGCAGTACGAAACGCAATGTGGGAGCCTGCATATCGACCGATTAAAGCTACAAAAGAATTGGTCACTATATAAAAATAAAAAATACAGCTTGTATGATCAAGCTGTATTTTCTTATGAAATTTAGTAGTATGGAGGATCATTGTGTTAATAACAACAAGGCGATATACTAGTAGCAAAAATCAGGAAGTGGTGGAATTGAAATCTAAAGGACTGCAAGGGAAAGATTTCTGGATTGTTATTGCACTTATGGTTATAGTTCCAATAGCGGGTGAACTGAACTTTCATCCTTTTGATAATATATTTCGCGTTAGTTTTGGAACCCCAATTTTTTTCTTTTCTTTATTGTATTTTAAGAAATATCATTCAGTTTTAATAGGGCTTTTAATAGGCATATCTGTCTCTGTATTCCGTGTTGGACTAGATTGGTTAATATTGACCGATTTTAATCTTGCTTCATCTTTTTCGGTTAGATTTCCTACTTTCTTATATTATTTTTCATATTCCGTTTTATTTTATTTACTGAAGGTGAATCGGTTTCAGCATCCTTTACTAATAGGAATCTTCGGTATTACGATTGAAATCACATCTAGTTTAATCGAATTAATCCTTCAACTATATGGAATGGGTTCTTCACTTACAGTTGAAGAGTTAAACAAAATTATTATTATTGCAGTGTTTAGAAGCTTCTTTGTATTAGCGTTTATCAATATGATGAAACTTTACGAGCTAAAACTGAAGGAATCACAAACTCGTAAAGAAAATGAAAATATGCTTATGCATTTATCCAATTTGTATGTAGAGTCTGTTTATTTGAAAAAGACATTACAAAATGCCGAAACAATAACAAAAGAATCCTACAATTTATATCGAGACATGAGTAAGTACAAACAGGATTTAGGAGTTCCAATTGAAAAATGGGGGAGCAAATCTTTAAGAATTGCAGGAGAGGTACATGAAATAAAAAAGGATAACCAAAGAATTTTTGCTGGACTTTCTAAACTAATTACAAGTGAAAGTTTGCCTGAATATATGAGTGTAAATGATTTAGTGACAATGGTTATCCGAATTAATCAAAAATATGCAGGCATGCTAGGAAAGAATATTGAGTTTATGTCCGAAATAAAGGGACAACATCCGCACTATCATATCTATCTAATGCTATCATTCATTAATAACTTAGTTGCGAACGCAGTTGAAGCTATAGAGCATAAAGGGACGATTCTCTTATCAATAGAAAGAGTTGAAGATTGGATTGAATGTAAGGTTATTGATAATGGACCTGGAGTTCCTTCAAAAAATATGAAGCTTATTTTTAAACCTGGGTTTACTTCTAAGTATAGCGATGATGGAACCCCATCTACAGGAATCGGTTTATCCTATATCAAAGAAATGGCAGAAGAACTTGGAGGAGAAGTTATTCTCAATCAAAAAGAGAGTGAATGTATTTTTACGATCCGACTACCAATCGGAGCTCTCGTCTTAGAAAGGATGAATTTATGAATTTTTATATCACAGATGATGATGAAGTCTTTCGATCGATGTTATCACAAATCATAGAGGATGAAGAGTTAGGTGAAGTTGTTGGTGAGGCGGAAGACGGCTTTTTTTTAGATACAAATACGCTTGAAATAAATCATGTTGATATATTATTTATCGATTTATTAATGCCTCTTCAGGACGGTATAGAAACAATACGGAGAATGGGATCTTCATTCAAAGGAAAAATTATTATGATTTCTCAAGTGGAGTCTAAAGAATTAATAGGAGAAGCTTATTCTCTCGGTATTGAATATTACATTACTAAGCCATTGAACAAAATTGAAGTGATATCGGTCGTCAGAAAGGTCTTAGAGCGAATTCGACTAGAGCGATCGATTCTTGATATTCAAAAATCATTAAGTAATGTTTTTGATGTAAATTCAATCAAGCAACATAATCCAGTGTCTGATAAAAAGAAAATAACGGATTGGGGACAGGTTCTATTATCAGAACTTGGCATAGCTGGAGAAAATGGGAGCAAAGACTTGCTTGATATGCTCAATTACCTATATGAATATGAAACGAATTTTGGTTTAGAGGCAGGATTTCCTACATTAAAGGATATATACACACATATCAGTTTGAAAAAGCTAGGGATTGTAAACTCTCAAGAAGATGTTGAGCGGGAAAGGAAATCATCAGAACAACGAGTTCGTAGAGCAATTTATCAATCATTAAACCATATGGCATCAATAGGACTAACAGATTTTGCGAACCCTAAATTTGAAAATTATGCTTCAAAGTTTTTTGATTTTGAAACAGTTCGTCAAAGAATGAGTGAATTGAAGCAAGTATCCTTGACTTCATCAACACATACTCGCATTAATGCAAAGAAATTTATACAAGTTTTATACTTTGAATCGAAACAGCTTTTAGTTGAACGATATTAAAATATGAGTAGGCCCTCAAGCGCTTTTGGTGAGGGCCTTTTCGTATGAGATTACTTTCTGGAATAAACTAAATAGTATACTCATATTTTAAAATGACAAAAATTAAAAAATTCTAATAATTCATTCTCAAATTGTAGCATAGAAGAGTTTTAAAAGAATAAAATAATATACCTTAATAAATTATACCTATGGCCATCTACGTTAGGGGTGATGTACATTGGGCTTAATCGACTGGATAATGGGCAAAATGAATTTCCAATCAAGCACTAGTTCTTTTGAATTATTAAATGATGAAGGAGATGGCCAATTAACATTAGGTGATACATTATTTAAGAATGATGTGATTAGGGCATGTATTAGACCTAAAGCTAATGCAATTGGAAAACTAAAAGTAACGCATGTTAGAGAAAACAATAGAGAATGCAAGATTAATCCTGATCCATGGGTTTATAATGTACTGCAAGAACCAAATCCATTTATGTCTAGGCAATTACTTTTAGAGAAAATGGTAACCCAGCTTGACCTAAACAGTAATGCGTTTGCATTTATAAAGCGAAATGATTTTGGTTATCCTACCGCCATTTTTCCTATTCCTTGTACGAAAGTTGAAGTGCTCGAAAATAATCAAGGTTTGATCTTTTTAAAATTCACATTCAAAACCAAAAATGTACTAATTTTACCATATAGCGATATCATTCATTTAAGACAAGATTTTAATAGTAATGATCTATTTGGAACGCCCCCATATGATCCTTTACTTCCTTTATTAGAAGTGATTGATTCGGTAGATGACAGTATCGTCAATAATGTAAGTAACAATCGTTTTATGAATTGGTTATTAAACTTTAAGGAAGTACTAGATCAAGATGATATGATCAAGAATACGAATGAATTTGTAAACAATTATATGAAATATACAGGAGATGGTGTAAAAGCAGGTTTTTCAGAGCCAACTTACACTTTACAACAAGTACCTACAAGTAATTATGCTCCAGAAGCACAAAGAACAAGTGATGCAATCAAAAGAATCTATAGTTTTTTTAATACGAACGAAAACATCGTTCAAAGTACATTTAATGAGGATCAATGGTATGCGTATAATGAAGCCGTAATTAATCCTTTAGTCATCCAGCTGAATAATGAATTTACACGTAAATTCTTCACTCCAGCGGAACGAAAAAATGGTAATCGGATCGTTTTTGAAGCATCTAACTTAGAATTTGCATCAATTGCAACAAAATTAGCATTTTCAATTATGGTAGAACGAGCTTCCTTAACTCCTAACGAATGGCGTTCCTTAATGGGAATCGGACCAATTCAAAGAGGAGATGTTCCACTTCTAAAAACTGATACGGCTCCAATCGATCAGAAAGAAAGAGATAGAGAATTTGAGTTACGTGTTGAAAGAGAAAAGAAACGTGAAGAAGAAATTGAAAAATGCAGACAAGAGTGTATTGCTGAATGTAAACGATTTAAAGAATTTTGTATGGAAGAACAGAAGAAACTTTTAGAAAAACCAGAAACAGACGAAAAAAATAATTAATTAGATAAAATAGAGCTATTAACTAATTATTAGTTAGGCTTTTTTTTTTCAATTAGAAAGTTAGCATAGGTTAGATAGACAGGATACTTGTCCGAACACTTTTTCCATTGGTTCATATAGTAAAGTAAAAGCTAATATTAAACCAATTTATGGAGTTGTTTATATGTTTGAAAAAGATGCGATTATTACCCTATTAGGTAGTTCTGGCGGAGTGGCAAAGGCAGTACTTTCTATATTTAATAAAGCGGCAAAGGATCCAAATGATCCAATTCATCAGATAATGAAAAATGCCAGGTTTCATTTAGTTGATTTGAAACAGAAAGATTTACCTTATTTTGAAAGGATTATTCCTAACCTTATAGAAAACGTTACGTTTCATGAAATGAATGTTAATAATATTGATTTAATGAAAAAACATCTCATAGAGAGTAATACAGTTATTGTAGTCGATGTTTCTAGAGCAGATTCTGTTGAAATGTTGCGCTGCTGTAATGAGTTTGGTGTGAAGTATGTTAACACAGCTTTAGAAAGTGAAATAGTTGATGGAGATGAAAGTATTAGTTCCGGGTTCCCACTTAAAGAACGTTTACGTATCTTCGAGGAAAATAAACGAAAGTTTAAAAATACTACAGCAATTATTGGTTCAGGGATGAATCCAGGTATTGTACAATGGATGGCCATCGATTTAATGAACCAATTCCCTTCCGAAAAACCTCTTGCATGTTACATTGTTGAACATGATAATTCTTTTTATGAAAACCCTTCAATAGCTCAAAAAGAAACAATTTACACCACCTGGTCCCCAGATTGCTTCCTAGAAGAGGCAGTCACAAGCTTTCCTATGTTTGTTAAACAAAATATTCCAATTTTCTTGTATGATGATGTTTATTCTGTTGAATTTAAAGTAACCTTGGGGGAAAAAGTCTTTTATGGTTGTCTTATGCCACATGAAGAAGTATTTATTATTGGCAAATTGTTCAACTTAGAAAGTGGTTTTGTGTATCGTGTTAATGAGCATACAACAAATCTAATTAGAAATAATTTAAAAAACACTGACGAAATATTGGGTTTTGATAAAAAGCTTCTAGATCCTTCAACAGCTCCATTGGTAGGAGAGGACGTAGTTGGAGTTTTACTTGTGTACGAAGATAAAGAGCGCTATATCTACAATGTTATGAACAATAAAGATTCATTCGCTAATTACGGTACAAATGCAACCTATCTTCAGGTCGCGTGTGGAGTTTATGCAGGGGTTGCAAGTTTATTTTTGGATACTGTAGTAAAAGGTGCCTACTTTGTTGATGAATTAGTATTAAATACAAATAGTAAATATGGACAGTATTTAAAATATCATATGCCTCAGTTTGTATATGGAGTAAATGAAAAAAGTGACGGATTACTTTTACAAAGAATGAAATCATTCAATAATTAAAAATTTGAAAAGAGGGGAGGAAGTGTTTTTGAGACCTCTCTTTTTTATTATTTAAGAAATAGTAGACCTTTATAAGTCTTAAAAAAATGCATTTTAAATTCAAAATTAATACAATTTTTAAAATCAGTGTTTTTTATGAAAATTATTATTTTTTTATGGAAGAAATTAAGTATGTAGTTTTTGAATGAAGCACCCCTTTTCGTCTTAGACTATGGCTACGGGGAGGTTTCATCATGAATCTTATAACAAATTTCCGAGAAAAAAGAAGAGCAAAGCAAATTAAATTTGAAAAGAGCTTATTAAAAGAACTAAAAATCATGCAATTAAAAGCCCAATTAAAGGATTCGTTTTCCTACTGTATAGATGCAGACATTAACCAAAGAAAAGCGCGAGAAGATTACTGTTTTGAGTTAGCGGTAGAGACATACTTATTAGGTGCAAGATATAGCCGATTTGGTTATTATGGCGAACCAATCGAGAATGTTATAAGAAGATCAGCTAAAGAATCTGAATGGTTAGCTTATTTATTTTATTCTTCTGTATTTGGCCGTAAGGATGATATACAAACAGAACCGTTTGACCGATGTAAATCTTTTTTAAATAATTGGTGGTTAGATGGATATGTAAAAGGAGAAAGAAGACACAGACTTCGTTTATCAAAGTAAGTCATATTCTTCCTAGTTGTCCCATATATTTTTTATAGGACAATCAGGGGGAGAAAAAATGAAAAGATGGCATTTAATCGTTATCATTGTAACCTTTGTTTTTTTGATTTTGAGTATACCTTTATTACAAAAAACTTCAAAGACCTGGAATTTTAGAGGACTACCTCTAGATGGAAAAGTGATTGTTTTGGATGCTGGGCATGGTGGACCAGATGGAGGTGCTTCAGGTGGAGATGTTATTGAAAAAGTTGTGGCACTATCAATAACAAACAAACTGAGGGATTATTTACAAGGTCAAGGAGCAACGGTTATTATGACAAGAGATGGAGATTACGATTTAGCAGAGGATGGAATGAAAGGATATAGTAGAAGAAAAAGCGTGGATTTAAGGAAAAGGGTAGAAATTATTAATGGATCGAACGCAGACCTATACATATCAATTCATTTAAACTCCTTACCAAGAACATCGTCAAAAGGAGCACAAACATTCTTTTATGGTTCATTAATTGAAAATGAGCGATTTGCAAAATACGTCCAAGCTGAGCTAAGAGAAAGTCTAAATAATACGCATCGATTAGCGAAAATTATTAATCATGTTTATTTGATGAAATATGCCAAAGTACCAGGTGCGCTTGTAGAAGTTGGCTTTTTATCAAATTATGAAGAAAGTCAGCAGTTAAGAGATGAAGAATATCAAGATAAACTTGCTGCAGCTATATATAGAGGGGTTATTAGATATTATACAGATAAAAATGAACCGCCGAATTAATCGGTGTTTCAACTATTGGCAAACGCTCGC
>NZ_NUUX01000022.1 GCF_002564465.1 Bacillus sp. AFS088145 | reverse complement strand
TCAAATGATTATTATAATACATAGATGGTCCGACTTAATTGATTTATAAATTGATAAAATGGGCTGTTATGCTACTCTATGTAAAAGATATATAATTAGGTTTTTAGAGTATTCATTTTTATATGAATAAGTTAATTGGAACAAAAGGGATGCTAGACTCCTATGGGATAAGCGGNNCCCATGGAAAGCGAGCATCCCGTAGTGGAAATCAACATTTCACTCTACTCCTTTTACGAAAATTTGGTAATTATTGACAAGTTTGTATTTCAACAGCGTGAAAGCACCCCAGTTTATCGACTGAGGTGCTTTTTTTTGTCTTATATTCTCTTAAATCCCAACTTAAATGCCCTAAAGAAATAGCGAAACGACTGAATTGGTTTTATAGATTTGAAAAATTTGTGACAAAATATAATAATGCGAAGAAACAATATTTTATTATAATAAAATTTAATTGAATTTGATGAAAATGTGAGGTAAGATTGTTTGGTCTGAAAATTAGTCCAATTGGGAAACTTTATACAAATTAATAATCGGAGTTGTTGTTTATGTCACCAAGAGTACCTAATACTTTTATAATCATTCTAGGTTTTATGTTATTTGCACTGTTTTTTGGAGCAGGAAATTTAATTTTCCCACCCATACTTGGACAGTTAGCCGGAAAAAACTTATGGATCGCCAATGCAGGCTTTTTAGTGACTGGAGTTGGATTACCCTTGTTAGGTGTTACAGCTTTTGTTTTTTCAGGTGAAAAAAATTTGCAATCATTAGCTAGACGTGTACATCCGTTGTTTGGTATTGTATTTACTACGGTTCTTTATCTAGCAATTGGTCCTTTTTTTGCTATCCCTAGATCAGGGAATGTATCGTTTGAAATTGGCGTTAAACCTTTTTTATCAAATGATGCAAGTCCTGGTGCATTAATCATATTTACAATCTTATTTTTCACAGTTACATGCTTGTTATCACTTAATCCTACAAAGATTATTGATGTAGTTGGAAAATTTCTAACTCCTATTAAATTAACGTTTATCGGATTGCTTGTTGTTATCGCTATTGTTCATCCAATTGGGAAATTTCAAGAGCCATTTAAAGGATACACAACAAATGTGTTTTTTAAAGGTTTCCAAGAAGGCTATTTAACAATGGATGCTCTTGTAGCTTTTGTTTTTGGAATTATTATTGTAAACGCAATTAAGGGAAAAGGAGTTACTAATAAAAAACAGCTTATGATCGTTTGTGGAAAGTCAACAGCAATAGCTGCTTCACTTTTAGCAATAATCTATTCAGCTCTTACATATATGGGGGCTTCTAGTGTTGAGAAACTTGGTCGACTAGATAATGGAGCTGAAGTTTTAGCGAAAGTATCAGACTATTATTTTGGTTCTTATGGGGCAATATTATTAGGTTTAATGATTACAGTGGCATGTTTGACTACGAGTGTAGGTCTAATCACTGCTTGTTCTACTTTTTTTCATGAATTGTTTCCAGCCATTTCTTACAAAAAAATTGCGATCATTATGACTGTATTTAGTACACTTATAGCAAATATAGGGTTAACACAGCTAATTAAAGTTTCAATTCCTGTATTAATGACACTATATCCTATCGCTATATCCTTAATTTTCTTAACATTCTTACACTATACATTCCAAGGTAGGTCAGAAGTGTATCAAGGCAGTTTGATCTTAACTTTTATTGTGAGTCTATTTGATGGGTTAAACTCAGCTGGAATACAAATTGAAGTAATTCATCATTTATTCACTAAGTACCTCCCGTTGTATAGTTTAGGTTTAGGTTGGATATTTCCAGCTATTATTGGTGGTTTTATTGGTTATTTTATTAGTATTTTACGTAAGAAAAATAAGAAAAATATTCCAAGTTCAATTCGAAAGATCAGTTAATGATAGGAAGATAAAGAAGCTTTTTAACTGTAAATATTCTAAAGTAAGTTTGTAAAGGATTTAGGGGAGAAGTTTTTAAGTTTGATTCAAAAAGTGACACTTGTTTCATCAGAAAGGGGAGGTAATAGAATGGCACAAAAGGAATTGAAAAAAGGATTAAAAGCGCGCCATATTCAGATGATTGCATTAGGCGGTACAATCGGTGTAGGATTATTTATGGGTTCAACGAGTACAATTCATTGGACAGGCCCATCAGTAATGCTTGCTTATGCAATTTCGGGGATTTTTATCTTTTTCATTATGCGTGCAATGGGGGAAATGCTATACCTAGAGCCAAGTACAGGTTCATTTGCGACATTTGGCCATAAATATATACATCCTTTAGCAGGGTATATGACTGCTTGGAGTAACTGGTTCCAGTGGGTTATTGTTGGAATGTCAGAAATTATTGCAGTTGGGGCATATATGAAGTACTGGTTTCCAGACCTACCTGCTTGGATACCAGGAATAATTGCAATTGTGATTCTTGGTGTAGCAAATTTAATTTCCGTTAAATCATTTGGTGAATTTGAATTTTGGTTTGCATTGATTAAAGTCGTTACGATTTTATTAATGATTGTTGCAGGGTTTGGTCTTATTTTCTTCGGTCTTGGAAACGGTGGAAATGCGATTGGACTTTCTAACCTTTGGAAAAATGGCGGATTCTTTACAGGTGGTTGGTCAGGTTTCTTCTTTGCACTTTCACTAGTTGTTGGAGCTTATCAAGGCGTTGAATTGATTGGTATTACAGCTGGAGAAGCAGAAAATCCGAAAAAAACATTAAAAGAAGCGATTCAAAGTCTTATTTGGCGTATTTTAATCTTCTATATTGGTGCTATTTTTGTAATTGTAACAGTTTTCCCTTGGGATCAACTAAATTCGATTGGTAGCCCGTTTGTTGTAACTTTCGCAAAATTTGGTATTACAGCTGCAGCTGGAATTATTAACTTTGTCGTAATCACTGCTGCATTGTCTGGTTGTAACAGTGGTATTTATAGTGCAGGTCGCATGCTTTATACATTAGGTATAAATGGACAAGCACCAAAATATTTTACAAAAGTCTCAAATAACGGAGTGCCTTTATTCGGTACGTTCGGTGTACTAATTGGTTTAGTAATTGGCGTTATTTTAAATTTTATTGCACCAAAAAACTTATTCGTGTATGTATACAGTGCAAGTGTACTTCCTGGGATGATTCCGTGGTTTGTCATCTTAATTAGTCATATTCGTTTCAGAAAAGTAAAAGGAGATGAAATTAAAAATCATCCTTTTAAAATGCCTTTTGCACCATTTACTAACTACTTAACATTAGCCTATTTAGTTATGGTATTGATCGGTATGTGGTTTAATGATGACACACGTATCTCACTTATTGTAGGGATTATTTTCTTGGCAATCCTTGTCATTTGTTTCTATGCTTTTGGTATCGGAAAACGTGTACCATTAGATGCTCAATCAGATGAAGAAATAGCTAATTAATACATTACTTAGTTTGATGGTAAGATGTTTCTTTGAAAAATAGCTATTCAATAAAAATATAAATTTTATAAACAATCAATGCGTTCGTATGATTAGATCAAACAGTAATTAAACTGGATGAGATTAGTATACGAACGCATTTTTTAATTACCTAAATTACTAAATCGACAGCATTTATTTAACCCCTAATAAAAATTTTTTTAAATTAGTACGAAAAATAAAAAATAAATATTTTGACTATTTTTGCATTTTATGACAAAATGATGAAAACTAAATAGTAGGGAATAGGTGTAAATGAAGTTCAAAGTTTGAAATCATTTACTTAAAAGGGAAGTTTGGTTTAATTCCAACACGGTCCCGCCACTGTAATAGAGGAGTAAATATGAAGATGCCACTTATTAATATAGGGAAGGCTTTTATTTACAAAGATTCTTAAGTCAGGAGACCTGCCTATTCTAACGACGCTGTTTGACCTACGAGAGATAGGGAGGTGCCTTATGGAAAGAAAGCTTAAGTTAACGTACTCTAATTATTTATGTTTTCCAACTTAAAGGCATTTTTGTCTCTTATGAGATAAAAATGCTTTTTTATTTTAGTTAAAAGGAGAGGGAAAAAGTGGTACATATAAGTAATCTAGGATATCCGAGAATTGGTGAAAATCGTGAGTGGAAAAAAACGTTAGAAAGCTTTTGGCAAAAGAAAATTAATCAAGAAGAATTTGAGAAGGAAATGAAATCACTGAGATTAGGCTCAATAAAGAAACAGCACGATTTAGGTGTAGAGCTGGTCCCTGTAAATGATTTTACGTTTTATGATCATGTGTTAGATTTTGCTACTATGTTTGGTTGGATTCCTGGTCGATTTGGTGAAATAAATGAAAGACCAAGTCTAGATACGTATTTTGCATTAGCAAGGGGTAGTAAAAACATTGTAGCTTGTGAAATGACGAAATGGTTTAATACAAACTATCACTATATCGTTCCTGAATATCAAAAAGAGAAGCAATCTAAATTGCTATTCAATAAGCCATTAGAAGCATACAAAGAGGCTTTAATTGAGTTTGGTATAAAAACGAAACCTGTCATTCTAGGAATCTATTCATTTGTACAGTTAGCAAAAGGTTACCAGGAAGAAGAAAAACGAAACATAATAAATAATCTAGTAAACCTTTATATACAAATGCTTAAAGAGCTAGAGAATGAAGGTGTTGAATGGGTACAAATTGATGAACCATGTTTTGTGTTAGAGGAGTCAAGCGAAGATATTCGTTTTATGAAAGAAGTTTATGATCAAATCACAAAAGCTGTACCTACATTATCAATCATGCTTCAAACTTACTTTGAAGCAGTTGAACAATATAAAGAACTAATTTCATTCCCAGTAGCAGGCATTGGTCTTGATTTTGTTCACGGTAAAGATGGAAATTTAGAGTCGATCCTGAAGTACGGATTTCCAAATGACAAGGTACTAGGCGTAGGAATACTTAATGGGCGTAATATTTGGAGAAATGATTTAAATGATTCCATTGATTTTTTAAATTCTCTTAAAAAAGAAATAAGCCCAAAAGATTGGTGGATTCAACCTTCTTGTAGTTTGATTCATGTACCAGTTACAAAAGTTGAAGAGAATTTATTAAATGAAACATTGTTCGAGGCATTATCGTTTGCCGATGAAAAATTAGAAGAGTTAGTTATACTAAAAAGTTTATTAATAAACAAAGCGAGCAAGTTTGATCATGAAGTTAAATATGCAAGTAATTGTTTAGGAAATTTAAAACAACTTAGCAAAAAAAATCATTTAACTCGTAATGAATTAGAATCCATTAATGAAGAAGATTTTAGAAGACCAGTACCATTCCATTTAAGATATCCATTACAAAATAAAGTAATGAATTTACCGATTTTACCAACGACTACAATTGGAAGTTTCCCTCAAACGAAGGAAATTAAACAAATAAGACAGCAATGGCGCAAAAGAACGATCGATGATTCAGAATATATGAATCAAATTAAATTGAAAATTAAAGAATGGATTGAAATTCAAGAAAATATTGATATGGATGTATTAGTACATGGTGAGTATGAGCGTACGGATATGGTTGAATATTTTGGTGAGAAACTAGAGGGATTTGCATTTACGAAAAAAGCGTGGGTTCAATCTTATGGATCGCGCTGTGTTAAACCGCCAATTATTTTTAGTAAAGTGGAATTTACAAAGCCAATTACTGTAAATGAAACTGAGTATGCACAAAGCTTAACAGCTAAACCAGTCAAAGGGATGTTAACAGGTCCAGTTACAATATTAAATTGGTCGTTTGTTCGTGAGGATCGTACAAGAGAGGAAATAGCAAATGAAATTGCACTAGCTTTACGTAAAGAAGTAAAAGCACTTGAAACGGCTGGCATTTCAATTATTCAAGTTGATGAACCTGCAATTCGAGAAGGTTTACCATTGAAGCAAAAAGATTGGAGTCAATATTTACATTGGGTAACGAGAGCATTTCGTTTAGCTACTTCAAGCGTCCGAAATGAAACGCAAATACATACTCATATGTGTTATAGCAATTTTAGCGATATTATGGACACAATTATTGATTTAGATGCAGATGTTATTTCAATTGAACATGCAAGAAGTCATCAAGAATTTTCTACTTATTTATCTGAGTCCCCTTATCCATTTGGAATTGGTTTAGGCGTGTATGATATTCATAGTCCGAGGGTACCATCGGTTGAGGAAATGGAAGAAAATATTATTAGTTCTTTAAAAGTGTGTGAAGCAAATAGATTTTGGGTTAATCCAGACTGTGGTTTAAAGACGCGCAATGAAACTGAGGTAATAGATGCCTTAACAAATATGGTAAAATCTGCGAAAAAAGTTCGAGAAAAATATTATTCAATTATTTAATGATAGGGTGAAATCGATGAGTGGTAGATATGTAAAAGAATCCAGAGTATTTGATAGTAGTAGAATATTTCCAACTGATTTAAATAACCATGGTACCTTATTCGGAGGGAAAATGCTTGCCGCAATGGACTTAATTGCCTCCATTTCAGCTACAAAGCATTCAAGAATGGAATGTGTAACCGCATCGATGGATTCAGTAGAATTTTTATGTCCAGTTCGTGAAAGTGACTGCATTTATTATGAATCGTTCGTGATCTTAACAGGTTCAAGCTCAATGGAAGTATTTGTTCGAGCTACTGCCGAAGACCTACTTTCAGGTGAAAAAAGAGTTGCTGCAACATGTTTTGTAACATTTGTTGCACTAAAAGATGGAAAACCACATAAAGTAGTAGAGGTAATTCCAGAAACTGAGGAAGAAATTAAATTACAGCAATTAGCATTTAAACGATTAGAAAGTCGCCAATTAAGAAAGAAATTGAGTAAGGAACTGGCATTAATTTGGAATGAATAAAAAGAATGCATTGAAATCATACTAAAAGTAAGCTAAGATTAAATTAATAATTTTAAGGAGGCATCAAATTTAGACACTATGTACAATATCCGATAACTTTTTAAGCTAATTAATTTTATAGCAAAAAAGTACTCTGCCTGAAATCAGAGAAATTGGATAACTATGTCTATTTATGAGCCTAAACTAATATTAAATTAATCCATTGTCTTAAATGCATGGTTTATTTACTAATATATTTCATTTGAAATATATTTTAACGTATATATATTTATATATATACACGGCTTATTAAATCACATCCAATTTACACACAGGCAGATACTGCTTGTGTGTTTTTTATTTTCTCTTGTTAAAAATACTTTCGAAAACAGATTGAATTTTTAAGCAGAGTGATCTTTAAAAATCGGATGGAGTGAAGTATATGTTTATAATAAAAGCATCGAATATAGAAATAGAATTAAACGGTAAAACAATTTTTGAAAATGGAAACTTAGACATAAAAGAAGGTCAAAGGGTAGCATTAATTGGTGAAAATGGTGTTGGAAAGTCAACATTTATTAATGCCCTTTTAGGTAATATTCCATTGGAAAAAGGAATGCTGCAAATTCACTATTCAAAAGATGAAATTGGATGGCTTTTAACAGATGAAGAGAATCAGGATAACCTTTCAGCTAGGGAAGTGATCGAATCGTTGGATCAAGAGCGATATTTCATCAAAAAGAATTTAGAAAAGTATTTACTTGATTTGTCTAATGAAGAAAACCTTGCTAAATATAACGAGAGTTTAAGTAAATATTTAGAATTAGATGGCTATGATTGGGAAACAAAAATAGATCAAGTTTTGAAGAAATTTCAATTACCGCAAGAGTTGTGGAATATCCCATTCAGTCATTTAAGTGGTGGACAAAAAACAAAAGTCAAATTAGCAAAAGTAATGATGAAGCAACCAAAACTATTAATTTTAGATGAACCAACAAATCATTTGGACACTGAGTCAATCCAATGGTTAACGGAATGGTTACAAAACTTTAAAGGTAGTGTACTTTTTATTTCTCATGAACGACAATTCATTGATGATGTTGCGACTATGACAGTTGAATTAACCGAAAGTGGTACATTTGAGTATAATGGTGGCTATTCAACATACAAAATACAAAAAGAACATGAGCGAAAAACTCAGCAAGCACAATATGAAAAACAAGAAGCGGAAAAGAAAAAGCTGATTGAAACAATTAACCAATATAAACAATGGTTTACAAGCTCGCATAATGCAGCCAGTGAACGTGATCCTTTTGCTAAGAAAAAAGCAGCAAAAAACGCATTAAGATTTAAATCAAAAGAAAAGGATTTAGATCGATTAGAGAAAAGAAAAGTTGAAAAACCAAAGGAAGTTAAAACAATTTCAGCGAGCTTTGAAAATGATTCATTTTCAGCAAAACAAATGATTACATTTGATAAAGTTGATTTTTCATATGATGAAAAATCGTTATTTAACCAAGTAGATTTTATTTTAAATCGAGAAGATCGATTAGCTGTAATCGGAAAAAATGGTTCAGGAAAATCTACATTTTTAAAATTATTAACAGGATTAATGATTCCTAATAATGGATCTGTAAGACAAAATCCTCAATTAAAAATAGGTTATTTTATGCAAGAGCTTGAAGCGTTAAATGAGGATTCAACAATTTTAAATGAAATTTTATCACTTCCAAATATGACTGAAACAGAAGCAAGAACAATTTTAGCATGTTTCCTTTTTAGAAGAGAGGATGTTTACAAGAATATTGCTCAACTAAGTATGGGTGAGAAATGTAGAGTTGCTTTCGTAAAGTTATATTTTTCTGATTCTAATCTACTAGTGCTTGATGAGCCAACAAACTATTTGGATATACACACGAGAGAAAGAATTGAGGAAGCATTAGCTGCATATCCTGGAGCTGTAGTTGTAGTGTCACATGATCCATATTTACTAAAAAAGGTTTCAAATCGTGTAATTCATATTGAAAATGGAAATCTTTATGAATTCAAAGGATCTTTTGCAGAATGGAGCGGAAGACAAAACATCTCAAACGATCAGCAAACTTTATTAAATGAACGAATTAAATTACAACTAGATATAGCTGCAATGAATGCAGAAGAAAAAGATACGGATGAAGAAAAGAAAGCTCAAATTTCAAAAATCGTCAAGCTACAAAAGGAACTTGATGGAATAAATGAGAGATTATTGACAGAGAGGAGGGAGAAAAAAGGGTAAGAGCATAAGAACTTATTAAAAAAAGCGCAGGGAAAATAAAAAACAAATCACTTAAGTTGGATTACTTATAGTGATTTGTTTTTTATCTTATAATCCGAGTTTTACTTATCCTGCCTTTAGTACATCATTTACATCATGTATAACGACAAATGCTTTTGGATCAATTGTGTGAATAATTTTTTTTAGTTCAAATAGTTCTTTATTATTTAGAATAATGTATAAGGACTCTTTTCTTAGGCCTGAGAAATGGCCTTTTGCAGGATAAATTGTTACGCCTCGATTCATTTCATTTGATACGATTTGTGCAATTTCATTTGCTTGATCGGAAATAATCGTAATCGCTTTTTTAGGATTTAATCCTTCCATAATAAAATCCAAAACTTTTATACCGATATAAATAGAAATTACAGTATATAGTGTTTTCTCAAAGCCGATGACAAAATAACCACCTAAAACGACAATTAGATCAAATAATAGTAAAGATTTACTAATACTCCACCCAAAGGATTGATGCACCATTTGAGCAAGAACGGTCGAACCACCAGTTGTACCACCCGCACGAAAGACAATTCCTAACCCCAGACCAATTAAAACACCAGCAAAAATAGTACCTAGTAAAGTTTCACTAGTAGGTACGCCATAACCGTCGGTAATTCGTAAGAAAAATGAAATCGCTATTATGGAAATAACTGTATAAATTATTAGTTGTTTCTTTAAATATTTATATCCAATTATTAACAAGGAAGCATTTAAAACAAAATATACGACATCAGGTGACCAGTTAAATAGATAATAAGTAATCATCGTAATGCCGGTAAAGCCACCCTCAGCTAATTTATTCGGTATAGCAAAGAAGTTAACACCGACTGCAAATATAGCTGATCCAACAAGGAGATATAAAATATCTACGAAGTTTTTACGCACAGTTACCCCTCATTTTCTAACAGATTTTTTTCACTTCTATCATTCTACCTAATAATGAGTTTTGAATCAAAAAATTTCTACTAAACAAATTATCTATTATTAGTCATAGTTAGTTACACGCATTCATAGGTTTATAAAGAGACAAGCTATTAAGGGGGAATCATTATGGTATTTGCAACACCTGGAAAATCTGGTTCATTAATTACGTTTAAAAATCGTTATGACAATTTTATTGGTGGGGAATGGGTAAGACCAGTAAGAGAACAGTATTTTGGAAATGTATCGCCTGTAACTGGACAAGTCTTTTGTGAGGTAGCTAGATCGACTTCAGAAGATATCGAAAAAGCACTTGATGCAGCACACGGTGCAAAAGGTAAATGGGGGAGAATGTCAGTAACTGAGAGGTCAAATATTTTACATAAGATTGCTGATCGTATGGAAGCAAATAAAGAATATCTTGCTGTCGCTGAAACTTGGGAAAATGGTAAACCTGTTCGTGAAACGTTAGCTGCAGATATTCCTTTAGCTATAGACCATTTCCGTTATTTTGCCGGATGTATCAGGTCGCAGGAAGGATCACTCGGTGAACTTGATGGTGATACAGTTGCATATCATTATAAAGAGCCATTAGGGGTTGTCGGCCAGATTATTCCGTGGAACTTCCCAATATTAATGGCTGTATGGAAGCTTGCTCCAGCCTTAGCTGCAGGGAATTGTGTTGTTCTAAAACCTGCTGAGCAAACGCCAACTTCAGTATTAGTTTTAATGGAACTAATTCAAGATTTATTGCCACCTGGAGTTGTTAACGTTGTAAACGGATTTGGGCTTGAAGCAGGTAAACCGTTAGCTTCAAGTGATCGAATTGCAAAAATTGCATTTACTGGTGAAACTTCAACTGGGCGACTAATTATGGAATATGCTTCAAAGAATTTAATTCCTGTTACATTAGAATTAGGTGGTAAATCTCCTAATATATTCTTTGAAGATGTAGTAGACAATGAAGAGTTTTTCGATAAAGCACTTGAAGGCTTTACGATGTTTGCTTTAAATCAAGGAGAAGTATGTACATGTCCTTCAAGAGCGCTTATTCATGAATCAATCTATGAGGAATTTATGGATAGAGCAGTAAAACGTGTTAAAGCGATTAAACAAGGAAATCCATTGGATCCTCAAACAATGATCGGTTCTCAAGCTTCGCACGAGCAATTGAATAAGATTTTATCTTATTTTGAAATTGGAAAGAATGAAGGTGCAGAAGTTTTAGTTGGTGGTAGTCGCAATGTTCTTGATGGAGAATTAAAAGATGGCTTTTATGTAAACCCTACTATTTTTAAAGGGAACAATAAAATGAGAGTATTCCAGGAAGAAATTTTTGGCCCTGTTGTTTCGGTTACTACATTTAAAAACAAAGAAGAGGCATTGGAAATCGCTAATGATACATTATATGGATTAGGAGCGGGTGTATGGACTCGTGATATGGATACTGCTTATCGATTCGGACGAAACATCGAAGCAGGTCGAGTTTGGGTAAACTGCTATCACGCATATCCTGCACATGCAGCCTTTGGTGGGTATAAAAATTCAGGAGTAGGTCGTGAAACGCATAAAATGATGTTGGACCACTATCAAAATACAAAGAATTTACTAGTTAGTTATTCACCGAGTAAACTAGGATTCTTTTAAAAATTTACACTCCAGTATTCATTTACTGGAGTGTTTTTACTTAAATAGAAAGCAAAATAATAATTTTCTAAAATCCATACATAAAAACTAGTAGTTATTTAATATGTTAAATAAAAAGTATAAATTGGAGGGACTAAATATGTTAAATCTAGCAATCTATGTATTTATGATTATAGTACTGTATAGTTTCATTCAATTATATTTAAACCGAAAGTGGAAATTAATCTATACTACGTATGGATACCAAAACTATTTTATGATTATTGGAAAATTGAAGAAGAATGGGATTGCGTATAAGACGAAATTACCGATGAATTTTAGTGGTAGGAGATTTAATGAGAATACTCAATATGATATATATGTAAAAAAAGATTTAGAGCATTTGGCATTACAGTCTTTATATCAAAATTAAGAGAGTGATTTTGATTTTTGCCAAAGTAGCCAATTGTAGGATGTTCGTGTTTTGAGACTTTGGCCATTGTCAGGTTGGCTGCAATGTGGTCTAAGTCTTATCGCTTCTACAATAGCAGCCGGGAATCCTTCATTTAGTTGCTAGAAAAGAAGAATGCTAGTTTCCACTGCAGTGTACTCGTTTTTTTACTTCATATTTTGTCCATTATGTTCATTTTCCTTGGTTATAATATTACTCCTGTAAAGCTCCCACTTAATACTTGTTTTTTATTCTGATTGGTACATAAGAAGGATGACAAGATCGATATTCGATTCTCTTTTTTTTCAAATTTCTCAATCGTAACTTCACAGATTATGGTATCACCTGAGTAAACTGGTCTTGAAAATTCGAAATTTACCGTTCGTGCTAGTACGGTATGATCTCCACCTATTTTAGTTGGTAAAGTTGCAGTCAACAAACCTTGAATGACAAGTCTTCCATGTTCGTCAGGCGTGATATGGTGTGCGCTGCGCATCACCAGAAACCTTCCTAAACAATTCAACGTCTTCTACCGTAAAAGTTCTTTCAAATGTAATAATATCGCCTACTTGTAATGACAATTTTTCCCTCCTTTATAATAAAAACATTAATTTTCTTAATTAAATAGTTCAATTTCTTCTTGTACTCCTTCAAATTCTTAAATAAAAAATCGACTAAATAGTCGATTTGCTGTTTGATATCATTACGCAAGGGTATTAATTACGAGGTGCCCATAAAATGACAGACACACCGATTAAACAGATTGCTGCACCGATCCAATCATATAAATCAGGTGATTTTTTATCAACACCCCAGCCCCATAAGATTGAGAGAACGATAAATACGCCTCCATAGGCAGCATAAACTCTACCAAAGGATGGGGAAATTTGGAACGTTGCAATGACACCATAAACTGCCAAAATGATCCCTCCGATTAATCCTAAATAAGCAGATTGACCTTCTCTTAGCCATAACCATATAAGGTATCCTCCGCCAATTTCAGCTAAACCGGCTAATAAAAAAATAAATATTGCAGTGATCAATGTTCCTTCTTCCTTTCTATTAAAAGACAAATTGATAAAAACATATGTACAGGTATATGCCCTTTATTCTAACAATAAAGACTAAAAGAAACTATCATTCTATTTGAATCATAAAAAGTTTTCATCGTCCTATTAGAAATGAATTTCGGTACTAATAGAACTATTCCCTTCATAATTTTATAGAAGAAAATAATATGAAGGAGGTGTATTGTTAGTTGCTAAAAGTTAATTTACGTCCAGTTGTTAGTAAGATTAATTTACCAACCGTAATGAAAACAGCTATTCTTCCAGGTGATTCAGTTGAAAGATTATTTATTGCAACACAGGTAGGCGAGATTTTTTACATAGGAAATGGTGAAATCAGGACTTTTTTAGATATTCGCCCTCGGGTATTAAAATTAGGTGATTCTGGAGGCTATGATGAACGCGGATTGCTTGGATTAGCATTTCATCCTAATTTTTATCATAACGGGTTGTTTTATCTTCATTATTCAGTAGCTGGTTCCGGGGGGCCAAGTGCTCTTTCTAACCCTTTTAAACCGAATCCATGTGATCCCAAAACATTAAATTTGAAATGGCTAAATAGGGAAACTCAATATAACCATATTGATACAGTTGAAGAATGGGTTCTACAAACAAATGGTCAGCCTCAAAAAAGACGGACATTATTGAATATCAGAAGACCGTTCTTGAATCATAATGGGCTTAACACCTTAAATTTTTCACCTGAAACAAGTAAACTTGTTTTAACAACAGGAGACGGTGGATCAGGCTATGACCCGTTTAACTTAAGCCAAGATAATTTGGAAATTGCAGGTAAAATAATTGAAATTGATGTAGATAGAAACATAAACGGCAATAATCCACCTATTGTCACTCGTTTTAATGAACTTCCAACAAGTATTCAAGAAACACTTACAGTAATAGCTAAAGGGGTTCGTAATATAACAGGTATTTCATATCAAAGATATTATAATCAATATATTAAATATGTTGGAAATGTCGGTCAGGATTTGGTCGAGTCGCTTTTTTCATTTGTTCATTATAAACCAATTCCGGTCACTCAATTAATCGATATGAATTCAGATTCTGAGATGGACGGATTTATTAACTTTGGCTGGAGAGGTTGGGAAGGGGCTTTTCCTACTTCAACAATAAAAGGATGCACAGAAAATCCAGATTTGGATGAGAAAACAATAGCTTATTATGATCAATCAGTAACACTTTCAGCGAGCCGTCTTCAACCTTTAACAAGTTATTTTCATAAAGATCCAAGACCAGATAAATTTGAAGGAACTGCACTTACTGGAGTCAAGCCATACATGGGAAATGAAATACCTAGTTTAACTGGTGGCGTTGTGTTTACCGATTTGGTACAAAAAGGATCTCAAGCACAGGTTAAAGGAGTATTAGCTTATACGAAATTAAGGCCAGATGGTAAACAAAGTGATTTCAGTGTCATACAAACAGATTATGACTTTGGATCTCAACCGGCCTATTATCTAGGTTTGGGAACGAATTTAAATCAAACAAAAATCTATTTAGCAGTTTATGGTTCTATGAAAGTGACTGACTTAAACATGGGTACGATTTTTGAAATTGTACCGTGAACTTTTAGTCGATTTGTGTTTTATGAGTTTAACAACCACGGAGGAATTAATACACTCCAGTGGTTGTTTTAATAAGCGGATAATTGATTGAAAAATGTATAAATACAAGATTCCAATCAGACCTTGGGACGGAGCATGTATCTAGGTTAATCATTACTTAGAGCCTTTGAAATTTTTTTACCATTTCGATCGTCAAAGCAAGAAACTTCAATCAATAAATTATTAAACGTTGTGAAATAAAAGCCATAACTATTACCTCTCACTGTATAAGGTTCCTTATCTATTTGGATGCCCCCAGCTATTAAACGGTCATATTGTTGTTCGACTTCACTTGCCGTTTCCACTAAAAAACCTACATGAAAAGCTTCAGGGTATTTAATTTCCATTTGCTTCTTAAATGCCTTTGGATCACTTAATACGAGAATAAATCCATTCTCATCACTTAACACTACAAGAGCTTTTCCTTTTGTTCTAGAAATTTAAAATCAAAAAATGTTTCAAAGAATTGTCTAGCTTCTGATAAATCATCAACACATAAATTTAAATGATTCAACCTCATTCACTTTTCTCCTTTTAACAAAGATAGTTTGATCTAAATCTTTTCTTGTTGTTTAAAGTTAAAACAACTAGAGTATATATATGTAATTAAATTGGTAAAATATTACTTTTGTGAATTCTACTTTTTTGGTTATAAGTTGGAATAAAATGGAATTATTTGATAAAGTTGAATTAAACATAATCATCGTATATTGGGGAGAAGATCAATGGGATATATTATGGATTTAAGAAAAGTTGTTGGTAGCCGACCGATCTTAATGGTAGGTGCAAATGTTATTCTACTAGATTCACAAAAGAGAGTATTATTACAATTAAGAAAAGATAATAAGACTTGGGGATTACCTGGTGGATCATTAGAACTAGGAGAAAATTTAGAAGAAGTGGCTAAAAGAGAACTGAAGGAAGAAACTGGTCTAACAGCATTAAACCTTGAGTTTTTTAACATTTTTTCTGGAAAAGAATTTTTTTATAAATATCCTCATGGAGATGAGGTATATAACGTAATTGCGACTTATATTTGTACTGAATATACAGGACAATTTGAGCCAGAAGAAAGCGAAGTGCTCGAGTTAGGATTTTTTAGTTTTGATGACCTTCCATCAGAAATTAATCCATGCGAAATTCCTATTTTAAAATCGTTTAAGGATTCTAATTATTGAACTTAGAATGTGGAATTAAGACCAAATAAACATAAAAAAGGATCTTTTTGTAAGATCCTTTTTTCATTTTCAATAATATATTAATTGATATTTTGTTAAACCTTTAAAAATCAAGAATTTTTTTAATAAGGTCTAAATTACAATATTAGCTTTTTTTGTTCTATGTTATTTTGCAGTTGAAGTTGCTGCTTCGTTTTTGCAGTTTTCGCAAGTTGAATAGATTTTCACAACTTTTTTATACTCCGCGTACTCAATAGTTTCTTCGCATTCTTTACAGATTAAAATTTGCATTAGAAACACCTCCTAAATCCACTATAACACGTTCGAATCACGATTTCTCCAGGGACTTTACCCACCCTGTGGACGTGAATTGTCCCGGTTGAAAAAACGTTGAAATAGCAAGGTTTTCAAGCGGAAATGGATTTAAAAAATTTTTTCTTGGTTTTAAAAATACGTAAAAAGAACCGTGTGAATATGTTTCTGGTATCAATTTCGTCCATGGGTAACTAATAACAATTTTTATATATTAATCATCTTAATTAAAAGACATTTTAATTGGAAATGACCTCCTGACAAGCATCAAGAGGTCATCTTCATTCGAACGATTTTAGTGAATTGGCATACCCCAGGATTCTTGCAATTTTTTAAGACCAGATGGATTTGTTACCTTAAGAGTGATTTGTTTATTAGTGACTTTTTTCTCCATCAAACTATAAGAATCCCCATCTCTCAAGCCTGGCCAATAAACGCTTCCAGCACCAATCGTATTAATTTTTTTGCTCATTGCACGAACATAGTTAATATCATTTTTACTCTTTTTTACCGAATAATCCAAGCCGCTTTTCATTGGTGCTCCCCACTCGGTAATGATGGTACGATCGGAGTATTTTCCAATTTCGATGGTTAAAATATTTGACCATCCAGTTTCTGTGAGGGAATTAATATGTACATAACCTGCATAAAACGCATAGCAGTGTACGGCAAGCATTGTTCCGTCAAGTCGTTGGTCATCACCTAGAGGATTAATATAAAGAGCGGCCAAACCAATTCCATCAAGAATTACATTTTTCTTCGGAACATTGAAACTAGTTAGCCAATCATTATAGAGATTGCGTAAATCCTTTGTATTATAGCCATAGGGCTCATTAATAGGTTCAAAATAAGAGTTGGGATTGATTCCGTATTTTTTAATAACAGTACTCCACATGCTAAAATATTTTTTGAGATCTTCAGGTTTTCCATTTTTCGGAGGCCAATAGCAAAAAATCACTTTGCCTCTCTCTAACGCTGCATTAATGGCCCCTGTATAAGTGCTCCAATAATTTGCGACTGTCGCTTCATTTATGGGTAGTCTGACTGTGTTAGCACCAGTTTCGTCAAACAACTGCCCGATAATTTGTCGGCCAACTTCCTTGGCAGAATCGTGTATCATTTTTAGTCAGTCCACTTACATAAATGACGCCATCAACAAAATTATCCCGCTCATCCGCCCAATTCACACCCCTTATTCCAGCTGACAGTGGTGAAGTAGGTTTATTAACATTGATTTTAACAAGATTTAAAAAAGTAAAAGAAGAGGCGAAAAGTAAAATAATGGATCCTAAAATGGATACTACTATAAAAGTTGCTCTTTTTACTATTTTCATAATTTCCCCCTCAACTAATTAATCTCTGTAAAATTTATGGCAGGAGAGTTGAATAAAGAATGTTATAATTTAAAATGTAAATGTTAAAAAGTTCCAATATCAATCTAGGGGGAAAGAATGAAAAAAATCTTAGTTGTAATAGCGATTTTAATAACGGGGATCGTAGGGATAAAAGGTTATTTTTTTTTTTCATAGTGGATTTGATATTAAAATAAAAAATCAAACAAATATAAATGTAACCGGAATATATTTGACCTATTATCATTTTAAAACCGATATAAAGATACCTACAATTGCTTCACATAAGGACTATAAACTAAATATAAATCCCTCTAAGGATGTTGGAGAGAGTACAATGGAGCTTCAGTATAAAGACAATAAAGGTAAATTACATACAGAATCAGTAATTGGGTATTTTGAAGGTGGTTATTCTGGAAATATATTCATTACGATCAAATCTGTTGATGAAGATGGAAAACTTAAATTTAGAATTAAGGAAGATAACTCTTTATATTAAATTGTTTTCCATTGAAAATACTCGTTGTTCAACAAGTTTCATAGAATGTTGCAGTAAATGGCAGTTAAGTTGCATGAGAATATGTTTAAATCTTTAAATATATTAGGATAAACATTTTTATTTAAAATTAGAATTTAGATGCTTTTTTTCGGAGGAATATTATTGCAATTATTATCTGGATTTTCGATTCCAAATTATGTAACAAAGAGGTTTTTTATTCTTTATAGCGTCCCTTTTTTAATAAGCGTTCTCTTGATATTTCTTACTGATCCTTTAAAGGTTATTGATTTGTTCAATCAAACTTTATATTTATCAGTTTTCTACTTAGGACTACCTATAGGGATTGTATTTTTACCTTATTATGGATATTTTTATTTGCTTCAGAAATATTTTAAAGTGACTTATGTAGTATCAGTAACTGCCTTAATTACAACAATAATCGCACTAATTTTAGTGTTTATAGTCTTTCAAAATACATATAAGTCATATGAAACTCGAAGCTACTTTACAAAAGAAACGACAAGTCAGTTGTCAAAAAAGTCTATTGAATTATTTGAAAAAGAAACAGATGTTAAAGGAAAAGTAAAAAAAATTAAAATGGTTAGCAGATATAACGATGCCGATAATGGGAACTTTACACTAATTCGAAAAAGATATTATGACATTGAAGTTGTCACGAAAAATTCGTCAGATTTACAAAAAATTCCAAGACGCTATAAATATATTTTTGTTGATGGGAAATGGATTTTAAAAAAGAAAAATGAAGAGTGGTTCTTAAATTAGAGAATGTGTTGTTATGTAAGTTGAATTATTATATAAGGGTACTTCAGATATTAATAAAAAGAAGTAACGCTCAGAATTTACTCTGAGCGTTGTTTCTTTTATTGAACTAGGCTTGTGATTTAAATCTATAAAATAGTTTAATAATCTTTCAGTTCAATTTCATTGGCAGCTTTCGCGATCATTCTCGTAATCATTTTAAACATTCCATTCATTAAGATGGGAAAACGTAACATGGCATTACGTAATAAAATTTTGAAGTTTGATTTTTCAATCATTCCTCCAGCAGTTAAGAGCCCTATTTTTTGGTTTTTTTCAACAAAATTTCTCATCTCTTTTTCATAGGAAATAAAGGCCTTGTTGTAATCACCGTTAGCAGCTTTCAGCTCTCCTGCAAGGACATATGCACCGACAAGGGCTAGGCTAGTGCCTTGACCTGAAAGGGGTGACGGACAATAAGCTGCATCACCTACTAAAGCAATTCGGCCATCTGACCAGGTGGGCATGTTAATTTGACAAATTTCATCAAAATAAAAATCCGAAGCATTAATCAATTTTTTGAGCAAGTTCGGTGTTTCCCAACCCTTAAGTTCTTCGAAAGCATTTTTAATAAGATTTTTTTGCTCTTCCGTATTATAACGGTCGTATTTAAGAGGCTCGGATTGGAACACTAACATGCCCTTTGCTTCCTTTTTATCATTTGCGCTATACATTCCAACAGTTTTACCCGGAACGGTATAAAGCATTTGAGAATGGTCGAGGTTAAGATAATTCTCGAATTCAAAAATGGAGATATAACAGCCGAGAGTGCGTTTAAACTGATCTTCGTCACCAAATTTCAACGTTCGCACGTTGGAATGGATTCCATCAGCCCCTATTATTAGATCGAATGTATCTGGTTTGCCATTCGTATATTGAACTTCTACCCCTGAAATTGATTCATATATAGAGGTAATTGAATCGCCCCAAATATATGTAACTTTATCCTTGGTCAAATCGAACAAAATGTTACTAAGATTCTCACGCATAATTTCAATATCCATTCCTTGCTGATTGCCTATACTTGCCTCACTAATTTTACCTTTAATTTTACCTTGATCATTCACGAAGTAAACGCCAGTCATATGGGTATCTAATGAACGAACATCATCAAGAATACCCATTCGGTCAAGCACAGAAATTGCAGCACCACGAATATCAACAGCGTATCCCCCTGGGCGTAATGCAGGAGCTCTTTCTACCACAGTCACCTCGAAACCATAGCGATGAAGCCAGTAAGCAAGTGCTGGACCTGCGATGCTCGCTCCGGAAATAAGAACACGCAATGGTTGCTTCATAATTAGTTGATCACTCCTAATCTTAAAAATTTTAAACAACATAACAACAATATATTCACTGTTATTTTACTTATGTACTTTCGTTGAATTTCAACAATGATCTAGTGGTGAATGGCTGAATGTTTATCTAGTTAAAAAAATCTTAATTTGGAATGGCAGGATAGCTTAAACGAGGAAAACAACACTGTATTGTTGAAGTAAGGAATTAAAGTGTCACTAATTTATAAGCAAATAAATCGAGGTAAATTGCTATTTCCAAAAATCGGTAAATGTAATGAAGGATTTAGGTGAAAATAAAAGTAAGTTTTATCAAGTTTAATTCTTCATTAAATCGAGGGAAAGTCATGAACCGAAAAACTAGTATTAGTGGTTATCAATATTTTTGTATGATTTTTCTGTTTGAAATTGGGTCTACTTCATTAGTTGGAATTACACCTGAAGTTAAACAAGACGCTTGGATTAGCTTAATTATTAGTTTATTTATAGGCTGTATGGTATTTTTTTTACAAATAAAATTATTTGAGATTTTTCCAGAATACCCATTAACAAAATACGTGCAAGTTATTTTAGGTGAATATGCTGGGAAAATAGTAGCTATGATATATATCATTTTTTTATCTATATCACAGGGAGAATTTTACGGGATTTAGAAGACTTGTTGACTATGACTTTGTTCACAGCTTCATCATTAATATCAATCGGTATATTAATGTTGTTTGTAGTGATTTATGGTCTATTCAAAGGGATTGAAACATTTGCCAGAACAACAGAATTTCTATTTATATTTATAATTATGTTTATTTTACTAATTTTTGGCTTTGAGTTTATTTCAAATGTGTATCAGATAAATAACTTAAGACCGGTTTTAGAAAATGGTTCGGAACCAGTTATAAAGGCTATATTTCCATTGGGAATTATGTTCCCATTTGGAGAATTTATAACATTCACAATGATCTTACCGCACCTTCATAAGAAAGAAACAGCATTTAAAGTAGGAATACCTTCAATGTTTTTTTCAGGTTTAATGTTAGTCGTATTTACGATGAAAAGTATAGCAATTTTAGGTGTTTCTGAAATAACCAGATCAGAATTTTCTATTCTAGTAGCTGCAAGTACGATTAATATTGCTGATTTTATCCAAAGATTGGATACATTTTTAATTCTTCTACTCGTATGTGGAGGCTTCATAAAATTATCTATTTATGCTTTTTGTGCTGTCTCTGGAGCAGCTGATATTTTTAATGTGAAAAAAAGCTCTCAGTTAATTTATCCAATATGTGTAATCATTCTACTAAGTTCGTTATGGATGGCTTCAAACCATATTGAACATCGTATTGTAGGTTTTGGAAAGATTCCCTACTATTTACATTTACCACTACATATCATTATTCCATTAACATTGCTCTTAATTAGTTGGATTCAAAAGAAAATTAGAGAAAAAAATGGAAACAGCACTACATAACGAAAAGTGCTGTTTCCATTTTTTAGCTACAACAAATTGTCAGTTAAGCATAAGGACTATTTAAATTTCATTGAAAAAAAGGCAAATTACCCCAAGTTACAGAATATGACTAGATAGGTATAATTATTTTAATATTTCAAACCGATTTCATAGAAAACTAGTTACTTTTTAGGGGGAGTCAATATTGGAATTTAAATATGCAGGATTTTGGATAAGATTATGCGCGCATATAATTGATTATTGTATCATTATTTTATTAGGTTTCATTTTAAGTCCGTTGCTTCTTAAATTCTTTACTAACACAAATATTACATACAACTTACTCATTGATCTCATTGGTATTATTTACTTAATGCTTTTGCCAGCTACAAAATTGCAAGGGACAATTGGAAAGGTCACTGTTGGCATTAAAGTAATCAATAAAGATGGAAGTAAGTTATCCGTATTTGAGGCAATTAGCCGTTGGTTAGCTCAAGTTGTTTCCAGTTTCATTTTATTCATTGGTTATCTAATGATTGCTTTTTCAAATAGGAAAACAGCATTACATGATAAATTAGCCAATACTTATGTAGTGTATAAATAATAATATAAATTGATCACTTATATCATCTAATTAGAGCTTTTTAAAGCTCCAATTTTCTTTCAGTTAGTTTTTTAAGAAGGAAACTGCATTCATTTGATAGAACTATCAAGTATAATTATCGGAGTAACACAACTGATATGCCTAATATAAATAATAAGAAGGTGATTCTTTATGACAAATAAAGCAAAGATAAAAGAGATTATTGAAGAATTGGAAATGCAGATTGATGGTTATCGTTCATTTATTAAAATAATTTTGTTTAACAGTTAAAGATGAGAAAATACAAAACCTATTACTTATAACAATCGAGGGAAAAGGCGCATTTAGAAGATTTAAAGATGCAGTTATAGAGTTAAATATTGAAATGGATTGGTATAGTTATCGTGACAGTCGCTATAAAGACTTAGCGATCGCATGGTGTCAAAATAATGATATCGAGTACATAGATTAGAAATTTTAAAAATTAAGGGTTGAGCGATTGTGGTTTTGGTTTTTGACTAACAGGCAGCTAATTCGAATCAAAAATAAAATGAATCCCTTCAGATCTCGCTGAAGGGATTTTTAATGTTTTCTATGTAATTCGTTATTTTAGTAGAGCCAATCTTTTAAAAATAATTAAAGTAATTTCAACCCATAACCAGCAATAAAGGAAAGAAAATAATAAAATAATTAGAACAGTATTGATTGAAAAAGAATCAGAAAATCCTGGCCCTAAGACTGGAAAGTGGAAAAGAAATAATAGACTCATAATACCTAACATTAAAAGAGTTACTCCAGTAGCAATGATCGATAATCTCTTTTTAAAAAAGTGAAAAGCCAAACCTAAGCCAAGTCCCACTAATCCTGTAGTAAAAGGAAAGACAATCAGTTCAGTTGGCTGTAAGATGACTAATAACATAATAGTTAGAAAATATGATTTTACTCCATCCGTAATGGAAAACATGGAACATAATAGAATGGGTGCAGTGGCAAGTGGACTTAAAAATAATCCTATACCTGGCAAAAGGCCACCTGCAGCTTGAAAAAGCGCAGCAATACAAGCAAAAATAGAAGCTAAAATAAATTTCTTGGTTTTATTTTGTTTAGTGAATTTTAGTTGAAACAATCGAACCTCTTCAGTGATTGGTTTGAAAAAATACACATTTTCACCTCATTTAATATACGATATACATCATTTATATGAGAATAATCAAATAGCAATACGCCAAACATGTTAAGGCAGGATGATGAATTATTGATAACAAACACAAATAAATGTATGATAAATACGTTGAGAATTGCATGAAAATTTCAAAATCGAAGGGGAAAAGCTATGAATATTAAAATAGACAAAGAGTATGTGCTACAAACCGCTAAACAATTACTAGAGTTTAATAGCCCAAGTGGTTTTTGCTTTGAAATTATGGAGTTAATTCAGTCTTGGACAAATAGTTTAGGATATGATTTTGAAACGACTAATAAAGGTTGTGGCGTGATCACAATTCCTGGTAAAAGCAATGAGCAAGTCATCGGATTATCAGCTCATGTTGATACATTAGGGGCAATGGTTCGATCAATTACAAGTAAAGGTACTTTAAAATTTACAATTATTGGTGGGCCAATCGTACCAACTCTTGATAGTGAATATTGTCAAATTAGAACGCGTGAAGGCAAAATATATACAGGTACATTCTTATCTACAAGTCCATCAATTCACGTATTCGAAGATAGTAAAACAAAAAAACGTGACCCAGAAAACATGGAAGTACGTATTGATGAATGTGTAAAGTCAAAAGAAGATGTATTAAATCTTGGAATTAGCCCTGGAGATTTTATTTTCTTCGATCCAAAAACAACAATTACTGAAAGCGGATTTATCAAATCAAGATTTATTGATGATAAAGCAAGTGTGGCATGTTTAATTGGCTTACTTGAATTATTTAAAAGGGAAAAAATTGTACCTACATATACGACAAAATTATTTATTTCAACGTATGAAGAAGTTGGACATGGTTCTTCTTATATCCCATCTGATATTACAGAATTAATTTCAGTTGATATGGGTTGTATTGGAGATGATTTAAGCTGTACTGAATACGATGTCTCGATTTGTGCAAAAGACTCTGGTGGACCATACGATTACAATATGACGACTGATTTAGTCAACTTAGCAAAAGAAAATGAACTTAGCTATGCGGTAGATATCTACCCAATGTACGGTTCTGATACAGTTGCTGCTTTACGCGGAGGACAAGATATTCGCGGCGCGCTAATTGGACCAGGTGTTCATGCATCTCATGGTATGGAAAGAACGCATTATAGTGCAATGGAAAATACGATGAAATTATTGTACTTATATTTAACAAAGTAATAAGTAAAAGGGGCTGTCAACGGGACGCCCCTTTTTTGTATGTATTTCAATGGTGATTTTTATATTTGAGTTGATAAAATGGCTCTTTATCATATAAAAATAGTGAATTTTTAGTCTATAGAGCATATTTGCTAGTTTTCTAATAGAAAGGATCTGCTATTGTACTAGTTTTAGGTCATAATAACTCAACTGGTATGGGTAATTTTTAAAGTTAATTGCGATTCTTTAGGAGTTAATTGCAATTTTGCTAAATTTAATTGCGGTCTCTAAATTTAATTACAGTTTTGTTAATTTTAATTGCGTAAATCAGATTTTATTTGCAGTCCACTGTTCATTTGCGACATTTCATCCTTTATTTGCATAGAGGAACTCCTTATTTGCAGATTTAATTCAATTCGTATTTTCATTATAAAAAAAAGAGGGTTCCATTAAAAGCTAGGCTTTTGGACACCCTCTAATAGATTAATAATTTAATTTTTGAACCCCGTTTATTCGACTATCAAATCGATCCTCGCCATTCGTTTTTACATTTTTCTTTAATGTAAATGTATAAAAATAAGCCGACACTATCTCACGGTTATTTTCTTGGAGTTTGTCTAATAATAATTTTTTTGTACCAGCACCAACAACACCATCACTAGTTAATCCGTTATCTAGTTGAAATGCTCTTACTGCCTGATCTGTGCCTTTAGCAAAATAGCCATCGACCCCGTTTGTAGAGTAACCTATTTTTGTTAATGTATCCTGCAGCCATTCAACCTCTGAGCCTACACTTCCAAGTTGTAAACTAGTAGGAATATCCGTTGGTTTTGTTACAACAACACTTCCTGAATCATCATCAAATAAATGATTTGCAACTGCAATGTCTTGAAATGACATGTTTGATGAAGTGATTAAAACAGTCGTATTTTTCTGTACACGATCAAATAACCATTCTACTTCTTCATCATACATCCGTACACAGCCGTGACTAGCATAAGTTCCAATAGAACTTGGATTATTATTTCCGTGGATTGCATAGGTTGTACCCCATGTCCCTCTAGCATTTAAACCCAACCACCTATTGCCAAGCGGATTCCTCGGATCACCACCAGGAATATTCTCCTTATAATAAGGGCGATTAACAATTTTAACGACGATTTTAAACTTGCCTTCAGGAGTTAAATCCTGACTCTTACCGGTTGCCACTTTAAAAACTTTTACCAATTTACCATTCTCATAAAAAGCTAATCTATTAATCGACTTATTAATAATGATAAATTGCGAAACAGGTTTTGTTTCTGCGGCGAAAGACTGAACAAAAGAAGTGCTCAAAAATAAAAGTAGAACTATGAAAAAAAGAAAACTGCGCTTAAACAAAATTCTCACCCCAACAATATATAGAAAATACATAGCTTTATATAGTATGAAAGGATCGCTTGTCCTATCTAATAAAAATTTCAAATTAGGAAAAAATAGATTTATTGGATAACTGGAAAAGACTAAAAAATGGATCGATAATTCTTTTGGATTTTTAATTAAGTCAAAGACTGATATTAGGTTTACGGTAGAATAGAAATCTATGATGAAAAATGTAAATGTTTGCATTAATGAACAATCTTGTTAAAATAGAAAATGTAAGCGGTTAAATAGGGTAGATGAATAAATGATTTTTAAAACTAGGGCAGTTTTACTACAAAAATATGCATGCGTTTGCACAATTTTAAGTAAAAGCGTATGAATGATTTGGAATTTCACGTACCATATTGATGTAATTAGAGAAAGCACAATTATGTTTATTAGTTTTTAAGATTTATACATAATCTAGGGGGCAATTTAAATGGAGAAAAAATGGTGGCATAATAGTGTAGTTTATCAAATATATCCTAGAAGTTTTATGGATAGCAACGCTGATGGAATTGGTGATTTAAAAGGAATAATCGAAAAGCTTGATTATTTAAAGCTTTTAGGAATAGATGTTATTTGGTTGAGTCCTGTATATAAATCTCCTAATGATGATAATGGATACGATATTAGTGATTATTGTGACATTATGGAAGAGTTCGGGACAATGAATGATATGGATGAATTAATTTCAGAAGCGAATAATCGAGGGATTAAAATCATAATGGATTTAGTTGTGAACCATACATCTGATGAGCATCCGTGGTTCATTGAATCTAGAAAGAGCAAAGATAATCCATATAGAGACTATTATGTTTGGAGAGATCCTGTGAATGGAAGTGAACCAAATGCTCTTCCTTCTGTATTCAGTGGCAGTGCATGGGAATATGATGAACAAACTGGACAATACTTCTTGCATTTATTTAGTAAAAGGCAGCCAGATTTAAACTGGGAGAATCCAAAAGTCCACGAAGAAGTATATAATATGATGAATTTTTGGCTTGATAAAGGAATTGGTGGTTTCCGAATGGATGTAATTGATTTAATTGGAAAGATTCCTGATCAAGAGATTACGGCAAATGGTCCAAAGCTACATGAATACTTGCAAGAGATGAATAAAATGACTTTTGGAAATCACGATGTGCTAACTGTTGGTGAAACTTGGGGAGCAACTCCAGAAATTGCAAAGCTTTATTCGGATCCTGCTCGAAATGAATTAAGTATGATCTTTCAATTTGAGCATATCGGACTTGATCAACAAGAAGGTAAAGAAAAATGGGATTTAAAGCCGTTAAATTTGTTAGAGCTAAAAGAAGTTTTTAATAAGTGGCAAACTCAGCTTGATGGAAAGGCTTGGAATAGCTTGTTCTGGAACAATCATGATTTACCACGAATTGTTTCTAGATGGGGTAATGATAAAGAATATCGTATTGAAAGTTCGAAAATGCTCGCTACAATCCTTCATTTAATGCAAGGTACACCATATATTTATCAAGGTGAAGAAATTGGAATGACAAATATTAGATTTGAAAGCATTGATGAATATGATGATATTGAAACGATAAATATGTATAATGACCGTATTTCAAAAGGCTACAAGCATAAAGACATAATGGAATCGATTTATACAAAAGGTAGAGACAATGCTCGTACTCCAATGCAATGGAATGAAGAAATGCATGGAGGCTTTACAAAAGGAAACCCTTGGTTAACAGTAAATCCGAATTTTACTAAAATAAATGTTGAACAATCAATAAACGATCCAGATTCAATTTTTCATCATTATCGCCAGTTAATTCAATTACGAAAAGAAAATCCTGCAATTGTTTATGGTTCTTTTGAAATGCTTGCTGAAAAGGATGAAAAAGTATTTGCATATGAAAGACAGTATAATGGTGAAAAATTCTTAGTTGTAGCTAACTTTACAAACGAGGAATCAAAATTTAGTCATAGTAATAGCTATAATGAAGTAAGTATAATTTTAAGTAATTATAAAGATTCAAGTTTAACGGTTGTGAATAGTAGCTTAAGACCGTATGAAGCAATTGTTTATAAAATTAAATAATTTAATTTATTAAAAATAGTTTGACATTTTAAAGTCCACTCGTATATGATAAGAATATCTAATAAGAAGGAGGTAGGTTAACATGATGATTGCAAGAAAATTAAACTGTGGAGCATCACAAAATTTCATAATGATTATGAACCCTATCTCTACGCAGGACGGACCACGTTGAAATTTAGATTTCAATTGACGATCTAGCCATGGGTTTATATTTCCCATGGCTTTTTTGTGCCAAAAATAAACGATTCATTTATGTTTGTTTTTGGGCGAAACGTTTCTTTATGGCCATGGGGTATGGAAAATATTCCCATGGCCTTTTTGTTGTCAAAAAAAGTGGAGGGTTGCGTAGAGTTAGGTTAATTGATACAAGGGAGGTATAAATTTGTCTCGAATTTTAAAATATGTCTTTAGGCATAAGTTTTCATTTATTATTGGTTCAATTTCAATGGTTTTAGTAATAGGTGTGGATCATTTAATTCCTTATTTACAAATGATTCTTATCGATGATGGTATTACAAAAGGAAAATCATCTGTTGTCCTACCAGTTATTGGAGGTATTATAGGTGTCACAATCATTAAATCAATTTTTGGTTATGTAAAAGAATATTTATATGACTTAGTAAGTTCAGAGGTACATGAAGATATAAAAAATGATATGTTCAAGCATATTCAAAGTTTTGAATTTAAATATTTTGACTCGATGAATACGGGTGAATTACTTTCGAGAATTAATGAAGATGTCGAAAATATCTGGCAAACAATTGCGTTTGGACTAAGATTGTTTGTTGAAAATATTATTTATTTTACTGTTAGTACAGTTATCTTATTTGTAATTAATTGGAAGCTGGCACTAATTTGTTTAGCAATTATGATCCCAATTGGATATATGGGGACGCGTTTAAATCGCTTACTTAATAAAGGTTACGGAAAAATAAGTGACCATACAGCTGAAATTAATACAACAGCTCAACAAAATATTGCGGGTGTAAGATTGGTTAAAGCATTTGCTAGAGAAAAGCATGAGACTTTGAAATTTTTGAAAATGAATCGTGGATATTATGATTTAAATATGGCTCAAGCTAAAACAATGCGTAAATATTTTCCTAATATTGAATTTTTAACAAATATTGTGCTTGTTGCAATGATTATTATCGGTGGATATTTCGTTTTAAAAAATAGTATGACGCTAGGTGAATTAGTTGCATTTAGTGGATATATTTGGAACTTAATTTGGCCGATGAGAATGTTAGGCTGGTTAACAGATGTACTTTCTAAAAACCAAGCTTCTGCGAAGAAGATTTTTGAAATTTTAGATCGTAAAACTGCAATTGAAAACAAAGAAGGTGCATATACACCTAATCTTGTTGACGGTTCAGTGGAATATAAAAATGTAAGCTTTAAATACAATGATGAAATTGTCTTAAAAGATATTAATCTATATATTCCTAGCGGTAGTAAAGTAGCGATTATGGGAACGACAGGTGCTGGGAAATCTTCAATTCTTCATCTGATTGGTCGCTCATACGATGTGGCTGAAGGAGAAGTTCTAGTAGATGGTGTTAATGTTAAAGATTTCAATCTAACATCTTTACGTCAAAATATGTCTCTCGTTTCTCAGGATACTTTCCTTTTCTCAGATACGATTGAAAACAATATTAAACTAGGAAACCCAGAAGCTACAATGGATGAAATCCGTGAGGCTTGCCGTATTGCTTGTTGTCTAGACTTTATTGAAGAGCTAGAAGAAGGATTCAACACGGAAATTGGTGAACGAGGAATTGGTTTATCTGGCGGCCAAAAACAACGTATATCAATTGCCCGCGCATTATTAAGAAATGCGCCAATCCTAATTTTAGATGATGCAACTTCTGCATTAGATATGGAAACGGAGTATGAATTATTACAGAATTTAAATAAACGTTTCTCACATAGTACAACATTTATCATTGCACACCGTATTTCAGCAGTAAAAAATGCCGATGTCATTTTATTTGTAGAAAATGGAGAAATAGTAGAAAAAGGAAATCATAAACAATTACTTGATAAAAAAGGAAGATACTTTGAAGTCTACGAAGAGCAATTCAAAGATTTTGAAACAGTAGAAAGCGGGGTGGTCTAATGGCACAAAATACGATAAATCGTGATGAAGACCAACTAAATCGGAGTAAAACCGAGCTTATTCTTAGGCTCGGGACTTATTTAAAACCATATAAATTAAAAACATTTACCGTTATTTGTTTAATGTTATTTGTAATGGTAATTGGCATATTAAACCCATATTTACTAAAGGTAGCAATTGATACAAATATTAAAAATCACGATGTAAAAGGGCTCATAATGATTGGAGCTGTACTATTAGCACTAAATTTCTTAGCAATGATTGCTTCAAAAACACGTTGGACGATGATCAGCTCCGTTACGAATAATATTTTAGTCAATATTCGTCATGAGCTTTACACGCATATTCAAAAACTATCATTTACATTTTTTGATAATCGACCAGTAGGAAAAATTTTGGCTCGTGTAATGGGAGATATTAGTGCTCTCCAAAATTTATTCAACCAAAGTATTCAAACATTAATTCCAGAATTACTAAGCTTAGTTTGCGTTACAGTCGTAATGTTTATCTTAAATGTTAAACTTGCAATCGCATCAGTATCAATTCTTCCATTTTTGGCAGTTGCCATGTTTTATATTGAAACACGTGCACGTAAAAGATGGGATGAATACAGAAAGAAACGTTCAAATTTAATTGCGTTTATACATGAAGACTTTTCAGGAATAAAAGTAGTTCAATCCTTTGCGAAAGAAAAAGATAAAGAAAAAGACTTCAAAGAAAAGGTCTCTGAATTAATGGGCTCATTCATGAGAGCAGTAAAAATGAATGACTTCTTCTGGCCATTAGTTGAGCTTTCATGGGGTGTTGGTACTGTAATTGTATTTTATGTTGGATATAAGCTTGTAACGAGTCAAGATATTGAAGTCGGAACATTAATCGCATTTTCAATGTATATTGGTATGTTCTGGCGTCCAATTATGAACTTATCTAACTTTTATAATACATTAATATCAAACTTCTCAGCAGCTGATCGTATTTTTGACATTATGGATATTGATCCAGAAATTATTAGTGAAGAAAATGCACCTCCAATTGGACGAATTAATGGTGAAGTTCAATTTAGAAATGTGACTTTTGGTTATGATGAAAACTCTACAGTCTTAAAAAATGTGAATTTCACAATAAATCCTGGTGAAAAAATCGCATTGGTAGGTGCGACTGGAGCAGGGAAAACGACGATTGTTTCACTTTTAAGTAGATTCTATGATCCTTTAAAAGGTGAAATCTTAGTAGATGGAAACGATATTAAAAAAGTAGATTTAGAATCTTTTAGAAGTCAAATGGGAATTATGCTACAAGATACATTCCTATTCTCAACATCGATTATGGAAAATATTCGATATGGTAAATTAAATGCTACAGATGAAGAAGTAATTGCTGCAGCCAAAGCAGTCCATGCTCATGACTTTATTATTAAAATGGAAAATGGGTATGATACGGATGTAAACGAGAGGGGATCAAGACTTTCATTAGGTCAAAGACAATTAATCTCTTTTGCTCGTGCTCTACTAGCTGATCCTAGAATTTTAATATTAGATGAAGCTACTTCGAATATCGATACACATACAGAGAAGCTTGTCCAAAATGGAATTGAAAAGCTATTAGAAGGCCGTACTTCATTTGTTATTGCCCACCGATTATCAACGATTCGTGACTGCGATAGAATTATGGTAATCGGAAACGGAAATGTCGAGGAAAGCGGTACACATGAAGAGTTATTAGCATTAAAAGGACATTATTATAAGCTATACATGGCGCAATATAGCTTCATTAATGATGGAGCATAATTGATTTTTATTAATTAGATTGGGGCTGTCTCAAAAGTCAGGTTAACTGACATATGAGCGGCCCTTTTTTATTGGAAAGTTTACTGGTGCCATGTGTGAGGGGATTTCAACGGGGTTTTTCATTTGCAGATGATCTAATCGGGCTTTTTTAGCTATTATTGTAGGTTCTTTTCTTAAATAGAGGGTATATTTGCAAGTTTTTTATTTGAAATGATCTGCTTTTGTTTGTTTTTTAGGACGTAATACCTTTACTGGTATGGGTACTTTTAAATTTTAATTGCGATTATTAGGATTTTAATTGCAGTTTTGATAAATTTAATTGCGATTCTCAAATTTTATTTGCAGCTTTTCCAATTTTATTTGCGTTTCTAAAAGTCTGATTTACAGGTATGACAACCATTTTTATGCCAAAAATCTAAAATTAGAACTTTGGAAATGAATTATTACGAATTTTTAATAAAAGAATTAATTCTATGAATCTTGAAAAGTCAACTTAACATAAGTAGATAAAATATCTTTATTTTCTGTTTTTTTCTAATGTTAAAATATATTAGTGATTAAACTATTTTTGCGAAAATGGAGGTCAAGTATGAAACTTAATTATGAAATTAATTTGGATGATTATATTGAATTTAATTTACATCATTTAAAACACTCAAAAACTGTTCAAAAGTCGTTAATTAATCAACGAATTGCTGTGAGTTTAATCTATTTAGTAATACCATTTTTAATTTCCTTTCTTTTCAAACAACCGCTTTTTGGTTATTTACTTGCCTTTGCGATAGCAGCCATACTTTGGTTCATTTATTTTCCAAAGTATTTCTACCGTTCATCAAAAAACAAAATGATTAAGCAGTTAACTGAAAAGAACGATCAATCATTATTCGGCGAACATTCTCTAAAGGTAGATGAGAATGGGATTAAAGAAATTACACAATCAAGTGTTCATGAAATAAAGTGGGATGATATAATTGAAATAAAGGGAACGAAGAATTACTTTTATATTTACTTTACAAGTATGCAAGCCATTGTAATACCACTAGAAGCAATAAAAGATGACATGGAGAGATTATTACAATTTTACAGAAAATATAATATTCAAGTTTTATATTGCTAATTGAATAGTGCATTCTGATTTCTAAAAGTTCAAGTTTTTTAACTTGAACTTTTTTATCGATACATTTTATTCTTAATCAAGAAAGAAGAATTATGATAAAATGTAAAAAAAGGAGGGTACTCACTTGGAGAATTGTATAAAGGTATCAGTTCGAACGCTAGTTGAGTATGCTCATACGGCGGGAAGTATCAATGTAACATATAAAAGTTCGGTTTCATTAATTGAAGGAACAAAGGCACACCAAAAAATCCAAAGAGAATATGGTGAACTGGACGTAAAAGAACGAGCTATATCCGGCACCATAACATTGGATCAATTGGTGTTTCAGATAGAAGGCCGTTGTGATGGACTATTACTTAAGGATGATCAATATATAATAGAAGAAATTAAATCAACAATGAAGGATTTGAATGAAATAAATGAAAATTCACATCCAGTTCATTGGGCTCAAGCAAAAGTTTATGGATATTTTATTTGTGAAGAATTACAGCTTGATAAGATTACACTTAGACTTACATATATTAATATTTTAACTGAGCAAAAAATAAGCTTTGATCTCTTGTTTACAAAGGATGAATTAACAAATTACTTATACAAAATGCTAGAAATTTATTATCCTTTTGCAAAATGGAAATACGATCATATTGAGTTAAGGAATGAGACAATAAAAGAATTAAATTTTCCTTTTCCTTCTTTCAGAAAAGGTCAAAGGAAGTTAGCTGGTGCGGTATATCAAACCATTCAGGAAGGTAATAATTTATTTGCAGTTGCACCAACCGGAATAGGAAAAACAGTTTCAACTATTTTTCCAACTGTTAAAAGTATAGGTGAGAATAGTATAAATCGAATGTTTTACTTAACTTCTAAGACGATTACTAGGACTGTTGCTGAAGAAGCGTTTAAGCGCATGACAGATCAAGGACTTTGTATGAAGTGTACGACGATTACAGCAAAAGATAAAATTTGTTTTAAAGCAGAGACGATGTGTCAGAAAGATTATTGTGAATTTGCCAATGGTTATTATGACCGGATAAATGAGGCTGTTCTTGATATTCTTTCATCAGAAAAAGCGCTAACTAGGGAGAAAATAGAAGAATATGCACGGAAACATACAGTCTGTCCTTTTGAATACTCATTAGATTTATTAAATTCTTCAGATGCTATTATTTGTGATGTAAATTATATTTTTGATCCACGTGTATCGTTAAAACGATTATTTGATGAACATAAACGAAGTTCAGTTTTATTAATTGATGAAGCTCATAATCTTGTTGATCGTGCAAGAGAAATGTATTCTGCAAGTCTATTCAAATCTAAATTTTTAGAGTTGAAAAATAGATATAAAAATTTTAAAGATGAACTTTATGCTATAATAAATCAAATAAATAAGCGATTTATTGAATTAAGAAAGAATTGGAAGGACGTTGTAACCCCAGTTTCAAAGGGAATTGATGAGGATTTATTGGAACTTCTACATACTTTTAATGAAATCGTAGAAATAAAATTACAGGAAATGGACGAGGACGAAAATAAACAACTTCTTCTTGATACTTATTTTGAGTCACTCAACTTCGTCAAAATCGCAGAGTTTTTTGATGAAAATTATGTATGCTATTATGAACTTTATAAAAGTGAAGTTCATTTAAAATTATTTTGCCTTGATCCATCTAATGTAGTAAATGACGTTATAAAAAGATTTCGCTCAACAATTTATTTCTCAGCTACTTTAACGCCAATACAATATTTTCAAGATATGCTTGGTGATCAAAGTCGCGATTATACAATTTCAATCGATTCTCCTTTTCATAGGGAGCAACTGGAAATAACAATTGACCCTCTATCAACTCGATACCAAGATCGTGAAAGAAATTTAGAAAGATTAATTGATTCGGTTTATAAAGAAATTACGAAAAGAAAAGGTAATTATTTAGTCTTTTATCCGTCATATCAATATTTAATTCAAAGTGTTGATTTATTTAAAGAAAAATACCCTTACATAAAAACAATCGTTCAAGAAAATGGTATGTCTGAAATTGAACGAGAAGAGTTCCTTTTAATGTTTGATAGTTTAAATGAGGAAACGTTAGTTGGCTTTGCTGTGTTAGGTGGAATATTTTCTGAAGGGATCGATTTAAAGGGTGATCGATTAAATGGTGTCGTAGTAGTTGGTGTAGGATTGCCGCAGATTTGTTTAGAAAGAAATATTTTAAAGGAGCATTTTAATTCGGTTGGAAAAAATGGGTATTATTATGCATATGTCTTTCCAGGTATGAATAAAGTAATGCAAGCGGGTGGAAGAGTTATTCGATCTGAATCAGATGAAGGGACTTTATTACTAATTGATGATCGATATAAGAGCACACTTTATAAAAGTTTATTACCTGTTGAATGGAAATGAAAAGCCAATAATGAAATAACGAAAAAAAATGATTGATAATTATCAGAGTTTTTAATATACTTATGAATATAATTTAATAATCTTATCAAGAGCGGTGGAGGGACTGGCCCGACGAAACCCGGCAACTCTAGTGAAAACTAGAAAGTGCTAAATCCTGCAGGTGAAAAACCTGGAAGATAAGAGCGATATGTATATTTTGCGGACATAACCACTTCTTATTTTTTAAGAAGTGGTTTTTTATTTGACTAAAATGGGGGATTTATAATGACTAACACAAAAGAGGCTTTAAACACGAATAAAAAATCGATTGAAACAGTAGCTGTACATGGAAGCAAAGGTTATGATCCATTAACTGGTGCGATTAGTTATCCAATTTATCAATCTGCTACATTTAAGCATGCAGGACTTCATCAATCGACTGGATATGATTATGCAAGATTACAAAATCCAACTCGAGAAGAAGTCGAAAATACTGTTGCTAAATTAGAAAGTGCAAATTATGGTGTTGCATTTTCAACAGGAAATGCAGCCGTTACTGCAGTATTAAGTTTATTTAAAAAAGGTGACCACCTAATTGTTTCAGATGATTTGTACGGTGGTACATATCGTTTATTCGAAGAAATTTATTCACCATATGGACTTGAGCATAATTTTGTTGATACGACTGAAATTGAAAATATTCTTGATGCACTTAAACCGAACACAAAAGGTATTTTTATCGAAACCCCATCAAATCCAATGATGAAAGTAACTGATTTAAAAAGAGTAGTAGAGATTGCAAAAGAACGAGATATTATTGTGATCGTTGATAATACATTTTTAACACCTTATTTCTTTAGACCAATTGAATTAGGTGCAGATGTTGTTGTTCATAGTGGAACAAAGTTTTTAGGTGGCCATAATGATACACTTGCTGGTTTTGTCGTGACAAATTCAGAATATACGAATGAACGAATTCGTTATTATCAAAAATCAACAGGTGCAACATTAGCTCCATTTGACTCTTGGTTAATCTTAAGAGGAATTAAAACATTACATTTACGTATGGAATACAGTCAAAAAAATGCGATTGTACTTGCGAAATTTTTAGAAAATCATCCAAATGTTACTGAAGTGTATTATGTAGGGTTACCAACGCATAAAGGGTATTCAATTATTAAAGAACAAGCAACTGGATTTGGTGCAATGATATCATTCAAAGTGAAAGATTTAAGTTTGGTTGAACAGGTTTTAGGAAGCGTAAAAGTCATTACATTCGCAGAAAGCTTAGGTGGAGTTGAATCATTAATTACGTATCCACATACGCAAACTCATTCAGAAATGCCAGAGGAATTTAAAAGAAAGCTTGGTCTAGATGACCATACACTTCGATTATCTGTTGGTATTGAACATATTGATGATTTATTAAATGACTTAGAAAATGCATTGGGGTGATGAGAATGCAATTTGGAACGAAATTAATTCATAACGGAAATGAAATAGATCAGGCAACAGGCGCATTAAGTATTCCGATTTATCAAACTTCAACATTTCATCAATTTGATATAGAGAATTTTGGTAAGTACGATTATGCAAGAAGTGGAAACCCAACAAGAGAAGCATTAGAAAATACAATTGCAAAATTAGAAAATGGTGTGCGTGGTTTTGCGTTTTCATCTGGGATGGCTGCAATTTCATCAGTATTGTCTTTGTTCTCAGCTGGAGATCATATAGTCATTTGTGAAGATGTGTATGGAGGAACATTTAGAATAGCGACAAAAGTATTAAATCGTTTCGGAATCGATTTTACTTTTGTTGACGCTTCTAATTTACAAGAGATTAAAGCCGGAATAAAGCCTAATACAAAAGGACTTTATTTAGAAACACCGTCAAACCCTCTTTTGAAAATCACTGATTTAGGTAGTGCAATAAAAATAGCAAAAGAAAATGACATACTTGTCATTGTAGATAATAGTTTTTTATCACCTTATTTACAAAGACCATTAGATTTAGGAGCTGATATTGTCGTTCATAGCGCAACAAAATTTATTGCCGGTCATAGCGATGTAATCGGAGGGTTAGCGGTCGTAAATTCGGAAGAACTTGCAAATGATTTATACACAATCCAAAATTCATTCGGAGCTATATTAGGTCCACAAGACTGTTGGCTAACATTGAGAGGATTAAAAACCTTAAAAGTTCGTATGGATGCATATGAACAAACTGCATCAAAATTAGCAAACTGGCTTTTAGAACAAGAAGAAGTAGAGGATGTATATTACCCAGGACTAAAAGATCATCCTGGTCACGATGTTCATTTTGAGCAAGCTACTGGAGGAGGAGCAGTCCTTTCGTTTACACTTAAAACGATTGAACAAACAACAAGTTTCCTTCAATCAGTCGAAAACGTTGCAGTTGCAGTGTCATTAGGTGGAGTTGAAACAATTGTTTCCTATCCTGTAAAGATGTCTCATGCTGCAATACCGCTCGATGTTCGTGAAAGATTAGGCGTTAAAGATACATTAATAAGAGTGTCCGTTGGTCTAGAAGATATTGAAGACTTGATTGCAAGCTTCCAAAAAGCATTAAATGCAGGAGTAAGAGAAAAACAAGAAGTGCAAGAATAGGGAAAACAATTAATTAAATTGGAGAATCTATCTTAGAAACACGAAATAATTATAAACTAAAATCCCACAATGGAATTTCTGTGGGATTTATTTATTTTATATTTTTCATTTTGAAGAAGCGTACATTAAATGTGAATTTTTAAGTAGAAAAAAATGATTTTATATGACTATGAAAGGAATATTTCCCCATCGCCAATTTCCTCTTGAATTCCCTCAGCTGCACCAATAAGTGCCAATGCGTTACCAACTAATTGAATTGAATCAGAAAGCACGATTTTTCTTTGTAACTCAAGTAAATCTTTCTTATCTGAAGTGAACAATTGCTTAGAAACGTAAAAAGCTACAGATAATTGACCAGCTGTACCAATCCACATTCCCGATATAATATCTCTTTTCCCTTGAAAGATTGGATCTTTGTCGATTGAATATAATTTTGATAATGTAATCGTTTCATATAATTGAGCAACTGCCTTTACCCATGAAGCAGCAACAATTTGTCTTTCAAGACTTACTTGTAATCCGTCATCTTCTATATTAGTTTTCTGATTTTGGTCTTTCCCTTCCTTTTCCTTGATATTTTCTTCTAGCATCTTTTCCATCTCCAATATAAAATATCTGTTATTTATATAACTATTCAACTTGGTGTGATTGTGATTCTATCTAATAGGATATTTTCGTATTCTAATCATTAACTTTTAGTTAATTTAGTATGGAATCAACAAATTGTTAAATTATAAATAGTCTGATGTCAATTAATTAATATTCAAGTTTGAATTGTCTAATATTGGATAAAAAAAGCTAATTGATAGTGGTGATTTCCAATGAAAAGGTTTCACTTTGTTTATAAACGAATAATTTTTGGGGAAAATACAAAAAATGTTCGTGTTTTACTTGAAACGCATTCTGATTGATGGTATTCTATTTTAGGTTGATCAAATGAAATAATTTAAACCTTATTTGGAGGTATATATAGATGTATGATGTGATCGTTGTTGGAGCAGGACCTGCTGGAATCTTTACTTGTTATGAATTAACTTTAAAAATGCCTAATGCTAAAGTACTACTTGTTGATAAAGGACATGATATATTCGCAAGACATTGCCCGATTTTACAAAAGAAAATTGAAAAATGTCCGCCAGCTGCAGGTAAAAAAGAATTTTCGGGTTGCTTACCAGCTTGCTCAATTACAAATGGTTTTGGTGGTGCTGGAGCATATTCAGATGGAAAATTTAATATTACAAGCGAATTTGGTGGATGGATGACAGATTACCTATCAGATTCACAGGTAGTTGAATTAATCAAATACGTTGATGAAATTAATCTAGAACATGGTGCGACTGAATCGATTACGGATCCTTTAACAGAAGAAGTTAGAGATATTGAACGCCGTGGTTATGCAGCTGGACTTAAATTATTACGTGCACAAGTTCGTCATTTAGGAACAGAACAAAATTTAGAAATTCTAAAAAGTATTTATGAGTATTTAAAAACGAAAATTGATATGAAGTATAAAACTGAAGTAGAGGACTTACTAACTGAAAAGGTTGAAGGTACTCATATCATAAAGGGAATTAGATTAAAAAAAGGTGAAGAATTACATGCTGAGAAAGTTGTAATTGTACCTGGTCGTGATGGCTCAAAATGGTTAACTGATGTTATGAAAAAACGTCGTTTAAAAATGTCAACGAATCAAGTTGATATTGGTGTTCGTGTTGAGACTTCAAACGTAGTAATGGAAGAGATTAACAAGCACTTATACGAAGGAAAATTTGTATTTAACACTAGCGTGGGCACAAAAGTCAGAACATTCTGTAGTAATCCGTCTGGACACGTAGTAGTTGAAAATCATTCAGGTATTATGACTGCTAATGGTCATGCTTATAAAGACCCTAAATTAGGAAGTCCAAACACAAACTTTGCCTTATTAGTATCGCATCAATTCGCAGAACCATTTGATAAACCAAATGAATATGCGCACGAGGTTTCACGCCTTGCAAACATGCTTTCACACGGTGGAGTAATCGTACAAAAATACGGAGATATTTTAAAAGGTCGCCGTTCAACTGAAAAACGTATTAAAGAAGGCTTTTTAGAACCAACTTTAAAAGAAGCAGTACCAGGTGACTTAGGACTAGTTTTACCATATAACACAATGAAAAGTTTAATTGAAATGGTAGAAGCTTTAAATCATGTAACTCCAGGTATCGCTGCAGAACATACACTTTTCTACGGGGTAGAAGCAAAATTCTATTCAGCTCGACCAAAGCTAAATGAACGCTTTGAAAGTGAAATCTCTGGATTATATCTAGGTGGAGATGGAGCAGGAGTTACTCGTGGTTTAGCTCAAGCAAGCGCATGTGGCGTATGGATCGCTCGTGATATCCTTACGAAAATCGGTAGCAAGGAAAAAGAATTAGTTACTGTTTAATACTTAATTTAACAAACCTCTAGTGCATTGGATAGCATTAGAGGTTTGTTTTATTACACTAAACCTTTGATAATTATTTTGGCATTTGGAATTAACGAGACTTTTTTTGAAGAGGTATAATTTAAATAAAAACTAAAAGGTTGAGATATCTTGAAATTAAAAGCTAAATATAAAACCTGGATTCGTATCTATAAACTGCTTATTGAACAAAAAAGTATTAGAAAATACGGTGATTTTGAGTGGAAGGAAATAAGATTTTACCAATTTAAAAAGAGTATGTAAATCACGATAAAACAAATTGTTGGATTTATTGAATTTGGTTGAGAAAGAAGGTTTAGCAGATTTTAGATCGAAGTGATTTATAACATACATGTAGGTGATCATTTTTATGCAGGTTATAATTATACAATCTTAGATATGGCAGAAGTGAAAATAGGAAATAACTGTATGATTGGTCCGAATGTAGGGATCTATACTGCTGGGCATTCGATTGAACCAAAGAATCGAAATAAGAGCGGATACGCGATTCCAATCCATATTGGAGACGATGTGTGGATTGGAGGTAGTTGTACTATTTTACCAGGCATTACGATTGGAGATAACTCAATTGTAGCTGCAGGTTCTGTAGTTACGAAAGATGTTCCTTCTAATACGATAGTGGCTGGCAACCCTGCGAAAGTTATTAAAAGTATATAAAATGAAATTTGAATACAATACAAATCTAAATGAGGTGAAAATCATGGTTACTTGTGCAGATGTTTTAATTGTTATCGATTTGCAAAATGGTGTATGTTACAGCGGTGAGTATTTATTTGAATTACAAAATTTAATCAGTAAAGTAAATAAAAGAATCTCATTATATCGAGAATTAAGTAAACCTATTATTTTTGTTCAACATTGTGATGAAGAATTAGTACCTGGAGATGATCTTTGGGCTATTAATGCTAATCTAGATGTTCTGGAACAAGATTTTTTCATAAATAAAATACATGCAAATTCTTTTTTCAAAACAAACTTAAAAAATCTTTTAGATCAATTAGCAGTACATAGAATAGAATTTTGCGGCGCCCAAACTGAATATTGTATGGATGCTACAATTAAATTTGCACATGGAATAGGTTACGAAAACTTCATGGTAATCGGAGCAACCTCTACATTAAATAATCCATTCATGTCTGCAAAAGAGACAATTGATTTTTATGAAAAAATGTGGAACCATAGATTTTTAAATTTTATAGAAGAAACATAAAATAGAGGGAAAATAAAAGGGATACTTTAGCTAAAAATTAACTAATCCAGATTAAAGTGGCAGATGAGAAATACTCTCTAGGACTATTTAAAAATCTAGTGAATATAATTTAGTAGATTTGAATAGAAGTGGGGGGATATAAATGAAAAGAGTTGCATTTTGCATCTTCTGTTTCTTTTTGTTGTTTTTATCTAATGTCTCAACCTCAAATGCAACATCGCGCTATTTAGATCAAATAGATAAGAATAATCGTAAGGAAGTTAATTATTATGTTAAGAAATCAACGGTGATTGTCGAACAAAAAGAATTTAGTTTAACAAATAAGGAAAAAAACACAAACGAAAATGTAGTGGCTATTGCTGCAAAATACGATACTGTAAGAGATCGTTTCTTTAAAACAGCAAATTATGATACGTATTTACTGGATGAAAAAACAGGAGAAATACTAGATCCAGGAAAATTTGATTCATCGAAAATATATGATGGATTCATAAATCAACATAAAAATGATGGAGAAAATGATTTTAGATGGAAAAATTCATTAATCGTTTTGGCATTAATATTTATTACAATCATAATCATTCCAATTATTGCTTCTAAATTAAATGATTAATACGAAGGCTGTTTCGGCAGTCTTTTTATTAGGCTAAATAGATGATTAGTTTAAGAAGGTATATTATTAGATTGAAATATAGATCAACTAGTAGTACTTTTAATAGAAAACATGTTAGGAGAAAAAGAAATTGATTCAGTCAATCGTTCATATTGCATTAGTCGTAAAGGATTATGATGAGGCAATTGAATTTTATACGAAAAAACTTCATTTTAATTTAATTGAAGATACATATCAGCCTGAACAGAATAAGAGATGGGTAGTTGTAAGTCCACCTGGTTCTTCTGGAACGACTATTCTACTTGCAAAGGCATCGAAACAAGAGCAAGAGCCATTCATTGGCAATCAAGCTGGTGGTCGAGTTTTTCTATTTTTAGGAACGGATGATTTCTGGAGAGATTATGACGAGATGATTTCAAAAGGAATTGAGTTTGTAAGAGTACCGAAAGTAGAAGATTATGGTACGGTTGCGGTATTTAAGGATTTATACGGAAATTTATGGGACTTAATACAATTCAGTGACGATCATCCGCTTGCAAAAAGAATAAAATAAAATAAAAACTTTAAAAATTGTCGGTTTAAAAAGTTTGAATAAACAGATAATTATCCATTACAAAAATAATCTCAGTTGATATAATTATTTTACATAAGATTATAGGCTTTATGGATATGTCTAGCTTTTAGTATACGAAAAAAAAGGATTTAAAAAATATAACGGTTTACACCTTCAGTTTGTTCCTTCTTAAGAACAAAGATGGTATTAAGCCTGTTTAGGAGGCTGAGACGGGTAAAGTTATTATATACAATGTGAATTTATTTTGAGCGAATGAAGCACTTTTATAGAATTATTTTGACTGGGATTGTTAAATGGGGAGAATGATTGAATGTTAATGGTACTTGTAGGAATTGGCTGTGTTGCATTTATTATCATTTGCGGTTGGATAATTAAAAAGCTGGATAAATAAAATTTAAACTTAAGTTTTTGATTATAAACTTATTTATAGACAGATAAATACATAAGAGTAATTGGAGTTTAAATTAACTCCAATTTTTTTTGTTTCGGGATACTTTGATAAGATTAAATTAGTGATTTTTATATAGAGATTAGGCGAACCTTCATTTTGTGAGGTTCCCTAATCTCCTTAACTAATTTCCCAAACATTATAAATGGAATAAATGCATAAATAAAAATACAATAGGAGGAATCAGTAATGATGGTAGAAGATTTAAAGTATTACACTTCTTAATCCCCAATATACTTAGGCCTGACGCTATAATTAATATACCACCTACAATCGTCACTTCATTAAGAAGATCATTGTTTAAGGAATTCTTCATTAGTATTGCAATTAAATAGATGGATCCCTGCCATGTAAATAAAGCGATGCCAGCAAAAATAATTCCGATCCCAAAAGTGGATGCTAAAACAATCGAAGTAATGCCATCCAATGTACCATTTGCAAGGAGATACGTATAATCCCCCTTTAAGGCTGCTTCTACTGGTCCTAAAATCGATAGTGTTCCAATACAAAATAATAAAATAGCGGTTGATAATCCTTCAGCCAAATTACCTTTAGAATATTTATTAACTAAATTATTAAATCTTGATTCCAATTTGAGCTTTTGCCCAATTAATCCACCTATGGCTAAACTTACAATAAAAAGCACTGGATATTTGCTGGAAGGCAAATGTTGTACTAGTGAGTTTATCCCTAATCCTAAAGCTACTAATCCCATCGCCTGCATAAGGATTTCATGATATTCTTCTTTTATCCCTTTTTTAAAGATGCTTCCGATCAAGCTCCCGACTATAATCATCAATGTGTTAAAAATCGTGCCATACATAATTCCATTTCTCCTTTTATTAATAGTATATTAATAAAAAATAAACCCTCTAGTAACTAGAGGGTCAAGTGTGTTTTTATCATTAAGTTTACTCGTAAGGTAATAAAATTTCCGTGACATGCTTTTCTTCATCGTTTGTAAAACCATAATCAATAAGTGTAATTTCAAAAGAATCGTCTAACAGTTCATAATTGTGTTTTTTCAAATAGGTCAACAATTTCTTATAATAACCAACAGCATCAATGTGTGTACCTTTAAATCGAACTCTCAAATAGTCTCTTGATGGAATAAGAATGGAGGTTGGAGGTATCTGATCACCATCTTCAAGTATCATGAAAATACTAGAATATTTATCAAAAACATTATTTTTCAGATTAGTAGCTGAGATCGAGATTCCGATTTTCCCTAAAAAAATTTCTTCATTAATTCCAAAACTGTTCCTTAATTCTGTAATAGGTAATTCAATATCATCGCCTATAACGTAATCATGGCGTAAATATGCTACATGCATTTCGGGAAGTCTTATTTCCGATATTTTATCTAAAGGTGTATTAACAGCATCTTCAATTTGCAATAGACGGCGTGATATTTTAGTTTCAATAATCTCCAATTCTTTCTTTTTTTGGGCAACTTCATCTTTTTGTTTTTTTAACATTTCAACAAGAGCATCAATTTCGCGATAATTAAAAAAATCTATAATTTCGTTTATTGGTAAATCTAAAGCCCTCAAATATTTGATTGAATTCAACCTTTCAAACTGCTGTGTTGAATAATATCTATAGTTGGTCTTTTTATCGATAAATTCCGGACGTAAGAGACCAATCTGATCATAATACCTAAGAGTCGCAATTTTGACTTGGAATAATTTTGATACTTCACCAATTGTAAAATACTCTTTCATTTCTTAAAAACTCCCCTATTTGCCAACCTCAAACTTTTGATCAATGTAATTACTTTCCCAAAGGATTGTTGTAATTAAAATAATACATTCAATTCAGATTGTCATCAATTAATAAAAACTGTTCATTATTGAAATAGAATTCAATTATCAAAATTAGGAAGGTTAATGATAATATAAGAAAAAAGAGAGAAAATTAGTAAAAATTCAATCAATTAATGAAAAGTAGGAGCAGATAAAATGGATAAAGAGATTTATTTAATTAGACACTGTGAAGCAGAAGGACAGCCATTTGAGGCGAATTTAACGAAGCGAGGTTTAATACAGGCTAAGCAATTGAGTGATTTTTTCTCAAAGATTAAAATTGACCAAATTGTTTCAAGCCCATTTTTACGCGCAATTCAATCGATCGAACCGACAAGTAATGAAAAGAAAATAGCTATTGTTCTCGATGAGCGACTGTCTGAACGTAAACTAAGCTCGATTGATTTACCTGACTGGCTTGAAAAATTAAAAGCAACTTTTGAAGATTTTGAATTGAAATTCGATGGCGGTGAATCAAGTCAAGAAGCCACTAATCGTGCAATAAGCGTAATAGATGAAATCATCAAAAGTGAAAATAAAATTACAATCGTTGTAACCCATGGGAATTTGATGTCTTTAATTATAAAACAGTTTAACAAAGAATTTGGTTTTGAGAAGTGGAAAAGTTTAAGCAATCCTGATATTTATCTTTTGAAGATTAAAAATAATGAGTTTGATTGTGAACGTTTGAGGCAAGTTGAATAAGTAAGTTGGTACCAATAAAATTTAATTCTCCTAAGCAAACAAAATTATAAATGCTACTAACTGCTTTGATAAGGCATTTGATCTAATTAAGTATGAGAAAATTCCTTACGATAAAAAATATATAGAAATAATTCAAGTTATAAGATAATAGAAAAGAAGATGCTATTAAATTGGTAGAAGGATAGACAATCTTATAATAAAAAATTCAAAAGATTACAACCTATGAGAGATAAATTTACTGACGTAATTTCATGGTTACTTATAAATAATTATTTGTTTATGCTATTGCAACTTAAGCATGCGAAAGTTAAAGATCAAGAGTCATAAAAGTGGCTCGTTTTTTATTGAACAAACTGGGAGGATAGTTTCTGAAGTGTATTAATGATAAATGAAAGAACCACATACTATTTACTTAGATTTTGATATAGATAATTACGTAGGAGGGTGACTTCAAAAATAATAAAAATATTCCAGAAGGATATACTATCTTGGTAACGAATTTGCTTTCTGGAGGAATGTACATGAAAAACCAAACTATCAACTTGCTTCAAATGTCATTTATCCTAATTGGTAGTACTGGACTTGTTAACCATGTCATTATCATTCCTATGGTTTTGGACGTTTCGGGCCGTGATTCTTGGATTACGATTTTGTTCTCAAGCGTTTCTTTACTATTCTTGATACCGATTCTCTACTTTATCCAGAAACGTATGAACGGAGTACAGTTATTTCTATGGCTTAAAGGGAATTTCGGAAGATTTATTACATATCCATTAATGGCTTTGATTATCCTATACCTATTTTCCTCGGGTGTCGTTCTTTTAAAGGAAACGTTAACCTTTTTATCGTTTTATCTCCCGATGACACCTAGAGTATTATTAGGTGCTACTTTTTCTATTATCTGTTTTTATAATGCAAAGCACGGAATTCAATCCATAGGCTTAACCGCGGGTATCCTTCTCCCAATTGTCATTCTTTTAGGTTTTTTTGTCATGACTGCGAATTTTCCGCATAAAGACTACTCTTTATTAAAACCATATATAGAATACGGTACTACTCCTGTTTTAAAAGGGATGATATATCCAATATCAGGATTTGTAGAGGTTGCTTTTATCCTATTTTTTCATCATCACTTAAATGAAAAAATAAAGTATACTACTTTGATTTGGATTGGAATCACTTTTGTAATCCTTACCCTTGGACCAACGATCGGGGCCATCACAGAGTTTGGTCCATTCGTGGCTGCTAAACAAAGATACCCAGCCTTTGAAGAATGGAGGCTGGTATCAATTGGTCGTTAGTTTCTAAAATTTGGGATAAGTAAGATTATTCCACCTCATTGTAATATAGATAAAAAAGAGTGAACTCACACCTCCATTTAGATCTTTTTGGTGCTTGTATAACTAACGCATTGCATTAGTTGGACAACAAGATCGGCTGTTTAGTCGATTTTTTTATTGAACAAAATGACAGGATAGTTGCATAAAAACTGTGATAGAAAGTAAGGTTTATAAAGGGAATTAGAATTTAGGGGTGGGGGCATATATGAATAGCGAATTTTATTTTATTAATGCTTTTTCTAAAGAAGAATTCAAGGGAAATCCTGCAGCAATAGTTTTCTTGAGAGAGAAAAGAACAGAAGAGTGGATGAAATCTTTTGCAAAAGAACTGAATCAACCTATCACAACTTTTATTACAATAAAAGATGCAAATAGCTATCAACTTAGATGGTTTACACCCACTGAAGAGATTGATTTATGCGGGCATGGTACATTAGGAGCTGCTCATATTCTGTGGAGTGAGGGTTTTATTTCATCAAAGTCAACAATTAACTTTTATACTCAATCAGGACTCCTTCGAACTGAGTTATTAGAAAAGCAAATAATTATAAGATTTAATTTAAAAGAAACAACTCAGAATGAAGTGACTGAGAAGTTAATAAGTGCAATTGACTTTCCTATAAAAGCTGCTGCTTGGGCAGAAGATCGGTACATTTTAGAATTGGAAAATCAGGATATGGTTCATAACGTAACGCCTAATTTGGAAGCAATAAGAGAACTAGAGGGTCCGGGAATAATTATTACTAGTCGTGGAACAGATAAGTACGACTTTGTATCAAGGTATTTTGCTCCTAAGATAGGAATTAATGAAGATTACGTAACTGGCTCTGCACACTGCGCATTAGCTTCATATTGGAGTGATATCTTAAATAAAAAAGAATTTATAGTATATCAAGATTCAGAGCGCGGGGGTGAAATGAAACTAGAGATAAAAGGAGAAAAAGTCGAGTTAATTGGAGAATGTGTAACTTTACTGAAAGGTGAGCTACATAATTAGTTTATCTTCCGTATAGGAGCTGTTTTTTAATAAGAATCGCTTTTCTTAATGAACTAACGTACTGCGTTAGTTGAAGAGTTATATGGGGATTTTTTCCAATTAAAGACGTATAACTATATCAATTGAAATTAATTTTTATATACTAATATTACATTTCTTGTTTTTCTTTTTTACCAATATCACCTATTTTTTAGAGAAACTTATCTTGTGAGTTTCTCTCTTTTTACAAGCTTGTTTGCCTTTGTCCAATATATAAATTAACCCAAAAACGAGAATCCTCCGGTAAGGATTCTCGTTTTTATTTTTCCCCAACGAACCCTAACGATCCTTCTATATCGTTTAAAAAAATTAGGACATTTCAAAAGTATTTCAGTATTATACTGTCGAGCAAAATCCAAACACTAAGAATTATGAAATAGTAAGGCGAAAATAATATAAGTAATTTAGAAACGATAGAAGGTGTTATTAAATGGAAGCTTTTGATCATCATTGCCAATTACTTTATCATTCGTAAGCATAATTACCCTTTGTATTTGGACAAATAAACAAAATAGTTTCCTATCCTCCACTAGGAGGTTGTTTTTTTGTCAATTATTTATCAAGTTGTTTAATCATCCATCCAGTAAATGTAACAAATAAAACAGCGCCAATCCATACTATTAAATTAATTAACATTTTATCATTCCTCAAATAGTAATAAATCTATATAAAAAAATATTATTACCAACGAACACTACAATATAAAAAAAGGATAATAAAAATTGGTAAATATCAACATTTAATTTTCCGGTAAAATATATTATATTGAGCACTTTCTTCTGGCTCAATGTCACCTATATTCTTCAAGAGAAAGACTCCTTCTTGAGGTTTCTCTTTTTTACTTCTAATCCTAATACAACTTACCCATGCGATTCTTCAAAAGAAGATCGCTTTTTCTTATTCAACAAAATGGCAGTTTAGCTGCATAAGGATTCGTATATTTTTGGGCTAATTTATACTAATTAAAGACACTTTTTACTTTAAGAACTAATTAATGCTATTAAATCAAGGTTTTAATAACCCAACTTTAATATTGAAGGAATGAGGAACATAATGTAGAAAATAACTATATGGAGTTAATTGGTAAAAAATAACAACGAGAGGAAGATATTGAGCTGGTAAAAATCTGCTTTATACTAGGTGCAATTTTTTTACTTATTTCAGGAATATTTATTGGAGCTTTTCAATTTCCTGACCAACAGCGAGTAGTAAAAGAGGACTTTTTCAAATTAGGACATTAAAATAAGTCTAAATTTTCTGTTTGGGCAGGAATTATTGGAGTTGGGACATTAGTTTATTATACATAATTTAACTAAAGCAATGCGCTAGTTACATAAGAATCAAAAAGATCTGGTAACATAGATCCTTTTTTTTATTGGTTATGAGAATGTTTATGTTAACTAGATTCGAACCATTATTTAACATTAAATATTAGTAATAAAAATTAAGATAAGGTGTGAGGAGAATGTCAAAATCTTTAAGGCTGTACCAATTTAGTCGAAAAGTACATAAATGGTCTGGATTAATTTTATCTTTGTTTTTTATGTTTATTGCAGTTACAGGGCTCATGCTAGTTTATATGATACCATTAGGAGTTGCAGATGAGTTAAAACTAGGGAAAGAGGCGAGTCCAAGTCAAGCAATAACTATGGATAAAGTCGTTTCAATTGCGACATCTCAAGGGCTCTCAGGTGCCAAATCGGTTGAAGATATTTTTAGGATAGAATATAGACCTGGTTTAAACATTTACCAGGTTCGCTTTAATAATAGCCAAGACGTTCAGATTGATGCAAGCACAGGTAAGGTTTTATCTAAAAACCCTGATTACTCGACTTTCATCATTACTTTACATGATGGATCCTTTTTTGGTAATTGGTATAGATACAGTATCCTAACAATGACTGGTTTATCCTTAGTACTGTTATCATTCTCAGGGTATTATATGGTGGGCTATCCAATTTATAAGCGTTTAAAGGCGAGAAAAAGAGAAAGTGTTGAATTATAATTTGTAGAAAAATTTGACGAGACAGGTTAGTTAAACAAAAAAAGAGTTGCTTTGGTGACTCTTTTTTTGTTTAACTAAATGGCAGGATAGTTCAATTAGGAAAGGGATATATGAGTGGAAAATTGAATTAATAGTAGTGTTTAAGCAGTATATTAGGAGGGAAATTTTGTGAGAAGATTATTCTTGTCCATTTGTTTATTAGTTATTTTAGTAGTTTTAACGTCCTGTCAAAAAAAAGAAGATGGAATGACTTTTGAGTCAATATATGCAGATAAAGATATAACTAAAATCGTTTACGGAAAAAATGGAAACTTTAAAGAATTAACTGACCTTGAGAATATTAATAAGTGGGTTAATAATGTCAGGAAGATTAAGTTTATTCGTGACGAAAATCAAGAAGACAGAGCTGTTCTTTTACTCTTTGACGAAGGATGCACAGTAAAGGCTTATCATAAAGATAAAGAAATTGGAGACTTTAAACTACTAAAATTAAAGGGCGAATACTACAAGAGTAATACTGAATTTGATGAGCAAGTAAAAACTTTATGCAAATAGAAATTTTGAATTTCCTTATGTAACTAACGCATGCGTTAGTTGATCAAGAATATAATATTTTTATATAAATCGAGGAGAAATTGGAATGGAGAATCAATATAAAGAAGCACATCGTTTTAGTAGTTACCATAGGAGAGAGTTAGAGAAGGACAGTATCTGTGGTTGTTTTTACTGTTTAAAAATTTATAGCCCTTCTGAAATTAATGAGTGGTGGGATAATGAAAAAACTGCAGTATGTCATAATTGTGGAATAGATTCTGTTATTGGAGAGAGTTCTGGGTTTCCAATTACAGAGCAGTTTTTAATTGGAATGAATAAAAAAATGTTTTAATATTTAATCTCTTATTCAACTAACTCTCGCGTTAGTTCAATAACCAAATCAGAAGTTTTTCCTTTTCATTTGGAAATTACCACAAAATAGAAAAAATAGTTTCAAAATCATACATGATACTGTAATATCGATAAGGGCACCTAAAAAAAGAAAGGGTGCATAAAAGTGTTTGGTATTATTCATTTCGAAGTATTTTTAATAACAGGAATTTTGTTAAATTTAATTCCAGGTGCAGATACGATGTATATCGTAGGTCGAAGTATTTCTCAAGGGAGAAAAGCTGGAGTATTTTCCGTTTTAGGAATCATTTCAGGCTCATTAATTCATACGCTTTTGGTTGCGTTTGGATTATCCCTTATACTATTAAAATCTGTTTTCTTATTTAATACGATTAAAATTATAGGTGTTATCTATTTGGTATACTTAGGGATACGTATGCTACTAGATAAATCAAAAGCTGCGTTTCGAGCAACCGAAGTTGATAAATTAAATATTCCCAAAGTATATGTGCAAGGTATTTTAACGAGCCTAACAAATCCCAAAGTATCTTTATTTTTTCTTTCGTTCCTTCCACAATTTATCGATACAAAGGCTTCTGGTCCGATTCCTTTTCTGATCTTAGGACTGACTTTTACAGTAACAGGGTTGTTATGGTGTTTATTTGTTGCTTATTTTTCTTCTTATGTAACAAAGAAACTAAGAGGAAACCAGAAAATTGGAATGGTTTTAAACAAAGTAACTGGAATAATCTTTATTGGTATGGGGATTAAGCTACTTCAAATAAAAGCTCCTAACTAAACTTTTAAAAAACTGAAGCCCCCTAAAATATATGAGTTTATGTCGAATAAAAATATAAAGAATTCCTTCAGAAACGATATCTGAAGGAATTTTTTATATTTTTTATGCAACTAACGCTTGCGTATGTTGAATAAAAAATCGGCTAAATAGTCGATTTTTTTATTGTCCTAAATGGCAGTTTAGTTGTG
>NZ_NUUX01000015.1 GCF_002564465.1 Bacillus sp. AFS088145 | reverse complement strand
ATGGGATAAGCGGGAAGGCTAAAGACCCCGCAGGCTCGCCCCACGGAAAGCGAGCACCCCGCAGTGGAAATCAACCCGACATAACTTCTTAATTAACTGATAATTATTTTTCAACACAATAAAAAAACTTCTCTGTCATCAACAGAGAAGTCTTTTTATTACCCTTTAAGTTGTAATTGTTAAAGCAATTAATTGAGTGCGTGTTTTAAAGTTAGATGTATGGATTGGAACTTTATTTTCATCGTAAACAGTTTTATCGATATTAAATAAAGTTTCACCAAGTTCACAATCTAAATGTTCTGCTTCAAGCTTTCCAGCCGGTACTACGGTGATAACTTTATGGGTAGTACAAGCATTCATGTCGACGTTATATATTTTTTTTAGTACTTCATAAGTTGAACTATTCTGAAGGAAGTGACTTGTTAAGTTAGGGAAACGTTCCAAGGAATAGTGAGTTTCATCAAGTGTAAAAGGGTAGTCATCAATAAACATCAATCGAACGAGCCTTAATACAGGAGTATTAACTGCTATATGAAGCGATTCTGCTATTTTTGGAGTAGCTTTTAATTCCTCACAAACAAGAATTTGCTTGGAAGGATTTTTACCTAATTGTTTGTTAAAGTCTGTAAAACCATCAACCGAAACTAATTCTCTTGCAATTTTAGATCGCATGACAAATGTACCTTTTCCTTGTTTGCGCTCTAGTAAACCTTCATCGGTTAAGTCCTGGATTGCTCTTCTAACTGTTATTCTGCTGACACCGTAGATTTCACATAGCTCTGTTTCGTTCGGAAGTCTCTCACCTTGTTTATATATTTCTTGCAAGATGGAGTCCTTAATTATTTGTTTTAACTGATCATATAAAGGCGTTGAAATTGAATTATTTAGTTTCATTTGTTATATGGTCCTTTCGAGCGATAAGTCATTATATAATATTATATAATGAAAGTGTTTTCATGTATATACCAATTTCACTCTATTTATTTAAGATTAATAATTTTCAGAATAGTTATTGACTTTATATGATCTGACCGTTACTATAACGTTATATAATGTTATATCATATAATAAGTGGAGGGATAAAGATGGAATTGAATTATGTCATTTCTCAAATTAAAGAAAAGCAGCCAGAAATTAAAAGCGTATTTTTTGTAGGATGTGGTGCTTCAAAGGCGGAATTATATCCAGCAAAATATTTCTTAGAGGCTAATGCAAAACAACTTCGTGTCAGTCTTTATACTGCAAATGAATTTAATTATGCAACTCCAGTATCCGTAGATGATACAAGTATCGTTATCACTTGTTCACTAGGTGGATCAACTCCAGAAACAGTTACTGCAACTACAAAAGCAAAAGAACTAGGGGCACATGTAATTGCCGTTACATATGAAAAAGAATCAGCAATCACAAAGGATGCTGATTATGTAGTCTACCATGGCTGGGCAGCTAATTATGCAGCTAAAATGGAAAAAATGACAAAGGTACTAGGTTTAGCAGTTGAAATCTTGAATCAATTTGAAGGCTACGAATATTATGAGAAAATGCAAGATGGCTTCAATAATATTTACGATTTAATTCAACAATCTGTTGCTACAGCTCTTCCACAAGCACAAGCTTTTGCGAAAGCTTATAAAGATGATCAAGTGATTTATGTAATGTCTAGCGGTGCAACGCATGAAGTTGCGTACTCCTTCTCAATCTGCCTACTAATGGAAATGCAATGGATTAACTCAGGAACATTCCACGATGGTGAATTCTTCCACGGACCATTCGAAATTGTAGACAAAGATGTACCATTCTTATTATTGATGAATGATGGTAGAACAAGAGATATGGATTCTCGTGCACTTGAATTCTTAAATCGATTCGAAGCTAAAACGACTTTGGTGGATGCAAAAGATTTTGGTTTAGGTACTGTCATTTCAAAAGAAGTTGTAGATTACTTCAATCCAATTTTAATTTCTGGTGTTTTACGAGTGTATGCAGAGCAACTAGCTAAAGTTAGAAATCATCCGTTAACAAAAAGAAGATATATGTGGAAACTAGAATACTAATCTAATATTTTTAATTGTTAAAAAGCCGATTTCCTATATAAGGAGCATCGGCTTTATTGGGTAAACAAATTACAAAAAAATTGAGGTTCAGACTGATTGCGAGCGCTTGTCTTTCGAGGCGCGAAGCCTGGTGAGGAGCGGAGTTACCTTAATCGGTAATGAGCACCGCTCAATAGGCGAAGCAACGAAGAAAGCGAGCGTTTGGCGGGCAGTCTGAACTTTACACATCCAAATCTTTTTCTAAATTAATACCAATTTTCCCTTCCTGTATTCTAGATCTGAATACAGCCCAATAAATAATAATTCCAGCAAGAAATAAGTAAAGGATTACTTTAGTAGTTGGTAGGAAATCTTTTGGAAGTGTCAAAATACCAACTTCAAATACTAACCAAATAATCGCAAGAATCGTAACAGGTAGTCGCCATTTTCCTAACTTAAAACCATCTGTATCCGGTAACGTCTTAATTTTAGTAGCATATGCGATTACAGTAATTAAGTAAATTATGGCTGGAAGTGCCGCAGAAGTACCTATTAATAAAGATAGTTTCCCAAAATAGAATACAGCAATAATGCCTAATACAGAAACTAAAATTATCGCATTGTACGGTACATTATGTTTTTTATCTACCTTTTTAAACACATTAGAAGCGAAAAATACATTGTCTCTTGAAAGGGCATAAATAAGTCGAGAAGCAGAAGCCATAATGATTAATCCGCACGCAAAAATTGACACAATCACTAATGCAAGGAAGAAGTCAGCAACTGCAGTGCCCAAACGTGATTGTAAAATATCAGAAATGGGGGAAGCAGAAACCATGATACTATTAATATCTTTAATTCCCGATGTAACAATGATTAAGAAAACAAATCCAATTACACCTGCAAGTAACATTGAGTAAACGATGGCCTTAGGTACAGTTTTATTAGCATCCACTGTTTCTTCTGCTAAATTTGCCGCAGCTTCAAAGCCTACTAATGTATAAGAGCCCATTACGACTGATAGTACAAATGCTGTTAAATAGCTTCCATTTGAGCCAACCTTGTGAGCAGTGTAAGTTAATAATGAAAAATCTGCTCCTTTGAAAAATAAGACAAAACTTAAAATAATAATAATGCCAATAAATCCGATTACTTCTGTATAGACAGCTGAATTATTGATGATTGTAGCAATCCTTACTCCGTAAATATTTAATAATGCTTGTATAACGATTGTAATTATTACGACAGTTGTGAGAACAGTAGTTGTACTCTTAATTCCAATTAAATCAAGAAGAATTGGTGCTACACCATAATCAACAGTAGGTACTACAATAATTAAGTAACATAAAGCTGCCCAACCTGTAAACCAACCAAATCCTCGATTCGTTAAACGGCTAACCCATTGGTATACATAGCCACTTAAAGGAATTTTGCTCGATAAATCTGCAAAAATTAAGGCTACAAGTAAATGTCCCACCATGACAAATGGCCACGTCCAAATTCCAGCAGGTCCGGCTGCTCCTAAGGCAAGACTATAAGAGCTAAAAATACCAGTTGTAATCGAGATAAACGAGAACGCAACTGCAAATGAACTAAAAAATTTTAATGATCGCTGTAATTCCTGTTTGTAATTAAACGATTGTAAAGCATCTGAATCAATACCTTGTTTACTCATAAATCATCTCCTCCAAATTTCAAATTTATTAACAGAATTTTCTTATAATTAAACTCGTAGTTAGTCTGGTTAGATTAACTAGAAGTTTTATTATCGATCGGGTAAAAAAGCTACATATTTTTCTTGTACCTAAAATTAGGCAGAGTGATAGTTTACCATTAACAATGCAACTTCCGTGCCAGTCTAATAGAAGTGAGCAATTTTAGAGATTCGTATAAAAAGATAAGCAAATCTTATGAGGTCTTGAATAATGTATGCAGGACTGAATAACAACCAGACTGATCATAAAGGTAGATTTTAGTGGAAGGAATTTCGTTTTTCCTATTAATACTTAATAATTTCAAAGCAATAGAAGCTGTTCTTTATAACGTTTACAAAAAATTAATATTTTGGCATAAAACTTGCAGTTCTAGAAAAAGACTTATTTAAATATTCAAAAAAAGGAGGTTTCTGTCGGAAAAGTAAGAATTATAAGGAAGTAGTAAATGTAGTGTAAGCGCTTAATCTAAAACGAAGGGGATATGATAGGTGGAAAACAAAACACAGTTAAAAAGATCCTTAAAGTTATGGCAAGTAGTTATGATGGGGTTAGCCTATATGACCCCTATGGTTGTTTTTGACACATTTGGAATTGTATCTGATGTAACTAACGGTCACGTACCAAGTGCATATATAGTAGCTCTAATAGGAATGTTATTTACAGCGGTTAGCTACGGTAAGCTTGTAAGAGAATTTCCTGAAGCTGGCTCTGCTTACACATACACCCAGAAAGCGATTAGTGGACACTTAGGCTTTCTAGTTGGCTGGTCATCATTATTAGATTACTTGTTCCTACCAATGGTAAATGCTTTATTAACTAAAATTTACTTAAACGCACTTTTTCCTAATGTCCCAACCTGGATTTGGGTAATTGGATTTGTAGCACTAGTAACTTTCTTAAACTTAAGAAGTATCAATATGCTGGCGAATTTCAATACTCTCTTTGTATTAGTCCAGCTTGCGATTATGGTTGTCTTTATCGTTCTTGTAATCCAAGGCTTACATCATGGAGAAGGATACGGCGGATTTAGTATTAAGCCACTTTTTAATGCAGGAATGCATTTTGGCACATTAGTAACCGGTGCAACAATCCTTTGCTTCTCATTTTTAGGATTTGATGCTGTGTCAACTTTATCAGAAGAGGCAATAAACCCTGCAAAAACAATCCCTAAAGCAATTCTTTACACAGCACTTTGGGGAGGCGTAATCTTCACAGTTACATCATTTTTCATTCAATTATACTATCCGGACATATCTAGATTTAAGCATCCAGATGCTGCATCACCAGAGATTGCATTATATGTAGGTGGCAAATTATTTCAATCAATTTTCTTATGCATTACCTTTATTAATACACTTGCTTCTGCATTGGCTTCACATGCGAGTGTATCACGCTTGTTATATGTAATGGGGCGCGACAAAGTTTTCCCAGATAAATGGTTCGGATTTGTTCATCCGAAATGGAAAACACCAGCATTTAACGTAATTTTTGTCGGTGTGATTTCATTATCAGCAATCTTTTTTAACTTGGTAACAGCTACTTCATTAATTAACTTCGGAGCATTAATGGCATTTACTTTTGTTAATTTATCAGTCATTAACCATTTTTACATTCGAGGAAAGCGTAGATCAGTCAAGGGCACTTTTTCTTACCTAATTTTGCCTTTAATTGGGGCCGCATCTGTAGCAATCTTATGGTTTAACATTGAAAAAAGCTCGCTAATAATGGGAACAGTTTGGTTCGTCGTTGGATTATTATATCTAATTTACTTAACTAAGGCATTCCAAATTGCACCTCCTAAATATGAAGAAGAGGCTGCTGTGTAGTAAAGTCACAATGAAGAAAAGTCACAAGGAAATTTACTTCTTGTGACTTTTTTTGTGTCTACTCTGGAATATTTTGTTCGCATCTCTAATAGTACAATTTTAGTAATTCAATTTTGAATAATGATTAATGCAAAATTGAATAATTCATGCATTCAATCATATTTTCACTAAAGGAACGAATTAGGTTGTTGAAGGAAAAAACACTAAAAAGGATCATTCAAAAAAATATAAAAGTAATGAAAGTCTTATAATTGCCTTTCTAATAAGCTTTTGCCTATTTATCACTTCACAAAATAATGAAATGAATTCAAGTTGGCACAGGAATTGCTATTAAATTTTTAAAATAACTAATGAGGTGTAGAAAATGAGCTCAAATTTAACTGAGGTAGAACAAAATGAAAAGAGGAGTGAACAGGTAGAAATAGATGATTCCCTTCAAGAGTTTAGAGAAACGTTAAATGAAGCGATCGGCATAATGAACTATCCGAGCCAAGTATTTGATTTCCTTAAAACACCAATGCGATTTTTAGAATTTAGTATTCCCGTTCAAATGGATAATTGTGAGACAAAAGTATTTCAAGGATATCGAGCTCAACATAATGATGCATTAGGACCTACAAAAGGGGGAATCAGATTTCATCCTGATGTAACGCCAGAGGAAGTAAAAGCATTAGCTGGCTGGATGAGTTTAAAGTGTAGTATTACTGATTTACCTTATGGGGGAGCAAAAGGTGGGGTTGTTTGTGACCCAAGACTATTAAGTATGAATGAGCTAGAAAAATTAAGTAGAGGTTATGTAAGAGCTGTAAGCCAAATTGTAGGACCTACTAAAGATATTCCAGCACCTGATATGTATACAAACGCGCAAGTTATGGCTTGGATGCTAGATGAATACGACCATATTAGAGAGTTTGATTCACCAAGTTTTATTACTGGTAAACCTCTAACTTTAGGAGGTTCCGTAGGTCGGGAGACGGCAACATCAAAAGGAGTATTTTATGCTCTCGAGCTAATTAGTGAAATACAGAAAATCGAGATTAAAAATATGAAAGTCATTATTCAAGGCTTTGGAAATGTTGGTAGTTACTTAGCGCAATACTTACATGAAGCTGGAGCAAAGGTTGTTGGAGTTTCAGATGTACTTGGAGGAATTTATGATCCAAAAGGTTTAGACATTCCATATTTATTAGACAATAGAGATTCATTTGGAGTTGTTTCTAACTTATTTAAAAATGCAATTTCTAATCAAGAGCTATTAGAAAAAGAATGTGATGTCTTAATTCCAGCAGCAATAAGTGGGGTTATTAACAACCGTAATGCGGATAAATTGAAATGCAAGATTGTTGTTGAAGCAGCGAATGGACCGACTACTAAAGAAGCTCTAGAAATCCTTGATCAAAAAGAGATTTTAGTCGTTCCCGATATTTTAGCTAACTCAGGTGGAGTAGTTGTTTCGTATTTTGAATGGTGTCAAAATATGCAAGGTTATTATTGGTCTGAGAGTACTGTAGACGAGAGATTAAAAGAAAAAATGACAGATAGCTTTTTAAAAGTTTATAAAACATCGCAAAAATATAATGTAAACATGAAAATAGCAGCTTATATCGAAGGCATTCGTAAAATTGCTGAAGCTTGTCGCTTGAGAGGTTGGATAAAATACTAAAACAAAAGGAGAGATCTAGAATGATCGATATTATTTCTGAATCAACGGAAAGACAGCTTGTACACCACTATTGTTTATTAACTCAAAATAATAGATATGATTTATCGATTGCCTTTTCAAGTCACTTTTATGGAAAATCAATGGTAACATCAATTCAATCTAGTAAAATGTCATTATTATGTTTAGAGGATATTCACTCTGAACATTATTGGGCTCCTAAGTTAGGTATTGCTGAGGAGGATATTTCAGAAATCCAAAATTTCTTTAGCATGGTTTTACCATCAAAACACATTTGCGAGTTATAATACCAGGAATTTTTAAAAAGAAAACTCGCTATTTAGTGAACTTTAAGGCGAGACTGAGTCGGAGAAATTTAAAATATTCTTAATGTGCAAAAAAGGAGTGAGCTTTATGTATTATGGAGTCATTGTCAGTGACTACCATGGAACAGTTGAAGAGACTGCTATTCAGAAAGATTCGAGAATTTATGAATGGGAGCCTTTATTCTTTATTAAAACTACAGATGGATTTACAAAAGTTATTCATCAAGGAATTAGTGGTGAAGTTGTTTCATTGGAGGTCTCAATTGGAGACAAGATAGTTCCTGGAATGGTTCTTGCGTATGTTAAAGAGGATTTGTTTGTGACCGCTAGCGATTGAGTAAAGTGTGATTAAGATTTCTAAGATTACAAATAACAATCTTGATTCAATTAACGCGTTCTCTTTTCTAACAAATAAAGGGTGTCTCTGGTCGAATAGACTTAAGAGACTGCCCTTTCTTTTTGTTTATGTTAAATAGATTAGTAAATTATAATTTTAGATTTTTATGATAAATTTAAAAATTCTGCTAAAATAGGAATGTATAATGGTTTAGACATAAGGGGGGAAAGTAATGTTATCAATAAATGAGAAACAAATAAGACCAGTCATCACAATAGATATCGATCAATTTAAAGAAACTGATGAAATCGATTTATCCAATATAAATGAACCCTTTTTATTCTTACGAAAGCAAAATCAGATTGTTGGTTATGTTCAATTAAATAATATTACTCAAAGTAGTAATAAAAAGAAAAATATAGCAATCTCAAAGATTACTAGTTCTTCTCAATCGATAAATAGTGTTAGTCGCTTAAGTGAGCAAATTTCATTAACTACTCTATTTCAAATTATTGGTGAACCGATCTCGATTGTAAAAGAAGAGGAAGAGATGCCAATTGGTTACATACTTCGTGAAGATATATTAGCGGAGCTTTTCAAACAAGAAAATAAAAGTGTGGATTTATTAAAGAGCATTTTAACATCGATACCAATGGGAACATTTGTAGTAGATAAAAATAAAGTAATTGTAAATTGCAATGATGCTGGGTTGAAAATGATTAAATCAACATCAGAAAAAGTAATTAATACAAAAGCAGAAACTATTTTCAGCGGAGAACAAGTCGATAATGTATTTGCTACAGGTAAAACAATTCTTAATCAGATTCAAATAAGTGACGATATGGGTGTTCTTGTTGATTATAGCCCAATTTTTGTTGATAACGAGGTTGAAGGAGTTGTCATTGTTGTACAAGATCTCCCAATGGTTGAAGAAATGGCCTCTGAAATTGAATATGTAAAAGATTTAAATAAAGATTTGAATGCCATTTTATCGAGTATTTATGATGAAATACTTGTAGTAAATCGCAAGGGTGAGCTTATACGTTACAGTGAGAATATTATTCCTGGATTTTGGAACGTAGATTTAAAGGAATTACTTGGGAAGAGTATTTTAGAATTTGGAAACCAGGGACTTTTTACTCCATCAGTTACAAAACTAGTTTTAGAGAAAAAGAAGAAGGTATCAATTGTTCAAGAAACTATTAATGGACGTAAAGTTCTTGCGGTAGGAAATCCCGTTTTTGATGAGAATATGGAAATTGAACGTATTATTATTGCTTCTAGAGATATTACAGAAACTTCACGCCTTAAAACGGAATTAAAAGAAATGAAGAAGATTTCTGAGCAATATAAAAAGGAGCTTGAAGATATAAAGAGTAAGGATCGCTTTGTCAAAAAACTGATTTACTGTAGTCCAAAAATGGAGCAAATCATCAATCAAGCGAAAAAAATTGCTGGTTTTTCTTCCACTGTGTTACTGCATGGAGAGTCTGGTGTAGGGAAGGAAGTAATTGCACAGGCTATCCATCAATTAGGAAATCGTTCTGCAAAACCGTTTTTAAAATTAAATTGCGGTGCAATACCTGAAAATCTTCTTGAAAGTGAGCTTTTTGGCTATATTAAAGGAGCGTTTACAGGAGCAGATCAAAATAAGGAAGGCTATTTTAAGCAAGCAGATGAAGGCGTTTTATTTTTAGATGAAATTGGTGAAATGCCATTGCATTTACAAGTAAAACTGCTTAGAGTCCTTCAAGAGCAAGAAGTAATTCCAGTTGGAAGTACAAAGCCAATTAAAGTAAATGTGCAAATTATTGCAGCTACAAATAAAAGATTAGAAAAAATGGTTGAAGAACGTACATTTAGGGAGGATTTGTATTATCGCTTAAATGTTATACCTTTAAATATTCCACCATTAAGAGAAAGAGTTGAAGATATCTCATTATTAGCTTTCCATTTCTTACAGCAATTAAATGAAAAATATAATAAGGGTTTTCATCTTACACCAGATGCAATTAACGTATTAGAATTTTATTCTTGGCCAGGTAATGTCAGAGAACTTCAAAACATCATAGAAAGATTAGTCGTCTCTGCTGAAGATCAAATTATTAATGCAGAGGATGTTAATCAATTCTTACCAAATAGCTATGACTTTAATAAATCTAAACCAGTCATTAATAAAGTAATTCCTCTACAAGAAGCAATTGATTATGTTGAGGAGCAACTTATTATGCTTGCGATGAAGCAATATAAAACAACAACGAAGGCTGCTCAAGTGTTAGGAATTAGTCAGTCCTCGGTTAGTCGTAAGTATCAAAAAATAATGAATGAAAAGAATATGAATAGTGATTTTATGTCATTTAATTAGAAAAAACGCACTGAGTGCGTTTTTTTATTTCTCTAAATCCCCTATATTTTCAACATTACTATCAATTACTTCAGTCATACTAACTTGATCCCTCGAGAGACTAAATGCCATGAATATGATGATGAGTCCCACCGCAATGCATGTTCCTGCAAGCAACACAATATCTTCCTCCTTTCATGGTGTTCTAGCCTATGCAATGAATTTTCTTAATATGTCGGATTACAGAAATAGTTTTAAAAACGTTTAATGATCGCAGAATTTTAAAGAGTTTCAAAGATTATGCAAATCGTAATAGTGTTATGCGAAATTGAATAATAATCTACAGGGGATTGAAGGAAAACCCTTATAAATAGGTGTATTAAAGTTGGCACAGTTCTTGCAATCTAATAAATTGTTAAGAATTTAAGGAGGGTTTATATACAATGGTCGATGTTCAATTTAAAACAATTGATTTAAAGATGTTTATTAATGGCGAATGGAAAGATTCTAGCAATCATGAGAAACGCCCTGTTATTAACCCAGCAAATGGAGAAATCATTGCATATGCTCCTGAAGGAACGGTTGAAGATGCGAAAGAGGCAATTGATGTTGCTCGTAAAGCATTCAATGATGGAAGATGGTCTGATTTATCTGCTCAAGAAAGAGCAACTTACTTATTTAAAATTGCGGACAAAATAGAAGAGTACCAAGAAGAATTAACGAAACTTGAAACGTTAGATAATGGGAAACCGAACCGTGAAGCTGGCTTCGACGTAGCTGATGCAGCAGCATGCTTCCGTTATTATGCGGGGTTAATTACAAAGCCGGATGGGTTTACTTATCATGTAGCAGATCCTATGCAAGCGATGGTTGTTCGTGAACCAATTGGTGTATGTGGATTAATTGTTCCATGGAACTACCCATTACTAATGAGTGTTTGGAAGCTTGCTCCGGCACTAGCGGCAGGTAATACAGTTGTTTACAAACCATCAGAAGTTACACCAGTTACTCCGAAGAAATTATTTGAGATTTTTGAAGAGGTTGGTCTTCCACACGGGGTAGCAAACATGGTCATGGGTGCAGGTCCAGTAGTTGGAAATGAAATCGCTTCAAATCCTGATGTAGATATGGTTTCATTCACAGGTGGAACAAAAACAGGTAAACATATCATGAAAACAGCGGCCGATACGATGAAAAAAGTATCGCTGGAGCTTGGCGGGAAATCTCCAAATATCATTTTTGCAGATGCAGATTTTGAAACGGCTGTAGATTATGCTCTATTCGGAATTTATGCGGGTTCAGGCCAGGTTTGCTCATCTGGATCAAGAATTTTAGTTGAAGAATCAATTTATGACCGCTTTGTTGAGCGATTTGTAGAGCGTGCTGGGAAAATTAAAGTCGGTCCTGGAGATGCACCTGAAACAGAAATGGGTCCACTTGTAAGTAAAGAGCATTTAGAAAAAGTTTTAAGCTATATACAAATAGGCAAAGAAGAAGGCGCAAGAGTTGCTTGTGGTGGAAATCGCATTGAAAAAAATGGTTTAGAAAAAGGTTACTTTGTTGAACCGACTGTTTTTGTAGATGTTGAACAAAATATGCGTATCGTTCAAGAAGAAATTTTTGGCCCTGTTGTATGTATTCAAAAGTTTAAAACTGAAGAAGAAGCAATAAAACTAGGAAATGGAACTGTTTATGGTTTAGCAGGTGCAGTATTTAGTAAAGATGGAGCGAAAGCTTTAAGAGTGATCAAAAAGTTACGTTCAGGAATTACTTGGATTAACTCATATCACCCAACTTACAATGAAGCACCTTGGGGTGGCTACAAACAAAGCGGTGTAGGACGTAGCTTAGGTACATTTGGGCTAGAAGAATTCCAAGAAATTAAGCAAATTAACATTAACTTACAAGTTGAACCAATTGGATGGTTTGCAGAATAATTTTAGGCAGTTATAAGAAGAGACATATAGGAAAGAAAAAAATAGATAAAACGACTATAGGAGTGAACAAAATGAGTATCAATTTAAAAAACGAATTAAAAAGTGAAGAAAAAAATGTAACCGAGTACATTAATAAAGTTTTAAGTTTAATAGAGAAAGAGAATGTTACAGAAGAAGACGCTGCTTGGATCACAAAAGAAACAGTTGATGGTTTTAGAGAGCATGTAAATCCAGGTTTCCTTGCTTACCGTAAAACTGTTACTGAAGGCGGTCAATTTGCATCTGTTGAATGGTCAGATAGCGGTTCATGCTTTAAAGATGTAAATGGTAAAGAATATATTGACTGTTTAGGTGGATTTGGAATTTATAATGTTGGACATCGTCATCCAAAAGTTGTAAAGGCTGTTACGGATCAGTTAAAAAGACAGGCACTTCATAGCCAAGATTTATTAGATCCATTACGTGCAATGCTTGCAAAAATTTTAGCAGAGATTACACCTGGTGATTTAAAATTCTCATTCTTTACAAATAGTGGTACTGAAAGTGTAGAAGCAGCATTAAAGCTTGCAAAAATGTATAGCGAGCGCAGTACGTTTATTTCAACTACACGTGCATTCCACGGAAAAAGTTTAGGTTCTTTATCAGGTACTGCAAAGGGCATGTTCCGTAAACCATTTTTACCGCTAATTCCTGGATTCCGTCATGTTCCATTTGGTGACATTGATATGATGAGAAAAACATTTGAAACTTGCTCTTTAGTAGGCGAAGATGTTGCTGCAGTTATACTTGAGCCTATTCAAGGTGAAGGTGGAATTATTCTTCCTCCTCCAAATTATTTAAAAGAAGTTCGTGAACTTTGTGACGAATATGGATCATTATTAATTTTTGATGAAGTTCAAACAGGTATGGGCCGTACTGGTAAAATGTTTGCTGCTGATTTATATGAAGTAGTTCCAGATATTATTTGTCTTGCTAAAGCTTTCGGAGGAGGAGTTATGCCTGCTGGAGCAGTAGTTGCAAAAGAAGAAGTATTTAAAAGCTGGTTCCCAAATCCATTTATGCATACAACAACATTTGGTGGAAATCCATTAGCATGTGCTGCTGCTATTGCTACAATCAGCGTGCTACTTGAAGAAAAATTACCTGAAAGAGCAGAAGTAGTTGGAGCTTACTTCTTAGAACAGTTAAAAGAAGCTGCAAAAGGACATGAAGATAAAGTTTTAGAAATTCGTGGTCAAGGTTTAATGATTGGAATTGAGTTCCATCAAGATGAAATTGGCTATGAAGTTTCTAAAGGAATGTTTGATAAAGGAATCCTAGTTGCTGGTACATTGATTAACTCAAAAACAATTCGTATCGAGCCTTCTTTAAAAATTAGCTATGAAGAAGTTGATACTGTAGTAAGTGCATTTAAAGAAATTTTATCTACTATTCAAGCTTAATTTATTCATCCAGCATGTCATGACAAATAATCATGACATGCTTTCATTACAGTCGAAAAAATGAACATTTCTAAAAACGCTATAGATAGGATGGTGTAATGATGGCAGATCGGAAATTTGTTAAAATCCAAACGTCAATTCCAGGACCAAAATCACAAGAGTTACTTGCTCGTAGAAATAAGTTGGTTCCAAAAGCAATTAGTAATAATAGTGAAGCATTTGTAAAAAAAGCAAAGGGTGCGCTTGTTGAGGATGTTGATGGTAATACGTTTATTGACTTTGCAGGTGCAATTGGAACGATAAATGTGGGCCATTCTCATCCTAGAGTAGTAAGAGCGCTTCAAGCTCAGGCCGGCGATTATATTCATACAGGCTTTAATGTCATGATGTATGAATCTTATATTCAGCTTGCAGAAAGATTAGCAGATCTTTCACCTGGAAGTTTTGAAAAACAAGTAGCATTTTTTAATAGTGGCGCAGAAGCTGTTGAAAATGCAGTGAAAATTGCAAGAAAGTATACAAAGCGTCAAGGAATCATTTCTTTTACTAGAGGATTCCATGGTCGAACATTAATGACAATGACGATGACAAGTAAAGTTAAGCCATACAAATATGGTTTTGGACCATTTGCTCCTGAAGTATATAAAGCACCATATCCATATGTTTACCGTCGTCCAGATCAAATGGATGAAAAAGAATATAGTAAATTTATCATTGAACAATTTGAACAGTTTTTGATTGCAGAGGTTGCACCAGAAACGATTGCTGCAGTCGTGATGGAACCAATCCAAGGTGAAGGTGGCTTTATTGTTCCTGATCTTGATTTTGTAAAAAGAGTTAGAGAAATCTGTACGCAATATGGAATATTATTTGTAGCAGATGAGATTCAAACTGGTTTTGCTAGAACAGGTAAATATTTTGCAATTGAGCACTTTGGAGTTGAGCCTGATTTAATTACAATTTCAAAATCAATGGGTGCAGGAGTACCTATTAGTGGCGTTATCGGTAGAAAAGAAATTATGGAAGCTTCTGATGCTGGAGAAATAGGTGGAACATACTCTGGTAGTCCACTTGGATGCCGTGCAGCATTAGCCGTGCTCGATATTATTGAAGAAGAAGAATTAAATGATCGAGCTGTTGAAATTGGCGAAAAAGTTAACGAGAAAATGCACAAATGGGCTGAACAGTTTGAACAAATAGGTGATATTCGCGGAATTGGTGCAATGTGTGCAATGGAGATTGTAACAAATAAGATAGATAAAACACCAGATAAAGTGACAGTTGGAAAGATTGTAAAAGAAGCTAACAATAGAGGGTTAATGTTGTTAAGCGCAGGTATCTTTGGCAATGTTATTCGTTTGTTAATGCCACTAACGATTACAGATGAACAGCTTGAAGAAGGACTAGATATTTTAAGGGAGTCAATTGAAGTTGTATTAGTACCAGAATTACAATTGGAGGTAAACTCATGAGCCAAATTAAAGAGAAGTATGAAGTCTACCCAATGTATATAGATGGTACATGGGTTGGGAACGATCATGAATATTATACGAAGGTTACAAATCCTGCAACCGGTGCAGTTGTAGGGGCAATTCCAACGGGTGGTACATATGAAGCTAAATTAGCTGTTGATGCTGCTCATACAGCATTTAAAACTTGGTCAAAAAAGACAGCAGAAGAAAGATACCATTTATTAATGAATTGGTATCGTCTCATTGACGAAAAGAAAGAAGAAATTGCTAAATTAATGACAATTGAGCAAGGTAAACCATTAAAAGAAGCCTTAGGTGAGACGGTTTATGCAAATGGTTTTATTTCGTGGTATGCAGAAGAAGGCAAACGTGTATATGGAGAAACAATTCCTGCATCACAACCTAATAAACGAATTCTAATTAGGAAAGAACCTGTAGGAGTTGTCGCAGCAATTACTCCTTGGAATTTCCCTGCAGCTATGATTACACGAAAAGTTGCTCCTGCACTTGCAGCTGGCTGTACAACGGTTATTAAACCAGCTACTCAAACACCTTTAACAGCATTAAAACTTGCGGAGCTTGCTCATGAAGCGGGAATTCCAAAAGGTGTAATTAATGTTGTTACTGGTAAGTCTGCTGAAATTGGCGATGTATGGCTAAAAGATCCAAGAGTAACAAAGATTACATTCACTGGCTCTACTGAAGTTGGAAAAACGCTAATGGTAGGAGCAGCAGAGAATGTCAAAAAGGTTTCGCTAGAGCTTGGTGGAAATGCACCATTTATTGTCATGGATGATGCTGATTTATCAAAAGCAGCGGTTGGCTTAGTTCAGTCAAAATTCCGCAATGCAGGTCAAACTTGCATATGTACAAATCGTATTTATGTACAGGAAAGTGTAGCGGAAGAATTTACAGCGTTATTTACAAAAGAGCTAGAAAAATTAAAAGTGGGTAACGGTTTAGAAGAAGGAATTGATGTTGGTCCACTTATTGATCATGCTGCTTTAGAAAAGGTAAAAACGCTAGTTGAAGACGCTACTAATAATGGTGGAAAAATCGTATATAGTGGTAATAAACCTTCAGAAGAAAATGGATATTATTATGCACCAACTATTTTAACGGGAATTACGGATGAAATGGCATGTATGAAGGAAGAAATATTTGGTCCACTTGCACCAATTACTACATTTAAAACCGAAGAAGAAGTAATTGAGAGAGCAAATAATTCAAACTACGGTCTAGCTGCATATGTGTATACGGAAAACTTAAGTCGTTCTTTCCGCGTTACAGAAGCACTTGAGTACGGAATTATCGGACTAAACGATGGCACACCTTCTGCTGTACAAGTTCCATTTGGTGGATATAAAGAGAGCGGTCTTGGAAGAGAAGGCGGTCATTTTGGACTTGAAGAATTTTTAGAAGTTAAATATATTTCAATTGGGTTAGATATCTAATAAATCTACTGTTAATAAAAAGCGCAGTTGTAAGCCAGTTAAACATTCAATTCAACTATTGAAATTGATCGTTTTACTGGCTTATTAACTAGATTAATAGAGGTGGAAAAATTGCCAGGTGCATTACATGGAATAAAAATCATTGATTTAACAAGAGTACTAGCCGGACCCTTTTGTACGATGATTCTTGGGGATTTAGGAGCTGAAATTATAAAAGTAGAAAGTATAAATAATGGCGATGAAACTAGGGGATGGGGGCCACCTTTCGTTGAAGGTGAAAGCGCTTATTATTTATGTGCGAATCGCAATAAAAAAGGTATAACACTAAACTTAAAAAGTGAGCAAGGTAAAGAAATTTTAAAAAAGCTAGTTTCAGAGGCTGATGTAGTTGTTCAAAATTTCAAACCCGGAACGATGACAAAATTAGGTTTTGGGTATGAGAATTTGAAAAAAATAAAAGAAGACATAATACTAGCGTCCATTAGTGGGTTTGGTAGTGAAGGACCGAATTCAAGTTTACCAGGATATGATTATATCATCCAAGCGATGTCTGGATTAATGAGCATTACTGGTGAGAAAGAGGCTGAGCCAACAAAAGTAGGTGTAGCCATTTCGGATGTTTTAACTGGTCTATTTACATGTATTGGGATTCTTGCCTCACTGCAGAATCGAGATCGTACAGGAGAAGGTCAGGAAATCGATATTTCATTGTTTGACTCTCAGCTAGCTGCTTTAGTAAATGTAGCTAGTAATTATTTATGTAGTGGAATTGTTCCTGAACGAATGGGGAATCAACACCCAAATATCGTTCCATATCAAGTCTTTACTGCAAGTAACGGTGAATTAGTAATAGCGGTAGGTAATGACGAACAATTTAAAAGGTTTACTTTACTAATTGATGAACCAATTTTATTGGATGAAAAATTTAAGACAAATACTGGCCGTTTACAGCATAGAAAACAAATAGAGCAATTAATTCAAAATAAGTTGAAGTTGAAAAGTAAAAATGAGTGGAAACAATTATTAGATCAAATAGGGATTCCAAACGGTCCAATAAATAATGTGAGTGAAGCTCTAAAGTCTGAACAAGCTAAATCGAGAGAAATGGTGTTGGATGTAAACCATCCTTTTATAAAGGATCTAAAATTAGTCGGATCACCGTTGAAATTATCAAAAACACCAATTGAAGTATTAAGACACCCACCCTTACATGGTGAGCACACAGATGAAATAGTAAGTAAACTAGGCTATTCCCAAATTGAAATAGAAGAAATGAAACGAAATAAAATAATTTAAGGAGGAAATAAAAATGGATTTTTCATTATCAGAGGAACAAGTTAGTGTAAGGAAAGTAGTCAGGTCATTTGTAGACAGAGAAATTATCCCTTTTATAAAAGAATGGGATGAAAAAGGACATTTTGAAGCTAATATTCTAAAACGACTTGCAGATTTACAACTAATGGGTGTATGTATTCCAGAACAATACGGCGGAGTAGGAATGGATTATAACACATTAGCGATTGTATGTGAGGAATTAGAGCGAGGAGACACTGCTTTTCGTACTGCTGTTTCAGTACATACTGGTTTAAATAGTATGACATTACTGCAATGGGGAACTGAAGAACAAAAGAAAAAGTATCTTGTTTCTCAAGCGGAAGGGAAGAAAATTGGTGCGTTTGGATTAACAGAGCCAAATGCTGGATCAGATGTAGTAGCAATGGCAACAACAGCTGTAAAAGATGGAGATAGTTACATCTTAAACGGATCAAAAACATGGATTTCTTTATGTGATGTAGCTGATCATTTCTTAATTTTTGCAAAAACAAATCATGACCTAAAGCACCATGGAATTTCTTGCTTTATCGTAGAACGAACTTTTGAAGGCGTTTCCACAAAAGCGATCAAAGGAAAAATGGGAATTAGAGCAGGTAATACTGGTGAAGTATTTTTAGATGATGTAAGAGTCCCAGCTGAAAACTTACTAGGTTTCGAAGGTGAAGGGTTTAAAATTGCAATGTCTGCGCTTGATAATGGACGATTCACAGTTGCAGCTGGTGCTTGCGGATTAATCCAGGCATCACTTGAAGCGAGCGTAAAATACTGTAATGAGCGAAAAACATTTGGTAAAGAAATTGGTAAACATCAATTAGTACAACAAATGATTGCGAAAATGTCATCAAACCTTGAAATCTCACGTCTATTAGTTTATAAGGCTGGTTGGTTAAAAAATAACGGAAAGAGAAATACAAGAGAAACATCACTAGCAAAATGGATTTCTTGTAACGCCGCAAACGAGGCAGCAAATGATGCAGTTCAAATTCACGGTGCATACGGATTCTCAAACGAATTCCCAGTAGAGCGCTATTTAAGAAACTCAAAAGCGCCTGTTATCTACGAAGGAACAAGGGAAGTTCACACAATTATGCAAGCTGAATATGACCTTGGTTATAGAGAAGATAAAGTGTTAAGAAAAATGCTTCCAGCTTGGCCATTTGAAGAGGTTACGGTTGAAGCAGTGAAATCTTAAAATAGAATTTTTGATTTAAATACTAGTAATAAGACTGTCCGTTAAAGACAGTCTTATTTAAGTTATTTAGTATAAGAACGTAACCTAACTTGTATCTGTTTGAAAATATCATCAACGTGATCTAGTTCTAAAATGATTTTATCGTATTTGTGGTTATTTAACGTTAAAACTAAATTTCCCTTATTAGTATTTGTAGCAACAAAATAATTCACTCCGTCTTTTTTGAAATGGCCATATTTAGATGCACCTAAGTGTGTACCGTAAATTTTCCAAAGAAATTCATGTATATCCTCAATAGAAACATCACTGATATCACTATAGGGAACCTCTATTGTATGTTTTAATCCTAATATTGTTTCAAGACTAGAAAGTGTAATGATTAATTTATTTTCTTCAAATAAAATTGTTTTCATAAAAATCCCTCCTTACTTCTTATACGACTCGGGACTGAAAATCGTTCATTTATTTTAATTTAATTATTAATACATAGGTATACTTTTTACTGAAACCACTTATTTTAAAACTAAACAAACGTTTAATTAATTAATGCAACGATTTTATAGTATATTGACTGGAATAAGTATGCTTAGTATTAGTAAAAATCGAAAAAAATTGAACGATAAGATAAATTTTTTTCATAGCTAGTAAATGCTAGGGAATGATATCATCTAGATAAAAGAATTATTTACTATTCTCAGGAGAGGTATGTGAAATGGATCAACAAGTACAAACTTATTTTGAAAACCTTGAATCAAATGACAAGAATTTGCAATTCGAAGCCTTTAACTACATTATTTCCGTTACAAAAGAGAAAGTGGATTGGTCATATGAAGTATGGGATCGATTAAAATCGGATCTAACGCATAAAGGAAATCACAAAAGGTCAAGAGCAGCACAATTTCTCTCAAATTTAGCGATCAGTGATCCAGAAAAGAGAATGCTAAATGATTTTCCTAAAATTTGGAAAGTTACATATGATCCAAAATTTGTTACCGCAAGACATACCTTACAATCAATATGGAGAGTAGGATTAGCTAGTCCAGAACAAAGAGCAATCGTCCTTGATCATCTAGAAAATCGTTATTTAAATTGCAAAGAAGAGAAGAACTATACATTGATTCGTTACGATATCATTCAATGTATGAGAAATCTGTATGATGCGGTTAAGAATGAAGAGATTAAACAAAAGGCTTTAGAATTGATTGAAACTGAAGAGGATCTGAAATATCGAAAAAAGTATATGACGGTGTGGAAATGAGCAAGAAAAATAGAAGTCCATTAGGGATTTCTATTTTTTATACTAAAAGAAGTAAGGGGAAGTAATTAAAGGCTTAACGCTTAAGAAATAAAAAACGAATTCAAATGGAATTCGTTTTTTTTATTAGCCAAGTAAAAACTACTTACTAAAATTAGTTCATCATCTGTTTAATTAATTCACGATTTCGTTTTTTAAATACCTCATTATGAGAAGAAACCATTGCTGATCCACTAGCATCTGGTTGGATATATTGCTTCGCTTTATTAACGGCATTAGCGGCATCTTGAAATGCGCCAGCAATTAATTGTAACTTTCCTTCATGCATTAAAATATCTCCAGCTGCGTAAATCCCTTCAATCGAAGTTTCACTCGTTGTATTCCCTTTAATATAGAAATCTTGAATCATTTCTACTTTTATTTCACTGTTATTTAATAAAGAAGTATCTTGTTCATAACCGTGGTTTATGATTACTTCATCAATTGCCAAATGAGATATTTCACCAGTTTCATTATTTGTTAGTTCAACTTTTTCTATTTCTTCATGGTTTTCACCAGCAATTAGTTTCGTAATAGATGTATTGAAAAGACATTCAACTGAACTATTCATTAATTGAGAGACTTGTGCTTCATGACCCTTTAGAGCATCTTTTCGGTAAGTTAAATAAACTTTCTTAGCAATTGGCTCTAGCTCATTTGCCCAATCAATTGCAGAGTTACCACCACCGGAAACGATTACAGTTTTATTTTGGAAATGTTTAAGTGATTTTACTGTATAGTTTAAATTTGAAACTTCGAATCTTTCTGCACCATCTATTTGAAGCTTTGTTGGATTTAATATACCACTTCCAACTGCCACAATAACTGTTTTAGAATAATGTTTTTGACCTGAAGCTGTATGTAAAACAAAAATTCCATTATCGTCACGAGTGATTGTGTCGACTTTTTCATTTAACACAACAGTCGGATCAAACGTTAATCCTTGCTGAACAATTTGTCCGATAAATCTCTCGCCAGGGATTGGTGGTTGTCCTCCAACATCCCAAATCACCTTTTCAGGATAACAATGAACTTTACCGCCTAATTCAGATTGAAATTCTATAATTTTTGTTTTCATTTCTCGTAAACCACTATAAAAGGCAGAGTAAAGTCCAGCAGGACCTCCTCCGATTACTGTTACATCATAAAGATCATTCATGTTCATTATGTTCTCACTCCAGAATATTCTGTCATTGATTATCATTCTCAATAAAATATAAACCATTTTTGAGAATTATTCAATGATTTCACTAAAAATTAATATTGACAATATATCATGCAAGGAATAACAAGAAATCCACTTGCAGATCCGGGTTTGCTTGGGTTAACGGCAGGTGCAAATGCAGCTTTAGCAGTAACAATGGCTTTCCTACCAAAAGTAAATTATTTTGGGATTATGATAGCTTGTTTTATTGGTGCAGCGGTTGGTTCATTAATCGTTTTTGGTATTGCTACAGTGAAAAAAGGCGGCTTTTCTCCATTTCGTATTGTTTTAGCAGGGGCGGCTGTTTAAGGTTTTTTAACTGCTATTTCTGAAGGGGTAGGGATTTACTTTAAAATATCTCAAAATATTTCAATGTGGGCTTCAGGTGGATTAGTTGGTACTTCATGGGGGCAAGTAAAAACGATTACGCCTTTTATTGTAGTTGGTATTCTAGTAGCAATTTTCTTGGCGCGTCAATTAACAATTCTTAGTTTAAATGAAGAGGTTGCTGTAGGTTTAGGTCAAAATATCCCAAGAATCAAAGCAATCTTATTTGTAGTAATCGTTTTACTAGCTGGAGCGGCAGTTGCTCTAGTAGGAAATATGGCATTTCTTGGGTTAATGGTACCTCATATGGTACGTGGATTCGTCGGAACTGATTACCGATTTATTATACCCATGTCTGCTATTTTTGGTGCTACATTCTTACTTTTGGCAGATACACTTGGGCGAACAATTAATATACCTTATGAAACACCTGTTGCAGCGATTGTTGCAATGATTGGCCTTCCTTTCATTCTATTTATCGTACATAAAGGAGGCAAAGAATTCTCATGATACAACCTGCTATTATTAGAAAACAAAGGTTTATTCTGTTGATACTCTCTATACTTATTCTATTAATAATGTTTCTTGGAATGAGTTTGGGATTTTCAGCAATACCATATAGTAGATTACTTCCAACATTTTTAGGTGATGGTACATTTAAAGAAGAGCTTGTCATCTTTTCAATTCGATTACCTAGAATGATTATAACTTTTATGGCGGGAATGGCACTTGCACTATCTGGTGCAATTTTGCAAGGGGTAACACGAAATGATATGGCTGAGCCTGGAATACTAGGTTTTAATGCTGGTGCTGGTGTAGCTATTACAGTATTCTTTTTATACTTTCCAATTGAAGCAGGATCGTTTGTTTATTTAATCCCAATCGTTGGATTTTGTGGTGCTGTTGTTACAGCAATTATTATATACTTATTTTCTTATAAGAAAAATTCGGGTTTACAACCTATAAGACTAGTTTTAGTAGGTATTGGTTTCTCGATGGCTCTTTCAGGAATCATGATTGTATTAATTTCATCTGCGGAACGTGCTAAAGTAGATTTTATAGCAAAATGGTTAGCAGGTAATATATGGGGGACAGATTGGCCGTTTATTTGGGCATTCTTACCTTGGCTAATTGTATTAATTCCTTTTACTTTATATAAAGCAAATACATTAAACCTTCTTAATTTAAATGAGCCTGTTGCAATCGGGGTAGGGGTCTCATTAGAAAAGGAAAGAATTGTTTTAATGTTAGCAGCAGTTGCATTAGCAGCATCTGCTGTTTCAGTAACAGGAGGAATTGCATTTATCGGATTAATGGCACCACATATTGCCAAAAGTTTAGTTGGCCCAAGAAATCAATTATTCATACCCATCGCAATTTTAATTGGTGGATTATTACTATTAGTTGCTGACACAATCGGAAGAAACTTAGTCGATCCAGAAGGAATACCAGCAGGGATTATAGTAGCCTTAATCGGTGGACCTTACTTTGTATATTTAATCCTAAAAAAGGCTTAATTAATAGAAAAAAGACATTGTGAACAACACGAATCGTTCAAGCAATGTCTTTTTTTATTTTTAAACAGTTAATTCTTCATTGAAGTATTTAATTTGTCCATCTTTTAAAGATTGAATACGAGCAAGAGATTCAACTCGATAACCACGATCACGCAGAATCTTTCCGCCATCTTGGAATGATTTTTCAATTACGATTCCAAAGCCAACTGTTTCTGCTTTCGCTTGTTCCATGATTGAAAGTAATCCAAGAGCTGCCTGTCCATTTGCTAAGAAGTCATCTATTATTAAAACTTTATCGCCTTCGTCTAACCATTTATGAGAAATTGAAATTTCATTTTCTTCTTTTTTTGTAAATGAATATACTTTGGCAGTATAAACATCTTGCTGCATTGTGATTGACTTTTTCTTACGAGCAAAAACTAGAGGGACATTTAATGCAAGTGCTGTCATTAGCCCAGGTCCGATACCTGAAGATTCTATAGTAACTACCTTAGTTATTTTTTCTTCAGAAAATAAACGCGCAAATTCTTCCCCAATTTCTTTCATTAAAACAGGATCCATTTGATGATTTAAGAAAGCATCCACTTTTAATACATCATTTGCTAAAACGATTCCTTCTTGTTCTATTTTTTTTAGTAATAATTCCATAATGATCCCCCTTAATCTAAACAAAAAACTCAAAACATGTACTTCACTGTATAAAATGAGTGAAGTAACACATTTTGAGTCTTTGATTCGCTAGAGCTAAAATGTCAGATGTGTTACCACTCATAGTCGGTAAATTTACGGTTAACCGGTAGAAACTTGTGAGCCATATCCTCACTATTATACGAGTGAAATTTATAATTTTAATGAAACTATAACATGTTAATAGGTTCTGGTCTAGCAATTAATAGGTGTAAATAATTAGCATTATTGAATACTACTTAATACAGTTTACAAATAAACTTAGTGAATTCCTTTATTAAATCCTGGTCATAAACAGTACCACTTTGTTTTTGAATTTTTTTTAACGATATTTCACTTGAACATTTTTTTCTATAAGAACGATCATGGGTTAGTGCATCGAAACTATCAATTATTCTAATTACTTTCGAATTAAAATCAATTTCGTTACTATATAAACCTTCATAGCCAGTCCCATCAATATTTTCATGATGATAGCGTACAGCATTTATAATATCATTATGATATGAAAAATTTTTTAATAAATCATACCCATAGATTGTGTGATTCTTCATTAGATTCCACTCGAAATCGGTAAGAGGACCTCTTTTTGTAACGATTGAATTTGGTATTTTAAGCTTACCAATATCATGTACATAACCAATAAAATGTAATTGATTGGATTGATGCAAAGGGAGATCTAAATATCTACCGAATTTATACGACATTTCACCTACACGCATCCCGTGTAAAAAAGTATCATGATCAAGTTGCCTTAATAGTTCAACTAACTCATTTGTGACTAATGTTGACCTTTCTTTTATCATAAAATCACCTTTGAATGCTTATTCATTTTAATAAATGGGCGATATGATTAATATCGCGCTGTGAAAGAGTAGAACTAATTACCGCAATTGGAACTATTTCTATATCAATTGGAAAATCAGCAATGATAAAGTCTAAACGTAATTCACTAATCGTTTCAGGCCTCAGTTCTCCGTTTTGGAGTTCAACAAATTGTATTTTATCTCCAAATTCTTTTATTAGTTTAGTTGTTATATACTGTCTTACACCATAACCTTCACTACTTAACAGTAGTACCCTTTTTTTTACTAATGATAATTTAATGATGATTGCTTGAATATTTAATGTGATTTTAGCAATTACTTCATTATTTATTTCTGGGTATGAAAAGTAATTGCACCAATTGCGAAATACAGCTTTTACTTTATTAAATAACTCCGGATAACGCTTTTTAACGTATTCGGAAATTAGACAAGAACGATCAATTCTACTGTTTAAAAAAAGAACTAGGGAAAAGGCTTTAAATTGTTTTTGAAGAGTGAGAATAAAATCATTATGATCATGTAATTTTATACTAAGATTTTTTTCGAGCATCGTAACGAGCTCGTGTATTTCTATATATTGTTTTTCTGATTTATTATGGTAACTATTTATAATTTCATCTTGAGGTTCATTATCGCTAGAAAAATAAGGGGATGCAGATAACATTATAGAAAGAGCGTTTAGTTCATTTAATGGAATTGATACTTTATAAATGTTTTCTAGCTGTACGCATATATCAGTTGCAACTGAAAAAAACTTTGAGTCTTTAATATTGTTAGAAGGATTTAAATCCAATTGTATATCTCGATCGATTCTTTGAAGCATCGTACCAACATAATAAATATATTTATAAATAGTAGGTGGAAATAAAAGTAAATTGTTTTTTTCAGATGACTCTATAACTACTTTTTTTATAATAGAAAACGATAGAGAATCATAAGGCCATTTATTTGTATGGGAATATAGACCATACAATACGTCACAGCATAAGATTCTTTTTTGAAACTCATTACCTACAATTTCAAGTGGTGCACGCTTCAAACTTAAATTATATGACTTCAATAAGGTGTCTACTCGTTCGAGAATTTTATAAACAGTATTGTGATGCGTATATAATACTTTTCCTAAATCACTAATATGTTCAATCTCTTTTATTAGAATAAACATGATTACCTGAAGCGATAAAGAGTTCTTAACAAAAAGTGAACGAACTTGGTCAAGCGAGGAGTTAATTGGATTATTTATATAAATACCTTTTCCTTTTATCGTTTCAATATGCCATCCTTCTGGGAATGTTGCATTGATAATTTGTATATCAGTTCGAATTGTTTTCTCAGTACAATTTAAATTTTTAGCAAGCTCCTCCGTTTTAAACCATTTTTCTTGACTACTTAAAATATCAATTAAGTGTAATCTTCTTAAACTAGCCTTATCCATCTCATCTCCTACTTTAATCTAGAATAATATTTTTACTAACATAAATAAACTAACTATTTTTGTGATAACAATCACAAAAAATGTTGTTGAGATAATGTTTCAAAATAATTTTAAACTTAGATGATGAATAAGGATATGACTATTTTTACCGTTAAAAACGGTAATAAATATTTTTTAATCAAATATCACCTTTTATATAACGAAGGGCATACATCATTTAATGAAAATTTATTTATTAACTGTTTTTACCTATCAAAACGGTAAAAAAGAGCATTTGAAACTTTAATAAGCAAGGCTATAATTTATTTTGAAAAGGAACTCGTTTAATTTGTGATTGTATTCGGATGTGATCACGAGTGGTGCTCTAAAAGGAGAAATGGGGAGGAAAATGATGGGTATAGTGTTGCTCTTTTTTATCCTAGGAAAACTTTTGCTAGTTCAGTCTATGTTACATAGCCGTATTACTTTGTTTGGATTATTACTTAGTATTTTTATTGTTTTTTTGCTATATTTACTTCCAATTTTTTTAGAATTCAATAAAAGAGAACGATCTATTGGTTATAGCTTTACTTCATTAGTAGTTGGAACTATATTGTTAATCTGTATTGTTTATGAAAGATATGCTGTTTTTGTATTTTCTACTCTTGATCATACAGAAGAAATCTCCAACACAATATTCTCGTTTTTTATGATAGGGGACTTACTTTTCATATTTGATTTTCTATTATTACTATATCTCATACCATTCAAAGTACTTAAAATAAAGCCAGCGCAATTAATTTTTGGAAAAGAAATCAGGAGAAATAAAAGAGCAATTAAAAAGAATGTATATTCATATTCACCCCTTAATAACATTAAACTTAATGAAGATTAAGGAATATGATTTTAAAGATGAAAGAGTATAGAAAAAAATGAATGTCGTACGATAAACCTCACTTTTTAAGTGGGGTTTTTTTGCACTTTCAATCAGTTCATAATTTTACTATGAAGTAATAAATTGGGCATGTGAATCGGTAACAATGCCCAAGTCCTCAACATATTTTGTTGTTGAGAGTCTGCGTTTTAGTAGATTCAAATGAGTTAATCGTATTTATTTTTTATAAGTACGTTATGTTTTTATTCGCTTTCAAATTTTATGTCGGAGGTTATAAAAATGTATGATTTTCAAAGAGAGCTTCAACAATTAAACGTTGATCAGTTTCAAGCTAGTCAAGTAGTTCCATGGGATTATAATCAGTATGAAAATTACGATGTTAGAATGTGCTTTGGTTTCTTTCCATTTTTTAGTTGTTTTGGTTGTGGAGGCTGCGGAGGTTGTGGAGGCTGTGGAGGCTGCTTCCGTTGCGGAGGTTTCCGTTGTGGAGGCTGCGGTCGCTGTCACCGTTAATTGTAATGTTTCATAAAAACTATTTGTCTCTTTAGACAATCAGCCCCTACATTAATCTTTGTAGGGGCTATCAAGTTATGTGATGACATAAGGAATACATAAAATACATAGGATTATGAAGAAAGTATTTATGCTTTTCAATGAACAACTCACTGTATCGAAGGGGTTGAAAAGGATGTCAAAATTGAATCCATCGACATGTTTAAAGGTTAACCGAGATACTTTTTTTGTACCTGATTCGAATGGAGGTGTCTATTTTAGGAATAACTTAAGTTCATTTCGAATGGAAGGTGCATCTGTTTACCAGTGGATTGAAAAGTTACTTCCAATGTTTAACGGTGAACACTCATTAGATAATTTAACAAATGGTTTGCCTGACCAATACAGGGAAAGAGTATATGAAATAGGTGAGATTTTATATAAAAATGGCTTTGCACGGGATGTAAGTAAGGATCATCCACATCAATTATCTAAAGATATTTTAAATAAGTATGCAAGTCAAATTGAGTTTTTAAATTGTTTTGGAGATTCTGGTTCATATCGTTTTCAAACGTATCGCCAATCCAAGATATTGGCAATTGGTTCTGGAACAATTGTCACTTCACTAGTTTCAGCATTATTAGAGTCGGGGTTAGCGAAATTCCATCTTTTAATAACGAATACTGAAAGTACAGATAAAAAACGAATAAAAGAAATTGTAGACAACGCAAGGAAGACTGATCGTGAAGTAGAAGTTGAATTAATTAAGAGAAAGAAGCTTTCGTTACAAGAAATTGTTTCTACTTTTGATTCGATTTTGTACGTTTCAGAAGATGATCGTGTTTATGAGTTGAAAATGCTCAATGAGATTTGTAAAAGAGAGAAAAAGAGATTTATCCCTGCAATTTCTTCGCAAAAGATTTGTATGGCTGGGCCACTGGTGACTTCAAATTCTGAAGCTTGCTTTGAGTCGGCGTGGAGAAGTGTTCATCAAAATATACTTTGTGAAGAAGGAACCAACCAGTCATTGTCTTCGATTACATCAGCAATGTTGGCAAATATAATGGTGTTTGAGTTATTTAAGGAAATTACAAATTCACGCGAAACAGAAAAGAATAATCAGGTTTATATTATTAACCAAGAGACGCTAGAAGGCAGTTGGCACTCATTCTCGCCTCATCCACTAGTGACTGGAAAGGCGAAAGCTAAAATAGTTCATAATTTTGATGAAAAGTTAGAGGAAAACAAACCTAGAGGAGATCAAAGTAAGTTATTAACTTTCTTAGGGCAGTTCAATTCACAAGAAACTGGATTATTTCACGTTTGGGATGAGGGCGAATTAAATCAACTTCCATTAGCTCAATGTCGGATACAAGTAGTAGATCCTCTGACAGAAGGTCCAGTAAAACTATTAACAAGTACGATTTGTACTGAATTAACTCATGAAGAAGCACGAATAGAGGCAGGGCTTACTGGAGTTGAAATGTATGTATCTCAAATAGCCAGTCAACTTATTATGAATTCAGAGTCCGATGTTGTTGAGTGTATTGAACCTGGGGAATACATCGCGATAGCTACTGGTCAAACTTTTTCAGAAAGTATTTGTAGGGCTCTACAAAAATATTTGTCCCAAGAGCTTAATAAACAAACGGGTGATCAAAATCATATTCAAGAAATTAAAGCGATAAAAGTTGAAGATGATTGTGCTCAATTTTATTTACAAACATTAAATACAATACATGAATCTCCAAAAATAGCATTAGGAAAAGAGATATGTGGATTTCCAGTAGTCTGGATTGGTACAGAAAAAGGCTGGTATAGAAGTGTTGGATTAAATATAACAATGGCCTTACAAGATGCACTAAAACAAGTACTTAAGGAATCACAAAATAAAACACAACTAGATGCATCAACAGCTATCCAAAGTTCATCAGTTTTAGTGGAAGAACAGCAAGTATCTGAAATTATTATCCCTGAATCTAATCGTGCTGTACATTCTGATTTATTAGTCTCGGCTATGGGCATTTTAAAACAGAATAATATGGAATTACTAACATTGGAGTTCATGCTTGAATCGATTAATGTAGATGAACTTGCGGGAGTTTATGGTGTCTTGTTAAGAGAGGTGAGCTCGACTTGAATTCAACGGTTACCATTTTTGGAGAGGGATTATTAAGTAAGTACACATCCGATATTCTTTTAAATAAATATAAAATAGTTCAACAGAAAGGTTTAGAGTCTTCGGTTTCCGAGGATATTAGTTTAATACTTATTTTGGATGATGCATGGAACCCTAAGCTTTATGAAAAAGCAGATGAAATTTTAAGGGTAGGAACAGTTCCATGGCTACGCGCTTGTGTATCATTTGGGGAGGGTGTAATCGGGCCTTTAGTACATCCAGGGCAAAAAGGATGTATAAAGTGTGCCGATTTTAGACGTTTAATGGCTGGTAGAGAGCGAAGAGAAATGATAGAAATAGATCATCAGTTATTAGAAGGTGATGGAGTATCGGATGATGTATGGGGTACAAGAACGGGACTTTTACAAATGGCTTACTTAATTGCAGCTGAAGTAGAAAAATTTATGAACGGTAAAGAAACTCGTCTAGAGGAACGTATTTTTTTACTAAATATGAAAACATTCAAAAGCTCTAATCACTTTTTTTTACCAAATCCTTTATGTCCAATTTGTGGTGAATTAGAAGATGATACTTCTGATTCTGCTATTATTTCACTCGAGCCTAGTATGAAAGTTTCTCCAACTAGCTATCGTAGTCGCTCAATGGATGAATTAAAGAAAGTGTTAGTTAATGACTATTTAGGTCAAAAGACAGGTTTTTTAAATGGAAAGGCATATGATCTAACCACGCCATTTGCAGATGTAGTCGTAAACTTACCGTTACTCCAAGGGGATGAAGGAACAGCGGGGCGTACACTATCCTATGAATCTAGTGAATTAACGGCCATTTTGGAAGGGTTAGAAAGGTATTGTGGCCTCACTCCACGAGGAAAAAGAACGGTAGTACATGATAGTTATAATAATGTAAAAGATTATGCAATGAATCCCGAAATTGTTGGCACTCATTCGAAAGAGCAATATGCTCTGCCACGTTTTCCATTTAAGAGGTTTAATCCTAAACGTAAGATTGATTGGGTATGGGGCTATTCATTTATGAAGGAAGAGCCGATTCTTGTACCAGAGTTGCTTTCATACTATAGTCTAGGATGCGGTCACGGTTATGTGTATGAAACTTCCAATGGATGTGCATTAGGGGGCAGCCTAGAAGAAGCTATATTCTACGGTATTTTGGAAATTGTTGAACGGGATTCATTTTTAATGACTTGGTATGCTCAGTTGCCTCTTCCTCGACTTGATCCAAAATCGGCAAAGGATCAAGAACTCGATTTAATGATTGAACGCATGCGTTTGGTTGGCGGATACGATCTTCACTTATTTAATTCGACGATGGAGAATGGAATTCCGAGTATTGTTGCCATTGCAAAAAACCGTAAAGAACATGGTTTAAATCTCATTTGTGCAGCAGGTGCTCATCTTGATCCGGTTCGGGCGGTTAAAAGCGCAGTACATGAGTTAGCTGGAATGATGTTAACATTGGATAAAAAGTTTGAAGAAAATTACGCTAAAAATATGAAAATGCTTTTAGATAATAATCTCGTTAAACAAATGGATGATCATGGAATGTTATATGGGTTACGTCAAGCAGAGGAGCGTCTGAAGTTTTTATTAGATGATAACCGTCCGTTAAAGACCTTTGAGGAAGAATTTAAATGGGATACAAACCATTTGGATTTGACGAATGATCTAAAGGATATTCTACAAGTATTTAAAAAATTAAATCTTGATGTGATTGTAGTCGATCAAACTACACCTGAAATCAAAAGAAATGGATTATCTTGTGTAAAAGTCTTAATTCCAGGAATGTTGCCTATGACATTCGGCAATCACTTAAAACGATTGAATGGACTTGATCGAGTGTTAAAAGTTCCTGTTATATTGGGCTATACGAAGAAGCCACTAAAGCCGGAGCAGCTCAATCCATATCCGCACCCGTTCCCATAAGTGGTGTTCTAGGAGGTCATTGGATGAGTTTACAAACATTTCTACACAATCTTCATTTTGATATTGATAAGGCAAATCAATCGGATTGGGAAGTTGATTGGGAGGATGCCCCTCTAACTTATAAGCTTTATAAAGATTTACCTACTATTCCACTTTCTCTTAACGTTCCATTATCCTTAAAAGAAAAAAGGGATTCAATTGAGCCAAATTTAGACGAAATAGGCTACTTTCTATGGTATGTATATGGATTAGCACAAGTTGCTCAAACAGCAATAACTGCCGGTTCCAACGAAATGGTTAATATGATGTCTTCAAACCGAAGATTCATCCCTTCTGGTGGAGGATTGTATCCAAATGAATTGTATTTATATCTTAAGTCTGATCAAGTCTCTTCAGGAATTTATCATTATGATGTTGCTAGACATTGCTTAGTTTTATTAAGAGAAGGAAATTTTGATTCTTATGTATCAAGAGCTTTAGGAAATAGATGTGATCTTCCAAAGTGTTTTGGTACTATTTTTATTTCAACAATGTTTTGGAAAAATTTCTTTAAATACAATAATTTTTCATATCGCCTTCAAGGGTTAGATTGCGGTGTGCTAATTGGACAGATTTTAGAGATGGCTAAACGCTTTGGGTTTAAAGCGGGAGTATATTACCAGTTTCTAGATCAAGCGATCAACCATTTAATCGGCTTAAATGGACGTGATGAAAGTGTATACGGAGTCATTCCACTCTCTATTGAAGAATCTACCTTAATTTCAAAAGATAATGTAAACAGTAAAAATTTCAATTCGATCGATCTAAGTAAAGAGTTACAAACGGTTTCACATAAATATTTAGTAAAATCGAAAAAAATTAAAGAGTTTCCAATGCTAATTAAACTGAATAAAGTATCGATGATCGAATCGACTCAAACATTTAGAAAAGTTGATGAAACTGTTGATACTTTAGATGGACGACATCGAATAATATTACCTAAAGTGGAGCGTCTAACTTATGATTTAGCCACTATATGTAAAGAACGGTTTTCACCTGAACTTGACTTTGTTTTACGCCCTATTAGTCAAATAAACCTAGCGACACTACTCAAAGAGGCAACAGCATCCTTCTCGTATATAAATGATTTAGATGGAACCTTTAAAAATAATAAGAACCGGCCAAAATTATTTTTATGTTTGTATAACGTTGAAGGCATTAACAATGGTGCTTATTATTATGATGATCATACCCATACGCTAGTACAAACTAAATTAGGCGATCATCGTATGCAACTCCAATATGGAATGAGTGCCCCTACCGTTAATTTATTCCAAGTGCCAATTTGTATACACGTAGTGGGGAATATGGAGCATATAAAATCGACACATAGTTACAGAGGCTATCGAATCCAACAGATGGAAGCTGGCATAATGGTTCATCGTTTACTAATAGCCGCATCAGCATTAGGATTAGGGGGGCATCCACTACTCGGATATAATGTAAAATTATGCGATGAGCTATACCAATTAGACGAACTAGGAAAAACAAGTTTAATTCAAATTCCAATAGGTCATTATCGGAATCGACCTTGGTTAAAAGGAAATTTGCATAGTTAATATTAATAAAACTTAAAAAGTTAAGAACTAAAAACAAGAATACTTTTTGGGTATTCTTGTTTTTTTGTTCCAGTTTCTAACATATGAGTATTTGACGGATTAATTAAGAAAATTGAATCCACTAAACCCAATGGTGGTGTGGGTTAAATACTCAATCGACATATATTCGACATACAAAAGTCTCGGAAATTAGAATGAATAGTTCTTTTGAATTAAAATTATATAGTATAATTAATTTAGTTATTATTTAAATATAAAAAAACCTTCCGAAAAGAAGGTTTTTTTATTTTATTCTCCAGCATATAGAATCTTATATGAATTAGCATTTTAATGAAAATTCTTTTGAAAAATTATGTTTTTTGATTACCGATAAAATTATATTAAAACAATTTTAAAATTGTTATAAATACTTTTAATTAACATAACATATAATTAAAAAAAATGTCAGATTATAAAACTTTTTGTATAATTAAATCGTCTAATTTTAGTAAAACAAATTTAACTATTTTTCTTGTTAGCTTTTGTTTAATCTTAAACGTTGATTATTAGTAGTTTGATTAAAAGAATTCGTGACGATACTAGAATAAAAATAACCTTTATTAATCATCAAATACTTACGACAACAACTAATTAAAAAAACGATAAAAATTATAGGAGGAGAAAACAAATTGTCCAGAGTTATGAAAAATCGTAGAAAGAAACCAATTATAGGGATTGCAATTTCCTTAGTTTTAGTAGCTGGAGTTGCAGGTACTCTTTATGAACAAAACAAAGAACCTAAAACGATTGTTATTAAAAAGAATGATAAGGTTAAAAATGACATTGTAAAAAATGATAATGTACTAAATTTTCCAGATTATTATAAAACTACAAAAGAAGATGAATCTGGATTATTAGAAGTGTTAAACGTTGATTCAAATTTAGTCTTAATTAATAAAGATCGAAAGTTACCAGATGGTTATGAACCTAACGATCTTATCTATCCATCAATACCATTAAATGGGGCAGTAAAAGAAAAAACTAGAATGAGAAGTGAAGCTGGACATGCATTAGAGAAGTTATTTGCTGGTGCAGCTGCGGATGGTTATACATTAACAGCAATTTCAGGATACCGTTCGTATGATCGACAAGTTGCTTTATACAATAATTATATTTCTGTACACGGTGAGGCATGGACTAAGGCATACAGTGCATATCCCGGAACGAGTGAACATCAAACTGGACTAGCCATAGATGTTTCATCACCGGCATTTGGTAATGCGTTAGAAGTAGGTTTTGCCAAAACGCCTGAAGGAGCATGGTTAGCAGAGCACGCACATGAATACGGCTTTATTATTCGTTACCCAAAAGATAAAGTAGATATAACCAAATATCACTATGAACCATGGCATATTCGATACGTTGGAAAAGAATACGCAACTTATTTATATACGAATCATCTTGCACTTGAAGAAGCGATGCCAGCTAAGAAGTAATTAGGGGCAGTAATTTGAGGGGAACAAATAAGTAACTATTTTGTTATTTGTTATAAAAAAATATAAAAAGGCATGTCCTAGTAGTTTTAGTGATATGCCTTTTTATATTTATTGATTAATTAATGTATTCGCCATATTTAGCGCTTTATGGGTTTGTTTGCATTTAAAATAGTAGTTAAATAATTCTTTTTCTGAACGATTAATCAAATAAACAAAACCTAGTTTTTTAAACAATGGTAATGAATAATCTTCCAAATATTGATGATATTCTTGTTCTTTATCTAAAATTAAATAGTCTAATAAGGTAAATAAATTGATATAGAGTTTGTCGTTTCTCTTGGAGGCTATTTCTAAACCTTCTTTAATAAGCGGTAATATTTCATCGTTCGACAATAATCTTCCAAAATATGAACTTTCTATATACCCTACTAAAGAAAGTAAATATGGTATAGACTTTTTATCCTTCAATTTAATAGACTCAAAATAATATTTTTTCGCTAATATATAATTTTTCCTTCTATAGTATTCAAATGCTAAATTATGGAATACCCTAGCTTTTCTTTCTGATGATCTACAAATTTCACAGCTCTGGATCAATTTTTCAAATTTTTTAATCGTCTCTGAAAATTCTTCATTATCTTTAACTTGTATCAGCATAAGCATTTCGGAGTCAATTACACGAAGATAGGAATTAATACTTTTAAAAAATTGACGAGCTTTATCAGCATAAAAATAGGCCAATACAGGTAATTCATTAGAGTGATAAGCTGTTGCTAAATGATAATAACACTCCTCATTGGTATACTCTTCATGATTAATTTCCTTTAATACTTGAATGGCCTGTAAAGGATCATTGTTTGTTAAATGGTATATACCTAACACATGTCTAAACAGATTCACTTCATAAGGTGATAATTTATGTTTTATTTTTTTTATTTCATCAATAAGCTCGTTTGATTCATCAATAAAATTACGCATTAATAAATACCTGATGCGAAGTAATTTATATTGATTAATATAATTTGAAATTTTAATTAACTCTTCTTGCTCTAGCTCAAAGTTAATTAAATCCATTTCTTCAAATAATTGCATAATAATTACTTCGTGCCAATGATCTAGGCGTTTTTTTAAATTTTTCAATTTAATATCTTCTTGTTCAATATTTATTCCCAGTCGTTCCGATAAAAGGGTAATAATTTCAGGTGCATATTCTGTTTGTAATCGCTCAATTTTACTAATATGTGTCCCAGAACAAATTCCTTTACCTAATTGTTCTTGAGTCATTTGATATTTTTCACGATAATATCTAATTATTTTCCCCTCGTACATACTATTAGTTACTCCTTTTAGTAAAACTTTATTTTATAGTTTGAGTAAATGAAAACTATAATTCCCCCAAGTTCAAAATACAAATTCGCTTAAAAGTATACTAAATGCCATATTCTTGTAATATATTGTAGAAAAACGTTGTGAAATAACAGATTTTTTTAGTAATTCTGACAATTTTTGCGAAAAGTTTGTAGAATAATACATCTACTCTTGAACAACTTGAAAATAATTCCCCCAATTTACCATGTGCTAGAACTCAAGTAAAATTGTTATTAAAGTATTCTAATTATTCATACTTTATATTTTACACTATTTATTTACAGAGAGGAAAGTAATCGGATGAGATATATTTAATCATTTTGATAGAGTTTCTAGTAGATCATATTCCTATTCATTAAAGTTTCCTAATGATCTGTCATTATTTTAGCCTAATTAAAACAATAGAAGGAGCGTTTTTCATGAAGAGTAGAAAGAAAAAAATACTAAATGTCATGGTCACCGGTGTATTAGCTTCAAGTTTTCTTGCATCTTATTTAATACCCCACCATAAAACGTATGCTATTTCGAATTCCGCAGAATCAATTTTAAAAGAATTAACTGAAGAACAAAAACAGTCTATTAAGCGATTGACTCCACAAGAAGGCTTTATTATTGATCCAAGCTTACTATCATTAAAGGATAAGACTGCACACGTAATCGTTGAACTAAAAACATCGCCACTAGAAGAGACCAAACAATCAAAATCAAAAGTGTCACCAAAAGAAAAAAAACAAAAAGTAAGAGGCGAACAAGCATTTTTTAAACAACGATTAACTGAAATTTTCGATGAAAAGGCATCCAAACAAAAATCAAGCCAAGCATCAAGCCGAACATTCAACCAACAAGCCTTCCAATTTGATATTAAACAAACATATGAGAATGTATTTAATGGGATGGCAATGATAATTCCTACGAATCAAATTAATACACTTCTACAAACAGGTGTAGTTAAGCGAATTTGGAAAGATAATGAGGTCCGTTTGCCAAAAAATGAGTTATCTACATTAGATCAATCAGCAGGAAAAGCAATACCACCAGCTCTTCCGCATATTGGCGTTGATCGATTACATAGTGAAGGACTAAAAGGACAGGGCATAAAAGTAGGTGTTCTTGATACGGGCATAGACTATAATCATCCTGATTTAAAAGATTCATATAAAGGTGGATATGATTTTGTAGACAATGACGCTGATCCAATGGAATCAACGCCTGCAGATCAAAAAGCGTCTGGGGAGCCTGAATCTATAGATGGTAACCCATTTGTAACTGAACATGGTACACATGTTGCAGGTACAATTGCATCCAATCCAAATAATAACGTGGAATATGCGATGACAGGTGTAGCTCCAAAGGTAGACTTATATGCTTATCGAGTATTAGGTCCTTATGGATCAGGTTCAGATTCAAGTGTTATTGCAGGGATAGAGAGAGCTGTAGAGGACGGAATGGATGTTATTAATCTATCTTTGGGTAATAATAGTAATAATTCCTTAAGTGCTACTTCCGTTGCGATAAACAATGCAGCATTGCAAGGTGTAGTACCAGTAGTTGCTGGAGGAAACGCTGGTCCAAATCCTGGAACACTAGGATCACCTGGGGCGTCTCCCCTAGCAATCACTGTAGGTGCAAGCGACGTACCTACTGATATTCCAACAGTAAAAACAAGTTTAGGTGATGTTTCAGTCCAAAATACATTAATGGGACATGGATTAGGTAAGGATTACTTAAATGTGCTCGATAAGGATTATAATGTTATTTATCTTGGAAACGGTTACGAGGAAGATTATGTTGGGAAAGATTTAAATGGAAAAGTGGCTTTAATTGCCCGTGGAGATATATCGTTTGATGAAAAAATTAGACGTGCTAATGAAAAAGGTGCAGTAGCAGTCTTAATTTACAATAACGAAGACGGTGAAATTCCATATTTCTTAGGTGAAAACTATGGCTATGTTCCGACATTTAAAATGTTGCAAGCAGATGGAGGGAAACTTGTAGATCGTTTAAAAGCAAATCCAACGGAAACTATTAAACTATCAGATTTCCATTCAAATATGACTAGTGGCGACGTATTGGCTGATTTTAGTTCTCGTGGACCGGTGAGTAATAATTTTGATATTAAGCCAGATGTGGTTGCACCAGGTGTATCAACACTTTCGACGGTACCTGAATATATTAATAGCCCTGGAGATGGAGTAGATTATTCTCATAGCTATGCAAGTTTAAGTGGAACATCGATGGCAACACCACATGTTGCTGGAGTTGCAGCCTTATTACTACAATCACATCCAGATTATACAGTAGCTGATGTTAAAGCAGCTCTTATGAATACGGCTGATCCATTAAAAGGAAGAACATACAACGTAAATGAAGTTGGAGCAGGACGCGTGGATGCTTATGAAGCAGTTCATAATACTACATTGATTGAAGTACAAAACAAAACAATTACACTTGATCAAGATGGCTTTAAAAAACAAATCGATGATATATCTGGATCACTACCGTTTGGAAGTATTGCACAATCAAGCGAGGATCAAACTAGAACAACTTCGATTAATATTAAAAATTTAGGTAAAAAACTAGAAACGTATCATACAAATGTAGAATTTTTAACTATAGATGGTGTATCAAATGATGCTAGTGAAAATGGTGTTAAATTGGAATTACCATCTACAATTGAAGTAAATGGAAATGAAAGTAAAAATATTGATGCAAACTTAATGATTCCAAAAAATGCCGGTTTTGGTATTTATGAAGGTTATATTCACATTGAAAATGAATCGAAGACTGAGGAATACCAAATTCCTTTCCACGTACGCTACTCAACCAGTGGTTTCGAAAATGTGACATTTTATAAACATGCTGTAACGAACGATTTAAGTAACTTTCATCCATATATAGAGCCGTTTGTACCTGTTTCATTTAAAATGAATAGTGGAATGAAATCGATGGATGTAATCGTTAGTGACTTAAACGGTAAACCAATTGGATTATATGGAACGTATACTGGTATGGAAGATCTTAGTCTTGATACTGAATACTTTATCTTATTCGGTTTCACCGGTTCAGTAAAGCTTTTTACAGGTGATCCGAATAATCCTTTATCTCGCGAATATGAAGACTTAAAAGAAGGTAAGTATATTGTTTCATATATTGGTACAGGAGTAGATGGTAAAACGTACAAAGTTGATAATGATATGGTTATCGATAATACACCTCCGAAAGTAGTGTTTGATAAGAAAACAGGTGTAAATGAAATCTCTAGTACAGATTTAACTACGGAAAATAACCAAATGGATGGCAAGGATTATAACGCATATTGGGTTCATGGTAATGTTTATGATGATACGGTTGATTATTTAAAGAGTAGAGGACATGACATTACGCAAGAAGCAAATACAGTTTATGCGTATCAAGATTCTTTTTGGCCAACTGCACAGTTTTTCCCTACAGCTAATGGAGACTTCAAATTTGGTGTATTGCCAGAGGAATATGCAAATTATCCGACGAATATAAGAATTTATACGTATGATCACGGAACTGCTGGAAATCCGACTTTCCCAGAATTTACGATTATTAACAAAGGGGATAAGTATGCAACTGTAAATACAAATACAAATGGGGTAAGTCTTGGTTCTGAGTTTGTTAATACATTTAAGGTGAATAACGCGAAAGATTTAACAAGTGCTAATATTACAATCGATCTTCCACATTATTATAAAGTTGATAGCGTTAAAGCATCAAAACAGTTAGAGGACTTAGCGAAGAAAAATGATTGGACGATTCGTGTTGCTAAACCAAGTATAAAAGAAGATTATTGGTCAGATATTATTACATTTGCTTTAGACATTACAGACAAAAAGACGAAATTACCAGTTTCAATTAATGGCGATATGGATTTACTGGATATTAATTTAAAAGTCATTGATGATCTAAATTATTTTGTAGAAAGTGGATTCTATTCTCAAGAATCATCTTATCAAACAAATGATGGAACTAAGTTTACTTTACCTACCTATGCTGATCATTTTAAATTCATCTCTCAACACTCAATGCTAGAAGGTTATTACCATGGTGAAGCTGTAAATTTAGATAATTATGATCTGGATTATTCAAAGATTGGTACAAAGGCTTATGTTGTTGATAAAAAAGGTAAAAAATATAATGCATCAATTCAGGAGAATGGATGGATGACAATTACTGATATTCCTGCAACTACAGATGATTATTCATTAGTCATTAATATTCCAGGTCATTTCCTTTACACTAAAAAAATCAAATTAAGCAAAACAATTGATGGCCAAGTACAAGGGATGTACTACGACTTGTATCCTGATACTGCTGCTGCTGGAGATGTAAATGGAGATAATGTAATTGATATTTATGATGCGAAACTTGTTGCAGATAGTGCAGGGGAAACGGGAGAAAAACTAAAAGCAGATCTTAATAAAGATGGTGTTGTGGATATTGTAGACTTCAACTATGTTGAAAAGAATTTTATGTCAATCAATCCATATTTCCCAACTTCAATTAAACCAGTTGAAAAAACTAGTAAATTAACGTTATCAGAATTGAAAAAAAGTTTTAATTAATACAAGAGGGTGCCTTATTTCAAGGCACCCTTGCTTATTTCCAAGATTCAATTGCATTTATTAGTAATGACGCAAATACTTTTGCACCATCTGGTTTTAAATGAACACCATCTGGAGAAAAATATGAATTATGATTTGCGCTAGCACTATGCCAGTCTACAACTCTAGTATTTGAATATTTACTTGAAACTTCTCTTAATGTTTTATTAACAATCGATTCCCAAGGTCTTGGTACACGTGTGTTAACAAATAAAATTTTTCGATCTTTTCCAATTAACTCTATGAGAGAAGACATTTGTTTTACGGTAAACGGACCGTTTGTACCTAGCTCTATGACAACAATATTACCAAGCGAATTTGTATTTTTTGCTTGTTGAATAATTGCAGATGCTTCGGTAAATTGTCTTCCAATTTTAGCATTCACCGAAAGAGATGAATATGTTTTTTTGAGTTCAGGAATTGAATTAATAACGACAGAATCCCCTATGATAAATACACTATTGTTTGAAACAACCGGCTTATTCGTTTCAGCAGGTTTATTAGTATTAACATTATTATTATGATTTGGAGTTTGATTGTTATTTACAACTGGCTTTGAATCTTCATTTGTTTGACCATTATTGCTTTGCTTATTTGTATTGTCAGTAACTGGCTTTTCATCTTTATTTACTGTTTTTTTGTCACCCTTTTGCTGAATTGGCTTAGTTACCTGTTTATCGTGATCAACTATAGCTGTTGAAGGAGGTTCTTTAATATTATTTTCAACAACAGTTTCAGAAGATTGCTTTGATACGGATTGAACCGATTCAATTTCTGAGCTTGCTTTTACACCTTTAGCATCAGGGAGCACAGATAGTCCAAAGCTTGCGATACCAGATAGTAAAATAAACGTGCTAATGATCACAATATGTTTATAAAAGAATTCTTTTAAATTAATATTTCCTGCAAGGAAGTTCTTCCAAAGTATACCTAGTTTACCTTTTCTAATTGGGTCTTCAATATAGTGATAGGATAGTGCTGCAAGAACAAATATTAAAGTAATTTGACAAATTGCTCTAAAAAGTGAAATATCGCCAGTGTTAACCTTAGGGGAAAATAAAATAATTACAGGATACTGCCATAAATAGATTCCATATGAACGTAATCCGATCCATTTCAATGGTCTCATTGCTAGGAATCTACCAATCTTACTTGTGGGGTGAGCGAGTGCTGCAATTAGCATTGCAGCGGAAATAGACAATAGGAACATTCCTCCGCGATAAAGGAAACTATCATATTGATTTGTTTTACCGACCATAAGTAGAAAAATAAGTAAACCAGTAATCCCAACTAGATCAATTAAAATCTTTCCAGAGGTTGTAACGTTATTTGTAAGTTTTCGGCTAGGCCATACTAATGCTAATGAAGCTCCGATTAATAATGAAAAAGCTCTCGTATCAGTACCGTAATAGACCCTACTAGGATCACTACCCGGATGGAATAATATAGCCATCAGTAATGCAGAAACGATTGCACCAACTAATGTATACAAAAATAGGCGATCTTTATTTTTAATATATTTTAAGCCTAATAAAGTAAGGATTGGCCAAATAATATAAAATTGCTCTTCAACTGCTAACGACCAAAAATGATTTAATATTGAAGGATTTGCAAAAGACTCAAAATATGAAAGATGATGGAAAATATACCACCAATTACTGTAATAAAATATTGCAGCTATTGAATCTTGTTTTAAATTTCCGATCATTGATGATTTGAATAATGAAACAAATGCAATGACGATTAGTAATAAGGTGAACATTCCTGGTAAAAGTCTTTTTGCGCGGCGGTACCAAAAACTTTTTAAGTCAATCCTTTGATTTGTACTCCACTCGGCAATTAATAAATCAGTAATCAAATAACCTGAAAGTACAAAGAATACGGTTACTCCTAGGAAACCACCAGAAGCCCAAGAAAAATTTAAGTGATATAGAATGACCGATAAAACTGCTAATGCTCTAAGCCCGTCTAATCCAGCCATATAACGAAACTGTTTATTTGTATTAGACATAAGCAGAACCTCTTTGTTTAAACACCTCATAAACGATTTCTTTTTCGAACAAATGTTGAGCTCTTATAAAATTTAATTTCTTAACCGCCAGAACCGCGAAGTTCATTACTAATTTCCCCTTCCCCTAATTTAACTATTTATGTCAGCCTTCTTTATATATCTGGCTTTTTGTTTAATTTATTTGTTTTTCTTAAAAGAGAGCCAAGCCTAATCAATTAAGAGTGACTCCTTTATTCGTTTTTATCTAATATAATAATGTCCAACTAAAACTTTTGAAAGAACGTCAGTTGGAATCGTGAATTCAACAACACCCATATAACCAGGGGCAACTTCATATTTATCAAATGAAATAACAAGCTTATGATCTTTATTTATATAAAAATTTTGATTGTCTTTAATGGTTACGAAAGGATCAATTGAATAGTCAAGATTTGCCTGCGGTATCCAGTATACCTTACTTTCATCTTTTTTCATCTGCTCTTTCATTTGTTCTTTAATGTTTTCGCTAATTATTTTTACATATGAATTATCTTTAAAAAGAATAGGTAATGACAATAAAATTTCCTTTTTCTTGTCAATTGTGTCGAATCTCATAGTCGTTGAGGAGGAAGCAGCAGTATTAACAACATATCTTTCAATCGACAAGATGTCCTCATTATCTGTTTTAACTTCATAACCACTATCAATTCCTAAGTGTGCACCAGAATCTTTTTTTACAGATTCTGTTTCTTTCATAAATTGATCATATAGCTTCTTATTTTCTTCTAAGTATTTTTTGTTCAAGCTTTGCTCTAAATCTTTATTTTTTAAATTATTAACCGCAGGGACTTTTAAATCTGCCTTATAGGTTGGCTCATCTACAGTATATTCAGTAAAAGTTAGTACATTAACAACATTTCCAAGTATTGGAACATTCGATAATGTCTTTGCAAAAGTCGAACTAGTATTTATTGATAAAACAAATAGTGCAGCAGTAAAAAAACCTGTAATTGATTTTAGAGGGAATCTTTTTTGTATTGAACGTTTAATTGCTTTTTTAACAATCATGTCTAAATTATCAGGGATAGGGACATTTTTATAGTCCGATCTTAACTTTTCTAATTTTTTATCCAACTAATTGGCCTCCCAAAAATAAATTCATTTCATTTTAATCCGGAGTATTTCTAAAGCTTTATATAAACGAGTTTTTATTGTATTTGGACTCTCTTGTAAAATTTCAGCAACTTCTTCAATCTTTAAGTCTTCGAAATACCTGAGGACAATTACAGCCCGATATTTAGTTGGTAAAGATTCTAATGATCTTTCTAAATCAATATCCGTATAATTATCGTCCTGTCCTGAAGAATATAACTCAATCGTTTCTTCATCCATTACAGTTACTTTTTTTTGTTTTCTTAAAAAATCTAATGATGTATTTACTACAATTCTATAAAACCAACTTTTTAAAGATTGTTCATTTTTTAATTTATCTTTTGAGGAAATGGCTTTATGAATAGAATCTTGTAATATATCCACCGCATCTTCTGAATTTTTAACGTAGCTATAAGCTAACCGATAAAAATCATCTTTATTATTAATAATAAAATCTACAAGTTCCTTTTCTAAGTTAGATTTCCCCTTCATTTAAAGAGCTCCTTTTTTGAGATACGTATCTGAGAAGGTACACATTATAAAAGACGTATACCTATTCGAAAAAGTTTTATAAAAAGTAAAAAATATTTTAGGAAATTTTTACTAAAAATTAACCTACCTGTTTAATGGTAATTTGGCCTAAATTAGTAGTATACAGATGGCATACCAATTCGTAAACAAACGATAGACAATTAATTAAAAAAAGAGCTAAGGAGTGCTTCTGTCCCAATCAACTGGCTTTTTAAAGTATAAAAAGAGCCAAAACAAAAAAAGCAAGAATCTAAAATCTTGCTCTTTTATAGTTGTTCTATTTGAATTTGCCATCGGTCTGAAAAACAAGTTTTAGGACTTTGTCTACACTCGGATTCATTATTTTTAGATGAGCTTTTTTATCATAGCTATTTATTTACATATTGAGATTATAGATAATAGGAATAAGAGTCTGCAAACTGTACTAATCTTACTAATTAAGTTGGAGGATATATGATTAAAGAGCACTATAATTTTGACCCATTTCCAAAAATAGTCACGGATCGATTAGTTTTAAGACAAATGAATAATGAAGATCAAAATGAAATATTTGCTTTACGATCAAATAAAAAGGTGTCTCAATATATAAACAGACTGATTGCAAAAGAAGTTGTTGAAGCACTTCAATATATAATGATGATTAATGAAGGAATTGAAAATAATGATTGGGTTCTTTGGGCAATTACTCTTAAAGAAAGTGATCAATTAATCGGTACAATTTGCTTGTGGAATTTTTCGGTCGAGCAATCGAAAGGGGAAGTTGGATATGAACTTTCACCAGAGCTTCAAGGAAAAGGAATCATGCAAGAGGCATTAAAAGCAGTGTTAGCATATGGATTTAGTACGCTAGAATTACAAGTCATTGAAGGCATTGTTCAGTCAAATAATCAAAAATCAATCCAAATTTTAGAGAGAAATAAATTTATTAATAAAGGCCTGGTAAATAAGAAATCGACGGATGAAGAAGACATACATTCATGCATTTTTGAGTTAACGAATGAAAGGTATTATTCATAAATAATGACTTGAAAAATAGAGAATCGAATAGCTTTCTACTTTTTCACATAGTAAGGATTTGAAAGTTTAAACAAACGTTTGAATAAAAAAGTAGTCGCTAAGCTAATAGCGACTACTTTTTTAATTTAAACTAACAATTTTTAAATTTTTTGATTGAAGATAGTCAATAATTTGTGGTAAAGCATCTAAAGAAGGTTTAGTTTCGTGAAGTAGAATGATACTTCCAGATTCAGTGTGGCTTTTAACGTAATTTATAATTGTATTTGTATTGCGGTTCTTCCAATCTTCAGTATCTTTATCCCATAAAACCATTTTAAATTGATGTTTTTGCATTAATTCAATAGTTGCTTGGTTTTTTGCACCGTATGGTGGTCTGAAGAGAGTTGTGTCTTGCTTTGTAATATTTGTTATTAAGTTACTTGTTCTAACCAGATCATCTTCTTGATTTTTATAAGATAGTTTTAAGTAGTCATTGTGGTGCATGGAGTGGCTTCCAACTGAGTAACCGTTAGAATATGCGTATTGTACACAATCAGGATATCTTTGAACGTTATCTCCGATGTAGAAAAAAGTACCGCCAACTTTGTATTTTTTTAAAACATTTACAATTTCCTTTGAATATTTCGAGGGACCATCATCAAAAGTAAGGGCTACGCTACCTGGTGGGATACTATAGTTAACTACATTGTTTAATTTTACAGTCGGATAGATTGATTGGACAGGTTTATTGATTGGTTCTTGCTTTATTGCATATCTAACATCCGGCTCATTTGTGTGCACATTCGGTTGAGAAACGTTTTTAATATCAGTTTTCTTTGGATCCTGTTTATCCTGATTTGTTTTAATTGGTTTCTTTGGAGATTTTATATTTTGTGCCTTTGAAACACTTTCAGCTTTTGCTGGTTTTTTTCCGCAAAATAAAGATTCTGATTTACAAGTTTGACTCTTATAAGCTATTAAACTAATCGATAGAATACTAATAGCAGCAACAGTAAGCCAACCATAAAGTTTATATCGTTTCGAAATACTCTTTTCTTTTTTTGAACTGGATCGACTAATTGATAAATAAGGTAGATCAATTAAAATCCTAAGATCCTTCATATTTTTTATGGAGTGAAGTTGAAGATGAAACTCTTCTGAACAAGTAAAGTAGATTTTTTCACTCTCATTATTGTTTGCTTTAGTTACAAAACTAGTAAACTGGTCTTTATCCTCATCCCAAGTACTACATAAAGAAAGGCTAAACTTATAGTTTTCATCAAAAATAATTTTTGATTTCATAAGATTGGCCGTTTCGTTGTCAATTTCCCAATGAAGTTCTATTTCTTGATTAAATAATAGTTTTATATGCAAAAAGGATTTATCGAATTTTTGTTCGATTGATAAAAGCTCAATATGTTTTTCATTGTTAATTGACATAACTTCCTCCTATCTTGTAAAGAAAGCATTAATTTTCGTTTATTCATAGACAGTAAAGACTGACCTAAAATTATATCTTTTGTCATACTTTTTTCTACTGTTTTTCTTTAAATATATTAGTCTATAAGGAAAATAATATGTAAAGATTTTCCCTATTGAGAACAGGTTTTTTAAATACTTTAAAATATGTCGAATATTAAATTTACCTTACAATTTAATTGTAAAGTACTGTAAGAAATTGTCAATTGAAGATTTGAAATTAGTCCCTTTGGAACAAGAGAATTAAGTTGAAAAGTATAGAAAGTACCATTTAAAAATTTTTAATCGATTGAAATGGCATCTCATTAGGAAAAAAGTACCTTTGAGACGCTTTTTTTGTGTAAATTAAGAGTTCCAACATTTTAAGAGGTCTTTTGAGGCATCCTTTCTATAAATAAGAATGAATAAAACAACCTGTTATAAAAAAGTAAAATTGACATTTTGTAAACAATAACATATTATGTTTGTAAATAAATAAACATTTTAAGAATCTGTTTGGTTAATAATAAACAAAAAAGGGTTGTGTTTGTTAAGTGGAAAATTTAGACGTTTTTTGGAATGCCGATATAGAAGAATTAAAACAAGGGTATATCGAAGAGGAAAATCATTATTTATGTTTACTCTGTAGTAAAAAAGTTGAAAAAGGAATTATTTATCAAGATTCAGGAATTTTATATGAAGCCGAAAAATACATGAAAGTTCATATAGAACAAAGTCATGACTCTGTTTTCGATTATTTGATCCAACTGGATAAAAAACTAACAGGATTAACAGAACATCAAAACCATCTTTTACGTCTTTTTTATCAAGGGAAGAGTGATACAGATATTCAAAAAGAAACCGGTATCGGTAGCGCTTCTACGATCAGGAATCATCGCTTTGTTTTAAAGGAAAAAGAAAGACAAGCAAAATTATTTCTTGTCATGATGGAGCTTTTAAAAGAAAAAGATCAGCATGCGCCAAGTTTTTTACCACTTCATAAAACAGCAAAAATGGTCGATGAGCGTTATAACATTACGGAAGATGAAATGGAAAAAACCTTAAAAAAATACTTTCCGGAAGGCATAGATGGACCACTGAAAAAATTTCCATTAAAGGAAAAACAAAAGCTTGTTGTTCTAAGAGAAATCGTTAAAAGATTTTCACCAATTAAGAAATATACAGAAAAAGAGATAAATGAAGTACTGACAGCTATTTATCCTGATTATGTCGTGTTAAGAAGATACTTAATTGAATATGGCTTTATTGATCGAAAGTCGGATGGCAGTAGTTATTGGTTAAAAGCTTAGAAGAGAAAGGGTGTTAAAAATGAGTAGAAAAAAAGAATTAAAAATGCAATATAAAGAAACAAAAGTTCAAGCAGGTATTTATCAAATTAAAAACATAAAAAATCAAAAAATATTCATAGTAAGTACTAAAAATTTAAAAACAATTAATGGAAAGAAATTTGAATTAGAGGCAGGGTCTTGTACAAATAAAACTCTTCAACAAGAATGGAATGAATATGGAAAAGAGTCATTTGTATTTGAGGAATTAGAAATTTTAAAGGAAGAAGACATTAGTCCACTAGGTATCAAGGGAGATCTAAAAAGACTCGAGGAAAAATGGTTAGAAAAACTCCAACCTTTTGGTGAAAGAGGATATAACACATACAATAGTAAGGGTGATCAGACTTGATTACATCTGAGATTAATCCTCAGGAGCAAAAACAAGTAAAATTTACTTTATTACGTCCAATGATTATGTTTCTAATTCCATTACTTTTAAGTAATATTATGCAGTCTATTGGTCAGGTTTTTAGCATGATTATAGTAGGGAATTGGTTAGGGGAAAATGCTTTAGCAGCAATTTCAGCTTTCTTTCCAATATTTTTCTTTTTAGTATCATTTATTATTGGAATTGGCTCTGGTAGTTCAATTTTAATCGGTCAGGCACATGGTGCAAAGCTTGAAGGAAGAGTAAAAGCTATTGTTGGAACGACTCTTACTTTTACTCTTTTTCTTTCAGTAGTGCTTGCGATAATCGGCAATATTTTTATTGAAAAACTATTGAGATTAATAGGAACACCTGAAAATATACTTCATGTAAGCACACATTATGCTTCCATTTTATTTTGGTCGATTCCCGTGCTATTTATCTATATGGTATATACAACTCTAATGAGAGGTATTGGGGATTCAAAAACACCGTTTTATTTTCTTATATTAAGTACCGTTTTAAATGTTGCATTATTACCACCATTTGTATTTGGATGGGTAGGCATACCGAAGCTAGGAATATATGGGGCAGCTTATGCCTCAGTAGGTTCAACGATTTTGACATGTATAGTTCTATTCATATACTTACACAAAACGAATCATCCACTTCGTCTTGATACTTCGTTAAGAAACTATTTGAAGATGGATCCTGAACTTTTAAAACTAATTTTAAAACTAGGTATTCCAACGAGTATTAATATGGTATTTCTTTCGATTTCTGAGATTGCCGTTATTACTTTTGTTAATCAATATGGATCAGAGGCTACTGCATCCTATGGGGTTGTAAATCAGTTAGTAAGTTATGTTCAAATGCCATCAATTTGTATTGGAATCGCAGTATCAATTTTTGCTGCTCAGTCAATAGGAGCAAATCAGGTTGATCGATTAAACCAAGTTATTAAAATAGGCTTATTACTTAACTATGTGCTAGGTGGCATAGTAGTATTACTCACTTATTTTTTCTCAAAGCCTATTTTAAATTTATTTCTAACGAATGATAGTACTGTACAAATAGCAAATAGTTTATTGATGATTACATTATGGGGATATTTAATACTCGGACATTCGTTTATTTTATCGTCTACAATGCGAGCTAGTGGAGCAGTACTGTGGCCAACGCTTATTAGTATATTCGTAATATGGTGTATTGAAGTACCTGTAGCCTATTTTTTATCTCATTACACAAGTCTTGGAATGAAAGGAATTTGGTTCGGATACCCGGCAGCTTTTATAGTTGGACTTGGATTGAACTTTTTATATTATAAATTTTCATGGAGAAAGAAACGTATAGTCCGTTTAGTTAATTAATTTATTCTTTATAAGAAATAAAACCACAAGGGAATTCCTTGTGGTTATTTGTTTTCCCTTTAGAAATACCGTATACCTTTATTGTTATAGGAACATACTTTTATAGATACAAATTAAAATGCAATTTTACTGATTATGTTCATAAAATCGTAACATGATCGGTCATTTGATTAGAATAATTAATTACATTGGACAATAAGATATTACATTATAGGGGGGATTTCGTGATGGAGTTGGATAATGTCACACTCAGTAGATTACTAACAAGTATGACACTAGTATTTCACATTATTTTTGCAACAATTGGTGTAGGAATACCCTTAATGATCGCAATTGCAGAAGGGTTAGGAATCTTAAAAAAGGATCCACATTACACGTTAATGGCAAGAAGGTGGGCCAGAGGTTACACAATTACCGTTGCAGTTGGAGTGGTGACTGGTACTTGTATTGGTCTACAACTATCTTTATTATGGCCGAGCTTTATGCGAATCGCGGGTCAAGCAATTAGTTTCCCATTGTTTATGGAAACATTCGCTTTCTTTTTTGAAGCGATATTCCTTGGGATCTATTTATATACTTGGGACCGATTTAAAAAACCTATTTATCATTGGTTAATCATTTTACCTGTTATATTAGGTTCAACTTTGTCAGCATTTTTTATCACTACAGTAAACGCGTTCATGAATACTCCACAAGGTTTTACTTTGAAAAATGGAGTAATTAAAACCGTCGATCCAATCGCTGCAATGTTTAATCCAGCTGCTCCTTCTAAAACTTTACATGTAATTGTTACTGCATATGTTGCATCCGCTCTTATATTAACGTCGATCGCTGCAATTCAATTATTAAGAGGAAAGAATACGGAGTACACACGAAAAGGGCTTCGATTAGCAGCAACACTAGGATTAATTTTTGCCGTTTTAACAGGTGTCACAGGAGATGTTTCAGCAAAATTCCTTGCTAAATATCAACCCGAAAAACTAGCCGCAATTGAATGGCATTTTGAGACAGAAAGAGGGGCAGATTTTGTCTTATTCGGAACGCTAGATGATAAAACACATGAAGTGAAATATGAAATTCGAATTCCTAAACTGCTAAGCTTTTTATCTTTCTCAGATTTTAATGCACCAGTAACTGGATTAAATGAATTTCCAAAAGATGAGACACCACCTTTGTTCATACATTATTTATTTGATATTAAGATGACATTTGTAGGCTTAATTATATCGATGACCTTCATATTTGTTGTGTTTTCTATTAAGAAGAAAAATTGGATGCATAATAAATGGCTTTTACGTGGACTAGCGCTGACTGGCCCATTAGCGATGATTAATATCGAACTTGGATGGATGATTGCCGAAATTGGCCGCCAACCATGGATATTAAGAGGATATATGAAGGTTTCAGAGGGAGCCACAACTGCCAAAGGACTAGGCGGTATGTTTTGGTTATTTTTTGTATTGTATGTATTTTTAGGAGTCTTTTGTACAATCGTTATTCGAAAAATGTTCATTCATAATCCACCCGAAGATGAACTTCAATATCGTTTAAAAAAATAGGCTCTGTTAAAAATTCAATCAAAAAACTCTCGGTAAGTTACGAATAAGTAAATGTTGTAGCTTGAAAGAGTAGTATTGGAATTTGAGACAAAGCCAATGAATAGGAGGGTGAACATTGAATATTGAGTTATTAGGAATAATCGTTTTATGGATATTTCTATATGGATATATCATTATTGCATCAATTGACTTCGGTGCTGGATTCTTTGCTTATTTTGGAAAAGTAACAAAAAAGGATCACTTAATAAATAATTTGATTAGTAGATATTTATCACCTGTTTGGGAGATAACGAATGTATTTTTTGTATTTTTCTTTGTTGGCATTATAGGTTTCTTTCCAAGTGTTGCATTTTACTATGGAACGGCCCTTTTAATCCCAGGAAGTATTTCGCTAGTCCTATTGGCAATTAGAGGCTCGTTTTATGCCTTTTCTAATTATGGATCCAAGGAAAACAAAGTTTATTTATTCTTATATGGAGCGACTGGCCTATTGATTCCAGCTTCACTTTGTACAGTTCTGACCATTTCCGGAGGAGGGTATATAGTTGAAAAAAATGGAGTCGTTCAATTTTTAGCTAAAAACTTATTAACAAGTATCTACTCTTGGAGTGTTGTAATCATTGCAATCATTTCAGTCTTATATATTAGTGCAACATTTTTAACCTATTACGCAAGTAAAGCAAAAGATGAAAGTGCGTTAGCAATATTAAGACAATATGCTTTATTTTGGACCGTTCCAACGATCCTATCAAGCTTTCTTATATTTGTAGGATTAAGAGATAATAATGTTAGATTTTATGAAAATATAGTTAATCATTATTGGTGGATGTTTTTATTATCGTTAGTCTGTTTTTTAATCGCATCATCATTAATTTTACTAAAACGAAATTACGGAACAGCCTTTATATTTGTTATGCTCCAATTCTTCTTTGCTTTTTTCGGGTATGGAGCAGCGCACTTACCATATATATTAGATCCATATATTACGATATACAATGGATACACCAATCAAACATCCGGTACCATGCTAGTAACTGTATTTGTCTTAGGATTACTACTGTTAGTTCCATCGCTATTGTTCTTATTTAAACTTTTTTTATTTGATGCTGAGTATGTTCAAGGCAAAAAGTAAAGTGGGGGAGATGGAATGCACTCTTCAAATAAACATGAAAAGCGGCTTGTGCTTCTATGTTTTATTGTAGCTTTTATAATGGGATTATCTTTTATTAGTAAATTTTTTCATTGAATAATGAGTGGAGAGGCGCCTAGTTATATTGAGGCGTCTTTTTTTTGAATAAAGGATGAAGTAGGGGAGAGATGCAAATAAATCGGTTGGAACTGCAAATAAACTGATGGAACTGCAAATAAAAAAGGCAAAACTGCAAATAAATTAAGTGAATCTGCAATTAAAAAGGTCAAAACTGCAAATAAAAAAGGTGAATCTGCAATTAACATGCTAAATTCACCTGAAATTACGTTCATATTATTTAGATAAATAGAATAAAGGGTAAAATCTTAGCAAATATTTTAAACTACAACTTAGTTTCCGTTACATTCATGCACTTTCTAAAACTTTTCCTTCTTTTACAAGTAGCGTACGAGTCGAAACATTACTTGCGAATTCCATGTCGTGAGTAATGACTAGAATGCTCATTCCGTCATTTGCTAATTTTTTCATAATCTCAGCAATTCCATTCGTTAGTTCAGGATCCAGTGCTGAAGTAGGTTCATCAAAGCAAAGAATTTTTGGCTGTAGTGCACATGCTCTAGCGATTGCTACACGTTGCTGCTGGCCACCAGATAACTCGTTTGGTAATGAATTTGCTTTATCACTAAGACCAACTTGTTTTAATAAATCTATTGCTCTTTTTGTAGCTTCTTCTTTATTCATACCTAGTACAAGAGTAGGGGCTTCAATAATATTTTCAATTACTGTTTTATGTGGGAATAAATTATAGTTTTGAAAAACGAGTCCAACGTTTTTTCTTACTTTTAAAAGATCTTTTTTAGATTTTATCATTTGGCCATCTATTTCAATTGATCCGCCATCGAAGCTTTCTAAACCATTAATACAACGAAGTATTGTCGTTTTACCGGCTCCTGATTGTCCTAGTAGAGTAACGATTTCTCCTTTATTAACTTCAAAAGAGACTTCATTTAATACGGTTTGTTTATTAAACTGTTTTGTTAAGTTATTTACTTTTAACATTTTTAGTCTCTCCTTATTTATAATATGAATATCGATTTTCTAATCGTTTAAATAAATTCGTTAATATTGCTGTTAGTAGTAGATAAATAATACCAACGAAAACAAGGGGCAGTAGTGATGCGCTTGTATTAGATGCGATTTTAGCTACTCGAAGCATATCATCAAGTCCAACTACATAGACAAGAGCTGAATCTTTTACTAGCGTAATTACTTCGTTTGAAACAGGTGGTAATACTTTTTTAGTCATTTGAGGCAGAATAATTCTTTTAAAAGTTTGACTGCGACTCAATCCTAAAACCTCTGCTGCTTCATATTGACCTTTATCAACTGATTGAATACCTGCTCTGAATATTTCTCCAAAATAAGCTGCATAATTAAGTACAAATGCGATAATAACTGTTGTAAAACGGTCAAAGACAATTCCGACTAATGGTAAACCAAAAAAGATAAAGATTAATTGTAAAAGTAGAGGTGTACCACGCATTAATAAAATATAAGAACTAATAATTGATTTGATTGCTGTAATATTCGAAAGTCTTCCAAGTGCAATGATGATTCCAAGTGGAATTGCTAACGCTAGAGTAATTAAGAAAACCTCTAGCGTAATTTTTAATCCATCAAGCATGGAAGGTAATAAAGATGTAATTTGTTCCATGATTATAAGCTCCTTTTTATTTCAATGTACCGAACCATTTTTTATAAATTTTGTCGTAAGTACCATCTTTTTTCATAGCACCAATTTCTTTGTTAATTTTTTTAAGTAAAACAGAATCATCTTTTCTAACGCCAATTCCATACTCTTCTTCACCAAAGTTGTCTTCTAAAATTTTGTATTTGTTTTGGCCTCTTTTGTTCATGTAATATCTAGCTAATGTTTCATCCGCTACAACCACATCTACACGTTTTGATTCTAAGTCCATTAAAGCTTGGTTGTTATTTTCATATAACACAGGTTTACTACCGTTAAATGATGTTACTAAGTTTTTATCTTTATTAACTGCATCTAAAGAACTTGATCCTTCTTGAATTCCAACATTTTTACCTTTTAAATCTGATTTTGTTTTTATTTTTGAATTTGCTAGGGTGATAATAACTTGTCTATTTTTTAAATATGCATCTGAGAAATTTACTTTTTTCTTACGCTCATCTGTAATTGAATAGCCGTTCCAAATTGCATCAATATTTCCTGATTTTAATTCAGTCTCTTTCATTGACCAATCAATTGGTTGGAAAGTTACTTTCATATTTTCACGTTTAAATACTTCTTTTGCTAAATCAATATCAAAACCTACAACCTTACCTTTATCATCTTTAAAACCCATTGGTACAAAAGTATCATCTAATCCAACGACTACTTCGTTTGCATTTCGTTTTTCTTTTCCACAACCAGTTACAACTAATATTGAAATCATACAAATAATCATTGCTGACATTAATTTTTTATTCATTTTACTCTCTCCCTTAAAATATTCTTGAAAAACAAAAAACTCCCGACCTCTAGCTATATGGAATAGCTAGAGGACGGGAGTATTACTCACGTGGTTCCACCTCTATTTATTGATACCTCACGATACCAACCTCTTCAAGTGCAGCAATTAAGCTATACTCTAGCACGATAACGGGTGCAGGGAATCCGGAAACAGTCTACTACCAAAAAGGGTTCGGTGCTCAGCTCAGAGATGTGTTCAAAATATCGTCTTACGCCCCTCGCACCAACCGGGAACTCTCTGTTTAAGAACTTAATACTTTTACTATTTCTCATCAATGCTTTTAAAATTAAATTTTCAAATATGTTCAATACTGCAGTTTTTATAAAATCAAACTAGTTTGTTTTGCGATGAACAAATAATATTACAGATTACAAACAACTGTCAACAAATTTTATTTGAAAAAACTTTGATTTTGTCAAAACTTGGGTAGGAAATTTCTCGGGAAATATGGAAAATTGTCGATTGAATACTGATAGAACTGATTGGGATTGTCAAATATTATCAATTCACAAAAATAACATATACTTTATAAATTTCGATTAAAAAATATGATAAATTATCATTAAGAACGAGTGCAGTAACACTCGTTCTAGGCAACTAAATAAGCCGAGATGGTTTTATCTAAGTAATTCAAAGAAGAAGCCCATACCTAGTGAAGCATAGGGGCTATTTCTTTTTTGTTGCGTTGATAATACTAACTACTAATTGGATTAATGCAATGACAAAAGTCATTGTGATGATAATTTCTTTATATTTAACAAAAAATTCAAGCGCTTAAAGTATTTCTAAAGAATCGTATGATATAATAAACATATATTAAAAAAGAACGAGTGCGCTAACACTCGTTCTAGGCAACTAAATAAGCTGAGATGGTTTTATCTAAGTAAATCAAAGAAGTAGCCCATGCCACGCTAAAGCATAGGGGCTATTTCTTTTTTGTTGCGTTAATAATACTAACTACTAATTGAATCAATGCAACGACAAAGGTCATTGCAATGAAGATTAGAGTAAGTATTTCAAGTGTTTGCATTGGCATCACCACCTTTCTACAAAAAAATACGTAGAAAAGAAGATAAAACCAATTCCCCTATGCTATTCAATTGCCTATTTTTATTATAATAAAATAATTGTAATCAAACTGTAGGTGTAATGATAAAATTTAAACAATTTCTTGAAGTTTTAGAATGATTACAATTCTGTTCGGTTGGTAAAAATTGAACAGAGTGTTGAAATATTAATATCTTAAAAATTATTGTATGATAGGATTATAGTTTTTTTAGAGCGAAAAATATGGATATAGATAATGTAAAGTAGGAGAGTAGAATGAGAAAATTTAAGAAAGTTTATATAGAAATTACAAATATATGTAATTTGAAGTGTAATTTTTGTCCGAGCCCAACGTTAGAAAGACCGTTGAAGTTTTTGGACGAGAAAGCATTTACTCATGTTGTAAATTCGGTTAAACCTTATACGGATCATATTTATTTTCATTTGATGGGTGAGCCATTTTTAAATACAAAGCTCGGTAGATTTTTGGATATTAGTCATGAAAATGGTTTGAAGGTTAACATAACAACGAATGGTACATTAATTAATAAAGTAAAGGATTTATTAATTGAATCCAAAGGTTTAAGGCAAATCAATTTTTCACTTCATAGTTTTGAGGCGAATGATTTAACGAAGGATTTGCATGATTACGTTGAAAATATTACAAACTTCATTAATGAAGCGAATGAAAAAAGTGATATGATTTGTGCAATTAGGCTTTGGAATATGGATAGTGAAGAGTTAAGAGCAAGTAACTCACTGAATATTGATATATTAAATTTACTTCAGGAAAAACTAAACTTAGATTTTTCTTTACGTGAAAGACTTCAGGAAACACATAATATTAAACTGCGCGATAAAATTTATTTAAATATGGCAGAAAAGTTCCAATGGCCAGACATGGGTAATGATATCATCGATGAAAATGTATTCTGCTATGGATTAAGAGATCAGATCGGTGTATTAGTTGATGGAACAGTAGTACCATGTTGTTTAGATAGCGAAGGGAAGATTCCGTTAGGGAATATTTATGAGACCTCATTAGAAGATATTTTAAATTCTGAGCGTGCAAGAGCAATTTATGATGGTTTCTCAAGACGATGTGCAGTGGAAGAATTATGTAAAAGATGCGGTTATGCAAAACGACATAAAAAGTAAATTTTGGTAAAAAGCGCTTTCTTTTTAAAAGAAAGTGCTTTCTTATTTAAAAGCGAAAAAAAGCTATATTAATCCCTGGGATTTTATAGTAGTATAATTTAGTCTGTTTAAAATTTTAGGAGGATTTACATCAATGAAAGACGTACAACAAATTAAAATAACTACTGCAGATCCATCTGCAATTGGTTTATTCGGTTTAGCGATGGTAACGCTTGTTGCCTCAACACAAAAATTAGGGATTACTGATGGTGTTTCATTAATATTACCGTGGGCGATTTTTTTAGGCGCTATTGCACAATTATTTGCGAGTATCCAGGATTTTAAACATAATAATGTATTTGGAGCAACAGCATTTGGAGCATATGCTTTCTTTTGGTTAGCTGTTGGTACTACTTGGTTAATCCAATTAGGTGTTTTTGGAGAAGCATTAATGAAAGCTGCTGATGTTAAACAACTTGGTTTTGCTTTTGTAGGATATTTAATCTTTTCAATTTTTATGACAATCGGTGCAATGGAAACTCATAAAGTATTATTTATTATTTTTGTATTAATTGATTGTTTATTTATTGGATTATCATTAAGCACATTAGGCTTTATGGAAGAAGCTACACATACTTTTGCAGCATACAGTGAATTAGGAATTGCAATTATGTCATTTTATGGATCGGCTGCAGCTGTCTTAAATAGTCACTTTGGAAGAGAATTCTTACCTGTAGGGAAACCTTTTGGGATTTTTAAAGCGAAATAATAATTCAGTCATAAAATTAACTTTTTGGACTTTGTCTATACACAAAAACCTTTACCATTGGAGTAAAGGTTTTTTTTATAAATATTTGTATTGTTTAATCGGAAATGACAGATGATAATATTGTGCTTTTAATTAGTTAAAGAATGAAAGGTGGAAATTCGTTTGACGACACTATTGTATATCACAGCACATCCGCACGATAAGTCTACTTCATACAGTATGGCGGTTGGTGATGCATTTATCGAGAGTTATAAAGCTGCACATCCTAATGACCAAGTAGTACATATTGACCTTTATAATGAAACGATTCCTCATATTGATGCTGAAGTGTTTGCAGGTTGGGGGAAACTTCAATCTGGAGGATCTTTTGATACACTTTCTTCAGGTGAGCAATCAAAAGTAGGAAGATTAAACGAGATTGTAACTCAATTTGCTGAAGCAGATAAATATGTATTTGTTACACCTTTATGGAACTTTTTATTCCCTCCAATTATGAAAAACTATATTGATGCGATTTGCGTTGCTGGTAAAACTTTCAAATATACTCCTAATGGGCCTCAAGGATTATTAGGTGGTAAAAAAGCATTGCATATCCAAGCACGTGGTGGGGTTTATTCAGAAGGTCCAGCTGCAGGCCTTGAAATGGGACATCGCTATATTGGCGTGATAATGGGCTTCTTAGGTGTTCAAGACTTTAATGGAATTTTTGTAGAAGGTCAAAACCAATTCCCAGACCGAGCACAAGAAATTAAAGAACAAGCAATTCAAAAAGCTAAGGAAACTGCAAAGGATTTTTAATTTGCAAAAAAAACTCACACTTTTGTGAGTTTTTTTGTTGTGGAAAATAGTAGTTTGTGGTTTTTGTTCATTCATTTTCACATTGCCAAATCGGTAAATAAATCCGGAATATGGTTCCTTCGTTTTCCTTACTACTTACTTTAATCTTGCCTTTAAATTTTTCGATTATATTAAAGCAGACGGTTAATCCAATCCCTGTGCCTCTTTCTTTTAGTGAGTAGAAGGGGGTGCCGAGCTTTTCAATTGTTTCTTGAGACATTCCAATTCCTGTGTCTATGATTTCAATAAGTGCATATTCATTTTCTTGTAATAGATTGATTGTTATAAAACCTGCATCGTGCATTGATTCGATTGCATTTTTCATCAAGTTAACGAGAACTTGTTTAAATTCAATCGGATTTATTTTTGTATAAAGTATTTGATTTAAGTTTAAATGGAAACCGATGCTTTGACTATTTGCCATCGAGGCAAGCAAATCAGTTACATTCATTATTTCTTTATTTACTTCTACGACTTGTAGCGTTTCAGTTTGGGGCTTTGCTAGTGATAAATAGTCATTAATAATGATTTGAGCGTATTCTAATTCTTTTAGCATTGCATCGACATAGTATTTTTCGTCTGGGTTCATTGTTGTTGATTTTTGAAAAAGTTGTGCAAAACCTTTTACGACAGTAATTGGATTGCGAATTTCATGTGCAATCGTTGCGGCTAGTTGACCAATTGAATTTAATTGTTTCGCCTGTTGTATTTCCTTGTAATTGGCTTCTAAAGCTATGACCTTCGTCTCAGTTTGTAAAAATACAAATAAGAGTATTAATTGAATCGATAGGAATTCTAATATATTGCCTACAGGGTCTAATGCTATATAAGAATATTTTTCTTTTAGATCGGTGAACGAGATTAGTAATACAAAAGTAGGCCCAATTAGTATATTTAATGCCCAACCGATATAAAATGCTATGCGATTATATAAAAAGATCGTAAAAATTGGGATGATTGCTACAAAACTATACATTGTTGATGTGTCAGGGTATGTCCAAAATTTAATATACACATATAGTGAAGAAATGGTCGTAAATAATACTTTTGAAAATGTGTTATCTTTTTTTACAAAATTGAATAAAGCAAAAATAACAATGAACATTAAGATTACTTGAGTAATAAGTTCAATTGGATGATCCTTAAAAGTTAAAGGAGAGAGTGTAATTCCTACTAGCAATAAGGAAGTGAGTGAAGCCATAAAAAAAATATAAATTCGACGGCTCCTTTTGTTGTAGTACTCTGTATTTTTCATGCTTCAATCTCCGTTCTGAAAAGAAACTTTCAATAATATTTTACACTTTTCAGAAAACTATTTATAGATAAATTATGACAAAATTAATATAAAAGAGACCAAAAAGTATATTTTTTTGGTCTCTTCAATATGTAGACAAAGTCCTTGAGTTTCAGACTGGATTGCAAGCGCTTGTCTTTCAAGGCGCGAAGCCTGGTGAGGAATGGAGTTACCCTAGACGGGTAATGAGCACCCGCGCGGGCAGTCGAAGCAACGAAGAAAGCGAGCGTTTGGCGGGCAGCCTGAATTAATTAGAAAATGAAACAGTGATCGTTACAATCTCAGAAGGGTTACCTGTTCTAATTGGAGGTCCCCAAGTTCCAAATCCTGATGAAACGACAAAGTGTGAACGTTCTTTTTGTAAATAGCCCCAATCAACTTCATAAAGTCGACGGGTAATTAAGTGATTTGGCATAAACTGGCCGCGATGTGTATGTCCGGACACTTGTAAATCTACGCCTAATTGAGTTGGAATTTCTAAATGATAGGGCTGATGATCAAGTAAGATAATTGGTTTTGTATGATCGATTCCTTCAAGTAGTTCATGTAAATCTAAGCGCTTTTTACTTGCAAGATCTTTACGACCAACGATATAGAAATTGTGATCAACTAGTTCTTTCTCATCTAATAAAATATGGATACCAGCATCCTTTAAATGCCGGGCAAGTAAATCTAAATGTCCACCGTAATAATCATGATTACCAGGGACTGCATATATACCAATCTTTGGCTTTAACTTTTTCAACGTTTGAATCATATTTTCCTCAACAAATGGAGTGATATCTTCATCAATAATATCTCCAGCAATTAAGACCAAATCAGGAGCAAGCTTATTAATCTTGTCAACAAGAAACTCTAATCTTTTATTCGTGACTAATGTGCTTAAATGTAAATCCGAAACTAGTACAATTGATAGTTCTTTATACTTTTCATTTGGTTTATCAACATTGATGTCATAATGAACAATCTGTGTTTCTAGTGCACTTTTTCTACCTTTTATGATGAGGTTTGCGACACATATTATGACAATTGTTCCAAGTATCACAGTTATACTACTTGTTTTGAAAGATGTAAATCCTCTTAAAATCAGTCCAATTAAATCAGCAACGATGACAAAGAAAATTAAATAATAAAAGATGGCTAACCAGTATGCTCCAATTTTATGGATTGGTTTAAAGAATGAAGTAGGAAGCTTACTCTTTAAAACTCTTGAAAGTATGTACGCAAAAGTTATTAACAGAAATACGATCCAATAGATTATTTTTATTGTTGGATTCACCCATTTACTTAGCAAAGCATTAATATAAATCCATCCATTAAGACCTATATAAAAATTAATTAGGAAAAAGAATATCATAACCAAAATAATATTTAATACGATTCTTTTATTCATATTTATCCCTTTCATACGATAGTGGTAAGGTACTTCTAGTATAAATGTTTAAACTTATAAACGCACCTATTTCACTTTCTATAAATTGAAAAAAAGCATAAAAATATTAATCGACAGAATATGAAAAATAGTGTGAGTTAATAGGGAAAAATAAAGGATTTTTGGAAGTTTTGTCGTATTATATGTATGTTGAATTTATTTCGAAAATTTCGAATCTAGTGAGGATAAAAACGTGTTAATCGAAAAACTTTTGCTACATGTTTTAATCATATTAAGTCCAATATTAATATACAGTATTATTTATGAAAGGCATGGCTATAAAGATAAAATTTATCTTTTTGGCATGTTTCAGGCTGTAGCAGGTTTTTTTTGCATGGCCTTTCCATATCCAGCATATGGGTTATTTTGGGATTTAAGATATATACCACTAACGATTGCGTTTCTTTATTGCGGCTATCGCTGGGGAATCGTGACTTTTTTAGCGATCTTATTAGCTAGAATAATTTTAGGTGGAGACGCTATCATATTTGGTATGATCAGTATTACCTTATCCTCACTAGGGTCTTTAATTTTATTTAAATGGTTTTGGACATTTAAACCTAAACAGAGAATACTTGCAACAGCTCTTATTAGTTTATGGCCTGCTTTAGTTCAACTAGGAATCTTATTTACTTTTTTATTCGTAAATAAGATTAGTTTTAAAAGCGATTACAGACTATTTGGGTTAATTCTTATCTTCATTGTAATAGAGTTAGTCGCAATTACTTTAGGAGCAAAACTGATTGAAACACTAATTGAAAATAAAATACTGCATAAAGAAATCCAAAGAGCTGAGAAACTTAATACGTTAAGTGAAATGGCAGCTTCTATTGCTCATGAAGTTAGGAATCCACTTACAGTTGTTAAAGGTTTCTTACAATTAATGCAAGAAAGCAAAGACAATCAGTCTATGGAATATTTACCGCTAGTATTGAGTGAATTAGGTAGAGCAGAAGGAATCATTAATGATTATTTAAATTTTGCCAAACCACAATTTGAAAAAGTAGAAACGTTTAATTTAAAGCAATGCGTTTCAGATGTAGTCACCTTATTAGTTCCATTAGCATTAAAGCAAAATGTAAAATTAAAAGGCGATACAGAAGTCGAAACATTTATAAATACAGATAAAAATCAATTTAAACAAGCATTAATAAACCTAATTAAAAACGCAATTGAGGCAACTAGCTCGGGTGGATTTGTACATACGAAGCTACACGAAGAAAAAGATAAAACGGTCATTACGATTAGAGATAATGGAAAAGGGATGACTAAAGATCAGCTTTCACGTATTGGTACTCTATTCTATTCAACTAAAGAAAAGGGCACTGGCGTAGGAACAACAGTTTCTGTTCGAATCATAGAAGCAATGAGTGGAACAATCACCTTCGAGAGTAGCGTTTATGAAGGAACAAAAGTAACAATTAAACTACCAAAAGTTGAGCCTAAAGATCATGAAGTGAGTGGATAATTGATTATATTTTATAAATGGTTACACGATAGGTTGCACTTTAATGAGAAATGTAAAAACGCTTAGAATTTAGACTAAGCGTTTCTATTAATATAATTAGTCTCCATAATATTATTTCTTTCTAGCAAACCAAACTGTCCAACAGTCTTTTTCAATAATAGTAGATTGATGCTGAAGCTTATTATCGATGAATTTTACTAATTGATTTAGCTCTTCATCAGTGAGTTCATGAAGAATTGATCGACCTGTTCTAAGTAATAAATCACTTCGAAGTGATTCTAGGTCAGAATAGATGCGTCTTGTTTCCCAAAGTTTTACTGTGTTTTCTATATGAAAGCCAGCTGATTCTAAAGCTGAGTGCATTTCTTGTGTATCATATCTTCTTGATATTTCTTTCTTTTTCAATTTTGGGTAAAGGTCAAAAATATAACCTCGTATATGGCTATCGTTTCCAGGAAGTAAACAATCTTCTGGCGTCCGGTCTTGTACGATTAATATTCCATTCTTTTTTAGTAAACGATTTGCCTCATTGAAACAGGCATTTAAATTATCTAAATGATGGACTAAAGCTCTTTCCAAAACTACATCATAATTTGAAGATGGAAGTTTAGTATGGTATGCATCTCCTTTACTAAAGGAAATATTACTGTAGTCTTTACAGTTTTCAGCAGCACCTTTAAGCATTTCCTCTGAAAAATCTACCGCCGTAACGTGGTTTACTTTTAACTTAGAGAGAGCTTTCGAATAGATCCCTCCACCACAACCTATATCAACTGCGTCTTTTCCTAACAAATCAATGTTTTCCCTCATTAACTGAATCCAAGATTGATCAGCCTCTCTAGTTGTGTAAGTCTTATTATTTTGTGCATCGTGGAAGTTGATGGTCATTTGATTACCTCCCTAAATTTGATTCAAGTGCTTCTATTTACTAGTATAGACGTTGATATTACACTGAATAATATCAATAAGTTATTGGTATTAATAAGATATTTTTATGAAGAAAAGCGTTGGATAAAAAGGAATGGTGAAAATGGAAGGTACAATAGAAAAATTTGAAAGCTTAAGAACTGAACTAATCAATCACTATGAAGCATCAAAAGGAAGTATCTTTGGACATAAAGGATTAAAAATACAAGGTAAAGTTTTTGTATTCTATAATGAACCTAATATGGTTGTAAAGTTAAATCCTGAAGATGTTGCAACAGCTTTAAAATTAAGTGGAGCAAAAAACTTTGACCCAATGGGTGGGAAACCTATGAGAGAATGGGTTGAAATTCCATACGGGGATCAACAGTGGTTTGATTATGCAATAAAAGGTATGACGTACGTTAAAAGTTTACTAAAAAATTAATAACTAAAAAATTTGTTTCTATAAGCCACGGATGGAAGTTTAATTATTCTGTGGCTTTTATGTTAAGGGAGAATGATATAAGTGAACAATCGTAAAGTAGCAGTTTCTTGGAGTGGTGGGAAGGATTGTTGTTTAGCATTAGATTTACTAATTAAAAATAAATTTGATGTGGCATGTCTAGTTTCAATGGTATCGAAAAAGGATGAAAGGAATCATGCGCACGGAACTCCGCTTAATTTCTTACAAATGCAAGCTGATGCAATTGGAATTCCTCTTGTCATGATTGACTCAGCAGGAAAATACGAGGAGTCAATGATTAATGGACTAAAATCAATAAAAGAGCAATTTGACCTTTCTGCGATTGCATTTGGTACTCTATATGTCGAGGAAGATCGACAATGGAATGAACTAGTTGCAACTAAGGTGGGACTTGAACCGATTTTTCCTGTATGGATTAAGAAAAGTGAAACTACTAATTTACTAGACCAATGGCTTGAGACTGGATACGATGCAATTATTTGTAGGGCGAAAGAGAATATTTTTGATTCTACGATCGTGGGTAAGAGCCTAAATAAAGAGTTAAAACAACTATTCATTAGCAAAGAAATCTGTTTAATGGGCGAAAGCGGAGAATATCATACGTTTGTAATTGATGGCCCATTATTCAAAGAACGCTTAAATATAGTAGATGCAGATACTATTTTAAATAGTGGATTATGGTCTTTAAATAGTAAGGAGATACAAACAACTATTAAATAGATTTCTACTGGGTTTTTTATAAAGTAAATATAATTTGAGATTGCTATTAACATTGTTTTAGGGTAAATAAACAGTCTGGTGCAGCCAATCAAAAACAAGCTAAAATCACTTAAATATAATTAATTTAGGTGATTTTAGCTTGTTTTTAGTTTGTCTTACTTTCAATCATTTGTTGCTAAGTACCAGTCAGCATAACGCTTAATACCTTCACTAATTGATACTTTAGGTTCATAGTTTAAATCACTTTTGATTTTTTCAATATTTAGTGTATAGTCGTAACTTAAGAAATTGGCAATATGCTTGGAAACTTTTGGTGGTTTGTTAGTAATCCTCGCAATTATTTCCGAATTAAACGCGATAAATGACAGTAGTTTTGGAGAGATATTTTTTGTATTCAACTCTTTATTTAAGGCAAAAAAGAGTTGTTTAAGCACGTCAATTAAATAAATAGGTTGATCATTTGTAATATTGTAATACTCACCATTAAAGGCATGATCTGCATTCATACAAGCGATGATCATATCGACAACATTATCGATATAAGTAAAATCCATTAGAACTTGTCCTTTATGAACTAATGGAATTCCTCCATTTTCATTTATCTGTATAAATCTTCCGAAAATCGTATGATCGAAAGGACCAAAAATTTGTCTAGGTCTTAGTGAGATTGCAGGTAGTCCTTTTTCAATTGCGTCTTCAATAATTAAATCTGCCATATGTTTTGTTTCAGCGTAGTAATTAGAGTGCTTTGATGGCAGCGGATCACTTTCTTTAACATCTATACGACTCTCACTAGTGAAGTACACACTCGGGGTCGAAATATTAATAAACTTTTTTAAATCTGTTGAAAGTGAAGCTTTAACAATATTCTTCGTCCCCTCAACATTTGTTTTCTCGAATTCAGAAAAAGGTCCAAAAGGTGCTGCAAGTGCAGCACAATGGATTACATAGTCTACATTCTTTATATTTTCTTCTAATAAGATAGAGTCATTCAAATCTCCTTTGACAAAGGTGACATTCTCCATCTTGTTGAAAAATTTAGCTGCTTCCTCATTTCTTCCAAAGGCTATAACGGAATAGCCCATTTCACTTAATTTTTTAGTTGTATGTTTTCCTAAAAAACCCGTGGCACCACTTATGAAAACATTCATTATTCCACCCCGAAAAGAAATTATTGTCGCTCAAAGTTTATGAATCTCGTACCTTGGAAAGTTAGCTTTCCTGTATCGTTTTCTACTAATTGACCATAAATGAACCCATCAATTTGAAATTCAATTCTGTCTCCAGATTCGACCTCAACTGTAACATAATAATGTGTAGAGGAATGAGCGAACTGATTCGTATTAGCACGTTGAACGTAATCTATTCTTTTTGTAACTATTTTTGCTGGGACAATTAATTTGGGTTGTTTATTATTATAATTCCATTGCTTTAATCCTTTTATTAGTGCAAAAAATATACCTGCAAAAACGAAGACGAAAATGATTGGAAATACGAAAGCAATAATTTTAAAAATATCAAAACCTGCATCAAATCCTAACATTATTAAGACCCCCTTTTAATAAATTGTAAGTCTCAGACTTCTTAATCCTTTTTAAGTCAAATCGGTCTCTATATATAGTTTATTAAATTTTCTGAAAGTAATAAACCTATTTCTTTCAACAAGTAAATAAAATTGGAACTGTATTGTAAACATTAAATTATTTTAGTGAATTTTATTTCTTTTATTATATAGATATAACGCTAGAATCAATCCAACTAGTAAAAAATGTAAAATAATTACTATTAATAATCTAATAGAACTATTATCTAAGAAGCTTTAAAATAAGTGCAAACTCCGTTATTTTCCTTATATGAACTTTAATTGTGACAGAATAAAAAACTAAGTAAAAAATCCTTCCATTTTAGTAAATTTTAATTGGATTAATTATTGACCAATAATATCCAGGGGAGTAGGATACTTTTAATAGAACTCTTTTTTCTCTTTATTATGTTCCATTGCCAAGGGAGTAGCTTTTGAAACTAGTATGGTGATCATTGGAATAAGGTTAGCGAGGAGTACAGGGTAAATGTTTGGTTTAAATCTATTTCTATCTGATCGAAAAGCGGGTAGGGATCATGGAAAATTAGTTATAGGAGTGATAAGGAAATGAATGTTAAAGAGTTAATATCAGTTTACAATCAGTATTACAGTCATTCTAATTTACGCGTTTTTTTTGTATCAGGCCATACTGACGAAATCGAGGAAATTACGGACTTTGATAGAAAAAGTCACCATGCTTCACAAGCATTTGGCATTTATGTACTTTTGTCTAGAACAGAGACGCAACTAATTAAATTAGTATCCTTAAACTTTGAAGATTTAGGAATTATTGAAATTTCTTTAAATGATTTAGGTGACGAAATAAAGCATGACTGGACTAGTTACTTAAAGAAAGTGATAAGTTATTTAAAACAAGCAGGGTATCGGATCAATAGGGGGATGGACATACTGATTTACAGTAATCTTCCAAATGAAGTAGGACTATCCTCAACTAAATCAGTTGAAGCTTTAACAGATACAATGCTAAAAACATTATACGAATAGAAATGAGAAACCACATCAATATTTTCAACAATTAAAAACAGCTAAGATTACTCCGAAAAAATTAAATTCTCCTCCTGTAAATTATAATATTTCAAATTTGCTTAAATAAAACTTAATTATACGATCTTGATTTAAAGAAAATAAAATATGTAAAAAATTCTCCATATTTAATGAATAATCATACAACCTTCAACTGTTAAAATTAAAGTAATAGTTTCGAATACAATTTAGATTGGAAGGTTACGAGGAGAGTTGTAATGACTACAATTAAAGATATTGCCGAAAAAGCAGGGGTATCGATTGCTACTGTATCAAGAGTGCTTAATTATGACCCTGCACTATCAGTAAGTGACGATACAAAACAAAGAATTTTTGAAACAGCAGAAAAGCTTTCATATAAGAAAAAATCAAAAGTAAAAAAGAATATTGCTAAAATCGCACTTGTTAAAGGCGATAGTGGAAATGAAGAATTAAGTGATCTCTTTTATATGCTAATTCGTTTTGGAATTGAAAATAAGTGTGAACAACATTCACTGCACATTTCTACTTTTTTTCGTGGGAATGAAAAGGGGATGTTAGATGAGCAAATACTTGGTGTGATTGCATTAGGTAAGTTTGATAATCAGCAAATTAGCTCATTGAAAAAAGTATCGAAAAATATCGTTTTTGTTGATTTTTCACCAGATGAAGAGAAATACGATTGTGTTGTTACAGATTATGAGAATGCTATTATAAAAGTTTTAGATCATTTTATATCGCATGGACATCAAAAAATCGGATATATCGGTGGACGCGAGTATGATAAGAAGCAAGGTCAAAAAATTAATTCTCGAGTGAAAACATATAAAAATTATTTAGAGGAAAAAGGGCTTTTTCGAAAAGAGAATCTGTACTTAAGTGAATTTACAGCAGAAGCAGGGTTTAATTTGATGAACAAAGCAATTCGAGAACAAGGTGGAGATTTACCAACAGCATTTATAATTGGTTGTGATACGATGGCTGTTGGATGTTTAAGAGCACTTCATGAAGCAAAAATATCAGTACCAGAGCGTGTAAATTTAATCGGAATGAATGATTTTGTGTTTTCAAAATATCTTTTTCCTAGCTTAAGTACTTTGAAGGTTTACACTGAATTGATGGGTGAATCCGCAGTGGACTTATTAATGGAAAGACTTTTAGGTAGGAAAGTGGCCAAAAAAGTGATTGTTCCTACGACGTTAAAGATTCGTCAAAGTAGCCTTTAAAGGTGATATTTGCGAAATTTGTAAGATAATTGCTAAAAATTAAATATTTTACTTTTAATCTTAACTCTTTTTAGTATAATTAAAAATTAAAAGGAGTGGGAACGTGAAGGTTGGTTATTTAGGTCCTGAGGCGACTTTTACACATGTTGCTGTTCGGTCTGTTTTTAAGAATGATGAACATATTGCTTATTCTAGTATTCCTGTTTGTATGGATAATGTAGCGGAAGGTGAAGTTGATTTAGTTGTCGTTCCAATAGAGAATTCGGTTGAAGGATCCGTGACCACAACAATTGATTATCTTGTACATGAACAGCCATTAAAAATGGTTGGTGAAATTATTATACCGATAAGACAGCATTTATTGATGGCAAAAGGACAAGCACATCGAGTAAAGGATATTGAGGTGATTTATTCTCATTCTCATGCGTTAGCTCAGTGTCACACATTTTTGCATAATCAATATAAATATACAAAGTTAGAGCCAGTTACTTCTACAAGTGCTGCGGCTAAAATGGTTAGTGAGCAATCTAATGAGTGTATAGCTGCGATCGCTAACGAATTTGCTGCAAAGAAGTATGGATTAGAAATTGTTGCTTCAGATATTCATTCTAATTCATATAATCACACGAGATTTATTGTTTTACAAAGACATGATGCCAAAATGGAAACGAATTATTTTGAACCTAAACATACTAAGGCAACTCTAGTTATTAACATGCCAGAGAATCGTGCTGGTGCGCTTCACCAAGTACTTTCAGCATTTGCATGGAGACAGATTGACCTTTCAAAAATTGAGTCTCGCCCGACGAAAACTGGATTAGGAAATTACTTTTTCATTGTTGATGTTGAGATGGGCTATGATGACGTATTATTACCTGGAGTAAAGCAAGAATTAGAGGCTTTGGGCTTTAGTGTAGAAATTTTAGGGAGTTACTCAACAATCACATTATAAGAAAAGAGAAGGTATAAAACCCTTCTCTTTTATATTTTTTATTTTTACATTATTAGTAATAATAAGGGGGAGGACAATAGTATCCTGGTGGGCAATAGTAGTAAGGATAGCCATAGCCATAACCACCCCAAAAAAATGGGAAGAATGGGAAAAATGGACGGAAGAACGGACGGAAGAACGGACGTCCAAAGCCAAATCCAAACCCAGGTCTACCAAATCCAAATCCAGGTCTACCAAATCCTCCACCAAACCCACCATGAAAGCCTCCGAATCCACCGTGTCCAAAGCCGCCGCCACCAAATCCATGTGGACGATACTCATGTTCATTCGACATATAAAAAACCTCCTTTACTTATGAGTCTTACATAATCAAAATATGCAGGACAAAAGTGGAAGGTTTGGGCATATTTGCATTTTTAAACCGTACTGGAAAATATTCGTTAATGTTTTATTTGAATAAAACTTAATCATTCAATAAATTAAACTTACGAATACGATATTGTAAGTTTTGTCTACTGATGCCTAATTGTTTTGCAGCCTGTGTAATATTGCCGTTATGTTCATTTAAAACATTTATAATATGTTGTTTTTCTTTGTTCAATAAAGTATTTTTTAAATTTGATTTATCATCTATTGATTCTGGCGGATGTAATTTAACGTCTCTTTGTTGTTGAACGATTGGAGTAGCACTTGTATTTCTTTTTTCATTAAAAAACCTAGATGGTAAATGAGTTGCAGATATAGTTGTTTCATTTTCTACTAAGTTCATTGCACCTTCGATCATATGTTCAAGTTCGCGTATATTACCAGGCCAGTTATGATTCAGGAAGAAGTTTGTTACATTTTCATCTAAATTAGTTACCCGATGACCGAAAAGACGATTATATTTTTGAATAAAGAAGTTTGCTAACAACAATATATCTTCGAAGCGTTCACGTAGTGGAGGTAGAAATAATGAAACGACACTTAGACGGTAATATAAGTCTTTACGTAAATGATTATTCGCGATTGCTTCAATAGGGTCTTCATTTATCGTAGCGATAATTCGAACATCTAATTCTTTTTCGTTAATATCACCAATTCTTCTAACTTTACGTTCTTGAATAACCCTTAAAAGTTTAGCCTGTAAGTTAGGGCTAAGTGAATTAATTTCATCTAATAATAATGTTCCACCATTTGCTTCTTCAAATAATCCAGGCTTATCAATTGCCCCAGTAAATGCTCCTTTTTTTGTCCCAAAAAGAATACTTTCAATTAAGGATTCTGGAAGTGCGGCGCAATTTTGAGAAATGAATGGTTTTGTTGCTCTTTTGCTAGCATTATGAATACTTTGAGCGAATAATTCTTTACCTGTTCCAGTTTCTCCTACAATTAATACGGATGAAGAAGTTTTTGTAGATCTTTTTGCATCTTCAATTATGCTTTTAAATGCCCCGGATGTTCCGATTAATTGTTCGAATGTATAACGTGTATTTCGATTTTGAAGAATACCTTCCTGCACAGATTGCTTTAATTCAGTCACGTCGCGAACCATTTCAATTGCTCCAATAATTTTATTTTCTTTCATTATTGGGTAAGTATCATTGATTGTCGTAACTTCTTTTCCTTTATTATTAAAATAAGATTGTTTAATATTTTTTCGTACTTTACCTTTTTGGAGTGCATCAAGTAAGGTGCTCGATTGGTTTTTTTGAAACGTGAAGACATCTAAAAGATTTTTGTGTAAGACATCCTCTTCATTCATCATTTCGATTTCCATCATTTTGCGGTTATACACCATTGTATTAGCTTCTTGATCAACTACATGTATACCGATATCAATTTCTTCTAATATTAATTGTAATAATTCATCAACAGCTAAAAAGTTTTGCTTATCATTTTTCATATAATTCTCTCTTTTCATTATAACAATAGAAAAAATTTGCACTTCTTTCTATTTTTGGTAAGATAAAAAGGCAGTTTTTTTCCGAATGTACTAATTTTCTTTGTTAATCTTTTTTTGCTGCAAATATTCTATGCATATTTTAATTAATTTTGCGCCTGAATGCAAAAATATTTTGCGGTAAATTGAAAACGGTATCATGCTTAAGGATGAATAACGCTTAGAATAAGTACATTTTGTGAATTTTAATTTATACAACATGTTTGGCACGGAAATTGCTTATTCTTTTAGTAAGAAGCTAAAAATTAATCAATAATATTGGGGGAACTCAAATGACAACTAATTCTCAAAAAATCATTGACCAAACAAATCAATATGGCGCAAATAACTATCATCCACTTCCAGTAGTAATCTCTAAAGCTGAAGGTATCTGGGTTACAGACCCTGAGGGTAACAGATATTTAGATATGTTAAGTGCATATTCTTCTGTAAACCAAGGGCATCGTCATCCAAAAATTATCCAAGCTTTAAAAGATCAAGCTGACAAAGTTACATTAACTTCTCGTGCTTTCTATAGTGAAAACATGGGTGAGTGGTTTGAAAAGGTAGCAAAAGTTACGAACAAAGATATGATTTTACCTATGAACACTGGTGCTGAAGCTGTTGAGACTGCTATTAAAGCTGCTAGAAGATGGGCTTATGATGTTAAGGGTGTAGAAGAAAACCAAGCAGAAATTATTGCTTGTGTTGGAAACTTCCACGGTCGCACGATGGCTGCAGTTTCTTTATCATCAGAAAAAGATTATCAACGTGGATTTGGACCATTCTTACCAGGAATTAAGTTAATTCCGTATGGCGATATTGAAGCATTAAAAGCTGCAATTACGCCAAATACTGCTGCATTCTTAATCGAACCAATTCAAGGTGAAGCTGGAATTAATATCCCTAAAGAAGGATTCTTACCTGAAGTAGCTGATGTTTGTAAAAAAGAAAACGTATTATTTATAGCAGATGAAATTCAAACAGGTTTATGTAGAACTGGTAAAACTTTTGCATGTGATTGGGATGGAGTAATTCCTGACATGTACATTTTAGGTAAAGCACTTGGTGGCGGAGTATTCCCAATTTCATGTGTTGCTGCTGATCGTTCAATCTTAGGCGTATTTGAGCCAGGTTCTCACGGATCTACATTTGGTGGAAATCCATTAGCTTGTGCAGTTTCAGTAGCTGCTTTAGAAGTTCTTGAAGAAGAGAAGTTAGCTGAGCGTTCAAATGAGCTTGGAAACTACTTTATGGAAAAATTAAAAGAAATCGATCATCCTCATATTAAAGAAGTTAGAGGACGTGGATTATTTATCGGTGTTGAACTTCATGTACCAGCACGTGTTTATTGTGAAGCATTAAAGAAACAAGGTTTATTATGTAAAGAAACACATGATACAGTAATTCGTTTTGCACCACCATTAATTATTTCAAAAGAAGATTTAGACTGGTCAATTCAACAAATTAACGAAGTATTTAGCCAATATAAAGCAACTGTATAAATGGAGCGATAAAAATGACAACTACAATCCCACAAAATGAAGTACAAAACAAAATCAAAGAAGAAGGCAGAGAATTAATTCAGTCTACTCAAGAAGTAATCTCAGAAGCTCTTCATAAACTTGGTTATTCAAAAGAACTTTATGAGTTATTAAAAGAACCATTACGATTTTTAACAGTTCAAATTCCGGTAAGAATGGATGATGGCTCAGTGAAGATTTTCACTGGCTATCGTTCACAACATAATGATGCTGTAGGTCCAACAAAAGGTGGAATTCGTTTCCATCCTGAGGTTAATGAGGACGAAGTAAAAGCTTTATCAATGTGGATGAGCTTAAAATGCGGTATCGTTGATTTACCATACGGTGGGGGAAAAGGCGGTATCATTTGTGATCCAAGAAATATGTCAATTTTTGAGTTAGAGCGTTTAAGTAGAGGATATGTTCGTGCGATTAGCCAAATCGTTGGACCAACAAAGGATATTCCTGCTCCAGACGTATATACTAACCCACAAATAATGGCTTGGATGATGGATGAATATAGTAGAATTCAAGAATTTGATTCTCCTGGATTTATTACTGGTAAACCACTTGTATTAGGTGGATCAGAAGGACGTGAAACAGCTACAGCTCAAGGTGTTACTATTTGTATCGAAGAGGCTGCTAAACGTAAGGGAATCGATTTAAAGGGTGCTAGTGTCATTGTTCAAGGATTTGGAAATGCGGGTAGCTTCTTAGCGAAGTTCATGGTTGAAGCAGGTGCAAAGGTAGTTGGTATTTCTGATGCACTTGGCGCATTATACGATCCAGACGGTTTAGATATTCATAGCTTACTAGAAAAAAGAGATAGCTTTGGAACGGTAACTAACTTATTTACTGATGTAATTTCGAATAAAGAATTACTAGAAAAACCTTGTGATATTTTAGTTCCAGCCGCAATTTCAAATCAAATTACAATTGAAAATGCTCACAATATTAAAGCATCAATCGTAGTTGAAGCTGCAAATGGTCCTACTACTCTTGAAGCTACTAAAATTTTAACAGAGCGCGAAATTTTACTAGTTCCAGACGTACTAGCAAGTGCTGGTGGAGTTTCTGTTTCTTATTTTGAGTGGGTTCAAAATAACCAAGGTTACTACTGGTCTGATGAAGAAGTTGCTCAAAAGCTTCGTGAAAAAATGGTTCGTTCATTTGATAGTGTTTACCAAACTTCAGTTAATCGCAAAGTAAATATGAGATTAGCTGCATATATGGTTGGTATTCGCAAAATGGCGGAAGCATCTCGTTTCCGTGGATGGGTTTAATAGATTAATTGGTTTGCTCCAGATGAAAATTTCATCTGGAGCACTTATATTGTATTGACAGATAATAAAATCTATTTTTATAATTAAGTATTATCTCAATACAATGATTTGTATACGTTTTCAATCGTTATCTGAAAATTTAGTCTTAAAATATGTTGGTTTAAAGAGCTTTAGTGTTCGTTAAGGAAATAAGTGAACTTATATTCTGTTATATCAGAATATTTTAACTTATACGCACAATTTACATCTAGAGGAGGGACTTTCATGAAACAGCAAGAACAGGGGTTAAAGAAAGAGCTTAAAAGTAGACACTTGTTTATGATTGCTCTTGGGGGAGTAATTGGGACAGGTTTGTTTATGGGATCAGGCTATACAATTAGTGAAGCTGGCCCAGGTGGAGCAATATTAGCCTACTTAGTAGGTGGAATCGTAATGTATTTAACAATGCTATGTTTAGGAGAATTAGCAGTTAATTTACCAGATGCTGGTTCTTATCAAACTTATGCAACTAAATATATCTCACCAGCGTCAGGCTATGTAGTTGGATGGATGGCATGGTTAAACTGGTCGGTAACAATCGGTTTAGAGTTAATTACAGTTAGTATGTTAATGAAGAGATGGTTTCCAGATGTACCGACTTGGATCTGGTGTGTAGTATTTGGGGTAATATTATTTGCAATAAATGCACTTTCAACTAAAAGTTTTGCTGAAGTTGAATTTTGGTTTGCAAGTATTAAAGTAGTAACAATTGTTCTATTTATAATTTTAGGTGGAGCAGTAATGTTTGGCATTGTACCAATGGAAGGGACAAAGGCTCCAATGCTTTCTAACTTTACAGACCACGGCGGACTTTTCCCAAATGGCTTTTTAGCGATTATGGTCACAATGGTTGCAGTTAACTTCTCATTCCAGGGAAGTGAATTAGTAGGGATTGCAGCTGGTGAAAGTGAAGATCCAGCAAAAGCTGTACCTAAAGCAATTAATAACACAGTATGGCGAATTCTAGTATTCTTTATTTTATCAATTTTTGTTTTAGCAGGTCTTTTCCCTTGGGAGAAAGCTGGTTTAGTAGATAGCCCATTCGTAGTAGTATTTGATAACATCGGTATTCCATACGCAGCTGATATTATGAACTTTGTTATTATTACAGCAGTTCTATCAGTTGCTAACTCAGGTTTATACGCAACATCTCGTATGATGTATTCAATGGCTCAAAAAGGAATGGTTAGTCCGAAATTAGGAAAATTAACTAAAAAAGGTGTACCTTTAAACGCTTTAACTTTTAGTATGTTTTTTGGTTGTTTATCTCTATTAAGTGGTATTTACGCAGAAGACACGGTTTATCTATGGTTGCTATCAATTGCAGGATTTGGCTGTTTATTTGTTTGGGCAAGCATTGCATTATCAAATCTTTTAGGTAGAAAGAAATACCTTCAAGAAGGTGGGAAATTAGAGGATTTAAAATATAAAACGCCTCTTTATCCAATCGTTCCAATCGTTGCTTTTGTTTTAAATGTAGCTGTAATCATTAGTCTTGCATTTATCCCAGATCAACGTATTGCATTGTACTGTGGTGTTCCATTTATGATTGCATGTTTAATCTATTATCATTTCTCTGCTAAGCATAAGATTGAAAAACACGAGCAAGAAGAAAGTAAAAAAGTAAGTTAATAATTGTTTTGAGATTGTCTCAAAAATTTGTGAAAACTCGCTAATTACTAGCGAGTTTTTTTGTATTTTTGAATTGTAGTTATGTTGTTGATCAGGTTTAGCAATAATTGAAATTTATTTAGTAAGGGAAGCTCACAACTTTATCAACATTGTCCACATATCGTTCATGCTTGTTAAAATTGAATCTACTTATTTCAGCTCACACAAACCCAACATTAAATCGTACCCACAAATTTATTGAATAAAAATTACTGCTTTATTAACAAAGTTCACAATTTTATCAACAGTGTGCATATTTTCGTTAATATTTTTTTTGATTTGATGAGGAGAGCTGTTACTTATCCACTGTTTTGATGAACAATTTACTGTTTTTAGCTGATTCTCCATTAAATATCAACAAATGTACGCAAGTTCTTGTTAATAACCTTTTAAAGAATGGAATGGGGGGATTACTTATCCACATTTTTACTGTTATGGCTATCTATTCTTTAGAATCAGGTATGAGTTATACACAAAAAAGAACCGTCCCAAAAGTGCATTGACTTAAGGGACAGCTACATTTTTACTGCTTATTTATTTTTTTCAGACTCTTTACTTGTTACAGAGATGTCTTGTAAGTGACCTTGGAAGCCTTGACCAGCTGTTAAGTCGTAGCCTTTAACGCGCTTATTAACGCCATCTAAACCGAAGCGGAATAGAGTAGGGATAACTGGCACTTCGTCATTTACAAGCTCTTGCCATTTATCATATACATCTTGACGGTATTTTTCATCAAATGCTTTTGCTGAAATACCTTCTTTTAATAGTTTATCATTGTCGTTATTTACCCAACGAACGTAGTTGAATGGTGCATTTTTAGCCCAAATTCCAGATGGGTCTGGGTCAGAACCTGTTCCCCAAGCAGCTGCGAAAATATCGATTTTTGGATTATCTTTTTCTACCATATCGTAGAATGAGTTGAACTCATGTAAACGTCCATCTAATAATTGAACATCTAAGCCAACTTCTTTCCAAGATTGTAAGTAGAATTGAGCTAATGGTTCAGCGATATCGCCACCACTCATAGAAGCGAAGTTGATTTTAAATGGTTTTCCGTTTGGATCTTCACGTAAACCATCTCCAGTTACATCTTTGTAACCAGCTTCGTCTAGTAATTTTTTAGCTTTTTCAGGATCGTGAGTATATCCTTTTAATGCTTTATCAAAGTATTTAGGGAATGATGGTGGAATTACAGAAGTTGCAGGCACTCGTAATCCTTTGTATAATTTTTCCCCAACTGCTTTATTATCAAGGGCATAAGCCATTGCTTGACGTACACGCTTATCTTGGAATTTTGGATTATCCATTACGTTTACACCATTTTTCGCATCGTAATGACCTAATTTAAATCCGATGTAAGAGTAAGCTAACTCTGTTTTACCGATTAATTGGATATTTTTTAATTTTTTAGCTTGATCGAATTGGTCAGCTGAAACAGAAGCGATATCGATATCTCCGTTTGCTAGAGAAGATGTAGCAATAGTTGGGTTAACAACTTTTAAAAGTACACCGTCAAGTTTTGGAGCACCGTTCCAGTAATCTTTATTCGCTTCAAATTCTACAGCTTCACCTGGAGTGATCTTTTTAATTTTAAATGGTCCAAAGCCGATAGGAGCTTTACGAATTTGGTCTGATGATGCTAATTTATCGATTGGCACATTGCCTAAGTATTTCTTAGGTAGTGGGTTAGTCCATAATCCAGTAAGTACAGAAGGGTTAGCTTCTTTGAAGGTAATTGAAATTGTTTTAGGATCAATTACTTTAACTCCGGAAATATTTTTTGCCTTTCCGTTATGATAATCTTCCATACCTTCAATCATAGACATTTGTGAGTCATAACGTACACCTGTATATTTTGGATTACCAATTACAAGATAAGCATATTCTAAATCCTCTGCTGTAACTGGATCTCCATTCGTCCAATTTACATTATCGCGGATTTTTAATGTGATTGTCTTTTTGTCATCGCTTAATTTATATGTAGCAGCACCATCTTGGTCATAAATATAGTTTTCATCTGTTGAAAGAAGTGCTTCATCAAAGAATTGAAGAACTTGAGAATCTGGATCGCCTTCATAGAAAATTGTATTTAAGATACCTTCAAATGGCGTATCTGAAACTAAACCATATTTTAAAATGCCACCTGAAACAGATTTTTTGTTATTTGTTACTTTGATTGGAAAAGCAGCTTGATCGACTTGCTTAGTAGTAGTTGAAGTCTTTGTGTCGCCGCCTTTACATGCTGAAAGAATCATCATAGATACTGCCATTGCGCTTAATACTTTAGTAAAGCTTTTTGCATTTTTCATATTTCCACTCTCCTTATTTTTTAATTATCCTCTTCTTTGTCTAGCATCAGCTGCACGCTTTAGCGCTTCACCGATGAAATTTATACTCAGCATGAGCACTAAAATCATGCACGATGCAGGTAACCATATCCACAGCTTATTTTGTAAAACATCAGGATTTGTTGCATAACTAACTAGTGTTCCTAAACTTGGTGTACTTTCTGGTAAACCAAATCCAAGGAAGGTTAGACCAGATTCGATTCCAATATTTCCTGCTAGGTTTAAAGTGAATGCAACGATAATTAATGAACTTACATTTGGTAAAACGTGTGAGATAATGATTTTCCAATTCGGCGTGCCAATTGCTTTAGCTGCAGCCACATAATCTAATTCGCTCTCTGATAAAACTTTTGAACGAATTAATCTTGCCTTACCTGTCCATAAAAAAAGGCTCATAATAAGGACAAAATTTATGATTGAGAATTTAGGTACAACTGTTACGAATACAATAATTAGCATTAATGTTGGTAGGGATAGGAAAAAGTCAATAATACGCATAACGACACTGTCTACCCAACCACCGAAATAGCCAGCTATTAAACCTAATGCTAGGCCAAGTAGATTTGTAATAATTGTGATAAAAAATCCAATCGTAAAGGAATTTCTAGTCCCAATTATTAGTTGTCCAAATATATCGCGTCCCCCGTAGTCAGTACCTAACCAATGAGTAGAGGAAGGAGGCTGATAGATTGATAGAAAGTCGACTTTAACAATTTGATTTTGATCTAGAATAAGAGAAGTAGCATACACACCTATTATTATTAGGCCAAGTACGATAAGAGAACCTAAAGCTAACTTATCTCGTCTAAATTCTGCCCAAATGACACTAAATCCAGATGGACTTTTTCGTTGCTCTGTAATATGAGTTTGATTTTCGATTTTTAATTCCATAAATTTCACCTACCCTATTCAATCCGTATACGTGGATCTACGATGCTTAGAATAATATCTGAGATTAATGTTCCGAAAAGTGTTGCAAGACATGTCATTAAAACAAGCGCATTTACAACGGTAAAATCACGTAACATAACGGATTTAACGAACAGTTGCCCAATTCCTGGATAGCCAAAAATTGATTCTAAAAATACAGAACCAGCTATTAAACCAGTAATCTCATAACCTAAAAATGCAGCGATTGGTAAAAATGAATTTCGTAAAACGTGTCGAGAATAAACCTTTGATTCTGGAACACCTTTTGATCTAGCTGTTCTGACAAAATCTTTTACTTTTGTATCAATAATTTCACTACGCAAATATTGAGAAATTCCAACAGTTGAAATAAGTGCACCTGATAAAGTTGGTAAAACAAGATGATCTAATTTGCTTACATAATAAGCAAAAGTTCCATCAGCAATCGTAGGGTCTACGCTACCGCCCGTTGGGAAAAGATCAAAATAAAATCCAAAAACAAACAGCATAACAATTCCAAAAATAAATAGAGGGGTAGCAAAACCTAAATAGTTATATCCGGTTATCAGCTTATCCGCCCAGGTGTCACTATAGCGTCCACTAATAATACCAAGTGGAATTGCCAGTAAATAAGTTACAATAAACACGCAGAGGGCAAGTAAAACAGTATTTCCAATACGGTCACCAATTACATCAACTACATTGATTTTATGTGTATAGGAAACACCAAAATCTCCTTTTGCAACATTTTTAATCCAATGATAATACTGAACATAAGCAGGATCATTTAAACCCATTTCTTCACGAATTTTTTCAATTTCTTGTGGATTAGCTTTTGGGTTAATCGATCGTCCAGTAAGCGCATCACCAGGCATTGCTTTAGCTAGTGCAAAGATTAGTATACTCAAGATAAGAAGCTGAGGAATCATGATGAGTATACGGCGAATGACAAATTTTAACATATTCGTTACTCCTTTCTAAGGTAATGCTACTCGATGAGTATCTGAGATTGGTTTTAAATCAAATGGTCGACCGTTTTCATCAAAGTAAGAAGAAGCATTTTGTTGATATTCTTTTCTAACTTCTTGTCTTTCTCTAATTTTTTCTTCTCGAACTTCTGGACGAATATCTGGTATTGCTGCAATTAAGCGTTTAGTGTATATATGTTGTGGGTTGTTTAAGATATCTTCAGTAGTGCCTTCCTCAACAAGTCTCCCTCGATACATAACACCAATTCGATCACATAAATGGCGAATAACGCCTAAGTCATGGCCGATAAATAAATAAGTTAGTTTGAATTCTTCTTGTAAATCTTGTAAGAAATTAAGTACTTGTGCTTGTACTGAAACATCCAAAGCGGAAACAGGCTCATCTGCAACTATTAACTTAGGTTGTAAAGTTAAAGCTCTAGCAATCCCAATTCGTTGACGTTGCCCACCAGAAAATTCATGTGGATACTTATATAGTGATTCTGGAGATAATCCAACTTTATCAAGGTAGTAAAGTACTCTTTCACGTTCTTCTTCAGCAGTTAAAGTTTCATAGTTTCTTAGAGGTTCTGCAACTAAATCAATAATTCTCTTTTTAGGATTTAAAGAAGAGTATGGGTCTTGAAATATCATTTGAATCTCTTGTCGAAATGCTCGCAATTGCTTTTTATTTAGCGTTATTAAGTCATTGTCTAAAAAATTAATACTTCCATTCGTAGCCTTTGCTAATTGAAGAATTGCCTTGCCTGCAGTAGATTTTCCACTACCTGATTCTCCAATTAGGCCATATGTCTCGCCTTCGTTTAGTTCAAATGAAATTCCATCAACAGCTCGAACATGATCTACAACTGTTCGAAAAATACCACCACGAATAGGGTAATGTACTTTTAAGTTATCAACCTTTAATAGAGACATTTACGATCGGTGCTCCTTTCTCGTTCTTGAAATGGAAATGCTTATAACAAGAACAACGTACATAATGATTTGGTGTAACTTCGTGCAAGATAGGTTGATTTTCATGAGCATAATTTTGAATCCAAGGAATACGATGGCTGAATCGGCAGCCTGTTCTAGGTAGTTTGTCTAATGGTGGAACTGTACCTTCAATAATATGAAGTCGTTGATTTTTTGAATGAGTAGTAGGAATAGAGTTTAATAGTGAGCGCGTATATGGGTGTAGTGGATTATTTAGTATTTCTTCTACTGAACCAGTCTCAATAATTTGTCCAGCATACATAACAGCAACACGGTCTGCTACTTCTGCAACAACACTTAAGTCATGCGTAATTAAAATGATGCCTAGCTTCGTTTTCTTTTGTATTTCTTTTAATAAATCTAATATTTGAGCTTGTATCGTTACATCTAAAGCAGTAGTTGGCTCGTCTGCAATAATGAACGAGGGGTTACATGCAATGGCAATTGAAATCATAGCACGTTGTCTCATACCACCAGATAATTCATGCGGGTACTGTTTATAAGTAACCTCTGGCTTTGGAATTCCAACTTGATCTAATAACTCTAATGCACGCTCCTTTTTTTGTGAGCGTGAAAGATCAGTATGAAAATCTAAATTTTCTTCAATTTGTTTACCAATCGTCATTAAAGGATTTAGAGCAGTAAGAGGTTCTTGGAAAATCATTCCGATTTCCTTCCCTCGAATTTTATTCAACTTACTATCATTTAGCGTTAGTAAATTTGTACCTTTGTAAGAGATTGATCCATTCATTTTTGTACGATTATTTGAATGTAGTCCTAGGATTGATAGGGCTAGTGCACTTTTACCGCAGCCTGATTCACCCACAATTGCAAGAACTTCATTTTCATGGACAGTTAGTGATACATCATCCACAGCAGGATAGTAATGGTTGTTTATACGAAACGATGTCGTTAAATGTTCGATTTCCAAAAGAGGTTTTGACATTTCGTGTCTCCTTTCGAGATTTCATGAGCAAAATTATTGATATATTTTGAATTTTCATAAGTATAATATTATTACGCGAATGTTTCAATATGAAAACATTCTCTGTAATATATAGTCCTTTTTGACTAAAATTCATTCGAATTTCGGATTAACTAGTAAATTAATAGGGAAAAAATGTCACTATAATTCGATAGAAAGGTTGATAGATTAAATAAAATAAGGGAGAGTAAGGAAAATACAAAATGAAAACGTTTCCAAAACGGTTTGAAGAGTAGATATAAAGATGTGTTTGAAAATAAAGGAGAATAAAAGAGGTTTTTGTCGGAAATTGAAATAATTTAGTGGAAAATATATTTCCGGTGTACAATTTGTAGTTTGAAATCCCTAGTCAAAAATACCTATTTTCACACGAAAAAGTAAGAATTACATTAAAAATATATGTCTACTAAACTTTAATTTTAGATAAATTAGGAAAGAAAAAAAGCAGTATAAAGATAAAAGGATGAATAATCCATTTTATTTTACACTGCTTTTCTTAATTTAAGCTTAAATCTTAACTCAATTTAAGTAGGCTGTTAACATCCAAACATGCTTTGCAAGTTGTTCTCGAATGGCTAATAGTAAATCATGAGTAACTGAATCATTTTCAGACTCTGTAATTTCCATACCATCTTTTAATTCTTCAATTAAATAATTATAGTCCTTCGTAATGTCTTGGACCATTTCATCAGAAGTAATATTCTTATTTGCTTCTTTAAGGCTTGAAGTATCAAGATACTCTCTCATTGTAGCTAGTGGTTTTCCACCAATTATTAACACTCGCTCTGCTAGCTCATCAATATGTAAACTTGCCTCATTGTAAAATTCCTCAAATTTAGTGTGTAGAGTGAAAAAATTTGGACCTTTTACATACCAATGATAGTTATGTAACTTTACAAATAGAATATTCCAGTCTGCTATTTGCTTATTTAGCACATCAACAGTCGTTTTTGAGATGGATGATGTATCCATTAAACCCCTCCTCTAAATGATGTAAAAGATTAAAAAACCATATAAACCATCTTAACTGATAATGAGGAAAAATAGTCATGGTAATATTTGATAGCTAAGACAACAATTAGTAAAATTAACGTTAAATTGTAAATAGCTTTATATTGAAATAAAAAAATTCATCCTATTTGAGGTTTGGATGGAGATTAGAAGATGAAAAGTACTTACTCATAACAGAAATAGAAAGAATATAAAAATAACATACTCTTAACAGGTTTATGAGTAAGTAAAAAAGCAAAAAGATTATAGTAACTCCTAAAGGGTTCATGAGTAAGTAAAAAAGCAAAAAGATGAAATATAATAACTCATAAGTGGTCCATGAGTAAGTAAAAAAGCAAAAAGATGAAATATAGTAACTCATAGAGGGTTCATGAGTAAGTAAAAAAGCAAAAAGATGAAATATAGTAACTCATAAAGGGTTCATTAGTAAGTAAAAAAGCAAAAAGATGAAATATAGTAACTCATAAAGGGTTCATGAGTAAGTAAAAAAGCAAAAAGATGAAATATAGTAACTCATAAAGGGTTCACGAGTAAGTAAAAAAGCAAAAAGATGAAATATAGTAACTCATAAAGGGTTCATGAGTAAGTAAAAAAGCAAAAAGATGAATATAGCATACTCATAAAAGGATCATGAGTAATTAAAAAACATATAGACGAAAATACCTTACTCAAAACCGGCCTATATGTAAGGAAAAAACAAAAAACCTCATCTAGTTAGATGAGGTTATTTTAGCGATGAATGTACGCTCTCTTCAGGAAGGGCGGACTTAGGGTCAATTCTCAAAGCATCATCCTCATTTAAAGCTTTTTTCAATAATAAAAATAATGAGCCAATCATACCAAGAAGAATAATTACAAAAAAGAAAAAGATGATTACATCATAGACCAATGTTAAAACCCCCTTCGAAACTTTTCTGTATTCATATATATGATTGAAGAAATGGACAGATAACCAAAATTCACAAAGTGTTCAAAATTTAAATGCATATTTAAAATGTGGATAGAATGTTTTTACTATTTGGTTGGATCAATCTAACTAAAAGCAAGTGACATCACCATTTGTAGCAGTTAAACCTAAAATATTAAGAAGAACTTCTCAAACAAAAAACAAGTTAAAACTCAACGTGATTACCGTTGATATAGGTAAAAAATGTCGTTGAACCATCGAAGATAATCATGTTACATTTTTCACATATTTAACAGTAATTCATCCGACAGAAGACTCTTTCTAGACGTTTAAAGAAAATAGAAAAAGAGTAGAGAAAATTATTTTGGAATGGAGAAACATAATGGTAAAAAAAAGAAAGCTACTTTTTAAAGCGACTGTATTAGCTTCCATTTTTGTCTTCATGACGAGTGGGACGCAACCGAGACTACTTGGATTAAAGGGATTACTTAAACCAACTATTACAGAAGCAGCAACATTTCCAAACTTGGTCCAAAACCCTACATTTAATTTTGATAGTCAAACAACTACTTTTCCAAATTGGTCATTTGTGGCGTATTTAAATAAAAGCCAAAGTCTAGGTCCTTATAGCTTCAATTTAGAGGATCAAGGTGACGGCTGGTATAAGGTTTATGGTGATGTCAACCCAAAAAGTTATGTTAAACCTGTTCCAGGGGGTGGGATTTTATTAAAAGTATTAAACTCGTCAGGTTCTCAAGAGTTTATAGCAATGAACCAAACTATTAACACAATTCCAGGACAAACTTATATTTTAAAGTTTCCTTTTAAACTTATTCAAAATGCAAATACCGATCCTAGGTATTCTTGGTTTGTATCTGACACAGAAAGTAATACCGCTCTAACGACAGATAAAGAATGGAGAGAATACACAGGACCTCAAAATGTAACGACTACTTTCACTGCGATCGGAAATAAAGTAAATTTTAGAATTTATTTTGAAGACGGTATAAAAGATGCTCTTGATGGTAGTGGATTTCAAATCTTTCAGGTTGATCATGTTTCTGTTACAGTACTAGATACTAAGGCACCAAAAATAACAAATGCTACTATTACCATACCAGAAGGTTACAAAGGTGGTGCATCGTGGACCAATAAAAACACGACAATTCACTTTACAGCAACTGACGATTATGGTGTCGATCCAACTTCGTACGAAGTTTCAACAGATAGTGGTAACACGTGGAGTAAAGCCGGTTTAAGTAATGCCACCTCAACAGGCGTTGATTATACAGTTTCAACCCAAGGTACGACAAATATTCTAATTAGAGCAAAAGATGATTCCGGAAACCAAAGTAATCCAGTAACCGATCCAGGAGCTAAATTTACAGTAAGGATTGATAAAGAAGCACCTATTACTAACTATACTGACGGGCAATTATATAATAAAAAAACAGCAACAAATATTACTTTCAGTGATGCACTAAGTGGTATTGATACAGCTAAATTAAATGGGACAACCATTTCTTCTGGCACAATAAACCCAGCTGATGGTGAACACACATTAGTCATCACTGATAAAGCAGGTAATCAAACAATTCTACACTTTACAGTAGACAAAACTATTTTACCGCCAGTTGTGAACCCAATATCGGATGTAAGCACAAGTATAACGGGAACTGTGGAAGCAAATAGTACAGTAAAGATAACTTTACCAGATCATTCAATTCTAACGACAAAAGCCAAAGCAGATGGTACTTATTCGGTATCCGTAACGCCGTGGACGTTGTATGCGGGGGATGTAGTGAGTGCAACTGCAACAGATGTCGCAGGTAATACAAGTACAGATACAAATGTAACAGTAACGGCAGAAACAAAAAATCCAGTCAATCCAACAAATCCAACAAGTCCAGTCGAGCCAGTTAACCCAACTGACCCAGAGAATCCTCATGAACCTGGAATAAAGAGTTCGTTAAGTATTGACTATGTGTCAAATTTCCATTTTGGTGCGCAGGAAGCATCAGGTAAAAATGAAGTTTATACTGCTCAATTAGATGAAGTAAAACAAACTTCAGATGGTTCGATCATTAAAGTACCAAATTTTATTCAAGTAACAGACCATCGTAGAATAAAAACTGGATGGAAACTAACAGTGCAGCAAAATGAACAATTCAAGAGTGGGAATAATGAATTAACAGGTGCGGTTTTAAAATTAAATAATCCTATTTTAAACTCATCCACTCATGCGCAGTATAAACCAGTAGCTAATACAGTGACATTGGTTCCCGGTGGCGGTGCCCAGAAACTAGCTTTTGCAGATGAAGGAAAGGGACTTGGAACATGGACTATTGCATATGGACAGAATCCTTCTAGCATAACCCTTTTCGTGCCTGGAGCAGCTTATAAAGAAGTAGGTGCCAAATATAAAACAACATTAACATGGACATTAGTAGATGCACCACTTTAAAATCAGAAACTTCCTATATAGATGTTAAAATGAAAGTAAATACCCCATCTAAGTAATAAAAAGACTACTCGGTGGGGTATCTTGTACATACTTATTTGAATGCGTTGGAACTTTAGACTGGCTAAAAACTTATGCTGCTTGATTTCGGTTCTTTTTAACATGAACAAGAACTGGTGCAGAAGAAAGTAAAATGATTAATAGAACTGCACTAATAATAAAAGAAGGAACCATGTACCAAGCATTATATATTAATGAATAAAGAGAAACTGGTGTACCCTTTGGAGCGTATGAACCGTAAAACACGATCCCAGCAATAAAGTGGCAGATGAATCGAGCTAGTGAACCGATAAAAGTTCCTAAAATTATATACGCCGCTGCACTTTTTTTATTGCCATTTGCTAAACTATTTTTTATTTGTTTATATACAAGACCAGCTAACCCGAGACTTGTAAATGCTGCAATATAGTCTAAAAATACTTGGATTGGATGAACAAAATATAGTTTTGTAACGATTTGTAGTGCTGCTAATAATAGACCAGTAATTAATCCTTGTTTTAATCCCCAACGAAAAGCAATTAGAAAAACTGGAATCATTGATAATGATACAGAGCCACCTTGAGGTGCAGTAAATAATGGTAAGAAATCAAAAATGATTGCTAGTGCTGCACACATTGCTATTTCTGTCATTAATCGAATCTTTGATGTCTTCATATATATTTCCCCCTTTATCTGTGGACAACTTATGTAGTGAAGCTCTTTGTAAGGAGATTTCAGTAGGAATAAATAAAAAAAGCAATACTGGGTAGCATGATGATCCCGGAATTGCTTTTTCATCGTGCCACATCCCTACGTTAGTATTAACTAACAGGTTCAGAGGGTAAGAATAGCTAATCTATTCACTCTCAGCCAAATGGCTCCCCTTGTGGTTTTAGCTTACATTTAGTTGTCTTTACTAAATATAGTCAAGGTCTTTTAAAAATACAATTAATTTATCAGTAAAAATTAAAAAAAATTTGGTCATTGTTAATGGAAACTGTGTAAGAATCACGAAAAACATTAACAAAGTTAACTTTTTAGATAGTCATTAAAATTATTTTAAAAAAAAGAGTGTAATCATAGCTATTATGTAAAAAATAAGCATTATAACTTTTATCTTATTTATACTGGTCATAAATTATTCACAATGGCTTGCTTTTCATTTTAAAATTTACCGTGTAGAATGAATACAAAAGAAACAGCTAAATTTTGGCAGAAAGTGTAAATAATTTGAAGGAGACATTGAGATGATTCAAGTATTATTTGTCTGTTTAGGTAACATTTGTCGATCGCCAATGGCTGAGGCTGTTTTTCGTCATTTAGTGACAGAAAAAGGGTTAGATAAACAATTTATGATAGACTCAGCTGGTACTGGAGATTGGCATTTAGGTCACCCTCCACATAAGGGAACACAAGGTTTATTGAGTGAAAAAGGTATAACGTGCGAAGGTATGAAAGCTCGAAAAGTGACAGAAAATGACTTTAAATATTTTAGTTATATTGTTGCTATGGATGCACAGAATAAAGAGGATTTAATGAATTTAGCAAGAAATAATTGTATAGGAGAGATTTCACTACTTTCAGATTATGTTCCAGCATCAATGTGGAAGGAAGTGCCTGATCCATATTATACGGGTAATTTTAATGAAGTTTATGACATCCTTACAGAAGGATGCTCTCATTTACTTCAGCATATTTTAAAGCAACACCAATTAACAGTTTAGAGGAGGATGTAGAATGTCAAAACGTAACAAAGCTTTACGCAATATTCTAGTCGGAGTCGCAATTGGTGCAGGGGTTACTCTACTTAACAAGGAAAATCGTGAGAAAATCTCACGTAAAGGAAGAAGCGTAACAAACAAATTAAATCAAATTAAAGAAGATCCTGAAATCGTAAAAGGTGCCGTTCGAAATCAATTGAGGGTAGTACAAAGCTCAGTTGAGAAATTAGAAGGCAATGTACAGATTGTAAAAGATAAATGGATCGAAATTAAAGATTCAACATTAAATAAGTTTGATAAAGGTTCTTCTAAAGTATCTGAAAAAGCAGTTGAAGCTGTAGAAGCGAAAATTGAAGATTCAATCGATCTAGAAGAAGGTAAATCGCAAATTTCAGCGACTTCACTAGAAGTGAATCATGAAAATGAATCTTCTGAAACTGACGAGCAATTAGAAGCTACTCTTGAAGGTATTGAAGATTTAACTGATGAAAATGCAGATGAAGTACAAGAGAAAGTAGAATCAATTTTATTGGCAGGTAATACATCTAAAGAATAACAATTGAAGGTGTCAATTTGATTAAGAAAAAGAATTCTATTTTAGCATTTGTTTGGGATTTAGTGAAAAAGTGTATGGAAGACGAAATAGTATCTCGTTCAGCGGAGCTAGCATATTACTTAATGCTATCTCTTTTTCCATTTCTACTTGTTCTAACTCAAGTCGTAACCTATTTACCACTTTCTACTGATCAAATATTGTCATTCTTGAGTCAATATGCTCCGCCAGATGCTATGGCTATTATACGAAGTAACTTGCAGTTAATAATCGGGCAATCACATGGTGGAGTTTTATCAGTAGGGTTAATTGCGACTATATGGGCTGCGTCCAATGGGATTAATGCAATCATTCGGGCACTTAATGATGCGTATGATGTAGAGGATAAACGAAATTACTTTGTTACTAGAGGAGTTTCAATTCTTTTAACAATTATTATGATTTTTGTTATTGTCTTTGCATTATTAATACCAGTGTTTGGGAAAGTAATTGCTAAGTCTGTATTTCAATTTTTGGATATATCTCAGGATTTCTTATATACTTGGAGCCTGATTCGCTGGTCACTAAGCTTTGTAATCCTAATGATTGTATTTACTGTTCTATATTCCATTGGACCGAGTAAAGTAGTTCACATTAAAAAGACATTCTTTGGTTCACTATTTGCAACATTTGGATGGATCATTTCTTCATTTGGATTTGCTTTTTACGTTGATAACTTTGGTAATTACACAAGTCATTACGGTAGTTTAGGTGGAATTATTGTCTTGATGATTTGGTTTTTTATTTCGGCAATGGTTGTAATTATTGGTGGAGAGCTTAATGCATTAATAAAGCAAAGACAGTATGGTAAGCACAAAGCTAAACCAAAATTAATTGATCCTAATAATCCAAATCCAAAATAATTTCTTCTATAATATAATGGAGTTTTCTTCCATGAGTAGTCTTATTTTAGAGAGGTAAACTAAAAAAGACTTCAAAAAGGGAGGAACTTTAAAATGAGTAATAATAAGAAAAACCACAATGATAAATCGAATAAGAAACAAAAAAGCAGCTCGCATCCAAAGGGCAAAACTAGCGGTTCTGCAAACGGACATAATGATTACCATTGATTTTTAGACTGACAAGAATACTGCTTTTCCTGCTAAAAGGCTCATTACTAGTCAGTTTAAAAGAAAAAGCATCGTACAATTTTGTACGATGCTTTTTTTAGTCTCTTAGTAATCTTAATGAGTTAAGAATAACTAAAATTGTACTTCCTTCGTGACCGATTACTCCATAAGGTAAATCAATGATTTGTAGGAAATTCGAGCAGATAAGGAATGCGATTACGCTTAGTGAGAAGATAATATTTTGTTTTACAATCTTGTTCATGCGTTTAGATAAAGTGATTGCTTTAGCTATTTTTGTTAAGTCATTTTTCATCAGAACGACATCTGCAGTTTCTAGAGCAACTCCAGTTCCGCCACCCATTGCAATTCCTACATTTGCAGTTGCTAGAGCAGGGGCATCGTTTATACCATCACCAACCATTCCAACTTGACCATAGTTGTCTTTTAGCTTTTTAACAATCGATACTTTTTCATCTGGTAAGCATGATGCAAAGTATTCATTGATTTCACTTTCGGCAGCAATTGCTTTCGCTGTTTGTTCAGAGTCACCTGTAATCATGACTGTTCGAACACCTAATTTATTTAAAGTAGATAAGGCTTGCTTTGATTCGTTACGAACTAAATCTTTTAATGAGAAAATCGCAACAACTTTATCTTGAGTACCTACATAAACAATTGTATTTCCTTCTTGTTCCCATTGTTGTTCAAAATGAATGAGAGGATTTTGTTTCATTGTTACGAATTCTTTTTTACCTACTCTATACTCAGAACCATTTAAAATCGCTGATACACCGAAACCAGGGTGGTCATCAATTTGTTCAAATGACGACGATACTGTAATTCCTTGTTTCGTAGCATATTCAACAATTGCTGAAGCTAGCGGGTGAGTTGAGTATCTTTCAATTGAAGCAACGATTGATAATAATTCTGTACGATCAAAATCTTCTATTTTCTCAAAACCAGTTACTTCTGGCTTACCAATCGTTAAAGTACCAGTTTTATCGAATGCGATTGCTTTTAATACACCTAATCGCTCTAAATGAATACCGCCTTTAACAAGAATCCCCGACTTTGCACCATTTGAGATTGCAGATAAAACAGCTGGTGTAATCGATGCTACTAATGCACAAGGTGATGCAACAACTAGTAAAATCATTGCTCGATAAAATGTTGTTGTCCATGACCAATCTAATGCAAAATGCGGTAAAAACATCATGAATAATACGGCAATTAATACTCCTTTAACATAAACACCTTCAAATTTTTCAATGAATTGTTGAGAAGGAGTTTGTTCACTTTGAGCTGTTTGGACGAGATTAATGATTTTTTGGAAAAGAGTCTCATCACTATGTTTCGTAATTTCTACTACTAGTGTTCCTTTAATATTGATTGTTCCTGCAAACACTTCATCATTTAAGTTTTTAACAACTGGAACGGATTCACCTGTAAGAGCAGCTTCATCTACTAATGTTTCTCCTTTAACGATCTGACCATCAGCAGGAATACGTTCTCCAGCCTTAATTAAAATATAATCACCAATGTTTAAACTTTTAATGCCGACAACTTCTTCAACTTCATCGACTAATCGAATTGCTGTTTGTGGCTGAATAGACAATAGTGAAGAAATCTCTTTATTTGTTTTATTTAATGTATATGTTTCAAGTGCGCCACTTAAAGCAAATATGAAAATCAGTACGGCACCTTCAGTCCAATAACCAATTGCAGCTGAACCAACTGCCGCAATAATCATTAGCATTTCAACGTTTAGTTCCTTTTCAGCAATCGTATCTTCAATGCCTTCCTTTGCTTTTGCATATCCTCCAATACAAAATGCTAAAACATATAAAATAATCGACATGATAGAATTATCGTTTTTAACGAATGAAGCAATTAGAATTAATACACCAGAAACTAAAGCGGCAATTAATTCTCCATGTTTTGAAAGAAATGATGTAGATTCCACATGGTCGGCTTCATATGTAGCATGAATCGTAGTAACTTTTGGACTTGCTTCCATAATAAATACCCCTTTCTTATTTTCAATTGAGAAAAATAATCAAATTCACTATCCTTATAAAACGACGAAAGCTGCCGTCCTAGGACAGCAGCGTACATTTTATAAGACCTTACTATATATTTAATCTCTTAGATGTGTAGTTCACACAGATTTCTTAATTAAAATAATTCTTATTAAATATATATTACCACATTACTTTATATGTGATGAAAAAAATTTACTTTTAGATTAAAAATTTTTTAATGAATGTGATCGAGTTGTGAAAATGGAGGTAGGGTTGGGGCAGACAGGACTTCTGTCTGCCTATTTATTAATAAAATTTTTGACGTTTATTAAAGAATTTTAAGCATCCAACCGATATTTATACAGTAAGCACATTAAATACATATTTGTTACTACATTAAATCCTAGTTTATCAATTTCAAATTCAAAAAAGTATAGCAAATATAAATAAAAATAAAAAGCTGGTGGAGATTTTGAAAAAAAAAATTATAAAATCGATTGCAATCATAGGATCTGTTTCATGTATTAATTCTATGGATCTATTAGAAGCGGATGCAGAAAGTACAAGCACAAATCAACCTAAAGAATTGATTTCATACGTGAATCACTATATCTCAACAGGGAATGGAGTACGTATTCGTTCAGGGGCAGGAACGAATTATAGTATTTTAGGAAGTGTAAATAAGAATGCCAAATTAGATGTCATATCTTCCTCAAATGGTTGGTATAAGATTAATTACCAAGGGAGAATTGGATACATCAATGGTACTTATGTTAAAAAACAAAGTATTAATATTAATGAAAAAATAGAAAGCAATACCTTCAATTACATCGCAACAGGGAACGGTGTACGTATTCGATCGGGAGCAGGAACGAATTATAGTATTTTAGGAAGTGTAAATAAGAATGCTAAATTAGATGTCAAATCTTCCTCAAATGGTTGGTACATGATTATTTATCAAGGAAGAACTGGCTATATAAGCGGCAATTATGTTCAAAAACAAAAGAAAATTGAAGATGAAAAACCAGTATACAATACGATTAAATATACTGTAACTGGAGCCAGAGTAAATATTCGTTCAGGGGCGGGAACGAATTACAATATAATAGGTAGTGCGACAAAAAATCATAAGTTTGACGTTATTTCAACTTCAAATGGTTGGCACAAGATAATCTATCAAAGAAAAACAGGTTATATAAGTGCTAAATATACTGAAAAAGAAGTTGATCATTCAAATGATTCGACTTCGACTTCTAGTAATGATGAGCAAAACATGATTTCTTTTGCAAAACAATTTTTAGGCGTTCCTTACAAGTGGGCAGGAGTATCTCCTACGGGTTTTGATTGCAGTGGCTTTATTTATTATGTCCTGAAGGAAAATGGTAAGCCGTTTGGAAGAACAAATGTATCAGGTTATTGGCATAACAATACTTCATTCCAAAAAGTAACATCTTCACAGCCCGGTGATTTGATATTTTTTCAAAATACTTACACGTATGGACCATCACATATGGGCATTATGTTAAACAAAAATGAATTTATTCAAGCTGGTAGTAGTACTGGCGTTACGATTTCTAATCTAAATGACTCATATTGGCAAAAGCATTTTTTAGGATATAAGCGAATAAAATCATAATTTAAAATCCACATAAAAAGATTTCCAACAATAGTCTTTACCTTCAGGCCTTTCGCGAAATCAAACCAATAGAAGGAATGCCCTATAGATGATAGAATAAACTGTATTCTATAGAGAGAAAAAGGCTTATGGAGGGAAACAATGTCTGCTAAGAGATTTTTTACACATCCTTTGGGAGTGATTGCATCAGCGGTTATTACAACTTTTTTATGGGGAAGCGCATTTCCGTTTATTAAGCTAAGTTATGAGCACTTGCATATTGGGAAGAATGAGATTTGGAAACAAATGATTTTTGCGGGTTATCGTTTCTTTTTGGCCTCATTATTAATTTTAATATTTTTTACGATAATTGGTAGAAAGTTAACTTTTAAGCGAGATACTTTTTTTGTAGTAGGAAAAGTAGGTTTGTTTCAAACGTTTTTACAATATGTGTTGTTTTATATTGGATTAAGTTTTTCAACGGGAGTTCAAGGCTCGATTATTGCTGGAACTACTTCGTTTTTTCAACTTTTAGCAGCGCATTTTATGTATAAAAATGATCGTTTAAACTTGCGTAAGATTCTTGGAGTATCGGTAGGGTTTGCGGGTGTAATTATCGTGAATATTACAAAGGGCACTCTTTCTTTACATTTAGGAATTGGCGAGATTTTATTATTGTTTGCAATGGCGTTTGGCGGCTATGGTAATGTACTTGCTAAAGAAGCTGCAAAGAAAGTGGATGTTGCCTATTTAACGGCATATCAAATGATGATCGGTTCGATTGGATTATTATTAATTGGTGGTTTAACGGCAGGGTTTTTACCGTTCCACTTTGATTTAAAAACGTTTGGCATGCTAGTGTATTTATCGGTGCTTTCATCTGTAGGTTTCATACTGTGGAACAATGTCATGAAATATAACCAAGTTGGAAAAGTTTCAATGTACTTATTCTTAGTTCCTGTTTTTGGTGTCATTTTATCATCAATCATGCTGAATGAAGTGTTATCTTATCTTGTATTTATTGGTTTAATTATGGTTACGTCAGGTATTATTATTGTGAATTATCAAAAGGATCAACGTAGCACTCATATGAAGAGTGCATCTTGACTCGAATAGAATGCATCCCGAATAAAAGCAACTCTACTTTTAAATAATAAGGTGGAGTTGCTTTTTTTTGTAGATCATTATGAAGGGAGGTACATAGTTGTCAAAGTTTGATAAAGCAATGAATAAAGAAGTTGAAACAGTTGTAGATGATGCTACTGACTTTAAAGTCTCCTATCGAATGAAACGTAGAAATAGTGGAAGTTTTATCGTATTTGTTGGTCCAGCTTTTCTAGTATTTGCAGCTTTAGTACTTATTCCATTTTTAATGGGTCTGTATTATTCCTTTACAAACTGGAATGGGGTTGTTGGAAATATCCATTATGTCGGTTTTGATAATTATAAGTACATATTTACGCAAGATGCAGACTTTAAACAGTCTTTTATTATTACCACAAAGTATACGTTTTTTGCTGTGATCCTAACGAATTTGATTGGTTTTGGCTTAGCTCTATTAGTTACTAAGGGGCTTAAATCAAGAAATATTCTTAGGACAATTTTCTTTTTACCTAACTTAATAGGTGGTTTATTACTCGGTTTTATATGGCAATTTATTTTTAATAAAGGTCTCACTTCATTAGGAGCTGCGCTAGGGATCGATTCTTTAATGCAGTCATTGTTAGGTACTGCAAATGGAGCGTTTTGGGCAATTATTATTGTAGCCATCTGGCAAGGTGCAGGATATATCATGATTATTTATGTAGCAGCACTTCAAGGCGTACCTCAGGAATTGATTGAAGCAGCCCAAGTTGACGGCGCAGATCGTTTTACAACTTTAAGGAAAATCATCATTCCAATGGTAGCACCAGCTGTAACTGTTTGTTTATTTTTAACAATCTCATGGTCGTTTAAAGTATTTGATCAAAATTTATCACTTACTGGTGGGGGACCATTTAAATCGACAGAAATGCTTGCGTTAAATATTTACACTGAAGCATTTGTAAACAATCGATACGGATTAGGGGAAGCAAAAGCAATTGTCTTCTTCGTCGTTGTCGCAGCTATTTCAATTCTCCAAGTCTATTTAACGAAGAAAAGGGAGGTTGAAGCATAGTGGAAAATGAACGCTATACCGGGCTGTCGTTTTTGCTTGAGTTATTTGGAATCATTTTAGCGATATTTTTCCTTGTTCCCTTCTACTATGTATTAGGAAACTCGTTTAAATCCTTTGCAGATATATTGCAAAATACATCATCGCTACCAAAATCCTTAGATTTTACAAATTACTCTCAAGCGATTGCCGTCATGGATTTCTGGAGGGCTTTATTGAATTCTTTGATTGTAACAGTAGCCAGTAATGTGTTGATCGTTTTATTTTGCTCAATGGCAGCTTATAAACTCGTTCGCACAAGGCATAAAATTTCAACGGTTATTTTCTTTATTTTTGTTGCAACGATGGTAATTCCTTTTCAATCAATTATGATTCCACTTGTTAAAGTGGGAAGTACACTTCATTTAATGAATAGTCATTATGGACTTGTTGTTATGTATTTAGCGTTTGGCTCAGCACTTTCAATTTTTCTCTATCACGGTTTTATAAAAGGTATTCCAATTGAGCTTGAAGAAGCAGCGATTATTGATGGATGTTCACCATATATGGTTTTTTGGAAAGTAGTGTTTCCTTTATTAAAACCGATCACCGTAACAATTGTTATTTTAAATACTTTATGGATTTGGAATGATTTCTTGTTGCCATCTCTAGTTTTACGTGATGAAGAGCTCCGCACAATACCACTAGCTACTTTTTATTTTTTTGGAGCGTATACGAAACAATGGAATTTAGCACTTGCCGGATTAGTTTTAGGCATTACGCCATTATTGATCTTTTTCTTCGCTGCCCAAAAGCAAATTATTCGTGGTATTACAAGTGGCTCAATAAAGTAAGTTAAAGGAGGATCATATGAATAAAAAATTTTTTAAGTCGATAGCTGTTTTATCAACTAGTATGTTGTTGTTTACTGGATGTAATAATAAAAAAGAAGAAACAAAAAAGCCTGGTGCTGGTGAAAACATTACATTAAATATTTTTCAATTTAAAGCTGAAATTGCAAAAGATCTAGAGGCTTTAGCAAAGGAATATCAAAAGGAAAATAAAAATGTAACGGTAAAGGTTCAAACAGTAGGTGGAGGTGCAGATTATGGAGCAGCATTAAAAGCTCAATTTGCATCAGGAAATGAACCGGATATTTTCAATAATGGTGGATACCAAGAAGCCGTTACTTGGAAGGATAAGCTCGAGGACCTGTCAGATCAAGATTGGGTAAAGGATTTATATCCGGAAACTGAAAAACCGATGACAGTTGATGGAAAATTACTCGGAATGCCTATGAACACGGAAGGCTATGGATTCATTTATAATAAAGATTTATTTGATAAAGCTGGTATTACACAATTGCCAAAAACATTAACTGAATTAGAGACAACAGCAAAAAAATTAAAAGACGCTGGCATTACGCCGTTTTCAGTTGGCTATGGTGAGTGGTGGATTTTAGGAATTCATTTATTAAATATTCCATTCGCACAACAACCGGACCCTGATAAATTTATCGCCGATTTAAATGCAGGCAAAGTAAAAATTCCTAATAATGATAAATTTAAGGAGTTTATAAAATTATTTGATTTAACGATTAAATATGGAAATAAAAATCCATTAACAACGGATTATAATACACAAGTTACTAATTTTGCATCTGGAAAAACAGCTATGATGCAACAAGGAAACTGGACACAAGGTATGATCGATGGCATTACACCAAATATGAAACTTGGTCTTTTACCAATTCCGATTAATGATGACAAAGCAGCAATGGACAAAATCCCTGTAGGTGTTCCAAATAACTGGGTAGTTAACAAAAATTCTAAAAACAAAGAAGAAGCGAAGAAGTTTTTAAATTGGATGGTTTCTTCTGATACAGGTAAAAAATATATCGTTGAAAAATTTAAATTCATTCCAGCAATTAAAACAATTGAAGGAAAAGGCTTAGGCCCGATTGCTGATGATATTCAAAAATACTCAGCTGACGGAAAAGTACTTTCTTGGAATTGGTTTAAGTATCCAAACGGTGCTACAAATGAATTTGGTGCATCAATGCAAGCTTATGTTGGAGGACAAAAAAATCCACAGCAATTACTGCAATCGCTTCAGGATACTTGGGATAAGTTAAAGAACCAGTAAACGAAAAAGAAATTTAAGACAAACCTTATTTCGAAATAATTTCGAATGAGGTTTGTCTTTTTTTGTCCAATTTTTAATGTGGCTTTTGTTAATCAATTATCAATTGGAAGATTTTATGTGATGAACAGAATTAATTATCGTGATATAGTAATTATCGTTGCGAATATAAATGAAATTCCTGAGTTTAACTAGATAAATAGATTAATAGTAAGGGAGAGTAATCAAATATGAAAAAATCGATTAAAAATGTTATTTTATCAACTGCGATTGTCTTTTCTTTAGGAACAGTAGTCGGACCAGCGAATGCCGCTTCTGTTGTTTATAAAGTTAAAAAAGGGGACACGCTATATAAAATCTCTAAAACATATAAAACATCTGTTACTGAGCTTAAAAAGCAGAATAAATTAAAATCAAATTCAATTCGAATTGGACAAAAATTAACTATTCCTGTCAAATCGCTAGTTGCGACAAAAAAGTCAGCAACACAAACGATTGCTCCAGTACAGCTTCCAGCAAGTGAATCAGTTAAAAAGATGGCGCTAGAAATCACTTCATGGTATGAAACATCATCATCTGAAGCTGATGCATTTGGTGCAACAAGTGGTAATTTCGACGGAGCCGGTTTATCATTTGGTGCGCTTCAAGAAAATTTTGGAACTGAAACGATCCAACCAATTATGAAAAATATGTTCGCAAATCATAATGATGTAGTCCTAAAAGCTTTCAATGGAGATACGGATTCTTATAACACATTTAAAGATGTAATTATGAACAAAACAACAAAAGAACAGGTAGCTTGGGGAGATTCAATAAGTGACCCTAATAATAAATACCAGGTTGTAGAGCCTTGGAAGACTTACTTTAAAAATCTAGGGACAAGTCAAGAATGTATTGATGAACAAATTAATGCTTCAAAATGGTACTTCGATCAAACAGAAAAGTATTACAAAACATTCGGCTTATGGACAAAAAGAGGATATGCATTAATGTTTGATATCTTTGTTCAAAGTGGTGCGATTTCGGATAAAACGAAAAATTTAATTTTAGATGACTTTAAAAAAATTGATACAAAAAACATGACAAAAGAACAAATCGAAACGAAGAAAATGAATATTATCGTTAATCGCCGTGCTGCAGATGTAAATGAACAATGGAGAGAAACATGGAAATCTAGAAAATCAGTCATTGCGAACGGTAGCGGTAAAGTTGTTGGTTATGGAGACTTTTTTGATGTAACTCCGTATGGTGCTACGTTAACACATTTAAATAAATAAGTTATTTGATGAGGAGTCCGAGATTTTGGGATTCCTTTTTTATTTGTCCACTGATTATCTTTCATTTTTTTAATAAGAAATATGTTATTTGATTTTCTTATGGGAATATTAAAAAGGAAGCATACACTAGCTTTTGGATAAAATAATTTCATAGGAGAGATCAGTTGTGCAATGGTATTTAAAAGTATTAAAGAATTATGTAGGATTTCATGGTAGAGCGAGCCGAACTGAATATTGGATGTTCTTGTTGATTAATGCAATTATTACTTTTTTACTTAGATTATTAGATAACTTTGCAAATACAGATAACATGATTTCAGGAATTTATGGTTTGCTTATCTTGTTACCACTAATTGCAGTCGGTGTTCGCAGATTACATGATATTGGTAAAAGTGGTTGGTGGTATTTAATTAGTTTAATTCCGTTTATAGGATTAATTATTTTATTAATACTTGCTTGTTTTAAAAGTGAAAATCACGACAATCGTTATGGACCAGTTCCAAGATAAGATTAAAATTAATAATGTTCATTGGGGTATTAGGAAAAGACTTAAATGTACCATATTATTTCTAAAATAAATTGGTCTTTGAAAGCTTATACCCAATGAATGTCCCTAAAGTATTTAAAATAACATCATCTATATCTGAGGTTCTAAAAGACATCATAAATTGGAGAACTTCTATGCTTACCGATAAAAATAAGCCAATTAGTATAACTTTTTTTGATCTCTTAATGGATGTTAAAATAAACCCAAATGGCACAAAAAGAATGATATTTCCAAAGATATTAACGATAAATTGTTTAACGCTACTAAACTCATTAAACATTTTTAATGGGATTAAATTTAATCCACCTTTAGAAACACCTATTCCTAAAGAAGCGACTGGAAAAAAAGTAAACCTAAAAATAAACACAAGTGAAAAAAATAACAGTAAAAATTTTATGTAATTTGGCTTCAAAATAAATCTCCCAAAAAATGTTTTAATTAATAATAAGTTATTATACATTAATAATTTTGTATTTCCTCAATAAACTTTGTATTAAATGATCTCCATGACCCAGCACCGAGATAATCTAAGCTTAAAAACCGCCTAATTTTAGGCGGTTTTTTGTGTTAACTCAAAATAAATTGTCCTATTATTAAAAATTAATAATGTTACCTGGGTATTAAGAATAGACTTAAATGTACCGTATTTACTTCTTGGGAGGGATCCATCGTGGAATGGTATTTAAAAGTATTAAAGAATTACGTAGTATTCAGCGGAAGAGCTAGAAGAACAGAGTATTGGATGTTTTTCCTGTTTAATGCCATTATCACTATTATACTTTCGATTTTACAAAGCATTGCGGATATCGATAATGTTTTAACTGGAATTTATGGTCTATTGACGATATTGCCATCTTTAGCAGTAGGAGCTCGCAGATTACATGATTCAGGAAAAAGCGGTTGGTGGTTGTTAATTGGTTTGATTCCGTTTATTGGTACGATTATTCTTATTATTTTCTTCTGTTTGGATAGTGAAGAGGGAGATAATCGATTTGGGGAGAATCCTAAATTGTAGATTGAGGACTGGATATTAATTTTAAGGATTTATCTGTAAACCGTCTTGAAAAGGGCGGTTTTTTGTCATTTTTCGAACATCCTTTAATCATACTTTTTAATTTTTAAAAAAATGTATTTCAATCTCATCATTTAAAGAAACAATATGTACTATTTCACCGTTCTTTGTGAAAACCACTCGTGTACCATCGGCTTCTTCTTTTACTTCATTCCATCCCCAAAATTTTAAAATTAATTTATAAGAATTTGGTAAACCATGTTCTTCAGATGTCATTTTCCATTTGTAGACTGCGTATTAATGTTTGTAGTCAATCTTGGACTGTATTGCAGTTAACGGAATTGGGAAACCCTTATGTAATTTAGATGGTTTGTGAGCAATGAAAAATATAATAACAATCAAAAAAACGAATAGTAATAAAAACTTCTTATGCAATTTATTCATTCGAAATTCCCCCTATTTTCTAGGTTTATAAACATTTTATCATTTTTAATAAAGTGTTTATTTAGATGTAGTAAGGAGATTATGAAACTTTTATGAATAAACCCATTGAGAGCCTTGTATAGGAGTGTGTTTTGATGGGTAGTCAACAGTTATTTTCCTAGGTATAAATGATTAATCTTTTAAACCTAAAAATCAATCTAGTCAATATATTCCACCCTACTGTTCAAATGAATACGTTTTCACAACTCCGGAGGTATTTTATGATGATAGTGGAGGTGTTACAGATGATTGAAACGAAAAAAGTGATTGATACAAATTTAACAGATGCCAAGACAAAAAAGTCATCTAAAAAATTAAGAGATTTTTCAAATTATCTTACGTTTGTAGGACCAGTAAGTATTGTTTTTGCAGCGATCGTGTTAACGCCATTTTTAATCGGCTTTTTCTATTCATTTACTCAGTGGGATGGTGTAGCTGATTCTGCTAAGTGGGTCGGACTTGAAAATTATAAATACATTTTTACGAAAGATACGGATTTTATCCATTCGTTTATTTTAACGGGTAAATATACATTATTCGCCGTGATCTTAACCAATGTGATTGGTTTTGGTTTAGCGTTAATCGTTACGCAAGCATTGAAGACTAGAAATATTTTAAGAACAGTCTTTTTCCTTCCAAATTTAATCGGTGGATTATTATTAGGTTTCATTTGGCAGTTCATTTTTAATAAAGGTTTAATTTCAATTGGACAATTATTGCATTCAGACTTTTTACAAAGAGCACTTTTAGGTGAAGAAAAAGGTGCGTTCTGGGCAATTGTCATCGTGGCAGTTTGGCAAGGTGCAGGTTACATAATGGTTATTTATGTAGCGGCTCTGCAAGGTGTGCCACAGGAATTAATTGAAGCAGCTCAAATTGATGGTGCAAATAAATTCCAAGTATTACGTAAAATCATTATTCCAATGGTAGCACCAGCTGTAACAGTTTGTTTATTCTTAACCATTTCATGGTCATTTAAAGTGTTTGATACAAACTTATCATTAACAAATGGTGGACCATTTAAGTCTACTGAAATGTTGGCTTTAAACATTTACACTGAAGCTTTTGTTAATAACCGTTATGGATTAGGTGAAGCAAAAGCGATTGTATTCTTTGTAGTCGTTGCGTTAATTTCAGTTATTCAAGTTTACATTACGAAGAAGAGGGAGGTTGAGGCATAATGCTGAAAGAACGATATACTGGCTTTACTTTAATATTAGAAATAGCGGCAATTATACTTGCTCTCATCTTCTTAGTTCCTTTTTATTATGTGTTAGGAAACTCATTTAAATCATTTGCTGATATTTTACAAAATACATCTTCGCTTCCAAAAAGCTTAGATTTTACAAACTATCAACAAGCAATTGAAGTCATGAATTTCTGGAAAGCGTTAATGAACTCATTAATCGTGACAATTGCTAGTAATGTTGTAATCGTCTTTTTCTGTTCGATGGCAGCTTATAAACTAGTTCGTTCAAAAAGTAAAATTTCAAATATCATTTTCTTTATCTTTGTAGCAACAATGGTTATCCCGTTCCAATCAATTATGATTCCATTAGTGAAAGTTGGAAGTACGCTTCATTTAATGAATAGTCATTGGGGATTAGTAATCATGTATTTAGGTTTCGGCTCAGCATTATCAATCTTCCTATATCATGGATTTATTAAAACAATTCCAATTGAGTTAGAGGAAGCAGCAATTATTGATGGATGTTCTCCGACTATGGTTTTCTGGAAAGTTGTGTTTCCACTATTAAAACCAATTACGGTTACAATTGTTATCCTAAATACGTTATGGATTTGGAATGACTTCTTATTACCATCACTTGTATTAAGAGATATGGAGTTAAGAACAATTCCTCTTGCTACATTCTACTTCTTTGGAGCATATACAAAACAGTGGAATTTAGCGCTATCTGGACTTGTTTTAGGCATAACACCACTATTAATTTTCTACTTTGCAGCACAGAAACATATTATTAAAGGTATTACAAGCGGTTCAATTAAATAAGGTGACTGGGTGGAAGCTATCAATATATTCCACCCATCATGTCAATTTAGACTATCCAAAGTTGATTGTTTTTAAATGTATAATGAAAGCGTATTCAAAATAAAGAATATTAAGACGGGGGTTTTTAGGATGAAAAAGATGCTAAAGGTAGCAGCAGCATTAACAACTTCAGTGATGTTATTCTCTGCATGTTCTGGAGGATCTTCAGACAAAGCTTCAAATGATTCAAAGGATAAAAAAGTAACATTAAACGTATTCCAGTTTAAAGCTGAGATTGCGAAAGATTTAGAACAAATGGCGAAGGATTACCATAAGGAAAATCCAAACGTAACAGTTAAAATTCAAACTGTTGGTGGCGGTGCTGACTACGGTGCAGCATTAAAAGCTCAATTTGCTTCAGGTAACGAGCCTGATATCTTTAATAACGGTGGATTCCAAGAAGCAGTAACTTGGAAAGATAAATTAGAAGATCTTTCTGATCAATCATGGGTAAAAGACTTATATCCAGGTACTGAAAAACCAATGACAATCGACGGCAAACTTTACGGTATGCCTATGAATACTGAAGGTTATGGCTTTATTTACAATAAAGATTTATTCGCAAAAGCTGGTATTACTGAAGCACCAAAAACTTTAAGCGAATTAACTACAGCAGCTGAAAAGCTTAAAAAAGCAGGCATCACTCCTTTCTCAATCGGATACGGTGAGTGGTGGATTTTAGGAATTCACTTATTAAATATTCCTTTCGCTCAACAACAGGATCCAGATAAATTCATGGCTGATGTAAATTCAGGTAAAGTGAAAATTCAAGACAACGAGAAGTTTAAACAATTTATGAAACTGTTTGATTTAACAGTTAAATACGGTAACAAAAATCCTTTAACAACTGATTACAACACTCAAGTTACAAACTTTGCTCAAGGTAAAACTGCTATGATCCAACAAGGTAACTGGATTCAAGGTATGATTGATGGAATTACTCCAAACATGAACTTAGGCGTGTTACCAATCCCAATCAACGATGACAAAGCAGCTATGGACAAATTACCAATGGGTGTACCAAATAACTGGGTAGTTAACAAAAACTCTAAAAACAAAGAAGAAGCTAAAAAATTCTTAGAGTGGATGGTTACTTCTGACACAGGTAAGAAATACATTGTAGAAAAATTCAAGTTCATCCCAGCATTAAAAACAATTCAAGGTAAAAACTTAGGACCAATCGCAGACGACTTACAAAAATACTCTGCTGAAGGTAAAACATTATCTTGGAACTGGTTCAAATACCCAGATGGAGCTACAAATGAGTTTGGTGCATCAATGCAAGCTTACGTTGGAAAGCAAAAATCTGCTGACGAAATGTTAAAATCTCTTGAAGATACTTGGATGAAATTAAAGAAATAATTTCTTGATTTTAGGCTTCCTTGAAATACCCTATAGATTAAGGCAACCCACAAGGAATTAATTCCCTGTGGGTTTTTTTATGATTAATTTGAAAGTTTACTCTCTAGCAAGTATTCATAATAAGAATTAACCCTCAGTTTCCTATATTTAAAATTTAAACTTTCTGATAAACTAGATAGTAGAAAATGCAAACGTTTCCGCAAAGGATGTTATCATGAAAAACAGTATTAGAAGTAAGCTGATTACCTTATTGTTAATCGCAACCATTATTCCATTTGGATTGTCGATTATAGCAAGTTATTTTTATACGAAAAACACGGTTACGAAGGAATTTGTCAATACGAATTATGATTTATTGAAGCGTAGTGGAAATGATTTATTGAATTATTTTAATGAAATTTACGGTATTCCATTGTCCATTTATAGTAATAGACCGTTTTTGTCGGTGTTAGAAAATGGTGCGACAGCTTACATCGAACAAAATTCTGCTGAAATACAACGTAGTTTATTAGGACTTTATTTTTCTAGAAGAGAAATTGAGCAGCTGCATTTATATTTAACGAAGGGTAAGGATGATTACACCGTCTACAATGCAAAAGTGAGTAGTCGAGGGAAGTTGTATAATTTCAACCAAATTCCCACATATAGAAATTTAAGTTTTTCGAGGGACTCGTATTATATTCAACCGACTCATCCGATTCAAAATTATAATAATTTATCTGATTTTCGAATTGAGCCAGTTAAGCAGGTCGTATCTCTTCATTATTTTTTAAATAATGTGACATCTGACCAATGGCTAGGCTTTTTATCAATTGATATTGAATTAAGTAGAATTAATGAGATTTTTGATCGTATTTATAAAAAGGGAGAGGAACATCTTTTCGTTGTTGGCGATGGGAATGTTGTTCTTTATTCATCAGAAAAAAAGCTGATTGGTAAAAAGCTAGAAACAAAATGGTATAAAAAAATTAGCTCAGATCGATCAGGCGAAACTAGTTTTGAATGGAGGGGCAAAGATTTTAGTGGGGTCTATGTGTATGACAAAATAAAAAGTAATCATCAACAGTGGACAATCATTAAAAGTATTCCTTATAAGAATCTCTATCATAATTCGAATCAATTATTGAAAATTACGGTTACACTCGGGGCGATTTCAGTCTTATTAGTCATCATTTTAACCATTATTGTATCCTTCAGATTTACACGACCAATACGAATCTTAATTCGAGATATGCAACGGATTGAGCAGGGAGAACTTGCTGTTTCTTTCGATACGTTAGGAAATGATGAGTTTGGTCAGTTAGGTAAACATTTTACTTCAATGGTGGATACGTTAAATGATTTATATATAAAAGAATACAAACTTCAAATAGAAAATAAAACGAATCAACTAAAAGTACTTCAGTCTCAAATTAATCCGCATTTTTTATACAATGCATTGCAGTCAATTGGAACTCTTTCACTAAAAAATGACGGAATCAAAGTGTATCGATTAATTATGTCACTCTCAAAAATCATGAGATATAGCATGAGAAATAATGAAGATTTTGTAACGCTTAAAGATGAATTAAACCATATAAAAGATTATTTATCGCTTCAAAACGAACGTTATGATGGCAAATTTGTCTATAACCTGGAAGTGGATGAAGGGTTAAACAAAGTAAAAATGCCAAAAATGATTTTACAGCCAATCGTCGAAAATTTCTTTAAACATGGCTTTGAAAAGCAACAAAAGCTTGGTGAATTAAATATTTCGATTCATAGACAACAAGATGATCGTTTAAAAATAGTCATTGCTGATAATGGTGAAGGTGCATCAGAAGAAGAATTAGAAATCATCAATTCATCGCTATCAGAAGGTGGATTAAATACTCACGAGAGTATCGGTTTAAAAAATATTTCTGATCGCATTCATTTCTATTATGGTAAAAAAGCAGAAGTAAAAATAGAAAGTGTGAAGCATGAAAACTTTGTTGTAACGATAATCATACCGATTGAAATGACAAGAGGAGAAGTTAATCATGAAGGTTCTACTAATAGATGACGAAAAGCATGTACGTGAAGGTGTAAAACTTCTTGCAGATTGGGATGCAATTGGTGTTACTGAAATATTAGAAGCAGAAAATGGAGCGATCGCTCAAGACATCATTATAAAGGAAAGACCGACAATCATATTTACTGATTTAATGATGCCAGAACTAGACGGTAGAGGATTATTAAAGTGGCTTCATTCAGAAAACATTAATTGTAAAGTAATCGTTGTAACGGGATATGATGATTATCATTATATGAGAGAAGCCATTCAGTTCGGTGCGTCTGATTATTTATTGAAACCAATTGATCCGGATATATTGAATGAAACTTTAGTAAAAGTAGTATCAGATTGGAATGAAAAAGAAAAAGAGAGAATTGATGCGTTAAATGATTTTCGTTTACTGCAGGAAGTTTTACCTGTTTACAGAGACAAACAATTAACAAATGCAATTTACGGTAAAGAATATAATCAGAACATGTTAAACCAATTAGGTTATGAAGAAGGGCAAACTTTGCATGTTTCTTTACTAAAATTACGAAATCTAGAGACATTCAAAGATATTTGGCCAGAGGATTTATGCTTTTTTGCCTTATTGAATATTGTAAATGAAGTTCTACAAAACCAAAATGGAGGAATTGCATTTCGTAATTTACAAGGTACAAAGGAGATTTGTTTACTATATTGGGGCGAGCAAGTAACTGACAGTATCCAACATATTGCTAAAATTTTATCGACAGTTGTGCCTTTTCCGTTTCATTTTGCAATCAGTAGAAAGTTAACAATTGATTCGATTCAGTCCGGGTATGAGGAAGTTGTAAATGTTCTACAGCATGTAAATATTTTAGAAAAGCGAGATGTACCAGTTTATTCTTATAAAGATATAAAAGAGTATAATCCGATTAATCTAGTAGAAATCATAAACTTATTTGAACAAATGGTTGAGAAGCAGGATATTTATATTTACGATGAAGTCATTCAACTTTTTAGTAAACGAATCGCACAGAAGAATTATCTACCTTTTGCTCAGTTACTTTCATTGCATCAGGAGTTTTTAATCTTCCTTAATCATTGGATTAATAAACTATCGCTGCAAACCGTTCAGGAAGTAAATCTCGAATTGTTCTGGAATGCGAAAGGGCATTTTGAAATTGGTGATTATGTAGCGACTCAAAGGGAAAGAGTTCAGTCGATTATTCAAGAAAAGAATCAAACGAATCAAGAACTAAATAGTATTGAAGCAATCGCAAATTATATTCAACTGAACTATGCTGAAGAGATTTCACTTCAGGAGTTTTCAGAGAAATTTTATTTAAGCCGCGAATATATATCCCGTAAGTTTAAACAAATTTATGGTGTGAATATATCGGATTATATTGTTTCAATTCGGATCGAAAAAGCGAAGGAATTATTGAAGTTCCCTAATTTAAAAATTTATGAAATAGCAGGGAAAATTGGCTATCAGGATGATAAATACTTTCGAAAAGTGTTTAAGAAAATCGTTGGGATGACCCCAAATGAATATCGAAATATGAATGATTAGTAATTATTTAGTAAAAAAGTTGCAGGAAATCTTTGGAAACTGAGGAATAAGTAATTAGATATTTATTCTATGTTTCGGGGGATTAAAAAATGGAACAAGCAGTTGAAAGAGTTTTTACTAAAGAGATTTTAACGAATGCAGCATCACAATTTGGTATTACAGTAGAAGAAAAACCAGTCGGAGAGTTCGAGAACTATCTATTTAAAGGTAAGCTAGCTGATGGAACAGATCGCATTTTACGATTAACGCACTCATCTCATCGCTCAAAAGAAGAAATTGAGGCAGAGCTAGAGTTTTTAAAATATGCTAGAGAAAATGGAGCAAATGCAGCAGGTTCTTTAACTTCTTTTAACGGAAATTTAGTAGAAGTCCAAAATGCCAGTGATGGCACAAGTTTTTACGCATCAATGTTTGAATGGGCAGATGGTCAATTAGTTGATCGTACAAATCCTGCTGTGTGGAATGATGATCTAATGTACACATGGGGAAAAACAATCGGAAAGCTTCATGCGTTAACAGTGGATTATCCTGTAACAAATCATCGTGAACATTGGTACGAAGAAGCTTATTTAAATGAAATGTTAGCTGATGAAGAACTTGGCATTTTTACGAAGGAATTAATAGAAGAAATCCAAAGTTATGGCAGAAAGAAAGATTCATATGGATTAATTCATAGTGATTTGCATCTCCATAATTTCTTCGTAAATGATAAAGGTGAAATAACGGCTTTTGATTTCGATGATCTGCAATATAATTATTTCATTTCAGATATCGCAATTGTCCTATATTATACTGCTTGGGGTAGTAAGGCATCATTCGAAGAAAAATCTAATTTCGCAAAAAGACAGCTAGAAATCTTTCGAAAAGGTTATGAAACCGAATATGTATTAGATGAAGAATGGTATAGCCGAATTCCTTCATTTTTAAAATGTCGTGATATTACGCTTTATCATGTATTGAATATGAAATATGAAGAGAAAACGCAAAGGGTTATTGAACTTTGTGAAGAGTTGAAAGATAGAATCGTAAATAAGAAAACGATAATTGATCTTTAAAATTACATTAAACAAAAAGCTACGATTCAAACTCGAATCGTAGCTTTTTTATAATTAAATTGGGGGGGAGTTAGGTTATTTGTGTTTAGCTTCTTCTATTTTATTAATATTGATTTCGTATTGATCATCTTCTAACGGTATATAGCCAACTTGCTCAGCTAAAATTGGAGCATTTTCATTAGCAAATTTCAAGTAGTCCAAAACAACAGGGCGTTTAAGTGAGTTACTATTTACATATGTGTAGAGTTCACGTGAAAGTGGATATGTCCCATTTTTAATCGTCTCTTCAGTCGGTAAAACAGCTTTACCTGTTTTTGGATTAACGATTGGTACGATTTTTAATTTGTCTTTGTTTTCTTCATAGTAAGCATGACCAAAGTACCCAATTGCACCTTTTTCACTAGCAACATCAGCGGCAAGTTTTTTGTCATCTTCAGACGTTTGAGCATCTTTCCGTTCGCCAGTTTGATTTAAGATTGTTTTATTAAAGTATTCGTAAGTTGCTGACTCATTACCAGGGCTGAAAAATTTAATTTCTTCTTTTGGCCAAGCCGAGTTTAATTCGTTCCAAGTTTTTATATTGCTTTTTACTGACCACAACTTTTTTAATTGTTCAACTGTTAATTGATTAACAAAATCATTGTCTTTATTTACTACGACTGATAGACCGTCGTAGGCTAATTTTAATTGAATATAATCGATGTTATTTTGTTTAGCGATTGTATCTTCTTTATTTGTTATTGGACGAGATGCGTCGTTTATATCTGTTATACCATTTGTGAATTTTTTAAAACCATCATTTGTACCACTATTACCTAATGAAATCGTTACCTCAGGTTGAGCAGATCTATATTGCTTCGTTATTGATTGCATAATCGGGAAAACGGTAGATGAACCGTCAATTAGTACACTACCAGTTAATTGCTTTTCATCTGTACTTGACTTAGGATGATAGGCAATTCCACAAGCTGCTAAAGATAACATAGCTGTGATTGCGATGCCTAATAAAAGTGTTTTCTTTAGTTGCATCTACAGTTCCCCCCTCGTTGTTTTTGCTACATATCTTACAATATCCCACAAAGATTAACTTGCTTTTAACGCTACGTAAAGAATTTGTAAAGGTATAGTGAAAGTCCCCCTTTTTTGTTAATAACCAATTAAAATGACCGTATAAACAGTAAAAAATGGGAGAGATATACGGTGGAGCAAATTGTCATCATCCAAGATCAAAACGAGATTGAACATGTGCTTCAACAAAGTAAACAATTCGGATTAATTAAAATCAGCACATATCGATATGGAGAGTTTAATGAAGAAATACATCTTGGTTTCTTAAAAGGTTGCATCATATTAATGAAAAGCCAAGTTTTGGACGAGTTTATTCCATTAATCATGAGAATAAGACGGATATCTGAAATACCGATCATATTATTAGTTGAAACTTATGATTCATACGAAGCAGCAATATGTATTGAAGCAGGAGCGGATCAATATGTTAAATATCCGATTCATCCTAGAGACTTATCCGCAAGAATAAAAGCAGTAATGAGGAGGGCAGGCACTGATAAAATAGAAGAAGACCGAGAAAAAGTTTTATATTTTGGAGAAATCTCCTTCTATTTAAATCGAGAAGAGGTTTATAAAAACAAAATGAGGATCGAATTAAATGGTAGGGAATACGCAATTTTACTTTTTTTAATAAAAAAAGCCGGCTTTATTGTAACGAGAGAAGAATTAATGGAAGTGATTTCTGTTTATAAAAATAGAAGATTAATCGATATATATATTCATAGTTTGCGACATAAAATTGAGGAACTTCCGAATTATCCTAAATATATTAAAACGATTAAGGGAAAAGGGTATCGGTTCGAAACACTTGCCTATTGAACATGAGTGGAATTAAAAAGTTAGATGGATTCTTATAAAGGATGCCATTTAGCTTTTTTATTTTTATAAGGCAGAGGTTTGGATAAAGAAATGCACTTTTATTGTTTTTAATAATAAAATAGACAAATTTTTTTATTTACATAAATAAAAAATTTTTTTTGTACACACCCTATTAGACAAAATGACTAAGAAAAAACGTACAAATTGTATACAATTTAATTACTAAAACAACAAAAATGGACAGTCTGTTCTTTTACCATAAATTGGAAAAAAATAAAATTTCGATATAACAAAAAGATACATATAAAATACTCTTTTAAAATGTTTTAGACTCAAATTAAGAAATATAGTCAGAAAAGTAGGACTTTTGATGTCTTTTGTAAATTCGAGAAAAAGATGAAAAATAAGTAATTCGATACAGTATTGACGTAAGAAACATTGGTAAATGAAAAAGCTAGGTGAATCCAAATTAGGATGTTCACCTAGCTTTTTATTTTATAAGTGCAGTAATCCAAAGTTGTAAGATCTTACTCAGCGTGATGTAACATATACGTATACGCCGTGTCGTAAAGGTGCTCTAAATCAGCATCCGTCATGAAAACTAAGTCTTCAGTTGAAAATCCTTTTGTTAATTCCAAAAAGTGAACCATGTTTTTACGCTCTTCTCTACTCATCATTAACAACACTCCCTTTGATTTAAATTAATGATTAATTTGCTTTCGTTCTGTATTAATACAGTGTATTTATTTATATTTTATTATATAACAGAATAATCAAAATGTGCTAGTGATTTTTACTAAATAAGGAAAAAATTATTTTTATCATTTCATTGATTATTATTCAATTTACAACGAAAATATTATTTTAGAATAATATCTAATATTACAATTTTTATTAATGAATGTAACATAACTAGACAGGTTTGTAAGGGCTTCCATAAAATGGGTATATAATCCGACAAAATACCTTGTTTTATGGGAAATTTAACCAAAGTTCCCTATTTGTAGATTAATTTTTGCTTAACTTTTAGTTAAGTAATTGTTATACTAGGTACTGTTGAATCTGAAGGTATATTTTAATAGAATAATAAAGGTATAGAATTTAAGGAGGAAGCGATGGAAGAGACGATTAGTTTACAGGAATTATTCGGCGTTATTAAGAAACGTCTAATCATGATAATTAGTATTACAGTTGTAGCCACAGTGGTTACAGGAGTTATTAGTTATTTATTTCTAACCCCGATTTATCAATCTTCAACACAATTATTAGTTAATCAAAAAGAAACAAAAGATTCTTCGATTTATCAGAATAACCAAGTACAAACAAATGTTCAATTGATCAATACATATAATGTCGTTATTAAGAGTCCAGCTATTTTAGACGAAGTTATTAATCAATTAAATTTAGATTATACAGTTGCAGAATTGACTAAAAATATTACAGTTGCAAGTGAAAAAGACTCACAGGTATTTACTGTTACAGTACAAGATCCAAATCCCGAACAAGCACGAGATATTACGAATACGATTGCGGATGTTTTCCAGAAGAAAATTAAATCAATTATGAGTATAAATAACGTAACTGTGCTAACGAAAGCAGAATTAAGTGAAGATCCAAGCCCGATTAAACCGAATCCAAAATTAAATATTGCAATTGGATTTGTTGTTGGATTAATGATTTCCGTTGGTATTGCCTTCTTACTTGAGTATTTAGATAACACAGTAAAAACTGAAAAACAGCTTGAAGAATTATTGGAGTTACCGATTTTAGGTGTTATTACCGAAGTATCAAAGGGGAAAATTACTCCTAAAATAAATTTAAAATTGGGAAAGGGTGCGTAGAATGGTTAAAAAAGCGACTAAAGAAAAATTAAAAAGATTTCTTATTACTTTAACAAACCCTAAATCACCATTTGCAGAGCAATATCGAACAGTTCGTACAAACATTCAATTTTCTTCAATCGATAAAAAAATAAAATCAATTTTAGTGACATCTTCTGAACCATCTGAAGGTAAAACTACGACAATTGCAAATCTTGCTGTTACATATGCTCAGCAAGAAAAGAAAGTCCTTTTAGTAGATGCAGACTTACGTAAACCTCAATTGCATTCTGATTTTAAGTTAGAGAATTTTAAAGGATTAACAACTGCTATTGCGCATGATAAGTCCTTAAAGGAAGTCATACAAAAAACTGATATTAGCAATCTATCAATTCTAACTTCAGGACCAATACCGCCAAATCCATCTGAACTATTATCTTCAGGAAAGATGAAGAACTTGATTGCACAAATGTATGAACAATATGATGTGATTCTTTTTGATGCTCCTCCATTGTTAGCAGTTACAGATGCTCAAATCATTTCACAAGTTTGCGATGGAACGATTTTAGTTGTTCGTAGAGGATACACGGCAAAAGAAAAAATTAAAAAAGCAAAAGAGTTATTAACACTAGTAAACGCAAATATCCTAGGTGTGGTATTAAATCGAGCGGAACAGGATAAAGACGGTTATTACGATTATTATGGTAGCGAAAAATGATTGATCTTCACTGTCATATTTTGCCTGGCCTAGATGACGGTCCAATAACAATGGAAGATAGTATTAATATGGCTCGAGCTGCCGTGGACAATGGGATTCATACAATTGTTGCATCACCTCATCATCAGAATGGACGCTACAATACAGACAGAAAAGTGATATTAGAAAAAGTAGAACAGCTAAATAAAGTATTAAAAGAAAAAGCAATACCATTAACGATTTTACCTGGGCAAGAGGTAAGGCTATATGGGGAATTGATTCAAGACTTTGAGCTTAATCGAATTGTTTCAGTTAATGAAGGAAGACGCTATTTACTATGCGAGCTTCCTTCATCCCATATACCACAATTTACAAATAGGTTATTTTACGAGATGCAAGCAAATCGGATTATACCGATTCTTGTACATCCTGAACGAAACAAAGTTCTTATAAACGAACCAGATATTCTTTTTGAATTTGTTCAAAAGGGTATATTAACTCAACTAACTGCTTCTTCAATAACAGGTAATTTCGGTAAAAAAATTCAAAAGTTTGCTTTTAAATGTATTGAGGCAAATTGGGTACATGTTATAGCATCAGATGCACACAACACGAAAAATCGGAATTTTGAGTTAATTGAAGCGTATGAGATCATTCGAGATAAATTTGGGATAGAAACTGAGTTCCAATTGAGAGAAAATACTCAATCAATTTTGAATGGTGACGTTCTTTATCCAGAAGAACCTCTTAAATTAAAACAAAATATTTTTAGTCGTTTACTAGGAATTTAATAAATGATAGGTGATATCTCCTTACCAATATCAATGGAGGTACTCGGCTATATTGTGGTAGATGATAAAATTGATTGGTTTTCCATTTATCTTAATACAAATAGACCTCATGAGATCACTCAAACTAAACAGGCTATATGTATTCGAGAAAAGGAGTTTCAAATTTGAATTTGTCTGCTTAGACGCAAGTCGTCAGAGGTATAGTGTGAGGAAGGGTTAGATGCCCTAAATTATATTTAATTTAAAAGAAGATAGAGTTTCTTCTTGTGTATTTATTCATATGAATATAGAAGTGGAAACTTTATTAATTTGGGGAAAGTAAGCAATGGAGGGACTTAGAAAATGAAGAAAGTAAGAAAAGCAATAATACCAGCTGCGGGTTTAGGAACACGCTTCTTACCTGCAACAAAAGCAATGCCGAAAGAAATGCTACCAATAGTAGACAAACCAACAATTCAATACATTGTTGAAGAAGCAATTGAATCAGGAATTGAAGATATCATTATTGTAACAGGTAAAGGAAAACGCGCAATTGAAGATCATTTTGATTATTCATATGAGCTAGAACAAAATCTATTAGAAAAAGAAAAATATGCGTTATTAGAACAAGTTAAAGCACCATCTAATATTGACATTCATTATATTCGTCAAAAAGAACCAAAAGGATTAGGTCATGCTGTTTGGTGTGCACGTAATTTTATAGGTAACGAACCATTTGCCGTATTACTTGGAGATGACATTGTTGAAGCGGAAACACCAGGCTTAAAACAGTTAATTGAACAATACAACAATACATACTCATCTGTAATTGGGGTACAAACTGTTCCAAAAGAAGAAACGCATCGATATGGCATTGTAGAACCAAGTATGCAGGAAGCTAGAAGATATGAAGTAAAAAACTTTGTTGAGAAACCAGCACCTGGTACAGCACCTTCTAACTTAGCGATCATGGGCCGTTATATCTTTACACCGGAAATCTTTATGTACTTAGAAGAACAAACGATTGGTGCAGGTGGCGAAATTCAGTTAACTGATGCAATTCAAAAATTAAATTCAATTCAACGTGTATTTGCATATGACTTTGAAGGGAAACGTCATGATGTAGGTGAGAAATTAGGGTTTATTAAAACGACTATTGAGTTTGCATTAAAACATGAAGATTTAAGAGATGATTTATTGAAGTATTTACATGAAATGTTAACAGTAAATATTAAATAAGGATGGATGATCATATTGAAAGCAATGAGATTGGAACAATCAGAATATGCTTCTCAACCACTCTTATCGAAAGAAACAGTTGAAAAAAGAAGAATCTATTCGTTAACAAAGCGATTAATGGATTTAGTCGGAGCAATTTTTGGTCTTCTATTATTATTACCAGTTTTTATTTTAGTAGCAATTTTTATTAAGTTAGAAGATCCAAAAGGCCCGGTTTTCTTTTATCAAACTCGAGTCGGTAAAAATGGAAAAGAATTTAAAATGTACAAGTTTCGTTCCATGGTGACGGATGCAGAAGAACGATTGAAAGAACTGCTAAAATATAATGAAGTTTCTGGCGCGATGTTTAAAATGAAGGATGATCCTAGGATTACTAGGATAGGAAAGTTTATTCGAAAAACATCAATTGACGAGTTACCACAATTCATAAATGTTTTATTAGGTGATATGTCACTTGTTGGTCCAAGACCACCACTTCCTCGAGAAGTTGATGAATATACAGATTATGATAAACAGAGATTACTAGTTACACCTGGTTGTACTGGACTATGGCAAGCAAGTGCCCGTAATAGCGTAGGTTTTGATGAAATGGTACAACTAGATCTAACATACATAAATAATCGTTCAATTATTTATGACATTAAGATTATCTTAAAAACGATTAGAGTGTTATTTGGTTCAAACGACGCGTTTTAATGAGGAGAGAAGAAAAGTGAAAAAGGATTCAAAAATATATGTCGCTGGCCATCGTGGTTTGGTAGGTTCAGCAATTTTACGTAAATTACAAGAAGAAGGCTATACTAATTTAGTTTATCGTACTAGTAGAGAACTAGATTTACGTGACTTTAAAGCGGTTGAAGAATTTTTTGCTGAGGAAAAAATAGAATATGTTTTTCTAGCGGCAGCTAAAGTTGGAGGGATTGTTGCAAACAATGAATATCCAGCCGATTTTATTCGTGACAATATTTTAATACAAACTAGCGTAATAGATGCCTCATTTAAAAACGATGTTAAAAAACTATTATTCTTAGGAAGTACATGTATATATCCAAAAATGGCACCTCAGCCATTGAAGGAAGAGTACTTATTAACTGGGGAGTTAGAACCGACAAATGACGCCTATGCAGTTGCAAAAATTGCAGGGATTAAAATGTGTGAATCATATAATCGTCAATATGGGACAAAGTATATTTCTGCAATGCCAACAAATATGTACGGACCTAATGATAACTTTGATTTACATACTTCACACGTACTACCGGCATTATTACGCAAATTCCACGAAGCGAAAGAAAATAATGATCCAAGTGTAACTGTTTGGGGAACAGGAACGCCATTACGTGAATTCTTATTCTCAGATGATTTAGCAGATGCTTGTATTTTCTTAATGAATAATTATGAAGGAAATGAAATTGTAAACGTTGGGGTAGGGAAAGATATATCCATTGGAGATTTAGCAGTGAAAATCAAAAATGTAGTTGGCTTTGAAGGAGAAATTGTATTTGATACAACAAAACCGGATGGCACACCACGTAAATTAGTAGATACAACAAAAATTAATTCTTTAGGTTGGACGGCAAAAACCTCTTTAGATGAAGGATTAGTGAAAGCATACAAAGCATTTTTAGCACAATTTCAATTAGCGAAGTAAATGTACAAGGAGAACAAAGAAATGACAATGAAGAAAAAAGCGTTAATTACAGGCGTAACAGGACAAGATGGGTCTTATTTAGCAGAATTTTTATTAGAAAAAGGATACGAGGTACATGGTATTATTCGTCGTAGTTCGTCTTATAACCAAGAGCGTTTAGAAGATTTATTTAATGATGAGAACTATGCGTTTATGGCTCACGAAAACTTTAACTTACATTATGGAGACGTAACAGATACTTCAAATGTTATTCGTTTAATTAGCGAAATTCGTCCTGATGAAATTTATAATTTAGCTGCACAATCACATGTCCGTGTTTCTTTTGATGTACCAGAGTACACTGCAGACGTTGACGCAGTTGGAACATTACGTATTTTGGAAGCCGTTCGTATGTTAGGTTTAACTGAGACTACTAGAATCTACCAAGCTTCTACTTCTGAATTATACGGGAAAGTACAGGAAGTTCCTCAAAAGGAAACAACACCGTTTTATCCACGTTCTCCTTATGGAGTAGCTAAAATTTATGGTTTCTGGATTACTAAGAACTATCGTGAATCTTACAATATGTTTGCAGTTAACGGAATTTTATTTAACCATGAATCAGAACGTCGCGGTGAAACTTTCGTAACTCGCAAAATTTCACTTGCTGCGGCGCGTATTGCTCAAGGGAAACAAGATAAATTAATGCTTGGAAACTTAGATTCTTTACGAGATTGGGGTTATGCAAAAGACTATGTGGAATGTATGTGGTTAATTCTTCAACATGACAAACCTGAAGATTTTGTTATCGCAACTGGTGAAATGCACACGGTACGTGAATTTGCGACATTAGCATTTAAACATGCAGGAATCGAAGTTGAATGGCAAGGTGAAGGAATTAATGAAAAAGGAATTAACAAAGCAACTGGAAATGTAATAGTAGAAGTTGATCCAAAATTCTTCCGTCCAGCAGAGGTTGAACAATTGTTAGGTGATCCTACAAAAGCTAGAACATTGTTAGGTTGGAACCCTACTAAAACTTCATTTGAACAGTTAGTAGAGATTATGGTTACACATGATATGAAAAAAGTTGAAAAAGAAGATCGAATTAAGAAAATGTTTGATTGATGCTTCAAAAGGAAACAAAATTTTGTTTCCTTTTTTATTTTGTAAGGAAGCATTGGATTGTAAATCTAACGAGGATATGGATAGGGAAGAGATATTACATGATAAAAAAGTTGAATAAAGCAAAGAAAAAGCTATTAATATATGCGCATTACTATACCCCTGATGTAGCTTCAACTGGTCAGATTCTGAAAGAACTTGCTGAGGGGATGCTAGATGCATTTGATATAACAATAATTTGTGTTGTTCCTTCCTATACTGGAAAGGTCGCAGGTGAGTATCGAACAAAGATGTTTTACAAGGAAGAGATCAATGGTGTAAAGATTATCCGAATTCGTGTGCCAGAATTTTCCAAAAATAACAAGATTAGCAGAATCAAAAATATACTAGCATACTTCTTTGGTGCTATGATTGCTACAACTAAGGTCGGAAATATGGATTATGTATATTCAATTTCTCAACCGCCTATCCTTGGGGGGTTACTAGGCGTTTGGGGCAAATGGATGAAGGGCGCTAAATATATATACAATATTCAAGATTTTAATCCAGAACAGACCATGGCAGTTGGTTATAGTAAGAATAAGATTGTTCTTAATGCAATGATGTTTTTTGACAAATATAGCTGTAAATGTGCTGATAAGGTAATTGTTGTTGGGCGCGATATGGTGGAAACTCTTAAAGGTAGATTTAAGAGTAAAAAAGTGCCGAATCATGCTTTCATTAATAACTGGATTGATGAGAATGAGATTTACCCACTATCACCCGACAATGAGAAAGTAGTGTCTTTCAAAAAAAAATACGGTTTGGAAAATAAGTTTGTCATCATGTATTCGGGTAACATAGGACTCTATTATGATCTTGAGAACTTGATGCATGTAATTAAGAGATTTAAAGATAGGGACGATATAGTTTTCGCATTTGTGGGAGAGGGGTCTATTTTAGATAAACTAGTAAACTATAAACAGAAAAATAATCTCGATAATGTAAAGTTTATTCCATATCAAGATAAGGCAGATTTAGTTTATAGCCTGAATGCAGGTGATGTCCATTGGTGTGTGTCTGCAAAGGGAATTAAGGGTGTTTCAGTCCCTTCTAAATTGTATGGGATTTGTGGTGCTCAGCGACCAGTACTTGCGGTATTAGAGCCCGGCGCAGAAGCAAGGTTAATTATTGAAGAAACCCAATGCGGATATATCGCTGATCCGGGTAACTACAAAGAAATAGAAACTATAATTGATAGAGTACTGAAGGATAAAGGAACTTCCAAATTAAATGAAATGGGTAGACGTGGCCGTTCTTATTTAGAGAGAAATCTTACAAAGGATGTTTCAATACAAAAGTATATTGAGGAAATTAAGTCTACTTGATATCTAGTGTTAGTAAAATTCCCCACTTACTTCTTTAAATTCTTTTCACAACTCTGGAAGCATCCAAACATGGAGGAAGTAGAATGAAAATATTGATTTATGATGTACATGCTAGTGAGTCAGGCGCATTAGAAATTTTAAATGATTTGTATAAGCAGATTAGTGAGTATGAAGATAAAAGTATTAAATGGATTTTTGCAGTTAGTAAGCCTGAATATAAGGAGCAAGAAAATATTATTACTTTACGTTATCCATGGGTAAAAAAAAGTTGGTTTCATAGATTATATTTTGATTATGTTGTCACTAGGAAAATTTTAAAGAGATATAAACCAGATAAAGTTTTTTCTCTCCAAAACAAAGGTATCTCTTTTTATAAAAAGCCACAATGTGTGTATTTACATTTACCATCTGTACTTACCGATCACAAGTTTAACTTGAGGCGTGATGGTAAGATACTATGGTTACACCAAAATGTACTTAAAAAAATGATTTTTGCTTCTCTTAGAAAAGTTGATAAAACAATTGTACAGACACAGTGGATGAAGGATGCTTTAATTGAAAAAGCGAAGGTTAAAGATGACAAGATAATTTTGTTGCCACCAGATATAAGTACAAATAATATAGGCAAATTTAGTGATGATAAGGAAAATAGAATTAATTTTTTCTATCCTGCAGCTTCTTATACATATAAGAATCATCTTACTGTATTGAAGGCATGCAAATATATACAGGAAAAGGGAGTTACCGATTATAAGGTAACATTCACAATTCGTCCAGATGAGAATAAGCATACAGAAATGATGTACAAATATGTCATGGAACATAATCTTAAAATCGGATTTGATGGCAGTATCCCAAGAGAAAAAGTATTTAAAAACTATCAACAGTCAGTATTACTATTTCCATCATTTATAGAGTCCTTTGGCCTACCATTATTGGAAGCAAGATTAAGTGGGAGTTTTATTGTGGCCAGTGATTCCCCGTTTGCTAGAGAAATATTAGATAATTATAATAATGCATTGTTTTTTGAATATCTGGATTATAAGGCCTTAGGAGATCATATGATTCAGATTATGACAGTTCAGAAATATGAGAAAATCAATCCAATTGAAATTCAAACTCATAAAAAAGAGAGCAATAAATTAACAGAGATAGTTCTAAATCTATAATGTACGATCTGTTGTGAAAAAATTTCAATTTTATAAATTATATATTAAACAGGGAGGTTATGTAAATTTTCTTATTTTCAATTCTTATTTTAATAGTAAATATAGTATTAATTATGCTCTCTTTGAAAATATATAAAGCTTTGGTAAATCCTGTTTCTCTATTTAGTTCAATTTGGCTTTGGTTTACTTTTTTGTCTTGCCTAGGTTTGTGGGGAATATATGTACCATCGACTAAAGCTATACTCTATATATTGATTAGTACATTATTTTTTAGCGTTATTTCCTTTATTACGTACTTAAGGTGTAAAGAGATTGAATTAATTAAGAAAAAGCATGATATAGATAAAGGGAAAATAAAATATGTACCACTAATAGTTATAAATTTTGTATCAATAATTTGGTTGATTCCTATTTTAGTCAAAACAATACCTTTACTTTTTGCTGGTGAGTGGCAGCTAGTAAGGTTTTATTATTTAAATGCAAATACAATTCATGTGATTTTTAACACAAAACAAGCATTGGTTTGTCAATGGTTAGTTTTCCCTGTATTTTATGTTACCACTATAATTTCAGCATATTTAGTTGCTAAAAAGAAGTCTAACATTACATTAATTATTATTTCAATGTCTGGAATATTAATGGCAGTTCTAGTTACAGCTGGGAGGAACGCTCTATTTAAGTGTCTACTCTTTTATGTTCTTGCATTTTTAATTAATTCTAAACGTTTGAAGGAAGTCTTAAAAAGGATTAAAGAGAGTAATATATTTATAAAAATATTAATAGTTTTAGGTATCGCTGCTATGATATTTATAAGTTCTCAAAGAAGTTTATCTAAAGATACAAGTGCTTTACAGAATGCAGTTTATTATTTTACAGGACCGATAGTTTATTTTAGTTATATTATTGAAAATCCAGAAAATTTCGCTTTAAACGGAAGCTTCCTTTATGGTAAGGCAACATTCGGATTCATTACAACACCAATTGAAATTGGATATTCAATGCTTTTTGGTCATGACTATGCTGGAGCGGATAATATCATTACAACATATGTAAATCAGTATATAAACTTATCACCATCTATAAAGGGGAATGCTATATCAACAGCATTATATCCATTTATGAAAGATTTTGGAGTACTAGGAATTGTTTTAGGTCCTTGTATTTATGCTTTTATTGTTAATTATGTTTACGCTAATTCCAAAAAGAATATGTTTTGGAATTGTTTGTCGATATATATGCTTTATACGGTTTTCTTTAGTGAATGGCAATATGAACTACTATTTCCACAGTCGTTTTCTATTATTGTTTTTTTATATATTTTTCTTTCAAATAAATCGTATAAATTAAAGACAATTTAGTAGTATAAAAAGATTTTATACTACTAATGGAAGGAACTATGAAAAATGGAAATGAAATCCACTCCTTTAATATCAGTGCTAATGTCTGTTTATAAAACAGACAACAATTTTTTAAGAGAGTCGATCGAAAGTATACTTAATCAAACTTATGAAAATTTTGAATTTATCATAATTGATGATTGTACAACAGAAGAGAATATTAAAACAATACTTAGTTACGATGATTCTAGAATTCGACTAATTCACAATGAATTTAATTTAGGACTTACTAAATCATTAAATAAAGCCATTCAATTAGCAAATGGGAAATATTTAGCGCGGATGGACTCCGATGATATTAGCGAATTGAATCGGTTTGAAAAACAAATATTGTTTTTAGAAAAGAATCCTGAAGTAATAGTACTTGGCGGCTATGCTCAGATTCTTGGAAGTAACAAAATTTTCATGTCCAGAGTAGATCATTTTGAAGTATTAAAGATGAGAATGCTCTTTTTTGCTTGTGCGTTGGTACATCCTACAGCGATGATAAATAAGAGTCTACTTATGCATCACAGAATTCAATATGATGAATGCATAAAAAAAGCTCAGGATTATATGCTATGGACAGATTGTATGTCAGTGGGAAAAATTGCAGTTCTAAATGAAGTTGTATTACAATATCGCATTCATGAAAATCAGGCTTCAATAGCTGGAAGTGATGAACAAAAGAAATGTGCCATGATTGTTCAGAAAAAACTTTTACAGCCATTATTAGGCGGTTCTATAACAGATGAAATACAATTACTTCACTATAGTATTATAAGCGGAGAGTATTGTACTAGTATTAAAGAATATGATAAGCATATAAGTACTCTTCTAAGGATTAATAATGAATTGTTGATTTATGAGCCTAAAAAGTTTAAAAAAGAATGCTACTATATGTGGTTAGTTATGTCAATTAAAGGTATTGTATATCATCGTGATTTTAGAGGTCTTTATTCCACATATTTTTGGAAAGCATTATTTCATTTGGATTTTTGGACATATTATTTTAGATACTTTCTCACAGCACCGTTTGAGGAAAGCAGAGCAGTAAAGAAAATTAAAAAAGGAAGGAAAAAAGCAAAATGAATATATTAAAATATGTAAAAAATCCAAAGAAAATAATAATAGCTGTTTTGAGTAAAGTAGGAGGTAGACTATCTGACAAAACTTATTTAGAAGTTATGTATTATCTTCACTTTGGAAAGAAATTAAATCTTGATGATCCCAAAACCTTTAATCAAAAAATACAGTGGTTAAAATTATATGACCGTAATCCAGTTTATACAAATTTAGCAGATAAATTTGAAGTTAAGTCGTTCGTTCAAGAGAAAATAGGAAGAAGATATGTTGTTCCTACATATGGATGTTGGGACAGTTTTGACGAGATTGATTTTGAAAATCTCCCACAGCAGTTTGTATTAAAGTGCACACACGATTCTGGAGGATTGGTAATTTGTAAAGATAAACAGAATTTAGATTTAAATTATGCAAGAGATAAAATTAACAAAAGCCTAAAAAGAAAATTTTATTTGTATGGGCGCGAGATGGTTTATAAAGATATAAAGCCACGTATTATAGCTGAGAAATATCTTGTTGATGAATCAGGTAAAGAATTAAAGGATTACAAGTTTTTTTGTATTAACGGAGAACCGAAGTTAATGTATGTAGCTTCAGATAGAATGATAGAAACAAAGTTTGACTTTTTTGACATTTCAACATTTAAACATATTCCAGTAAAAAATGGTCATGAAATGGCTGGTAAAAAGAATATAGCAAAACCTAAATTTTATGATGATATGATAAAGTTAGCTTCTGAATTGTCTGAAAATATTCCTTTTGTACGAGTAGATTTCTACGAATGTCATGATGGAATATACTTTGGTGAAATGACTTTTTATCATATGTGTGGATTTGAACCATTCGAACCGGAAGAATACGATTATAAATTTGGACAACTAATAGATTTGTCCTTAGTAAATAATTCTGTATTCAAATAGGAGTGAAATTATATGTTTAGCGTTTTGATATCTGAATATAAGAACATGACTTCAAGAAATAAAGTAAATATACTTAAAGTGCTATATAATTGGCTATTTAATCCAAATTATAGAGTGGCAGTTTGGATTGCGTATTTACAAAAAGTAAATTCAAAATTTATAAAAAAAATAATACAAAATCATTTAGAAGTTAAATACTCAGTATTAGTATCATTGCACTGTAAGATTGGTAAGTGCTTCAAATTAGAACACTTCTTCGGCGTTGTAATAGGTAGAGATGTAGTAATAGGGGATAATTGCAAAATTTACCAACAAGTAACATTAGGGGAAAAAAATGGGAAGTTCCCTAAAATAGGTAATAATGTTGTAATTTTTTCTGGAGCAAAAATTATTGGCGATATTATAATTGGTGATAATGTTCAAGTTGGTGCGAATGCGGTTGTACTCCATGATATTCCAGATAATTCAGTCGCAGTAGGAATTCCAGCTAAGATATTAAAACAGTCGAGAGGATAATATGTCTAGTTTAAAAAAGAATGTTATTTACAATTTTGTATATCAATTTCTAATACTATTTCTTCCATTTTTTACAGCGCCGTATCTTTCAAGAGTAATTGGTCCAAGTGGTATTGGCCTTTACTCTTTTTCTTATTCTGTAGCATTATACTTTACTTTTTTTACCATGCTTGGATTAAATAATTATGGAAATAGAGAGATAGCCGCTATACAAGATGATTTTGAAAAGAGATCCAGGACTTTCTGGGAAATTTACACTTTGCAGGTTGTGTTTTTTTGCTTTAGCTTTGTAGTATATATGTTTTACGTTACTAGTATTGCAAGCGATAAAATGGTAGCACTAATACAAGGAATTTTTGTTTTATCATCATTGTTGGATATAAATTGGTTTTTCTTTGGGATGGAGAAGTTTAAATTAACAGTTCTTAGAAATACTTTGGTAAAAATAGCCACGGTTATTTTAATTTTTATATTTGTTAGAACTAAAGATGATATTTATATTTATGTAGGCATAATGGCATGTGGGTATTTAATAAGCCAACTGTGCCTTTGGCCATTTTTAAGAAAATATATATGTTTTACTAAAGTATCTTTGAAAGATATTGTTAAGCATTTGAGACCAAATTTAATATTATTTGTACCTGTCATATCTGTCAGTATCTATAAAATAATGGATAAAATTATGCTAGGATATATGGCCTCAATGTCAGATGTTGGTTACTTTGATAATGCAGAGAAAATAATTAATGTCCCAATTGCTTTAATAACAGCTATAGGCACCGTAATGATGCCAAGAATGACAGCATTAAATGCACAAAATAAAATTGATGAAAGTAAAAGATACATTGATAAAACTATGCTTATAGTTTTGGCTTTTGCTACCGGGGCCATGTTTGGGATTATATCGGTCTCAAAAGAATTTTCTGTACTTTATTATGGGAAGAATTTTCAACAGACAGGTGTCATCATGGATTACTTAGCTATAACAGTATTATTTTTAGCATGTGGAAATGTGATAAGATCTCAGTATCTAATACCGAGAAAGAAGGATAAAATTTTTATTACTTCAGCTATTTTAGGTGCTATTTTTAATTTTACTTTAAATTTAATATTAATCCCACGCTATGGTGCTGTTGGTGCGGCAATTGGTACTATTGTTGCAGAGTTTACTGTATGTTTTTATCAACTTTATAGTGTAAGAAAGTATTTCTCATATACTACTTATTTCAAACACGAAATATATTTTCTTTTTTCAGGATTATTAATGTATCTATCTGTAAAAAATGTGAACACAGGATTAAATGATTTATTAAATTTAATTATTCAAATGATAGTTGGGGCCATAGTTTATAGTATTATTGCCGGTTGGTATATGATCAAAATTCAAAAGTTGAGCTTAACTAATATACTTAAAGTCAGCAATAAATAAATTAATTTATATCTATGAATATAAATAGTATTTAAATAGTTAATATATTAAATAAAGGGGGCGAGTCCTATGTTTAAGATAGCTGTAGCAGGAACTGGATATGTAGGCTTAGTTGCAGGGGTATGCTTTGCAGAAGTCGGACATCAAGTAACCTGTGTAGATATTGATGAAAATAAAGTAACTTTAATGAAATCTGGGGTTTCTCCAATTTATGAGTCTGGATTGGAAGAACTAATGCAGAAGAATTTTAAAGCAGGTAATATTAATTATACTACTGATTATAAAGCGGCTTACAGAGAAGCGGATGCTATTTTTATAGGAGTTGGGACTCCTGAACAACCTGATGGCTCTGCAAATCTATCTTATATTGCTACAGTTGCAAGACAAATTGCTGAATCGGTAGAAAAGGATTGTCTGGTTGTAGTAAAATCTACTGTACCAGTGGGTACAAATGATAAAGTTGAACAATTTATTCAGGATTTCCTAGTTAATGATGTTAAAGTGGAAGTGGCTTCAAATCCAGAATTCTTGGCGCAAGGATCAGCAGTACATGATACTCTGTATGCAGAAAGAATTATTATAGGAACAGAAAGTAAATGGGCAGAAGAAAAGCTTATGAAGATTTATGAGCCTTTTCATCTGCCTATTGTTTCTGTTAATAGAAGGTCTGCTGAAATGATTAAATATGCATCAAATGATTTTCTTGCATTAAAAATATCCTATATGAATGACATCGCTAATCTTTGTGAATTAGTTGGAGCAGATATAGAGGATGTAGCAAGAGGAATGAGTTTTGATGAAAGAATTGGAAGCAAGTTTTTAAACGCAGGCATTGGATATGGTGGATCGTGCTTTCCAAAGGATACAAAAGCTTTAGAATATATTGCTAGACAACATAAATATGAGTTGAAAACTATTAAGGCTGCAATAGATGTAAATAAAGAGCAAAAAATAAAGTTATACAAAAAAGCTAGTAAAAGGTTAATTACCTTTAGTGGCTTAAAGGTAGCAGTCCTAGGGTTGACCTTTAAACCTGGAACTGATGACTTAAGGGAAGCAGCATCTCTTGATAACATTCCATTACTGTTAGATCAAGGGGCAGATATTTATGCTTTTGACCCTGTAGGGTCTGATAACTTTGCGAAGAGGTATCCAGAAGGTAATAGTGGAAAAGGTACCATTACTTATGTTAGTAATATAGAACATGCATTAGATGGAGCAAACGTTTGCTTTATCTTTACTGAATGGGGAGAAGTTAAAGCAATAACTCCTGAAACATATAAGACTTTAATGAAAACTCCTTTGGTTTTTGATGGAAGAAATATCTATAAAGTTGATGAGATGCAAGAAGCAGGAGTTGAATATCACTCAATTGGAAGAAAATCAACAATTAGAACTGGATTAAAGGAGCCGAAGCACGTTGAATTATAATACTCTTGATACAAGAAAAACATACCTTATTACAGGGGCAGCTGGATTCATAGGATATTATTTATCTAAAAAACTATTAGAACAGGGATGTCGAGTAATTGCTATAGATAATATTAATAATTATTATGATGTAAATCTTAAGCACACTCGTTTGGAATTACTAAAGCCCTTTGAAAATTTTACCTTTATTAAAGGTGATATCTCAGATAAGGCGCTGGTAAATAATATCTTTGAAGATTATAAACCTAATATAGTGGTAAACTTAGCTGCCCAAGCTGGTGTAAGATATTCTATAGAGAATCCTGATGTATATATTCAAAGCAATGTAATAGGATTTTATAACATTCTAGAAGCTTGTAGACATAATCCAGTTGATCACCTATTATATGCATCTTCTAGTTCTGTCTATGGTGCTAACAAAAAAGTACCTTTTGAAGAAACGGATATGGTGGACAATCCTGTATCTCTATATGCGGCTACAAAAAAATCAAATGAATTAATGGCTCACACGTATAGCCATCTTTATAAAATTCCTGCAACGGGACTTCGATTCTTTACTGTATATGGACCATTAGGTAGACCTGATATGGCATATTTCGGGTTTGCTCAAAAATATTTTGCAGGTGAATCAATTAAGATTTTCAATAATGGTGATTTTGAGAATGATTTATTCAGAGATTTCACATATATTGATGATATAGTAGAAGGAATAGAACGTCTTCTAAGTAACCCATCAAGTGATGAGAATAATGTACCTCATAAAGTCTACAATATTGGAAATAACAATCCAGAAAAATTGATGACATTTATAGAAACACTTGAGAAATGTTTAAGTAATTCTTTAGGAAAAGAAGTAGTGTTTAACAAGATATTTGAACCTATTAAGCCTGGAGATGTTCCAGCTACTTACGCTTCAACAGAATTGTTAGAGCAAGCAGTTGGATTTAAGCCTCGCACGAGTATCGAGGACGGACTGCAAATGTTTTCAGATTGGTATTGTAAGTATTATAGTATATAATGATTAATGCTCTAAAATAACTATAAAAATTTGATTGAACCGCTAGAATTTATTCTAGTGGTTTGTTTAATTAATAATGAGTTGCAAAGATATATAGAAACTTATAAGGAGAGATTTGATGCGTTTAGTCCTTTTATCAGGCGGTTCAGGTAAACGATTATGGCCATTATCAAATGACTCACGTTCGAAACAATTTTTAAAAGTTTTATCAAATGAACAAAATGAGTTAGAATCAATGGTTCAACGAGTTTGGAGTCAATTAGAAAGTTTAGGAGTAGCTGAAAATACAGTAATTGCTACTAGTAAAACACAAACAGAAATGATAAAAAGTCAAATAGGTGAAGAAGTTAAAATAATTGTTGAACCAGAACGACGAGATACGTTCCCAGCGATTGCATTAGCTTCTTCTTTTTTATTTTCAGAAGAACTGATTGACGAAAATGAAATTGTTGCAGTATTACCGGTTGATCCATATGTTGATAAAGCATTTTTTCAACGTGTTTTAGATTTAGAAAATGTTTTGAAGAATTCTGATGCAGATTTAGCTCTAATGGGAATTAATCCAACTTATCCTTCATCAAAATATGGTTATATAGTTCCGGCAACAGTAAATGATGGGGTTATCCAAGTAAGTCATTTCAAAGAGAAGCCATCTGAAGTAGAAGCAGAAGAATTAATTAATAATGGTGCTATTTGGAATAGTGGTGTATTTGCATTTCGTTTAGGATCAATGTTAAAAATTCTAGAGGAAAAAGAGCTACCATTAGTTTATAGCGAACTGTCATCCAATTATAGTAAACTACCAAAAATTAGCTTCGACTATGAAGTTGTTGAAAAAACAGATAAGATTGTTGCGATTGGTTACGAAGGTTATTGGAAGGACCTTGGAACCTGGAACACATTAACTGAGGAAATGGGTTCTGATACTTTAGGACAAGTTTTTAAATGGGGAAATTGTGAAAATACCCATGTCATTAATGAATTGCATATTCCTGTAACAGTAATGGGGATTCAAGATGCTATTGTTTCAGTTAGTCCTGACGGCATATTAGTATCTGAAAAAATGGCAAGTCAGAAGATTAAAGAAGTTGTAGAAAATTTAGATCAGCGTCCAATGTTTGAAGAGCGTCGATGGGGTTCATATCGTGTACTTGATCAAATGGTATATGATAATGGGACGCACAACGTTACTAAGCGAATCAACATTCTACCTGGAAAGAACTTAAGCTATCATCGTCACCAACACTGTGAAAAAGTTTGGACGATCGTAAAGGGTGAAGGAATATTTGTCATTAATGGACAAATTAACGTTGTTCGTGAAGGGGATGTATTAACCATTTCTGTTGGCTCTTTCCACACATTAAAAGCAATAACTGATTTAGAATTTATTGAAGTCCAAACAGGCTATCCAGTTGTTGAGGGTGACATTGAACGTAAATATTTAAAATGGTTAGATATTGAACGTGAGTGTTATAGCAAGGTGAAAAGATAATATTTTATGAGGTAATCGATGAAAACAATCGCATATTATATTTCAGATTACGGATATGGTCATGCTTCTAGAAGTATTGCCGTTATCCGTAATTTATTAAATAGAACATCAGATGTTAGAGTAATTATTTGTAATTCGTTCGCTATAAAATTTTTAAAAGAATCATTAGCTGAATATGGTGAACGTGTTGTTTTTCATGAAGTTCAGACGGATATTGGATATGTGCTTAAAAAAGATTCACTTGAACCAGACCCAATTGCACTTAAAAGTAGACTTTATGATTACTATCAAAATTGGGAAGAAATAGTTAAAAATGAACTAGAATACTTTAATGATAAATGTATTGCAGGTATTATATCTGATATATCTCCGATTGGAATAGAAGTAGGATCTATTCTCGATGTTCCTACAATAGGTATTTCTAATTTCACTTGGTATTCTGCATACAAAGATATGCTAAAAGAACAGGATTTAGAAAGATTAAGAAAATCATATGATCAACTAGATTACTATTTTTCTCTTGCTACAAATCAAGAAAAATGGGGTAGAGTTGGACAATTCAATTTTTCATTTTTCAGTAGAACAGTTGATCGAATTGAAGTAAATAGAATAAGACAAATTGTAAATTCATCTGGCAACAAAAAGATAATTTTTGTTGGAATAGGTATGAAAATAGATATGCCATTAATGGATTTACCTATATGGTCATATGCTGATAATGTCTATATTGTTTCATCCAATGTTCAAGCTGAAGGCAACAATATATATAAGATACCTTTCGACTATACAGAGTCACAAAACTATATCGCAGCAAGTGATATCATCATTACGAAAGCAGGCTGGGGTACAGTTAGTGAGGCTGTAAACCAAGGTAAGTCACTATATGTCATTGAAAGACAATCATTAAATGAAGATCGAAATACTATTTCATATTTAAAAGAATATAATTTAGCTGAAACGATTACATTAGAAGAATTATATTCAGTTAAAGATTTATCAATTAGAGAAGTAGTTAAAAGTGAAAATGAAGTGGGACTTATTGTAAATAAAATTTGTGAAATTTTAAACTTAAAGATTAATCCTGAATCCATCTAGAATTTCTAGATGGATTTTTATTATTAGAATAATGAAGGGGAAGGTTTTTGTAAATGAACGTATTAATAGAAAAACAGGATCTTTTCTTTTTTAGACCAGTCTTTCAAAAACGAATTTGGGGTGGGACTCAACTAGAAGCAATTTTTGGTTACGAGATTCCTAATGACAAAACTGGAGAATGTTGGGCAATTTCAGCACATGGTAATGGTCCTAGTGTTGTAGCTAATGGAGAGTTTAAAGGTTTAACTTTAAGCGAACTATGGAGCCAGCAAAGACACTTATTTGGAAATTTAAAAGGGGAGAAATTTCCACTATTAACAAAAATCTTAGATGCAAAAGAAGATTTATCAGTACAAGTTCATCCTAATGATACATATGCTCAAATCAATGAAAACGGTGAGTTAGGTAAAACTGAGTGCTGGTATGTTCTTGATTGTGAAGAAGAGGCTGAATTGATAATTGGGCATAATGCTCAGTCAAAAGCTGAATTTCTTTCCACAATTGAGGAGAACAAATGGGATGAAGTTCTTCGTCGAATTCAAATAAAACCTGGAGATTTTTTCTATATACCAAGCGGAACAGTACATGCAATTTGTAAAGGAACATTAATCCTAGAAACGCAACAAAACTCAGATACAACTTATCGTTTATATGATTATGATCGACGTGATGATAGCGGTAATTTAAGAGAGTTACATATAGAAAAATCAATGGATGTCATTGCTTTTCCTCATGTTGATGCCAATCCAATAAGAACTGAATATCTACATGAAGGTACTTTAATTACAGAATTTATAGACAATGAATTCTTCTCCGTGGAAAGATGGAAAGTTACTGCTACTACAAATCTACTAAATAAAAATCCTTTTATTTTAGCTAGTGTTATTGAAGGTGAAGGAAGTATTACTATTAATGAACAAACTCATTCTCTAAAAAAGGGAATGCACTTTTTAATCCCATGCTACGTAAAAGAATTCTCTATTCATGGTGAAATGGATTTAATTACTTCACATGTTTAAAGAGGAATAATTCGTAGTTTGAAATAAACGCTTAATTTTTTGATTTTCTATACATTTAAAAAAGAGGTTACGATAAATGAATCATATAAATCAATTTGAAAGATGGTACAAACATCCATCATTAGACAATGAATTAAAATCTTTACTAGAACAAATGAAATCAAACGAAAAACTAATAGAAGACAGCTTCTACAAAAACTTAGAATTCGGCACAGGCGGAATGCGAGGAGAACTAGGCGCAGGAACAAATCGCCTAAACATCTACACTGTACGAAAAGCATCAGAAGGACTAGCACGCTTCATCGAGAATCAAGGCGAAGAAGCAAAACATCAAGGTGTAGTAATTGCATACGACTCTCGTCACAAATCACCAGAATTTGCAATGGAAGCTGCAACATCTCTAGGTGCACATGGAATCAAAACATATGTATTCGAAAGCTTACGTCCAACTCCAGTATTATCATTCGCTGTTCGCTATTTAGGTGCATTCAGTGGAATCGTACTAACAGCAAGTCATAACCCATCAGAATACAACGGATACAAAGTATACGGTCCTGATGGTGGACAATTACCTCCTGCTGAAGCAGATGCATTAACGAACTTCGTAGATCAGGTTGAAGATGAATTATCAGTAAAAGTAGCTTCAAAAGAACATCTACTAGCTAATGGTTTACTAGAAATAATAGGCGGAAAAGTAGACTCTGCTTATTTAGAAGAGTTAAAAACAGTAGTTGTGAATACTGATATCGTAGAAAAACATGCGAAAGATTTAAATATTGTTTTCTCACCATTACACGGAACATCTAATATTCCTGTTCGTAACGGGTTAAGTATGTTAGGTTATACGAATGTAACTGTCGTCAAAGAACAGGAGCTTCCAGATCCAAACTTTACAACTGTTAAATCTCCAAACCCAGAAGAGCATGCAGCTTTCGAACTAAGTATTCAGTACGGTGAACAAGTAAATGCAGATGTGTTAATTACAACTGACCCAGATGCGGACCGTTTAGGTGTTGCTGTGCGTAATTCTGAAGGTGAGTTTACGATTTTAACTGGTAACCAAACTGGTGCATTAATGCTTGAGTATTTATTATCTCAAAAGAAATTACTTGGAACTTTACCCGAAAACGGTGTAGTTTTAAAAACAATCGTTACATCTGAAATTGGACGTGTGATTGCACAAAACTATGGCATCGATACGATTGATACACTTACAGGGTTTAAGTTTATTGGTGAGAAAATTAAAGAGTATGAACAAACAGGTGAATACAAGTTCCAGTTTGGCTATGAAGAAAGCTATGGTTATTTAATTCGTGATTTTGTAAGAGATAAAGATGCAGTTCAATCTGTTATTTTAGCTTGTGAAGTAGCTGCATTTTATAAATCTCAAGGTAAAACATTATATGATGGTTTACTAGAAATCTTTGAAAAATATGGTTTCTTTAAAGAAGACTTAGTTTCTATGACATTAAAAGGAAAAGACGGAGCGGAGCAAATTCAACAAATGATGAATGAATTTCGTATGAACCCACCGAAAGAGTTTGCTAGTCTTGAAGTAGCAGTAATTGAAGACTATAAGGAAAGTACTAAAACAAATCTTGAAGATGAAACGACTGTTGAAATCAATCTTCCTAAATCGAATGTACTAAAATACATTCTATCTGATGAATCATGGTGCGCATTACGACCTTCAGGTACTGAGCCGAAAATTAAATTCTATTTCGGCGTAAAAGGAAATTCTTTAGAAAATAGCAGTGAAAAATTAGAAGCAGTTAAAAGTGATTTATTGAGTCGTTTTGATCAATAAGAGAATAGATGTGGATTTATCTAATTACACGATCTTTTTAAAAGAGGTCGTGTAATTTTTTATTTAAGTTTACAAAAATTAATTAACAAAAAAATGCAAAAATTCCCTTAATGAAGTAAGATAGAAATTAGTAATGCTAAATTTTTACAAATTAAATTCCTAATTAAAGGAGAAAAATCTTGTCCAGATCAGAAAAACAATCATCTAAAAAAATGTCCACAACAAAAAAAGTTCTAATAATCGTACTAAGTGTACTAGTTGTCATCGGTTTAGGAATAGGCGGTTATGCATATTCAATTTACCACAATGTAAATAAAACAACAGACGCAATTTATAAAGACATAAAGAAAACAGATAAACGAAAAGAAGAAGTAAATGTTGAAAAGAAAGAACCTTTCTCTATTTTACTATTAGGGGTTGATCATCGTCCTGGTGATAAAGGTCGTTCGGATTCGATGATGGTGTTGACGGTTAATCCGAATACAAATACAACTAAAATGGTTAGTATTCCACGTGATACAAGAACAGAAATTGTTGGAAAAGGTAAAGAAGATAAAATTAACCATGCCTATGCATTTGGTGGAATTCAAATGTCTGTTGATACAGTTGAAAACTTCTTGAACATTCCTATCGATTATTATCTTGAAGTTAATATGGAAGGCTTTAAGGATATCGTTGAAGCAGTAGGTGGAGTTGATGTAAATAATGACTTAGACTTTACTTATGAAGGTGTTCACTTTACGAAAGGACCAATTCATTTAAATGGTGTAGATGCCTTAAAGTTCTCTCGTATGCGTAAGTTAGATCCACGTGGTGACTTTGGTCGAGAGCTTCGTCAAAGAGAAATTCTTGAAGCTGTTATTAAACAGGGAGCTTCAATTTCTTCTTTAACAAACTATCAATCGATTTTACAAGCAATTCAAAAGAATGTTGTAACAAATATCACTTTAAATGATATGGTTTCAATTCAAAAGGATTACCGTCAGGCTGCGCAAAATATTAGTAAGACCCAAGTTAAAGGTGAAGGCAAGATGATTGATAAAATTTATTATTTTATTGTATCCAAACAAGAAAAAGATAGTATATCTAATGATCTTCGTCAGCACTTAGAATTACCTTCAGAAACAAAATAACATCTAAATCTCAAGAACCACCGTTAAAAGTTATCTTTTTAACGGTGGTTCTTTTTTTATGTCTTTTTTACCTCTAGGACCCTACTTTATTCCACTTAGAATTCAACTGAATTTACCATTTCATTCCAATCCCCTAAGAATTTAACCTACACATCCCCTTAACCACCATCATAATAATATATATATTCCTAAATGTTTAGGAGGTCTTTGCGATAAAAGGGATTATACTTGCAGGTGGTAGTGGTACTCGACTTTATCCGTTAACGATGGTGACTAGTAAGCAGCTATTGCCTGTGTATGATAAACCAATGATTTATTATCCGTTATCTACTTTAATGTTGGCGGGTATTAGAGAGATTTTAATTATATCGACTTCAGAGGATCTGCCTCGTTTTGAGGCTTTATTAAGTGATGGTTCTCAGTTTGGAGTTTCGTTGAAATATAAAGTACAACCTAGTCCAGATGGGTTGGCTCAAGCGTTTATTATTGGTGAAGAGTTTATAGGAAATGACTCTGTTGCGATGATATTAGGTGACAATATTTATTATGGCAGCGGGTTACGCAGTATTTTGAAGAAAGCTGCAATGAAAGAAAAAGGTGCAACAGTGTTCGGTTATCATGTGCAGGATCCTGAGCGATTTGGTGTTGTAGAATTTGATGAGTCTGGGAAAGTTTTGAGCATTGAAGAAAAGCCAGTTGCTCCGAAATCAAATTATGCAGTAACGGGATTGTACTTTTATGATAATCGTGTCATTGAGATTGCTAAAAATGTAAAACCATCTAATCGTGGAGAATTGGAGATTACTTCTGTAAATGAAGCTTATTTAAACTTGGGTGAATTAGAAGTTGAGTTATTGGGTCGCGGTTATACATGGTTAGATACTGGAACACATGAAAGCTTAGTGTCGGCAACAAATTTTGTCAAAACAATTGAAGAGCATCAAGGGATTAAAATATCTGCTCCAGAAGAGGTCGCTTATATTAATGGGTGGATCGATAAAGATCAGTTATTACGTTTAAGCGAATCGCTTAGTAAAACAAGTTATGGTAACTATTTACGAAAAGTTGCAAATGGCGAGATCAAATATTAGCTTGAGGGGTCATTATCAATGAAAATTACAGAAACTTTTATAAAAGGAATTGTAGTTATTGAGCCGACTGTTTTTGGCGATCATCGTGGTTGGTTTATGGAAACATATAATGATTCTAAAATGAAGGATTTTGGAATGGATTTAAATTTTGTTCAAGATAATCAATCATTTTCTGCATTGAAGGGCACGTTACGTGGGTTACATTATCAGTTGTCTCCGAGAGCACAAACGAAGTTAGTTCGTTGTACAAGGGGTTCCATTTTTGATGTGGCTGTTGATATTCGAAAAGGGAGTCCGACATACGGAAAATGGTTCGGAATCGAGTTAAGTGCCGAAAACAAAAAACAATTATTCATATCAAAAGGGTTTGCTCACGGTTTTATGACTTTAACAAATGATGTGGAAGTTCAATATAAAGTTGATGAGTTATATTCACCGGAATGTGATCGTGGCATTATTTGGAACGACCCGGATATTCAGGTGCAATGGCCTATCAATATTTCTCCGTTATTATCTGCAAAGGACAAAATGGCACCATTATTAAAGGATGCTGAAAATAATTTTATCTATAAGGAGTAATATAAATGAAGGTTTTAGTAACTGGTTACGGTGGGCAACTAGGATATGATGTCGTTCAAGAATGTGGGCGACATGGTTTAAATGTTAAAGGCTGCGGTCGACAAGATCTAGATATTACTAAGAAAGAATCGGTATTTTCTATAGTAGATTCATATAAACCAGATGTGATTATCCACTGCGCTGCCTATACAGCGGTAGACAAGGCTGAAGATGATAAAGAGAATTGCTGGAATGTGAATGTTGAAGGAACGAGATTTTTAGTTGAAGCTGCGAAAAAGCATCATTCAAAGTTCATTTATATAAGTACGGACTATGTATTTAATGGGAAAGGTGAAAGTCCTTTTGATGAAGATGACCAACCGGACCCAATCGGTTATTATGGTTTAACAAAGTATGAAGGTGAAAAAGTTGTTCAATCATTCATCGAAAACTATTTCATAATACGTATTTCGTGGGTATTTGGTTTTAATGGGAATAATTTTATTAAAACAATGTTAAGATTATCAGAAACTAGAGATGAATTAAATATAGTCGGAGATCAAATTGGTTCACCAACCTATACAGTTGATTTGGCTAGATTAATAGTAGATTTAGTTAAATCTGATAAATATGGAATCTATCACGCAACAAATGAAGGCTTTACTAGTTGGGCTGATTTTGCAAAAGAAATATTCAAACAAACCGACAGTAAAACTTTCGTAAACTCGATTGCATCCGAAGACTACCCAACTCGAGCAGCTAGACCGAAAAATTCGAGATTATCAAAACAAAAGCTAGTAGAAAATGGCTTTCAATCATTACCTTCATGGCAGGACGCATTAGCTAGATATTTAGTTCAATTAAATAAAAGAGACGAGGTAAAGTAAAGCATGAAAGTAGCTGTTACAGGCGGTGCCGGATTTATCGGTGGAAACTTTGTTCAATACATGATAAATAAATACCCTTCCTATTCAATATACAATCTAGATGCTTTAACTTATGCGGGTGACTTAACAAAGCATAAAAACATCGAACAAAATGAAAACTATCATTTTATCAAAATTGATATTTCAAACCGTGAAGAAATCATGACATTATTTAAAAAAGAAAAGTTCGACTATGTTATCCACTTCGCAGCAGAAAGTCATGTTGATCGTTCAATAACAGACCCGAGTATATTCGTGACAACAAATGTTTTAGGAACTCAAGTTTTACTAGATGCTTCAAAAGCGATAAACGTTAAAAAATTTGTACATGTATCTACAGATGAAGTGTACGGTGATCTAGATTTTGACCCTACAACCTTTTTTACAGAAGATACACCTCTACAACCGAATAGCCCGTACTCTGCAAGTAAAGCAGCATCTGACTTATTAGTTCGTGCGTATCATGAAACGTATGGATTTCCTATGAATATTACACGTTGTTCAAATAATTATGGACCATATCACTTTCCAGAGAAGTTAATTCCATTAACAATTTCACGAGTTCTAAATGACCAAAAAGTTCCTGTTTATGGTATTGGTGAAAATATTCGTGACTGGCTACATGTTCTTGACCATTGCTCTGCAATTGATCTAGTAATGCATAAAGGAGAAAATGGGGAAGTTTACAATGTAGGTGGACATAATGAACGGACAAATTTAGAAGTCGTTAAAACGATCATTTCAACGCTTGGTAAATCTGAAGGCTTAATTGAATTCGTTAAAGACCGTTTAGGTCATGATAAGCGTTATGCGATTGATCCTAGTAAACTAGAAAAACTAGGATGGAAGCCTATATATAATTTTGACACTGGAATAGCTCAAACTGTGCGGTGGTATGTGGAAAATAAAGAATGGTGGGAAAGAATCATTTCTGGTGAGTATAAGAAGTATGATGAAGAAGGTAATTAAAAGAACGATTACTTAATGATAGATTCATATAAATGGAATGCCACTGCATTATTTTGCAGTGGCATTTTTTAATAAAAACCTAGATTAGTACGAAGCCAAAAGAGGGTTGTAAGGGTCGTGAATTTGAAATATTTAGAATACATCTTTAGTAGTCTTTTTATGGTATAATCAAATTATTATTAAAAATATTAAAAATACATTACAATAAGCATATAATAACTTTAATGTTTTGTATTGTTCGAAACAAAAGCGATTTAAATCAAAAATTTAAATGGTTTTTTTTTTTATAAAAAATAATTTTTTCAATATAAAACTAGGAATCAATTGTTTTGACCTCATTCAATATTGAGCTTAAATAATGATTTACTAAATTTTGAAATAAGAGGAAGTGCAAAGTTTTAAAAAGGGGATAAATACGTGGTGAAAAAACAAATAGGTGTTACGGTTATAGTAATCAATTTTAATAAAGAGAACTATATAAAAGAATGTATTAATTCACTAAAAAAACAAACAATGAAACAACTTGAGGTTGTAATTGTTGATGATGGCTCCACAGATAATAGTGTATCAGTTATAAAAAAGGAAATTAGACGCTACAAGAACTTCCGATTAATTGAGCAAAAAAATGGAGGTCCAGGAGCTGCAAGAAACAGAGGGATTTCAGCGGCAAAAGGTGAATATATTGCATTTTTAGATAGTGACGATACTGTAGATGCTGACGTTTACAAAAGTATGTTTGATGAAGCAAAAAAACATAATGCTGATACAGTAGTTGGGGATATTACATGTTTTAATAAAAAAAGAACATGGCGACTGATGTATATGGATGATTTGTTTAAGAAAAATCTTAACCCTGTTAGACATATTAGGAGTTCAAAAGATTTACATGTCACGCCAAGTGTATGTAACAAATTATTTAAAAAGCACTTATTATCAGTTTACAATATTATGTTTGATCAAGACTTACGTGTTGGAGAAGATCTGTTATTCACACAAAAAGCTTTATTTAAATCGAATAGAACGGTAGTTATAGACAAAAGTGTACTAAATTATCGAGTTGAACAAAACGGAGCAAGTTTAGTGCAGCAAGCAGATTTAACATTTTTTGAAGGATTAGTAGAGACTCAACAAAGGTTAGTGTCATTCCATGAAGAAAACAATACGATTATACGTCTGTTTCCGATTGAAAAGAGGCAATGGGTCTTCTTTTGCCAAAGTATCATAAATAAACGAAAAAAGTTTACGAAAAAAGATATTTTCAATTTGTATGAAATAGGAGAAAAATATATTCAGTCCATACACTATCGAAATATTTTAACCGGTAGTCGTATGTACCAAGGTTTGTTTTATTCAATATTTAATGAAGGTACACCCGATGATTTATACAAATTACTTTCACTAATGGATACATTGGATATTAGTCGAGAAACCGTTGAAATAAAGGGCTTAACTTATAGTTATTTAGTAAACCATTTTCCAAAGTGGAAACAATTTCTGGAAATTAAAGGGTTTAGTCTTTGTCAAAAGGTTGAAGACATCTCACTTTCAAATGATACTTTAACGATAAAAGGCTTTGCTTTTATTAACGGAATTAGTACGAATGGAAGCGTAAAAAAGATTGTATTCAAAGAAGGGAAAACAAAACAAGAAGTTGAATTTCCCCTTGAGAATGTTTCTCGTAAAGATGTTAGTTATGTACAAGGTAATAATCAAATCAATTTTGATGAGTCAGGGTATGATTGTATAATTGAAAACCTATCAACTCTGCTTGATAACGGTAGCTGGAGCGTTTGGATGACAGTTTCAGATCGCAATAAAACAGTTACTGAACCTTTAAAAGTAGGTTTATACAAACAAACTAAAAAAACTCGACCTTATTTAATTGATAACCGAAAAATTGCACCGTATTACAAAAAGAGAAATTTATCTTTCCGCGTTGTTGAAATGCCTGTGGCTAAGCAAATGAAATTTAATATTGGACGAGTAAAACGAGTTGTTCGTCCAGTCGTAAAGTTTGCTTACAAAAAAGAATGGCATACAGTCATGGTTTATTGTCTGTATTTATTATTCTATCAATTTATGAAGAAAAAAGAGCTATGGTTAATTGGTGAACGACAAGATACAGCACAAGATAACTCATATCATTTATTCAAATATATTCGAAGAAAGTACCCGCAAATTAATGCGTACTATGTAATAGATAAGAATAGTCCTGATTATAACCATATAGCACATCTTGGACATATTGTTCAATTTGGAAGTATGATGCATAGTTTGATTTTACTACTTTCGACTAAAACAATTAATAGCTATGCGGAAGATCCACATATGTATACTGACGCTTATCGATCCATAGTTGAGGAGCGACCGGAAATTCAACGAAACGAACGGATCTTCTTACAACATGGAGTCATTGGGGTTAGTCGTGTAAGTCATGTACTGCATAAGAATAAAGTTGATTACAAAAAGTTTGTTGTTTCTAGTGAATTTGAAAAAGAACATATCATCTCTGAATTTGGTTATGAAAAGGACGAAGTAATCGTCACTGGACTTCCAAGATGGGATGCACTTGTTGATGAAAGTAAAGGAAATGAGATCTTATTAATGCCAACGTGGCGATCTTGGAATCGATCAAAGGAAGCACTTGAAGAATCAGAATACTGGGAACGTTATATGAAATTACTTCATAATAAACAATTACACGAACTACTTGAAAAGAAAGATTTAACAGTAACTTTTTATCCTCATTATCAAACGCAATTATATATGCCTGAATTCAAATCACCTCATGAACGCATTAAAGTAATGGTTCAAGGTGAAGAAACTGTTCAATCTCTTTTAAAACGCCACAGTGTGTTAATTACTGATTATTCAACTGTTTCATTTGATTTTTCATATCTAGAGAAACCTGTATTATTCTACCAGTTTGATTACAATGAATTTTACACAAGACATTACAATGAAGGACCAATTACTCAAAATCGCTTATTCGGTCCTGTAACTGATAAAGAGAATGAGGTCATTTCTATTTTAGAAAATATGGTTAATAATCGTAGTAAATGGAAAAAGAAAGCTAAGCAAAATCCATATATTATAAAACCAAACAAATCGCACACAGAACTTGTGTTTAAATCGATTGTTAATTAATTTTACAATTTAGCTTAATAAAACATTAATATAAAAGACTGCCTTTGCAAAATTTGCAAAGGCAGTTATTTTTTTTACATATTTTTAACATTTTTTAACATGGATACTCATTAAGATTCACAAAAAATCGTTAATCTTTAATTAATAAAATTTTCATTTTTTAATAAACACGTCTTACTTAAGGTGTTTATCTTATTGTTCTGGAGGTTTGAAATGAAGAATAGTGAATTATTGAATAGTAGTCATGTTGATTCAACAACTGTAAATTTTAAACCAAGTTTAATAGAGGTTTCGACTGAAGATTTCGATGCTAATATTCTACGGAAAAATGAATTATTAATAAAAGAAAACGAAATTCTTTCTAATAAGGTCATGGAATTAGAAAAGAGAATGGAAGAGCAATTATTTCGTCAGTTGGATTTAATTGTAGAGCATGAGGAGTTTATGATGGGACTCGATGATTATGTTCTTGTAAACGAAGTAAAGCAATCATTTGGTTCATATGAATATGAAAAGCTGCAAGAAGATTATCAAAAGCTGCAATTAAATTATGAAACGTTTAGGAACTCAAAGTTTGGCAAATTAGCAAGGAAGTATTGGAAGCTCTTGAAGTATTTAAAAAGAAAATGAGGGGTCATTTATGTTAAAAGAATTAATCGAAAAACAAATTACTAGATTACGTAATGAAAAATATGACACAAAGATGATGCTGCAGGAATTAATGAATGTGGATGAACCCTTCTATTTTCAAAATCATGAGTTACTTCCATTTTTAGCTGATGATTTTACAGTTAGTAAAGGTATTCAAAAGTTTCAGAAGGAAAAGAAAACACTATTTCATAACAAACTAATAAAGCAGACTGCGGTCATTGATTATAAAGACGAGAAAAAATTAATGGAACTACTTTTTAATGAAGGAAGAAGTCAGTTATTTACTAAATTTGGCATCACTGGATTTGTAAGTGGTAAGTGTGAGTTAGTTTGTGAATTACGATTGGTCGATCATGAGAATAATGCAAGTACAGTGAATTTTCAAATGGACGAGTTAGTTGATCTATCTCAATTTAATCAAAATGAGATACAATCGGCTTCTTTTTCGATTTACATGACAGGTGCTGCCACACTCCATTTATTCCATGCTAAATTAATGGGTTCATATAAAAATAGTACGATAGACAATAGTCACTTGAAGAAACAAAAGAAAGAAATAAAGGACTTTCGAGTTGGTTTTATTGCCGATGAATTTACGACACGATGCTTTGATTATGAGTTTCAACTTGTAAAAATCACGCCAGAGAATTGGTTGACTGAATTTAAAAAGCACCGAATTGATTTATTCTTTTGTGAGTCTGCATGGCTTGGAAACGATGGAGCGTGGAAGGATAAAATCGGTACGAAAAGTCACAGAAATCATACGAAATTATTAAAACTAGTTTATTGGTGTAAAGAACACAATATCCCGACTGTCTTTTGGAATAAAGAAGATCCGTTTCATTACAAAGCTTTTATTGATACAGCTAAGCATTTTGATTATGTATGCACGACTGATTTTGAATCAGTTCAGAACTATTTGAATGAAGGCTGTGAAAATGTTTATTGCTTACCTTTTGCAGCTCAACCGAAAATTCACAATCCAATTGAATATATTCCACGTAAAGAGAAAGTAGTTTTTGCTGGTGCTTATTATGGTAAAAAGTTTCCTGAACGTACGAGTGCGATGGAGAAGTTAGTAAATTCTTCGAAGGAATATGGGCTGGATATATATGACCGAAACTATCATAATCCAACAAGTCCTAATCAATTTCCAGATGAGTATAAACCATTTATTGTTGGAAACTTAAAGCAAAATGAAATCGATCTTGCGTATAAAGGATATAAAGTAGCGCTAAATGTAAATAGTATTACGAAATCTCCGACAATGTTTGCCCGGAGAGTATTTGAGTTGTTAGCAAGTAATACCCCGATTATTAGTTCCCATTCAGAGGGGATTCATAGAATGTTTGGAGACATTGTAACGGCTACAGATGATGAAAAACTGATGAAGCAACGACTTTCAAACTATTATGCAGATGAGACCTTTTATAAAAAAAATCGTTTACTCACACTGCGAAAAGTATTAGAAGAACATACTTATACGAATCGAGTGGAAGATTTATTCAACATGATTAATCTGCCATACGAGAAATATGAAGAGAGTGCTACATTAGTAGGGATTGTACGTAGTAAAGCTGATTATGAAAAGTTAATTGCGATTTACAATAGACAAGTAATCAAACAAAAAAAGCTAGTGATCTTACTCGATTTGTTTGATGGCTATTTAGATATTTTTAATCAAAACAATCATGGGGAAGTAAAAACATACCTAATTGATTACTGCCATCATTACTTTAGCTTGAATGATCTTGTTGATTCGAATTATATTGCTCCAATCAATCTAGACCATTATTATGGAGAAAATTATTTAAGAGATTTGATGTTAGCTACTAAGTATACGAATGATACGATTATTGCTAAAGGCAATGGAAATAGCTATAACTACGTAAATGATTGCCATATTGATGGAGCATTGATTTGCAAAAAGGCGACTAGATTTCTCCATCCAAATGAATTTATAAAGCTATTAGATCATAAATTATCAATTGGTCATTTCTCAAAAGCTGGCGTTCAATTTTTTGAAATTGATGAGTTTAATTTTTATCGAGATGCCTATGAACAAGCCATTAGCCGAGACAAAATTGAGAGTATTTTAGTATAAGGAGCTGTTTTTATGAAACTGGCGATTATAGGGCATGATTTAAAATTTATAAACGAAGCGATTAAGAGGTTTGAAGCTAGAAGTGACATTGAAATAAAAATAGATTTATGGGAAGGTCATACAATTCATCAAGTGGGCAAAAGCTTAGAAATCGTTAATTGGGCGGATGTTCTTTTTTGCGAGTGGGGACTTGGAAATGTAATTTGGTATCAGGAGCATAAAAAAGATCATCAAGTATTAATTGTTAGAATGCATCGTTTTGAAATGAATACTCCTTTTCCAGAACGATTTGATTTTACGAAGATTGATAAGATTATTGCAATTTCTTCTTATATATTTGAGGAATTCCATCGTGTTGCAAGGATTCCTAGAGAAAAGATGATTGTCATTCAAAATGGTGTTGATGTCGATCGATTCCATTTGCCTAAGCAATATGATGCAGATTTTCGAATTGGTTTACTTGGTTATGTACCGAAGCTAAAACGGTTAGATCGAGCGCTTGAGATATTTGAAAAGTTATACGAAAGAGACAGCAGATATACTCTTTCGATAAAAGGAAAGCATCCGAAAGAGTTTCCGTGGGTTTGGAATAATCAACAAGAGCAGGATTATTATACAAGTTTATTTCGAAAAATTGAGAAATCCCTCTATCGTAATCAAGTTCAGTTTGAAGAGTGGGGAGATTCAGCGGAATGGCTCGAGTCGATTGGTTTTGTCTTATCAGTAAGCGATTATGAAAGTTTTCACTTAGCACCCGTTGAAGGGATGGCTTCTTGCGCTGTGCCAATTGTTTTAAATCGTGATGGAGCACGAACGATATTCCCTGATGAGTATATTTTCGAATCAATTGATCAAGCAGCGCAGTACATTGCGGATAGTAGAAAAGGATCTAGGAAGGAACTAGTTGAATTTGTAAAGGAAAATTACTGTATGGATAAAATGTGTTCAGAGATTTTGAGTCTAATTGATGAGTTACAAGTAAAATTAGTTCATTAAGTATTTCGGAGAGCGCAGTGAATTCTTGAGTAGAAGGAACTGTGCTTTTTTCTTCTATTATTATGTACATCGAGTATGAATGATTTCAAAATGTGGGAAACTAAGTGTATAAGACTTTATTGTCGGATAATTACTAGTTACAGAACTTATTAGGGATTAAGACGATTAATTTTTACAATTAGTCATGTAAATAGAGGAATAAACGGTATTTTTCATGGTAAAAAATGTCTTTATTTCCTCAGTTAAGATACAATAGATAGATACATATTTCAATAAGCCGATTTGTTTTGAAAGGGGAAAGAATTTTGACTGTTAAAGTAATGACAATTTTTGGAACAAGACCAGAAGCGATTAAGATGGCGCCACTAGTGCTTGAGCTAGCTAAACATCCTGATCAAATAGAATCAATTGTGACGGTTACAGCTCAGCATCGTCAAATGTTGGATCAAGTTCTCGAAATTTTTGAAATCACGCCTGATTATGATTTAAATATAATGAAGGATCGCCAAACTTTAATCGATGTAACAACTCGAGGTTTGGAAGGTTTAAATAAGATTATGCAAGAAGTAAAGCCGGACATTGTATTAGTTCATGGTGATACGACAACTACTTTTATTGCTAGTCTTGCAGCCTTTTATAATCAAATTGCAATTGGTCATGTTGAAGCTGGTTTACGTACTTGGGACAAGTATTCACCATACCCAGAAGAAATGAACCGTCAATTAACTGGTGTCATGGCAGATTTGCATTTTTCTCCTACGACAAAATCAGCACAAAATTTATTAGTTGAAAATAAAAAGGAAGAAACCATTTTTATTACTGGTAATACTGCGATTGATGCACTTAAAACAACAGTAAAAGAAGAGTATGCTCATCCTGTTCTTGACCAGATTGGTAACGACAGATTAGTCTTAATGACTGCACATCGTCGTGAAAATTTAGGGGAACCAATGAGAAATATGTTTAAAGCGATTAAGCGCTTAGTCGAAAAACATCATGATATTCAAGTTGTGTATCCTGTACACATGAATCCTGTTGTTCGTGAAATTGCAAATGAAGTTTTAGGAAATGACAATCGAATCCATTTAATCGAACCACTAGATGTGATTGATTTCCATAACTTTGCTGCAAGATCTCATTTAATCCTAACTGATTCTGGTGGTGTACAAGAAGAGGCACCTTCTTTAGGCGTACCAGTTCTTGTATTACGTGATACAACAGAACGTCCTGAAGGAATTGACGCTGGTACATTAAAACTTGCTGGAACTGACGAAGAAGTTATTTTCTTGTTAGCCGATGAACTGTTGTCGGATGAAGAGGCACATGCCAAAATGTCTAAAGCATCTAACCCATATGGAGACGGTGAAGCTTCTAGAAGAATTGTTGAAGTGATTATTCAACATTTTAATCATAAAACAAAGTAATGATGTGTAAGGGAAGACTATCTTTGAAAACTATTCAAGGATAGTCTTTTTTCGTTTTTAAACTATTTGATTTTATATTTTCATTTAAATTAAACCCTTTTAATAAAGTACCTATCCTAAGTCTAGATAGATACTATTAAAAGGAATTTTTTCTGTATATTAATAGTCGTTATTTATTTTGTTTCAATTTGAATAAATTTAAATTAAATCTCTAAAGTTAAGTATGTATAATGTAGAAATTTGTCAAATTATATGTGATAATCATATCTGATGTGTAAAATTTAGGTTTATTAGTGATAAATTTATGAAAAGAAAGGACTAGATTATGCTTTTCAGTTCAACTGTATTCTTGTTTATATTTCTACCAATAGTATTGCTAGTATATTTTGTACTACCACGTATATTCCGAAACGCATGGTTGTTAGTAACTAGTTTAATTTTTTATGCATGGGGGGAGCCAAGGTTTGTATTGGTTATGTTCCTTTCTATTATTATCAATTATGTATTTGCGTTAATTGTTGATGCAAATCGAAATAAGAAAACGAAAATAAAGTGGATTATGGCAGCAATGCTTGTGGCCAATTTGGGGTTATTATGTTTCTTCAAATACTCAAATTTCTTTGTTGATAATATAAATTTAATATTTAACACAAATATTACGATTCCTCTAATACCATTACCGTTAGGAATTTCATTTTTTACTTTCCAAGGTATTAGTTATGTAGTCGATGTTTATCGAAAAGATGGTGCTCTGCAAAGAAACCCATTGAACATGGCTACTTATAAAACATTATTTCCGCAGTTAATTGCAGGTCCAATTGTTCGTTATCAAACTGTTTCACATCAAATTACAGATCGAAAAGAAACTTTAGAGAAATTTGCTTATGGAACGAAGCGATTTATTATTGGATTAGGTAAGAAAATGTTTTTGGCTAATAATTGTGGTTGGGTCGCAGATCAAATCTTTGCACAAAATCCACATGATATGTCCATTGGTTTAGCTTGGATTGGTATCATTGCTTATTCTTTACAAATTTACTTTGATTTTTCCGGTTATTCGGATATGGCGATTGGTTTAGGAAAAATGTTTGGATTTGATTTTCTAGAAAATTTTAACTATCCGTATATTTCAAAATCAGTAACAGAGTTTTGGAGAAGATGGCACATTTCATTAGGAACATGGTTCAGGGACTATCTATATATCCCGTTAGGTGGAAATCGTATTTCTCCTTTAAGGACGTATATTAATCTTTCTATTGTGTGGTTTGCTACAGGTTTTTGGCATGGAGCAAGTTGGACATTTATCGCATGGGGTATTTATTACGGAATATTAATCATGCTTGAAAAAGCTTTCTTAGGTGACATTTTACGAAAATTGCCTAATGCAATTCAGCACATTTACGCTACATTTATTGTCGTAATTGGATGGGTATTTTTTCGTTCAGAAACATTTAGTTATGCGTTTGATTATATTAAAACAATGTTCGGTTTAAATCATACAGTTGTTTGGGATTCAAGTGCCGGATATTATTTTGCTGAATACGGTGTATTAATAGGACTAGCTATTATTGGTGCAACTCCTTTAATGAAAATCTTTGCAGAAAAAATCATGGTTCAATCAAAATCCAGCTTTGCTGTAAGAATTTTCGGTCGTAATATTGGGTTAACAGGTTACTATTTATTAGTTTTTGGGATTTCAATTATATGTGTTGTTTCTAGCACGTTTAATCCATTTATCTATTTCCGTTTCTAGTAAGTTGGAGGTTTATTATGCAAAGCAATCGATTTCAAGGTAATTTCATAGTTATAAGTTTCTTATTTTTCATTTTTGCAGGGGCTATTTATGTTTGGGTAAAAGGTGATTTGAAGTATTCTACGATTGAAAATCGAGAACTTGCTCAAATGCCAAAAATGAGTTTAGACAAGTTAGCTTCTGGAGAGTATTCAAAAGAATTTGAGCTTTATTTTAATGATCAATTTCCTGGTAGATTGAAGTTAATTGAAGCGAATGCAACAATCAATAAAGATTTATTAGGTCAGAATGTTGTTAAAGATGTATATGTTGCAAATAATGGTTTATTATTATCTACTGTACCTAAACAAACAAAAGAAAGTGCAAAAGTCATTGCTAACAGAATTAATAAATTTGCGTTACAAGCATCAAAACTTGGAGTGAACACTTATTTTAGTCTAGCACCAAATAAATCAGTGACATTTGAAGACCAATTCCCTTCATACTTTCCTAGCTATGGGAATGAGGATTCAGATTATCTTTTTAGATATATTGATCCAATTGCACACCCTCTAGACCTAAGAATTACAATGAATAAACATAAAAATGAGCCCAATTTATATCATTTTACTGATCATCATTGGAAGGCAAAGGCAGCATTTTATTCATATCAAACAATCATTAATACAATTTATGCAAATTCAAATGAAGTTGGACAAGCATTGAACGCGGATGATTTTACTTGGAAAGAAGAAGGCTTACCTTTTTACGGTTCGGATGCTCGTAAAACGACGAGAGCAAATGTAACGAAAACAGATACAATAACTGTTGTAGAAAGTAAGGAAAAACAGGATTTAAATGTCTGTTACAATGCGATATGTAATAGAGGTTTATATGCAGAAGATCCAATGAAAAATGTTAGTCTTTATACTAATCGATATGTAACTTACATGGGTGGGGATCATCCTGAAACTGCGATTTATAACAATAAAGTTAAGAATCGAAAATTATTAATTATTAAAGATTCTTATGCAAATGCAAGTATACAATTTTTTGTTAACCATTATAAAGAAACTAGAGTCCTTGACTTGAGATATTACAATAAAATGCCTATCATTGATTATATTAAAAAGTATAAAGTAGATGATGTAGTCATTATAAATAATGTTAATTCTATTTATGTAACACCGACATTAACGGATTTTGAGCATCCTGGTCAAGGTGAAAATCAATAAATTTGAATGTATCTTCCAGGTGGGACAATTGAAAAGGGATGTCATAAGAGAAGATTCTAACTTTTATGACATCCCTTTTTTAATTATTGGAAGAAAACTTAAAAACAAAGCAAAGAGAAGAAGGAACTATTAAATAGAAAAATAGAGTAAAAAATTTGCTACTTATTCCAAAATGTACTTTATTCATTAAACACCAAGAACAATAGGCATTTATTCTTTTTTAAAGTAAAATAGATTTATAGTCTTTCAATTCTAATATAATGGTTTAGCCATTCAATAAAGGGTTCTATTAGTAAACTCTAGGAGTGATGAATATGAAGAAAGTCAGAAAAGCGATTATTCCAGCTGCAGGTCTTGGTACGCGATTTTTACCTGCAACGAAAGCGATGCCGAAAGAAATGTTACCGATCGTAGATAAGCCAACTATTCAATACATTGTTGAAGAAGCGATTGAATCGGGTATAGAAAATATTATCATTGTAACTGGTAAAGGAAAGCGCGCAATTGAAGACCATTTTGATCGAGCATTTGAGTTAGAACAAACTTTATTTCAGAAAGAAAAGTACTCTCTTTTAGAAGAAGTAAAAATTCCTTCAAATATTGAGATTCATTATATACGTCAAAAGGAACCAAGAGGATTAGGTCACGCAGTTTGGTGTGCACGTAATTTTATTGGAGATGAACCATTTGCGGTTTTACTTGGTGATGATATCGTTGATGGAGATATTCCAGCTTTAAAACAATTAATTGATCAATACAATACAACCTATTCATCGGTCATTGGTGTTCAAGCTGTAGCTAGTGAAGAGACTCATCGATACGGTATAGTTGACCCCCTATTACAAAATGGTAGAAGATACGAAGTAAAGAATTTTGTTGAAAAACCAGCTCCTGGAACAATTGATTCGAATTTAGCCATTTTGGGTAGATATGTACTGACACCTGAAATTTTTATGTTCTTAGAAGAGCAAAATATTGGTGCTGGCGGAGAAATTCAATTAACTGATGCCATTCAAAAATTAAATCGAATTCAACGTGTATTCGCTTATGATTTTGAAGGAACAAGATATGATGTAGGTGAAAAACTAGGATTTATAAAAACAAATATTGAGTTTGCATTGAAAAAAGAAGAAATAAGAGAAGACTTGATTCACTATTTAAAAAAGATTCTTTCAGTAGAAGTTCAGCTTTAATCATTACAAATAAAAACGACTAAACCTTTTGTAGTAAAACAAAGTTTAGTCGTTTTTTTTTCGAAATGACTTAAATACCTTAATCAGTCAACATCCTTATTAACTTGTTGGATGTAATAGTTCAATGTTTTTTCAAGACCTTCATACAAAGTGTAGGCTGGTTGCCAATTTAATAATGAGTGTATTTTTTCATTTGTTAAATAGCTATCACGAATATCGCCACTACGTTCATCTTGGTATTGAACTTCAATTTTTCGGTTAAGAATTTGTTCAGTAACCTCTAATAATGTATTTAAAGATGTTTTTATGTTTGTACCAACATTACATACATCATTTGCTGGTTTTTCTCCTGCATTGAAGTTTGCTGAAGCAACATCTTCTACGTAGATATAATCTCTAGTTTGCTCGCCGTCTCCAAAAACCGTAAAAGTAGAATTTGATATGATTTTATCCATAAGAATACTAATAACTCCACCTTCACCTTTTGGATCTTGGCCAATACCATATACATTGGCATATCTAAGAATAGTAAAAGGGATTTCATATAATTGATGGTATACATCTATGTAATATTCAGGTGTTAATTTTGAAATGCCATAAAAAGAAATAGGGTGTTTTTGATGGTTCTCATCCACTCCTAAATAGACCGGATTGCCATAAACAGCTGCTGAAGAAGCATAGACAAGTGTTACTTCTTTTTCTTCTTTAAGTTTGCGTACAGCCTCTAATAAATTGATAGTACCTAAAATATTAATTTTTGCGTCTTCTAAAGGATTTTGGATTGAAAATTGAATATCGATTTGTGCTGCGTGATGATTGATGATATCTGGTTTTTCTTTTAGTACGATATCAATAAATTTAGAATGACAAATTCTCTCTTCGTAAAAAGTAACATTTGGTGGAAGAGTAGTTATGTTTCCACTTGAAAGATCATCTACAACTACAACTTGGTAACCTTTGTCTATATACATTTTTACAAGATTTGAACCAATAAAACCAGCACCGCCTGTAATTAAGATCTTTTTCATAAAACTTCTCCTTAAATAATGGACTAGCAATCATAGATTTCTTTATATTTTAACTAAAATTATGATATTAATTTTACCATAGTAATACAAACTAGACCATGTAAAATAACTAGTACGGTAGGGCTATCATTATTTAATTAAAGTTTGAATTAATCTTTTAGCTGATTGACCGTCTTGATATTTGTTAAATCGATGATTAAATTCAGCTACTTTTTGAAGATCATAGTTACCTTCTTTTATTACGTTAATGATTTCATCTGTTGTTCTGACAATTGGTCCTGGAACAAACTCATCATAATCATAGAAAAAGCTTCTTTCATCTAAATATTCTTCAAGGTCATATGCATAAAAGATCATTGGCCGTTCCAAAATTGCATACTCAAATACAAGGGATGAGTAATCACTGATTAGTATATCTGTAAGATAAAGTACTTCATTCATATCATGATTGCCTAAATCAATGACAAAATCTTTTGCTTCTTGTGGAATGACAATCCCTTTTTTTACGGCTGGATGTAGTTTAAGGACTAGTACATACTCATCTTGTAGTTTATTGGCCATTAGGATTAGATCTAATTGTAAATTAAAATTCTTTCGCTCTTTAGGGCTACCTCTAAATGTAGGAGCATAAGTAATAATTTTTTTGCCTTTCAACATTGGATACTTATTAAAATAGTTATTTTTTACTGACTCTAACATCTCGTCATTATAAAAAAAGTCGGTTCTTGGTAATCCTAAAGCTAAAACCCTCGATTCAGGAACGTTAAATGCCTCTGCATAAAAAGGAATAATCTCATCGCAAGAAACAATAACATTGGAATAAGAAGTATGTGCATTTATTTCAAATTCCTTACTATTACTATCTTTATAGCCTACTGCGCTAAGGCCAAATTTTTTGAAGGCTCCACATGCATGCCATACTTGAATGACTTTCGTATCTTTTCGTAAATTTACATTATAAAGAGGTCTGTGATAATCATTCAGTATGACATATTTAGCGCGTCCAAAATCATAATACAATTTACATAACTCAGAGAAATTACGCTTTCGAATAAAATGGCCAATAATTTTGTACTCTGGTTTTGTTTTAATCAGTTCTTCGTATATAAAATAATAAGAGTCTTGAAGTCCAGTTGATTTATTTGAAGCAAATATAATCTCATCTTTCACTGGGAGCATTTTTGCAAAATTTAGGACAACTCGCCTAGCGAAGGCACTTTTTAACCTACTTGAAAACTTGTTTTTCCTTTTTTTATTTGCTTTCTTTCTGACCAGGCTATTAATAGGAGATAAACTATTTTTTTTGACGGCTGCCAAACAAGAATTTACTTCTAATTTATGTATAGAAGTGATTAATTGATGATTTATTTCTGGATTTAATCGTGCTTCCCAAACTTTTAGTAAGTCTAGATGGATTCGTTTAGCTTCTGGACTCATAAAATGATATCGATTAACGATTTCATAAGATAGAATCCGAGGTATAGATGGGATTTGGTTATAAAGTTGAATATCAATTTTATTTACAAATTCCAAAAATAGTTTTAAACTCTCAACTTGGGTCTCTGTCTCCATACTTCGAATAGCACTATTAACTGCAGGCCATATATCTGCCATTACAATTCTTTGGTAGTAATGTGCTTTTAATTGATTGCGTTCAAATTTGTTTACAACATATTGATCCCAAAGAGGATCGGAAACTGATAGACTCTTTAAGATATCAGTTAAGACTTTAACAGAATTAACTCTAACAATTTGAGATAAGGAAATATTATCTTCATCTTCTCTAGAACGATAGTAATAAATAACTTTATCAACGGTAAAAATTTTATTTGCCTTTAAGTATGCTTCTATTATAAAAGGGTGGTCCTCGGTTACTTTAATATTTTTAGGAAAATTGATATTTTTGACGTGGATAGCTTTAAACAGTTTATTACATGGTCCAAGAGAATAGAGTAGTCCAGGGGTTGAGATTAATGACTTTTCTCCAGGTATATTTACTCCATTACTAACATGACTGCCAATAAACCATTTTTGAGTACTATTAAAGCTTAAACTTTGCCCTGTAACAACATCTGCATTTTTATCAATTGCTGCTTGGTACATAGCTTCAATTGCATCGTGAGGCAATAAATCATCAGAATCGACAAAGCCGATATACTCACCTCTAGCAATCTTCTTTCCATTATTTCTAGCGATACCAGGTCCACTATTATCTTGAATTCCTAATACAATATTAGGGTAATCTTTTGCATATTGTTTTATTAATTCAACACTTTGATCACTTGAACCATCGTCTACAAATATAATTTCGATATTTTTAAGTGATTGATTAACCAAGGATGAACAGGTTATTTCAATATATTCCTCTACATTATATACAGGAATGATTAAACTAACTTTAACGTCCTTTAAATCAGGGTTGATTATTAATTCAAAACTCATCAATTTTTCCTCATTTCAAACGATTAAATAAAAGTTTATTTAGTAGTTAACAGTAATTTTGTCAAAAATATTGGAAATTATTCCTTTTTAAAGGACTTATGCATTGGTTATGCTAAAGAAAAGGCAAGTAAACAGATAAATCCCCGGATTTAAATGCTTACTTGCCTTTCATAAATTATTTAATTAGCGTTTCTACGAATCTTTCTGAAGCTCGTCCATCAGCTATTTCATTGAAACGTTTGTTGAATTCTTTCACTTTATTTAAATCAAACTGATCTTTTTGGATTAAATCAATAATCTCATTTGTAGTTGAAGTTATTGGACCTGGTACAAAATCATGATAATCATAGAAGAAACTTCTTTCTTTCATGTAGTTCTCATAATCATATGCAAAGAAAATAACAGGTCTTTCAAGTAATGTATACTCAAATAATAAAGAAGAATAGTCGCTGATTAAAATATCTGTCATTAATAATACTTCATTAATATTCTCATTCCCTAAATTCAATACGAAATCACGTGCAGATTCCGGGATTTTTACATTATTCGTAACTGCTGGATGCAATTTTAGAACAAGTACATAATCTTCTCCTAATTTTTCTTGCATTGCAGCTAAATCAAGTTCCAAATGGAACGTTTTTCGATCTCTAGGGTTTCCACGGAATGTTGGAGCATACGTAATAATTTTTTTATCTTTTAACTTTGAAAATCTATTTAGGAATTTTCTACGAACATATTCCTTTGTTTCATCGTCAAAGAAAAGGTCAGTTCTAGGTAATCCTAAAGGTAAAACATTTTTTGGATCAATATCAAATGCCTCTGCGTAATGAGGTACAACTTCATTCGTTGAAACAACAACTTTTGTATAAGGTTTGTGAGCATTTGTTTCAAATTGTTTTGGATTACTATCTGCAAAACCTACTGCACTATGTCCAAACTTTTTAAATGCACCACAAGCATGCCACATTTGAATAACTTCTGTTTCTTTTCTAAAATTCATTTTATAAATTTGGCGGTGATAATCGTTTAGAATAATATATTTAGCACGGCCAAATTGGTAGTATGTTTTACATAAATCAGCGAACTCACGTTTCTTAAAGAAGTCATCAACTACTTTATATTGTGGACGTTTCGTTCTAATTTGCTCGTAAATGAAAGGATATGAATCATCAAGACCTTTCGATTTATTTGATGCAAAAACGATTGTATTATCTGCAGGTAGTAAACTAGCAAACTTAAAAACTACTCGACGTGCAAATGCACTTTTAAAACGGCTCTTAATTTTATTAATACGTTTTCTACGATCTCGTTTGCTAATATGACTTTGAATTGGCTTGATCGAATTTTTTTGTAATGCCTTTAAACACAACTGTGTATCAAATTTTCGATTCGAGTTTTTCAATGTATGCATAGTACCCGGGTTACTAAGTTTTACCCATTCTTTTAACCAGTTTAAATGCAGTTCCTTTGCCTTTTGTGATAATAAGCTATAATGAGGAACCAACTCGTAAGATGTGATTCTAGTTAAAGCAGGTACTTTGTTATATAATTTGAAGTCAATTGTCTTAAGCCAATCATAAATTAATTGAAATGCTTCTTCTTGGATTGACGCATCTTTCGAACGAACTGCGCTCATAATAGCAGGCCACAGATCAGCTGTCACGATACGATGGTAATAAACACCCATTACATCTAAACGCTCTAGCTCGTTCGGTATTAAGCTATTCCATAACTCATTTGAATAACTCAAACTTTTTAAGATATCACGTAAAACTTTAACAGAATCAACACGTACTACTTGTGAAAGAGAAAGATTTGATTCTTCTTCACGATTACGGTAATGATAGATTACTTTATCAACTGTGAAAATTTTATTAGCTTTTAAATAAGCTTCAATAATAAATGGGTGGTCTTCCGTTACTCGAATATCAGTTGGGAATGACAAATCTTTAATTAAAGTAGCTTTAAACATTTTGTTACAAGGACCTAATGAATATAATAATCCTTTATTTGCAACAAGTGATTTAGTACCAGGCGTATATACACCATTATCAACATGGCTAGCAATATACCAAGAACGAGTACTGTTAAAGCTTAAAGAAGCTCCTGTAACTACTTCAGCGTCCTCAGTTTTTGCTGCTAGATACATAGTTTCTAATGCATCCTCAGGTAATAAATCATCTGAATCAACAAAACTAATGTATTCACCTTTAGCCAACGTCAAACCATTATTTCTTGCAACACCTGGACCTGCGTTTTTCTGAATTGCATATAGTATATTTGGATATAAGCTTAAAAGGTCATTAATAATGTTTGGCGTATTATCAGTTGAACCATCATCAACTAATATAATCTCAATTGGACTTAATGTTTGTTTGGTAAGTGATTCAATTGTTTCTTTAATATAATTTTCTACATTATATACAGGGATAATAATACTAACCTTAGGTTGATCTATTTTAGATGGTCTTACTACTTCAAAATTCATTTTAGGTAATTTCTCCTCATTATTAAAATAGTGTATGAGTTATATGATTAACATAAAAAAGAGGAGAGCAGTATCCCCTCTAATTTATATTATATTTTCCATTCCATAACTGATTTTCCCCAGTTAGTTGTTAAATCACGTTCGAATGCATTATGAATATCATCGATACTACGAATTTCATTTACATCTCCAATTAGAGTCTCTAAGTATTCGACTACTTCAGGATTCTCATGAAGGAAGTTAACAGTTTCAACGAAGTCAGAGCGCCCGCTTCGACTGCTACCTATTAATGTAATACCTCTTTCAAGGATCATTCGCGTATTAATTTCAACAGGATATTCAGATACGCCAAGTAATGGAATCGAGCCTTCAGGTTGAATGTGATTAATAATTTGTTCTACAGCGTATTGACTACCAATACCACCTACACATTCAAAAGCATGGTCGACTGTTACATCTTCAGGAACTTCATCAATTTGATATGTTTCATCTGCAAATGAGAAGTAGCTTAATTTTGAATGGTTTTTACCAAATACATATACTTTACTTTCTGGATAACGCTTTTTAAGGATTAGAGCAGTTATAAATCCTAAGTTTCCATCACCCCAAACGCCTAAAACATCACGACGTTGATGTGCACGTTCTTCAAATCGGACAACTGCATGCATACTTACACTGATTAATTCAGAGAACGCTGCAACCTGCAAGTTTATGTTTTCTGATAACCCTACTACACGGTCTCTTTCAAGAAATACATAATCTTGCATGAAACCATCATAGCCACTTGAACGAAACTTACTCGTTTTTAAATAATTTTCAGCAATAACATCATCAACCTGAGTAGGTGTATTTGGAATCATCACGACATGAGAGCCTGTTTTAAAATCACCTTTTGGATCATAAACAACTTTTCCGACACCTTCATGGATCAGTGCCATTGGTAATTTTTTTGCCATCGCTTCTTTGCCACGAGTACCAGTATAGTATCGTTGATCAGCAGCACAGATTGATAGGTGTGTTGGACGTACAACGATATAGTCACCTTCTAGAGATTGTTCTTTATAAGTGATCTCAATTTGTTTTGTTGAAACTAAACGATAGATTTGATTAATCATTTTGTTGTCACCTGATCCTTTAAAAGTGCATTTGCTACTTTTAAGTCATACGGAGTCGTAATTTTCATATTAAAAACTTCACCTTTAACTAGCTTTACGTCTACACCTTTAAGAAGACAAATTTTACAAGCATCAGTTAAGATTGATTTTTGTTCTGAATCTAATTCAGAATAGTGTTTTGTCAGTAGATTAATATTAAAACTCTGAGGAGTTTGTCCTTGATACATTGTATTTCTTACTGGGATATCTGTAATCGTATCGTGATTAGAAGATTGAATGATTGTATCAACAGCTTCAATAACAGTATCAACAGCTCCGTATTTTAGAGCAGCATCAATATTTTCTTCTATAATTCGATGAGTTAAGAACGGTCTAACAGCATCATGTGTTACGATAATATCTTCATCAGTAATTTCAAAGTTTTGTTGTAAATAGCGAATACCACTCATAATTGATTCATTACGGTCGCTACCACCCTCAACAACAGCTATACGGTCATTCATACCGATATATTTTTTGATAATATCTTTTGTATGTTGAATCCATTCTTTTGGCGTTACAACTAAAATCTTTTTAAAGTCGTCATTTAACATGAATTTTTCTATTGTATGGATAATAATTGGACGGTTATTCAGTGCAAGAAATTGCTTTGGCATACTAACATTTCCCATGCGAGTACCTTTTCCACCCGCTAATATTTCTGCGTAAATCATTCATTTCACCTGCTTTTTTATTTTGGAATTAATATGTCAAGTAAGGATATTTTAATAAAATACCCAAAGTATACAAAAAAATTACATTTCGTCAATTGTTGAATTTACATAAGTATAATAATATCAAATAAAAAATAATTAGTCGACATTATACTATATGATTCGATGTTATAGTACAAGCAGCTTCAAATAAAATGAATGATATTAGAAAAATGGTAAAAAAGGTTGGTTTATGGTAAAATATCGTATATTTTGTCAAGTTAGAATTGATGATTAATTCTATTCAGGAGGTAAGACATTCTTGGGTTTACATAAAAAGAAGATTTTACTTATTTCACAACACTTTTATCCAGAAATAGGTAGTGCAGCAAACCGTATGAAAAATATTTATATAGAGTTAAAGGAAAAGGGTTTCGATGTAAAGGTACTAACATTAGAACCTAGATATCCTAGTCGTGAACTATATGAAGATAAACAATTTTGGAATGAACCACTAATCGACGAAAAGGATATCATTCGAATTGATCCTTCTATTAAAAAACACTCTGGAAGTATTTTAAAGAGATTATATTTATATCTGGAAGTTATGGTTCGATTTATCGGTACTATTTTTAAACAAAAGGCTGAATTTGATTATATTTTTGTGACATCTCCACCAATATTTGTAGGTGTGGCAGGTTTAATTGCTAAATGGAAATTAAAAGCTCCACTAATAGTAGATATAAGAGATTTATGGCCAGAGTCTCTAACTGGTGTACAAGTTTTCTCTAATCCTTTAATCTTAAAAACTGCATATAAAGTAGAAGAAATATTATATAAAAAAGCAACGAAAATAATCGTTAATAGCCGAAGTTTTATACAATATATGACAAATAAAAATGTCAGCAAGGATAAAATTACATTCCTACCTAATTCATTAACAGAAAGTGAATTAGAATATAAAGAGGTCGAATTAGAAAAAGAAAATATAACCGTTATTTATACTGGGAATTTAGGGTTAGCACAGGATTTGCATAAGTTTATGAAAACTGCTGCATTATTAAAGGAAAATACATCAATTAATTTTTCAATTATTGGCTATGGAAAAAATACAAATGAAGTTAAGAATTATATTGATTCGAATGGATTATCAAATGTAACATTACATACTGCAAAATCCCGAAACGAAACTTTAAAACTTGTAGCAAGTGCAGATATTGCTTATGTAAGCCTCGTAAACCAAGAGGTGTTTAAAACCGTTTTACCAGGGAAAATAATTGATTATATGTGTGTTAAGAAACCAATCATTGGAGATGTAGCAGGGTATGCAAGTGAAATTATTCATGAAGCAAACTGTGGAATGATCTTAAAAGAAGATACGCCCGAAGAATTGGTTGAAAATATCTATAAACTTGCAAATGATCCAAGTCTCCGAAAAAATTATGGAGAGAATGGCTATCAATATGCATACAAAAATCTACGTTGGAAAACGAATATTAATGTGTTATTAAAAGTGATGGAGGATATCCATGAATAAAAAGGTTTGTGCGTTTGTATTTAATCATTTTACGAATGATGCACGCGTACTGCGTGAATGTTCTGCATTAGCAGAAGTCGGATATGATGTTGATTTAATTGCTTTACATGATGATTCAAAAGAATTACCAAAAAGAGAACGTATGGAAGAAGGATTTAATGTTATCCGAGTAAACAATCGTTTACCATTTGGAATCTATCATCTTGTTCATTATTGTGCAAAGATCTTTAATTTAGTAAAAAGTAGTTTATTAATGAAACTAGTCGCTATTTTATTGATTTTACTTGGTTTATTTTTAAATGCAGTTGCAACGATTATAATTGCTGCTGTTATCGTTCTTTTTGGTAACCGTTATATGAAAGTACTATTAACTAGAGGCTATAATATTTTACAAATGATCTATCATGGGCTTAAAAGGGATTACGATATTTATCATGCGAATGATTTAAATACTTTACCACAAGGAATTATTTGTGCAAAAGTATTCAAAAAAAGTAAATTAGTTTATGATTCACATGAAGTTCAATCTAGTAGATCTGGTTATGAGAATCCGATATTCGGAAAAATTGAGAAGTTTTTAATTAAATATATTGATGTGATGATTCACGAAAATAATACTAGGGCAAAATATACTCAAGATTTATATGATATTGATTATCCTGAAGTAATTCACAATTACCCATTTGTGTCTAAGCCGGAAGAAAGTAATGCGATTAATCTTCATGAAAAACTAGGAATTAGTGAAGACGAGCCAATACTTCTTTATCAAGGTGGTATACAAAAGGGGCGTGGATTAGAATTAATTGTAAAAGCTGCACCTTTATATAAAAAAGGGATCGTTGTTTTTATTGGTGATGGAAAGATAAAGCCAACTCTCTTAAATTTAGTAGAAGAGCTACAACTACAAGATCGAGTGAAATTTATTGATAAAGTGCCAGTAGATGAATTACTAAATTATACAAGAAATGCTTATTTAGGGTTTCAAGTATTAAATAATATCAATTTTAATCATTATTCAGCGTCTTCGAATAAATTATTTGAGTACTTGATGAGCGGTGTACCAGTTGTTGCTTGTAGCTTCCCAGAAATTCAGAAGGTAGTTGAAGGTGAATATACTGGTGTATGTGTAGACTCCCACGATATTGATTCAATAGCTGAAGGTGTGAACTATTTATTAGACAATCCTGAAGTTCGAGACGAAATGAGCAAAAATTGTTTAAAAGCAAGACATAAATACAATTGGAATAATGAGAAGAAAGTTTTCATCGGCATTTACGAAAAAGTTCTCTACGGTGAAAAGGCAATGGTAAGCTAAGTTTGATTATGTGAATATTTTAGTAGAGAAGGTAAAAAGAACTAGGGATTATGCCATATTTCTTTTTACCTTTCTATGCATAGAGAGGTAAGTAAGCTAAATGACCAATTATAAGTTAAGTGTTGTAGTCATTAACTATAACAAAGAGAAATTTATTGAGGAAAGTTTACAATCTGTCATGGATCAGTCATTAGAAAATATTGAACTGATCGTTGTCGATGATGGATCAACTGATAAAAGTAGCGTTTTAGCAGAAGAATTCACAAAAAAGTATCAAAATGCAGAGTTTATTAGGCAGGAAAATAAAGGGCCAAGTGCTGCAAGAAATACAGGTTTAAATCATGCAAGTGGAGAATATATTGCATTTTTAGATGGAGATGATATTGCTTACCCTGATGCATATGCCCAATTATATTCTTTAGCAAAAAAATATAACGCTGATACGGCAGTAGGTAATATTTTATGCTTTAACGGCGAAAAAAATTGGCGTTTAAATTATATGAAAGAAATTTTCAAAGAAGGTTTGCCTGAAAATAGACAGATTCTTGAAAATCCAGAGCTACATCTTACACCATCTGCTAGTAATAAATTATTTAAAAAAGAACTACTGGAGCGCGAGGGTATTCTATTTCATGAAGAACTTCGAGTCGGCGAAGATTTATTTTTTACGGAGAAATCTTTATTACAATCAAACTGCACAGTTGTATGCGATGTAGATGTAATTGGTTATCGAATTGAAGATCCAGAAAATAGTTTAATTAAATCTGGAACAATACAATTTTTTAAACAATTAGTCTTGCTTCAAAAAGAGCTACGAACTTATTATGAAGAAAATGGTTTTACAAAAGATTTAATACATATTGAAAGAAGACAACTTAAATTCTTTATTAACTCAATTAATATAAAGGCAAATAAACTACCAGAAGATGAGAAGGTAAAGCTTGCTTCTGTTGGAAATGAATTTATGAAAACAATTCGAAATGAATCGATTAAAAATGAGCTTAGTGTTGTACCAAAGTTTGTTGCAGAGACATTACAATTAAAAGATAAACGAGCTTTAAAAATTTATTTATCCTTAAAATCAAACCCTAAAATGACGAATAGTAAACTAAGAAAAGTAGTTTACCTTCTTTCACTATTCTCTTTAAGATACAAGTTTGTTAAATCTTAGTTAATTTAATGTAAAATAGAGTCGAATCGTAAAAATTAATTGTAAGATTAATAAGATAAATAGATATTTATTGAAATATAATTTCTACTAATTTAAAATGATGATTGGTGCTTTTTCTAATTTATCAGTTTCCTTATTAGAAAAGGTAAGATTTAGCGATTTAAGTTTTATCCAATTATCCAAAAAGTTTACTAATAATACGTTTACTATAATCTAAATATCAGTAAACTATTAGTAAAGCAAAAGAGTAGAAATTAGTAAAATTTCTGAAAGAGGTTATAGTAAAATGAAAATTTGCACAATTGGACTAGGGTATATAGGATTACCAACTTCTGCGATGTTTGCGAAATATGGCGCAAGTGTTGTAGGTGTAGACGTACAAAAAAGCGTTGTAGATAAATTAAATTCTGGAGAAATTCATATAGAAGAGCCTGGATTAGGTGAAATGGTTAAAGAAGTAGTAGAAAAAGGTTTTTTCAGAGCATCTTTAACACCTGAAGAGGCAGACGCATTTATTGTTGCGGTACCAACTCCTAATAATGATGATGAGAATAAATCTTGTGATTTATCATATGTATTAGACGCGGTTCATAAAGTAATTCCTTTCTTAAAAAAAGGGAATGTTTTAATTGTTGAATCAACAATCGCACCTAGAAGTATGGATGACTTTGTAAAACCATTAGTAGAACAAGCTGGATTTACTGTAGGTGAAGATGTTTATCTTGTTCACTGTCCAGAACGTGTATTACCAGGCCAAATTTTACACGAATTAATTCATAATAATCGTATTGTAGGCGGGATTACAGCTGCATGTAGTGAAGCTGGAGCAAAAGTGTATAGCACATTTGTAGAAGGCGAAATTATTCAAACAGATGCAAAAACTGCTGAAATGTCTAAACTAATGGAAAATACATTCCGAGATGTAAATATTGCGTTGGCAAATGAACTAACAAAGATTTGTAACTCATTAGAAATCAACGTATTAGATGTTATTCAAATGGCAAACAAACATCCACGTGTAAACATTCATTCACCAGGTCCAGGTGTTGGAGGTCACTGTCTTGCTGTTGACCCATACTTTATTGTAGCCAAAACTCCTGAATTAGCTGGTATGATCAAATTATCTCGTGATACAAATGTATCGATGCCTAAATATGTTGTTGATTCAGTAAAAGAACTAGTTTCAGGTGTAGATAATCCTAAGATTGCAGCATTTGGTGTGACATACAAAGGTAATGTAGATGATATGAGAGAAAGTCCTGCAATGGAAATTATTGAGTTATTGCACGAAGAGGGACTAAATGTCACAATTCATGATCCTCATGTAACTTCTGAGAAAATTAATGTGTTATCTGCTGAGGAAGCTGTGGAAGATGCAAGCTTAATTCTTGTATTAACAGATCACAATGAATTTAAAACAATGGACTACAATAAACTTGCTAAGCAAATGAAGCAAGCAGTACTTTTTGATACACGTAATTGTGTACCGACTTCAAGTGAGTCTGATATGAAATTTGTTAATTACGGAAATTTATATAAAGAAATTAAAAAGAATGTGGTTGATTTATGAGTAGTATAAAAACAGTTTTACAAGAACATGCTAAAAATTTATCATTAATTTTTCGTCTTTCATCTTATGAAACACGTAAAGAGTATGCAGATAGCCAACTTGGCGTAATTTGGGTATTTTTAAACCCACTTTTTCAAATAGCTGTTTACTGGATAACTTTCGGAACAGGGATCAGAAATGGGGCTCCAGTAAATGGTATTCCGTTTCTTATTTGGATGCTTTGTGGTTTAATTCCATGGTTCTTTATAAGTGCGGCAATCATGCAAGGTTCAAGCTCGATTTTTAACCGAATCGGAACCGTATCGAAAATGAATTTCCCATTAAGTATTATTCCATCTTATGTTGTTTTATCTAGGTTCAATACGCATTTATTTATGATGGCTGTCTTATTTATCGGTGTAATTATCAATCGAGGAATCGAACACATAAATATTTTTGCACTAATTTATTTTATGATTGTGGGCTTACTATTTAATATCGCACTTGCATTACTTACATCTACTTTATCAACAATGGTTAGGGATGTTCATTTATTAATTCAATCATTAACTAGAATGCTTTTATATTTATCACCAATTTTATGGGAGCCTAAGGGTGCAAATATTTTAACTAAATTAATGAAGTTAAATCCACTCTACTATATTATAGAAGGATATCGTGGCGCCTTATTATATGGACATTCTAATTTGATTTTTTCTAAAATAACGATTTATTTTTGGTGTGTATTGCTAGCCTTTTTCATAATCGGTTCAATTTTTCATGTTAAATTCAGGAAGCAGTTTGTTGATTTCCTATAGAAGGTGAAATGTATGACAAAAAAAGTTGTCTTTAAAAATGTTACTAAAAAATTTAAGATTTATAATAAACCGACTGACAAGCTGAAGGACTTATTCTTTGGTGGAAGAGGCGGAGAATATTTTCATGCGTTAAAAAACATTTCATTCGAAATTGAACAAGGTGAAATTGTAGGGATTATTGGTTTAAATGGTTCAGGTAAAAGTACAATGTCTAATTTAATTGCTGGTGTAACAATGCCAAATGACGGCGAAGTTGAAGTAAATGGAGTTGCTTCACTAATTGCCATTCAAGCTGGATTAGATAACCGATTAACTGGTTTAGAAAATATTCGATTAAAAGGTTTGATGATGGGTCTTACAATTAAGCAAATTGAAAAAATCACTCCTGATATTATTGAATTTGCCGAAATTGGAAAATTTATTAATCAACCAGTAAAATCATATTCAAGTGGTATGAGATCGAGACTAGGGTTTGCGATCTCTGTAAATATCGACCCAGACATCATGGTAATCGATGAAGCATTATCTGTTGGTGACCCTACCTTTACAAAACGTTGTTTAGATAAAATGAATGAATTTAAAGAACAAGGTAAAACAATCTTCTTTATTAGTCACTCATTAGGTCAAGTTAGAAGCTTCTGTACGAAAGGCTTATGGATTCATTATGGAAAATTAGTTGAGTATGGTGAAATAAATGAAGTATGCGATAACTATCAAAATTTCCTAACTGAATATAATAAATTAACACCTGCAGAACGTGCAAAAGACCGTGAAGAAAATATGCATGTAAATCAATAACGTAAATAGACACTTTATGAAAGAGTTTCTTCATAATAGTGTCTATTTTAATAGAGTTTTATAGATACAAAAATTAAAGCAAAAATTAAAGAAATAAATCATTTGTGTTGGAAAGGAATAGTATGGAATCCAAAAGTAAAACTAGAATTTTTATTGGTTATTGGGTACCTGTGATCCTTATAGCTGGCATTATCTTTTATTCATCGGCAACTCCGTATGAAAAACAAGATATAAGACCGGAAATAAGCCATTTTACATTTTTATATGACCTAATGAAGCATTTTACCTTTGTCCACTTTAACTACGCTGGACATTTAGTAAGTATAAAAGAGCTTGGAGTAGCAGGATTTACAGAGTTCTTTATTCGAAAACTATCCCATTTTTCAATCTATCTTTTACTAGCCTTATTTACTACAAGATTAGCAAAGCTTTATGTGAACAAAGCCTTTTTAGTAGGCGTAATTTTTTCAATACTATATGCAGCTTCAGATGAATTTCACCAATCCTTCACTGCAAACCGAACTCCGCTAGTTCAAGACGTAGTAATTGATTCAATCGGAGCACTAATAGGAGCATCTTTATTTTTATTAATAAGTAAGAAGCGTAAAGCAAAAGTTCAAAAATCCATTCGAGTTTAATCGAATGGATTTTTTTGTATGAAATAATAAACGGTAACAAGAAAGACGTTTTAAAGAAAAACCATTTCCAATGTGATGAAATATTAACGGTCAATAGAGAAACCGTAAATTAAGTGAACTTTATTGTTGATAAAATATTTATAAGGTAATGTCTATATAATTGAAGTAAAAACTGATTAATGATCTTTTATTACTCTAAGTAAAGTTTATTAAAGTAGTTTTATTATGCAGACTTATTTAGATGAAAAAGTTGATTGGAACGGAGGGATGCTCGACTCCTATGGGATAAGCGGGAAGGCTGAGACCCCGCAGGCTAGCCGAGGAGGCTCAGGTCCCGCCCCATGGAAAGCGAGCATCCTGCAGTGGAAATCAACATCACTATACTCTTTTACGAAAAATTGATTATAGCTTTTCAACAAAAAAACCTTATCTAAATTCAATTAGATAAGATTTCATTTTTCAAAGCGTTATAAAAGTAGGTTCAGTACCTGCTTTCTCTACATAACCGATCTTAACTGGATTCATTTGAATCAATACATAATTAGGATCCTCGGGACCTTCAAGCCATCTAGACAATTCCTCAGTCCATACCTTCTCTTCAGGACCTGCATTTTCAATTACTTCAGCTCTTGCAAACATCTCTACAAAATTATCATCTAAACGATCACCATCATGACCAAGTAATATATGTACGTTTGGATTATTTTTTATATCTTCTACTTTTTGTGAATTCTTATTTGTAGCGATATAAGGTGTTAGGCCTTTAAAGAAAAATACCATATAACAACTATGCGGAAAGTCTTCACGAATGGTTGTAAATAGACCTAATTGTTTGGCTTTAAGCACTTTCATAATATCTTGTTGAATCATTTTATTAACTCCCTCCTAGTTCAGAAGAAGGGAAGGTAGAAATCGATTCTACCATCCGAATCTCCAACATATGTAATTCTAGTTCTCGAAGGTCATAATCCTTTGAGCAATATTTATCAAGAGATCGATGATTTTTGCCATCAACACTTTAAGTGTTTGTTAATTGTTTTACATTTAAACCTATTTTTTTAAGTCTTTTGCATATGATATTTATAAGGAAATTTATTTAGGAGGTTATTATGGCTCATCGTTTATTTTTTATTGTTACATTTATCGGTGTACCATTATCGGTAATTGGGAGCTTAATGCATTGGAGCGAGATTTTATTATTTATCATTTACTGTATAACGATTATTGCATTAGCCGGCATTATGGGAAGAGCTACTGAAAGCTTAGCGATTGCAGCTGGTCCGAGAATTGGGGGACTTTTAAATGCGACATTCGGGAATGCGGTAGAGTTAATTATCGCGATTTTTGCATTACAAAATGGTTTATCGGAAGTAGTGTTAGCATCATTAACAGGTTCTGTAATAGGAAACTTACTACTTGTAGGTGGACTATCCTTTTTTATTGGTGGATTAAAATATAAACGTCAAAGCTTTAATGTTTACGATGCGAGACATAATTCAGGTTTGTTGATTTTTGCGGTCGTACTAGCCTTTGTCATTCCTGAAATTTTTTCAGTTAAAATGACTGCAAATGATAAGATGACACTTAGTGTAGGTGTTTCGATTGTTTTAATGGTTTTATACTTAGCAGCACTTTACTTCAAATTAGTTACACATCGTGGGGTTTACGTAGCTAAAAATCAAGAGATCGTAGAAGAGCATGAAGAAGCTGAGTGGAAAACAGGGAAAGCCATGATTATTTTAGCGTTAGCTACTGTAGCAGTTGGATATGTTTCAGAGAAGCTAGTTCACACGTTTACGACAGTGGGAGATAAGTTCGGATGGACTGAGTTATTTATCGGTATAATCGTTGTTGCAATCGTTGGTAATGCTGCTGAACATGCGTCTGCAATTGTGATGGCATATAAAAATAAAGTAGGGGTTTCGGTAGAAATTGCTGTTGGTTCATCATTACAAATTGCCATGTTCGTAGCGCCAGTGTTAGTGATTTGTTCATTGTTTATTGGGGAAAGAATGCCATTAATATTTTCCATGCCGGAATTAATTTCGATGATCACTTCCGTATTTTTAACAATTGCGATTATGAATGACGGTGATACAAACTGGTTTGAAGGGTTAACCTTATTAGCTGCTTATTTGATTATGGGGATCGGTTTCTACTTACTATAAAAACAAAAATTGAAGGTGGTAATACTTGAAAATAATAATAAGAATTCTATTTTATTTAATTGGATTACTATTTTTAACTTTAGGAATTAGTTTAGCGATTAAAGCTGGACTAGGAGCTAGTGCATGGGATGCATTAGCTGTTGGAGAATCGGAAACCTTTGGCCTATCTGTTGGAAATTGGATTATCATTAACTCATCAATACTGTTGTTTGTAAATGCTTTTTTACAAAAGAAAAGACCGGATTGGCTTGCTGCGATTACGTTTATTTTAATTGGACGATTTCTTGATTTTTGGTTAACTGTAGAGTCGGAGCATTTTTTTGATTCAAATACGATCACTAGATATATTCAATTAGTACTAGCCATTTTAAGTATGACTATAGGTATTGCGATTTATTTGCAAGCTAAGTTTCCGTTAAGTCCAATAGATGATTTAATGATTTCGCTAAATAAGCGGTTCGGAGTAAGTTTAGGCGTTGCAAAAACAATTGGTGAAGTGTTTGCTTTAGTATTAGCATTTCTTCTAAAAGGTCCAATTGGAATCGGAACCGTCTTAATTACATTCAGTATTGGACCTATTTTGCAAAGGCTAAGGGGTCCAATTGAGAAACTATTTATTAAACTGAGTTCATAGCAAAATTTTTCATTTTAAGGAATACATATATTTACATAAAATGTTCATGCTAAGAGTAATAATTTCCTTATTTGTGAAAGGGGCATGAATATGTCTAAATGGTTAAAGCCATTCGTTCTTTTTAATATAGCAATTTTAATTATCTCTTTAAATAATGGACAAACAACTTTTGCAGCTCATTCAGATATTAAAGTCCCACGTTCAGCTGCAAATGTGACAAAAGAAAATACTTACCCTAATCCAACTCAAGACCTGCCAGAACTTCAACCAGGGGGATTAGCTAAGCAATTATTAGATTCATCAAATGTAAAAATTGAGAATCCAAATCTCATTCGTATGTTTAATGAATCCTATGTCAGCAAAGCACCGTTTGCAATAGGCTATAATGCGAAAATTTTCTTAGGGGTTTGGCCTTTAAATTACGAATCAAATGAGACAACAATCAATTGGCAATATAAAAAAATTAATACAAACTTTTTAGATAATAGGGGAGAAAAAGCGTACAGACGAATAAAATACTACCAAAATTCGCAACAGATTGTTAAAGGTGGATTAACTGCTAAAGTAAGGAATGCGGATGATGTGATTAATTTAATGATGCATGATGCATCAGAGAAAACAACTCTCCCACTTGCATTCCAAACAGTAGTTGGAGCTGGAACTAAAAACGAGAGAGTATATAATGTACCACCAAAGCAACTCGGCTATTTATATGCTTATGCTCCTGCAGTAAATGAAAAAGGAAAAGTTACATTTGGAGAAGTATATTTAATCCTAAAAGGTAATAAAAGAACTCTACAAGTTAAAAATGTAGTATCACAAGGTGTAGGTGCATGGATTCCTGTTCAAGATTATGTTTCATTTGGTTATTTCGCTTCACCACACCCTAGATAATAGAGAAATCCCACAAGGAAGATTATTTTCCTTGTGGTTTTTTGTTTTTGAACAAACACTTAGCTTGCGTTTTATGTACAAAAAAACATGCCATAAATATGACATGCGCTTTTTTTAGGATTTAATTTCCCTTTAAAATCTTAGTACTTCTATTTGAAAAATCAGTTTCAGGATAATAGCTGTTTTTTACAAGAATATTAGGTCCTAAGCATTTAACTGCTGGGCAATGACAGCTTAGTTCATTTGCAGTTTTTGATAATGTCCAAGTATCATATGCTTCTTGTAATGTATGGGTTTGAATATTGCCTAAATGAGGTACATCACCAAAGTCAGTTACGATGATACTACCGTCAAATACATTTACATTTAAGCGAGAACGACCATCAGGGTCATTTCGTAAAGTTACATTCTTACTATTATATAATCTCTGAATGATATCTAAATCGTTTTGATCATCGCTACATGGATAAAACGGTAGAGTACCAAATAGCATCCAAATATTTTCATCACGAACATCAAGTAAAGTTGAAATTGCTTCGCGAAGTTCTGATTTTGTTAGTACTTCTAATGTACTAGCGAAATCGCTGGCATACATAGGGTGAATTTCGTGCCTCTGACATTTCATTTCTTCTATAATTTGACGATGGATTTTTTCTAAGTATGGAAGAGTACGTTTGTTTAACATTGTTTCAGCGGATACCATAACTCCAGCATCAGCAAGTCGTCGGCTGTTTTCAATCATGTTTTCGAATAATTTAGCACGCTGTGCGTATGTCGGCTTACGATCCATCATCGCAAATCCTGCTTCTACAAATTCATCAACAGTTCCCCAATTATGAGAGATATGTAGCACGTCTAAATAAGGAATTATTTTTTCGTATCTTTCAAAATCTAATGTTAGATTTGAATTAATTTGAGTACGTACACCACGTTCATGTGCATATTTCAATAAAGGCACAACATATTCGTTCAACATTTTATTTGAAAGCATCGGTTCTCCACCAGTGATACTAATACAACGAAGCTTTTCAATCTCTTCTAAGCGGTTTAAAACTAGCTCAATAGGTAGTGGATTTGGATCCTTTGGTTGTAAAGTATATCCGACAGCACAATGCTCACAGCGCATATTACAAATCGTTGTAGTCGTAAACTCTACATTTGTAAGTATGTTTTTACCATACTCTTCAACATCTAAATACGCTTCCCAAGGATCATATGTAGGCGTGATTTGTTGTAATAATTTTTTCATTTGATTACTCCTTTAGGTACAAAACTGCACCCATAAGTATTAGACTAATTTAATTTTCCTCAACTATTATAAGAAAGAAAGTGAAACCTTGTATAGGAATAACTTCCTAAAATTTAAAAAAATGTCGAAAGTTTACGATATATAGGAGAATAAGGGTATAATATTAATAGCAATTGTATTAGAAAGGACGATCATTTCATGTCAAACACAGAACAATTATCCTATATTAAAGAACGTTTTAATTCAGTAATGGAAACTATCGAATCATTAGAAGCTGAAGAAGTAAGCTTAGAAGAGCTAGATCAATTATTATCAGTGCTAGATGACTTAGAAAGTAAATGTCGTGAAGTTAATCGCCCAGATTGAGTCCATTGTAATGGGCTTTTTTTATTGGAAAGCGAAAAGAATGTGTACATTGTTTAATTGTTAACTATAGAAGTAGCTAAATATTTGCCCAAATCAGAAACTAATTCTGAAGGGCTTTTTTTATTCCGTTTATTAAAAATTGTATTATAATGAAGAGGGGAACATTCAGTATTTTTATAAAGGGTTTTAAGGGGGAGCATGAATGCAACACATACAAGAAAGTATTTATCAATTAATTGTAGAAACATCAACAAATCTACCAAAAGACGTACGTAAAGCAATCAGACAAGCTAAAGCAAGTGAAACTGCAGGTACAAGAAGCGCCATTGCATTGGAAACGATTACAAACAATATCATGATGGCTGAAGGTGATGTTTCACCAATTTGCCAAGATACTGGTATGCCAACTTTTAAAGTAAAAACGCCAGTTGGGGTAAACCAACTTGTGATAAAAGAAGCAATTTATGCTGCAATTGAACAAGCTACAAAAGATGGTAAGCTACGTTCTAACTCTGTAGATTCTTTATTTGGTAAAAACAGCGGAAATAACTTAGGACCAGGTACACCTGTTGTTAAATTTGAGCAACACGAGAGTGACTATATCGATATTCGCCTAATCTTAAAAGGTGGCGGATGTGAAAATAAAAACATCCAATACAGCTTACCATGTGAACTTGAAGGACTTGGAAAAGCAGGTCGTGATTTAGATGGTATCCGTAAATGTATTTTACACAGCGTATACCAAGCACAAGGACAAGGCTGTAGCGCAGGTTTCATCGGAGTTGGTATTGGTGGAGACCGTACTAGCGGTTATGAGCTTGCAAAGGATCAATTATTCCGATTATCTGATGATGAAAATTCAATTCCAGAGCTTAAAGCAATGGAAGATTACATTTTGGAAAATGCTAACAAGCTTGGCGTAGGAACAATGGGCTTTGGTGGAGAAACAACTCTACTTGGCTGTAAAATCGGTGTAATGAACCGTCTACCAGCGAGCTTCTTCGTATCAGTAGCTTATAACTGCTGGGCATTCCGCCGTTTAGGAATGAAAATCAATCCTGAAACTGGTAATATTTCAGAATGGCTATACCGCGAAGGAGAAGAAATTAACTTTACAAATGAAACGGATGAAACGACTAAAGCACCACGCGAAGTCAAATTAGTAGCTCCAATTACAGAAGAACAAATCCGTGATTTAAAAGTTGGAGATGTCGTTTCAATTAGTGGCATGATGTACACTGGACGCGACGCAATCCACCATCATTTAAAAGACCACGATTGTCCAGTCGATTTAAATGGACAAATTATTTACCACTGTGGACCTGTTGTATTAAAAGATGAAGAAGGCAAATATCACATTAAAGCAGCTGGTCCAACAACAAGTATTCGTGAGGAGCCATACCAAGGCGATATCATGAAAAAATTCGGCATTCGCGCTGTAATCGGTAAAGGCGGAATGGGTGCAAAAACATTAAAAGCTCTAGAAGAACACGGCGGCGTTTATTTAAATGCAATTGGTGGAGCAGCACAATACTACTCACAATGTATTAAAGAAGTAAAAGACGTAAACTACCTAGAGTTTGGTATTCCTGAAGCTATGTGGCACTTACAAGTTGAAGACTTCAAAGCAGTAGTAACAATGGATTCTCATGGTAATTCATTGCATAAAGATGTAGATAAGAGTTCACTTGAGAAATTAGCTACTATGGCTGAGAAGGTATTTTAATAATTGAGTTTTATGGGCAATGTCATTTTTTTGGCATTGCTTTTTTGTTTTGGGTTGAGGGGAAGAGGCTTCGGATATAGGGACGGAGCTGCAAATAAAGGCTTGAAATGTGGATAGTGTATATAAAGGATTGAGAACCGCAAATAAAAATGTGGATATTAGAAATAAACAATGAGCTGCAAATAAGGGAATGAAAACTGCAAATAAAAATATGGTTAGTGCAAATAACAGATTGAGAACTGCAATTAAAAATGTGGATAGGCAAATAAACAATGAGCTGCAAATAAAATCACGAAAACCGCAATTAAAAATATGAAAACTGCAAATAAAAAAATTATATCTGCAATTAAATTAATGAAAACTGCAAATAAGCCCCTCAAAGAGTGCAAATAAGTAGTTAAATCATGAAGAAAAATTTTAATTATAGGGTAAATTAATGGTCCTAAGTTCAATAAAGTTCAGATTAAATCGAAAAACGAATCCGTATCTCCAATTCTTCAAAAATCCTTGTTAAAAAAATTTAGTTTTATATCAAAAGTGCAGTATTTCTTTTCATATTTCTAATTTATTTACAGATACTATTTTTAAGTGAGGTGAATAAGTTGAAAAAAATTATTGTATATATTCTTACTTTCTTCTTAGTATTTCCTGGTACAACATTTGCTTACAGTAATACGCCACATGGCTGGGGGATTGTTCCTGCTAAAAATGAGACTCCACCTGATGCTGGTGAACAACTTAATAAATTGGTATCAAATACGGGATCAGTTTATTTAGGGGATACTACAAAAAAAGATGTTTATTTAACTTTTGACAATGGGTATGAAAATGGCTTTACACCAAAGTTTTTGGATGTTTTAAAGAAACATGGTGTTCACGGGACTTTTTTTATAACCGGGCATTACATTAAGGAAAATCCTGAATTAGTGAAACGAATGGTTAATGAGGGGCATATAGTCGGAAACCATTCATGGAGTCATCCTGATATGACAACGATTGGTGATCAAAAGATTATTGAAGAATTGGAACAAGTTAAAATGGCATACCAGGAATTGACCGGCCGATCGGATATGAAATATTTCAGACCTGCAAGAGGGGTTTTTAGCGAACGTACTTTGCAATTAGTTAATAAACAAGGATATGAAAATATTTTCTGGTCATTAGCATATGTTGATTGGAAGGTTGATCAACAAAGAGGTTGGAAATATGCTTATGATAATGTGATGAAAATGATTCACCCTGGAGCAGTTATATTAATGCATACTGTATCGAAGGATAATGCAGAAGCGATGGATGCAATTATTACTGGCCTACATAAACGAGGGTATCAATTTAAAAGCTTAGATGACTTAATGATGGAGAGAAGCGGATTTGATCCGAGCTTTTATCTACCTAAAAAATAAAAAGCTAATGATTAAGTAGTTTTATTAACTGCTTTAATCATTAGCTTTTTTACACTTAACGGTTTGCGATTGCTTCGTAGTTTAGTTTTGCATGTTGCTTACGTGTTTTGATGACAAATGGATTTTCAACTGTATTTTCTAGGAATTGTTTATCTTTATTAGCGAATTTTTTTATACCGTTAAGAACTTGCTCTTCTTCAGTTACAACTTCTCCAAAAAGTAAGTCTTGTGTAATTGGTCCTTGGTTGTAATGCTCATAATAAAATCGCTTATAGTCAAATTGATAGAAAATAACTGGTTTTTCCATATATGAAAAATCAAATGAAACTGTCGAGTAATCAGTGATTAGTAAATCTGATCTTTTTAATAGTGATTGAACGGTTTCTTCTCCTTGACGGATGACTTTTATTCTTTTATGGAAATCTGGAACATCCTTCATATAAATTTGAGTCTGGTAGTGCGGATAGAAAATGATATTTAAATCATTTTTTTCTAAGATTTGGTGTAACTCGGGATTACTTAGTAAAGAAAAATAACGGTTAAAGTATTCAGAGTTCATTAATTGTTGAGTACTTTTATTCCAGTTTCTCCATGTTGGCATAATTAAAATGGTTTTGCCATTTCCGGTATTTTCAAGCGCATCCCATCTAGCCAATCCTGTAACGGCCACTTCATTTTCAGCATAACCGAATTCGTTAACAATATGATCTTTTTCAAAATCAGATGAAACGATAAATAATGAATAGCCCATTCGATTTTTATTCAGTACATGATTTACACGACTAACTCCAATAACGCCATGTTGAATAAGGATTTTTTGATTTTGCTGCCACTCAGGATGACATTTTAAAACTTGTAAATACTCATGCGTGTACATGTTGGCACGTTCTGAATAAGCATTAATTGTTTTATCACAAGTTAATAAGTAAAGTGTGTGCTTTAAACTTCCATATTGTACAATGTTTCCGAATTCTTTTATATATTCGTAATCCTTTGCCTTTTTATCAATCAAATAGTAGCAGTTATCTCTTATTTTATTTTGCTGAATGTACTTGAATAAATGGTATGAATTATCTTGTGCCGTATCTTTTCGTTCTCCAATTAACCAAATATGCTTATTTCGATAGTATCTTTGGGTTAAACGGTAAAGGTAAAAAATAAGGAATGACTTCCATTCTCTTCTTAGTACGAGTAATCCAAACTCATAAACGATATCACGGAATGTTTTTTGGATCTTTGTTTTTAATTTTCCAAGTAGACCTGTTTTTTTGATTCGAATGTGTAAATTTTTCTTTGGAAAATAAGGTACGATACTATGTGTTTTAGTTGTAGCTGGTTTTGAATTTGCCTTTGTTGAAAAATAGAAAATATGAAGTGGTTTTTTTAATGAAATATCTCCAACTTTTACTGAAATAAACACTTCATAATCGCCATCAGGTAAAATTTTACTTAGCTCAAGTGTAGTTGTTTTATAGCCACCATCGCTATAATTGATACTATTTTTTGAGAAAAGATAGGACAAATCAGAACGCTCAAGAGTTTCGAGTGTAACTGTAATTAGCTGACCATTTGATTTATTTTTAAACTGTAATTCCTTAATAGATTCTACATTATTAATTTCCTCGATAAATGCGAAGCCACCAACTTGTAAGCGGTCACCTCGTAAAGAGAGGATTTCAATTTTTTGATGTAAATTAAATTCCTTAATTTCTAGGTATTCTTTATATTTCGGAAAATACTTTGCAAAATAATGATAATATTTTCCCTCGATTATCACTGCTCCTTTTTGTAAGGTACGATCTGATAATAGAGTCATCAATAAATGAAATTCTTCTGGATTTTGATTAAGAAAAATAGTATAAAATACTTTACTAATTTTAGAAGTATTATTTTCCATTAGATTTTCAGATAAGTTTTTAGCAAAATCCGATGAAATCCTTAAAAGTTCATTGTACTGTTCAGAAGGGAAATAATATGCCTTTGTTAGTAAAGATGTTAAATAATAATCCCATAATTTTTTCTCAACATGCGAGTAATGAGAGGTGATATCTTTCAGATTATAATAGTTTATTAATTCAGTTTGAGTAACGAGAAGGTTATCAAAAAATTCTAACGTACTAGTTTGTTTAATAACATCACTGTTTGTTAAATCTCTCACTTTTATGACGATATCTGAAGTTACGTAAACTTTATTTGAACAAATAAAAGATTGTTGAGTAAATAATAAATCTTGTTGTTCTGTTAAAAGCTCATTGAATTTCAATTGATTGTCGAGTATTAAACTTCTTTTTATAATCATATTTTTAATAGAAGGATTTAACAGAAGTTCTGGATGTTTATGAAATTCACGTAATGTTGGTAAATCTTTTTTTATGATTGATTTTAATTCATGGTGCTCCCATTTTCTTGTACCATTGAATAATTGTATGTTTCCTAAAGCTATATCAGTATGATCCTTGATTGCACTGTTATATAAATTTTCATAGGCTGAAGGATTTACAATATCATCCGCATCGATAAATGCCACAAACTCTCCATTAGCTTCATGTAAACCTATGTTACGTGCTTTGTTTTTTGCCATTAGCTCTAATGATATGAACCGAATATTTTTATGTGAATTTGTATATTTCTCAATTATTTCTTTACTATTATCAGATGAACCGTTGTCTATAATAATCGTTTCAATATCAGTTAATGATTGACCTTGTATACTGTTTAGGCAATCTTTTAAGACATCTTCATGATTATGTGCAACAACGACTACACTAACTTTTGCTTTTTCCATAATAGTCTTACCTCACTAGTCTCTACTTTCAATTAAATAGTTTATCATAAATTATAACCTAATGCGTCTTCGGAAGAACATAATTTATGAATGGTAAGTAGGTATCGTACTTGTATTATTTCCAATTTCTTCTGGAGATATTTTAAGGAAGAAGAGAGTAGAGATGAATAATAGTTTTGAGAGAGTAGCTATAAAAAGTATAGAAAAAAGATTAAAATTATTTTCATTGAACACTTGACTTTGATAATGATAATCGTTATCATTTAAGTATAGCAAATATCAACACCATTGTAGCGATATTTGATAAGTTTTGAAACCTGATTGGACTTGAAAGTTTCCCCATTCCCTTAAAATTTAATGTGTCAAAGAAAGCTTGACTAGTCCCCAAGCTTTTTTTGCATTTCTTCAGACTGCCCGCCAAACGCTCGCTTTCTTCGTTGCTTCGCCTGACTGCGGTGCTCATTACCGTCAAAGGTAACCCGCTCCTCACCAGGCTTCGCGCCTCGAAAGACAAGCGGTTGCAATCAGTCTGATAATCAGATTTTATGCACACCTTAACTAGAGATTATTTCTCTAGTTTTTTGCGTTTCACACAAATTTTCTTAAGCGGTACTTGTTATGCTATAATACACTTCAGAGTAATTAAGGAGGAACGGGAGAATGTGGAAGGAAGAGGTTGCTTTAGAAACACCATATCAATGGGAAGAAGTTTTAAAGAGATTAGAGCATGAACCTACTTTTACAGTGCATTCTGCTGAAAAGCGGTTAAGTATTCCACTGTATATTGATGGGGATCAAGTAGTTGTAAAGGTTAAGAAAATAAATGATGCACCTGTTCAGTTTGAAGTTATTAGTGAACATGAAAATAAAGAGAAAATTCTCGAAGAAGTTGCGACTATTTTGCAATGGCAGACAGCATTTGAAGAACTACATCATCATTTAAGACAAACTACAATTTCTCCTCTAATTGACCTTTTTGGACATACACCAATTACCGTTTCGAATGATCCTTTTGCCTGTTTAATTACATGTATTATTCATCAACAAATACAGCGTACATTTGCAATTCAAGTAACAAAACGATTTGTTCGAATGTACGGTGAAAGAATTGGTAATTCATGGTTTTTTCCATCACCTGAAATAATTGCTAATTTAACAATAGATGAGTTAAGAGATTTGCAGCTTAGTACGAGAAAAGCTGAGTACATGATTGGAATTGCTAAAGCTTGGAGTGAAGGAGTTTTAAGTCATCAAGATTATCGGACATTATCATCAGAGGAAATTTCTAAGGAGTTAATCAAGCTTAAGGGAGTCGGTCCTTGGACAGTTGAAAACTTCTTATTATTTGGTCTAGGTCGAAAAGATATTTTCCCAGTTGGTGATGTTGGAATTCAAATCGCACTTCAAAAGCTTTTAAATTTAGATGAAAAGCCTTCAAAAGAAATAATGGATTATGTAAAGGATCAGGTTTCTCCGTTTGGAAGCTACGCGGCCCTTTATCTTTGGAAGAGCATAGAATAATGGAGTTGTATATATGAGCAATCAGTTAGAAAATAAATTAGAAGTAGGACATTCCTTTCCTTTAACAATTAAACGAATTGGGATAAATGGTGAGGGTGTCGGTTACTTCAAAAGACAAGTAGTCTTCATTAAAGGAGCATTACCTGGTGAGGAAGTAGTAGCAGAGGTAACGAATGTTCACAACGGTTTTGCTGAAGGGAAAATTCAACGTATTCGTAAAGCATCACCAGATCGTGTAGAGCCGACTTGTAAAATCTACGAAAAATGTGGTGGCTGTCAAATTCAGCATGCATCTTATGAAGGACAACTTCGATATAAACGCGACATTGTTATCCAAGCAATGGAAAAGTATGCGAAAGATTTACTAGAAAAAACACCTATTAAAGAAACGATCGGTATGGAAAATCCTTGGAATTATCGAAACAAAAGTCAGCTTCAAGCTGGGCTAGAAAAAAATAAAATCATCGCTGGACTATATACACAAAACTCTCATAACGTTGTCGATATTGGCCATTGCCCAATCCAGCATGAGGATTTAAATAAAATCACTGGTAAAGTGAAGAAAATTTTAACTCGTTTAAATATCCCTGTTTATAATGAACGAAAAAATAAAGGCGTAATTCGAACAATCGTAGCCCGTGTTGGTTTACGTACAGGTCAAATCCAATTAGTACTTGTAACTGGAACAAAAGATTTTCCTCAGAAAAATGAACTAATCAGCGAAATTAAAAAACGAATTCCTGAAGTGACAAGCTTAATGCAAAACATTAATAATCAGATGACTTCAGTAATCTTTGGTCGTGAAACTGTCTATTTATCAGGTGAAGAAGTAATTGAAGAAAAGCTTGGAGACTTATCATTCGAACTTTCGGCAAGAGCGTTTTTCCAATTAAATCCTGAACAAACAGTTAAGCTATATGATGAAGTCAAAAAAGCAGCGGCACTTACTGGAACAGAAAAAGTCGTAGATGCTTATTGTGGAGTAGGGACAATCGGACTATGGTTAGCAAAAGACGCAAAAGAAGTTCGAGGCATGGACGTAACGAAAGAAGCAATCATCGATGCGAAAACAAATGCCCTAAGCCATGGCTTTACAAATACTCATTACGAAGCAGGTAAAGCTGAGCAAGTATTACCGAAATGGTTACAAGAAGGTTGGAAACCAGACGTTATTATAACTGATCCACCAAGAACTGGTTGTGATGAGGAGTTTTTAAATACTGTATTAAAAATTAAACCAAAGAAATTAGTATATGTTTCTTGTAATCCTTCTACGTTGGCTAGGGATTTAAAGGTATTGAGTAAGAGTTATGAAGTGAAGTATTTACAGCCTGTTGATATGTTTCCGCATACGGCACATGTGGAGTGTATCTCGCAACTCATTTTAAAAGAAGGCAACTAACCCTTGTGGTTGTTGCCTATTCTTGTTCTTCGAAAGGATTTACAAAGTTGTAATGAATACGAAGATTACCTTCAATGCTACAGGTTATTTTATTCACCAAAGAGTGCAAGATTTGAGGAGTTAAATCATCTAGTAATGAAACGTCTTTAAGCTTTTTTCCTAAATCAATTGCATAGTTCTCACTTTCGCACTCTTCAAGCTTTTCTTGATACTCAATCTTGGCTGTTTCGAGTTCAGCTACTTCCTGGTCTATCTGCTTTCTATATTCATCCAGTTCTTCTCGAGATATAATTTGGTCAGCATACATATCAAGGTAATCTTTCTTTCTAGAACGTAATTTATTTGCTTTATTTTTGATTTATGTTAAGGATTTGCCTCTTTCCCTACATTCCTTATCTCCGAATTTGTCCATTTCCACGAATCACGTATTTTGTAGAAGTCAATGCAGGAAGTCCCATTGGTCCCCTTACATGTAGCTTTTGCGTACTGATGCCGATTTCTGCACCAAAGCCGAATTCAAAACCATCAGTAAAGCGAGTCGAAGCATTATGGTAGAGCGCCGCGGCATCTACGGACGTGAAAAACTTGTTCACACTTTCTTCCCTTTCTGTAATAATCGCTTCGGAATGCATGGATCCATAAGTATTGATGTGGTTAATAGCTTCTTCAACAGAGGAGACCATTTTGACTGCTAGCGTGAGAGACAAAAATTCAGTTCCCCAGTCTTCTTCTGAAGCAGGTACAATAGAAGAATCGATAGCCAGTGCCTTCTTATCTCCACGTAGCTCTACTCCTTTTTCCTTTAAGGAAGAAAAGAGCTCGGTACCAAATCGGTGCGCCCACTCCTCATGAAGTATAATTGTTTCAATTGCATTACATACAGATGGTCGCTGTGTTTTTGCATTTATAATAATATCAAATGCCATCTGTTTATCCGCTGTTTCATCAATGAAAATGTGACAATTTCCCGCACCTGTTTCCAATACAGGAACAGACGCTTCTCTCACTACAGTATCTATTAGCTGTTTGCCACCTCTTGGGATAAGAACATCCAAATACTCATTTAATGTAAACAGCTGCTTTGCACTATATCGTGACGTATCTTCAATGAGCTGTACGCTTTCTGGAGGCAAGCTCGTTTGTTTAAGAGCTCGGTGAATGACAGCTACGATGGCTTTGTTAGAATAAGTAGCGGAAGAACTGCCACGCAAGATCACTGCGTTTCCTGTTTTCAAGCAAATTGTGGCCGCATCCACAGTTACATTCGGTCGCGCTTCGTAAATCATCCCGACAACACCTAGTGGCACACGCATTTCTTGAATAGACAATCCATTCGGTCTTTCCCATGTGGTTACACATTCTCCAACAGGATCACGCAAATCAATTAGCTGCCGGATACCCTCTGTCATATCAATAATGCGCTGTTCATTCAGCGTAAGGCGGTCAAGTATAGAAGCAGACATTCCTTTTGCTTTACCTACTTCAATATCTCTTTTGTTCTCCTCCAAAATATAGTGTGTTTCTATTATCAATTGATCCGCAATCGCAGCAAGTGCCTTGTTTTTTTGAACTGTGGATTTGAGAACGAGTTCTCCAGCTATCTTTTTCGCTTTTTGTCCCTTTTCTAATACTTCATTCATCTTCATTTCCTCCTTTTAAAGATTCAAAATATAAAAACTTGAGGCATGTTTAACTTTGACAACTTGGAACGATCATCCAAGACTCTTCTACATAGATATTAGGTGAATCAATCAGATTTAGGATGGAGGATTCCGCCCTCTTCACTTGAACGGATCCTCTCTATTCTTAAAATGAAACCCAATTATCCCTATGAATGACTTCATAGCTATGTCTTACGGCTTGAGCCTGAATGACGTGACTCTGCATCCCTTTTATATCCTGTAGTTCCTCTGCACTATATCTACACTGACCTTTCCCTATCAAGAGTCCTTGTTGTGTAATGACCTCCACAACTTCGCCCGCTCGAAAGAACCCAGACACATTAGTAACACCAGCAGGAAGAAGACTTTTTCCATGATGAATGATGGCAGAGGCTGCCCCAGCATCTACTTCAATTTGTCCACTAACAAGCGAATGTAGCGCGATCCATTGCTTGTTCATCTTAATCACTTTTTGAGGAGCATTACCGATATACGTTCCATCACCTTTACCCTTCAAAACATCTAAAAACTTCTCCTGTCCAGATCCTGTTCCGATAAATACACTCACTCCAAGAGATAGTGCCGTCTTTGCAGCATCGATTTTTGATCTCATACCGCCAGTTCCAAGTTTTGAGCCCGCATCTTCAGCAAGAGAAGCAATTTCTTCCGTAACCTCAGGGAGAAAATAATACTTTTTCGCATCCGCATTTTTCTGAGGGTTTTGATCATATAAACCGTTCACATCTGTAAAAATCATGAGCATATCCGCCGAAACAAGCCCACTCACTAAAGCTGACAGCATATCATTATCACCAAAAGTGAGCTCCTCTAAAGAAATTGAATCATTTTCATTGATTATTGGAAGAGAGGAACGATTTAGTAGCTCTTCTAAAGTGGCATATGCATTACTGTATTGATCTTTTCTAGAAAAATCAGTTCTCGTCAGCAAAAGCTGCGCGGTAACGATACCATATTTACGGAATTCCTCCGTATACGCCTGCATTAACAGACTTTGTCCTACAGCCGCGGCAGCCTGCTTCCCTTTAATTGTTACAGGTCGACTTGGATACCCAAGAGCAGAAAAACCTGCAGCAATTGCCCCAGATGTAACCAGCAACACTTCATGTCCTTCCTGTTTCAATTGCGCCAAAGCAGCAACATGATCAGAAAGCTGTTCCTCAGAGATACCTCCATGATTAACTGCCAAGGAACTGCTTCCAATTTTCACGACAATTCGCTGTTTTTTCACTTTTGTACCTCCTATTCTAAATGCGAATTTTTTTGTAAATTAAACTTCTAACATGCTATTTAGCAATAAAGAGTAAAATAAAAATGACCGCTTCGCCCTTAATAAAAAGGACGAAACGATCATTGTTCCGCGGTACCACCTTTATTGATATAAATATATATATCCGCTTGACACCTATAACGAAGGTATACGCCTAAACTTTCGTTTAAGACTCAGGGATAGGTTCCATATTTTCTATACGAGGAATCTTTCAGCCGGTGAATTCCACTCTCTTTCGCAAGAAGATATATGTACTAGTTCCCTTCGACGATTTTCAATTTGATTTTTATACATTATGCAATATAGTGCGTTTTTATGTCAAGAGTCATTTTTTAAATTAAATTAATTTTCTAAATATCTCTTAGCATAAAGTGAAATTCATGTCTAAACATAAGTTTTTTATATTCATTACGTTGTTAATAGTGATGTTTACTAATCTTCAACATGATTTAAAATTTGATTAGTTAATATATAACAAAGATACTAAATTATTTAGAAATTACGCGTTTCATACAGAATAAAACTGATTTCTAAATTTTTTTATATTGCAAAAAACAATGTACTCTCTTAAAATGTTTTGTTATATTGCATGGGATATTATTAATTTTTTCAGAATAATAATTTCAAACCGATATAATTTATTTTAGAAGGAGCAAAATTGAGTAAATATGGATAAACAAATTGGATTCATTGGATGCGGAAATATGGGGATAGCTATGATTGGTGGGATGATAACCAAAAATATAGTGCCTTCGGATAAAATAATTTGTTCAGATTTAAACCATACAAATTTAAAAAATGCTAGTAAAAAATATGGTATAACTACAACTCCTGACAACAATGAGGTAGCTAAAAATGCTGACATTTTAATTTTATCTATCAAACCAGACCTATACTCATCAGTAATTAACGAAATAAACGAACAGATAAAAAACCATGTTATAGTCGTAACTATCGCTGCAGGAAAAAGCATTAAAAGTACTGAGGAAGCTTTTGATAAAAAGTTAAAGGTTGTAAGAGTAATGCCTAATACACCTGCTCTTGTTGGAGAAGGAATGTCTGCGTTATGTCCTAATGAAATGGTTACAGAAAAAGATTTAGAGGATATACTGAACATTTTTAATAGTTTTGGCCAAACAGAGATAGTAAACGAAAAATTAATGGATGTTGTAACATCTGTAAGTGGTTCTTCGCCAGCATATGTATATATGTTTATAGAAGCCATGGCAGATGCTGCTGTATTAGATGGTATGCCAAGAAATCAAGCATATAAATTCGCAGCTCAAGCTGTATTAGGCTCTGCAAAAATGGTACTGGAAACGGGAATACATCCAGGTGCATTGAAAGACATGGTTTGTTCTCCAGGTGGAACGACAATAGAAGCTGTAGCAATATTAGAGGAAAAAGGCTTAAGAACAGCTATCATTTCAGCTATAAAGCGTTGTACGCAAAAGTCTGTTGAACTATCCAGTCTCATAAAACATATGTAAAACAAAAAAAGGCGATTTTTTGTTCAGTTTTGAACGAACACCAACATCTATTGTGTTGTCAATTACAGTCGACACATGTGGAGTACGTGGCGCAACTCATTTTAAAGTAAGGCAGCAAGCCCATGTGGGCACTGCCTTTTTTGCTTATAATTAAGGATCTCTAAAATTATAGTGAATTGTAACTTCACCTACAATATTACAAGTAATAGAGGTTGTGGGGCTTCATGTCGTCGTCGTAGCCATCCGTCATTTTACATAGACGACCTTGGATTCCGTCTTGCCCGGTCTTTTTAATTTCCCAAAAGGATGGGAAAGTTATTAGTTAATGCTAAACATTCTTATGTAACTAAGAGCCTAGTTGAACCTCTTTTGGTAATACGATTTATTAAATTTACTTCACATTCTTTTAAAACTTTTTCAGAAGTGGGAAATTCATTTAATAGATATAAAGATACTTTAAAAATAAATCACCACGTACACGTCTATATTCAGGGAATATTTGATCTAACATAGTGTGAAATTGTAGCTTTGCTTGGACATACATACCAGTTATCGCCTCATGTTGTCTCGTTAAATGGCGTAGGTTTAAGAGATTAATTCCTCGTTTTTTATAGGGTTCTAATTCTTCTTTATAAAATAAATTACACAGATTATAGGCATCCATGGCATCAGTTTTAACTTTTCTTAAGCTTGTTTTTTTAGACTGTTGAGACACTAAAGGAGTAATCATAATATACAAGTAATTGTATTTCTCTAAGAATTGTATGACAGGTGCTTGATAATGTCCTGTGGACCAAGTAATTTTCTGAAAACACTGAAATAACTTGACAATTTTCAAGTGAATTGATATTGTTATAAAAAAATATTTCTTATCCAGAGAGGTGGAGGGACTGGCCTTATGAAACCTCAGCAACTGGTCTATTTAAGATACTGTGCTAATTCCATCGGGTAAAACTCCTGATAGATAAGAGTATTCATTTTATTTGTCAGTAACGCACTCTTTTTAGAGTGCGTTTTTGTTTTCTCTGGATAGTAACTAAAGGAGAGCAGCTATTATGGAATTAAGACATCTAAAAACTTTCAAATTTGCAGCAGATTACTTAAATTTTACAAAGGTTGCACAACAGTTAAACTTCACGCAACCTGCTGTAACCGCACAAATTCAGACGCTCGAAAAAGAATTGGAACAGCAGCTATTTATACGGATTGGAAATAAGATCTTTTTGACACCTGCAGGTGAAATTCTTAAAACATATACGGATCAGCTTTTTCCCATAGTAGAGGAGATTGAATCATCATTCGCCGAACTTTCAAATTCGTACGGCAATGTAACGATTGCCGCTACTGAAGGCTTTTGGACGTATTATTTTCCTAATATCATACCTGAGTTACTGAAGCAATATCCCCAGGTACAGCTTAAGTTGATTTCCTGTAAAAGGGATGAAATTATAAAAGGGATAGAATCAAATAAATACGATATAGGGATTATTTCGGGCGAGTTATATAAAAATGGAATGACAAATATAGTGATTTCAGAGGACGACGAATTGGTTACAGTGGTTTCTAAAGAGTTATATGCTAAGTACCCGGTAGACCAATTACTGACGAAATTTCCTTTTTTACAACTCCAAGCTGATGGATGTTATGATACGAGGATCAGTAAATATTTCAGACAAATGAAACTCTTATCACAAAACGTAATAGAATTTGGAAGTTTAGAAGGAATCAAAATGGCAGTATTAAATAATATTGGGGTAGGGATGGGAGCCAGTGTCAGCCTAAAAGAAGAAATTAACAATGGTGATTTAGTTCCAATCCTAGTTACTGAGAACATAAAAATAAAAACCTCTATCATTACGTTGAAGGAAAAAGAAAACCTAGAAACAATTCAATCTTTTATTAATGTAATCCAAAAAAATTGGGATAGTATTTCTACTATGGCGTAAAAAAGCCGAACGATATTCTTTTAGTAGTGATATAACAGCGAGATTAGTAGGGAAGTAGTTACGTTATGACAGGTGGAACGGTTCCGATGCAATAACTTTAGACCAATTGCTATGAATCTCTAACTCTTGGACATACTGATACAATTATTCTAAAAAGCTGTGTTTGGTATGTAAAAACAAAATTTGTTCAAATGGAAGTATGTAGTCATATGATACGATTATTTTATTGTAGAATAGCCTTTAATTAGAGAGTCAATCAATTGATAAAGAACATGATTATAATGTATCCGCATCTACAATAATTGCTATTAAAGAACAAATGATAAATGACTCTTGAATAACATTTAAACAATTGGAAAAGTATAAGATTTTTATCTCCACTTAGCAAATAGCCTACCCATCATTTACAGATGAATAGGCTATTAAACTTATTTCAAGCTATAAGCATTAATGACTTCTTAAGAAATCTTGTTTCCTTGATTTTCCAAAGCAGCTGCTCGTAATGATACATATTCAGCATTCTTCGGATTGTTGGTCTTGGCTATCCACTTGTTATCGGCTGTTTGCTCGAATTTAACAGTCTCCTAGGACTCACCTTCATTAAAGGATAATCTGCTACACCTTCAAGTTTTGCAACAGATAGTTCGAGTGGAGTGGAAGGTGCCGCAAGTGCGTTACTGTTCATATCGGTCTCAACCTTATAATTCAGTGAATAGCATGGGAGTAAAGTTTGGCCTATTTGAGACCAAATTGTCCGTTCTGTATGCGTACTTAATGATGTTATCCAGCGATTCGGTTCTCGCTTCGCATCACTTACTATACGGTATTATGTTTTTTCTTCTGGGACTGGTTTATTTAAAATAGTTTGTCCTTTTCCTTCTATAAGAAGAGTATTTCTTTGGTACAATTTAAGTGATTCATTTTTTACGGATTCCGCAGACGAGACCTGACCTGTAGAGCCATTTCCTGAATCTGCCCAAGCAGTAAATAGTTCCCTTGGCGGTTAGGTGTCCAATAGCCTTGACCCAAACGCGGACGAACTATTGGAGATACCAGTCTTCCTGAAGTTTTTGTCCTTTTTCATAAGTAACAAAAGGCTGAACTTGCCATGGATGGGATGGTACTCCTACTACTCTGCCTTGGTGAGACCAGCGAGTATCTTTCACTGCTGAAACCCACTCTGTTCGATCAGAAGGCAACTGCAGTGGTACAGGATTCATTAAATTAAAAGTGTCATTTTGATACGGTCGTAAATCATAACGGACATCTTCACCAACTGCTTCACCATCTGATTTGTAACTCGTGTCGATCTTAACGAGTTCATTGTTAGATGGTTTATATTTTAAATTCTCTGGAATCTGGCCTTGGTGAACATCCACCAAATCATATACATATGGTGTATATGGTACACCTTCAACATGCAGGTGCAGGTTACCGGAACGTGTTGCTGCAATCAATTTATCGCCTACAACCTTACTGATTCCAGTAACGGTAAGTGGGATGTTCGTGCCTCTTGGATTTCCTTCTTCATTTCCCATCAACGGAATGAATTCCTCTTCATTATAGTTTACGAGAATCATCAGTTTTGCACCCGCGGCAAGTGCCGTATTGGCCTGCGCACGTGTCGCTTCCATTGTCGCAAAATAACCACCTTCGAAACGATCGACGACAACTACTTTGCCATTTGCGTCCAGACCCTCATAGTCAGCTGGTGTTCCTTTTCCTACATAAACCGTGTCTAAGTTATATTTACCATCAAGAGGTGTAGTTCCATACTCCAGTATATCATCCAACACTGTTTCTTTAAACTGGATCTCAAGTTGAGGTTTTATTAAATGCCAGCGAGTCAGAAATTCGAAGTCTCCTGTCTTAACTTTCTCTGTTGGTTGTGCATATATTTTATCCGTGTCTGCAGACATAAAATACGCAGCGGTTACTTCATTGTCACCAAAGGAACGGTGGAATTGCAAGCGACTATATTGTGATTCTGTCTTCTTTGGCACTTCAACTGTAATTTCTTTTGCATTTCGTGCATCAAGTTCCACGGTTTGAGGACCGTCTACCTTGAATTCAGGATTACCGACTATTGCATTACTACCATGATCGGTGTCAAAGTCCGATTCTATACGAGTCATGGCTGAATACGTACCAGGTGCTACACGAATTGTTTTTGTTCCCACTATCGGAATAAATGTAGGTTTCATATTATCGCCAACGATTGCGACTATCGCAGGAACCTTATCTCCAATAAGGTCTGTAGCGTTTAACGTTAGCGGATACCTCTCATCTTCTTTCTCTATGCCCATTGAAGTATGAGTCACTTGTTTGCCTTCAGAATCAGTTGCTGTTAGTTGCCCCTCATAACGACCCCAGTTACCAAGCTTCGGATCTACTGTAACTGTTATTGTCTTTGTACCATTAGCTGGAACCGTGATCTTGCTCTCAGAAATGGTTAACATACCATTTGGTACAGCATCACCTTTTGTACTCTTAAATTCCGCTTGAAGATCTAGAGTGACAGTGGAGTCACTGTCGTTTGTATACGTGACTGTTTTTTGTATAGGCTGCGCATGATCGTATGGCCACTGAAGGAAGCCGAACGACAGAGAACCCGTTGCACGAACAGTGCTGTTTAGAGCTGCAGGTATATCCAATCGGCCCGTACCGATATAATAAGGCGAGTAATCTAATCTTTTAGAGGTATTCATCAACGCTTCTTTTAGCTGAGTGCCATTCCACTCAGGATGCTTCTGCAGAAGGATCGCAGCAGCACCCGCCACATGTGGGGTTGCCATGGATGTACCACTCATACTCAGGTAAGATCCGCTTCCTAGTCTTGATAGTCCAGATCGAGCAGCAACAATCCCAGTACCCGGTGCAGACAGGTCAGGTTTCAATCCCCCATCTCCAAGACGAGGTCCTCTTGATGAGTAAGGAGCAAGGTTGTCTGCCTTATCCACAGCACCGATCGTTAAAGCAGCATCTGCAGCTCCTGGTGAACCGATGGCTCCTTCTCTACCATCGTTACCGGCAGCAATAACAAATAGTGCACCTGTTTCTTCACTTAGGTTATTTACGGCTTGGGACATCGGGTCTGTTCCGTCACTTTTCCCGCCTCCCAAACTCATGCTTACAATCTTGGCGTTGTGTGCAGCCCATTCCATACCATCAAGAATCCAAGATTCGAAACCGTGTCCTCCTTTGTCTAACACTTTACCTACAAGTAAACGTGCTTCAGGAGCAACTCCTTTGTACTTGCCATCAGAAGCAGCACCTGTCCCTAATACCGTTGAAGCAACGTGTGTACCATGCCCGTGAAAATCATCAACCGTTTCTCCAGGTACAAAGCTTTTTGCCTCTTCTATTTGATTTACAAGATCGGGATGATTAGGATCGATGCCTGAATCAAGTACCGCTACCTTAACCCCCTTACCTGTAAAACCAGATTCCCAAGCCGTTGGGGCACCAATCTGAGGTACGCTTTGGTCTAATGTGGCTTCCACACGACCATCAAGCCAGATCTTTTCAATACCCTCGTCGAATAATACTGATTTAGAATTGGGGTTCTGGGAAGCCTCATGTGTGATATCCTTCCAGAACGTCTCCGCTTCTTTTTTAGATGTTGCAAGAGCGGCACCATTAATACTTTCTAACACACGAACCTTTTTTGCTCCTTTTGGGGCCTTCTTTGTTTGGACGGAGCTTACTTTGGACTCTGTGTATTCCTTCTTTGTTTGGACGGAACTCGCTTTGGACTCTGTGTATTCTACGATAACTGGCAGGGAAGAGAGACTTTTATCATCATAGCCGTCCGCTATTAATTTCGTTACATTAAACAAATCCTCGTCTAGTTTGTCAGCAGCCAGATAAGGTATAGCTGAACTTGGTATGACATACGTATCTTCACCAATTGTATACATTTGTACGCCTGCATTGTTCGGATCGGCAGGTTCCACGTTTATGACACTCTTACCGTTTTCAATCTTTTTAACCTTTACGATGTCACCCGTAATTAAGGTAATGGTTTGTTCGTCGGAACCGCTCAAAGCGTTAACAACGGCAGCACTATTAAGTGTTTTGTCTAATGACGATTTATCATAGGCTTTTACGTTATAAGACGAAGAAGCAAAAACAACCGTAGATAAAGAGGCAGCTAAAAACGTATTCAATTTCATTTTTTTCATCATACATCCTCCTAGTAGATATGAATAAGTTACAAATGTTGAGAAATATCTTAAAGTAGAATTGAATAGTGTACATTAAGAGATTCCTAACAGGTTAAAAGAAACACCTTCTGGACCAATTACCGATTCTGTATCAGAGATATGTAGTTTCTAGCTGTATATGAAATAAATTGGTAACATCGAATTTAATAGATTTGTATATCTTTTTGCTCTTTTGCTATTACTTTATTGGAAAGTATCGAATGAATATTGAGGCTGCTGAAAAATGCCATAGAAGTTGCTTTCTTAATTAATGAATAATTTTGATAGACTTTTCAGAATACTAGTAATCAACTGTCCCTTTCTTAAAATTTTGAATTTCCCATACTGATTTTGCCTCTTATTAGAGTAATAGTTTCAGTATGTCTAAGATTTAGAGATTCATTGCAAGTGGTGATAAGCTGCTTTAGTTCGAGTTCTTGGCTACTGCATCTTATATTAAAAACTTTAAGGTTTTACGAGTTTATTGTAAAATCATGAAATATGATGGTAACCATAACAATATTTTATTGATATTCGACAAAATACTAATATGCAAAATCCAAAAAATCTGCTTCTGGTGAAAAGGTAATGCAAATGAATTGATGGTTAAATGGGTGAAAAAGGAAAAATATGAAGTTAATGAAGTTGAGTTATGGAGAGATAATAGTTGAAAGGCATTTCTTATACAACTAACGCTAGCATTAGTTGAAGATCAAGAGTCACAGTTGTGACTCTTTCTCTTACGATTAGTCATATTTGACTCAAATCTAATAATTTATTAAACATATGATGAAAACTAAAATAGGACATCACAAATAGACCTACTCTTTTGAGATTTTTTGATTAGGTCTAGATATAGTTAATATAAAAGGGTGACTATGATGTAATTGTAAGCCTGTAATCATAGTTCATATCGTGAGTAACTAAAAAGAAGGTATTCTTTAGTAGCTTACTGTCTTGCCAAATTGAAAACAACGCTATATAAAAATGGAATGACAAACATCGTGATTGCAGAGAACGACATGGTTCTAGTGGTTTCTAAAGATTTATATGCTAAATACCCGGAAGACCAATTACTGACGAAATTTCCTTTAATTAAATATCAAGCTGAAAGATATTTTGAAACGATGATGAGTAAAATTTGAGACAATCGAAGCTCTTATCACAAAACGTAATAGAAATTGGAAGTTTAGAAGGAATCAGAAAGGCCGTATTAAATAATATCGGGGTAGGGTTGGGAAGCAGTGTCTACATAAAAAAAGAAATTAGCAGTGATGACTTAGTCCCAAATCCAAAAAATTTGGAATAGCATTTCTACTATGGAGTAAAAAAGCCGAACGATATTCTTTTAGTTGTGATATAACACTGATATTAGTGGAGAAGTAGTTGCGTTATGACAAGTGGAAAGGTTCCGATGCAACAACTTTAGGACAATTGCTATGAATCTCTAACTCTTGAACATACTGATACAATTATTCTAAAAAGCTGCGTAATCGGTATGGAAAAACAAAATTTTTTTCAAATGGAAGTATTCAAGCTGACATTATTTTGTTAAAGGTGAGATGCTATCTACGGTACGCAATTAGTTTCCGTGATTAGGTGGAAATGATGGGGAACGAGGCTTATCCATTACTCACACAATCAGTATGCGATGGGAACATCAATACGGTCCTTAATTGAATAAGAGAATCTTTCCTCAACTCAAACGAACCAATGACTCATGGGCAGTGAATAAACGTACATAAAAGTAAAAGGATAATGGATGTATTTACATCGTGTAGTCGGATCAAAAGGAAATACCATTGACTTTTTCCTTAGTGAGGGATGCCAAATCAGCCAAGCGATTTTTGAAAAAAGCCTTGGCTTTTTCGTATGTTGCCAGACCACTTGTAATATAACCAGATTTTTTGGATTGAGCAAATAAGTATAGTGCTGAATATCAATAAAATAATGTTATGGTTACCATAATATTTCATGATTTTACAATAAACGAGTAAAAATTTAAAGTTTTAATATAAGATGCAGTAGCCAAGAACACTAACTGAAGCAGCTTATATTATTTATTTGGTTCCTGTGCAAGAACTTCAAAGCACTTGCAATGAATCTCTAACTCTTGGACATACGGATAATATTACTCTAAAAATGAGGTATGGTCGGTATGGGGAATTCAGAATTTTAAGAAAGGAGCACTTGGTACAGAAGGTGTAGAAATAGTAACTGGCTTCCTGAATGCTCCTGTAGCAGCAAAGTCAGCTACTTCTATAGTAGCAAAGTCCGCTTCAGCTGTCGGTGAAAAACAAACTCTGTTGGTTGATGGTGCAAGAATCAGGAAAGACAACAAATTCTGGAATTTAGAAAAAAATGAATACATTGATATTTCGTTTGGCGTAAAGCATGATGAGTCAGCAACAAATGATTATCAAGGTGTAACATACTCTGCTAATCTATCTGTAATAGCTAAACAAAAATACGATGTGCTTTATACGAGTAATGTAATGATTATAAGCAGGTACAGCAAATGGTACGTAAAAACCTCTGTTGTGCAAACTATAGTTAGATTCTAGATAATTTCATGATTCCCAAGAACCGGTGACGCTTCATTATGACGTTGCTGGTTTTTTACTCTTTATATTTCTATTCTTTAGGAATAAGCGGAGAAAAGGGGTTGCAGATGGTACTTTGGATTTGAGTGTTGACCAGCCAGTTGTAATGAGAGTTGACGAAATTAAGCGAAGTGGCACAATGGAGCGCGGCTTCCAATTAATCATAAAATTACTTTAAAAATAAAGGACGTTCATCTACTTGCTAATTAAACTGTAACATATGCAAAAGATAATAACGGGGCAGCTAAATTCGGCAGTCATATCAAGATAGAATTCTTACTGGAGAGTTATTTGGATGGAGGGGTATAGGGGTGGCTACTTTATTACAACAGATAACAAAAGAGATAGAAGAAAAGAGATATGAATTATTTGATATTAATAAGCGGTATGGATTACTTCATTCCAAAACCATTCAATGTAGTCAAGAGCTAGACAAGTTATTAAATCAGTTATTCAAAGAAAGGCATGTAGGGATGTGGTTTTAAGCCAACCTATATACAAAATTATCAATTGTAAAGGCTTCTTTGGATGTTTTTCTTACAAATTAAAGTAACTTTATTCTGTAGTATTTAGTGATTATACGTAAACTCATCATCATCTCATGTAGTACCAATTGCAGACTATATATGTTGAGTGCGTGGCGCAACTCATTTTAAAGTAAGGCAGCAAGCCCATGTGGGCGCTGCCTTTTTATTTATAATAAAGGACTGGAAAAATTATATTGAATTGTAACTTTGCTACTAATATTACAAGAGATGCGATTAATTAGAACGTCCAAAACCTTAGGAACAATTTCGTTCAGTTTGATAATGTCTTTTATCGAATTATTTACGTAACTTTCATCATTACGAGTATACAGTTTATATTCTAATTCAACTAATTCTTCTTGCTTTTATTTTTCTTTCCATCGGTTATTTCACGGCTGGTTTAGTTATATGAGTAGCAAAAAAGGATCTTCAAAAAAATCGAAGAACCTTTTTTATTGGCTATAAACGTTTAAATTACACAATCGCTTAATGGTCAATAGATTAATTTAAAAACCCAAGTCAAAATATATATTAATAGTACGATTGATAGAGATTTGCCATGCATTTTTAGTTAAAATCATTTGAATTATAAAAAAAATAGGTCTTAAGCCCCGTAAAAAAAACCATTTGTCACACCATTCTAGTAGATATACAATTCTATTAAATTCAGTGTTACCTATTCACTTCTTTACAGCTAGAAACTACATGCCTCTGATATAAAATCGATAATTCGTCCAGGTGATGTCGCTTATAATTCTATTAGCAATCTCTTAATTTACCCTAATCAACAATGAACCCTAATTTATTCATATCTACTAAGAGGATGTATGGTGAAAGGAAATTGAAGACGCTTTTAGCTACCTCTTTATCTACGGTTTTTCTAGCTTCCTCGTATTGTCTAAATAGACTTCGATGGAAGATGGAACAAAAGTATAAAGTGTACATAAGACAGCATGGTTAGAAAAAGAGTGTAATAGTTTACGAGTGTAAAATTATCAATACATTCTAACAATATGTATATGGAATAGTCTTAGAGTATTTCCCTCGTTTGATTGATCATACAATGACAGCAATTTGTACGTTATGACATCACAAGTGCAAACTTTGTATAGATCCTAGCTTATTAATGTTAACAAGAACCGGTGACGCTTCGTAATGACGTTGTCGGTTTTTTAAGATTAATTTCTCTATTCTGTAGAAAAAGCAGTGAAAAAGGGTTGAAGAAAGGATTTTGGATTTGAGCATTTACCAGCCGTTTCTCACTAGTGTCAAAATGGAATGCAGCTTTCAGTTAATCGATTAAATTATTCTAATTTTACTGTAACAAGCGCAAAAGATAACAACTGAGTAGCAAATTTAGGAAGTCACATCAATATAAAAATCTTTATAAGAGATTTATTCGAATGGGGGCATATAGGAATGGTTACTTTAATACAACAACAAGCAACACTAGCAATAGAGGAAAAGAGAAATGAATTATATGATATTAATAAGAGGTATGGATTTCTTCATTATAATACCATTCAATGTAGTCAAGAGTTAGACCAGTTAATCAATCAGTTATTCAAAATATATACTGGTTTGAAGGATGAGCGTTATGAATACTTGATGAATTAGACATCGATATTCTAAACTTATAGTGCTTGGCATCAATTGCTGTTCATACCAAGATTTAGGATTAGATGGAAACTTAACATCATCTCGTTTATGATTATCTGATAAAATGCATGAGTAGAGAAAAGGAAAAAGGGACAATCGCAGTCACCTCAAGCCTTTTCTCTCTTTTTTTATCAAGACTTTATTTGATGAATAATAATGATTTGCTAAAAAAAGTTAGAATGAAAAATGTGAAAAAACGGATTTTATAGCGAGGTTTTTATGAATGAGAAAAATAGGAACGTAGGAATGTGGGTTTGAGCCCGAATAGAAGTAAGAAACAGCCTGATATAACAACGTTTAAAGGAAAGAGAAAGGGTTCTAAGAACCTGCTTTATTTTCAATCCTTTCAATTATTCGATGTAATAATTCAGGCGTTAATGTATCAACTTAGTAAATCAAGAAAGAACTTTTTGAAGAGTGTGGATTTGTTCACGTTTATTTGAATCAAAAAAATTCTTTTCCTGCAACTTGCACTTATCGAATGGTTGTTTTTTTAGGTGGAATATTGAATGTAAATGAAGTAGCTGGCTTCGGATTAACAAGTTTGTCATTTATTTTCCATATTTCTAAAATAGCATTAACTGTATATGTTCCTGCAGGTGAGCTTCCTCCATCATTCGTTTTGTAATTCCACGTACTTTTCCATTGGATTTGTTCGCCACTGTTTAACGACTTATTTTGAATCACCTGTAAAAAAAATTTCCTTGTACTAAAATGATACACCTGTTCTCCTTGTGCATTATACACCTTATAATCATAAAACTGGCTTGTTGGAAACTCTATTAGCATTGGCTGATCACTATTATTTTTAAATGTAAAAATAAGCGTGGCTTTTTCCACGTCTGCGATGACATCTCCATTCCATATCCAATCTGTCATGCCTTTAACCTCCTTAGCTAAGATTAATTGATTCCCACAAACAAAAATCATCTTAATATACCAAATATTACAAAAAATGTTAATTGTCAATATATTCATTTATAAACCCAAGTCAAAATCTATATTAATAGTACGATTGATAGATTTACATTGTAATCATATTAAAAATGTAAAAAAATATAAAAAAATGTAAAAAAGTGTAAAAAAATAGGTTGCTCTCCCCTTACAAAACCCCATTTGTCATCCTAGTCTAAACAAATATATAATTCTTTTAAAATTCAATATTACCCGTTCATTTCATGTACAACTAGAAACTACAAAACTCTGATACAGAATCGGTAATTGGTTTAGGAGGTGGCCTTTTCATCTTGTTAGCAATCTCTTAATTTAACCTATTCAACTATGAATCCTGCTTCAAGATACATGCAGTTAATGTTGTAAGACTCATCGCAAACCCTATTTTTTATAAGTCAATGGGTTGAAGCAGTTAAGGGAAAGGAGGGAAAAAGTTAGGTAATTTCAATCTAAATATGGAGGTATAAACATGATAAAAATCAACAAAAAATTACTTGCATCGTCAGCAGCTTTCCTACTTACCATAAGCTCACTTGTTGCACCAGTTGGAAATTATGGTAAGGCTTATGCAAGTAAAAATAATATGAATAGTAATAACCTTGAATCTAATGAAGTAATAGAGAATAAAATAAGTCCAGAACTTAAAAAAGAATTTGACAACAAGTCTCAAAATAGCTTTCTTGTTAAATTTAAGGATCAGGTAGATACAGTAAAGGTTGCTAATGAAGCCAAGGCTAAGAATAAGCAGCTATCAAATGTAAAAAAAGAGTTAGTAGTTCGTTCATCAATCGTTTCTGAATTGAGAATTAAAGCAGATTCATCACAGAGTAATTTGAAGAAGTATTTAGTAAAAGAAAAAAATAACGGAAATGTAAAGGATATTAAATCTTTTTACATAGTAAATGGTATGGCAGTTACAGCAACAGAGGAAGTTATGAAAAACATAGCAGCTATGCCTGAGGTTGAAAGTATTAAACCTAATGGAATTACAAAGTTAATCGAGCCTGAAAAAACTATTGGAGCCGCTGTTCAAGCGGATGATAATACAGAATGGGGTCTTAAAAAAATTGGGGCGCCTGACGTTTGGACCTTGGGAATAGATGGAACAGGGATAGTCGTTGGTAGCATAGATACAGGAGTTCAGTGGGATCACCCGGCATTAAAGACAAAATATAGAGGATATGACCCAAATAATCCAGATAATCCAAATAATGAATTCAATTGGTTTGATGCAACTGAAACTCACGGTTCAGTCCCCTACGATGATCTCGGTCATGGAACCCATACAGTAGGTACTATGGTTGGTTCAGAACCAAATGGAACAAATAAGATAGGTGTTGCGCCTGGAGCAAAGTGGATAGCTGCTAAGGCATTTACAAAAGATGGCGGAAATGATGCTGATTTAATAGCGGCTGGTGAATGGATGCTTGCACCTAAGGATAGAAATGGAGTACCACATCCAGAAATGGCTCCTAATGTTATTAATAACTCATGGGGAGGCGGTCCTGGAGTAGATGATTGGTATAGAACAATTATAAGAAACTGGAGGGCAGCAAATATAGTCCCAGTATTTGCAGCAGGAAATACAACCCCTTACAATGCTGGTGGGCCAGGATCAGTTGCTAATCCTGGAAATTATCCAGAATCCTTTACAGTAGGAGCAGTTGACATAAACAACAATTTAGCCGGCTTCTCATTAAGGGGGCCATCACCATATGGTGGAATAATTAAGCCAGACATTTCAGCACCTGGAGTTAATATAAGATCCTCAGTTCCAGGAGGTGTATATGAGGGTGGGTGGAATGGAACCTCGATGGCAACTCCACATACATCGGGACTTGTAGCATTACTTCTACAGGCCAATTCATCTTTAAAAGTTGACGATATTGAAAGAATAATAGAGAATACAGCAACTCCTTGTACTAACGCTGATTATCCTGAAACTCCTAACAATGGATATGGACATGGTGTTATAAATGCATTTAAGGCTGTAACATCAGTTATGCAAGGAATTTCTGAGATTAAAGGCCAAGTATCAACAGATGCCAAGGATACAGTTCCACCAACATTTAAACATATACCTGTTAAAGAGACATACGAAGGATTGAAACAAGATTTAAAAATAGATGTACAGGATAATGTAAGCGTCGAGACAGTTGAGCTGCAATATAGAAATAATTCATCGGATGAGTGGACAACGGTTGCAGCTGTAAGGAAGAGTGGGGACTACAAGTCAGGAAGCTATGAAGCTGTAATTCCAGCTGATAAAGTAGTGGCAGGATCAAATCTATCTTACAGATGGAGAATAGTTGACAATGGAAAGAACGAGGTTACAAGTGATATCTATACAATACTTGTTAAAACTCCAATTACAATAGGATACTTTAATGATTTTGAAACAGACATGACAGGATGGGAAAGCGATCCTCGCGGGACGGATCAATGGAAGTGGGGAAAACCAACAACAGGACCTAAGGCAGCAGCCTCGGGAGAAAAGGTTTTAGCTACTAATCTTGAAGGAACGTACTCAGGAAATCAAGCTATGCTATTAAAAATGCCTGCTATTGTCCTACCGGAAGGAAAGGCTTATTTACAGTTTAAAGATTGGTATGATATAGGAAAAAATGACCGTGGATTTGTTGCGGTTAAACCTGACGGCGATGAGAATTTTTATATAGAAGCAGAATATGTAGGCACTACGTCAGGAGGATATTCAAATGAGGAAGTAGATCTAAGCAAATATGCAGGAAAGAAAATAGATGTCGCATTTTACTTTATATCTACTGACTCCAATAATAATCAAGGATGGTTTATAGATGATGTTAGATTAACAAACAAATCTGCAGCATCAGGCAGCACATCAGCAGCTTTAAGCAACATCCCTAAAGAACTGATGAGTAGATTAACAAACCTATTTGCAGCATCAGGTGGCACATCAACTTTAAACAGCCCAAAAGAACAAATAATAAATTCTGCGGAGACCAATGCTGACATAGCAAAAATTCCATTATCAGCTACAGTATCTATTGTTGAAAATGGTCGTTCAACAAAAACAAATCCGCAAGACGGGTCATATAGTTTTAAAGTTAAAGCAGGAGATTATACATTAAGAGCTGAAACCTATGGATACTATCCACAGGATCAGAGGGTTACAGTAGCAGCTGACCAAGTTCTTGAAAATACAAACATTACATTGGCTCCAATACCTAAGGGAACATTTACAGGTAAAATCATTAATGCCCAAACAGGAAAACCTGTGAAAGGCGCTAAAGTTTACGTAATTGAGGATGCAGCAGTAGCACCAGTTACAACTGATGCAGAGGGGAATTACTCAATAACTGCATATGAAGGTAAATATACAGTACAGGTTACAGCAGAGAACTATTTTGACGAGCAATTTACTGTAGATGTTACGGGTAATAAAAATGTTTCACATGATCTTCAGCTAAAACCATTTATAAATTTTTCAGGAGAGATAGGTTATGATGATGGAACACCAGAATATTCAGTGGGTCAATGGGAAGCAGGAGGCGGCTATGCAGTAAGAATGTCACTTCCGGAGGGACAAACCTCGGCAATTGTAACCTCTGGAAAATTTATGTTTGATCCAAAATCAGGCGGAACCACATTTAAGGTGGCAGTTTATGATGCAATTGGAAAAGATGGAGCCCCTGGAAAAATGATAGCAGGGCCATTCAATGGAAATGCTATTAGAGAAGCAGGGAAATGGACAGTCGTTGATTTATCCGCGCAACAAATAGTTGTAACAGGCGATTTTTATATGGTTTTAATACAGGATAAGATGGCTCCTGTAAGTCCACTAATTTCATTGGATAAAAATTCAATAGCAGCACAAAGATCATGGCAGTTTGTAAAAGGGGGCCCATTCACTGTAGCAAATAAAGATTTTGGAAACATGATGATTAGAGCAACAGTTAAAGAGGAGGCACTAGCTCCAGTTATAACTTCACCAGTGGACAACCCATATTTAAATAATGAAAACGTAACAATAAAAGGTATGGCGGCTCCAGGAATGGACGTTCATATATTTAGCAAAGATGAAGATATAGCAAATGGAAGGACAAACGATGATGGAAGCTTCTCAATTGATACTGTACTTCAAGAGGGAGTTAATATTCTAAAGGCAAAAACTATTACAGAAATCGGATCTACTCCTTATTCAAAGGAAATAAAGGTTATAGTAGACAAGACGACACCAGTTTTAGAAATTACAAGCCCACAAAATAACGCAAATAAAAATGATCAAGTTATAACTGTAAAGGGAACAGCTAAAGATGATTATTTAGAATATGTTGATGTTAACGGAACAAAGGCAGACATAGATTCAAATGGAAACTGGACAGTAAAGCTTATGTCTAAGGAAGGGCAAAATGGAATAAATGTTGTTGCTAGAGACAAGGCAGGAAATGAAACAGTTAAGAGCGTAACTGTAAATGTGAAATATTCAATAAAAGGTATTACTAATTTGAAACCAGATCAAGATTTAAAATTAAATTCTGGTGATGCAGTTAAGGTTGAATTTGATTCAGAAGTAGGATTAAAGAAAGCAGCATTTAGAATTATTTCTCCTATAGGTAATGTAAATAAGACTAATAGTATACAAACAGTTAATGAATCTGCCATTGAAATGCCAATGAAAGAGGTAGTAGATAAAGATGGAAAAGGTATAGGGCATTATGTTGGAAAATGGATTGTTTCAAAAGACATTGTATTAAACGGTGGACAGATAGAGGTTACAGTTGAGGACAATAATGGAAATAAATTGACCAAGATGACTGAGGGAAGATTGTATGTTAATACAAAAGTTGTAAAACCGACACCAGTTGTAAAAACAGCACCAAAATTAACTGCAGACAAAAAAGATAACAGAATAGGAAAAACAATCAACATAACCTTCAAAGACGATGCAAAATGGAGAGGCTCAATAACAAGCATAACTGTAAACGGAAAATCAATAAAAGGAAACTACAAAATAGATAAAGGAAACATAGTAATAAACGGAAAAGTATTTACAAAGGCTCAATCCTACAAGATCGTAATAAAAGCAAAGGGTTACAAAGATGGACAAGTAACACAGGTTATTATTCCAGAAGTAAAACCTGCACCAACATTAACAGCAGACAAAAAAGATAACAAAGTAGGAAAAACAATCAACATAACCTTCAAAGACGATGCAAAATGGAGAAGCTCAATAACAAGCATAACTGTAAATGGAAAATCAATAAAAGGAAACTACAAAATAGATAAAGGAAACATAATAATAAACGGAAAAGTATTTACAAAGGCTCAATCCTATAAAATCGTAATAAAAGCAAAAGGTTACAAAGATGGACAAGTAACACAGGTTATTATTAAAAAATAACTACACTAAAAGGGTGCCAGCTCCTGAGAAAAGAGAATAACTCTGACTCTGGTAGCTGGTACCTTTTTGTTAATGAAAAAAATGGAAATAAATTAGAATACTTGAGGTACGTTCCACAAATCTCGAACGATTTGTTGCAGAACTTGAAAGTGTAGAAGGTTATTAAAAGAGAAGGAGCAACACTAGATGTTCCTTTAATTTAGGTGAATCGTGGAAATTGTGAAACTCGATCGTACTTCCGATAACAAGTGGGTAGCCAAGATTCAAAATCCAAAGTATGTATCGTTACGACAAGCTGTTTGGGATGATCTAGGCAACAAAATTTCTTAAGAAGTCATTAAGGCTTATGACTAGAGATAAGATTAATAGCCTATCCATCTGCAAATGTTTGATAGGCTATTTTTATCTTTTAACTAGACGGATTGTTATGGTTTTTTATAAAGAAATAAGCAACATTAAAGGGATATATCTATACATTAGGAAAGGGTATCACTTTTGAGAATTTTGTTTGCGGGAATCATTTAATTAGCTAAGGAGGTCAAAGGCATGACAGATTGGATATGGGATGGAGATGTAATCGCAAATGTGGAACAAGCCACATTTATTTTTACGTTTAAAAATAATAGTGATCAGCCAATGCTTATAGAGTTTCCAACAAGCCAGTTTTTTGATTATAAAGTGTTTAATGCACAAGGAGAACAGGTATATCATTTTAGTAACATGAAATTTTTTTTACAGGTGTTTCAACATGAGTCATTAAACTGCGGGGAACAAATCCAATGGAAAAGTACGTGGAATTACAAAACGAAAGATGGAGAGAGCACACCTGCAGGAACATATACAGTTAGTGTCATTTTAGAAATATGGAAAATAAATGACAAACTTGTTCATTCGAAGCCAACTACTTCCTTTACTTTCAATATTCCGCCTAAAAATACAGCCATTCGATAAGTGAAAGTTGATGGAAGAGAATTTATTTGATTCAAATAAACGTGAACAAATCCACACTCTTCAAAAAGTTCTTTCTTAATTTACTAAGATTGATACTTTAACACCTGAATTATTACATCGAATAATTGAAAGGATTGAAATTAAAGCAGGTGGTTCAGCTAGAATCTTTTGTAGATTCCCGGCTCCATATGCTTTAATTTAACGTTGTTCAGTAATAATAATCTCCAGCTACTCCAACCCGCATTCCTACACTCCCTATTTTACTCCATATAAAGTCCTGCACGATTCCTACATTTTCCAGATTTTCTTCTCACTTTTTTCTGCCAAAACTTTATTATTTGTTAAAACAAAGTCGTAGGACAGAGAACAGGATTGAGGGTTAAGGAAAAGTGATTTTCTCTTACTTGTTGGGTTCTTAGAACCCTCTTCTTTACTTCAAACGTTGTTATATCAGACTGTTTCTTAACTTTTATTTGGGCATTAAAAAGGATGGGATTCCTGTTCCCATCCTTTCTTTATAAAGTACGAAGTAACACGACTTCCTTAAGGTATTAATTTAAAAATCAAGCAAATTTATCGTTTCTGCGGTATTTTTCCACGAGATGCACAGCGTATTGATTTGCTTCTTCGACATTGCCTTTTTCCATATGATAGTCAAACAACTTTATCGCATAATGTTCAGATAAGCGAACATGTGCCATTTTCTGATAATAAGGAAATGCTTCTTTTTCAAGGTAATGGTAGTAAAGCTCTTTTTCTTTTTGAAGATTATATTTATGTAAATAGAAGAAATGTAAATAGATTGGCTCTGTTATTTCTTCAGAAAGAGCAATACCCTTTTCGACCAATTGGAGCAATTTTTCGGTTGATTTCAATCCTTGTTTCGATAATGCATTTATATATCCTTCCAAAGAGGCTATATGAAGGGCTGTATTAGGATCTTTTATATCCATGGATTGTTTATAGTATTCACTAGCTTTATCATAATTTCCTTGGCGAACTTTTTGGTATGCGAGATTGTGAATCAGCATTGCTCTTTGATGGTCTAATCCTATGTTTTCTGTCATCTCGATTAATCTTTGATATTCGATATCTTTTGGATCGTAAAACTCGTCCCGCTCTACTTGGACCAACATAAGCATTTCTGCTTCAATCATACGCGTAAAACTGCGTACTTCTGTGAAAAAGCTCAGGGACTTTTCGGCAAAATAATAAGCCAATACTCGTGAATTCAGAGAATGATAGGCAAAAGCCAAATGATAATAGTACTCTTGGTTGTTGTAATAGGTTAGATCAATTCCTTGAAAATATGAAATTGCCTTATAATATTCCTTATTTATCAATGCATTGATCCCTTTAATGTGAAGAAGCATGTTTTTTTCATATGGTGGAAGATCAGACCATTTGTCCATTTCAGCAATTAGAGATGTAGCTTGATGCCCCTGTCCTAACAATAAATAATATCTTGTGAGTATGAGCATATAGGAACGATAAATATCCTGCATATGCAGCAGAGCAATAGCTTCTAATTGCTCCTTTAAATTCTTAGCCTTTGTTTTCAGTTTTAAAATGATCGATTCATGCCATTTTTTTAAAATGGAATCTATGCCATTATATGTTTTGATTTCTATTTCCATATCAATGCCAAGCCGCTCTGACAGAAAGTTTATTGTTTCTTTAGAAACTTCTGTTAATCCACGTTCAATTTTGCTTATATGTGTACTCGAACAGATGCCAATTCCTAAATCCTTCTGCATCATGTTCTGACGTTCACGATAGAATTTGATTATTTGTCCCTCTAGCATGGTGAACCCCTCACTTTATCTCGCTGATATGAAATTTTTGCTCTTATTTTACTAAAGAAAACCAAAACTTGATATATTTTTAATGAAAATTTTGATTTTTTATTTTTTAAAAAACTTCAATAGTAAAAGTAGGTGGAAAATACTGTGTGAAAAGGGAAGAATACTCATCGAAAGTGTATATATGAGCCACCTATGGATAGGTGGTTTTTTGTTGTTTAGGAAATTTTAAACATTATTCCAAAGGAACTTAAATAGGTTAGGGTCCCATTTTGTAGGTTAACTAATTTAAAGAAATACTTGAATAATTTTCCTGTGTGGGTGGGGACTATAAGAAGGATGTCGAGGATGTATTTTTTCTTGAATTTTTTCAAATGATTTTACCTAAAACTGTTTGGTAGAAAAGTATGTGGAAAATTGCTGTAAAAAATTATTAACATTAAAAATGTGCGTGACTCTTGTGGGAATAGCGAGAAAACTGAACCCCGCAGACTTGCCGAGGAGGCAAAGCTCACGCCCTTGGCAAAGGAGCATCCTGGAGTTGTAATCATCTAATGTATTTTAAAATAGCAATATACGAAAACAGCCTTTATAAAAAAACTAATACATATGATAAATGAGGTAGTATGATGAAAAAAACTCGTAATTTGAAGCGTTTAAAAAAGGATATTCAAGAACTTGAGTCTGCCAGCATACTGCTCCAAAATGGTCAAGATTGTGAACTCGAAAAGAATATATATTTAAATGAAGAGGTTTTGAAACAAGTATTTGAGAAGTGCTCAGATATTGTTTTTCGTCCAATTCTCGTAGATGGGCAAACCAAAATGCTTCTAATTTATATAGATGGATTAGTAGATACAAAAACATTGGATCAGGTTGTTATGAAACCAATGATGTACGAGGGTATGCCTAATGGACTAAAAAGTGTGGACTCAATAGGGGATATCATCCATGATCGGCTTATCGCTGTTTCCCAAATAAAGACGGTTTCAAAGGTTCGTGAGGTTATAGATGAAGTAATGAAAGCTAATATCATCGTTCTAACATATGGGGAGAATCAAGCACTAGTAGCTGATTTAAAAGGGTTTGAAAAGCGTAGTATTGAAGAACCATCTGCCGAAATCTCTGTTCGTGGCCCTCGTGATGGTTTTACAGAAACGTTAAGAGTCAATACGAGTCTTATTCGCCGAAGAATTCGGAGCCCAAGACTAAAAATGGAACCCTATACGATTGGGGAGTTATCTCAGACAGATGTGGTGATTGCTTACATTGAGGGAATTGCTCCAGATTCGGTATTGGAGGAAGTACGACAAAGGGTCGAGCGAATTAAAATTGATGGAGTATTAGAGTCCGCTTTCATTGAAGAGTTTATCGAGGATCAACCTTTTTCTCCCTTTCCTCAAATTCAGAATACCGAGCGGCCGGATGCAGTGTGTGCAAGCCTATTGGAAGGAAAAATCGCTATTTTAGTAGATAACACACCATTCGTTCTAATCGTTCCTATGACATTCTGGACAGGTCTACAAGCAGCGGAAGATTATTATGAACGATCTATTTACACAACCTTTGTTCGATGGATACGTTTTGTTTTAATCAATGTTTCTTTATTTCTTCCTTCCCTCTACGTTGCGATTACAACCTTTCATCCGAAATTGATTCCGACAAATTTACTTATTAGTATTGCATCAGCGCGAGAAAGCATACCTTTCCCGGCTGTCATAGAAGCACTGATGATGGAATTTTTGTTTGAGGGTTTGAGGGAAGCGGGTGTTCGATTGCCAAAGCCGATTGGATCAGCTGTTAGTATCGTGGGAGCACTTGTCATCGGACAAGCTGCCGTGCAAGCAGGGATTATTTCGGCACCTTTGGTCATTGTTGTGGCTACAACTGGTATTGCGTCGTTTGCTTTTCCACGCTACAACTTGGGTACAGCCTATCGTATGTTACGCTTTCCGATGCTGCTATTGGCAGGTATGCTAGGGCTATATGGCATTGCTATAAGCACCATTGCGATTGTAATCCATCTAACTAACATTCGTTCTTTTGGTATTCCTTATCTAAGCCCGGTTGCTCCTCAAATTACTCGCGATTTGAAAGACGTTTTGCTCCGAACACCTCGGTGGAACATGACCCGTCGCCCATTAATGGTTTCAGGTGAGGATAAAACGCGTATTCCAGAAGGACAACAACCAGGTCCGAAACGGGGGAAAGAGACAGAATGAGCAAGCACAAGCTGCTTTGTATGATGCTGATCGTTTCTTTATTTTTCTTGACGGGCTGTTGGGATCGCACGGAGTTAAACGACCTGGCAATAGAGTTAGGATTGGGGCTTGATCAAGCGAAAAAAAACAAGCTTGAAGTCAGCGCTCAATTTATCATCCCTTCAATGATGGGGATGGGCCAGAGTGGAAGAAGTGATTCGGGAAAACCGTTTTTTATAGAGTCGGGTACTGGAAGGGACACACTTGAAGCAGTACAAAAGATGCAAACAAAATTGTCAAGAGAAGTCTTTCGAGGGCACCATCGTGTGATATTGATTGGAGAACCATTAGCTAGGCATGGTCTTGCTAATGTTTTAGATAACAATAGCCGCGATCCTGATATTAGATTACGAGCAGATGCGCTCGTAGTAAAGGGAAGTTCTGCAAAAGAATTTCTGGCAGCATCTTCCCCTTTAGAAAATATCCCCGCACTTGGGGCACAAAAAGAACATACGCAATCGGGTGGGTTAGGAGATAGTTCTTTAGTAAATTTTCTGATTGCCGGCGCAAGTGATGGAATTAACCCTATCTTACCCGTTATTAAATTGATTCCTAGTTCTAATAACCAAGATCAACCGGGTGCCAAAGAATTTCAATATGTAGGTGGAGCGGTTTTTAATAAAGACCTTAAATTGGTAGGATTTTTAAATAATCAGGAAGAATCAACTTCGCTTTGGGTGGCTAATCGTTTAAGTAAACAGACTATTACAGAAACTGTCCAAGGAAATGGAAATGCCAGTTTATATATGACAAAAATCGCCAGTAAAATAAAACCCATTATTCGCGGGAACACCATCAAGTGTGACATTGTTCTTTCTGGTGAAGGAACCATTCAGGAGAACAATACGAATTTAGATCTTACGCAACCTAAAAATATTACTCTTTTAGAACATGTATTGGAAAAAAAGGCCGAAAAACAAGCTCAAAAGACTATAAAAAAGGTTCAAAAGCAATACGGAACCGATATTTTTGGCTTGGGAGAAGCTATTCACCAAAATAATCCATCCAAATGGAAAGTACTAAAGAAGAATTGGGACAAACAGTTTCCAAAAGTACAGGTCAATGTCCATGCACATCTGACCATTAAGCGAATAGGACTCACTGGGCCATCTTTGCAGGTAAAGCAAAATGAAATAAAAAAATAGGAGGTAAATGGATTGTGAGGAATTCAATGAAAATCTCTGGCACGCAAATCTTTTGGATGATGTTCACATTAGAAGTGGGGCAAACAATTCTTCTGATCATCCCATCTACGATTCGTACTGTCAAACAAGATGCGTGGATCTCGATGGTGATTGCAGGGCTTGCTGGGATTGCTCTTACTTTACTGGCAACCAAACTCGCTTCGCTTTATCCGAATCAAACCATGATTGAATTTAGTCAAACACTGCTCGGTAAATGGCTAGGAAAGCTTATGGTGATTCCCTACTTACTTGTATGGTACTGGATTAATGGGATAACCGTCCGTGAATTTGGTGATTTCGTTATTACATCGTTGTTTCATAATACACCTCTGTGGGTCATTGTCTTTCCTGCTATGTTACTGCTTATTTTTATCATTTACCAAGGTGGTGTGGAAGGCATAGGACGCTTAAGTGAAATCTTTGGACCGATGGTGCTTTTAATGTTATTGTCTGTAATCATTTTGAATATTAGCAACATGAATTGGCATTATATGCTCCCCATTTATCAAGATTCTGGATGGCTTCCAATTCTTAAAGGTTCCTATCAGCCTGTAGCTGCTTTTTTTGGAGAGTCTGTTATGATGACAATGTTCGTCTTCTTTATGGACAAACCAGACAAAGCGTCATCACGGGCGATGGGAGGAGTAGGATTGGCCGTATTCATGGTAACAATCGGGACATTAGCGGTGATTTTAACATTCGGTCCGAATTTGCCTTCTAGGTTTTTGTATCCAGTTTACGATTTGAGCCGGTACATATCTGTCATGGGATTCATTCAAAATGTGGATATTCTGATCGTTATGATTTGGTTCTTCAGTATTTTTGTTAAACTTTCGTTATATATGTTTCTCGCTTGTTATGGAACAGCACAAATGTTTCACTTAAAGGATTGGCGAAAAGTAGCTTGGTTTCTTGCTCCTATTTCGTTAATCATGGCTGTGTCGATTAAAAATATCCATATATTTACCCATTATTATTACATGTTATTCGTGATTCCAATTGCATTTCCCGTGTATGAGCTTGGGATTCCCTTGCTGTTGTTGGTGGTTGGCAGGATCCGAAGAAAATTGGCTTAACCCAATTGGAAGAGTAATTAAATGTAATGGTGAAAGAGTTTAATAAATGATATTCTAATTTTTGCAGATGATGGTATGATCAGAGGAATAATAAGTATCGTTACGAGCAGCTGCTTGGGAAGATCTAGGCAACAAAATTTCTCAAGAAGTCATTAAGGCTTATGGCTTGAGATAAGATTAATGGCCTATCCATCTGCAAATGATGGATATACCTTTAGGCCTCGTTTTTCTTATGGAAAACATGATACCTTGGATTCCTGTATTTCTTGGAATACTGATCGGATTACTAATTATATGGTTGTTAATCGCGCTTGGATTTCGATTTTCTAATAAGACATTTAATGATTGCTCTTAAGAAAATGGTTAGGTACAGCCGTTTCTCTTTGTGTTATTTTTAGTTTGTTCTTTGCAGCCTCTGCACTTTTGTTTTTTCTTGGAAAAAATTTTTATTTTAGCTACAATTTAATAATCAGGTAAACACCACTACACCATCTATCTGCGATCACTATTCATTTGGAGATCCAACAGGAACTCTTTCTTCCGCACTACATGCGTTAAAAAGTTCAAAAAAAGCTTTAGCTTTATTTGAAAAAGTTGCATAAGATTACCCGTTTATATAAAAATGCTTTTAGAAGGAACAATTAATCCTACTACTGGTTCGACTAATTTAAAATTAGTTCAAAATAATATTGGTGCAAAAGTGACTGCACATATGATGGGAAAAATGTTGTAGATGCATTCTTTATTAACAAAAATGGAAGTTATGCGCTAGATTTGAATACTGATCTAATTCCTTATACATTAAAAGTAGATTTACCAGGTCATTTTACAAGCAAAAGCAGGAGATGTTATTAAAGATAATGTTATTGATGTACTAGATGCAATTGAGATGCAAAAAAAGAGAGGAAACCAAGTTTTTGGTTTCCTTTTTTAATTGTAGGCTCTGTTGAAGTATAATATTGAATATTTTCTGGGTAAAACGAAAATACGCTGTTGTTTTTAATTGTAAGTTAGGAAAATCCACCGACATCCCATGTGTTGCTACATACATCCCACACATGTTGAGTGTGTGGCTGAGCTTGTTTTAAAATAATAAACCTTTGCTAAAATCAGAATAGACATCTGACAAAAGGCACGAACAGGGGGGAGGATAGAGGGGACTAATGTAGTCACCTTAATCTTTTTCCCTATTTTGCTTTATGTTTGTTAAGTACGATTATGAATTTATTATGGATCGATAAAATGGCTATAGACTCTTTAGTGTTAAGGATATTGATTGTTTTGAACAGGTAATTGTAGTAATAGAAGTTTGAAAGTAGAAGAAGCTGTTAAACAAGTTATTAAAGGGAATTCAGTTGGCCTTTATAATTCCGTAACACCTTTTATAATGAACGAAAAACTTGATACAATATTGGAGCATTGAAGTTTACAAATGAACGTGTTGAAGAGTTAGAAAAAGAAAATAAAGAAATAAAAATGTTAACTGATAGAGATTCAATTTTAATGAAGCTATTACAGATGACAGATTTAATTTATTTTTTGAAAGATAGAAAAAAAAATTAAAAACAAACCAAAAAAGAAATCTATCCGATTAGTCACCTTTTTATTTTTGTAGCTTAAAAAACAAGATTCTAATATAAGTGAACCACCTAAAATGCACATTAAAAGTATTTTCAAATCAATATTTTGAGGTTTAATAATAAAAAGACTACCTATCATCACTGCTATAAAAAAAGGTTTTATTTTTTTTGTCAAATCACTTAAATAAGTCATCACAAACACCTTCTATATCTGTAGTTTAATTGTTATATTATACCATAAAATAGTTTGATAAATATTGTGAAAAATTACACAAAAATGTAATTTATAGAACAATTTTCCTTCTAGTATTTTGTTAACATTAAATATGAATAGTTTAATGTTAGGAGGAAATCATGAAAAAATTAAGATTAACCTTACTCTCTGGAGCAATTTTGACATCAACAATTGCTCCAAACTTTGTAAATGCAGAAGAAACTCAGCCAGTACAGGAAGAAGTAAACAACATATCTGATGATACTATTGTTGTCGATGAATCAGATAAACTTGAACAACTTGAAGCAGAAGCATTAGCAACACCTGAAACTCCTGAGAAATCAGCTCGTATGGTAGTAAATGATGGATATCAAGATTATTCTTATGCAAAAACTGTTTATGGTACTACAAGTGCACGTGACGGATTCGTAGCAGCAGTTGCAACTACTCTGATTAATGGATTACCAGGAGGTTATTATATAAATAAAGCTAAAGCTGTTTGGAATGGTATTTTAGTTTCCTTGGATTTGGTAACTATACCCCTAAATATCTAAAAGCGGTAATATATGTGAAGAATGACGCTTATTACAACAGGAGTAAAATAATTTATTATTCATACTCAGACAGCAAGCGTACTAAATTAATTAGTAAAACTACTAGATACCACTCAATTCAATTAAAAGACTATAGATAACCTTACTACAAAAAGGCTTATAGAAATAATTGTATAAGCCTTTTTCTTTTTTAAGCTATTGGGTTGAGCTAGCTAGGGTTTGGGGCTAGCCCCATACAATACTAAACTTAATATTTTAGTAGCTGTATTTCACTCGGTACATATTGACTGGTAAAAACTATGTATCTCCAATTCTTAATCCTACATTGAAAAGTTGAATCCCCCCAAAGAGAGTTTCTAAATAAATTCGTAAAAAAGAAAGTGCAATTCATTTGCAGTTAAAGGTGCATTGAATCTGATCATTAGTCTTTAATTTAATAAAGTTTTTTTCAAAGCATATATATGATACTAGTAAAGATAGGTTAAAAGTGAATAATTTAAAAGTTGATAAAGCAATACATTGAAAAAATAGAGTAGAAGAGGGGAGATTTATATTATTATTGATTGCCATTTTCATGTGGATGAATCCATGCTGACCTTAGAAAAAATGATAGAGGGGATGGATAAAAATAATATAGCAAAAACTGCTCTAATCCCTCCTATGAGTGAAAAAATGTTTGAATCGGATCGTACCATTCAGTATCAGATCCAACGATTATTCCGTTTTCTAATACTTAATACACCTCAAATTGGGCACAAAATTTATGATGGTCTAGTGAAAGATGGCTATTTGAATCTTTATGGTAACAAATACAAGATTTTTACCGAGCCGCAAAATGATATTGTGGCTACTGCAATTGCAAGATTTCCAGACCGTTTTCTAGGTTGGGTAGCAGTGAACCCTATGATTCCTAATTTTATGGAAGAAATCGAATTCTATCTTAATAACCCTAGTTTTATTGGGGTAAAGGTTCATCCATTCATGCATGGTTATCGTATTAAAGCTCTTGAACCAGTTGCTGCTTTATGTGAATTAAAAGATGTACCGATGATTATTCATCTTTCTTCTGAGATTGACTCCTATAAATATCTACCTGAAAATTTTCCTAAACTTAAATTAATTTATGCTCACGCTGGTCTACCATTTTGGAGAAATCTATGGAAATATGTTAAGGAAAAACCAAATGTATATGTTGATACATCAAGTGATTATCTTAATCCGTCAATTGTAAAACAAGCGGTAGAGGCTTTAGGTTACCGTAAAGTTCTTTTTGGCTGTGACGGACCATATGGAATGAAGACATTTAATGAATATGACTATTCGGACAAGAAAAGATGGGTGGAATCCCTTCTAATTCCTGATAATGAAAAGGAATACATACTCGGTAAAAACTTTTTAGGATTAATTGAATAGGAAAAAGGAGGCAACTAACCCTTGTGGTTGGTGCCTTTTTTTGTTCTTCTAAAGGATTTACGAGGTTGTTATGGATCCAGATATCACCTTGAGTTATTCTTCGAGTAGTGATTGAAGAACTTGAGAAGTTAGATCTGTAAGGGAACGGAATTGTTCCAATAGATGAGGAAGGATAGCTCTGACTTTTGAAGAGCTGTTCTGCCTTGTGGCTCCCCAAAAAAACGTAAATTTATCTGATAAATAATTAATAGGATTAACAAAGAATTTATATAGCTTTACAAATCTGAAATTGTAGATTAACAGATGGGGATTAATCTATTAAAAAGGAGTAAGGGGATTCAAGAAAGACACAAGTTTGCTTGCTGGGTCTTTTAAGGGTAAATGGTGAAACCGATGACCATAATTTCACAACTACCACTTGTCATCTACTCGCTTAAAAAAGAGGGCAGATTAGATTTCTTACCAATTCAAAAAGTAAATATGCTTGGCATGTTACTTTGGTGCAGTAAAACGTACATAATAATTTCTTTATAAGGAGGGAATCTGGAGAAAATGAATCATTTACTACAAGCCTCTATCAGAAGAGCTGGCCTCATTATTACTCTAACTATCATCGTTCTAGTATGGGGTGCAATATCAGCCTTTCAAATGCAGAGGGATTATCTACCTGAAATTAATAATCCTACACTTACGGTTACAGTAAAAGCTAAGAGCCTACAGGCTGATCAGGTTAAAGAATATATAACAAATCCTATCCAGGAGGCGGTCAGGGTAGTAGACAATCTTCAGAATGTGGAAACTAATTCCTTTAATGGGGGCTCGTTTATAAGTCTAAATTTTCCTATGAAATATGATATGGAAAAAGCAGAGCAGCAAGTGAATAAAGCGATAGAAGAAATTTCATTGCCAAAAGGAACCGACAAACCACTTGTGAACCGCCTTAGTACGCATTCGCTTCCTATTATGACAATCAGTCTAAAAAGCAATAATGTCAATATTACAGAAAACATGCTAAGGACTTCCGTACAAGAAGAAGTGGTAAAAGGACTTAAAACTGTTCCTGGAATAAAGGACATTCAAGTATCAGGCGCTGGAAATGCTGGATACGCCATCTCAATTCGCAAGGAAGATTTAATTAAGTCCGGTTTTAGTGTGGACGACATCAATAATTCCCTCATACAACAACACACAACTGAAACAGAAGGGAACTTATCAGACGGTCAGATGACACTTCCCATAAAAGTGAACGGCTGGGGGCTGAACAAAACAGATCTGCAGAAGTTGCCTATAAGTCGGTCAGATGGTAAGACCATTTCTCTATCTGACGTGGCAGATATTTCGAATTCGATTGTTAATCTTCAGACCATATCCAGAACAAAAGGTACACCAAGTGTAGTACTGGATATTTTAAAAACGCCTTCGTCAAATATTAGCAATCTGTCGAAAAGCATTCACAGCCGACTACAAGATATAACACCGATTAAAAATAATGATGTAGAAGCTTCCATACTTTTTGACCAGGGCAAGCAGGTGAACCATTCTTTACAGGGACTCGTTAAAGAGGGATTATTGGGATGCTTGTTCTCCATGATCTGCGTATTTCTATTCTTTCGCAATGTACGCTCTACATTATTGATTGCCATTTCCTTGCCGATCTGTCTTTTAGCTACTACCGGTATCCTAAAGTTGTTAGGAATCTCCCTTAACATTCTTACCGTTTCCGGCCTTGTGGTGGCGATGGGAAGGGTTGTGGATGATTCGATTGTTATCTTGGACAATATCAACAGAAAAGTAAAAGAAGTAAAAGAAGGAAAAGAATTAAAAAGCTTTTCGTTCATTACGCTAGCCGTAAAAGAGATGATTCCGGCGATTGTTTCATCTACGGCCACTACGGTTGCTGTATATATTCCCATAGCCCTTGTCGGTGGTCTCGTTGGCGCAGCCTTTTCAGGTTTTGCATGGTCTGTTGTAATTGCTCTCATTATTTCCTTAGTTGTTTCAGTTCTTGTAGTTCCTGCTCTATATAATCTTGTCTGGAAAGGAAAGCCAACAGCACACGATGATTTCATGGCACAACGTTCTTATAAGATTTATGGCTGGGTTTTACAGAGAAGGAAGCTTCTTAGTACAATAACTGTAAGTTTATTTGTTGTTTTGGGTGTAGCCTCGACCTTGCTTCCTGTAAATTTCCTGACCATGACTAATAATACAGGGCAGCTCGGCATTCAAATTGAATTACCCAAAAATACATCGCTGAGTGAAGTAGACGAAGAAGTGAAGAGAGTTGAGGGACTTTTGCAAAGGAATCAAAACGTTTCTTCATTTTCGTCCGGCCTCGGTTCTTCTTACACTCCCCAATCAGACGATGTATTTGATGCTGGAGGTGGATGGATCCAGCAGCCGAATATAGCCAATCTGTCCCTAAGTATTAAAAAAAATGCAGATAAAACTAGAATGACTAGCCAATTACAAAAGCAGTTGGATTCTCTTAAAAGTTCAGCAATTTACACGGTAACTGACAAGAGTATCTCGGGAGATGACTCGTTATTAAAAATTAATCTAAGTGGTGCGGATAGCCAAACTCTTGAAAATTTATCACGCTCTGTTGGAAATCGTTTAAAGTTGATACCGGGACTTGCCGTGCAAGGTTTGGCTGATGAAGAAGGCACCGCTTCTCAATATCAATTAACCTTAAACAGAAGGATGATTGAACAAAACGGTCTGAATTTATCAGATATAATAAATCGGTTCAAATTATACACTGCTGAAGGCACAATAGGCGAGATTTCGATTAACAATAATACTTATCCTATCGTTTTACATCTTAAGAATGTGGATCGTAAGAATGCCCAAGCCCCCAATGAAACAGATCCGGCTCTGCGATTATTAAATCGGATGGGTAACGAATCGTTTATTAATAAAGAGGGAAGAACTTTTAGATTAAATCAGCTTGTTGTTGCTTCTCCCATAACAGATGCATCTGTAATACAAGAGAAGGATGGTCATCCATACGCTGTTATTACGGGAAACATTCTCTCTAGAGATGTAGGGAAAGTAACCAAACAGGTTAAAAGTGTACTTAAGGATACTCCGTTGCCCGAAGGAGTCAATTACTCTTTTGCAGGAGCTCCTGAGCAAGTAAAGGAAATGATCTATGAAATGGCCATAGCTTTATCATTTTCCATTTTGATTGTTCTTTCCATTATCAGCTGTGTATTCAGGGGATGGAAGGCACCTCTGACAGTATTAGTTTGTATACCGCTTGCCTTCATTGGATCAGTCGCTGGAATGTTAATCTTCCATTTGGAATGGAACCTGGCCGCTCTGGTCGGACTGTTAATGTTAACCGGAATCGTGGTTACGAATGGGATTGTATTGGTAGATAAAATAGAGAGAAATAGGGTGGCAGGACACAGTTTAGATGAAGCACTATTACAAGGTACATTATCTAGAATTAGGCCGATTCTCACAACTGCTTTAACAACAATTTTAACACTAATACCTTTAGCTTTATCATCTCGAACTGACACTATTATCTCTCAAACTCTCGGTATTGTTGTGATTGGTGGGTTAGTAAGCTCCACATTGATCAGCTTATTTATGATTCCTATTTTGTATAAATGGCTTCATAAGGACTATGACCAGAGACCCAATGACATCGTTGATGACCTCAGTCATAAATATATAAAAACTGTTTAGGAAGTGTGTAGTATTTATTTGTTCATTCTTGTCGTTAGATCAAAGAATCGTTTTAAAAACGGTTCTTTTTTCTATTGGTGAAATATTTTTATAGATATAAGTTACATATAATGTGCCTATTCAATCGGCCTCATACAATCATTTCTGGTCCATAACGGTAAACGGACTAGACTCCTGGATTACATAGAGTTAAATCCTATCTTTCTACTCTTTTTACGCAATAATAGTTCTACTACTTCCCCCGATAGGAGGGGGGACGTTCAATTTCCTAGTAAGTAATTTTATGTGTTATTTACTTGTATTTTATTTAAATTATGTAAATTTGTTTAGATGAGAAATTGAGCATACCAGGACTACCGATATTGATATATCAACGTTTTAATGTGAAAGATTATTCCAACCACCCTATTTTTTAGGAGAAATTTACTAATTAATACTTAACTCTACTAAATATAACCTTTATATTAATTTACTAATCTGGAGTAGTAGATTAATAGAATAAGAGTATTCTTTAAGAAGATTCAGAAAGGAGTGAAAGTTAATGAAGAAAAAAGTAAGTAAGACAAAATTGCTCGCTGGAATTACCTTAAGTACAGTATTGTTAGGATCTGCCGGTGCTTATGCTGCAAATGATAATGCTTTTGGAAACAGGCTCGTTGGCCCTCAGGCAGATGGCTCCGTATTAACACCTGTCAATCAACTCATCACACCAGCGGGAAAACAAATTGAATTTGGGGGCAATCCTATAACGGTTGCTGTACATCCAAATAGTAAGACAGCAGCAACTATCGTTGGACGCAATAATTACGGTGGAAAAGGGATTAACATTGTCGATCTTTCGACTGGAAAATTGACTACTCAAGATTTATCAATAGGCCTCTCTCAAATGTGGGGATTAGCTTATTCTGCGGATGGTAGCCAGCTATATGCAACAGGTTCATCAGGAACAACCGGAAAAGTAGTCGTTATGTCAGTTAGTGAAGATGGAACTCCATCTGTCAAAAAAAGCATTAATCTGCCCAAAGCATCTGTCGGCGGAAATATTAACCCCCTTGATATAGCGGTTACACAAGAAGGTAAGCTGCTAGTTGCCCTAAACCGTGATAACAGCCTTGGGGTTATTGATCCTCAAACCGGTTCTGTTACTAAAGTAGCAGTAGAAAATGCGCCTACAAGTGTATTAGTCAAAGGCAACTTTGCTTATGTAACGAACCAGGGTGGCCGTACCGCAAAAGAAGGGGATACAACAGTAGATTCTTCAGGGACAAATGTAGTTGTGGACCCTAAAACAGGTGCAACTTCGACAGGAACAGTATCTGTTATTGACTTGACTACGAATACAGTAACAAAAACGATCGAAGTTGGTGTGCAGCCTGAACGTATGACGCAGTCAGGTCAATACATATTTGTAGCAAATACAAATAGCGACACGGTTTCTGTCATTGATTCTAACACTAATACGGTCGCACAAACGATCGACATCAAACCATACCCTAATGCTGCTAAAGGCTCAGCACCTAACGCTGTGAAAGTAGTAGATAATAAATTAATGGTCAGCCTTGGGCGGGATAATGCGATTGCAGTATACGATTGGCACGGACCTGATAAGACCCCTGAACTGCAAGGTCTTTTGCCGACAGCCTGGTTTCCAGTAGATATCGCTGTTGATTCTGAAAATAAGAAGTTAATCGTTGCTAATGCGGATGGTATTGGTTCTCGTGGACCTGCACGTGATTTAACGATTCAAGGAATTAAGGTTACCGGGAAATCATCATATGCTCAAATTGGTTCTTTATCATTAATCCCATTCCCTTCTGCAGAGGATCTTGCAAAAGGGACCAAGCAGGTTTTTGCTGACAACAACTGGTTTGGATTAAAGAACCTAAACGCAAAACCTCGTCAAAATAAAAAACCTGTTGCTATGCCTGAGCGGGTTGGTGAGCCTTCAACAATCAAACATGTATTCTATATTATTAAAGAAAACCGCACTTATGATCAGGTTTTAGGAGATTTAGGTAAAGGAAATGGAGAACCAGCTTTAACTCAGTTCCCAAAAGCAGTAACTCCAAACATTCACAAACTTGCGAGTACATTCCCGCTCCTTGATAACGTATATACTTCAGGTATTCAATCAGCAAGCGGACACCAATGGGTAATGCAAGGAACTAACACGGACTATGAGGATAAAGAAACAGATTCAGCTAATGTTAGAAGCTATCCTGGAGGGGCTGGGGATCCTATGGCGTACGCACCTACAGGACACTTATGGGATCAAGCTGCAAAAAATAACGTATCTGTAGAAAACTTCGGCGAGGATACAACCGGTTTCACTGGATCAGCACCGTTTGGTACCTGGATGGACTGGTACAAAGATTATCAGATCCTTTCCGGACAGAAAGAGGGAGATCTTCATGTACCAATAGGAAACTATTCGGCAACATATGATATTCCATCTCTTGGGCCGATTACCTATAAACCTTTCCCAACCTTTGATACGAGTATTCCAGATCAATATCGATTTGAAATATTTAAGCAAAGGTTTGAAGAACACGTCAAAAATAACGATTTACCAGCTTTAAACACGTTGTGGGTAATGGATGACCATACTGCAGGAAATGCAACAGGTTCTCCTACACCACAAGCTATGGTTGCGGATAACGATCTTGCTATTGGTAAAATCGTTGACCTTATTTCGCATAGTCCATATTGGAAGGACTCTGTAATCTTCATTACTCAAGATGATTCACAGAATGGATTAGACCATGTCGATGGTCATCGTCAGCCTGCGCATGTAATCAGTCCATGGGTGAAAAAAGGTATTACAGACAGCCACTATTGGACTGTCATAAATATGGTAAGAAGTATCGAGCAAATTCTTGGTCTCCCTGCTATGAACCAAAATGATGCAGCTGCAGAACCGATGAGCGAGCTCTTTACAGACAAGCCAGACTTTACTCCGTATAACTTCGAGCCTAATCAGATACCGCTTGATACTTTAAATGGACAGCCGAACTCCAATACGGCTGCACTTGCTAATACAGAACAAGTTACACTAGAGTCAAAAGAACTTTCAAAAAAATGGACTGAATGGTCTAACAAGAACAAGGATCTATTTACCGGAAAACATGCTTCTCCGGATGAAGTCAACGCCAACATGCTAAATCATTCTGTTTGGTACGCAACAAAAGGCTTTGATCAACCATATCCAGGGGATAAACAACCGCTAAGCCCAGAAGAAGTGCAAAAGCAACCAGAAAGCAGCGCACCTTCTCCAGCAAATAATTAAAATCGTAAAGGATATAGAAGAAAAAGAGGCTGCTTGCATTATTTATGGAGTTAGCCTTTTTTTTGAATATATATATAAGGTATGGACTAGTGGGAAGAATATCTCCTTTTTCTTATCGCAATCTTATTGGCATAAGTATTCTAACTGAGCTTGTTTTAAAATAAAGGTGGGGTTCACAAAGGTGTATAATACAAGAAATGAATTAAAAAAATGACTCAATTTAACTGAGTCATTTTTTTTGCTAGATTAATTGTTTAACAATTTTAAATATTACCTATGATACACTAGATTAATAGTTCATTATTTAAATCGATTGGGGAGTCGGGACTTGAAATCAATTTTATTAAAAGCAGGTTTATTAACAACACTTTCTGTTGGATTAGTTGCTGGTAAAGCTTCAGCAGATGAAATGGATTGGGCTACTAAGTGTGGTGAAATTGTGGTAGGCAAAAATCCTCCTTATCAACAAATTAATTGTTTATTAACAAACGCAGCATTAAGTAAGGAAATACCACCTGAAGTTGTAAAAGCCGTTGCTGAGCAAGAATCAGGTTGGAGACAGTTTGATGATAATGGTAATGTAATTTCTAACGGTTCAGAAGGTGATAAGCATAAGGGGTATGGTATTATGCAAGTTACTGATGAAGTTCCAAACCCAGAAAGACTTCAAACTGATATCATTTATAATATTGAGCAAGGTGTGAAAATTTTAAATGCAAAGTATGAATTACAAATTCCTTCTAGTGTTCCTAGAATACCTAGAATAAAGGATGCAGGAAAAGATATTATTGAAAACTGGTATTTTCCAGTAATGGCTTATAATGGCATAGTTCCATCAAACAGCCCAATTTTCCGTAGCGAGGGATCTAGGAATCTTAAAACATATCAAGATCAAGTATTTAGTAAAATTGAATATCAAAGTTTTTCTAATGACACCAAATTAGCTCAATATCCATTTGAGTATAATGATTTTGATTACAAAACTGATTTCAGTACAGGTTTTAAGTTTAATAGATTTGACTATGTCTTAACGGATGAACTCCATGAGTCAGTTTATTTACTGAAAAAAGGCGACGTTGTAAAAGTAACCAAAGATGGCGCGAATTTAAGAGACCGACCTACTAGATACTCAGGAGGGGAAGGACAGCCTTTAAATAAGACGTTTATTATTGATGGAGATTTTGAATACACTGAGCCTGATAGCAAAGATTATAAAGAAAAGCACTATGTTTGGTTCCCAGTTAAATCAACTGATGGAGCTTTATCAGGTTACATTTCATCTGCTTATCTAACGAAAAAGAAAGATTTCGTTGATCCAATTGTATCTGGGGTTAAAAATAATGAGTATTACAATGAAGACGTAAAGATTTCTTTTGATGAAGGAACAGCTTTATTAAATGGAATAGCTTTCGAAAATGGAACTACAGTTACCAATGAAGGAAAATACATGTTAGAAGTAAAAGATGCAGAAAGTAACACAACAAAAATTACGTTTACTATTGATAAAACAAAACCAGAATTATCTGGTGCTGCAGATACAATTATACAAGTCGGTTCACCATTTGATTCAAAATCAGGCGTTACTGTAACAGATAATGTAGATGGCGATTTAACTTCTAAAATTCAAGTATCTGGTTCAGTGGATAACCAAAAACCAGGAGAATATCAATTAGTTTACTCTACAACAGATAGTGCAGGTAATACAGCAACATCTATCAGAAAAATCACTGTAATCGATTCTACTAAACCAGTATTCTCTGGTGCTGCAGATACAATTATACAAGTCGGTTCATCATTTGATTCAAAATCAGGCGTTACTGTAACAGATAATGTAGATGGCGATTTAACTTCTAAAATTCAAGTATCTGGTTCAGTAGATAACCAAAAACCAGGAGAATATCAATTAGTTTACTCTGCAACAGATAGTGCAGGTAATACAGCAACATCTATCAGAAAAATTACTGTAATCGATTCAACTAAACCAGTTATATATGGTACGGCAGATAAGAAATTAAATATTAATTCACAGTTTGATTCCATGGCTGGAGTATCTGCTGTAGATAACGTAGATGGTGATTTGACTAAATCCATTAAAATAGCAGGTATAGTAGATACTAAGAAAAAAGGTACTTACACACTCACATACACGGTTAGTGATAAGGCTGGAAATATAATAACAGTTAAAAGAACAATCACGGTGATTGATAATATTCAACCTGTCATTTACGGTGCAGTTAACAAAACTATTAATATCAATACTAATTTCAATCCATTAACAGGTGTAACTGCTACAGATAATGTGGATGGATCTTTAACAAAGCTTATCAAAGTAACAGGAACAGTAAATACAAAGAAAACCGGAACATACACATTAACATATACGGTTACTGATTATTCCGGTAATAAAACGGTTATTACAAGAAAAATCACTGTAAAGGATAATATTAAACCTGTAATTTATGGTGCAACACCGAAAACAATTAAAGTAAAGTCTAATTTCAACTCAAGAACAGGTGTTACTGCAAAAGATAATGTTGACGGGGATTTAACAAAAGTGATTAAAATTACGGGAACTGTAAATACAAAGAAAAAAGGTACTTATACATTAACGTATGTAGTTTCTGATAAAGCTGGTAACAAAACTACTGTACAACGTAAAATCACGGTTAAATAAATTAAAGGTCTACCAAAATCGGTAGACCTTTCTTAATTCTTATTATTTAGACTCACTAATCGTTTTATTAACAACATCAATCACATAGTTTTTAGTGTTTTTATTAATCGAACCACCATCACCCTTAAAAATCGTGGATTTGGTTGTATCAGTTGGTTCAATGTGTACTGGTACTTGTGTTTGACCTTCGTTTAGTTTAAAAGATTGGTTGAAATTCATCTCATTATCGACAGTTACTTTTTCTCCGTTGATAGTGAGGTTAGCTCCTTTAATAGAATTCCCTTTGACAGTTAAGGTTGAACCATTCACATCAATTTGGCTTACTACAAGTGGCTTATCAATCCAACGTAAAATTGTATCTTGGACAGTCATTTTGTTGCCACCTTGATTTGAAACAACAATTTTCATATCAGTTCCAGTCGCACCATAACCATAGTAGCTGATATCATCATCTGATGGATCAGCTGGTGTGTGGTCTGCTAATCCTTCATGATCCCATGTGTTGTCTCGCGTATATTTATAAGTAATTTCAGTTCCTTCTTCAAGCTCAACTGTATATTCCCAATCTGGTGTAACTGCACCATTTCGGCTCATTGACCATGCACCTGTATTCCAACCATTTAAGCTGTTAGGTATATTCATTTGTGCTGACAATGGAGTGTCATTTGGTGCATGCACTTTAAATGTGACTTGTACCATGACAATATCTGGTGTGACATTTACAGTATTTGAATCCACATAGTTCCCTGCTTGATCAAAGACACGGATTTGGTAGTTATATGCTGTACCGTTTGAGACCTGATAATCACGGAAGGTAGTAGTGTCCCCATTCACTGAAGTAAGTATATGACCGTCACGATAAATGACAGATTTATATGGCTGATCTGGCTGCGTTAGTTTCCAGTTCAAGTTAACCTGACCAGACTCTTTAATTGGTGTCTCCAAAGTGACCTTACTAGCAGGCGGAGTAGTATCTATAGTGCTACGTGTATAATTCACTTCTTTTGTTTCAGAGTATACCCATGTATTTCCTAAATCAGGTGTAAAGGCCATTCGGTATTCATATATGCCGGCCTCTAATGGTGTGAAGCTACTTTGGAACTCATTAGCTTGATTTTCCTGAGATTGACCATTATATAGAGCTTTGTATGATTCCCAAGCAGTTTGGCCTTTCATTCTTACTTGAAGCTCAGGAGTAATTCCTTCAGCAGGTCCTGTTTCTGTTGCACCCGGCAAGTAAAAAGTTGCTTTAACAGTAGAATCAAGCGCTAAATTCAACTCCTGATTGGCTATGGCTGTCATGTTGTACACGCTAGCCTTGCTAACATCGTAATGAGGCACGAGACCAACAGAGACTGCAGGTTCAGATTCGTTCCCATTTGAATCTACAGCAGTTACAGAAAAATAGTAGTTGCGACCATTATTTAAATCTGAAATGGTTACATTAGTGTCTTTCGTTTCTTTTACTTTTGTCCATAATCCGCCAGCAACGGTTGATTCATAGACATTGAATTTTGTGCCAGTTCCTGTCCAGCTTAACGTAATTTGTTTAGAACCTACAGTACCGATTACATTTTTAACTGACTGTGGATTTTTCACGTCATTGCTAGAAAGTAACATTCTTCCTGATTCAGCAGGTATGGTCAATGTTAACTTGCCATCCTTCACTGTAGCAGCGTATTTTTTATCTAATTGGTCTTCTAGACGAATTCCGTTTGCAATCAGCTTTTTTGTATCAACTTCAACAGTTTGTGCAGTTTTCCCTCTGTTGATAATGATAAGAGCTGATTTTGTGCCTTTCGTACGAACGTAAGCTAATACATCGTCTTTAGCATAAATATGGTGAAGATCACCATGACTAAATAGATCGGAATTTTTACTACGAATTTGACCAATATTTTGATAATGTTTAATCAAATCTTGGTTTTCATTTCCCCATGGATACGTACGGCGATCATCTGGATCTTTTGAACCTGTTTGACCCGCTTCATCTCCATAATAAATGGTAGGTGCACCAGGATAACCCATTTGAAGGATAGAGGCTAGCTTTAATCGTTTCACACCTTCATTGTAATTATAGTTCGGATCTTGTTCAGCTCTGTTATAAGTATCTGTTCCGTTACCTAGCAGGAAAATAGCTCGTGCAGTATCATGAGATCCCATTAGATTCATGAGAGCATAAAAAGCTTCCTTTGGATAATCCTCTTGAACAGCAAGGAGTGAGTTTTGAGCATTTTCTGCATTACCATTCTTTAAATAATCTAGTACGGCACCTCGGAAACGATAATTCATTACAGAGTCATATTGATCTCCTAAAAAGTATTTAGAAGCGTCATCCCAAATTTCTCCCAAAATAAGTGGTTTTTCATCTTTTTGGAGAGTTTGTCCTGCGCCTGTCATCGTCTTGGATTTAATTTCTTTTCGAAATTCTTGCCAAAATGAACTGTCTACTTCATTCGCTACATCTAAACGCCAACCGGAAGAACCGCGATCAATCCATGATTTGCTTACGGAATCCTTATCATACATTATATAGTTAGCAAATGCGGTGTTATTAAGTTCACTAGGGTGATCAACCTTTGAACCTTCTTTTGATTCAAATACTGGGAGACTGTCATAGCCCCACCAACCTTCATACTTATAATGTTCTCCAGTTGAAACACCGTTTACTTTTTCATTTGGCACTTTAACATTTTCAACATGGAACCAGTTTTCAAAACCGTACGGGCTAAAAGATTGGCCTTCGGAGATAAATTGCTTTTTCGCTTTCTCTTTGGCAGTAGCCTCGGACAGTTTTTCATTATTCATCAATTCATAAATACGAGACCAGTACTCATATGCACCAACTGTTTTATATTTGTTATAGCGATCAAAATAGATTGAATCGTCTGAGACGTGGTTAAAAACACCGTCCAAAATTAAATGCATATTACGTTTTGCTAATTCTTTTGTGAAATCCTTAAATTCTTTTTCTGAGCCAAACATCGGGTCAACTAATTTGTAATCTGTTGCATCATATTTATGGTTAGATGGTGCAAGAGCAATCGGATTTAAATAGAGTGTATTGACTCCTAGTGATTGAAGGTAATCAAGCTTAGACTTGATTCCAACAATGTCTCCTCCATAAAAATCATTACTAAACTCTCCGTCTCCAGTATATGATCCAGTTCCTTGTTCATAAGGATTATCAGGTAAGCTTGACCAAGAAGCGGGGTGTTCGATTGGCTGATTACCACGAGCTCCGACTTTATCCTTTACATTGTCATTACTCTTGTTCCCGTTAAAAAAGCGATCGGGGAAGATTTGATAGACTACTGCTTCTTTCATCCAATCTGGCGTTTGATAACTAGGGTCATATACTGTCAGTTGGAAAAGGCCAGCATTTTTATTTACTGCTTTTCCAGTATGACCTTCTTGTGTGTCTTCTCCATATTCAGCTGTTGTATCTTGATCTCTGACAATGAACTTATACCCATGAATACCTTTGTCTGTTGGCGTAAACGTAGCTTCCCAGTATTCAAGGTCACCTTTGCCACTTGTATTTGACCAGCCTACATTCTTCATAGCCAAGACCTTTGTTGTGCCAGAATTATAATTTTTTACATAAAGGCTCGCGCTTGTTAAATCTCCTTTCTTAGCTGATATTCGGAAGGTGACAGGTGTCTTTTCTGGAACGGCCCCAAATGGCTTTTTGTATACTTGATCCCATGAATCATGATAGAGTGCATTCTGATCAATCAAGCCATCAGAGCCTGTTGGTTTATAATCTGTATAAACTTCTTTTGTTTGGTTATTAAAGAAAAATGTAATAGTAGATTCAGAGAGTACAGTTAACTTCAGATTGGAAGTAGGGTAGGACTCGCTCCAATCTTTTCCTAGTACAATCTTGTATTCGTAAGTACCACTTGGCACTTTTGTAGTAAATGAATAGATATTTTTGAAATTATCATCTGTTAAAAAGGCTGTTGATTCTGCTGGGGTCCAAGCTGGCCCTGCATTAATAGCAGGCTGGATCGTTCCAACAAGACGTGGTTGTCTTTCCTCTGCTATAGAGGTGTAATGAGTGCTATCAGTAATTGAATGAGTGTTATCATTATAGTAGAAAGTGACATCCTTTTGTTCGGATAGTATTAGTTTAATGTTGTTGCCGCCAGGATTTCCGCCTTCACCGTAATTTTCTGACCAGTTTCCACCAATGGCGATTTTGTACTCATATTCACCAGCCGGTAAAGTGCCAGTAAATGTATAGAGCCCATTACCTTTATACACCATTTCAGTTTGGTGCGAGGATGGGTCCCAATCACCTGAATTTCCTAACAATTTTTGAAGGCTTCCTACAAGTACAACTTGTCTAGCTGTCGTTTCTGCTGCTTTTACAGTTCCATTTGTAAAAAATGTCGGAAACATCTGGAGAACTAATCCTAATACAGTAACAAGCGATAATAGTGATCTCTGTTTTCTCCTCATGAAAAAACCCCTTTCTCTTTCTAAATTAGGAAAACGTTTTTACAAAAGATGCAATAAAAATATGTATGTAGGTAATGCCAACTTATTGCAAACGTTTGCACAAATTGTTTTCAAAATAATTATAACTTTTTATTAACACAAATCAATGGAAAATAGCAAAATAATACAAAATTTTCTGAAATATGGTCACTTAATGTCAGTTATAGAAAGGACTCATATAAATAATGTTAATGGTCCTTTTTTCGTTATGGATTAGGTAATTAATCAGTTTCAGACGTTTAAGCATGTGTGTCTTTGTTTTGAATGAATAAGTAAGGTGCAATTCCTAGTATTATAACAGCAGTTTCCATCGTATTATTTAATGAAACAACTTTAAATATTTCTAGTTCACTAAATGAATTAATAGCAATTGTTATTGAGGATATTGCCCAATAATAAAAGGAGGCTTTCATATGATCAGGACAAATGCTAATCGGCTTCAAAAATTAATAGAGTTGTTTAGTGAATATGGTAAAACGGAAAACAACGGAGTAACAAGACTAGCACTATCTGCTGAAGATATTGCTGCAAGGAAGAAATTTCAAGCGTTATGTGAAGAAGTAGGAATGACAGTAAAGCATGATGATATGGGGAATATGTATGCCACATTACCGGGGAAACAAAACTTGCCTCCAATTGTAATTGGTTCCCATTTGGACTCAGTAATTAAGGGAGGACGTTTCGACGGCGTACTAGGTGTACTCACAGCTTTAGAAACTGTTTATACAATAATAGATGAAAAAATCGAATTGGATTATCCAATTATAGTTGTCAACTTTACAAATGAAGAAGGGGCAAGATTTGAGCCATCTCTTATGTCTTCTGGAGTGCTATCAGGTAAATTTGATAAGGAGGAGATGAGTGATTCAACAGATAAAAATGGGATATCATTTGCTCAAGCATTGAATATAAGTGGTTTCGAAGGTTCTGAAACAAATCGATTGAGAGAAGCTACTGCTTATATCGAACTACATATTGAACAAGGACCTGTACTGGAACGGAAAAACTTAGAAATCGGGGTAGTAGAAGGTGTACTAGGAATGGTATGCTATGAAATTTCTGTATTTGGAGAATCCAACCATGCAGGTACGACGCCAATCAGCATGCGCAAAGATCCGATGTTTACTGCTGCTAATGTGGTAGTAGATTTACAAAAGAAATTACAAAGACTAGATTCAGATCTCGTTTATACAATCGGTCGTATAAATGCATATCCAAATATTCATACAGTCATTCCTTCAGAAGTAATCTTTACTTTAGAGGCGAGACATAAGGATCCGAGTGTTATTGCAGAAGTTACAAGAATGGTAGAAGAATTGCCAAGAAATATAAGTGGCTGTCCAATCAAATCCAAACGTCTATGGGATCGAGACACAGTAGACTTTAATGAAGAGGTCGTAAATGCTGTGGAATATGCTTGCAAAGAGCTTGGGTATAAAGAAAATCGAATGTATAGCGGTGCCGGGCATGATGCTCAATTCATTGCTTCTTATATCCCAACGGCTATGATTTTTGTACCAAGTGTAAATGGATATAGTCATCGTGAAGATGAGTTAACTTCATATGAGGATTGTGCAAAAGGAGCGAATGTTTTGCTTAATGCTGTATTAAAACTATGTCTTGAAAAAGTGAATAAATAAGGTTTTTTTTAAAAACTAGTAGTGATAAGTGATATGTTTTTCAATAATCGTAAACAAAATAGATCGGTTCTCATGGCTCTCTAAAAAATTAGAGAGTCTTATTTTTATCCTAAAGTTGTTTTTTTAAAACAACTTTACGAATTATTTACAATCGTTTAAAACTAGGTTAATTATTCTTTTTTATAGTTAGAGATGTAGAAAATAATAATTTTCCTTAGGAGGACAAACAATAATGAAACGTGGATTAAAATTAACATTTGCAGCAATGGCTATTACAGGTATGTTAGCAGGATGTTCTAATAAAGATGAAAAAACAACTGGTAAGACTAGTACAGATGATAAAAAAGTAGAATTAACAGGAACAATTGGTGCTGCAGGATCAACAGCATTACAACCACTAGCTGATGAAGCAGCAACTGAATTTATGGCGAAATTCCCACAAGTTTCAATTACAGTTCAAGGTGGCGGTAGTGGTACTGGTGTAAACCAAGTATCTACTGGAGCAATTCAAATTGGTAACTCAGACGTACCTGCTGCTGAAAAATTAGAAGATAAAACTTTAGCAAGTTCATTAGTAGAAGCTAAAGTTGCTGGTGTTGGTTATTCAATGGTAACAAATAAAGACGTTGATGTAGATTCACTTACACTTCAACAAATTGAAGATATTTTCGCTGGTAAAGTAGCGAACTGGAAAGAAGTTGGCGGTAAAGATGAGAAAATTAATGTAATTAATCGTCCAGCATCATCTGGTACACGTGCAGCGTTTGAAAAGAAAATCATGAAAGATGTTAAGATTAATGATGGCGTAGGAACAGTTCAAGACTCAAACGGTGCTGTTGAACAAGCTGTAAACTCTACTCCAGGAGCAATCTCTTATCTTGCTAACTCATATTTAATCGGCGATAAAAAAGATGCATTAAAAACTGTGAAAATTGATGGAAAAGAATCTTCAACTGATAACATTACTTCTGGTGCATACCCATTCTATTCATATGAGTATATGATTACAAAAGGTGATGCAAAATCTCCAGTAAAAGAATATATTGAATTCATTAGTGGTGACGAGTTTGCTGACAAGTTAGTTGAAATGGGTTATATCCCAGCTTCACAAATGTCAGGTTTAAAATAATAATTCCATTTAAGCTGACTCAAAAGGTCTATGACTTTTTGAGTCAGCTTTTTTTATTTCCTTTAGAATCAACTATGTGTTTTCAGTATTCCCCATTCGCCATAGATCAGCACCAGAAACTATTTAAAAGTTAAGCTGCTTTTAAGTAGTTTTCTTTTTTATATTTAGCAAGTTTTAATAAGTAATTAGTATTTATCTTACATTCAATGCCCTTAAATCAATTAAACATACTACCTCTTAAAAAGATTTACAATTTCTTTACGATTGATTAAAACTTGCTTAACCTAAAAACTTTAAAGTAGAGATTGTAAGAGATAACAAACAAAAATTAAATACAAAATTAAAAATAAAAACAAACATTTTAGGGGGATTAAAATGAAACGTGGATTAAAATTAACATTTGCAGCAATGGCTATTACAGGTATGTTAGCAGGATGTTCTAATAAAGATGAAAAAACAACTGGTAAGACTAGTACAGATGATAAAAAAGTAGAATTAACAGGAACAATTGGTGCTGCAGGATCAACGGCATTACAACCACTAGCTGACGAAGCGGCAACTGAATTCATGGCGAAGTTCCCACAAGTATCAATTACAGTTCAAGGTGGCGGTAGTGGTACTGGTGTAAACCAAGTATCTACTGGAGCAATTCAAATTGGTAACTCAGATGTACCAGCTGCTGAAAAATTAGAAGATAAATCTTTAGCAAGTTCATTAGTAGAAGCTAAAGTTGCTGGTGTTGGTTACTCAATGGTAACAAATAAAGATGTTGGTGTAGATTCACTTACACTTCAACAAATTGAAGATATTTTCGCTGGTAAAGTGACGAACTGGAAAGAAGTTGGCGGTAAAGATGAGAAAATTAATGTAATTAATCGTCCAGCATCATCTGGTACACGTGCAGCATTTGAAAAGAAAATTATGAAAGACGTTAAGATTAATGATGGCGTAGGAACAGTTCAAGACTCAAACGGTGCAGTTGAACAAGCTGTAAACTCTACTCCTGGTGCAATTTCTTATCTTGCTAACTCATATTTAATCGGCGATAAAAAAGATGCATTAAAAACTGTGAAAATTGATGGAAAAGAATCTACTACTGACAATATCGTTGCAGGTGATTACCCATTCTATTCATACGAGTACATGATTACAAAAGGCGATGCGAAATCTCCTGTAAAAGAATATATTGAATTCATTAGTGGCGACGAGTTTGCTAACAAGCTAGTTGAGATGGGTTATATCCCGGCTTCAAAAATGACAGGTTTAGAATAATATAATATAAAAAATGGGAGTTGGTTTTATACCAACTCTCAAACTAATTTATTAATGGATGATAGGGGTTTATCATGAATTTCAAAAAAAGAAACTTTTTTCTAATTGAATACCTTGGAAGAACTCTTGTAACGATATGTGGTTTCTTAATGATTGGTATTACAATAGCAATAATAGGATTTATTGTTAGTAAAGGAATCCAATCATTTACAGTAAATGATATATCGTTAAGTGAAATTTTGTTTTCAAAACATTGGAGTCCAAATAATGCATCAAACCCAACATATGGTGCTTTAATCTTTATTGTTGGATCAATTCTAGTATCTGTTGGTGCTGTTATTATAGCTGCTCCAATTGCGATTGCATTAGCAATTTTCATGAATTTTATTTCACCGAAGTTTGGTGAAAAAGTATTAATTCCAGTATTGGAAATTCTAGTCGGTATTCCTTCAGTAGTTTATGGATTTCTTGGCGTAACAATATTAGTTCCTCTTATTAGAAATACAGTAGGTGGCGTAGGTTTTAGCTTAATTGCAGGGATTATTGTGCTTAGTATCATGATTTTACCTACAATTGCAAGTATAGCATCTGATGCTGTTCGAGCTGTTCCTAGAACCTATTTAGAAGCATCATATGGACTAGGTTCAACTAGATGGCAAGCAATTAAGTTGGCAATTGTACCAGCTGCAAAAACAAACATTTTAACTGCGATCGTTTTAGGTCTTGCTCGTGCATTTGGTGAAGCATTAGCTGTACAAATGGTAATCGGAAATACAGTTAAGTTCCCTAATGGTATTTTTGACCCAACAGCAACATTAACAGGAATTTTAACAATGGATATGGCAAATACATTAAACGGTACAGCGTGGAATAACACTTTATGGACTTTAGCAATGATCTTACTTCTAATATCCTTCCTCTTTATACTAGTCATTCGATTAATTGGACGAAAAGGAGGATATGAATCATGATTGCAAGAAAAATGGATAAGATTTGGACCGGAATACTTTGTTTAATAGCTGGTTTAGTTGTAATATTATTATTATTTTTATTGAGTGAAATTATTTTTAAAGGTTGGGGATTCTGGGACTTTGATTTCCTGTTTGGAAAACCTAGTAATATTCAAGCAGGTGGTGGGATCGGACCACAACTTTTTAATTCATTTTATATCTTAGTGTTAACATTAATTATTTCAGTTCCGATTGGAGTAGGAGCTGGGATTTATATGGCAGAATATGCAAAACCAGGACGTTTTTTAAATTTCTTAAGACTATGTATTGAAACGTTAGCTTCATTACCTTCAATCGTAGTAGGTTTATTCGGTTTATTAGTATTTGTAACGATGACTGGATGGGGTTACACTTTAATTGGTGGTGCACTTGCGATTTCAATTTTAAATCTTCCAGGTTTAACAAGGGTAAGTGAAACAGCGTTATTAAATGTTCCTAAAACTAGTAAAGAAGGTAGTCTTGGATTAGGAGCTACAAAGTGGCAAACAATTACTAAAATTAGTATCCCAACAGCAATTCCGCAATTAATTACGGGAATTATTTTAGCAGCTGGAAGAATTTTTGGTGAAGCAGCGGCATTAATCTATACTGCTGGACTTACAACGCCTATTCTAAATAATGCTGCTCCATTAAATACACCGATGAATCCGTTTAATATTTTTAGACCAGCAGAAACATTAACAGTTCATATCTGGAAATTAAATTCAGAAGGTATAGTTCCAGATGCGCAAAGTATCGCTACAAAATCTGCAGCAGTTTTAATTGTAATGATCCTATTATTTAATTTATTTGCTAGATTGTTTGCTAAGTTTTTAAATAGACGCTTCACAGGGGCAAAAAGATAATAAAATATTTATTTTTTTAAAATCTCTATGGAAGATTCTGTAGAGATTTTTTGTATTAGTTGGCCCTGTCCTTTATACATGTTTTAAGTGCTAATTTGAGTAAAAATATTATTGATACAGGAGGGAAAATCCTTTTTTTCGATAATGTTTTGTAACGATTAAAAGTTAATCGTTTTTTATTTTATCAATCTCACTAAGTAATGTTTCTAAATGTTTTAAAATTGTCTTAGCTATTTGATGTTCTTTATTTTGTTCTAACTGTTCTTTAGCAGCTTTAGATAATTCAGTATAATCGTGATGAGAATTTTGGTTATGGTTATCATTGGTTTCTGAGAAGTTGAAAGCATTGCTGAGCTTAAGACTTATTTCATTGTGTATGCTTTCCAAACTTTCAATCATTTCATTCATTCTTGGCACTCTCCATTTTGTTTTAATAATTTTTTGATAGTTGGTATTTACATATGACCACTAAAAATATCAATATTTGAAACAAATATCGTTTGATTTATCTGGATTTTCAGGGCTAACGAAATTGACAAATGAATGCTTCAATAAAAGGGTTTTACGGATCTATTTAGTTACTGAACCAATAAGCTTATGATTTGTTTTTCTGAAATTATTATCCTAAAAAAACGGTTGACAAGTTTGCTTCACGTCCGTATAGTATTAGTTATTATAAAAAATATTCAGAAATATTTATCAAAACGCAAAGATCAGGAGTAGTAAAAGTTAATTATTAGGTTAAGAGAGCTGCGGGTTGGTGCAACGCAGTCCAATGATACTTTGAACTTGCCTGGGAGTGGTAAAGCGAAAGATTAGATTTAATCTTTTCTCTTGTTTTAACGATTGACCTTCGTTACAAGGTTTTTAAAGTAGGGTTCGAAAAGAGCCAATAAGAGTGGTACCGCGGTAAGCTAAGGCATGTCGTCTCTTTCTTCATTTGATTATGAAGAATGAGATGATATGCCTTTTTTGATTTTTTGGGAGGTTAGGATATGAAAACGGAAAAACGGAATTTACAAAGGACAATGACGTCAAGACATATTACGATGATGGCATTAGGAGGTGCCATTGGGGCAGGTCTATTTAAGGGAAGTAGTTCAGCAATTGATATGGCAGGCCCATCCATCATTATTGCTTACTTGCTAGGAGGCATCATCTTATTATTCATTTTGCAAGGTTTAGCTGAAATGGCGGTTCGCAATAGCGATGCAAGAACTTTCAGGGATCTTGTCCAATCTCTTTTAGGAAAGTATCCTGCTTATTTCCTTGATTGGATCTATTGGAAAATGTGGGTATTGAACATCACGGCCGAATCAATCGTTGCTGCCATTTTCATTCAATATTGGTTGCCTAACTATCCAATCTGGTTACTGGCATTAGTTGTTTCGGTGTTAGTTACAACAATCAACTTGCTATCAGTAAAGGTTTTTGCTGAAACGGAATACTGGCTTGCTTTAATTAAAATTACTGTCATCATTGTGTTCATCTTAGCTGGATTAGTGTTGTTACTAGTGAACTTTGGAGATCATAAAGCAGTTGGTTTCTCTAACTTGACAGACCATGGCGGTTTCTTTCCGAATGGATCAACAGGATTAATCTCAGCTATGCTGGTGGTAATTTATTCATATGGTGGAACGGAAATTATCGGGGTTACATTAGCAGAAACAAAAAATCCCGAAAAAGTGGTTCCAAAAGCCGTTCGAAGTACATTAGTCAGAATCATTTCTTTCTATATCATTCCATTTTTCATCATCGTTAGTTTAATTCCTTGGAATAAAGTAAACGGGGTGCCTGAAAGTCCATTTGTGATGGTCTTTAAAATGATAGGGATTCCTGGTGCTGACCATATTATGAACGCCGTTGTTCTAATAGCGATTATTTCATCGATGAACTCTGGATTGTATGGTTCATCCCGTGTTCTGTATACGCAAGCTGCGGACGGTCGCATTCCGAAAATATTTTCAAGATTATCTAAGAGGAAAGTTCCTGTATACGCAATATTAATGTGTACTTCCACTTTACTTGGCGGTGTACTAATTTCCTTATTTGCAGGAAGCAAGACTTTTGATTTCCTAATGGGATCGCTTGGATATACCGTATTATTCATCTGGTTGATTATTGCTTTTGCCCATTTGAAATCACGTAAACAGTCATCTGGAAAAACAAGTGACTATTTGGTTAAATGGTTCCCATATACGACTTGGGCTGTGATCATCGCATTAATGATGATTCTAATCGGAATTATTTTCACGACACCGGTTATCGTAACGATTATTACTCTTTGCATCTATATCTTTATTACGATAACGTATATATGGAAAAGTCGCCTTAACAAAAACTTGTAGAAACTAGTTGGTAAATTTGTCATCAATTAATATGTGCTTTACTCTTATGAGTAAAGCTCTTTTTTTGATTAAAAGTTCAAAAAATTAATTTAACTGAGCCCAATAAATTAATAAGATTTAACTTCCCATAAATAGTACTCGTACAAGGACAAGCATACAATCACTTAAGCCTGGTCTCAATATAATGATAGGAGTTTATGAGAGAGTGAAGTGAAAAGTGTGCCGCCAAAAATGAAAAAACCAAATGATTCAAATGAAGAGAATAAAGAGAATATTAATATTGCATCGGCTTTTAGAGCTGTTAATAATGCAAATCAAACTGTTCCTGAAAACACTTTTGTAAAAGTGAATTATCAACTTAAACAATTTGATTTAGCAAATGAGTATAATCCATTTACCTCAGTGTTTAGACCAAAAAATAATGGGGTCTATTTAATTTCTGCTACGATTTCTTTTATCCCGAATGATAATAATGTCAAATATAGAGCACGGATTGAAATACGTGTAAATGGACAACCCGCAATCGCGATCGATAACGACTTCTTTGGTCCAATAAACTTCGGAAATGCTGTAAATGTTTCGACGATCCAGAAACTTAATGCTTTGGATAAGGTTGAGGTTTTTGCACAAAGTAGCATTGCTGGTGTGATCGGAGCAAATGTTGATGGGGAAGTTAGTACTCATTTTGAAGCTGCAAGATTTCCGTCTCCAACATCATAAGTATAAAGGCATCTGACCTTGAAAAAGTCAGTGCCTTTTTATTTAAATTTAAAAAAAGTCACTTTTAAAGTAATGTATTCACTTTATTTAGTTTATCTAATTTTAGTGTGTACAAATAAACTGGTCTTCCAATCCCGTATGTCAATGACTCTTCAAGGACACCAAGACTAGTTAGAAACTTCAAATATTTTCGAATCGATACGCGTGATATAAGGGTGGTCTCAGAGATATCATCAGTTGTAAATTGACTGTTGCCTTTTGATTTTATCACCCCAATGACAACCTGTAGGGTGCTGCTAGTTAAGCCTTTAGGCAAATTACTCATTGCTTCTTCGACCAGTTTTTGATCTATACTAAAGAACTGTTCATCCAGATCTTCCTGACTAAATAAGGTTTTATTTGCAAAAAAATTATACTTATCTTTATACTTCAACAATGCTTGATTAAATCTTTCAAACTCAAACGGTTTAATTAGATAGTCTACAGCCCCATACCTTATTGCAGTATGAATTTTTTCTTTGTCCGTAGCTGCAGTAATTAGAATGACATCTACTGCCATGTTTTGTTCTCTAATAAAACTAAGCAATTCAAGTCCAGTTGAACCAGGCATATAAACATCTAGCAAAATAAGGTCTACCTGTTCGTTTTCAAGGAACGTAATGGCATCTGTCACGGTATGGGATATCCCTATTAAACTAAAACCTCTTATCTCATTAAGGTAACGTTTGTTGAATTCAGCAACCATAGGATCATCTTCTACAATCAGGACTTTAATCATAACCATACCTCTTTTCTTCATATGGGATTTGTATTTGGAACTCAGTCCCTAGTAGTAATTTTGAATCGATGATTAATTCTCCACTCAGTTTTTTGATACTATTTGCAACCAAATAAAGGCCGTAGCCACGATTTTCGCCTTTTGTGGAAAACCCTTTTTCAAATACTTTCTTGTGTAACTCTTCAGTCATTCCAGGTCCTGAATCTAGAACTTCGATTGTTAAAAATTTATCTACATAATTAAAGATTACTTCCAGTGTTTTTTCTTCAGTATCAGACAATGCTTCTATTGCATTATCGATCAAATTCCCAAGAATGGTAATTAAATCTTGAGTGAACTTAGGGTCTTTCGGCTCTGGAATGACATTTTTACATTCGAAAGAGAACTCCACATTTTCTTCCCTTGCATAACTTAATTTGCCCATAATAAATCCGGCCAGGGCAGGGTCTTTAATATGCTGAGTAATCTGTCCAAATTCTTGATTTTGATAGTTCACTAAAGTACGGATAAATCCTGATAATTCATCGTAGGATTTCATTTGGACCATACCAAGAATAACGTGAAGTCGGTTCATAAACTCATGGGATTGGGCGCGAAGGGATTCCGCATAGGTTCTTACACCTGTTAATTGTTCGGCCAACTGATTTACTTCGGTTTTATCCCGAAATGTAGAAATAGCTCCAACTACTTTGCCATTTACCACAAGAGGAACTCTGTTAACGAGGATGGAAACACCGTTAATGTTTTGTTCATCATCTAGTTCGGGTTTACCTGTTTCTAAAACGTGATCCAATCTTGTTGAAGGCATATATTCATCAATTTTCATGCCAACGGGCTTTTGAGAAAGCCCTGCCTTTTGAAAGATTTGTAATGCAGATTTATTTACTAAAGTAATTGTTGATTGATTATCAACTGCGATAATACCCTCATGAACAGATTGGAGCATCGTACTCCTCTCCTCAAGAATCTTAGCAATAGCAAAGGGTTCGAGCCCTAGCAATGTCCTTTTAATATATCTTGCAAGTAAAATAGCGCCAATGACGCCTATTATTAAACCAAGAACTGTCACGATAAGGATATCCCAATGACTTTTGCCAAGTACAGACTCTACACTCTTAAGTGAAATTCCAACTGCAACCACGCCAATCTGTTTATTTCTCAAATTGTATAATGGAGTAAAAGCACGAACTGATTCACCTAAAGTACCATGCGAAATCGATACATACTCTTTACCCTTTAGTGCCGCCTTTTCATCACCGCCAACAAAATGTTTGCCGATATTTGCCGGATTTGGATGTGATTTTCGAATTCCGTTCATATCCATTACGACAATAAACATTACATTTGTAGCAGTTTGAATATCCTTTGTATAATCTTGAATTGCAGTAGTGGAGTGGTCGTTACTTAATTCATCAATTACAATTTGTGATTTAGCAACAGTCCTAGCTACAATTAAGGCCTTTTCTTCTTGGTAATTTATAATTTTTTTACTGACAGTATGACTGATTAATAAGTCAGTAATCATTAAAGATAGGAGTACCACTAAACAAACAAAGAAAATAATAATTGTACTTAATTTAATTCTAAATCGCCGATCGTGCACATTAACCTCCAACTATTACTAGATTCATCATATCGAACTACTATTGCTCTAATGGTTTTTAATAATACTTTTCCAATTTACTATAAAATACAGTCCAATTAAACTTAACCTCATGATTTTATTACTTACATTAATTACAAAACACTTTATAAAGTTATTTTAACTATTTATAATGTTCACAAAATTGTAACATGTAAATAATTCAAAAAATTGTAATCGTTTTCAAAATTGATTGGAGGTTAAGCACATTGAGAATTAATTTTAAAAGTCTTACAACTCAAGTGATTTTAGGAATTTTTCTCGGTATTTTGGTCGGATTCGTATTTCCAGAGATTGGTTCACAGCTAAAGGTTATTGCTGATATTTTTATTAAGCTAGTAAAAGTTGTTATTGCACCGATTATATTCTTAACCATTGTTATCGGGATTGCAGGAATGGGGGATATAAAAAAGGTTGGCAAAATTGGTGGGAAGGCCTTACTTTATTTTGAAATCGTTTCGACAATCTCTTTAGCAATCGGTATTATTGTTGCAAATGTATTAAAGCCAGGTAAAGGGATTGATGCAGCAGCGGGAAAAGGAGATATTTCTCAATACACTAAGGCAGCCTCGGAAACAAGCCATGGTTTCATGGATTTTATCACATCAATCATTCCTGAAAGCTTCATTGGGGCATTTGCAAATGGTCAGCTGCTTCCAGTACTTCTACTTGCAATCTTATTTGGCATTTCACTTGCTCATTTAGGTAAGAAAGGTAAGCCGGTCATCGATTTTTTTGAGAAATTGACTGAGGTATTCTTTGGAATTGTTAATATTATCATGAAGGTTTCTCCATTTGCCGCTTTCGGTGCGATGGCATATACAATTGGAGAATTCGGTATCGGTTCTCTTATCTATCTTGGAAAACTAATGGGTTCTGTTTACCTTACAATGGCCATATTCATTGTTCTAGTTCTTGGCGGAATTGCTAAAATGTTCGGATTTAATATCTTCAAATTTATTGCTTATATAAAAGAAGAAATCCTTCTTGTTGTTGGAACGTCATCATCTGAGGCAGCGTTACCGAAAATGATGGAAAAGCTTGAGAAATATGGCTGCTCAAAATCAGTAGTGGGACTTGTACTTCCAACTGGTTATTCTTTTAATCTTGATGGAACTTCCATCTATCTCTCGATGGCAGCATTATTTATTGCACAAGCTTATGGTGCTGACCTAAGCATATGGCAGCAGATTACACTACTAGGTGTATTAATGTTGACTTCAAAAGGCGCAGCGGGAGTTACTGGTTCTGGGTTTGTGACATTAGCCGCAACTTTAGCGGTATTTCCGTCAATCCCAGTAGAGGGAATGGCACTGATTCTTGGAGTTGACCGTTTCATGTCTGAAGCACGCGCAGTTACTAATCTTATTGGAAACGGTGTTGCTACTGTCGTAGTTTCCAAGTCTGAAGGTGAATTTCATCCGATTTACCAGGTTGAGGAGACAAAAATTACAGTTTAAGTTAGAAAATGCGAAAGCAAGCTTTATAACAAAGTGTACAGAAATAGTCTGTGCACTTTTTTTATTTGACCAGTATAAAAGCAGTCTAATAATTGGATAGCTGTTCAATTACCAGAGCAGTACTTGCAAACCAATCTTTATAATACTCAACTTGCCAAAAGGAATGTGGGTTATTTCCAAAAGACTAGATAGTTTTATGAAAATGATCTCCTATTTTCGAAAAGGGGATCATTTTTTTTTGGAAGAAATCTTAATATAGCGATTTAAGATTTAGTAAAAGTAGATTGAAGTTTCAAATTTCTTTATTAAATCATTCGTTCGAATAAAATTAAAGGGAAAAAATTGTAAAGTCTAATAGTCTTGTAAACTGTATCATCAAAATGTACTATTTTAATATAGGACTGGAGGACATTATGGAAGAGAAAAAATGGTCGATTATTTTAAGCGTACTTTTTTTATTGTTTGTTTATGTACTTATTCATTTTGAAATAAATGCTAGAAATATTGAAAATTCAGTTCAAAAATTACAGGGTCGGGAAGTAGAACCGAAGAAAAAACTCCATTTTGTCCTTATTTCGCAGGAGTTTGATAATCCTTATTGGAGGAAAGTACAAGAAGGGGCAGATGTTGCTGCAGAAAAATATGGAGTAAATGTTGAATATATCGGTCCTTTACGTACAAGTCCGGAAGAACAAATTAAGTTATTAGAAAAGGCAATTGCTTCTCAAGTGGATGGTATCATCGTACAAAGCCTGGATGAGAATACTTTTTCGCCCGTAATTAATAAAGCGGTTACACAACATATTCCTGTTATTACAATTGATACAGATGCGCCAAAAAGTAAGCGTATTGCTTATGTTGGCACAAATAATTTTAGCGCGGGTGAGCAGTTAGGAAGAGTTGTTGTAGAGGAAACGAATGGTGTTGGAAAAATTGGCGTTATTATAGGGAGTGAAAAATCAGAAAGTCAGCAGGCTAGATTAAATGGATTTTTAAGTATTGTTAAAAAGCATCCAAAATTAGTAGTAAAGGATATTGAGTCCTCTAATATATCGATTATTCAAGCAAAGCTTCAAACTGAAAGCATGCTTCGTAATAATAAAGACATTTCAGTTATGGTTGGTACAAGTGCTTTAGACGCAATTGGCATTTTGAATGCATCAAAAAATTTAAAGTTAAATCAAGTTGAGATATTTGGATTTGATAACATTGAAGGTACACTTCAAGCAGTTCAAGATGATGCGATTAAAGCAACTGTTATTCAGAAGCCGTATGAAATGGGCTTTCAATCTGTAGGTTTATTAATTGATTCGTTACATGGAAAAGTTATTAATAAAGAAAATTTTACACCAACCGAGGTGGTGACGAAAGAAACGTTGATCAGGAGGAGAAACGTTGAAAATTAGGACAAAATTATTTATTTTTATTCCTATTCTAGTTATTTTATTAAATCTAGTTTCATTTTTTATTTTTGAAAATGGTAAGAAAGTTCAAGAGAGTTATAATTTAATGATTAATAAAATATTTTTATATAAACAAATCTCTTCTGAAACTCAGGAGAATTTAAGCTTGGTGAGTAGTTATATTATTAATCCACAGCCAAAAAACTATCGATCGATTTTGCAGCATAAAAGCAATTTACAAAAATTAAAAAAGGAATTATTAACACATAATGCTACTAAAAATAATCAGCTTGTGTTAGAAAACTTTACCCATATGATTGATTCTTTTCTAGGGTTAGAATCATCGATTACAGATAATTTAGTCTCTCAAAATTTTTCAAGTTATACAGATCAATACCGGGATATAGAGAAAATATCAGGGTTTATTAGAGAGGATAGTCAAAACTTAGTTGATTTAGAGCTTAGTAATTACCAGCCTATTTTTCGAAAGATTATTGCAAATACTCAGTCTATGAATCAATTAGGTGTCCAGTTGTTCGTTATAACGACTATCATTAGTATTGTTTTTGCCATTTGGTTGTCTAGAAGTATCGTCATTCCAATTAATCGATTAGTTTATATGGCTAAACAAATTGGTAAAGGTAATTTTAATGTGGATCCACCCACATTGTATCGAAATAATGAAATCGGTATTCTTGGTAAAATCCTCAATGAAATGTCTAAGAACTTAAGCAATTTAATGATAAAAAATATTGAAATAGTAGAGAAAGATCGCCTTGTAAAGGAGCTGGAGTTGAAAGCTTTACAAAGTCAGATAAACCCGCATTTCCTGTTTAATACGTTAAACGTTATATCTAAGTTAGCCTATATTGAAGGGGCTGAGCAAACGAGTGATCTAACTGTATCGACCTCGAATTTGCTACGTTATAATTTACGAAAATTAGACGAGCCCGTAACTCTTTTAGAAGAAGTTAGAAATGCTGAGGAATATTTTTCGATTCAAAAGGCAAGGTTTAGAGATCGTGTACGCTTTGAATTAAATATAGATGAGTCCTGTTTAGGAAATAAAGTTCCTTGTTTAACATTGCAACCACTTCTTGAAAACGCATTTATACACGGTATCGAGGGGATGGAGCAAGGAGCAGTAATAGGGATTAATATCAAGAATCATGAAAGATATATTTACATCGAAATTTATGATAATGGTGCTGGCATGGGAGAAGAGACTAGAGAGGCTCTTTTAACGTCGTCTATGCCGATCATCTCTCAAAAAAGCTCAACTGGATTAGGTACAACTAATGTGTTTAAACGCTGGCGCCTCTTTTATGAAGAAGAAGATATTGTTGATATCAAAAGTGAAATAAATAAAGGGACAACCATTATATTAAAGCTTCCTGTCTCATCAAAATTTTAAAATTAAAGGAGGTACCCATGTATCGTTTATTAATTGTTGATGATGAACCATTAGAGCGCGAGGGACTTGAACTGATGATTAACCGTTCAATGCCTAATCAATTTCAATTTGAACAGGCTGAAAATGGACGAGTTGCGATTGAAAAATCAATAGAATACCAGCCTCATATTATCTTTATGGATATAAAAATGCCAGGTATTCAAGGGCTTGAAGCTGTTTCTGTTATAAAACAAAAACTACCTGATACCAAAATATTCATTGTCACTGCATATGACTATTTTACGTATGCACAAGAAGCCATTTCATTAGGTGTTAAAGATTATATTTTAAAGCCTGCTAAAAAGGATCATATCATCTCTTTACTTCAAAAAATGATCGATGAAATAGAAGATGAGCATAAGAAAAGATTACAAGAATTAGAGGCTATAGAAAATTTATCGATTATACGTCCTCTCACTGAAAATGAATATACATTAATGTTAATGTTTAATACTGTACAAGAACTAAATGTGTCTCAATTGTCTAGTATTCTCGGTTTTGAAATTGAGTTAGGTTATGCGAACGTCATTAAATTGCCTAAAGAAATTAGTCAAAATGACAAGGAGCAGAGGAGAATTTATGAATGTGTTAGGCATTTTATGAAATCTTCGAGGAATTGTTTAATTAGCCCTGTTGTAGATGGCCAATTAGCGATATTTATTCCAGTACAGCCAAATCGAGAAGCCGATCTTCAATCACTTGTACTTTATCAAGATGCTTTAAAAACCATTGAATACATAGAAAATCAAACTGGTTATCAAACAGTGATTGGTATTGGGTCTTTAAAGCAAGGAATTGAAGGGTTACGACAATCTTATAATGAGGCATTTCAGGCAAGTTTAGAATGTGATGAGTTAACACGTGTTAATCTGCATTCAGTAAATCTATCTTTAAGTATAACGGACGTGGAAAAACAAGTTTTAATTGATACTTTTAGAAAAGCTGATTTAGAAGACGTTATGAACCAATTTAATAATTTGTATGAAAGATTTATTAATTATGATGTTTCGCAAGTTAGAACGGAATTAAATTCACTATTTAATCAAATTTTCCAATCTCTCCGTAGTTCATCGATTGAAGTTGAGAAATTTCATATTCCAGACATTAATGAAATCAGTCAATTGAAGATGTTTGTGGAGCAACAAATCATTAATTTAATTACAAAGATCGATCGAGAAAAAGAAATCAAAACGAATCATCTGATGATATTAGCTAGGGAATATATCGCTCATCACTTCATTGAGGATCTCTCACTTGAGCAAGTGGCCAACTATTTAAAATTGAATCCAGTCTACTTTAGCAAACTATTTAAAAAGCAAACAGGTGAGACTTTCAGTGATTATTTAATGAATTTGAGAATCAATAAAGCAAAACAATTAATGGAAAAAAGAGAATTGAATTTAAAAGAAATTTGTTACCAAGTGGGCTATAATGATCCAAATTATTTTAGCCGAGTATTTAAAAAATGTACGAATGAATCTCCTAAGGAATATCGAAAAAAGGTATTAATGAATATTTAAAGAGAATAAGAGGAGAATTTGAATACTTGAATTTGAACTGATAAACGATTATTTACTGTATTTGAATATTTATTGTTAAAAGAGTCTAACGACATACTTAATGATCGTATTTACGAATTGCTTTTTAATTTGTACATACTTTTATCAAGTTGCTGTTTGACTCTTTTTTGTTTTGAATCGAAATTAACTGTACTAATATGTCCCAAAGTTAAGAAAATGCTAGTTTTAATATTCTGAATGTAAACGTTTTCTGAGTTTAGGTAAATTAGTGCAGATAATAGACAAAAGAGTGAAGGAAATGGGTAAGCGTTTCCAATAAAAATCGTGATAACCTTATTTATGTAAGCGTAACCAGAAAAAAAGGGGGAAACACTTTGAAAAAGTTATCAAAGATTTTTGCAATAATTTCGGTATTTTTAGTAATGACTCTTGTTGCAGCTGGATGTGGATCTTCAGCAACATCAAGTGATAGCACTTCTGCTGGTAAGAAAAGTAAAAATGGTAAAGTTGATATTGGTATCGTTTTACCTACAAAAGATGAGCCACGTTGGACTCAAGATGAAACTCGCTTTAAAAATGCTTTAAAAGATACAGATTATTCAGTTGAAATTTTATTCTCACAAGGTGACTCTGCTAAAGAAAAAGCAAACGTTGATTCTTTAATTGCAAAAGGCATCAAAGTTTTAATTATTTGTCCTCAAGATGGTGCTGCTGCTGCTGCTTCAGCTGAAGCTGCAAAAGCTGCTGGTGTTAAAGTAATTTCTTATGATCGTTTAATTACAGGTACTGACGCAGTTGATTACTATGTATCATTTGATAGCGTTGCTGTAGGTGCTGCACAAGCACAATATCTTGTAGACCATGCTTCAGGTAAAGCAGGTCAACCTTTATACCTATACGCAGGTGCTGCATCTGATAACAATGCATTCTTATTCTTCCAAGGTGCTTGGAAAGTTCTTCAACCTAAAATTGCTGATGGAACATTCAAAGTTGAGAATTCAGCAGCTGCAAATAGTTTAAAAGCTAAAGCTGATTTAACTCGTGATGAGCAAGCAAAAATTATCGGTCAAGTTTCAACTAACTGGGATTTCAACGTAGCTAAAAACTTAACTTCATCTAACTTAACAAAAGCTTCTAAAGCTGACAAAGGTGATGTATTAGTTCTTGCTCCAAATGATGGAACAGCGCGTTCTATCGCTGATACATTTAAAGCAGACAAAGATGTAACTTCATATGTAATTTCTGGTCAAGATGCTGAAAAAGCTTCTGTACAATACATTATTGATGGCAAACAATCTATGACTGTTTTCAAAGATGTTCGTACTTTAGTTAAAGATGCAATCGCTACTGCAACTTCAATCTTAAAAAATGAAACACCTGATGCTTCAGGCGTTACAAACAACGGTAAAGCTGATATCAAAACAAAACAAACAGATATTATTGTTGTTGATCAAAGCACAGTGAAGAAAGACTTAGTTGATTCTGGATACTATAGTGCTTCAGACTTCACTGGATTGAAGTAATTAATAGAAGAAATGAACTTGCAAAATAGTGATGGTCTAACCGTCACTATTTTGTTAATTATTCAATTTATCAATGACTCAAGTAGATGGCAAATTCGGGAGACGGATCATATGAGTGAATTTATTTTAGAAATGAGAAATATCTCAAAAGAGTTTCCAGGTGTGAAAGCATTAAGCGATGTTAACTTCAAGGTTAGAAAAGGGGAAATTCATTGCTTAGTTGGTGAAAACGGTGCTGGTAAATCGACTTTAATGAAAGTATTAAGTGGTATTTATCCATTTGGAACTTATGCAGGTGATATTGTTTTTGGAGATGAAGTTCAAAAGTTTTCAAAAATAAGTGATAGTGAAAAAAAGGGTATTGGAATCATCTATCAGGAATTATCGCTTTTTCCTGAACTTTCCGTATTTGAAAATATTTTTATCGGACATGAAATTAAAAAGGGAATAACTGTTGATTTCAATGAAACGATTGTTAAAGCAATCGACATGCTAAAAAAAGTAAAACTAGATGTTAATCCGGAAGTACAAATTAAAGAGTTAGGTGTAGGTAAGCAGCAACTGGTTGAAATAGCAAAAGCACTTAGTAAAGATGTTAAATTGCTTATACTCGATGAGCCTACAGCTGCTTTAAATGAAGATGATAGTGAAAACCTACTTTTCTTGATGGAAGAGCTAAAGAATCAAGGAATTTCTTGTATTATGATTTCGCATAAACTTAAAGAAGTAATTGCTGTTGCAGATACGGTTACTGTACTTCGCGACGGAAAAACAATTTGTTCTTTAAATGAAGAAGAAATCACCGAAAACACAATCATCAAACATATGGTTGGTCGTGAAATTGACGATATTTATCCGAAGCGTCCAAATCAAAAGTTTGGTGAAGTTTCATTAGAATTAAAAGACTGGGATGTGTACGATCCAAAATTGGGTCGAAAAATTCTTCATCATATCAATCTAAATGTTCGAAAAGGAGAAATTATCGGTATTGCTGGATTGATGGGATCAGGCCGAACAGAATTAGCAAAAAGTATTTTTGGTAATCCAACAAATTTCAAACTTGATGGTTCCGTTTTAGTGCAAGGTGAGCAAAAGCGTTTTAAACATCCGAAAGATGCAATAAAAGCTGGAATAGCCTATGTAACAGAGGATCGAAAAGGCGACGGATTGATTCTTGAACAAGATATTAAAAATAATATTTCGATTACGAACTTATTTGAAATTTCCAAGTCAAGCGTAATTAATCAACATGAAGAAATTGTCGTTGCAAATGATTATTTAAATAAGTTAAACATAAAAGCTCCATCAATCACTTCAATTGTTGGAAAATTGAGTGGTGGTAATCAGCAAAAAGTATCGTTGAGTAAATGGTTATTTACAAATCCGAATGTACTTATATTAGATGAGCCAACACGTGGAATAGACGTAGGTGCAAAATTTGAAATCTATAGTTTTATGAATCTACTGGTTGAACAAGGCATGAGCATTATCATGATTTCCTCTGAACTTCCAGAAGTCCTTGGTATGAGTGATCGAATTTATGTAATGGCAGAAGGCAAAATAACCGGGGAATTATCAAGAGAAGAAGCAACTCAAGAGAGCGTTATGGCTCTAGCTACCGTTTAAGAGAGGTTGAATAAAATGAACTTTTTTCAAGAAGCAGGCATGTTATTAAGGAAAAACATCCGTGAATACGGAATGTATATTGCTCTTGCAGTAATAATGTTAGTATTTACTTTAAATACAGATGGCCTATTTATGTCATCTCGTAACTTAAGTGATTTAATCAATATGACAGGTTATGTTGCAGTTCTTGCTGTAGGTATGACACTAGTAATTGTCATTCGACATATTGACCTTTCAGTTGGGTTTGTTGCAGGTTTTCTAGGAGCAGTAGTTGCTCTATTTCTAACACACGGTTTGCCAGTCTGGATTTCAATCATTGCAGTTCTAGTATTTGGCGCTATCATAGGTCTAATTAATGGATTCTTTGTTGCTAATTTAGGAATTCCATCATTCGTAGTTTCATTAGCAGGAATGTTAATATTCAAGGGATTATTACTAATGTCTCTTGTTAAAACGGGTACGATCATCGTTGCTAACGAAAGCTTTAAGGCAATTGGAAATGGCTATATTCCTAGTTTAGGAAATTTGAATGGTTTACACATATCAACACTATTAATTGGTGCGATTTCTATCATTCTTTTTATCTGGAGTGATTTTAAAAAGAGAAGCGTAAACATAAAGTACGGTTTTGAAGTTCTTTCAATGCCAATGCAAATCATAAAATTATTGTTTATTTCCGGTATCATTGGTTACATTTGCTATATTCTTGCAGGCTATCAAGGAATTTCTTGGACTGCTGTGATCATGTTTATTGTAGTAGTAGTCTACCACTTCATTACAACAAGAACTCCTTTAGGGCGTCACATTTATGCAGTTGGTGGAAACCCTGAAGCAGCACAGTTGAGTGGAATTAGCTTAAAGAAAATCACTTACATTGTATTCGGTTCAATGAGTATGCTTGCAGCCCTTTCAGGCGTATTGTTTACAGCTCGACTTGCATCTGCTTCTCCCCAAGCAGGTACAATGTTTGAGTTAGATGCAATTGCTGCAGCTTATGTAGGTGGTGTTTCTGCTGCTGGTGGTGTTGGTAAAGTAACAGGTACAATTATCGGTGCATTCGTAATGGCTTCATTAACAAGTGGGATGAACTTAATGGGTATTGATATTTCATACCAATACATTATTCGAGGAGCAGTACTTGTTCTTGCAGTTGTGTTTGACGTAATGACACGTAATAAAGGGAAATAATATTTAAAAACAGAAACAGTCGATTGTGGTGGCTTGTTTCTGTTTTTTTATTTTTTAGAATTGAATTTGTTAGAGCAGATTGAGTTTATCTTATGCGACTAAATGACAGAATAGTTTAATAAGAGTTATTCGAATTTATGATAAAATTTAGAATAAAAAGGAGTGGGAAATAATGAAGTTTTATCTTGCATCAAGTCTTAAAAATATTGAATTGGTTAGGTATGTTAGTAAAATTTTAATAGAAAAAGGATTCATTAATACATATGATTGGACAACAAATGAAAACGTTGCAACACTTGAAGAATTAAAAGTAATAGGTCAAGAAGAGATGGAAGCTGTAATTAAAGCTGATTTTGTTGTTGTTTTGTTTCCAGCAGGAAAAGGAAGCCATATTGAATTAGGTATCGCTCTTGGAAGTGGCAAAAAAGTTTATTTATATTCACCAAACAAAGAAGTAGATAATTTTGAAACTACGAGTACATTTTACCATTTGCCTGAAATCGAAAAATGCTTTGGTACAATAGAGGATTTAGTGGCAAGTATAGAGTCTAAATCAAAAAAAGTATTCAACTAACGCAAGTGTTAGTTCCATTAGAGTTTATGGTTATGCGTAAATTTTGATTCAAGCTCCTTTTCTATTTCTTCGTTTGATACTTCCAGAATTTCATCATCAAAATCGTTTATATTCAATTTCTTCATTAATCTATTTACTTTCCAATTTAAATTTATTAATAACAATAAAATTACAACTATTACAACATTTATTAACCATCCTGGCATTTCAATACTCCTCCTAATCCATTAACTAATATGCCAAAATAACCTATTATAGATATTCATAAATGAATTATTAATACCTCTAACTTTATTGAACTAATCTGTTCATTTCTTATTCAACAAAATGGCAGTTTAGTTGCATTAGAAATGATAAAATAGTAAGTCAATAATTGATAATATTTCAAAAAAACAGAATTATCTTGACAATTATTGAATGGATTGATATGGTTATAAAAAAAATATTTCTTATCCAGAGAGGTGGAGGGACTGGCCCTTTGAAGCCTCAGCAACAGGTCTGCTTAAGTAGACACTGTGCTAATTCCAGCGGGTGATAATCCTGATAGATGAGAGCTTCCGTTTTTATTTGTCAGTAGCGCACTCTTTTTTAGAGTGCGTTTTTGTTTTTTCTGGATAGTAACTAAAGGAGAGTAGTAATGGGGAAGAAAAATGGGCAAGAATTTCAAAGGAACATGCAAGCACGTCATTTAGTCATGCTATCACTTGGTGGGGTGATTGGAACTGGCCTATTCTTAAGCTCGGGCTACACTATTCAACAAGCCGGACCGTTTGGAACAATTCTATCCTATCTGATTGGTGCGCTAGTGGTTTATCTAGTTATGCTATGTTTAGGAGAGCTTTCCGTACATATGCCTGAAACGGGCTCATTTCACAGTTATGCAGTTAAATACATTGGACCGGGTACAGGGTATACAGTAGCCTGGTTGTATTGGTTAACTTGGACTGTTGCTTTAGGTTCTGAATTTACAGCCGCAGGATTACTTATGAAGCGATGGTTTCCATCGATTAATGTTTGGATATGGAGTGCTATTTTTGCCATTTTGATCTTTGTATTAAATGTAATGACTGTTAAATTTTTCGCCGAATCCGAATTTTGGTTTTCATCGATAAAGGTTATAGCTATTGTGATTTTTATTGTTTTAGGAGCAGCGGCAATGCTAGGGTTTCTTCCGATGAGTCATTCAAAAGCAGCACCATTATTTTCTAATTTTACAAGTGGAGGTTTATTTCCTCATGGTGCTACGGGCATTATAATGACCATGCTTGCGGTTAATTTTGCTTTTTCGGGAACAGAATTAATAGGCATTGCAGCTGGAGAAACCGCGAACCCGGAAAAAATGATACCGAAGGCCATTCGAACTACTCTGTGGAGATTGATCATCTTTTTTGTAGGAACGATTTTTGTTTTATCTGCGTTATTGCCTATTTCCGATGCTGGTGTATTAGAGAGCCCTTTTGTTGCAGTTCTAGAACGAATTGGGGTGCCATATTCAGCTGACATAATGAATTTCGTTATCTTAACGGCTATTTTATCTGCAGCAAACTCAGGCCTTTATGCCTCTACTAGAATGCTTTGGTCGCTTGCTAATAAGAATACGATATCTCCGATTTTTGGAAAAATGACGAAGCAAGGTGTTCCAATCAACGCCGTCATTTTCAGCATGGTGGGTGGAGCTTTGGCTTTGCTCTCAAGTATTGTGGCACCAGATACTGTCTATATCGTACTTGTTTCCATTTCCGGTCTAGCAGTAGTTGTAGTTTGGATGAGTATTAGTGCTTCTCAGTTCCTATTTCGCAGACAATTTTTGAAAGAAGGAAATTCTGAAAAAGACTTGATTTATCGCACACCACTGTATCCATTAGTACCAATTGCTTCTTTTATCCTTTGTCTGGCATCGTGTATTGGAATTGCATTCGATCCAACACAGAGAATTGCCTTATATTGCGGCATACCGTTTATTTTGTTTTGCTATGGAAGTTATTATCTAACAAAAAATTTAAAAAAGAGGGGCGTAGATTATGTCGAACAAAGTCAATCCAATTGATGCTATTTTATCCCAACATTCCATTATGCTTCTTGACGGAGCATTAGCTACAGAATTGGAGGCGCATGGATGTAATTTGGACGATCCCCTTTGGTCGGCACGTGTGTTACTAGAAAATCCGGAACTTATTTATCAGGTTCATTCGGACTATTTTCGTGCTGGTGCGGACTGTGCCATAACAGCAAGCTATCAAGCTACTATTAGTGGTTTTTCCGCGCGAGGAATACAAGAACAGGAAGCTTTGGAATTAATTAAGGAAACGGTGTTACTTGCAAGAAGGGCAAGAGATGATTTTTGGAAGGAAAATAAGCAAACGAATAGGCCTAAACCATTGGTTGTTGCATCGGTTGGGCCGTACGGGGCTTACCTTGCAGATGGTTCAGAGTATATAGGTAACTATGGTGTGACAGATAAAACATTAGCAGACTTTCACCGTTCGAGAATGTCAGCGTTAATTGAAGCAGGTGCAGATCTATTGGCATTTGAAACGATCCCTTCCCTGCAAGAAGCAAGAGTATTAGATACATTATTACGTGAGTTTCCAGAAACATATGCGTGGCTTTCCTTTTCGTTAAAAAATGAGAAAGAGATTAGTGAAGGTATGAAACTCGTAGAGTGTGCACGAGTTTTTGAGAAAAGTGAACAAATTGTAGCAATAGGCATCAATTGTGCGCCAGTAACCGTTGTGACTGGTGCAATACAAGAGTTGAGGGCAAACACCAAAAAACCGATTATTGTTTATCCAAACTCTGGTGAAACTTATAATCCAGAAACAAAAACATGGCATGGTCATGAACAATGTAACGTGTTAGATATTCAATCTGAAGAATGGTACCAAGCAGGTGCACGTTTAATAGGTGGATGCTGCAGAACGACACCTTATCACATTGAGGAGATATCGAACAAGTGGCGTTCTTCCGAGTATTGATCCAATTGAAGGTGAAGGGGACTATTTATTCGTAATTAAAGTTAACGAAGAGGTTAATTTAGTTATTCAAAAAATTTCATATAGCTGAAAGTTATTCAACAAAAGGGACTGTATACGCTCGTCATTGCCAACAATACAAACAATATCAAAATAAATAGTAAACATTTCGAAGTGGCATCTCAGTCAACTTCTTCGTTCACTCGTTGAAAAGAACAAAGCAATTGTTCTCGACGAGCACACCAACGAATTATTACAAGCAAACATCAAAACCTTGCAAGAGCTGGTATCAACGTATCCATTTGCTGGATCATCTTCATTCCAGTTATTCTAACCATCGTTCGATACTTTTTCTTTTCGAATTAATAACTCATGACTATTAAAGTGTGCATTTATCCGCTTTATTTGGTATGCTTAACGGACAGTTATGGACCGGATCCACTAAACTGAATGAAGAAGAGGGTAAAACATGGCAAAATTGAATGCAGTCGAAAAATTGCAAAAAGAATTAATGAAGACGCGCGAAGCGATCGACATCGTCAAGATCATCTTAGCGAAGAAAAACGACCCTCATCTCGAAGAACAGTTGAAAAGATTAATCACCGAACACAACGAAATTGTGACACAAATCAAGAGCATCCAGTAAGGATGCTTTTTTATCTTATCGCCCTCTACTCGTAACTACCAGGACGCTATCCATTAGGTCAACCAGTCCATCCATATTTTATGTCATGACTTTTTCATTTTTGAATGGTAATATTTTTACACATTCAACCAAACTAAAATGATATCTTTCCTTTTTTACACAAACCAGAAATGACCGATCGATTATCGTTCGAATCGAAAGGATGAAGTCAAAATGAATGATGAATCAACGCAAGTAATTTTAATGGCAATCAAATCATTAGACCAAAGAATGCAGTCAATGGAAAATAAATTGCAAGCGATGGATGAAAAATTCACATATTTCATGGACCGTCAACATTCAATTGAATAAATGGAATACAAAAAACCAAGTGGAATTTACCATCAATACAGGAATTTTTTGTGAGAAAGTGTCTGCTATCTTAAATGGAGAATTATCAACAACCTTTCCAATAGAAGTACATTCCTTGTTAAGGATTCGATTAAGCGAAATAAAAAATTCAACAGATCATTGGTATAAAATCACAGTGAAAACGGATCTTGAAACTCTTTTTTGTACTATGCCACAAAAATGGTTTTACCTAAAGGTTCATTATTATAACAACACATAATTCTAAACCCATTACGCAAGAGAACATTCTCTTCTATTTCCAAATGTACCCTCGAATAATATTTTCCATTTACGCAAGGCTCTGTTAAATTTAATTGATGATTTTTGAACTAAAAAAGGTTGTCTAATTAGACAACCTTTAGAAACTCTTATACAACTAACGCAATGCGTTAGCCATCCATGAATCAGTTATTCACAACAGTGAATGGAAGATTATTTCGCTCTCCCATGGTAGTTGCATAAGACCAGTTATTCGTTTTCGTAACAGCTAAAAAACTATATACCTAACATTATATCGATGATTCTACGAGAAATAATTCGATGGATGTTACTATCGAAATTCAACAACACAGTTACACCAAGTCTTTCCTCAGGTACTAATGAAAGTAATGCACGTACTGCTAATTGTCCTCCACCGTGTTCAACAATCGTTTTACCTTTATATTTTTCTATAAACCAGCCTAAACCATAATATCTGGTATTGTTTTCGTTGTTCCATGGCTCTGAGACTAGAATCCCTGGATTTTGCATTTGTTTTTTATAACTTGAATCCAATATTTTTTTTGATGGATAACTTAACTGAAATAACATATATGTAGCTAAGTCGTTTGCTGTTGAATATAAAAAACCTATAGGGGCCGCAACGGGATTTGTCGGATAGGGCGTTTCTTTTTTTTCGTATTCTAAATAGTATTTAGAATAATTGCTATCTCCTATAACTTTTGATGAATCCCATTTAGTGCGCCTCATATTCAACGGATTTATTACATTTTTTAATAAATAGCATTCCCAACTTTCTCCAGTAAGTTTTTCAATTAGGTCACCTAGAATAACATAGGCATCGGTGCAATAATTCCACCCATCTCCTGGAGGATATTCTAAATCAACCTTACTAAACCATCGAGTAAGATCTTCTCTAGATTGTATACTAGTTATCTCCTGTTCTGATAAATTGTAATGTGCTAATGCTTCACTCCACTCAGTTGGAGTGTCTGAATAAATTTCTTTTACGTTTGGAGCAACTAAATTTGCAATACCCAAATCAAACGGGAATCCTGCTGTATGACTTAATACATGTCTTACTGTAATTTGGTCACTTAATTTTTTGTCTTTTGTTCTGAAATAAGGTAGGTAATTAACAAGTGGTTCATCTAGACGAATAAAACCTGTTTCTACTAGTTGCATAATACAGGTTGCAACAAAATTCTTAGATACACTCTGTATACTCATTATTGTATTTTCATCAATAGATTTTAAATCCGGTTCAAGTTGAGAATATCCAAATCCTTTGGAATAAACTATTCTGTCATCTTTTACGATTGATATACTTATTCCCACAGTTATCTCTCCACTAATTTCTTTTAGCAGAATATCAATTTTTTCAATTTTCTTTTCTATTCTCTCCATTCCGTCTCCATTTCTTCATACAACTCTTGAGATGAAATTTCATCTTCTAAAAATCGTTCTATTACATTCAACTACTATCTAATCCTCTTTCTGTTCGTTTTTTACCTTTATTTTATCATTTCTTATTCAACTAAACGGCCATTTACTTGAATAAGAAAAAAGTTACAAAAGCAGCTTTAGTTGAACATTAGCCATCTATGAAACAAGAGTTTACAACAATGAATGAAACCTACCATTACAGGCTGAAAATAATCAAAAGAGAACAGTATAAGTACATACAATACCCTTGTTTATTTGCTTAGAATAAAATAAAAATTGAAAAAAATGTTGACTTTCTCATTTTTATCTATAAAATAATTATTAATAAAATGTTTCAGAGATGTGACATCAAAACGACTGTGAAAGGACGAGTAGTAGTAGGACGTAGACAAAGCGAGTCAGGGGTGGTGTGAGCCTGATACGAAGCCTGTTATGAAGAACCTCCTGGAGTCGCTAACCGAAATCCCTTAGAGGAAAGTAGACTTAGCCGTGAACTTCGCCGTTAAAGAAGAACAGTATCGAGATCTCTCTAATCTCCGTACTGAATAAGTGAGCAACCTCTGTTGCTAATTTGGGTGGTACCGCGGAACCAAAGCCTTTCGTCCCAGTTTTTTGGGAAGAAGGGCTTTTTTTGTTGGCTTTTTTCTACTACATCCAAACATTTTAGGAGGAAATAGGCATGTATCAATCATTAATGACAGTAAGAGAGACACAAATCGCAATTAAGGAAGTTAAAACATTTTTTGAGGATCAATTAGCAAAACGTCTTGGAATGTTCCGCGTATCTGCACCATTATTCGTAACGAAAAAATCAGGTTTAAACGATCACTTAAACGGTGTAGAACGCCCAATTGAATTTGATATGCTACATTCAGGAGAAGAGTTAGAAATTGTTCACTCACTAGCGAAATGGAAACGATTTGCACTGCATGAATATGGTTATGAAGCTGGTGAAGGTTTATATACAAACATGAACGCGATTCGCCGTGATGAGGAACTTGATGCAACTCATTCCATTTACGTTGACCAATGGGATTGGGAAAAAATTATTCAAAAAGAATGGCGTACAGTAGATTATTTACAAGAAACCGTACAAACAATTTATGGAATCTTCAAAGATTTAGAAAATCATTTATTTGAAAAATATCCGTACCTTGGGAAGTATTTACCAGAAGATATCGTATTTATTACAGCCCAAGAATTAGAAGATAAATACCCAGAATTAACACCGAAAGATCGTGAGCATGCGATTGCAAAAGAGCACGGTGCAGTTTTTATTATTGGAATTGGCGATGTACTTCGTTCTGGTGAAAAACATGATGGTCGTGCAGCTGACTATGACGATTGGAAATTAAACGGAGACATCTTATTCTGGCATCCAGTATTGCAAACTTCATTTGAATTATCATCAATGGGTATCCGTGTTGATAGTAGATCACTTGATGAGCAATTAACGAAGACAGGTGAAGATTTCAAGCGCGAGTATGATTTTCATAAAGGTATTTTAGAGGAAGTGCTTCCACTAACACTTGGTGGTGGTATTGGGCAATCAAGAATGTGCATGTTCTTCTTACGTAAAGCGCATATTGGTGAAGTTCAATCTTCTGTATGGCCTGATGAGATGAGAGAAGCATGTAAGAAGGAAAACATTCATTTGTTTTAAAAAGATAGGACCCCTAAATAAAAGAATGAGTCTATATCATGAAGAAGAATGCAATATACAAATCCTGATGTCAAACAATCATCAGAATATCAATAGAGGCTATGTATCATTTTATTGTGAACTTAAGAAAATCGAAAACTAAAATAAACCATGCATTAGTTGTACAAAAAAAATCGAATGTAAAATTCGATTTTTTTTATTGCTCTGGATGGCATTGATAGTTTAGTCGATTATTGAAAGTTAAAATAAAGTTAGCTTAGAGTTAATATTGTAAAAATTACAGATAAAAACCGAAAGTACAAAAGTGTAATGAATACCATATGACCTGTGTCAATTAATCTTATGACAATATGTAACTAGGAAATGTGATATTAAATAAATAACAATTGAATTAAGGCAATTGATTGATCCGTGCAAGTACATGAATCAGTCTTGCTTTTGAAAAAAAATTCAATTGAGGTGAGAAAATGAATAAGAAAAAGATGTATTGTGCAATGGTTAGTACAGCTATATTAGTCGCAGGATTTGGTGGAGAGGGAAAAGCTCAAACGGTAGCAGTCGAAAATTCAGTTCAACCAATCCAAAATAATATCGTTAATTCAATCGAATCACAGGCAAAGCAATTAAAAACGATAGAACCATCAAAACCATTTGACGATTTAAAACCACTTAAGAACATGATTGGGAGCGCACAATATGTAGGATTAGGAGAGAATACTCATGGAAGCTCTGAAATTTTCACCATGAAGTTTCGCCTTGTGAAGTACTTAGTTACTGAGATGGGATTTACGAATTTCGGAATGGAAGAAGATTGGGGAATCGGCTTAAAGCTAAATGAATATATCCAAGCAGGAAAAGGAAATCCTAGGGAATTTTTAAAATTGTTATATCCTACTGATGAAATTATAGCCATGATTGAGTGGATGAAAGATTATAATGCTGATCCAACCAATAAAAAGAAGATTCAATTTATCGGACTTGACCTAAAAACAATGGACCAAAGTGTCTTTAATAAAGTAACTGATTATGTAAAGCAGCATCGACCAGATATACTGGCAGAAGTGGAAGAAAACTATAAAGAGCTTTCTACTTACACTGGAAGTCTACAGGAATATATGCAGCTTGCTCCTGAAATAAAAGAAAAATTCAAGGCAAATGCTGAGAAAGTAGTCCAATTGCTAAATGATGAAAATGAACAAGCAAACACAGAGAGTGTTTCATCCGAGTTAATCTGGGTGAAAGAGACGGCGAATGCAATAGAGGAATTTACCACAATGCTACTTCCTAATGAATATTCAAGTATGGTGAAGCTACACGATCAATATTTGGCCGATCATGCAATGTGGGCACAAGAGTACTTAGGCGGTAAAACGATGGTATGGGCACACAATATTCACATAGCCAAAGGTATTATCGATGAGAAATTTTACCCTAATGTTGCGGGACAGTTTTTGAAAGAACGTTTAGACAATAATTATGTCTCAATTGGTAGTACAACTACAGAGGGGAAATTCACCTTATACAGCGAATATAATCCTTCCACTGGAGGTAAGATTGCAACGGAAACTATTCCACAAAATGTGAATAGTTTCAATTATATCCTTGGAAAAGTCCCATATAATATGTTTTTGTTAGATAATCGTCAACTTAATGGTCAAGCAAAGAAATGGGTTAGAGAAAAGAGGCCATTACTGAGTATAGGGGGACAGATCATCCCAAATAGTTCTTTATATAATGATACTTCATTGCTTGAGCAGTTCGATATAATTTTTCATATCCGAAAAACAAGTCCATCTCATATTAATTAAGAGTACAAAACAATCCCTTCTTGCAGAGCCAAGAACGGGATTGTTTTTTGGTGAAAATCATCTTTTCTTAAACAGAAGTAGGCGCTGTTTCACCCTTTTTAGCATTATGTAAAAATGTCATATGACATTTTTACACTAGTAGGTTTGACAAAGAAAGCAGTATGATGCTGGTATTAAACAGAGAGGAGTGATGAACCTTATGAAATTAAGATTCATCCAGAATGGTTATTTTTTATTGCTAACTTTCATTACAGGACTGTTTTATTTTTGTTTTTACCTGGTAGCTCTGCTATTGAGTTTCACCCTTTCATTTACCGTAGTCGGGATTCCACTAGTTATACGCGTACTTCAGACTACCACAGCCTTTATTCAATTCGAGCGCATACAAACGAAAATTTACACTGATATTTCGATAGACTCTTACAATAGAAGTGTAACAACGGATACATCAGACTGGGCTCAAGTGAAATTAGGGCTTACGAATCGTCGCACCTGGTCTGCTGTCTTTTGGTTAATGAGGAAATTTGTGATTGGAATTTTCAGTCTCATTAGTGCAGTCATTTTATATGTAATGCCACTTATGTTTCTATTGGCACCACTACTGTATCGATCGATTGACATGAATATTATTTTCATGCAGATCGATACTTTTGCCAAGTCGCTCCTTGTAATGTCTATTGGTATAGTGTCTACCGCTATAAGCATTAAAATAGTAGATAGTTTGGTAAAAAAAATTGGAGGTTATACACGCAGTATGATACGGCAGCTAAATCGATAGAAGTTTGCAGTCTAAATTAAAAGGATAAAAATGCGATAAAGATTATTCTATAATATAGGAAATAAGAAGCAAGGCTACTTAGTAGGTAAATGACTTGTTGAATATGGTTAAGTATTGGTTTTGGTATGATTGGATTATGTTAGGAATCCGTCTACTTGTTAGTATGTCTATCATCCTAGCTACATTAAATTTTCAGGATGGTTTAACATTACCACTTTGGATTATTATTCCTTGGGAGGTTGTTGCCTTCTCTATTCCATGGGTAGCCTTACTGTTCAATTACAAATATTACTTGTTCACAGAGATATTGCTATATGGCGGACTATGTATCTATTTAACTTCTTTATTTCCAGAAGCTTACAATACATTTCTTATATCGGTGTTTCTTATCGCAGCAAATAGTAAGCATTTGTCCTATTACTGGACTGCTCCAACAACAATTTTTATTATAACTGGAATTTTCTATGCGGTTGCGCCAAGTAATAGCTATTGGATCATGGTCACCTACTACGGATTCGCTTATGTAATGGGGTTCGCTTTTCATTTATTAATCGTCAATCATAAGCAAAATGAAGCGATTTCTAAACAAAACGCGGTTCTTGAGCAATATATGTCTCAGATCGAACGCATTACACTTGCAGAGGAACGAAGTAGGCTGTCTAGTGAGCTTCATGATACAGTAGGCCACGCTTATACTTCCATTATTTTGGGGATGGAAACGTTGCGGACCGAGCTTGTTACCGAAAAGGGTATACAGAGGCTAGATTCTCTGCTTGAAATGGGACGTAAAAGTATTGAGGACGTGAGAGGTTACCTACATCAAATGGATTCTCCGTGTCAATCGCTTTCCTTAATTCAATCTCTACAAAATCTTGGAGCTGAATTTCAAGAGTACGCTCGGGTGAATGTAAGCTTTCGAGCATTCGGAGAGGAATACGAACTGTCTCGGCAAGCGAGAATAGCGTTCATCCGTTGCTTACAAGAGTCCCTTACAAATGCAGTACGTCACGGTCAGGGGAATGAAATGATCGTTTCATTGCAGTTTGAACAACAATTTACGAGGTTAGAAGTGCAAGATAATGGAAAGGGAAATGTAGAATGGCAGGAAGGCTTCGGTATTAAAGCGATGAAAGAGCGGGTAATGAATTTACAAGGTCAATTGTCTGTATATACTAAGCCAGATGAAGGAATGCTTGTTACATGTACTATACCGCGACAAACTGAAATAAAAGATGGAATTATTCGTTTGTTAATTGTCGACGATCAACCGTTCGTTCGTGAAAGTTTGAGGACACTACTCGACAGATATGAAGATTTAAATATAGTCGGTTTGGCTGAAGATGGCGAGCAAGCCATCGACTTATGCGGGCGGCTGCAACCCGACATTGTACTAATGGATTTAGATATGCAGCACATGGATGGAGTCGAAGCAACCAAAAGGATTAAGCAACAATGGCCACATATCCGCGTATTGATTTTTACAACGTTTCAGGATACGGAACAGGCATTGGACACCCTTCGTAACGGTGCGGATGGTTTTTTACTTAAATCTATTGAAACGTTGGAGCTAGCTAATGCGATCCGACTTATTCACAGAGGTGGGACCCTGATAGATCGGGGAATGTCTCACAAAATATTTGAGAAGTTTGATGCGCAAAATGAGACACCGCAATCAAAAGCAACCGTTTACGAGCTAACGGCTAGAGAGATAGAAATATTGCAGCTAGTAGCAAAGGGACTACGATACAATACGATCGCATCAAGATTATATTTATCAAGTGGTACGGTAAGAAACTATGCTTCCACAGCTTACACAAAGTTAGGAGTGCGCAACAAGGAAGAAGCAATCCAGATGGCTCAAGAAATAGGAATTATTGAATGAGAAAAATGTTTGTTGTTTCTTTAGAGCTAAGCGGAAAACGACTTAAGACAAAATTAAGAGGATTGAGTCCTGTACAATACAGGATTCAATCCTTTCAAGGTTTGTACCAATTTTTTCCTCTTAACGTATCATAACTGAAATATTGTCTAAATTAGGCAGTCTTTTTTAGTTCTAAAAATAAATCTTAAAATACTAGTCTGCTAAATTTAAGTACAAGTATATCAAAATATAAAAAGCATTAGCCTCCTCCACTTCCTAATATAATAAGAGTATCCTAAGATTAAATTTCCTGAATTGGAGTGAATTTTCATGCTTGAAGTAAAAGGACTGGCTTCTTATTCACCTTTAGGGCATTTGAATGAGTTTCGGAAAGATCCAATATTTTTTTTAAGTGAACTTTATAGAAATCATGATAGGATTGTCTCATTTCGATTTGCTCATCGTAAAATGAACTTGCTATTGGAGCCCGATTTAATAAAAGAGGTATTAGTAACTAAGCAGCATTCTTTCCATAAATCAAAGCCATTTCAAGAGATGAAAACCTTGCTCGGTGAGGGATTGTTAACGAGTGAAGATGAAGTACATATGAGGCAGCGGCGTTTGATACAGCCATCATTTACCAAGCAGCATATACAATCCTATGCAGAAGATATGACATTGCTCACGGAAGAGTTTATTAGTTCTTGGAAGGATGGTGAAGAGCGTCTCATTAGTAGAGATATGATGGAGCTTACATTAGCTATTATTGCTAAAACTATGTTTAGTATGGATTTGAACCAAGGACATGATCGTGTTGGGAAACACTTTGACATTATTATGGATATTGCAACTAAGCGAATTCGATCTGTTTTAAAAGCTCCACTCAAACTGAATACACCTAAAAATAAATCTTTATCGGAGGCTATTAAGGCAATCGATCAGGTGTTATATGAAATTATTGAAAAAAGAAATAGCTCAGAAACAAAAGAAGATTTACTAGGACTACTAATGCAAGCAAGGGATGAAGAGTCTAATGAGGGAATGACGAATCAACAATTAAGGGATGAAGCAATGACCATTTTCCTGGCAGGTCATGAAACAACTGCAAATGCATTATCTTGGTGTTTCTATCTTTTATCCCAGCATCCTGATAAAGCTAAATTATTATATGAAGAAGTAGATCGTGTTCTTGGCAAAAGACGAGCAGATTCTCATTCTATGAAAGATTTAATCTATACTCAGCAAACTATTTGGGAAAGTATACGTCTTTATCCTCCTGCATGGCTTATTAGTAGAAAAGCAATAGAAGATGTCAGCATTGGCGATTACAAAATTCAAAAAGGTGAGACAGTCATGATGAGTTCTTATATCATGCAGCGTTCTGAAAAGTATTTCTCACATGCAGAAGAATTTCTTCCAGAGCGGTTTAAGAATGGAAAAGTAGAAGGGGTTCCTGAATATGCGTATTTTCCTTTTGGTGGTGGGCCACGTGTTTGTATCGGAAATCATTTCGCAATTATGGAGGCTACTTTAGTATTAGCAACGATCGTTCAGCATTATACGATTGAACTAGCTCCTAATCATCATAAAGTGGAGACAGAACCGCTTATTACACTTCGTCCGAAAGATGGCTTACGTATGATTGTAAAAAAGAGAAAATGAGCAGATTTAGTGTACACACTTAGGCAAGTGTCTTTTCCAGAAGATTTTTCATAGAATATAGCATTCTCTTTACAGTATGTTGAAAGGGGTTATATTTTTTGGAAAAGACAAAACTTACTGGACGGATTGTTACACCAAATGATGCGGATTATGAACAGGCTAGAACAAATAATACTTTAAACAATCCAAAATTCCCTAAAATAATTGTATTTTGTCAAAACAAACGAGATGTATTAAATGCTTTGAATTGGGCGAAGGAAAATAATATGCCATTTAGAGTAAGAAGTGGCAGGCATAACTATGAAAATTTTTCACTCGTAGATGGTGGTCTTGTGATTGATGTTAGTGAGATGAATACAGTTAGTGTAGATTGCAAAAGCATGACTGCAAAAATACAAGCCGGGGCTGATTTAGGGAAAGTATATAATATACTATGGGAAAATGGTACGACAATCCCAGCAGGTACTGAAAGTAGTGTTGGCCTTGTTGGTCTTACACTTGGCGGAGGTATCGGGATGCTGTCGCGCTTGTATGGTCTTACATGTGATAATCTGCTTGAAGTAGAAATAGTTGTATCGAATGGGCATGGGAAAGCTAAACTGATTAAAGCAAATAAGAACAAGAATAGTGATCTTTTTTGGGCTTGCTGTGGCGGTGGAGGCGGAAATTTTGGCATTGTCACGTCGCTTAAATTTAAAGTACACCCAATTTCAACAGTTTCGATCTTCTCGATTATTTGGGAGTGGGAAGACTTTGAAGACGCTTTTGATGCTTGGCAAAATTGGGCAATTAACACGGATATCAAGCTAACTTCAGAAATTGAACTAAATTCTAGGGAAGTAAATCAAATTATTGCGCAAGGGGAATTTGTAGGCCCAGTAACAAAATTGAAAGAATTGTTACAGCCATTAACAGAAACTGGTTCACCCATAAAAGTAATGGTAAAGGAAGTACCTTATATAGAAGCTGTTCATTTTTTTGATGATCCAAGTGGTAATGTCCCAGCTTATAAAAAGAGGTCAGGGTCTTTTCTAAATAAAACTTTTTCAAAGAGAGCAATCTTAATCATGAAAAGTTTTCTAGAAAATACACCAAATGGAAAATCAAGTATTTGGCACCAATCCCTTGGAGGATCTGTAAAGCGGATTAGCCCAGATGAAACTGCCTACTATTACAGGGATGCTATTATCGCTCAAGAGTATCTTGCTAATTGGAGTAAACCTGAAGAAGAACGAAAAAACAATCAGTGGGTCGAAGAGTTAAGGAATGCCTTATCAAGATACACTACTGGTGACTACGTAAATTGGCCTGATCGGTTTATTAGAAATTGGCCAACCGCATATTATGGTGGGAATTTAAATCGTCTTAGAGTTGTGAAACGAGAATATGACCCATTCAGTCTATTTAAATTTCCCCAAAGTATACCGCCTTCTATTAGTTGGTTTTAAAGTGGAAAATTCAAAAAATAGTAGTGGAAAACCGATCAATCGAATTTCCAAATTGGTCGGTTTTTCCATATCTAAGAAGTTACTAGAAAAAGGTTCTTATTGCTCCGATTTACTACTTTTATTGCCTCTTGTAAAGACAAAGTAATTACCGAGTATTGAAAATAATAGCAGTGCAAAACCGAAAATAACAATTTGGTAGTTTTTATCTACGTAACCAAAATAACAACACACTATAGTAACAGGTAAAATCATTATAATGATGCAAAACTTAAGTACAAAATTAGGGACATCCATCTAGTCTTCACCTTACTTAGTATTTTTTCATTTAGTTTTTCTCAGTTAAAATTCTTTATTCAAACTATTTTTATACAGTACTATTAAATTGAACATCCTATCGAAAAATGAAATTTGGATTTATTACCCATACTAGTTAAGAAATAGAACAATAAAATAGAAGGTGTAAATATGATTGAGAATGATAAGCAAATTGTAGGAGAAAAGGCAGCAGAATTTGTAAAAGATGGAATGGTAGTTGGATTAGGTACGGGATCTACAGTTTTATATACGATAAAAAAGCTTGGGCAATTAGTTCAGGAAGGACTGAATATAAAGAGTATTCCAACCTCCATACAAACTGAAAAGCTTGCTAAAGAGGTGGGTATCCAACTCGTAAACTTTAGTAAAATTGACCAGATTGATCTAGCAATTGATGGTGCCGATGAAATTAATCCAAACTTTGAGCTAATTAAAGGTGGGGGAGGCGCTCTATTAAGAGAGAAAATCATTGCGAAGGCAGCTAAAACATTTATAGTAGTTGCTGATCCAACTAAGATGGTAGAGAGATTAGGGAAGTTCCGACTTCCAGTAGAAGTTATTCCATTTGGCATGGAAATGACGATGAAACATATTAAGGCAATCGGTTTAAGTCCTGAACTTCGTTTAAATGGAGCGACTCCGTTTATTACGGATAATGGAAACTATATTTTTGACTGCAGTATACCTAATCATATTCAAACTCAAATATTAGAAAGAGAGCTCAATTTAATTCCAGGTGTGGTAGAAAACGGATTATTTGTTGGGTTGACTGATTTAGTGATCACGCTGGGGAAAAATAAAAATGTTGAAACATTAAGTAAATAGTGCAAAGTTAACTTATTTACTAGATGTAATGAAGAGTACATACTTGCCCGTTCCTACTATATATTCAATAATAATAGTAAGAGATAAAGAGTTAATGGGAAGAGGGGGATTATATGCAATTAAGAGTTTCGGCCGTTCAATATCATCTTCACACAATAAACTCCTTTGAAGAGTTTGAAAAACAAGTAGAGCATTATATTAAGACAGCAGAGGAATTTGAAGCTGAATTTATCATTTTTCCTGAATTTTTTACAACACAGCTTATGTCAATTGGTAATGAAAAAGGTGAGGCTTTAACGATTCAAGATTTACCAAACTTTACCGAGCAATATCGTTCTTTATTTATAAAGTTGGCAAAACAATACAATATGCACATTATTGGAGGAACGCATGTTATTAAAAAAGGCGATCGACTATATAATGTTGCACATTTGTTCTATCCAGATGGGCGAATTGGTGAGCAGGCAAAGCTACATATTACACCAACAGAGGTAAATGAGTGGAATATGAGTCCAGGTGACGGCCTAGAGGTTTTTGAGACAGATAAAGGAACAATTGCGATGTTGACTTGCTATGACATTGAATTCCCAGAAATCGTTCGAATGGCAAAAGCTAAAGGAGCAGATGTCATTTTCTGTCCATCATGCACAGACGATCGCCATGGGTTCCACCGAGTTCGTTATACATGTCATGCAAGAGCAATTGAAAATCAAGTATATGTTGTAAATACTGGTACAATTGGTTCACTTCCAACTGTTGATTTTATGCGTGCAAATTTCGGTCAGGCAGTTGTAATCACTCCTAATGATATCCCATTTCCTCCAAAAGGAATTATGGTAGAAGGTGAAATGAATCAGGATATGATTGTGACAGCTGATCTTAATTTAGATTTATTATACAAAGTTCGGGAAAAAGGATCCGTTACAACATGGCGCGATCGACGTACAGACCTTTATCCAGATTGGTAAACTAATTCTTAAATAGAAAAGAGAGTTTTAGCACATGTATCGAAAGGAATTTTTTGTTTTCGACCAAGACAAACCAGTCCCAGTGGTAATCCGAAATTATAATGAGAATGATTTTACTGATTTAATCCGTATTCAACAAGAAAGCTTTCCACCACCATTCCCATCGGAACTATGGTGGAATGAGGAGCAACTTAAGAACCATGTAACTCTTTTTCCAGAGGGAGCGTTATGTATAGAAGTAAATGGTCAAATGGCGGGTTCTATGACAGGTCTACTAGTTCAGTTTGACCCAAGCCATCCTGACCATTCATGGGAAGAGGTTACTGATCATGGTTATATTCGTAACCACAGCCCAAACGGAAATACACTTTATGTCGTTGATATTGGCGTCAGACCTTCCTATCGAAAATTAGGTTTAGGCAAATGGTTAATGTTTTCTATGTATGATGTTGTTGTACATCTTGGTTTGGAAAGATTGCTTGGTGGAGGTAGGATGCCAGGATATCATAAAGAGGCGGATAACTCGTCACCAAAGCAATACATAGATGCTGTAATAAAAGGGGAGCTAAAGGATCCAGTTATTAGTTTTTTACTTCGATGTGGTCGTACCCCGGTTAAAGTAGTAGCCAATTATTTAGAGGACGAAGAATCATGCAATTATGGGACTCTAATGGAATGGGAAAATCCATTTAAACATTCTAATTAAAGGGAGAGAAAGAAAATGGAATTTAAAAGAATAACAAATATCAATGACCCATTATTTAAGCAAATGCATCAATTAATGCAAGATGTATTTCCTCCAGAAGAAGTATTAGAATTTGATCTTTGGAAAGAACCTTTGGAGGATCCAGGAATTCGTGTTTTTGTTGCTGTCCATGAAGATAGAGTAGTAGGGGCTACAGAATACCGCTATTATGACGATTTTAATGTTGCCATGACTGACTTTACAATAATTGGCCAAGCTGGTTTAGGTATCGGCCCATATTTGGCACAAAATAGATTAGTAGATTTACAGACATTAGCAACTGAAAATAATAAAAAGTTATCAGGTATGTTTGCTGAAATTTACGATCCATATCGAGTAGAACACCATGAATTTGGCGGCGTTAAACCTATGAATCCATATGTTCGCAGGGAAGTATTAGCTCACCTAGGCTATAAGCGTCTGGATTTTGAATATATTCATCCATCATGGAACAATGACGGTGAAGCGGTAACAGGTCTAGATCTTTGTTTCCTTCCAATGGATGGGGAGATGAATGAGCTTCAATCAGACTTGATCGTAAAGTTTCTAAAGCGTTATTATACAGTGTTATCAAATAAACCAGAGTCTTGGTATGAAATGATTGAAAACTTAGAAGAGAAAGAAAAAGTCGCATTAGTCTACTTTTAAGTGAACATAAAAAAAGCTTTTCGATAAAGACTTCGAGAAGCTTTTTTTATATTCGATCTAATTAAACTAAAAAAGTTTTCGAACAAACCTTTAATTGAGAAGTTACCATATGTTTAGTCTGCTTGTTTTTGTTTTTCCTCTTTTTTATTGCTCACTTTAGTAGTATAGGATTTTGGCTTATCGGATCCATTTATAAGTTTATAAATATAGTCTGTTGTTAGTTTATAGCTGTCTTCTAGTTTTGTCGTGATATAGCTTGCTCGTTCAAAAATAATCGAGCGTAAATTGTTGAGCTGGTGAGAGATTCTATCCATCATTGCTTCTTGAGTATCAAGACGATCTAAAACCCCATGTTGAAATTCCTCTTGCTGTAATAATCCATGAGCTACTTCATTTTGTTTTTCAATTAGCTTATCTAGTTGTAATGAGAGAGCTTGGTTATCAGTTTCACTTTTTTCCAATCGCTTTGCCAATTCTGTATAAGCTTCATTTAAACTAATCATTTGAGTAATTAACGTTTGTTTTTCCAAACTGTCATTTGCGTCTGATGTATTTAACCGTTGGATCATGATTCTTTCAAATTGTTCACGCTCACGGTTACTACCTATAAGACTACTTATTTGATTTTTAACATGATTCCACTGATTTGTTTGCAATTCTTCTAATTGCTCATATCGTGGCTTCAATTCAGAGATTGATTTTTCCAGGCTCATGTTATTTTTTTGTTGTTCTTCTATTAGTTCAGCTAAGTAATTATGCCGAACAAGCCCTTGATTCGGTGTTTGTATTGTTTCATTATTTTTAAAGACATCAGGGTGTTCATTCTTATTAATAAATAATCCCACTACTATTTCTCCCTTTCTATAATTTTTTACTAATATTTTATGTTCAAGTACAGATGGGGGAACTTGGGTATGTTTAGTTGGGCTATTGTGTAGCTGGAATACGACGATTGGTTAGGAAATTTGAAGAGTGTAATGTTCTGTCCTTTCCATATAATAAATTTTAGTAAAAGAGTATTTTTAGTAAATATGAAGTGGGAACTTAGACTCATTTTAGCAATTAATCTCTTATTAAATTAATATGATAAACACAAGGATAAAGAACAGAACAATGGTCTTTAAAAGGTTTAAAAAATATTATCTGAAAATTAAGTAAATTCGTATCACCAGCCTATTTTCTTTGAATAGTATGATGTAAGGTGGTGATAACTATGGATTTAGGCTTCGGACTTGCGGATTGGATGCTATATACTATTTGGGCAGTAACTGGATTAATGATTCTTGATTTTGTAATAGCATTTATCCGTTCATTCTGGAAAGGTTCATTCGATACATCTTTTATACTAGGATATTTAAAGGATATTCTATACTTCATTTTTCCACTGAAGTTTTTAATAACAATGTTTGGACTTGATCCTACAGGATGGATTTTAATAACATTTTATTTCATCGGTGGAATCGCAATCGTTATTAAGTATTTGAAAGACATATTTAGTAAATTTCAATAACTATTGAAGCCCTCTTCTAAGGAGGGCTTTTTAGGTTGAAATCAAATTTTTTGGACTTTGTAAACAAACTAAAATACCTATGTCAAAGAGGTTTTTTTATTTTTTTTAACCAAACAAATTTATTTAGTTTTTGCATACATATATTTCTAGGCACCAATGGGCTAATCTTTTCATAGAATATTCAAAAAATTCCCTAGAAGGAAGTAATGTTTATGACAAAATATCAATGGGTTAAATGGCGAAGAGTATTAATTTGGTTAGCTGTTATTGTTTTGATTGGTGTTGTGCTTACTAAAGGAGGGCCAACATACTGGAGTGTAGCAATATCGATTGTTAGTCTTTTATTTCAGTTCGCTGTTATGATTTTCATGGCGATCATCCAATTTGTAGCAATTTTCTGGTTTCTAGCCAGAGGTCGTACTTATTGGATTTTACCTGGTGAGACTGGATCAACGTGGGATGATTATCGTGGAAACCCTGAGATTGTTGAAAATGCAAAACGAATCGTAACACTATTAAAAGGTGTTAAAACGTTTAAAGAGATGGGAGGAGAGGCAATTCGTGGATTGCTGCTTTGTGGTCCTCCTGGTACAGGGAAATCTTATCTTGCACAGGTTATTGCGAATGAGGCGCAAGTACCTTTTGCTTATGCCTCGGCTCCAAGTTTTCAAAACATGTTCTTTGGTGTAGGGAATTTGAAAGTAATGGGAATATACAAAAAGGCTAGAAAGTTAGCTAATATTTACGGAGCGTGTATCATTTTTATCGATGAAGTCGACGCAATTGGTATGTCTCGTCAAGGAGGAGGAGCCGGTGGTGGTGGATTGTTCGGTATGGGAATGGGTTCTGGATTATTGAATGAGCTATTACTGCAAATGGATCCTCCAAACATTGATAGTTCAAAAATAGCAAAATTTCTTCGCTCACTCGGATTACGTAAAAAGAAAGCAGAGCGCCCCGCAGTTCTGACGATTGCAGCTACAAATTTACCAGATGTACTTGATCAAGCATTACTACGTCCTGGGCGTTTTGACCGTAAACTTTGGGTAGATTCTCCAGATTATGATGGTCGTATTGATGTTTTCGAATATTATCTAAAAAAGGTGAAAATCGATTCATCTTTAACACCAGAGCGAGCTGCACTTGATACGATTGGATATAGTCCAGCACAAATTAAACATATAGTGAATGAATCTGTCGTAATTGCTCATCAGCGAGGTGCTGATGTTGCAAATTACACTGACTTCCGAGATGCAATGGAAACGTATGAGTGGGGACTTAAGCAGCCACTTAGATCCATGAGTGAAGATGAGAAGAGAAATGTAGCGTATCATGAAGCAGGTCACGCAGTAGCTCAATATTTGTTAAAGCCACATGATCGAGTATGGAAGGTAACCATTATTCGTAGGGGTGACGCACTTGGTCTGGCTGCGACTAAGCCAACAACAGAAAGATATAATCGAAGCGACAGCGAAATACTTGCAGCAATCCAAGTTTGTTTGGCAGCAAGAGCAGTAGAAGAAGAGTTTCTCCACAAGAAATTAAACGGTGTCACATCTGATCTGCAACAAGCAACCCTACTTGGTGGTGCATATTTAGGTTTAGTTGGAATGGGCGATGAGTTATTCAGCTGGAATGCATTAGGCTCACAAGCAGAAGGACTTAGAGCACTACGACCAAAAATTAACCTTCTTCTAAAGGACCAAATGTGCCAAGTAAAAAAACTTGTTACTGAACACGCCGATTTTGTACACTCAATCGCACAAGAGCTACTAAAAAGAGGCGACTTAACAGGGGAAGAAATAGAAGATATTTACGAAAGCATTTATGCACGTACGCGTCCTGAACCACCTACTGTAAAGATTGGTTCTATTTATGAGAAAAATATTCAAGGATTGCTTAAGGATTTTGATAAATTACCTGAAAGCGATCAGAACTAGCTGAAACATTAGTACTTCATTGATTATATGTAAAGAAAATCCACAAGGTAATTGCCTTGTGGATTTTTTTCAATTGTAATCATCATTTCGAGAAATTGTGAACAAATCTAGAATAATGATTTAATTTCATCTTTCCTTCACATTATTGAAACCAATTAAACGAGTATCTGAAATATAATAAAAGTCAAATACATACCAAAGGGTAAATCTAACTTTTTAAGGAGAGAGTTATTGAAATACAAGAACAATTTATTAGTTATTTCTATTATTTTTTTTAGTATTTGTTTTTTAATAAGTGTAAGATTAATTTCTAATTCATTGGATAGTATTACAAGAAATCAACAAATTGAAATGAATTATAAAGATTTACCTCGTAATTCGCAATTAATTAATGAAGTAGATTTACAAATGTATTTAGGTCTCACAGAAAGTGAACTAACTTCATTTATAAATCAATATAAAACGGTCTATAGGGAAAACAAAATTAAGTGGAACATTATTGATGATAAAATTCATTTTTTATATTTATTAACGATTAACGATTAATGATTTTAAATGTTAAAGTGTTTCAACAATTTTAAAACACCAACAAAATATAGAAATTGTTTTTTCGGAAATTAAAATATTAAGAGCAAAAATTTTAGATTTATAGTTTTAAATGATTAGTTTATAGGTTGATGTTCAATCTCAAATGACATAAAAACTGATTAATAAACAGTTATGTTATACAAAGTAAAGGATATTTAATTAGGTTTTTATCATAAACTTTTTTTGATGAATTAGTTGATTGGAATGGAGGGATGCTCGACTCCTATGGGATAAGNNATCCTGTAATGGAAATCAACATCATTCTACTCCTTTTACGAAAATTTGATCATTAATTGACAAGATTGTTTTTCAACAGCGTGAAAAAGAGCAACTCATGATGAGTTGCTCTTTTTTTGTTATTTAAGCAAAGTTCATGAAGTGTTCGCCATACGAAGGAATTATCAATAGACGTACTGAATATCAAAAGATATACCCCACTATTAAAAGTATCTTTTTAAAAGCATATTGATTAACAAATCTAATACAACACACTTGTCACAACAGTTAGGAGAGTGAGTAATGAATAGTCTATCAAAGCAAATAGGAAACGCAAATACAATCGATGATGTAATTGAACAGTTAGATGAAATTATTTCAATGAGCAATAAAACAAAAAACAAACTAGGATATTTTGCTTCTTTATATCGGTTGGTAACAATTAAAGTGAAAGTTGGAATTTTAAATAATCAGTTCGAAGACGGAGCAAGAATGGAAAGTTTGGATGTGAATTTTGCAAATTTCTATTTAAAAGCACTTAAAAGCTATTTAAATAGTGAGCCTTTAAGTCTCAGTTGGAATTTAGCATTTCGTCACGCAGAAAACCGACAATCTATTTTGCTACAGCATTTATTGCTTGGCATTAATGCACATATTAATCTGGATCTAGGAGTAGCTGCTGCGAAGGTATGCCAAGGATCTGATATTTTATCACTTTACAATGACTTTATGAAAATAAATAGTATTTTGGCATCATTAGTGGATGAAGTGAGGGATGACATGGATCGTATTTCACCTTGGATTGGTTTTTTAGATCATGTTGACCCAAAAGCTTCAAAGGCAATCATAAACTTTAGTCTAGAGAAGTCTCGAAATTACGCATGGGATTTTGCGAAAAAGCTGGCTGCAGCTAATGAAAGTGAGTGGGTAGGTCTGATAAAAGTGCATGATAATGAGGTTGCATCGATTGGAAACATGGTCGCCCGTCCAAGTAGTTGGATGCTGAAGGCTGGTTTATGGGCAATTCGTTTTCGTGAATCCAAAAATATTGAAAGAAACTTAGATCTTTTAAATCATAATCGATTTGAAACAACTTCAACTGGTGATATTCAATTGTAAGTTCAAAGTGAGTAAGCAGATTGGACAACTAAAAATTTTCAGGCAACACTGTATATTAGAGTGTTGTTTTACTATTTAAAAATTAAAACTTCTACTGTAGTATATTATATAATTGTAAAGATTCAGGATTAAAAGGTTAACGATAGGTGAGAAAAAATGATACATACATATTTAAATGAAACAATCAGTTTTAATATAAAGTATAAAAAGCGGAAATCGATCGGTATTTATATAGATGCTTATGGAAACGTTGAGGTTCAGGCTCCTAAAGATACACCTGATAAAAGTGTCATTGAAGTTTTAGAGGCTAATTGGGAGTTGATTCTTCAAAAATCAAATGAAATGAAGGAGCGACTTCGTGGTCCAAAAGAACGGACTTATGAATTTGGTGAGACATTTCTTTATTTAGGGAATTCATATCCTATACAAATTTCACACGATGAAAGTATTCAACAAGATCAGGTAGTTTTTGAAGGAAATAGGCTAAATATTATTGTAAAACAACTAGAGGATGAACGAATAAAACAGGCACTTAAAAGGTTTTATTACCAACAAATTAAAGCAATAGTTGAAAAGAGTATTCAGAAGTATCAAAGTAATTTTAAAGTAAAGCCGTCATCAATTCGTATTACTGATAGTAAAACAAACTGGGGTACCTGTGATTCAAAAAGGCAATTAACATTTAATTGGAAACTAGCAATGGCACCTCAAAAGGTGATTGATTATGTAGTTGTTCATGAAATGTGCCATATGGTTCATATGAATCACGATAGGTCATTTTGGCGACTTGTCGGTAAAATTATTCCAGAATATAAGGAAAGAGAAGATTGGTTAGCATTATCTAGTTGGAAAATGACTGTATAGGTTTCAAACTGCCCGAAAACGCTCGCAATCAGTCTGAAAATAAAGTTTCATGTACTTTGCTTAAAAAACTAAAATGGGAAGACATTAGTCGTCCCATTTTTTATTTTTTGTAAAAAAAGTCTGCTAATTCCTTACTTTTAAGTCTTCTATTTTTACGGATTTTAGCGCGTTCTTCTCCGCCTTGATATAAGAATTTTTCTTCCTCCGTTTCGGGAACAATTTGTGGAACTTTAATTAAGTTACCTTCTTGATCCAATGCAACAAAAGTTAAAAAAGCAGTTGCTGCGATTTTCTCTTCTCCAGTTCTTAAGTTTTCTGCAGTTACTTTCACGAAAACTTCAAATGATGAAGTGCCAGTCCAAGTTACATAACTTTCGAATGCAACCGAATCTTTCATCGTAATCGGGTGAAGAAAGTCAACTGAATCAGTTGAAGCAGTTACAATTGAAGATCGGCAGAATTTCATTGCTGATATACTTCCGATAATATCTAAGTCATTCATTAATTTTCCACCAAACAAAGTGTTATGACTATTTACATCATTGGGAAGAACTAAATTTGTTCTAATGACTCTTGTTTCATTACAAGTTACCATGTGATTTCTCCATTCTTTAATATCTATAAATTGTACACTATTTAATAGAGAAATTAGCATACTTATTTTTAAAATTTATATGAACAATCTTTCCATTGAAGGATATTTATGAAGAAGGAATTCTTGTAGTTGTTTTTAAACATCCAATAGTAATATATATATTTGTCAATGAAATTTGTAGGAAATAGTGCAAATTTAAATAAGTTTATTTCAGTCGTTTACATTGACTTTTACTTCTTAAGTCGGTATATTTATATCTTGTTGAGACGGGATAAATACTACATATGGGTGTTGAAAAGAAAGAGAACACCTATATATCGATATAAGGTAAAATCGATATAATCTATACGAGGAGGAACAGGTGATGATAAATACAATAATTGATGCTGAATTACCTGCGAATATACAGAAATTAAATCAAGACATAATGCATTTTCCAATGATTACACCTATTAATCCAAAGATGCATAAAACAACATTTAAAGGTGTATCTAGAACGGTTATGTTAGATCGATACGCATTTAAAGATATTAAGCTTGTTACATTAGGTGTAGGTGACCTAGTTGTACTAACATATAAGGATGATCCAAAGTTTCCTCGTCGTGGTTATGGTGAAGTAATTGCTATTGACAATAGTCAAGAAGAAGTAACTGTTCAATTAGATTCTCAGTTTGAAGACGGAGCAATCATTACAGTTGCATTTAATAAAGTAGACAAACCACTTGAAATCTTCTACGAACAAATTGCAGACCGTGTTGCACGTGGGCTTGCATCTGCAGAAACTCCAGAAAAATTCTCCGAAGTAAAAGAGATGTTTTATGAAATTTTAGCTAACAAAACTTTTGTACCAGCGGGACGTGTTTTGGCTGGTGCCGGTACAGGTGCTTCAACAACATTCTTTAACTGTTATGTAATGCCTCATATTCACGATTCTCGTGATGGGATTGGTGAACACCGTAAGAAGGTAATGGAAATTATGTCACGTGGTGGTGGCGTTGGAACAAACGGATCAACTTTACGTCCGCGCGATGCAATTGTTTATAGTGTGAATGGACGCTCAAGTGGATCAGTTTCTTGGTTACATGATTTATCTGAATTAACCAATTTAGTTATTCAAGGTGGTTCAAGACGTGGTGCGCAAATGATTATGATGAACGTCAATCATCCTGATATCGTAGAGTTCATCGTATCAAAGAACCAAAATCCAAAGGTTTTACGCTATATTGCGCAAACTACAAAATCGAAATTAATTCGTGAAGAAGTAGAGCGTAAATTAAAGTTCGAACCTATTAGTGCAACTGAAAAAGCAGCATATGAAGCTTTAATTCATATGGCAAAAATTGAAGGGAAATTAAATACACCTGAAATAGAACAGGCAAAAGAACTGCTTAATGACGGTGGTAAGTATTCAGTCCACAACCCTGAGTTTTTAACAGGTGCAAATATATCTGTTTGTTTAACTGATGATTTTATGGAAGCAGTTGAAAATGATGGAGAATATAAGCTTCAATTCCCTGATTTAGAAAACTATGACGATGAAATGCGTTTAATTTATGATCAAGAATGGCAGGAATGTGGAGATGTACGTGAATGGGCTGCACGTGGATATGGTGTACGAACGTACCACACAATCAAAGCAAAAGAGCTTTGGGATTTAATTAATGTGTGTGCAACTTATTCTGCTGAGCCAGGAATCTTCTTCTTAGATAATGCAAACAAAATGACGAACGCTGTTTCTTATGGTCAAAAAGTAGTTGCAACAAACCCTTGTGGAGAGCAACCACTTGCTCCATACTCTGTTTGTAATTTAGCAGCTGTTAACTTAGCCGAAATGACGGAAAACGGTGAAGTTAACTGGGAAAAGTTAAAGCGAACTGTTCAAATCGGAACGAGAATGCAAGATAACGTAATTGATGCAACGCCGTATTTCCTCGAAGAGAATACGAAGCAAGCAAAAGGCGAACGCCGTATCGGATTAGGTGTGATGGGGTTACATGATTTACTTATCCGTTGTGGCCTAGTATATGGATCGGAAGCTGGCAACAAACTAGTTGATCAAATTTTTGAAGTGATTGCAACTACTGCTTATAAAACTTCAATTGAATTAGCGGAAGAAAAGGGAGAATTCCCATTCTTATCGACTTTTGAAGATGGACGCGAACGTTTTATTAACTCGGGATATATGAAGAAAATGCCTGAAGAAATTCGTGAAGCTGTTTTAGAAAGTGGCATTCGTAATTCGCACTTATTAACAATTGCTCCTACAGGAAGTACTGGAACGATGATGAATGTCAGCACTGGACTTGAGCCTTATTTTAACTTCGTATACTTCCGTTCAGGACGTTTAGGTAAATTCATTCCAGTTGTAGCTGATATCGCACTAGAATGGTTAGAAGCAAATGGATATGAAGTAACTGAAGAAAATGTTTATGAGATGATTGAACATCTTCCTGAACAATTTGTCGGAACAATGGACCTTTCTCCAGAGGCGCATGCTGATGTACAATGTATTATCCAAAGATGGATTGATTCTTCAATTAGTAAAACAGTTAATGCTCCTAAAGGTTATTCTGTTGAACAAGTAGCAAAAGTGTATGAAAGATTACACAAAGGTGGAGCAAAAGGCGGAACTGTTTATGTAGATGGTTCACGTGATGCCCAAGTATTATCGCTAACGAATGAAGAAAATGATTTTACAAATGTAGAACTAGAAACAATTGAAAATAGAAATGATGCAACGACAAACGATACTGATGAAACTGCTCAAGTTAAAACAGGTAACGTAGGTGTAGAAAACGGAGACACTTGTCCAATCTGCCTAGCTGGTACTGTAGTTGAACATGGTGGTTGTAATACATGTGATAATTGCCAAGTACAGTTGAAGTGTGGAATATAAAATTAAGTGAAGAACTACCTCTTTAGATGTGATGATCTAAAGGGGTAGTTTTTTATGTCTTAAAGAACGAACGAGAACACTAGTTAGATAAAATTTTGAAAAAGTTCAACCTTCTACCAAAATGGACCATATTCTTGAAGAATAAGAGGAAATAATAGAAAATAAAAAAGAGCCTAAAGTTTATTGGGCAACAAAAGCTAGTATATTTAATTAGATAATCATCCACTGGATGTAACGATAAATAGGAGGAAAATTTGTTGATGAAGCCTATATCTATTTTAATAGCGGATGATGAACAGGAGATTGCTGATCTGATCGCCTTACATTTAGAAAAAGAAGGGTATCATGTTATTAAAGTTTCGGATGGACATGAGGCTGTTCGTGTAGTTGAGACCGGTTCAATTGATTTGTTGATATTGGATATTATGATGCCAAAAATGGATGGATATGAAGTAACTCGGCTCATTCGCGAGCGGCATAATATGCCAATCATATTTTTGAGTGCTAAAACATCTGATTTCGATAAAGTACAAGGACTAGTTATTGGAGCAGATGATTATATAACGAAACCATTTACCCCCATTGAATTGGTTGCACGTGTGAATGCTCAATTGCGACGCTTTATGAAGTTAAACCAACCGAAAGTAGATGATCATAAAGTTCTTTTGGAGTTTGGTGAAATAATGATATCCCCTGATCAACGGACAGTTTTGCATTATGGTGAAAACATCGAGCTAACACCGAAAGAGTTTGATATTTTGTATTTATTAGCCAGCCATCCAAAGAAAGTTTTTAGTGTAGAAAATATTTTTCAGCAGGTTTGGGGTGATGCATACTTTGAAGGTGGTAATACAGTAATGGTACATATTCGCACCTTGCGGAAAAAACTCGGAGAAGATAAGCGAAAAAATAAGTTAATCAAAACGGTTTGGGGAGTGGGGTATTCATTTAATGGATAAAGTTATACGCAGTTTTCGCTCCAAAATCATCGTATTATTTGCATTAAGTATGACTCTGGCTGGTATGATAACTTACATAATTTTTAAAGGATTACAGCTTTATTATCACACGATGGTTCGTTATGGTGATGCCTTGGCCCAGCTTCGTCGATTCATACAGAGTATTGGAGACGTTAACTTCTTTTTATTTCTATTTATCCCACTTTCGATATTGTTTTTCTATTTACTCACTAAGCCCTATTCTACTTATTTTAATGAAATATCAAACGGAATTCATTATCTTGCACGTGGCAACTTTCAACATCGGGTTTCAATCCAGTCAAATGATGAGTTTGGTGATATTGCTCAAGCAATTAATCTAGCAAGTGAAAAATTAGAAGAAGCCGTACAAAGAGGCGATTTTTCAGAAAACAGTAAAGAACAATTAGTTGTAAATTTGGCACATGATTTGCGTACTCCGCTAACTTCTGTATTGGGTTATTTAGATTTAATCCTTAAAGATGAGAAGTTAACTAAGGAACAAATCAAACATTTTTTAACGATTGCCTTTACTAAATCTCAGCGTTTAGAAAAACTGATTGATGAATTATTCGAAATAACTAGAATGAACTATGGCATGTTACCTCTTGTAAAAAGGCAAATTAATTTAAGTGATTTACTTTTTCAACTAAAAGAAGAATTGTACCCTGTCTTCGAGAAAAATAATTTGAGCGCTCGAATGAATCTTTTGCCCAATTTACCTATTTTGGGTGATGGAGAGATGTTAGCTCGTGTGTTTGAGAATCTTTTAACCAACGCAAATCGATATGGATATGATGGTCAGTTTGTAGATATTAACGGGTTTGTTGATGGACAAGAAGTGATTGTTCAGGTTGTTAATTATGGGGATTGTATTCCTCCGGAGGAACTTCCATATCTTTTTGATATGTTTTATACCGGTGACAAAGCACGAACTCATCAAGAAGATAGCACAGGTCTTGGTTTATTCATTGCAAAGAATATTGTGGAGCAACATAATGGAACGATTACGGCCGAAAGTAGTATAATCCGGACTGTATTTGAAGTTCGATTACCGCAGGAAAGTCTCCCAATTAACCAAGTTTAAACGTTTCATAAAGAATTTAAGAAAAATTTAAAGTTTACCCTACTTTTTATTTAAAAAGTTTTTCCTATTCTAGAATTAATCAGTATTAGGAGGAACGTGAAAATGAAGAAGTGGGGATTTTTAGTGTTTTTAGTTATTTGCCTGAGTTTTGCATTCGTGAATAAAGAAATTTCGCTTCAAGATCAAGTAGAGATTCAATCATATAAAAAAATTAACAATGCACAATTAGATAATAGAGAGACTTCTGAAAGTTTCCAAACAAAAAGCATTACAAAAGAATCGGTCTATAAAGGAAACTTACTCTTAATAAACAAAAAATATCCTGTGCACGAGGAAAGTATAAAATCAGACGTTGTAAACTTATTCACTCACAAAGAATTAAAAAAGGAATACGAATTGCTTGATACGAAAATTGAATTGTCAGAGGATGTTGCCCGTAAATTTTCGAAGATGATCGTTGCTGCTCAAAAAGAAGGGGTTCGCCATTTTACAATTAATAGTGGCTTTCGAGACTTTGATGAGCAAAATGCACTTTATCATGAAATGGGATCAGATTATGCCTTGCCTGCAGGCCGTAGTGAACATAATTTGGGTTTATCACTTGATGTAGGATCTACCAAAATGAAAATGAACGAGGCACCTGAAGGTAAGTGGCTAGAAAAAAATGCTTGGAAATACGGTTTTATCATACGCTATCCAAAGGATAAAACGGCAATTACAGGCATTCAGTATGAACCTTGGCATATTCGCTATGTTGGATTGCCACATAGTGTGATTATGGAGGAAAAGAATTTTTCTTTAGAAGAGTACTTGGATTTCTTAAAAAAACAAAAGTCTATTTTAACTACTATAAATGGCGAAAAATACGAAATATCTTATTTCCCTGTTACTAAAAATACGACCATTCATGTGCCTACCAATCTTCGTTATGACATATCAGGCAACAATATGGATGGTGTGATTGTGACGGTATTTAATAGCTCAAAACATACTAATCTTAAGGAGGATAGCTTAACGGAATGAAAATAATAAAATTAATGAACAAAATTTTTGTTTCAGCATTATTTGTCTTTTATATGTATGCATTAATAAGGGTCATTTTATTTAAGTTCCGCTGGAGAGATCTATCCTTTCTTTGGTATCAACTTCAGACTAATCTTAGGAATCCTGTTAATCTCATAAACGAATTGAAAATGGGAAATCTTATCCCATTTAAAACTATACTCATTAATATTAAGAGTCTATCATCTTGGCCTGATTTTAGTAATTTGGTTGGGAATATCGTAGCATTCATCCCATTAGGAATGTTTCTTGTTCTCTTGTCTAAAAATAGAGGGATGTCATTCAAAGGCGTATTCATTAGTTCTTTGAGTTTTAGTTTATGCATAGAAAGCTTTCAGGTTATTTTTTCTCTAGGGATTTTTGATGTAGATGATCTAATACTAAATACCTCTGGAGGATTACTTGGCTATTGTGTGATCAAGCTTTGTGATAAGGTTTATAATAAACTTATCGTAAATACATCAAGCAGTGTTCAAGACAGAGAAATTGTTGATAAACAGGAATTTTAAATTTTCGAGCAAGTTTAACAGTACTTTTTAACGGGAAACGATACTAAAACGGCTGCTATAGAGTAGCCGTTATTTTTATTATTTGAGCTAATTGAAGTTATGCCTTTTTCATTCAATGTTAGAATAGATTGAAGTTGTGGAGTAGACACTAACCTGAGAAATGAATTATGAAAACAAAATCATAGAAAATCTATGCTTTTTTTGTTATATGTAGAGAGTAAATAAAAAAGAAAAAAGTGGAAAAGGGGGATAAGATGACTCAGGGAAATGTAAAAAATGATGCAGGATGGAATTTTGATAATAGTTATTCAAAATTACCGGAATTCTTCTTTGCTACTCAAGACTTAAATCCGGTAAGTTCACCGAAATTGGTTGTTCTAAATAAACCAGTGGCCTTATCACTTGGTCTAGATGTTCAATCACTTCAAAGCGAAGAAAGTGTAAATGTTTTTGCCGGAAATCAAGTGCCAGATGGTGGATTACCACTGGCCCAAGCATATGCAGGGCATCAGTTTGCACACTTTAATATGCTTGGGGATGGAAGAGCATTATTACTCGGCGAACAGATCACTCCAAAAAACGAGCGATTTGATGTACAACTTAAAGGTTCAGGTAGAACACCTTATTCACGAGGTGGAGATGGTCGTGCAGCACTTGGCCCGATGCTTCGCGAATACATTATTAGTGAGGCGATGCATGCACTAAGGATACCAACTACACGAAGCCTTGCAGTTGTAACGACAGGTGAACAGATCCAACGTGAAACTCGATTACCTGGGGCAGTTATGACCCGAATTGCTGAGAGTCATATTCGGGTTGGGACGTTTCAGTATGTTTCAAGATGGGGTAGTGTGAATGAACTTCAAGAACTTGCTGATTATACAATCCAAAGGCATTATCCGGAAATTGAACCAAATGATCCAAATCGATATCTTTCACTACTCCAAGGGGTTATTAAGCGCCAAGCTTCCTTAATTATCAAATGGCAATTAGTTGGTTTTATACATGGTGTAATGAACACTGACAATATGACCATTAGTGGTGAAACAATTGACTATGGTCCATGTGCATTCATGGATGCGTACGATCCAGCAACTGTATTTAGCTCAATTGATCTCCGCGGTCGTTATGCATATGGAAATCAACCAAAAATGGCTGGTTGGAATCTTGCACGATTTGCTGAAACATTATTACCTTTATTCCATGATGATCAGGAAAAAGCCTTAGAAATAGCACAGAATGCAATTTCAGAATACCCTATTATTTATGTTGATAATTGGATCGCAGGAATGAGGAGAAAATTAGGAATATTTAATGATGAAGAACAGGATAAGTCATTAATTGATGAGTTACTTGAAATAATGGAAAAGTATAAAGCAGACTATACGAATACGTTTAGAGCATTATCATATGGTAATCAAGATGAGCTACCTTTGTTTACATCATCTGAATTTAAACAATGGGAAAAGCAGTGGCAGGAGAGATTAAGTAGACAATCAGAATCAAAAGAAGCATCTCTTCAATTGATGCGAGACAACAACCCGACCGTAATCCCAAGAAATCATCGCGTAGAAGAAGCTTTAGAAGCAGCAGTAGAGAACGGAGATTATAGCGTGATGGAGAGATTGCTTAAAGCACTTTCAAATCCTTTTATTGAATCGAAAGAACAGATAAATTATTGTACACTACCTCCTGATCCGAATCGTCCTTATCAGACTTACTGTGGTACTTGATTATATTCTTATATTTTTTACTGTACGAATACTACCTTTTTCTAGGGTAGTATTTTATTTTTAAGTAAAACAAGAAACATATTTTTAGTGAATCTGAGCATACACTTTGAATAAATCTCAAAAATTTACTATATTAGAAAAAGTAAATTAAAAGTTTTCTAAAATTAATATAAGAGGGGAACTTTCCCTCTTTTTATATTTAGGCCAGTAGAAAGAAGTGGGGAAGTTGAAGAAGCAACAAATTTATATCATTTTATTTTGTATTATGGTGGTATGGGGATTTAATGTAATTGCAACCAAGGTTCTAGTAGAGAACTTTATGCCAGTTACGATGACAGCTATCCGTGTTTTCACTGCTGGAGTTAGTGTTTTTATTATTTTATTTTTAATAAAAAAAGTTCGTTTGCTTACTAAGAAAGAGTTTGGCTATGTATTTTTTGCAATGCTATTGAATGTAGTTGCACATCATTATTTTTTATCAATCGGTCTTTCTCAAACTTCAGCATCAAACGGAGGCCTAATTCTTGGAATGGGACCGCTTTTAACAGCCTTATTGTCGGTTTTCTTTTTAGGTAGTGTACTGAACTTTGTTAGAATTTTAGGCGTTTTATTTGGTTTTGCGGGTGTTGCTTTTATTGTTTTTCAGAGCGGTGGAGGTTTTCATGGTGTTTCGCATGGAGATTTTTATGTGTTTTTAGCAATCTTAGCTCAAGCATCTAGCTTTGTTTTAATAAAAAAAGTTTCGAAAACATTAGATCCAAGATTAATGACTGGATATATGCTAGTTATGGGTTCAATTATTTTATTCGGAATTAGTCAAATACTTGAGCCAGGTGGAATGGCTAGTATGGTGCATCATTCAGTAGGAATTTGGGCGGTATTTTTTGCATCAGCAATTGTTGCAACAGCTATGGGGCATATGCTATATAATTTTGCTCTTGGTTCGGTTGGCACTACAGAGGCGGCTATATTTTTAAATTTAAATCCATTCTTTTCACTAATTGGTGCGGTATTATTTTTAGGTGAAAAAATTGTTTTAACTCAAGTGGTCGGATTTATTTTAATATTAATAGGTGTGTTATTTGGTTCAGGAGTATATGAAGATGTAACTCGCAAATTTAAAAGGGATAACCAAATCCAAATCTAATTTTAAAATAGTATATGTATCATAAGACAATTTACCGATAAGGTGATTGTCTTTTTTTTATCTTAAGAAATGATTTCTAATTCATCATTTCATGAAAAAAAACTGCTTATTTAGGGCATATTATAAAGTATTCAAGCTATTAGGAAGGACTCATCAAGATGACAATCGATCCAAGAACTCATTCATTAAATGCAGAAACAATTGAGAATGAATTAGAAATACCAAGTTGGTTTATAAAATTAAACAAGTTTAAATCTAATTTAAATAATTTGGACATAGAGTCTCAGTTTTATGAACAGTTCTTAACCTTATTAATTAATGAAGAAACAGCGTTAGAGTTGCATTATAAAAATATAAAGTATATTGAAAAGCTAGAGAATGAAATTCAAATAATGGAAGAACGTTATCGAAAAGTAATGCACTCTAAGCTTGGCAGATTAATTCAGTTTTATTGGAAAGCTAAAAGATGGCTTTTTAGAAAGTTAAGAGGTTGGTGAGTAAGTTTTGAACAAATTTGAAATTCAGCAAAGATTAGAAGAAATTGAAAAAATTAAGATCGAAATTTACCAACGAATGAATAAGGAAATCCCGGAAGACTTAATATTTTCAGAATATCATTTTAAAAAATTAATAAACGGTATAAGCGTAATCATCCCGACATACAAAGGTGAAAAAGTGATAAAAAAATGTATTGAATCATTAAAAAATCAAACTTTATCACCAAAATATTTTGAAGTGATCTTTATTATCAATGGAGAAAAAGATCTTACCGAAGAGATATTGATGAATTTCATTAAGGAACATCATATTAATCATTTCAATATTCTTCATTCAGAAGAAGCTAGTGTTTCAGCTGCTAGAAATATGGGAATTCAACAAGCATCAAAAAAATACATTACATTCTTGGATGACGATGATTACATTTCACCTAACTTTCTTGAAAGACTATTCGACCATGCTGATGAAGAATCTGTTGTCATTTCACAAGTTGTGGACGTAGATCTAGAAGGGAAAAGTAATCCTAATAATCCTGTTAACTCCCAAATTAAAAAAGCGTTAGATACGAAAGTTTATACTTATACTGATTTAAATAGTGTTTTAACAATGAATGCCTGTAAATTAATACCAACAAAGAAAGTAAAAACCCAACGCTACGAACTCGGTTTAAAAAGTGGAGAAGATGTAGTGTTTTTTACTAAATTATTTGCTTTGCATCATTTTCACTTAAAGATTGTACCATTAGAAGAGCAGGCAATTTATTATCGAGTTTTAAGAGATAATTCAGTTTCTAGACGTAAAAATTCATTTGAATTTAATGTAAAAGAACGTTTGGAAGTAATGAAACATCTTGATGTTTTACTAGGAGAAACGAATAGTCCTACCATTCAACAATTCATTAAAGGAAAAATTCACGCTCAATACGGATTTATAGACAGGTATATAAACAATAGCAATGAATTGAGAGAAAAAGTAGTTGAAGAAGTAAATAAACATTGTTTCGTCTATTTTCCTTATTTTAAGTTATACAATGGAGAGACGCGTTCTTTAATTATTTCTTATTGTTTTCCGCCATATGTTGATACAAGTGGAACTGTAATGGCTAAGCGTATTATCGAAAATAATGAAGTAGTTGATGTAATTTATAATAATATGTCGAAGGTAAGGGAAATTGATTATCGACAAAATGCAATGGTCGATGGTTTTATTAATAATCGCATGGAAATATCATCTACTAGTAGTTTTAAACAGTGGAAGTCAATGAAAGAATTTATTAACAAATCTCTTAAGGAAATAAAGTTAAAAGAAAGAAAAAACGGTACATATCATAAAATTTATAGCCGTGCACTTTGGCCAGCTTCACACTTTTTAGCATTTGAATATAAATTAAAAAATCCAAAGGTTAAATGGGTTGCAGAATTCTCAGATCCAATCTTATTAGATATTCATGGAAAAGAACGGAAGTCAGCAATTATTGATTTAGGGTTCTATAAAAAAGTAAATGCTCTTTTAAAGAAAAAAAAATTCCCACTAGCGTTTAATCATAATATGTTTTTTTGGTGTGAATACATCGCTTATGCATTTGCAGATGAAATTGTTTTTACAAATGAAAATCAGTTGAAATACATGTCAGAAATGTTCCCAATGAAAGAAATGAAAGAAGTCATTTTAAATAAAGCTAGAATTTGTAATCAACCGACATTACCGAAGCAATATTATCACGTTAAGGCAAGTAAATATAGAATTGATGAGAATAAAGTAAATCTAGGTTACTTTGGAGCGTTTTATCAAACGAGGAAATTAAATGAAATAATTGAAGGACTTAAATTAACGAAACCTGAATTAAGGGATAAAATTAAACTTCATGTTTTCACTTCAGATCCAAAGTCACTTGCAAATGAACTTTCGGGAGAAGTAATTGAAAAGCATATAAAAGTAAACCCATATGTTAACTTTTTAGAGTTTTTAAATTTTACAACAAAATTCGATTGTCTAATTGTTAATGATGCGTTTACGAAGGATTATAAAAATATTAATCCATACTTACCTTCTAAGTTGAGCGATTACAAAGGTAGTGGGAATAATATATGGGGAATTTTTGAAGAAGGCAGTATTCTAAGTAGATTTGAAACGAAATACAAATCAGAGATTGGCGATATTGAAGGTGCTACTAAAGTGTTTGAATCTTTAGTTACGGAGAAATTAATTCAACAATTCAACCAACTTGATGAAGCATTACCAAATGAGAAATTAATGTAAAAACGACAATAAACAAAGTTAATGATAATAATTTTGTAAAGGGTAGATTCTTCATGATTAAAAAGAGTTTTAATTTGCTAGGACCAATTCTAATCGGATTGGTCTGTAGCTATTTACTTGTTGTTTGGTCACATAATTATTTGTGGAAGAACAATGTGAATCTTTATCAGAATTGGATTATCACGGATTTTTTTAAATGGAACTTTGTGATTGTGTCAGTTGTTGTTTCAATACTAGTAATTGGACTTTCTGCTCTAGGCTTTAATGTTTGGTGGATTTTAATCACGATTGTAGGTTCAATTGGAATTTTTTCATATGCACTATCAGAAAAAATAAAATATACCGGAGAGCCTTTTCATCCAAGTGACTTATTTTTCCTACGTGACCCAATCGTTTTTTTACAATTTTCAAAGCTTCCATTTCTTCTCAAATGGGGAGGGCTAATTGGAATCATAACATTTCTTTTTTTAGGGACTTTCTTTGCCTATAAAAAATGGAGAAATGCTTCTGCAAGGAAAAATAGTCTACGTTTTTTACTAATCGTATTACTTGGAGTCTTTTTTACATTTGGTTCAAAAGAAGGCTATGCTTATTTTGTTAAAAACTCAAATGTACAATATATACCTTGGAATTACGAGACTAGTGTTGAAAGATATGGTATGTATCCAGCATTTTTAGTAACTTATGTAAATAGCAAACGTGGAGAACCTAATGTAACTAATAAAGTAAAAAATGAGGTCATTAAAGAAATCAATTCTTTAAAACCACTTTCTAAACCGAAACAATTACCAGATATTTTAGTGATTCAAAGTGAAGCATACAGTATGCTAGATGACATGAAATTAAAATGGAACACTGATCCAAATGCACCTCTTCGCTCTATAAATGAAGGTATTCATGGAACTCTAATAAGTAATACATTTGGAGGACGGACGGCTAACGAGGAGTTTGAAGTATTAACTAGTCTAAAATTAAAACGGAAATTCGAAGATCGGACACCATACCAAGAAGGAAAAATGGGGAATAGACTTTCACCAAGTTTCATTCATGATGTTAGACACTTCGGTATGGATACAATAGCCCTTCATCCATTTAAAACATCATTTTTCAAACGAAAAGAAGTTTATCCTAACATAGGATTTAATCGGTTCTTGTCAGAGGCAGATTTATCTTCTTGCCAAAAATTTGGTTCTTATTTATCAGACGAGTGTAGCTCGAAAAAAGCATTATCATTAATGAATAAAAAAGGGAGCCAATTTGTATTTTTTGTGACAATGCAAAATCATTTTGACTGGCGAAAAGGCCATTTTCCTGAAGAGAACATGAAAGTTAGTGGAGTACCGATGGATGAAGAGTTAAAAGGAAAAGTGGAGAGTTATGCAAGTGGTATTTATAAAAGCGGCAATTCTCTTGTTTCAGTATGGCAAGAAATAAAAAAACGTAAGAATCCTACAATTGTCCTTTTTTATGGTGACCATCGTCCAACATTTGGCGATAAAAAGGCAACATACGAGCATTGGGGAGCACCAGTGGAGAAGATTGAAGGAGAAGATTGGTATAATGAAACACCGATGTGGATTTGGAGTAATGACAAAAATACAATGGACAAGATTAGAAACTATTCGAAGCCATTTTTAGAAAAAGGAAATCTTAAATTAGAATCCTACGAAATTGCACCTCTTCTAATGAAAGTTCTAACAAACGATCAGATTGAACATTCATGGTATGATTGGGTACTTCAAAATCATTCAAATGATATTTGGGATTGGGTAATCTATGATCGAGTATATGGAGAAGGTATAACCTTTAATAGAAAGTAAAAACGGGGCCAAAAGGTCCCTTTTTTATTGGGTGAAAAACTGACTTATTTTTAGACTTTGGAAAGAAATCTTATTGCATTTTAAAAGTATTTACATAAATTGGTGGTTCTTGAAAAAAATACAAAAAGAGATAATTATACTTTAGGAGGTTTGAGATGAGGAAACTAGTTTTCTTAAAAGGTCCTTTAATATTACTAATAGTATTTTTTAGTTTCTTTTGTAATGTTCAACTTAACAGTGTAAATGCTTTTACAAGCCAAGTACTTCAAATGGGTGCTACAGGAGAAGATGTTATTGAATTACAGACTCGGTTAAAATACAACGGTTATTACACTAGCAAGGTCGATGGTGTGTTTGGGTACAACACATATTGGGCGGTTAGGAATTTCCAAAATAATTTCGGAATGCCTGTCGATGGGGTTGTTGGAGCTAAGACAAAAGCGATGCTCGTAAAAGCTACAAAATATGAAAAAGGTGAAAATGCAGGTGCTGGATCGAATGTTCCAAATGGTTATTCACAAAATGATATTCAGCTAATGGCTAATGCAGTTTATGGTGAATCACGTGGTGAACCGTATATCGGACAAGTAGCAGTTGCTGCAGTAATTCTGAATCGCGTTAGCAATTCATCGTTTCCAAACACTGTGTCAGGTGTTATTTTTGAGCCGGGTGCATTTACCGCTGTATCTGACGGACAAATCTATTTAACACCAAATGAGACGGCCAAAAAAGCTGTTTTAGATGCTGTAAATGGTTGGGATCCGAGTGAAAGTGCACTTTATTATTTTAATCCAGACACAGCGACAAGTGCTTGGATTTGGAGCAGACCACAAATAAAACAAATTGGTAGACATATATTTTGCCGATAAGAAAGGAGTGTTTTAAGTGATTAAGGAAGCTGCAATAGGTGTGTTAGCAATTGGACTTATCGGAACATCATATTGGGGTTATACAGAGCAAAAGGCTAAAAACGAAATCAATATCCAGGCAGAAAACAACTATCAACGGGCATTTCATGAACTAACTTATGAATTAGATTTATTACATGATAAAATTGGCGATACTTTAGCAATGAAATCAAAGTCATCTCTCTCTCCAGCGCTGGTTGAAGTATGGGGACTAACTTCTCAAGCTAGATCTAACGTAGGGCAACTTCCTTTGAGACTATTACCAGTTAATAAGACGGAAGAATTTCTAACAAATATTGGTGATTTTAGTTATCGAACTGCAGTAAGAGATTTAGATAAAGAACCTTTGACCCAAAATGAATACGCAACACTGCAAAAGTTATATGATAACTCTGCTGAAATTCAAGGGGAGATTAGAAAAGTTCAGCATATGGTATTTGAGAATAAATTACGTTGGATGGATGTAGAGCTTGCTTATGCAAAAGATCAAAATCCGAAAAATAACGTCATTATTGATGGATTCAAGTCAGTGGAAAGGAATGTAATGACCTATTCCGATGCCAATGCAGACCCATCACTGACAAATTATAAAGTAAACCGTGCTAGCCTTTCGAATGTAAAAGGCAAAAAAATAACGCCAGAGCAAGCGAAGGACATTGCGAAAAAGTTTCTTGAATTAAATAGTACCGCACAAATAAAAGTTAGTCTTACAGGTGAAAAATTAGAAGATCGGTATTATAGCTTAGAAATTAGGGAACCAAAAACAAATAGTGAAGTTTATATGGATATTACTGAAAAGGGAGGATATCCAGTCTGGGTTATTGATAGTCGTGATATTAAAGCGCAAAAAATCGATTTAAATCAAGCTTCAATTAACGGTCTGAAATTTTTAGAACGTAATAAATTCTCCAATATGGAACTAACAGAAAGCTCGCAATATGATACGATTGGTGTATTTACATACGTAACAAAACAGGACGGCGTAAGAATCTATCCAGAATCAGTTACGATGAAGATTGCTCTTGATGACGGAAGTATTGTAGGATTTTCAGCAAAAAATTATTTAGCAGCATATACAAAACGAACGATTCCAAAGCCGAAACGATCGGTTGAAGAAGCTAGAAATAGTATTAATTCAAACTTAAAAATAATGGAAGAGCGCCAAGCGATCATTTTAAATAAATTGAATCAAGAAGTACTTTGTTATGAATTTGTAGGAACACGAGGTAATGACACATATCAAATATTCGTGAATGCGGATACTGGTGTAGAAGAACAGATTAAAAAATTGAATGTCTTAGTCGAAAACTACGACTGAAGCCCATACTTTTTTAACGATGAGGACCTAAGTATGTAACTTAAGTCCTCTATGTAATTTTAAAGATTTTCCTAATATTAATGAAGATAAAAAAAGGAAATGGTTTGAGTTAGAACCATTTCCTTTTCATTTTTACTAGATTTAAAAATGGAAAACTAGCATTTCAGTTCAAAATACATGCATTATTTATTACAAATACGAGAGTTTTTTCAGATAGTTTAAATACAAAATCCTGCCAGTTAATTCTGACAAGTTATCATACTTTAGGCTTGTACAAAGCTTTATTTTAAGCGACTTTAGGAGTAGGAATTTATAGAGTTCAATTAGTGGAAAAATATTTTTTGTATTTGTCCTAATGTCCAAAACGGTGAATATATATTTCTTGAGATTAAAATTCTAGAGGGAGAGAGGTAAGGGATAGAGTCTGCTTGTAAGTAGAAGTTTAATTGCATTGTAAGCGTTTTCTTTAGAGAGAAAGGGGGATTAAATGAACATATTATTATGTTGTGCTGCCGGTATGTCTACAAGTTTATTAGTTACAAAAATGGAAGCTGCTGCAAAATCTGAAGGAATCGATGCAAGGATTTGGGCAGTGAGTGCTAATGATGTTAAAAATCATCTTGATCAAGCAGATGTATTACTTGTAGGTCCCCAAGTAAGGTATCTACTCCCACAATTAAAAAAAGAAGGTTTACAAAAAGGAATACCAGTTGATGCCATCAATCCGGTTCATTACGGGATGTGTAAAGGAGCAGAGGTCCTGAAATTTGCAATCGATTTAATAGGTTCATAATTTCATATAGGGGTGATTCGTGATGGCCAACTTTACTCAAATGTTAGAAGAGAAAGTAATGCCTGTTGCTGGTAAAATTGCAGGTCAAAAACACTTGCAAGCATTACGTGATGGAATTATTTTAACACTGCCTCTTATTATTGTCGGTTCGATTTTCTTAATCTTAGGCTTCTTACCGTTTGACGGATATCCAGATTTTATGGCAAAAACATTCGGTGCAGCTTGGCAAATAAAGCTGCTTTATCCTGTAAGTGCTTCATTTGATATAATGGCGCTCATTGCAGGATTTGGTATTGCATATCGACTCGCTGAACATTACAAAGTAGATGCATTGAATGCTGGTGCGATCTCGATTGCTTCATTTATTTTATCAACACCATACTTCACAATGTTTACGCCAGATGGGGCAACTGCTGCTATTAAAGTAGGCGGAGTACTCCCTATGGCATTTTTAGGAAGTAAGGGTCTGTTTGTTGCTATTATAATCGCGTTATTCTCAACTGAAATTTATAGATGGGTAATTCAAAGGAATTTTGTTATTAAGATGCCGGATGGTGTACCACCTAGTGTAAGTAAATCATTCGTTGCATTATTCCCTGCATTTCTAGTTATTCTTTTAGTATGGATTATTCGTTTATTAATTGAACATACACACTATGAAACTTTACACAATGTCGTTGGGGATCTATTACAAGATCCACTTAGTAGACTTGGTGGATCATTAGCTGGCGCGTTAATTGCTGTATTATTAATTCAATTATTATGGTCAGTTGGTTTACACGGTGCGGCAATTGTTGGTGGTGTAATGGGCCCAGTATGGTTAGCAGCAACTGATGCAAACCGTTTAGCACTTCAAGCTCATCATGCAATGCCAAATGTCGTTACACAACAATTCTTTGATATCTTCATCTACATGGGTGGTTCTGGTGCAACAATTTGTTTTGCACTTATGATGCTATTATTTGCAAAGAGTCAGCATGCAAAACAACTAGGAAGGCTATCGATTGGACCTGGTATTTTCAATATTAATGAACCAATTACGTTCGGTGCGCCTGTAGTAATGAATCCATTGCTTTTAGTTCCATTTATTCTAACGCCATTAGTACTTGTTGTAACCACATATATAGGAATGAAAACGGGATTTGCTCCAAAAACACATGGTATTGCAATTCCTTGGACGACTCCACCAATTATCGGCGGTTGGCTAGCAACTGGTGGTAACTGGAGAGGTTCTGCAATGCAATTGATTAATCTTGTTGTAGCATTCTTAATTTACTTCCCATTCTTTAGAATGTGGGATAAACAAAATTTACAAACTGAACAAGGCTCACCTAAATAAGAAATGCAAAGAGGGGCTTGCCCAGACTCCCCGCTAAGCGCTCGCTTTCTTCGTTGCTTCGTCTGATGAGGATGCTCATTACCGCTAATGGTAACTCCGCTCCTCATCAGACTGCGCGCCTCGAAAGATAAGCGCTTTCAATTAGTCTGGGTACTTAGAGTTTTGATTGTGCGTAAACACACTGGAAGCTTGCCTATAGGCAAGCTCTTGGTATTGTTTTCTTAAATTCTTGTAAGGGGTGTGATTCTAGTGACAAAAGAAGAATTGTACAACCTTTCCTTTCAGTTAATCTTGCATAGTGGAAATGCTAGAAGTCTTTCAATGGAGGGAATCTATGCAGCAAAAGAAAAAAATTTTGAGCTAGCTTTTGAGAAGCTTGCAGAGGCAGATCGCGAGTTTAGTCAAGCACATCGCTTTCAAACTCAATTGATTCAGGCAGAGGCTGGTGGAGAAGATTTTGATACGCCAATTCTATTAATTCATGCACAAGATCATTTAATGACAGCAATGACGCTCAAAGATTTAGCAAGGGAGATTATTGAACTGCGGCAAGAGGTAAGCAACCAATAAAAGGAGGTACATAGGATGAGTAAATCAATTAAAATTGCGACAATTGGTGGAGGCTCTAGTTATACTCCAGAGTTAGTAGAAGGTTTTATTAAGCGGTACAATGAGCTTCCATTGCGAGAGCTATGGCTTGTAGATGTAGAAGAAGGCAAAGAGAAATTAGAGATTGTTGGTCAATTAGCAAAACGAATGTTTCAAAAGGCAGGTCTTCCTGTAGAAGTTCATTTGACACTTGATCGAAAAGAGGCACTTAAAGACGCTGACTTTGTTACTACTCAATTCCGCGTTGGTTTGTTGGATGCAAGGGCAAAGGATGAAAGAATACCTTTAAAATATGGCGTACTTGGTCAGGAAACAAATGGACCAGGAGGGTTATTTAAAGGATTGCGAACAATTCCAGTAATTTTAGATATTGTAAAAGATATGAGGGATCTTTGTCCAAATGCGTGGTTAGTTAATTTTACGAATCCTGCTGGTATGGTTACTGAGGCGGTACTGCGTTATACAGACCATCGAAAAGTAGTTGGTTTATGTAATGTCCCAATCGGAATGGAAATGGGAATTGCTAAATTATTAAATGTCGCGCATTCTCGTGTACGGATTGATTTTGCTGGATTAAATCATATGGTTTATGGGTTAGATGTGTTTGTTGACGGTGAAAGTGTAAAAGATCAAGTTATTGAATTATTAACGAATCCGGAAAACTCTAGTTTTGTTAAGAATATTCAAGGATATGGATGGGAACCTGAGTTTCTTCGTGCTTTAAACGCACTTCCTTGTCCATATCATAACTATTATTATAAAACGCGTGAAATGGTTGAAAAGGATATTAAAAATGCCGAAACGGTAGGGACTCGTGCTGAAGTTGTTAAAAAATTAGAGGACGATCTTTTTGAACTTTATAAAGATCCAAATCTATCAATCAAACCACCTCAGCTCGAAAAACGAGGCGGGGCTTATTATAGTGATGCAGCGGTTCGCTTAATTTCTTCTATTTATAATGATAAAGGTGATATTCAACCAGTTAATACAATGAATAATGGTTCCATTGCTAGTATTCCTAATGATTCAGCAGTAGAGGTTAGCTGTGTCATCACAAAGGATGGGCCAAAACCAATCGTAATGGGGGATCTACCGGTATCTGTAAGAGGGCTCGTTCAACAAATCAAATCATTTGAAAGAGTGGCTTGTGAAGCAGCGGTAACTGGTGATTATGATCTGGCCATTCTAGCGTTAACGATTAACCCGTTAGTTGCATCAGATAAAGTTGCTAAGGAAATTGTTGATGAAATGCTAGAAGCACATAAAAAATATTTACCTCAATTTTTTAAAGAGGTGAAAGTTAAATGATTAAATTAATTGTGAATGCAGACGATTTTGGTTATTCAAGGGGAATTAATTATGGAATAATTGATGCACATAAAAATGGAGTTGTTAACTCAGCTACGATGATGATGAATATGCCTGGAGTAAGTCACGCTATAAATCTAGCAAAAGAAAATCCTAGCTTTCAAGTAGGGATCCATCTTGTTTTAACTTGTGGAAAGCCACTATTAAATAATGTGCCAACACTTGTTAATGAAAATGGTAATTTTAAAAGTAGACATGAGTTCTTTGAAGATAAAAATATATCGCTAGAAGAATTAGAAAGAGAATGGACTGCACAAATAGAAAAATTCTTAGAATCGGGATTAAAACCAACTCATTTTGATAGCCACCACCATGTTCATTCCATACCTGAGTTTTTACCGGTCGTACAGAAGTTAGCTCAAAAATATAATTTAAGTGCGAGACGCATTTCTGAAAATGCTTTACAAGGAGTCGCTCCTTTTACGGATGTTTTTCTTCATGATTTCTACGGGGAAGGCGTGACAGATGATTATTTTGAAAAGATATTAACACGGGTTCAGGACGGTCAATCTGTTGAAGTCATGTGTCATCCTGGTTATCTTGATCACGAGATACTAAATAATTCTTCTTATGCTAAAGATCGAGTAAAGGAGACGCTAATTTTATCTACTGTTAAACTACCAAAAGAGATTGATTTATTATAGGATAATATAATTACTAGCATAGAGTCTGAATTAGACTCTATGCTTTTTTTTGGTATATATATAATTAGAGTTTTATAATAATGGGAAAAAATGTAAGATGAAATAGGAGTAGTTTTACACTATAATGAATATTAATAATATTAAAATAATATTTAAGGAAAATACCTATGAAAATTGGAAAAATTATTAATTACCATCGAAAAAAACAACAGATGACACAAGAGCAACTCTGTGATGGAATTTGTTCAATTTCTCATTTAAGTAAGATTGAGAACAACTCAAAAGAGGTTAATATCGAAACTTTAAACTTATTGTGTATGAAGTTAGGTATATCAGTTGAAGATGAAAAAAATAAAGTTAATCATATTAAAATAAAACTACAGGAGTTCTATGACGCAATTGAACGACTGCATCATAAAAAAGCAAATACACTCTATCAAGACCTCACGGAATACAAGGAGTTCGTCCAGTATACGGAATTGCTTTATGTATATGAATTATACATGCTAAGGTATACTTTATTTTTAAATCAAGTCGATTTGGCAGAGCAATTAATTGAAAAAATAGGTCAAAATACGAAGATGTTTTCTGAGTTTGAACTATTTGTTTGGAATGTATTAAATGCAATTTTTAATCATAAAAGGAATAATTTTATTAAATCTTTAGACTTACTAGAAGACGTAAAAGATTTAAGGAAATTGTACCGGGATGACATAACTGAATATTATTATTTAAAATCCTTAATGCATTGTAGATTAGGACAATCTGCATTAGCGATCTTTTTCGGTAATAAGGCTCTAGAAGTTTTCAAAAAAAGGAATAATATTATTAGAATGTTAGATGTGAAAACAATTTTATCAATCCATTTAACTGAAACAGGTGAATATGAAAGAGCAGAAAATTTATTAAAAGAAATACTAGATGATGCAGAATTAATTCAAAACACAACAATTGAAGAAATGGCCTGGCATAATTTAGGTTTTTTATATGGTACTCAAAATTTTTCAGAAAAAGCGTTGGAGTGTTATTATAAATCACTTGCGTTAATAGAGAAATATACTGAGAGTTATTACCTTACATTAGGAAATATTGCTACTCATTTGCTAAAGCTACAAAAAAATGAACAAGTTATGAATATGTTAGAAAATGAACTAGAGTCATTTCAAGATACAACAAGATTAGAATATGTGAAATTACGAGTATTATATTTTGAAGCAAAAAATGAAGAGAAGGCACTAATTCGGTATTTAATGGCAGACGGCTTACCAATTATGGAGAAACACGGTAATCGAATGAAGGTTTATGAATACAGTGAACGAATTGCCGAGTATTACCAAAGACAAGGTGATCCACTTTTAGCTAATAAGTATTTACAAATCAGTTTACATCAAATGAAAAAGACACATAATACAGGAGTTCTCAGATGAAAAAGAAGATTAAACTTATCGCTCTTTCCCTAATTATTACTGTGCTGGTGAGTGTAGGAATAAATACTATTCAAAGTCATCATTCGTCAAACAATGAAATTTACGCATCCAATAAGAAGGAAGATGATCCAAAACCTCCAGGAAGTTGATGGGGAAAAACAAGAAACACAAGGTTAATTCATTTTCCTTGTGTTTCCTGTTTTTATTTGAATTAAGTACGCAAAGTGTTTGTGACAGATTTCTAACCAAAAAAATGGGATATCTCAAAAACATCGAGATATCCCTTATTTATTTATTTACAAACTTACTGGCTTACTAGTATCTTGTTGTCTACGTTGTTTTCTAGATTTTCTAAAATAAAGTAACTCATAAATAACAGGGATAACAATTAGTGTTAATAATGTTGAAACAGTTAATCCACCAATTACGACAACTGCAAGGCTTTGGGATACAAGGCTACCGGTTTCAGCTTTTTTGAATAGTAATGGTAGCATTGCACAAATTGTAGCAACAGCCGTCATAAGAATTGGTCGAATACGAGTTACTGCAGCATCGATAATTGCTTCACGAAGAATCATTTGTTTTTCTTTTTGTTTTACTCGATCTAGTAATACAATTGCGTTTGTCACGACAATTCCGATGAGCATCAGTGCTCCTAATAGTGCTGTTGGTTCAACGGATATACGACTTATCATTAATCCAAGCACAGCTCCAATCGCCGCTAAAGGTAAAGAACATAGTATAGCAATTGGTGCACGGAATGTTTTAAATGTAATAATCATGATTAGGAAAACTAATCCGATTGAGACAAGCATGATCATATATAAATCTGAGAAATCTTGTGATTGTTGTGCAAGGGCACCACCAATGTATACATTTACACCATCGGCAATTTTCATGCCTTTTGATTTTTTATCTCCAAAAACAACTTTATTTAAATCTGCATTAATTTTTGAAAGTTTATCTGGTTTTACTTCGGCAGATATACTTAAATACGGATCGCCATCTTTATGATATAGATTAGTAGACTTTTCTTCTACTTTTAATGTAGCTACTGATGATACTGGAATCATTCCAGTTTTAGTCAGTATCGGTACTGATTTTATATCCTCAGGAGTTTTAGGTTCTAATATTGGTTCAAGATAAACATCAGTTGGTTGTTGATCAATTGTAACTGTTCCAAGTGGAGTTCGATTCAACATAACAAATAACTGTTGCGATAGTTGCTCAGCATTACCTTTTGAAGGGTCAACCTCTAATGAATAAACAGTTTTTTTATCTTCCTCATTTGTTGTTACCTTCTTAACTCCATCAATATTTTTAATCTTATTTTTAATTTCACTTGCGGTATTCTCTAAATCATTTAAATTATTTCCGACAACATCGATCGTAATTTGAGTTTTAGAACCTCCAAATAAACTAGATGCCATCGTACTTAATTCTGCATCCGCATAGTTAGATTTTTGCGTATTGATTTTTTTTACGACTTGATCAGTAAGTTTTTTATCATCTAATGTAATTAAATAGACAGCTTGGGTAGAAGAGCGGACATCTCCATATTTTGCAGCATCAGCTGTACTGCCTAATTGAGTGTAAACTCCTTTTATACCTTTTTGTTTTAGAATATACTTTTCTAGTTTAAGAGTGTTTTCTTTTACTTTTTCGACTGGTGTATCACTTGGATACGTTAAAGTTGTTTGAACAAAGTCTGAAGAAGAATTATCTGTCGCACCTTTTGGCATAGCGAAATAAGTACCAATTGAGCCGACGAATAATAAAAATGAAACGACTACTATCACCCATTTATGATTCAATGACCAAGTGAGAACTTTTTTATATCGTACTGAAGGATTATGAGCTTTTAGTTTAGCCTTTTTAAGGAAGAATGCACTTAATAATGGAACGACCGTCAATGCGACAAATAATGAAGCTAATAAAGAGTAAGTAATGGTTAAAGCAAATGGAAGCATGAAATCTTTAAGCCCCGTGCTAATTATTCCTATTGGTAAAAATACAGCTACAGTCGTTAAAGTAGAGGCTGTGATTGCACTGCCGACTTCTTTCGTAGCGTCAATAATCATCTGAACTGAAAATTTCTCTGATTGAGTTTTTCTAAAAATATTCTCAATAACTACAATACTATCATCAACTAATCGTCCAACTGCTACTGCTACTCCACCGAGTGTTAAAACATTCAATGTAATGCCAGACTCTGCAAGTAAAAATAATGTTAAACATAGCGATAGCGGAATTGAAACAATGGTAATTAGTGTTGAACGCACATTTCTTAAGAATAACATGATGACAATCGTAGCAAATAATGCACCAAGTAAAACTTCCTTAATCATTGCATGTACAGAAGTTTTAACCATATCTGAGGTTGCGACCATGACATCTGAATTCATATTTTTATATTTTTTATTTAAGTGTTTAGTAGCTTCTCTTACATCTTTTGTAATACTAACTGCATTAGAATTACTATCCTTCGTGACGATTAATAATAATCCGTCTTTTCCGTTGATTCTTGTTAGATTGTTTGCTGGCTTTTTCACTTCAACAGTTGCGATATCAGCCAATTTAACATGATCAGCCACCATAAGGCTCTTTACTTTGTCTATATTGTCTAAATTCCCAACAACCTTAATATTACTAGTTTTATCATTTATAATACCTTCACCAACTGAAACTGCAGAATTTTGGCCGCGAATAATACCCATGACAGTTTCTAGTGATACTTTATTCTGTGCAAGCTTCGCATTATCGATTTTTACAGAAACAAAAGATTTTTCTGTACCGTATGTTTGAACGTCAGCTACGCCTTTGATGTCTTTGAAATATGGAATAACTTTTTTGTTTGCAAAATCAATATTATTCGGACTTAATCCATCCTCGAAAGTGATTGCAACATCTGCGATAGGGATCATAGAAGTGTTTAATTGAACAATTGTAGGTTTACTAACATTTTGAGGTAGTGTGACTTTATTTAAAGATTCTTGGACTTCTTGTTTAGCGTCCTTCATATTTGTTCCTGATTCAAAATATACATCAATTTTTGAAAAACCATTGCTTGTGCTTGAATAAATATGACTTTTACCCTTCACACCAGAGACAGAACTTTCAATCGGAGTAGTTACTTGATCCTCCATTGTTTTCGAATCAGTACCTTGGCCCATAACAATGACAGATACAATTGGTTGGTCTGCAGCAGGTAGGAATTCCATTGGAAGCTTTTTGTAACTTACTACTCCAATTAATAAAATGAGAACTGATAAAAAGGTAATGGCGGCCTTATTATTAAAGGCCCATTTTGTAAACCACGACATTCAAGTTTTCCTCCCTTATGGTAAAAATATCCAGTAATACACAAGTTGAATCGTAACACACTAATGTTGAAAATAATATACATTTTATTTAGAATTTACAAAATATTTAAAAGCAGAATTCGACATTTCAACAGTTAAAGAGATAAATGAATTAGTACATACTTTATTAAAATATGAGACAATTTGTCTTTTATACTTGTTTAATGAAATCCAGTTTTGTGATATTTTTAATGGTTAGTTGGAAAATTCTGAAATAATAGCACGCTTAAATCACATGTGGTAAGGTATTAACATCTAACAAACTAGAAATTTAATAGAACTCGAGGTGCCTTATTTTGATTAAACGTTTTTTTAGTTATTATCGTCCGCACAAAAAGCTATTCTATATAGACTTTTTCTGTGCAATATTAGTAGGGTTAATGGAGCTTGGATTTCCTTTAGCAGTATCTTGGTTTATTGATAAACTGCTTCCGGAAGGGAACTGGAGTAAAATTATCTCAATCAGTATCGGACTTTTAGTACTTTATTTAGTAAGTTCTGGTATGCAATTTGTTGTGAATTATTGGGGACATAAACTTGGTATTAATATTGAGACTGATATGCGTCGTGAGTTATTTAATCATGTTCAACGTCAATCTTTTCGTTTCTTTGATAATACGAAGACTGGTCATATAATGAGCCGTATTACAAATGATTTAATGGATATTGGTGAATTAGCACACCATGGTCCTGAGGATTTATTTATTGCAATTATGACCTTCATTGGAGCATTTTGGATTATGCTAGCAATTAATGTGAAGCTTGCATTAGTAGCAATTATAATCGTTCCATTTTTAGTATGGTTGATTTCATACTCAAACATGAAAATGAATAATTCATGGAGTAAAATGTATGGAAATATTGCGAATGTAAATGCGCAAGTTGAAGATAGTGTTTCAGGCGTAAGGGTAGTTCAATCTTTTACGAATGAGCAATATGAAATGAAACGATTTAATAAAAATAACCAATACTTCCGTAAAACGAAACTAAAAGCTTATAAAGTAATGAGCGTGAATTTATTAGGAATCTATGTATCTACTCGATTAATGACACTTGTTATTCTAGTTTTTGGAGCTTGGTTAAGTTTTACGAAAATTTTAACGTATGGAGAATTAGTAGCGTTTATATTATATTTAAACATTTTATTTAAACCGATTGATAAGATTAGTGCTTTACTTGAATTATATCCAAAGGGTATGGCGGGTTTTAAACGTTTTACTGAATTGATTGACAATGAGCCAGACATTGTAAATACACCTGATGCAATTGAAGTAATTAATCTAAGAGGGGATATTAAGTTCAAAAATGTCTCTTTCGGTTACGAAAACAAACGTAGAATCTTAAATGATCTTTCCTTCTCTATTGAGGCTGGTAAAACAATTGCCTTTGTAGGTCCTTCGGGAGCTGGGAAAACAACAATCTGTTCATTAATTCCAAGATTTTATGATGTTTTAAACGGTGCGATCACAATTGATGGAATTGATATTCGCAACATGACGAAAGAATCATTGCGATCAAATATCGGAATTGTACAACAGGATGTCTTTTTATTTACAGGTACATTAAAAGAAAATATAGCTTACGGTAAGTTAAATGCAACCGATGAAGAAATAGAAGAAGCTGCTAGAAAAGCCCATTTAACTGATTTAATTGCTTCATTGCCTGATGGTTATGAAACTCAAATTGGAGAAAGAGGATTAAAGCTTTCAGGAGGACAAAAACAACGATTAGCAATTGCTAGAATGTTTTTGAAAAATCCACCAATCCTAATATTAGATGAAGCTACCTCAGCATTAGATACAGAGACAGAAGCAATTATTCAAGAGGCATTAAATGATTTATCAAAAGATCGAACAACATTAGTTATTGCCCATCGATTAGGCACAATTAAAAAAGCGGATCGAATTTTAGTCATTACTGAAGAAGGAATTGCTGAAGATGGTACGCATACAGAACTGCTATCACAGGAAGATGGGATCTTTGCTAGACTTCATGCTCATCAAATTTAACACACTAAACATTTTTAAGAAGGTGTTTTGTATTGATTGAAAACTTTACTGGTAAAGCAGATCTATATTCTAAGTTTCGCCCAAGTTATCCGAATGAATATATCAATTATTTACTCTCAGAAAATCATTTAAGTGAGGGGAGTGTTATTGCAGACATTGGTTCAGGTACGGGTATTTTGACGAAACTTTTACTTGAAAAAAAGTTAACTGTTATAGCAATTGAACCAAATGATGATATGCGAGGGATCTCTGAGAAGAGTTTGAAGGTATACGATCAATATAAATCAATTAATGCAACAGCTGAAAATACTTCATTAAAAAATAATAGTGTTGATTTAATAACGGTAGCGCAAGCATTTCATTGGTTTGATAAAGAAAAATTCCGGTTAGAATGCAAACGGATCCTAAAAGAGAATGCAAAAGTATCTCTAGTTTGGAATAGTAAAGATTTATTAAGTCCAATAATGATTGAATTGCAGAAGGTATGCAAAGAAACTTGTCCTAAGTTTAAAGGGTTTAGTGGTGGAATAGAAGATACGCCCGATGTTACTAACCAATTTTTTAAAAATGGGATTTATGAAACAAAGGTTTATAGAAATGATTTGGAAATGGATTTAGAAGGATTTCTAGGTAGAAACTTATCTTCTTCTTTTTCTCCGTTAAGTGGGGACAAAGAATTTGAACCATATAAAACTACACTTACAAATTTATTTTATATGAAAAGTTTAAATGGTAAAATCATTTATTATTTTCAAGTTTGTTTCTTAATTTTTCAATGCTGCAAAAAGTGAATTTAGAGAAAAAGCGATTGATAACTTAATTCAATCGAACGATTATTTTGAGGTGCTTCAATATTGTAAATCTCATATTTCTTCAATTAAAAAACTTTATCCGCATTTAGTAGAAGAATATTTGGAAGAAACAAGAGAAATCTATGCAAAACTAATTGAAGTAGAAGCAGGACAAGCAACTGAACGGAAAATGTATAAAAAAGTTTGTAAAACAATCGTAGAGTTTAATAAAATTTTTGGTAGCCAATACGCTCAGAATATTATTAGTGACTTTAAACAAAAATACGTTAAAAAACCAGCATTTATTGATGAATTAGGTAAATTAAAATAAATGGTTAAAAAAAGAAGGTCAATCCATAAATTAAATTAATGGACTGACCTTCTTTAAAAATGTTTTGTTTATGAAAGTAAAAAGAGCGGCGGAAAGACAAGCTGTTGCAATCAGTCTGATAATTTTGTGCTTTGACTACATACTGAGAGTATCAAATTAGATGCTTTTTTATTATTGGAAAAATAGCGGTGTTTATTTTCCCACATAGACAATTTTCGTCCCGTTCACGTGTCGATCCATTTCGTACGTCTTAGTGGACTTTGGATAATTAACTTGAATTTTCTTATTATTTATCCAATTTATTTGAAATAAATCGTCTGAAACAAATGTATTTCCTGATTTATTCGCTAGCTTCTGATCCGAATCCATTATCGATAAGTGATACGAAAATCCAGTTGTAGCACCGCAATCTCTTTGGAAAATATAAGCTACCTTATCACCTTTAGGAGAAACTTCCCTATGGGTAATTTCGTTTCCACACATATCTCCAAATAAATAATCTAAAGTATAATAGCCAGCTAAAGATATTACTGTTATGACCACTGCAATGATTGAAAATATTTTTATACTTTTTATCAATTTGTTCTTCATTATTTCTCCGTCTTATAAATCTATAAGATATTCTATAATTTAGAAAAGGTCTGATTTTTTTATGATAGCACTAAATCCCATCGTTCCTCAATTAACTCAGATCCAGTCCATTCGAAGTTAGGCTTCTCTTCAGTTAAAGTAAAGTTATATTTTTTATAAAGATAACGTGCGGTCTCTAATGTGCTTACAGTCCATAAAAATACATGTTCGAATTGATTGTCCTTACAGAAGTTGAGTGCTGTTTCGATTAGCTTTTTACCGATACCTAAACCTTGGTATTTTTCATCTAATACAAACCATCTAAGCTGTGCTACTGACTCATTTGTCTTCGTAATAGCAATTGATCCGACGATATCTCCATTTACTTCTGCGACCCATAGTTCTCCTCCGTTAGGATTCAATAAAAATTCGCTTAATCCTTTCATTACATAATATTCAAATACACGTCCAAATTGGTAGGTTGTACTATAAATCTTTCCATGAATATATGAGACATACCCAAGATCGCCAGGTTTAAATGGTCGAATTGATATTTCAGGAATAGGTGCCTGAGTTAATGAGAAAATGGTTTCAATTGTTTCCATTGATTTTACTAGCTCTTTTACTTCAGGAGTAGAAAGGCTTTGAATCATACTTTTTACTCCAATGTTCGCATCATTAACCAATTTATTATAGATTTCGTTTCCTTTTGCTGTTAAATGAAGAGTATATTGACGTTTATCTTCAGGAGATTGGATTTTTGAAATGATGTTTTCGTCATCGAATCGTTGAATAATACGGCTTAAATAACCACGATCAATGCCGAGTTTTTCGATAATATCTGTGGCAGTACATCCGTGGTTTTCGTTGATTTCTGTTATGATTCTGGCTTCGGTTAATGGAAAAGGGTGATTATAGATTTCTTGATCAATTTTTCCCAATACATTAGCATAATGTCTGTTAAATTTGCGTATTTTTTCTACATAATTCATATTTTCCCCACCTTTAATATTCTGAAATTTTAGATTACTAATAATATAAATGAAAAAAGTTGACTAAGTCAACTTTTTTGAAGCTGATAAAAGTGTAAATGGTGAAAATTGTACTAGAATATTCAATAATTTGGATAAGTAATTTATAAAAATGGGAATATAATTAAAAAGTGGTTAAAAATAAGTTAAAAGTAAATTAAATAGGGGGAAAAAATGGAACTATCTTTGTTATTAGAGTACGGTTGGGTATTAATTATTCTAATTTTATTAGAAGGTTTATTATCGGCCGATAATGCACTAGTACTTGCTGTTATGGCAAAACATTTACCTGAGGAACAACAAAAGAAAGCGATCAATATTGGTTTACTTTTAGCTTTTATTTTTCGAATCGGTGCCATTTTTATTATTTCATTTCTTTTTAATGTATGGCAGGTTCAAGCAATCGGAGCGGCTTATTTAATTTTCATCGCATTAAAGCATTTATTTAAAAAGCATGATGATGATAAAGGAAAAAAAGGAAAAAGCTTTGGTTTGACAGTTGCTCAAATATCATTAGCAGACATTGCATTTGCAATTGATTCTATTTTAGCAGCAGTAGCGCTAGTAATTGATCTGCCTAATTCAAAAATGGGTAATATAGGTGGCATGGATGGTGCGAAATTTATAATCATTGTTATTGGAGCAATTGCAGGTTTAATCGTCATTCGTTTTGCGGCAGGTATTTTTGTTAAATTACTGACAACACGTCCTAGATTAGAAACAGCAGCTATGCTTTTAGTTGGATGGGTAGGGGTTAAACTACTAATGCATACTTTGGCACATCCTTCTCTACACATTGTTTCACATCATTTCGTTGAAGGACCAATCTGGAATACGATTTTCTGGTCAGTCATGCTATTAATCGCTTTAGGTGGTTGGTTTCTCTCTAAAGAGAAATCAACAGATACTAATGTAGAATAAATGATAAATAATAGAAAAATCGCTTAGTTTGTAGCACTAAGCGATTTTTTTAGTTTTTACTATTTAACCAACATAATAAAATCATGCAGTTTATCTAGCGACATAATATTTTGATTACATATTTGGCTATCTTTGCAAATGTAATTTCCTCTTTGTGTAAAAGTACCTTCAATTTTTCCTTTTGTTTTTGTCATGAATAATCCTAAGTCACCGTATTTATTACATATTGTACAGTTGCCTCTTTTTTTCATAGGATTAAAAGTACCTTGTAAACCAATTAGTTTGTCATTTAAATAGGTGACAATAAACTTTGAATTAGAGCCTAAGTCATCCCATCCAATATATGTTGTCTCAACTAAATCGATATTTTGTAATAAGGGAAGCTTTAATTTTTTTGCTTTAGGAAATAGCTTTTTGATGGATTGTTCTGATACTTCTTTAAAAGGTATTATATAAGGCTTTAGTTTGTTCAGTAAAACATCTGCTTGATCAGAATTTTTAATTGTGCTAATTGGACTGAAGAGTATATGTTGATCTTCAGTTAGTTCAGGAAATAAACTTAGAATTTTATCATTAACTAGTGAATGTAAAGCATTTAACACAGTTTTATCATTTACTGTAGAATGTCCATTTGTTAAGACTTGAAGTTGATGTCTAATAAAATTATATTGTTCTGTTCTAATAAAAGGGTTCATTTATATCACTCCTAATTTGAAAGGAAAGTTTGATTTATAACTCAACATCTTTAATTTACATCAAAAAAGTGAATTTATATATGTTGAGTTTATGTAAGAAACAAAGTTGCCATAAAAAACGTGATGAGGTAACCAGTGTTTTTTCAGGTGTTGAAATATAAAATTGTCAAACGTATATTAAGAGAATCTTATTGAATTCATTTTTTGATGTTCTAATATTGATTTTAATGTTAACATGTTTAAGCGGTTTTATCATAGCAACAAACTCTAGTAATTGTCTCTTCTTAAGAAGTTAAAAATATATACTGATTAACAAGCTGTGATGATACTTTAAGTAAAGGATATAAGATTAGGTTTTTAGTGTAATCATTTTTTTGATGAATAAGTTGATTGGAACGAAAGGGGTGCTCGACTCCTNNCTCCTATGGGATAAGCGGGAAGGCTAAAGACCCCAAAGGCTTGCCGAAGAGGCTCTGGTCTCGCTCCATGGAAAGCGAGCATCCTGTAGTGGAAATCAACCTCACTAAACTCCTTTTACGAAACTTTTGTAATTAATTGATAAGGATGTTTTTCAACTGCGTGAAAAAACACTGATGAGGTTATCAGTGTTTTTTATTTATTTAGTATATACAATTTTTTTTATCGTTTCGATGGAGAGAAAATATTCTTTTGCTAATTGCTCAATTGATTGACCATTTTTAAATGCTTCTTTAATTGCTTTATTTCTATTATCAATTAGCTTTCTTGTACCTGAACGTGAGCCCCATTTTTTGTGAACTTTTTCAGATTTTGGAATATAAAGTGTTTCTCCCTGTACGTATTTTTGTATTTCCAATAATAACTTTTCAGGTAAAATAGCAGTTGCTTTTATATATGCCATCTTTGCAGCCCCTTATTCTTAATTAGTAAATAAGGTGCAAAGCCTTTGAATCAGAACTGCTTACTTGGGCGATTAGTGAAACCTACCCATGCAAAGTATCGCCTTTCTAAATCTAGGCTTTGCATGGGATGTTGATTTATCTGACAAACTAACAGTATTTGTCATAATAGATCACCTCCTAAAGAAATCATGAAAACTTTTTATTTATTATAAATTATATCTGTTCAGATTGCATTTGTTACTTATGAATAATATGAAAAAGGAATAGAAAGCCTTTTTGTGGATTGTTCCTATTCCTTTTCATTATTTATTTAACTGAAATAATATGTGTTTAATAATCTCACTGGATGAACTTGATAGTCCATGTTCTCGCGAATAAATAGCCCATATATCCTGATAGATGTAATTCGTTTCATCAGTATATGTAATCGGTATTACCTTGAGTTCATCATTACGAAATGTTGGGTAGTTTTTTACCGTAAACTCATGAATAAAAGAAAAACCAGCACTTTCCTTTACAACGTTTAATAGTAGTCTAGGATTATTTGTAGTTAAGATAACATGATTAGTAATACATTTTGAAAACTTTTTAACTATCCCATTTTTTGTATTTTTTAATATTACTATTTTCTCATTATTTAAATCTGCAGGTGTTACATATTCATAATTGAATAATTTAGAATTCTTTCCAACTACTATACCTACTCTAGCTCTACTGATTAACTTTTTACCCAATTTTGGATATTTATCTAATTCTTCTTTCTCTATTGGTAGGAAACCAACATCGTAACGATCTGGATTAAAACTTTTTAGTAACTGTTCTTGAAGCATTTCCTCTACGTCAATGGAGATTTGAGGATTTTCTAAATTGAAGTTTGTTACTGCTTCTTGAAAAATATCAAAAAATGCTGTTGCTGCAACGATTTTTAACTGTTTTTCCTTTTTAATATTTAAGTTAAAAAGTTCCTCGTTTAATTGCTTAATATTCGATAATATATTTATTGCTTTCATTATTACAATATTTCCTTCAGGTGTAGGAGTAGTTCCTATCCTTGAACGATTAAATATTGTTATATTTAATTCTCTTTCTAGTTGTGAAATAGATTGGCTTATAGCTGATGTAGAGATATATAACCTTTCGGCAGCTTTAGATATTGATTTTTCATTTGCTACATAAACAATATACTCTAATTGTTCGAAATTCATAGTAATCTCCTAATAATAAAAAATTCTAATACATGTAGTAATTTAAGAACATAAAAACTTAAAAGATCGTGGACATCGTTGGTTAAAATTTAGTAATTTCATTAATTTGAGGAGCTAATAAAATTATATTGTGGATGCAGTATGAAGGAACACTTAAGATAAGAAAACAGTTTAATGATACACCTTTTTTACTGGAAAATCTTGTGCATAGTTAAATTTATATTATTAAAATAATTCTTGGATTTTGTAAAAAATCTCTTTTTACTAAAAAAGCAAGAAGTTGAAACGGTGCAAAGTAAAATATTTCCTTGGGAACATTATAGTAATAAAAAATATCTGTACATAGATATCATAATATAAGACCGTAAGTTTTTGAATCATTTATTTTAACGATTTAGTTTAAATTTTAATAACAATAATCTTTTGTTTAAGAAGTACTTAACTTTAATTTCAAAAATATTAAATTTATTTAATCAATTCAAATATGTACAATACAAATGTTGCTATAAAAAATTTGCAAATTGGAGGTGGCAGTAATGTTAGCAAAATTAGTTCCAAATCATCCAAGAAATAATAATACTGTTATTTTTGTTGAAAATTCGCTTTTCGTTGCGGGTATTCGTACAATATTAGAATTTAATCGAATAAATGCTATTAAAATTAATTTAGAAGATAGTTTTTCTTTCCAGGAAGTAAGTAATTCAATTCTTATAACTCAAGTTTCGGGAGAAGAAATGGTAAAGTATGCAAGAAATATTATGTTACATGATGATTCTTCGAAAATTATTACCATTAAAAACTCTTTAGACTTTTATGAAATAGATCGTTTATTGAAAGTAGGAGTAAAAGGTATTTGTTTAACAGATGTTGACGAGGCATATTTAGTGAATACTGTTAAGCTAGTGCAGGGTGGACAATTCATGGTAGACAATCGCTTTACGAATGAATTGATAAAAGAATACAAGTTTCTTAAGGATAATTCAATCCATTTTATGCCGCCCAATGATTCATATATTAAAGAGCTACTTACAAATAGAGAATACGAAATACTTCACCTTTTAGTAAAGGGATTTTCGAATATCCAAATTGGTAAGGAATTATTTATTTCGAATAAAACAGTCAAAAATCACGTTGCCAATATTTTAATGAAATTAGACGTTCCAGATCGTTTAAATGCAGTCATAAAAGTAATTAAAAATAACTGGATTTCAATAAAACAATAGTTTAATTAAAGTAAAAGAGCACTCTATTTAACACAGCATATTACGTGTTAAATAGAGTGCTTTATTTTTCATAAAATTAATTATTAATTGATGAAGATTCTTCTAATTTTTTTAAGAAATACATTTCTTCTCTGTACATATGATCTGCCATTAAAGCGGAAAAGTTACTCAACATTTGGCTTGAAATATCTAATTCTTCAATTTCTTTTAGAAATATTTGAAATAGCTGAATTTCTAATTTTACGTCTTGGTTCATTCTTTTTAATGCAGGAAATGTACTTAGTTTAGTACGTAAATATCCGGTGAGTTCTACTGCTTTAAGATAGAAGTGTTCAAAATGCTTTGTGAATTCATGACTTTTCTTTCTTAGCATTTTTTCTGTACCATCGAGATTCGTATAAATGGCATCAGCATGACCTGCCGCATCTAGTACCCATAATAAATGATGATGAAGTTCATTGAAGACAGGTGGGGTTTGACTTTGTTTTAAGTAGGATAGTACTAATAAATATTCTTCCAATTCACTAACCATATGATTTAAAAATGTAGGTGTTAAGTAAATCGTAAAATTAGCGTCAGTAATATGTTTCGTAAGCAATGAAAGTTTAAAATCGCGTAGCGCTAAAGCACTTTTTTCTGCTTGAATTGTAATCTCGCTCATATTTTCATTGTTATTTACCCTAGAAAATAAATTATTAAAAATTACGTAAAATGATTGTGCAATCTTAATTTCTTCCTCTTGCTTAGACGGTAAAGCATCCAATATAAATTGAGAATGATCCCTTAACACATGTAACCAGAAAGAATGCTCAAAATTGGCAGTTTGTACAAAATCCGGCATATAATCCCCCCTATAAACTCTACAAGGTAAATATATTAATGAATGTCCTAAAATATTGCAGGAAGTGTTGGAAAAGGTAGTGGGTAGATTGGAGTTTCTTAAGTTTATTCCTTTGATTTTAATTGGTCTTAATGGCTGTATAGTCTTGATAAAAAAGGTTTATCCATCAATTAAATAGAATAATATACTAGCAATTTTAAGAGGGGAAATTTTTATGAAAAAACATTTAAAAGGAAAAATGACTATTTCTCAAGCTTTTTTTGGTTCTGCTCTTTCTGCGATTATCATTACAATATTAGAGAATTATATTCATTACGAAAATCGCTATATTGCTGGTATAGTTGCTGGTTACATTACATTTATCGCATTTATGTTAGGAATGTTTATTTTTAGGAAAAACGACTAATCCATTAGACCCATCTCATAGTTATTTAAAAACATCTAAGCCAATATATGAAAAATAAAAAAAGTGAAAACATTATTTAATGAATGATTTCACTTTTTTGTCTATTATTGATCAAGAGTTGTATCTGTTAATAGTTTTAATACTGATCGGGCCATTAGTTTTACACCAATTTTTATTGCGTCTTCATCGACCATAAATTTAGGGTGATGCCATCCATACGTTATATCTTTTTCTTTATTTCCAGAGCCTAACCAAATATAAGAACCAGGTACTTTTTGTTGATAGAATGAAAAGTCTTCTCCGCCCATTGTCGATTCTGCAGTCACAACATGTTCTACTCCGACTGTTGAGATTGCTGCTTCTCGTACTATTGATGTTACTTTCGTATCGTTAAATACTGCGGGCAGTAATACTTGATAATCTATTTCTACTTCTCCTCCAAGTGAATGTACAAGATTTTGAACTAGTGTTTGAAATTTTTCTTGAATTTGCTTTCGAATTGTTTCATTTGAAGTTCGAACTGTGCCTTTTAAAACTGCAAATTCAGGGATTACATTATTTGTATTCCCAGCCTGAAACGATCCAACAGTTATGACAGCAGAATCTTTTGGAGAAATTGTTCTGCTAACTAGAGTTTGTAAAAGATTGACAACAGCACTGCCAATTACAATCGGATCAATTGCTTTTTCAGGAAGTGCTGCATGACCGCCTTTCCCTTTAATCTTAATTGCAAAATCATCTACACTTGCCATTAAGAAGCCTTCTTTAATTCCAATCATACCAACTGGAAGATCCGGCATATTGTGAAGTCCGATAATAACTTTTACATCGTTAAGTAGGCCTTCAGCAATCATTTGCTCAGCGCCACCTTCAGATTCCTCAGCAGGTTGAAAGATCAATCGAACTGTACCAGGAATCAGGTGTTTTAATTCCTGTAAAATAAATCCAACTCCGAGTGTAATAGTAGTATGAACATCATGTCCACACATATGGGCGATTCCATCAACAAGTGAACGAAATGGTAAATTAGATTCTTCTTGAATTGGAAGTGCATCAATATCAGCTCGGAGTGCAACAATCGGTCCTGAATTACCACTGATCTCGGCTGCAGTTCCTGTTTGACTATTCAACTGTATTTTTTTGATATTAGCTTTTTCTAGTTCTTGATTGATAAAATTCGTTGTTTGAAATTCTTGATTACTTAATTCAGGATACATATGCAAATGTCTACGGATCTCTATTAGCCTCGTAAAATATTTTTCTGCTAATTCATCTATTTGTGTTTCTAAATGCTTCATCTTAAATTCTCCTTATTATTAGATGGAATTTTTGTTTGATTATGTAAAGGATTGTATAATTATTCTGTTGTTCATTCAATACTTTTTTACTAGTTACTGATTTGCACAAGATAATTATGCCTATTTATCAAAGTGATGAGTGTGTTTTTAGAAAATATTTTATTTGGATTTTTTATTAAGTGTTATTTTGTGGGAGAGGGTAAAATGAGTAATAATTCATTATGTGCTTCTGGATATGAAATGAAACATGGTAGATGTGTAACGACTAAATCAGTCTGTAAAAATCTCTTTCTATTAACTGATCTTTTAAAAAAATCAACGATTACTTTTTGAAAAATTCTAAATAAACTTTCACTCTTTTCTTTTACAAAATTGAAATTCTGTTTTAAGGTATTATTAATAAAAATATGAAGGAGTGAATGAATTGGGATATGCAGTTGGATTAATGTCGGGTACATCTTTAGATGGAATCGATGCAGCTTTAGTAGAAATCGCTGGATGTGGACCTGAGACAGAGGTAAGATTGATTGATTTTATGACAGTTCCTCTTGAGGAAGGTTTATTAAAAGAAATTCAAGATGCGATTACACTTGTTTCTTCAAACGCTCAGCACTTATGTAGTTTAAACTTTAAGCTTGGCTACGCTTTTGCAGATGCAGTAAAGCAAATTTGCGGTAAAAACGAATTTTCATTGGATCAACTTGATTTTATTGGGTCGCATGGTCAAACGATTTATCACCAGCCTGAAGCTCATGGGAAATTCATACAATCTACATTACAGTTAGGAGAGCCAGCGGTTATTGCATATGAAACAAACACGAAAGTTGTTTCCAATTTTCGGGTGATGGATATGGCAGCTGGTGGGTATGGTGCGCCTTTAGTTCCACATTCTGAGTTATTACTTTATAAAAGTAAAACTAAAACTCGTTTACTACAGAATATTGGTGGAATCGGTAATGTTACGATCATTCCAAGGAATTCTACAATCGATGATTTGGTAGCCTTTGATACAGGTCCTGGTAATATGATTATTGATGAAATTTGTAAGCGCTATTTTAATGTTCCATATGATGCTAATGGTGATTTAGCTGCTAAAGGTAATGTAAATGAGAGATTACTAGAAAGATGCATGAGTATTCCTTATATTTTAGCACCTATACCTAAAACAACAGGAAGAGAGTTATTTGGTACACAGTTTGTTGATGAAATATTGGAAGAGTTTAGAGATATTTCACCAATTGATTTAGTGACTACAATGACGATGTTTACTGCAAAATCGATCGCTGAGAATTATAAAAAGTTTATTTTACCAGACCATCCAATTGATGAAGTAATTGTAGGTGGCGGAGGTAGTCATAATAAAACGCTACTACGCATGCTTCAAGAATTATTAGGTGAGGATTCAAAAGTATTAGTTCAAGAAGATATTGGTTTTTCTTCGGACGCAAAAGAAGCAATTGCGTTTGCGATTTTAGCAAATGAAACTTTAAATGGTTTACCAAGCAATGTACCTGGAGCAACGAAGGCAAATCGGTTAGTTGTTTTAGGAAATATTACACCAATACCATACTAGGAGGATTCATCGTGAAAAAATTAGGAATTTCAATTTATCCAGAGCACTCAACTGTTGAAAAAGACAAGGCTTATATTAAATTAGCTCATCAATATGGTTTTAAACGAATCTTTACATGTTTATTATCAGTAAATGGTGACAAGGAACAGATTATAAAAGAGTTCAAAGATATAGTTGATTATGCAAATAGTTTAGAGATGGAAGTCATAGTTGATATTGCCCCTCGAGTATTTGGTACATTGAATATTTCATATAATGATTTATCATTTTTTGCTGACTTAGGAGCATATGGGATTAGACTTGATATGGGATTCACTGGGAATGAAGAGTCCATTATGACTTATAATCCATATGGGTTAAAAATTGAAATTAACATGAGTAATGCTACGAAATATCTAGAAAATATTTTAGCCTATAAGCCAAATCAATCTAATTTAATCGGATCTCATAATTTTTATCCCCATCGTTATGCGGGTTTGAGCTATTCACATTTCGTTAAATGCAGTGAAGAGTTTAAAAAGCATGGTATTCGTACAGCAGCATTTATTAATTCACAAGCTGCAACATACGGACCGTGGCCTATATCAGAAGGTCTTTGTACTTTAGAGATGCACCGTAATTTATCAGTCGTAACTCAAGCGAAACATTTATTTTATTCAGACTTAATTGATGATGTTATTATTGCAAATGCTTATGCATCTGAAGAAGAGTTCAAAAAACTTGCGGAGCTAAATCAGAACGGTAAAGACTTATTTACACTGAATATTGACTTACATGATTCAATTACAGATTTAGAGAAAAAGATTGTTTTAGATGAGTTTCATTTTTACCGCGGGGACGTATCAGATTACTTAATTCGTTCAACTCAGTCTCGTGTTAAATATAGAGATGAAGAGTTTAAACCTACTTATACTCCACATATTCGTAGAGGTGATCTTTTAATAGAAAATGAATTATATGGACAGTATAAAGGTGAATTGCAAATAGCACTACAGGATATGGAGAATTCAGGGAAAACGAATGTTGTTGGACGCATTGCAGAGGAAGAAATCTTCCTACTAGATTTCTTACATCCTTGGAGTAAGTTTCAGTTTAAGGAAAACTAAATAATCATTATTTAAGAAGATGTGAAATTTTTTTTACATCTTCTTAAAATTTTATTTCATTTTTTCGTTAAAATAATTGAAATTTTATTTTATTAAGAATATAATTGCCTCATAGAAAACGTTTCCAGTTTTTCGAATCTTTTATATTATCAAACTTAAATTAGGAGGATAAGAGAATGAAGGTATTATTTGTATGTGCAGGCGGTATGTCAAGTGCGATTGTTGTGAATGCATTAAGAAAAGAAGCGGAAAGAAACGGTATCCAAATGGAAGTACAAGCAGTGGGAACTCAAGAGTTTGGTGAAGAAGTTAAAAACGGTTGGGACGTTGCCATGGTAGCACCACAAGTTCGTCACCGTTTTAATAGCTTTAAAGCTGAAGCAGATGCAGCAAATGTTCCATGTGAAGTAATACCGCCTATGGCTTATACACCACTTGGTGGACCAAAACTATTAACAATAGTACAAGAGATTACTAAAAAATAATTTTAGTAGTTATCAACAATGAAAAAGGGGGAGAATTATGAACAGTTTTATTAATTTTATGGAAAATAAGCTTTCTGGCCCAATGGCAAAGATTTCTGAACAAAAACATTTACGTGCAATTCGTGATGGAGTTATTTCTGCACTACCTTTTATTATTATTGGTTCTTTATTCTTAATAATTGCCTTTCCTCCATTACCAGAAAAGTGGGCGATCTCACTTTGGGCAAAAAAGCATGTTTTTGAAATTTTAATTCCATATCGTTTAACTATGTATATTATGTCGCTTTATATAGCCTATGGTATTGGATATAACTTATCGAAAAACTACAAGATGGATCCATTATCAGGTGCTCAATTATCGGCTGCTGCATTCCTTTTAACTTTAACACCTCAACTAGTTGATAAAGTTGGAATGGTATTACCGATGGGCAATATGGGTGGTCATGGATTATTCGTAGCAATGTGTACATCTATTTTTTCTGTAGAATCTTTAAGATTCTTTAAAGAGAAGAAAATTACAATTAAAATGCCAGATTCGGTTCCACCATCAGTGGCACGTTCATTTGAATCATTAATTCCTGTTGCTTTTGTTGTATTCGTATTAACTTTAGTAACAGTTGTCTTTAAAATTGATTTACATACTTTAGTTGATAAAGCAATTTCTCCTTTAGTTAGTGCTGGAGACAGTCTTGGAGGAGTATTAGTACCGGTATTCTTTATTACGTTTTTCTGGATTTTTGGTATTCATGGTGACTCAATTGTTGGTACAGTGGCAAGACCACTTTGGGAAGTATATTTAGCAAAAAATGCTGAAGCTGTTGCAGCTGGACAAACTATTCCTCACGTAGCACCTGAAACTTTCTTCCAATGGTTTATTTGGATTGGCGGCTCTGGAGCAACAATTGGACTAGTTTTAGCAATGTTATTTTTCTCAAAATCACAATATACAAAAGCTGTTGGTAGATCAGCGATTATTCCTGGTATTTTTAATATTAATGAACCAGTAATTTTCGGTGCACCAATCGTTTTAAACCCAATTTTAATTATTCCATTTGTATTAACACCATTTATTACAGCAACGTTATCATATTTTGCTACAGTTGCAGGTTTTGTAAGACCTACATATATCATGGTTCCTTGGACTTTACCTGCACCAATTGGAGCTTATTTATCTACTGGTGGAGACTGGAGAGCGATTGTTCTAGTGTTTATTAACATTGCAATTTCATTCTTTGTGTATTTACCATTCTTTAAGGTTTATGACAATAAACTTGCACAAGAAGAAAATGTAACGACTGTAGCAGATAAAAATAGTCTTACTTTATAGCAGCGAAAAGGTTGGACTGTTTTACAGAACAGTTCGACCTTTCTTTATTACTTATTTAAAGGGTGAGCAGATTGAAAGAATCTAGTTGGTTTATAAAGTTTAATTATAAAAGTGCAATTATATTTTTCTCCTTCGCAATAATCATCAATTTATTACTTTGTCCTCTCTTTCAACAAATAGGCTTTGTCTACCAGACATCATTATTTTTTGCGAATAGTATTGCTTGTAGTATAGTTTTACCTTATGTCGTCTTAAAGCTGGAAGGGAAATACAAGAATAGGAGACAAGCACTAAAGTTTATTTTAATTTCTACCGCTGTTTGCACATTAATTAGCTATTTTCTCTTATTCCCACTATAAAAATGAAAACTATATTCGGTTCTTAAACTAATTAGAGGTGAGACAATTATGAGTAAAGAAGGAATTAAAATCGTAACAATAGGTGGAGGATCTAGTTATACTCCAGAATTAGTCGAAGGTTTTATTAAAAGATACAATGAACTTCCTGTAAGTGAGTTATGGTTAGTAGATATAGAAGCAGGGAAGGAAAAGTTGGAGATCGTTGGTAATTTAGCTAAACGTATGGTAAAAGAAGCTGGAGTACCAATGGAAATTCATTTAACGTTAGACCGAAAATTAGCGCTAAAGGATGCTGATTTTGTAACGACTCAAATGCGAGTAGGCTTACTAGAGGCACGAATTAAAGATGAACGTATACCTTTACAATTCGGTATGATTGGTCAAGAAACGAATGGTGCAGGTGGTCTATTTAAAGGTCTAAGAACAATACCAGTATTACTTGAAATTGCTGAAGAAATGCAGCAACTATGCCCCGATGCATGGTTAATTAACTTTACAAATCCTGCTGGAATGGTTACTGAAGCATTACTTCGATATAGTAAACATAAAAAGGTAATTGGAGTTTGTAATGTACCAATTAATATGACAATGACGATTGCTAAATTGTTAGAAGTTGATCTAAGTCGTGTACATATTGATTTTGCTGGATTAAACCATATGGTTTATGGACTTCATGTTTATGTTGATGGAAAAGAAGTGACTGAACATGTATTAGAGTTATTAGCGAATCCAGAAATACAAATGACAATGAAAAATATCGCACCATTACCATGGCAAAAAGAATTTCTTATGTCATTAGGTGTACTTCCGTGTCCATACCATCGTTACTATTACAAAACGAAACATATATTAGATGAAGAATTAGAATCTTTTAAAACAGGTACTACCCGAGCAGAGGTCGTTAAGAAGCTGGAAGATGATTTATTTGAATTATATAAAGATGAGAATTTAGCTATTAAACCGCCACAGCTTGAAAAACGAGGTGGAGCTTATTACAGTGATGCCGCTTGTAGCTTAATTACATCTATTTATAACGATAAAAAGGATATCCAAGTATTAAACGTTCAAAATAATGGTTCAATACAAGGGATTCCGAATGAATCAGCTGTCGAGGTAAATTGTATCGTTACAAAGCAAGGACCAATTCCGATATCAGTAGGTGAATTACCACCTCAAATAAATGGATTAGTTCAGCAAATTAAATCATTTGAACGAGTTGGAGCTATGGCGGCCGTTACTGGATCTTATGAGAAGGCATTATTAGCACTAACGATTAATCCATTAGTTCCAAGTGATGAAGTTGCAAAGGAAGTACTAGATGCACTTTTAGATGCTCATAAAGAATATTTACCATTATTTTATAAAGAAGAATTGGTAATTCAATAAGGATAAATATAAAACAAAAATTAAGGAGTATGAATAGGATGATGACTAACGAACAGGAAATTTTTGAAATTATATCACACGGTGGGAATGCAAGATCACTAGCTTACGAGGCATTAGAGGCTGCAGAAAAAAATGATTTTGAAACAGCAGATCGCTTAATCGAAGAGTCTCACAAAGAAATTGGTCATGCACATAAAACACAAACGACTTTAATTCAAGCTGAATTAAATGGTCAGCCATGTGAAAAGTCTCTATTAATGATTCATGCTCAAGATCATTTAATGACTGCAATGAGTGAACAAAAGCTTATTGAGCATATTATTCGTTTACATAAAAAATTAGCCGAGAAATAATCGATTCATATAGTAATAGAATAGACGAAAGATGGTAGGGGGCAGTTTTAGTGAAATATGTTATAGGTCTTGATGGTGGAGGAACGAAGTCAGAGGCTATTGCTTATAATTTAGATGGAGAAATTATTAGTCAAGGTTATTCTGGTTTTAGTAATTTACTAATCAATGAAGAAGATGGAATTAATCACATTATAGAAGCGATTGAAAATTGCTTGAGCCCTTTATCAGAAGAGAATTGCCTGTTCTTATTTATAGGAATTGCTGGAATTGGTGGAGTGAAAGACCGAGGTCCTTTAGAAAAGGCACTAAATGATGCTTTTCAGATCCCTTTCAAAATTGTTAATGATGCACAAATTGCACATGCAGCATTACTAAATGGACAAAGTGGTGTATTAACAATCGCTGGTACGGGTTCAATTTGTATCGGAATGCATAAAGAACGGACTGTTACGGCAGGCGGATGGGGACATCTTCTAGGGGATGAAGGAAGCGGATATTGGATTTGCATGGAAATCTTTAAAAAGATTACACAGGAATTTGATGAAGGTATTTCATTAAGTTATTTATCTCTGAAAATGCTGGAAAAATTGCAGTTGAAAGAAGTAGAAGAACTTAAAAAATATATTTACCACAATACAAAAGCTGAGATTGCTTCACATGTTCCATTTATCGTTGAAATGGCCAACATAGGTGATTTAATGGCCATATCAGTTCTAGAAAGAGCTGGTCAACTTCTTGGGAAAACGACCATCCAAGCCATAAAAAAGTTAAATCTTCGAGAAGAGCCACGAGTTGCAATAAAAGGAAGTATTCTAAGTCGAATACCAGTCATTCAGAAAACATTTATTCAAACAATTCATGAGCATGATCCAACAGTAACATTTTACACGGACGAAATCTCTTCGACTTTCGGAGGATATCTATTAGCTATGAAAGAAGTTAGTTCACGTAAGGAATAATTAAGCGCGGTAAAAACAGGGAGTAGGAATAAAAATCCTGCCTTATGATTGAGGTGTAATTGTGTTAGAAAACTTAACAACAGAAATTAGAAACAATCGTACGAGTAACTTAGATCAACTAAGCGTCGATGAGTTTTTAAATATAATGAATGAAGAGGACCAAAAGGTTGCTCTCGCAGTTAGAGAACAAATTCCGATGATTTCAAATGTAGTTCAGCTAGTTGTTGAAGCATTTCAAAACGGAGGACGTTTAATTTATACAGGTGCTGGTACAAGCGGACGAATTGGTCTGCTTGATTCAGTTGAATGTCCACCTACATTTGGAACGAACCCTAGTGAAGTCATTGGATTAATTGCAGGCGGAGAGAGAGCCTTTATTAAAGCTGTTGAAGGTGCCGAAGATAGTGAAGAACTAGGTAAGGAAGACTTATTACGAATATCCCCTACAAAAAATGATATCGTGATCGGTATTGCAGCATCAGGTCGAACGCCGTATGTAATAGGTGCTTTAAAGTATGCGAACGAGATTGGAGCAAAAACTGTAGCGGTAGCGTGTAATAAAGATTCAAAAATTGGAGAGGTTGCCCTCCAAAAAATTGAAGTAGATAATGGTCCAGAAGTGTTAACAGGCTCTACACGATTAAAAGCTGGAACATCCCAAAAGTTAATTTGCAATATGATTTCAACAGCTTCAATGATTGGAATTGGAAAAGTATATAAAAATCTAATGGTAGACCTGCAATTAACGAATAGTAAACTAGTTGATCGAGCGAAAAGAATAATAGTTGAAGCTACTGGCTGTGATTATGAAACAGCAAGTAATTATTTACTGAAAGCAAATAATCAAACGAAAGTAGCAATCGTTATGATTTTAACCGGAATGAATTACGAAGAAGCAATGAACAGTTTAAATAAAGCTAGTGGTTTTATTAGCAAGGTAGTAAAAGATTAATTAGAGGGCGGCAACTAGTACTACTAGTCTGTCGCCTTCTATTTCATATTAAAATATAATTCAGATTTTAATCTAAATATTTTATAATTTGTTTATAGTCGTATTTCGATTCCGATTAAAAGAGGGGAAAATGTCGGTTGGAAATTTCCAAATTCATCATTTTATACAAATAAAGGGAGAGTTGATTAGATTAAATGAATGCATTAAATGGCGGTTTAATCATGTTAAACGAAATGCTGTATAAACTTCCACCATCTGAAAGAAGAGCAGCTAAATATATAATTGAAAACCCGGAAAAATCAATTCAATATACAGTTTTTGAACTTGCGGAAAAAAGCCAAACAAGCAACTCTGCAATTATTCGTTTATGTCGTTCACTTGGTCTAAAGGGTTTTCAAGAGCTTAAGCTACGAATTGCCGGTGATATTATTACGACAACAGAAGTAGGATCAAGAGATATCAATTTAGGGGAATCAACTGGTTCCATTATTAAAAAGATGATGAATAACAATATCCAGGCCATCAAGGATACTAGCGATATTATTAATGTGAGTGATTTAGAGGAAGCTGTACAAGCTTTAACAAAAGCGAGAAATATTTATTTCTTCGGTGTAGGTGGGTCAATGGTTGTCGCCTTAGATGCACAACAAAAGTTCTTACGTATAAAAAAATACACCTCTGCATTTACTGATTTGCATTTGTTAGCTGTTCAAATAGCGAACCACGAGGAGAATGATGTCTTAGTAGGAATTTCATTTTCTGGAGAAACGCTAGAGGTTCAAAAAGCTCTTCAAATTGCAAAGGAAAACAGCGTGAACACTATTAGTATCACAGGCTTTGGTTCCAATTCTGTTTCAAACCTAGCGGACATTAAATTATTTAATTCTCCACATAGGGAAGCAACATTTCGAAGTGGAGCAACGTCATCAAGGATGGCTCAACTACATGTCATTGATATCTTATTTATGGCTGTCGCAACACAAGAATACGATCAAACAATTCAGTATATCGATCAAACAAGAACGGCTATATCATCATTAAAAAAGTAAATAGTGCAGGATTAAGGATTTAGGTAATAAAAGCACAAGGAAATCAACGTTCCTTGTGCTTTTTATTTTTAGGCTCTGTTAAAGTAAATCAACTATATGGCAGTTTAGAGTAACATGGAATGATATAATTAAATGGATAAATTTAGTAAACTAATTATATGATTGAATAGAATAAAAAGGTAATTCCTTTTGGTAACCAGATTATTGAGGAGGGTATTTTAATGGCAATTAAGCTCTGTCCCATGTGTGGTAATGAGAATAAGTGCTCAAGTGGGAAGACTTGTTGGTGTAATGATGAGTATTTCCCAAGAGAGATATTTAATCAGATATCATCAGAAGAGGTAAGAAGATCTTGTATATGTAAGTCGTGTTTAGATAAGTATAAAGAGGATAATAGAATAGAAGACTTAAAGCCTTCTGATATCGGACCAATGGTCTTTGGTCGAAAGAATGCACCTAAACAGGATGATGAAGTATGTTACTGCTATGAGAAGTTTAAAGATCAACTTAAACCAGGAACAGTAACTAAGTGTTTCAAAGAGAAATGTGCTAATTACCTAAGCTGCACCTCTGCAAATTCCGGGATATTATAATAGTTTTTTATCATTTTTAGGAATATGTGAGGAAACGATACTCTCGTAAACATCTAACGCAATGTATTAGTTGAATAATCATTAGAAAGGCTGTAAACAACCTTATCAATTAATTATCAAATTTTTGTAAAAGGAGTAGAGTGATGTTGATTTCCATTACAGGATGCTCGCTTTCCATGGGGCGAGACCTGANNGAGCCTCCTCGGCGCGCCTGTGGGGTCTCAGCCTTCCCGCTAATCCCATAGGAGTCGAGCATCCCTCCATTCCAATCAACTTATTCATCAAAAAATGTCTGCGATAAACCCTAATCAAGTTGCCTTTACTTAGAGTAATCTAACTGTTGTATATTAATCAGATTGTAGATCAATTAATATTGAACATATATTAAACTAAACAATCGAATTTGTTTTCTAAAAAAAGCTCATAATATTTTTAACTTCTAAAAAAATCATTTCTAGTGTTATTGAAACAATGAAATTGCTCAAACATATTAACATTTAAAACCATTAAAAGATCATTCAAAAAATGCTGATTTTATCATTATTAAATGTTCACTTAAGTCCGTTTTCCTTTTTGACCATTTTATATTTAAACACTCTGAAAAGACTGTTTAATTTAAAACAGTCTTTTTTAGTACACAAAAATAAACATTTTAGTTTAACAGATTCTATTTTTAAGAGAGTTGATTTGAGATTAGTCTGGTACTCAAAAAAATGAAAGGGTATGTAGGTAGAATATGATTAACATCAATAATTTAAAGGAGGATTAGAAAGCCTTCGGGAAGGCAGAAAAAACGCAAATGTTTATTGTGGTTGGTGTAATCCACTCACTAGGGGAGGTGATATCAGAAATGAAGTGGTTAGATTTAATCACAACAAGTTTTGATACTATTAAGAGGGGGATTATGTGATTAAATCAAATCGAAGGTAAGCTTTGTTTAGTGGGCATAAAATTTTATTAGATTAAAGTTAAATTTTTATTGCACATAGCTAATTATTAACGGATACTAAAAAGGTGTTCATTATAAAGAACAAACACAGAGGGGAAAGAATATTATGATGAAAAAGGGAATTTTATCTTTAGCAACTTTAGGTTTATTAGCTTCACCATTATCTTTCACAACTGCTCATGCAGAAGTGAACAATTATGAATTATTAAAAAAGGCTAGTGAGAATCAGGTAGTAAAGCCACTTCCAGCAGGCATAAATGGTTTTCATACATTTAATGATTCAAGTATGACATCAAAACTTACTCATTTTACTGCAAAGCCATCTATTAATCTATCAAGCTATGGAGCTACAGAAGCAGACAATGAGTACTATGAAGTAGAATACAACGATGATTTCGATTCAGCAAACGACGTGCCACTTGGAGGAATAATGTATGGTCAGTTAACTCCTAGATATGACATGGATTTCTTTAAAATCGTTGTGCCTTCTGATGGGGAAGTTCTTTTAACTGATACTACTTTCGGACCTCAAAATATCACTTTATTCGCCGGTCTGTTTCAAAAAGATTTTGCTTCCGACGATAAGCTTGTATTAACGGATTACGAATATGATGAAGAAACTGATATGGAATACTTATATTACCAAGTTAAAGCTGGTACATATTATGTGAGTACGTTTGATCTTGATGATGAGGAATATGATGATAATACACCAGACGATTATTATGGGTTCTATACATTATTCAATGACAATGTAGCACCAGCTAAACCGACTGTAAACAAAGTTGACAATAATGATTTAGTTGTAACAGGTAAAGCCGAAGCAAATTCAACGGTTACGGTTAAAAACGGAAGTACCGTGTTAGGAACGGTTAAAGCTACATCTGCTGGTACTTATTCAGTTGCAATCGCTAAAGCTCAAAGCGCTGGTGCAACAATCAGTGTTACCGCGAAGGATTCAGCTGGTAATACGAGCGTAGCTGGAACAACTAAAGTTGTAGACGTAATTGCACCTGGAAAACCATCTGTAAACAGAGTTGACAACAACGATAAAGTTGTTACAGGTAAGGCTGAAGCAAATTCGACTGTTACCGTTAAAAAAGGTACAACAACATTAGGTACTATAAAAGCAACGTCAACTGGAACGTTTTCAGTGACAATCCCTGTTCAATATGCAGGTACAACATTAACTGTAACGGCTAAAGATGCTGCAGGAAACACAAGCGCAGGAACTAGCGTAGTCGTAGTCGATGTAATCCCACCAGCTAAACCAACAATTAATCGTGTAGATGATAATGACTTAAAAGTAACAGGTAAAGCTGAAAAAGGTTCGACGGTTACCGTTAAAAGAGGCACAACTGTACTAGGAAGTACAACTGCTGATTCATATGGAAACTATTCAGTTAAGATCGCAGCACAGAAAAAAGGAACAGTCATTTCAGTAACTGCAAAAGATAAAGCAGGAAATACTAGTGCAGCTGCAACATATACAGTTGTAAAACATTAATATTTACATTAGAGCCAAGGATTTATTCCTTTATGAAGCATAGTAGGGCAGTAAAAAACACAAGGATTAAGTTCCTTGTGTTTTTTAGCATTAATTTGCTTTATATTCAGCAGCTTTTAAAAGTAAATCAACTATGTGTACGACTTCCACATGTTCTGATTGATTCTCTCGATCTACACCTAGCTTCATTTGTAATAAGCATCCAGGGTTAGCAGTTACAATTGTAGTAGCTTGCGTTTTTGTTGCTTGCTTCATCTTGTAATCTAGTATTTGCATCGACATTTCGGATTCGACGATATTATAAATACCAGCTGAGCCGCAGCAACGATCGGCATCTTTCATTTCGTGATAGTATACATTTTGAATTGACTTCAGTAATGTTCTTGGAGCAGAGGCGGTTTTCATAATATTTCTTAAATGGCATGAATCCTGATACGTAATAATTTGTTCTGGTAAACTTAATTTTACTTTATTATGAAACTCAACTTCTACTAGAATTTCTGATATATCTTTTAGTTTATTTTTAAACGCTAGAGCTCGATCTTTCCAATTTGGATCATCTTTAAGAAGATGATCATAGTCAATTAGGAAACCACCACATCCACCTGCGTTTGTAATGATATAATCTACTCCGAGATTTTCGAAGGCTTCGATGTTTTTCTTTGCCATATCTTTCGCAATCGACTTTTCACCACTATGACCATGTAATGCACCACAACACGCCTGGTCTTTTGGAATGACAATTTCACAACCAGCTAATTGTAAAAGCTTCATCGTTGCATTGTTTGTTTCTAAGAACATTGTATCCATTAAACATCCAGAGAAAAATGCAACCTTCTTTACTTTTTCTTTTAATGGTGGCAAATAGTCAGGGCGTGACTTCATTTGTTTCATGGTCGGAACCTTTGGTAAAACCTTTTCCATTGCAGATAAATTGTTTGGGATCAATTTCATAATTCCAGCTTTTCTTGCTACGACTTGAAGGCCTGTTCGTTGATATAAACCTAATAAACCAACTGCAAGTCTCATACGTTTTTGATGCGGGAAAAGTTCTTTAAATACAACTTTACGAACAGCTCGTGCAGGAAGTGAATGTTTTTTGTGTTGAGCAATAATATCTCTAGCTTCTTCTAGTAGATGACCATATTTCACACCAGAAGGGCAAACGGGCTCACATGCACGACATCCAAGACAAAGCTCAAGTGTACGTTCTACATCTTCATCCGGTTCAATTAATCCATCTGTTACTGCTTTCATTAAAGCGATGCGACCACGTGGTGAGTGTGATTCTTTTTGACCTGATTCAATATAAGTTGGACAGCTCGGTAAACAAAAACCGCATCGCATACAGTTTAAAAGCTCGTCTTCGTTCATACGCTCTTTAAATTGTTGACCGATAGCTTGTTGTTCTTGAAGTGTTGTCATTTTGACACCACCATTCTTTTACGACTGTCTTTTGCAAAGACTTTACCTGGATTCATAATATGATTCGGATCTAAAGCTGATTTGACAGCAAGCATTGCGTTAATGCCTTCTTTACCAAGCTTTAATTCAAGGTAAGGAGCTTTTACGATTCCTACACCGTGTTCACCTGTAATCGTGCCACCTAGTTCAATTGCTTTTTCAAATATCTCTGCAAATGCCATTTCAACGCGTTCCATTTCTTCGTGATCACGAGCATCGGTAGGACAAGTAGGGTGTAGATTTCCATCGCCCGCATGACCGAATGTACAAATTTTTACATTATGTTTTTCAGCAATCGCATTAATGGCAGAGACCATCTCAGCAATTTTAGAACGAGGGACAGTTGCATCCTCTAAAATTGTTGTTGGTCTTAATTGTGCAAGAGCTGAAAGAGCAGAGCGTCTAGCCGTACGTAATGCTACTGCTTCTTCTTCGGACTTAGCTACGCTAACTGAAGTACATTTTTCTTGCTGGCAAATTGATTTTATTAATTCGATATCTCTGTCTACAACTTCACTTGGACCATCTTGTTCAATTAATAAGACAGCTTTTACATCGGTTGGTAGCCCAATCTGCGCAAAGTTTTCTACTACTTCTAAAGTAGGTTGATCCATAAATTCAAGGGAAGTAGGAATAATTTTATTAGCGATAATTTTAGAAACAGTTTTGGCTGCATCTTCTAAGCTATCATATAATGCAAGCATTGTTTTTTTCGTTTCAGGCATTGGAATAAGCTTTAATGTAGCCTCTGTAATAATACCTAAAGTTCCTTCAGAACCAACAAATAAACGAGTAAAATCATATCCTGCAACATCTTTTGCTAGCTTTCCACCAGTTCTAATAATGTCTCCGTTTGCTAATACGATTTCAAGTGCGATGACATAATCACGTGTTACACCATATTTTAATCCACGTAAGCCACCTGAATTTTCATTAATATTTCCACCTATTGTAGAAATTTTCATTGAGCTTGGATCTGGTGGATAAAATAAACCTTTTTCTTCGATTGTATTGATCATATCAAGAGTAATTACACCTGGTTGAACTGTAATTGTTAAGTTTTCTTCATCTATCTCGAGAATATTGTTTAAGTGTTTAAATAAGATAACGATACCGCCATCTGTTGGACAAGTACCACCGCATAAATTCGTTCCAGAGCCTCTAGGAACGATCGGAATATGGTTTTCGTTACAGATTTTAACGATTTCGGATACTTCTTTAGTAGAACGAGGACTAATGACTGCATCCGGAAGAGCTTGCAAATTTGGTGTAGCATCGTAAGAATATACGAGTCTCTCCACTTTTGAATCATCATAATTTTCTTTTCCAACAATTGCTATAAAACTTTGTGCAATGTCATTTGTAATCATAAATAAATTCCCCCCATTATCTTAATTCAAGTATAAAGAGTGAATAGATGAATTTACTATAGAGGAACATACAGAAAAAACACCATTTATCGGTGTTTTTTTGTAGAATCATCTAGTAGATATGTTCCGATATACAATTTAACTAAATCTTGGATATCTTTCGGATTCAATTTCGTTAATTCAGTAATTTTACCTAGGCGATACAGAAGTGTGTTTATATGAATATGTAAGGATTGTGCGGTATTTTTAAGAGATTGATTTTGATTTAAATACTCTTTAATTGTAATAAATAAATCTTCTTCACTTAATAAAGGTGCAATTGTCCGTTCTATAAATGTTTTCTTAATCTCTTGTGAAAGTTCCTGCAGAATTAAATCAATTGTTAAATCTTCATCAAAAATAATTGAACTTGTTTTTAATGCAACTTTTAAAGCACGATCCGCTTGATGATATGATTGATGTAATTGTTTTGGAGAGATTTGTTGCCCAACGCCTGCAGCAATGGGTGAGTTTAATCGACTTTTTATGATCTCATATAAATCATGCATTCTTTGTAGTTGATGAATATTTTTATTCGTATCTTCAACTTTCATCAAAAATACAATTCGATTATTGCCCCAACGAACAAATACGTCATCTTTATTTCGATTCGATAAATCAATTATTAGTTGTCTTGTATCAATTGGGACCTTATTGGTATTTTCCCATTCAAAAATAATAACCTGCCTAATATAACTTAAATCAATATTTAGCATAGTAGAACGTTCGTAAAAATGATCATCCCATTCAATATCTTGAATCCAATCAAATACAAATGCTTCTAACGTTCTTTGTTGTAAATCAATTTGATCTGTATAATAGTTTTCTCTAATTAATAATTCTGTCATCCTACGAAGCATTTCTCCAAAAGGCGAAATCAGATCGGGATTTCCTGTAATGCCAATTACTCCGACTATTTCATTTTGAAAATAAATAGGAAGATTAATTCCAGCCTTCACACCATTTAAACGATTTTCATCATCAGATGTGATCGTTAACGTTTTTCTTTCATTAATTGCAATTAATGAACCTTCATGAAATGTACCTGTTCGTGCTGGGTCTGTACTTGCTATAATGATGCCATCTGTATTAATAATAATGATATCTTCTTGTATTAACTTTCTAACTTCATTAATGATCTTTAATGCCAACTCATCAAGTACCATGTCAAACTCCCTCAAAATTGTTACTACTAGTATAATGTAAAATGTCTTATTTCTACTATATAGTCTTAAAGTAGTTTATGAAAAAGTGAAAAAAGTTATGAACTTAGCTTGAATGGGCTAAAAATAGGATATGTAATAAAAAAGTGGTAAAGTGTTAAGAGCAGGTAGTAGGAAAATAGTACATACATAGTGTTAGATAAAGGAGCAAGAGATGAACAATTATAAATTAGTCATACAATATGATGGGGGCCGATATAAAGGCTGGCAAAGGCTTGGTAATGGTGAAAATACAATTCAAGGTAAAATCGAGAATGTAATTTCAGAAATGGTAGGAAGAGAAATTGAAATTATTGGAAGTAGCCGAACGGATGCAGGGGTACACGCATTTGAACAGGTTGCTAATTTTAAAATAAAAGAGAACATGCCTGAAATAGAAATTAAAAGTTATTTAAATCGTTATTTACCTAAAGATATTAGTATAAAGGAAGTTTCGATGGAATCTGACCGTTTCCATTCAAGATACAATACTAGTGCAAAAACGTATATATATAAAATTTGGAATGAAGAATATTCGAATCCATTTATGCGCAAATATAGTATGCATGTAGAAGAGAAACTAGATCTTAAAAAAATGAAGGCTGCAGCCAAGTACTTTTTAGGTGAACATGATTTTACAGCATTCTCGAATGCCAAATCTAAAAAGAAGTCGATGGTACGAGAAATCTACTCGATTGATTTTGAAAAGATAGACGGATTTATTCAAATAAGAATAAGCGGAAATGGTTTCTTATACAATATGGTAAGAAAGGTCGTAGGAACATTAATAGAAGTTGGTGCAGGTAGATTACATGCTGAAAATATATCGAAAATAATTGAATTAAAAGATCGTGCTCAAGTGAGTAATCTTGCAGATCCAGGCGGGTTGTACTTGGAGAAGATAGAATTTAAGTCATAATTTTATAAAAAAAAGCATTGGAATTTATGGGTTTCAATGCTTTTTTTACTTTAGTTCGTTATCATTTTCCTTGTTATCAACTACCAAACAAGCTCTTTCTTCAAATGAAATCATAAGGAAAAATCCAATAAGCATTAAGATTAGTATGAAAAAAACTGAATGATTCCACGTTGACTGCTCGCCTTTAATTAGCTGCATCGCTCCGATTACAATTACAGCTCCTAAATTCCCTGCCATTAAAAGTAATCCTGTAGCTTCACCGGAAACTTTTTCACCAACTAGCTCTTCCGTAGCAGACAATAATAAAGCAAAGGCTGGTAAAAATATGAATCCAAGGACACTGGCTATTACAATTAGAAAAGTAAAATTCCCTGAAGTACAAACAGGATAGATTAATAGTAGGGAGCCGATTATAGTGATTAATAAGAAGGGCTTTCTTTTACCAGCTTTATCTGAAACCATCGGGATAACGATTGAACCAATAATACCTCCGACTATTAAAGTGCCTCCTATAATTCCGGCTTGTTCTGATGAAATTCCGTACGGTTTTAAGATTTGTTCAAGCCAGGATGTTAGTCCATTAAAGACTCCTAAGCCTAGAAAGGAAACAATGTTTAGTAGTAAAAGATTCTTGTTTTTCAATAATTTAAATGTAGTACTAAAACTTCCTGAAGTACTGGAATTTCGATTGAAATCTGAATTATGATGACCGATGAAGTAAAAGACGAGTGTTGCAAGAATTGTTAAAATGGCCATGATGACTAATGTGGGTTGGAATCCAAAAAATGCTACAAGAAGCGGTGTCCCTGCTAAGGCAACTGCCATACCGATGAACATACCGACTGTACCAATGCCAGTGGCGGTAGCTTGTTTATTTTTCGGAAACCAGTCTACTACTAAACTTGATATTGCATTTAAAATATAAGGTTGGCCAATCGCAATTCCTACTTGACCAATTAGTAAAAATGAGAAGCTTGAATCAAAAATTCTAATAGTAGAAAAAACGGACATGAAAATGCCACCTAGTAAAATACTAAATCGATATCCAGCTCGATCAATTACTTTACCTGAATGAATAGAAAATACGATATAAATTAATGGAAATACAATTAATAACCAATTAATATCTGACTCAGAAACTTCATAATGCGATTTTAAATAGGAAATTAGAGGTGCAAAATTTAACCAAAGCATTTGACTAATTCCTGCAAGTACAGCAAACGACAGTAAGACATACCAGTTTGATGAGAATGGCTTAATAACTTTAGTGGATGTCATTCTAACACTTCCCTAATTTATATTCGAAAAAAAGCGACTTAATAGAATATATGTTAATTCGCTAATTAATAACTACTTGTTCACAAAATTGAAGAAGTAATTTTAACTATTTTCTCAAATGAATAACCCTCTAAAAGTAGTTTACGGTTCTTCTACCTTTAGAGGGTTATTAAATTAACTATTTACTACTTTCTAAGTAATCTATTGCTTTTTTTAGACGATTTAATCCTTCAATAATCTTAGATTTGGGACATCCAATGTTCATACGGATAAATCCTTTCCCAGCTTCACCATATGTCTTTCCGGGCATGATGGCTACTTTTGCGTGATGAACAAGTGCATGTTGTAATTGCTCACTAGAAAAAGATAGCCCGGAAATATCAATCCATGCAAGGTATGTTGATTCTGGCACTGCAAAATTAAGATTTGGAAGATGTTCGTTAATGAAATTTTCTACTGTTTTAAAATTATCATGAATATATTCGGTCAATTCATCAACCCACTCTTCACAAGTTTTGTAGGCTTCAATTGTTGCTAACGTTCCAAAAATACTTGCGGATGAAAGGCCATCTCGATTTTTCAATGATAAAAGAAAGGCTTGTTTTATCGTTTCATTAGGTAAAATCATATATGATCCACCTAGTCCAGGAGTGTTAAACGTTTTACTCGCGGAAGTGCATATACACACATTCTTCAAGTCACTGCTAGTGTTTATAATCGGACTATGGGAATAAGGGTCATGTACAATATCCATATGAATTTCATCTGAAATAATAAATACATTATGTTTATTACATAAGCCTACAATTATTTCTAATTCATGTTTAGTCCAAACACGACCAGTAGGGTTATGCGGGCTACACATTAGAAGAACCTTGGCACGCTCGTGAGATAGTTTTTGTTCTAAATCACAAAAGTTGATTCGGTACTTACCATTTTCGTAGATTAATTGATTGTCAGAAATGAAACGATTGTTATCTTGAATGACTTTAAAGAAAGCATCATACGCCGGAGTTTGGATAACGACATGATCACCAACATTTGTCAAGTATTCGATTAGTTTCGAAATTGAATAAATGACACTTGGGCTATAAACAATCCAATCTTCTTCTAATTCACAAGAGAATCGATTATGAAACCAATCTATAATTGATTTTTTAAATTCAGTATGATTCCATCGCGTATAGCCAAATATACCGTGTTTCATTCGCTTTTCTAACGCATGTATTATTTCCTCTGGACTTTGAAAGTCAGTATCTGAAATCGAGAATGGTAGTAAATCTGGCACTCCAAATCGATCTTCAATATAGTCCCACTGTGTACAATAAGTACCGGTCCGATCAACTATCTGATCAAATTTGTATTTCATTTCGTACAACCCCAATTTATTTAAGATGATAATTTTTCTAATTGTGTTTTAAGAATACCAACTTGTGGACCAATAACGACTTGTAAATTATGTTCGTCTAATTTCACGACGCCAAGTGCACCACAATCCTTTAGAACTTTTTCATTAACAATATTCATATTATCTACAACAAGTCTTAATCTTGTAATGCAGTTATCTAGTGATTGAATGTTCTCTTTGCCACCTAAAGCAGTAAGGATTTTTAATGCTTGGGCATTTGTGCCTTTAACCACTGGTTCCTCACTTTGTTGATCATCAATTTTTTCTTCTCTACCAGGAGTTTTTAAATTAAATTTCAAAATTGCATATCTGAAAACTGAATAGTATACGGTAAACCAAATTGCTCCTACTACAGGTACAAGATACCACTTTGTTTTTACCCCTTGTAAAACACCAAAGATTATAAAATCTAATATTCCACCATCTGTGTTACCAATTGTTAAATGTAATAAAGCCATTACCATAAAACCTAGTCCCGTTAAAATAACGTGGATGAAATATAAAGGTGGGGAAACGAACAAGAATAAGAATTCGATTGGCTCAGTGATACCGGTTACAAAAGTTGCAATAACACCAGAGATTAATAGCCCCTTTATTTTATTACGATTTTCTGGACGGGCAGTATGATAAATCGCAAGCGCTACTGCTGGTAAACCAAACATGAATGTAGGCATTTTTCCTTGAGATAAGAAAGCTGTCGCTGATGGACTGATCGGAGCACCGGCTTTTAATTGTGCATAGAAAATATTTAGAGCTCCAGAAACCGTTTGACCGTTAACGACTTCAGTACCACCAGCTTCTGTGAAACGAATCATTGCAACTAAAATATGGTGAAGACCGAATGGCAGTAGTAAACGCTCACCGGCACCGAATAAAAATGGTCCGAAAACGCCAGATTTTTGAATTAAACTTCCGATTCCTGTAATGGCAATTGCGAAAATTGGCCAGATCATCGGAATGATAATCCCAACAACTGATAATGCAAGTGTGGTTATGATTGGAACAAAGCGGGCACCACCAAAAAATGCAAATGCATCTGGAAGTTTAATACTATAAAAGCGGTTATGTAATAAATAGACAATTATACCGGCGATGATTCCGCCTAATACGCCCATTTCAATTGTTTGAATGCCCATAACCATACCTTGACCAGCTTGGCGCATTTTATCTGCCGCTACTAATTGATTTGTTTCTGTTAAATAAAAATTAATTGATAAGTGCATAATGACGTAGCCAACAAATCCAGAGAAAGCAGCGACACCTTTTTCATATCGTACAAGTCCAAACGGAATTGCCATTGCAAATAAAACGGGTAAGTATGAAAATGCAAATCCACCAATAGTGGCCATAAAGCTAAAAATAACTTGGAGTACGGAGTTTCCTAAAAATGGGAATGTCTCAATAGTTGTCGGACTAGTAAATGAGCTTCCGATCCCTAATATAAGACCCATAAAGGCTAATAATGCTACAGGCACCATAAAGGTCTTACCTAGCCCTTGAAAAAATTCCCAAAGTTGTGATTTAACGGACTTCTTCTTTGCCATGTTTTTAGCTCCCTCGTTTTTTATTATGTATTAAGAATACCCACGGTAAAATTGTTTAACAACCATTTGAGGTGTTTATGTAAGCGTGTACATTTTTTGTATATTGCTTACTTTCAGTAGATTAATAAGTTCATAAATAAAAAGAGTCAGTAGTGGTCTGGTATAGACGACTTCTGTCTCTTTTTGAATAACTAACATATTTTCATTTCGTTTAAATAGGCAATAATAATGAAATCTAGTACCATACTTAATGGAAACCTTGAAGTCATATCGAGCTCACCAAAGTATGTGCTTGTAATATAAGCTTGAAGAGATAAGCTTACTTCTTTTTGTAAACGGTTTGAGTGGCTTCCAGTTATGGCGATCGTTTTAACGTTCCTATTCTTTAAAATGTGGGCAAATTCTAACATATGTAAAGTCTCCCCACTATATGAAACTAGTATGGCCAAATCATTTTCTGTTAAACTATTTGCAGCACTACGTAGCTCGTCCCAATCAGTTCTCGCATTACATAACTTTCCAGCAAACATCAGTTTCCTAGAAGCGTCGACACAAGCGGGGAGTGAGTTACCAACTCCGAATATTTCAACATGTGTACTTTTCTTTAGATAATTAGCAGCTAGCTTGATCTTTTCTTCATCAATATATTCCAATGTTTTTTCCATTTCTTCTTTCATTCTCTCAATATGCGTATTAAGTAGATAGGAGGTAGAGGAAACTGGACTTTGAACTTTATTTGTTTCCATTGAAAGAGTATATTTTAAATCTTGAAACCCACGAAAGCCTAATTGCTGGCATGTTCTACTAATTGTTGCTGTAGATACATAAAGCTCTTTTGATAATTCATCAAGATTCAGCTTCGTAATATAATCCGTATTTTGTAAAATATAATCCAATACTTGTTTTTCAAGCTGGCTAAGTTTTTCTCTATTTTGTGATAACCGTTTTAATAGTATTTGCATAAAATTTCACCTACTTTTAGAGAACTAAATATACCTTATTATATAGTAAATATTCTGAATGAAAAGAAATATAGATTGAGGAGTAAGATGAGAGATATCTCAAGTGAGGAAGTGTAGTAGAGACATGTAAAAAAAAGGAAATGAATCCTATTAATGAAGGGTTCATTTCCTTTTTTTTATTTATAAATTAAAATTCACCAGTACCGTGATTAAACATCCAATGAATGCCGAATTTATCTGTTAGGCTACCATAAGCCTTACTCCAAAATGTTTCTTGAAGTTCCATTTCTACCTTACCGCCATCACTTAATTTAGTAAAGACAGATCTAAGTTCTTCTAAATCCTCACTTAAAAAAGATAAATAAATATTATTACCTTGGTTAAAAGGGAAACCAGGGAAAGTATCAGAGAACATAACGTTGCTACCGCTAATGTTCAATCTAGTATGCATAACTAAATTTTTCGCTTCTTCAGGTAGTGGGTATTCTGGATTTGGGGGTGCTTCACCGAAAGTCATAATTTTTGGTGTTTCTGTGTTAAATACAGCCGCGTAGAATTCAACCGCTTCACGTGTATTACCATTAAAATTTAAATAAACATCGATTGGCATTTTTTTCACTCCTAATGTTATGTATTAAGACTTTAAAAGCCTACAAATCCATTCTATCCAAAAAAAGGTAATTTAACAAACTAAGATTTGAGAATTGTATGAAAAATTCTGATTCTTTTATGTGGAAAGATATAATTGTGGAATTTTTAATTAAGGTGGGAAATTGTATTAATCTCAGGGGTAATTAAAAACGCGAAAACAGTGAATAAAATCTAGGAATCGCAATTAAAAATGGATAACGGCAATTAAAATCGTGGAATCGCAATTAACAACGGGAAATGGCAATTAAATTCCTATAATCACAATTAAAAATGGGAAACAGCAATTAAAATAGTAGAACCAACTTCATTATTAAGCTAAAAAACAATTTTTACAAAAAAAAGTTTCATTTTAGATTAACTCACCAACACTGCCAATGTTCTGGGGGGAAAAGTAGAAATTTGTCGCAAAGATGGTAAAGACGGATTATTCTGACTACTACTAATACAATATTTTTACCTATTTAAAAAAGAATAGACCTCGATTGAAAATTATAAATTGCATCTTTTATTTAATATAATCAAATATAACCCTAAAATGTCTCAACCTATTAATGTGATTTTCCCGAGTTTATGAATTTTTTTCGAATTTCCTCGACTGAATATGTCAAAAACCCCTTTATTTCTACTTAAATTCTTTAAGTTTACTTCAAACTGAATAAGCCAAAAGTCCGGTTGAATAACCCATTATGATTATGGAGTTAACGTCATTAAAATTAATATAGTATCAAATTTATTAAAACAGCATTAGCAATTTATTCGATCAGTTTTGCTTGAATCTATTTTTATTTTAATAGATTCAGAACATTAAAGTTTACTGTAGAGGAGATTAGAGATGAAAAAGAGAAAAAGCTTTCCTTACAAAGTCCTTGCAACGACAACATTAGCTTCAATGTTATTTACATCAACTGGATTTGCTGAAGGAACAAATGAAAATCGGGTGCCAGCTCCAAGTTTAGATGAGATTGCAAAGCAGGGTCAAAAGATTTTTGCTGAAGAACAAAAACAAACTGGGGAAAAAGCTATAGACCCATTTGGCTATAAAGATTTAAATGATGCTCATGCTTATAAACCAAATGAAAAAGTTCGTGTAATCGTTGAGGTTGAACAACCAACAACTTCTGATGAATCTACTCAAACTAAAAAAGCACGCTTTAAAGAAAAGCAAGATCAAGTCATCTCAAAGATTTCAACAACAAGATCTGTACCAAAAATAAATCAACGCTTTTATGAAGGTTTTAATGGTTTTAGTTTGGAGACAGAATATCGTAACTTAAAAGAAATTCAACAAACACCAGGCGTAACGAATGTACATATTGCAAGAAAGTTCCAACCTACAATGGGAGCAAGTAAAGAATTAGTACAAGCTCAAAAAGTTTGGCAAAGTTACGGATATCAAGGTGAGGGATTGTTAGTAGCGGTAGTCGATACTGGAATTGACTATACGCATAAAGACATGACAATCACTGAAAAAGGAAAAGCAAAAGAAAAATGGAATCAAGAAAACATTAAAAGTAAACTAGCTGAAACAAGTGTAGGTGAAGTTTGGTATAGTGACAAAGTTCCAACTGGATATGACTGGGCGGATCATGATACAGACGTCATTCCACATGGTTCAGGAAATGAACATGGCATGCACGTATCAGGTACAATTGGTGCAAACGGTGATGATGCAAATGATGGGGTAGAAGGTATTGCTCCAGGCGTTCAGTTACTTGCAGAAAAGGTATTCTCTGATACAGCAAATGGGGCGTACGAAGACGACATCATTGCCGGGATTGAGCATGCGGTAACAATGGGAGCAGATGTCATTAATATGAGTTTAGGAACTGATTCAGGATTTGTTAGTGAAGTAGATGATCCGATTCAAAAAGTGATCCGTGAAGCGACTGAGCAAGGTACGCTTGTAGTTGTAGCGGGTGGAAACTCTGCTTATAGTACACAAAATAATTTGCTACAATCTTCTTTAAAACCATATGCCGAAAATCCGGATATTGGTACAGTTGGGGAACCAGGTGTAAGTCCTTTTGCGTTATCTGTGGCTTCATATGAAAATTCAAGTATCCATATGAGCACGTTAAAAGAAGAAAATGGATTGCAACTTCCATACCAAGATCAATCACAATATAACTTTAATCTATCAAAAGTATTATCACCGCTTGAATCTTATGAATTGGTTTATGTAGGAGAAGGTAAAACTGCCGATCTTAAAAATCTTCCTAATTTAACTGGTAAAATTGTAGTAGCCAAACCAAATGAAAGGTATGCTACCTACTCTTATATTCAATCAGAAGCGAAGAAGAAGAACGCAAAAGCGGTAATTCTTGTTCCGGCTGATAATGATAGTGACTATCCATTAGTTTATTGGAGTCCTTATTTTAATGTAGAAGCAGCTACAACAAGTAAAGCGATTGGCAATGCATTAATTTCTAAGTTGAAAAGTGGTTATGTTGTAAAAATGAAACCATCTAAAGGGGTATATGTAGATAACCCAGATAAGAATACGATGTCATATTTTTCTTCATATGGAGCACCTCATACATTAGACTTTAAACCTGAAATCTCTGCACCAGGAGGTAATATTTACTCTACTGTACCAGGGAATGGCTATGAGGTTATGAGCGGTACATCAATGGCATCTCCACATGTTGCTGGTGGTTCAGCATTAGTTTTACAGTCACTTTATGAAAAAGGATTAAAACATTCAGAGAGTACAGCTTTAAAAGCAAAAATTGCTTTAATGAACACTTCTAAACTAGTACAGGATCCTAGTACGAATAATGAGGTACCGTATTCTCCACGTATTCAAGGATCTGGTTTAATGCAAATTCAAAATGCAATTAAAACGCCAGTACTTGTGACAAGGGAGAAAACACCGCTTGAACAAGCTGGAGCAGTTGCACTAAAAGAAGTTAACAATAATATTCACTTCAAATTAAATGCAGAAGCTCTTCAAAATCTGAATGTAAAAGATTTGGAATATCAAGTATATGTAGATGTATTTACAGATGGCAGAGAAACAAAAGAATTTGATTTAGACAATGATGGAAAGTTAGATTCAAAAGAATATTTAACATTAAAAAGTGAGCGAATCCAAGGTGCTATGTCAACTGTAAATGGTGAAAAAGTAACAAGTACAGAAGGAAAGACATTAAAAATTAAACCTGGACAAGAAAAAAATCTTGATGTTCAGATTCAACTTCCATCAAGCTTAAAAGATGGTTCATTTGTTGAGGGATACGTACGTCTTGTTCCTTCTGGAAAAAATAGCGATTCAGCTGTACCGTTATCAGTTCCTTACATGGGGTATTACGGCAAATGGGATCAACCAAAAAATATTGATCCAGCAGCATATGAGAAAGATGCATTCTTAGGTTATACTACACTTTGGAATGATGAAATAGGAGCAGAAGGGGTATTCCCATTAGGGTATGATCCAAGAACAGGAAGATTTAATATGGATCGAATTGTCATGTCACCTAATACTCCATTGAAAGAAGTATACCCATCATTTACAGTGCTTCGTAACTTAGCTAAAACAGAAATGTATGTAGAAAATGATAAAGGTGAATTACTTCAATACTTAGGTGATTTTAGTGAATATACTGGTAAGCCATGGAAATTTCGTAAAAACATTATGTCTTATAGAGACTATTTGAATACTGGTTATGGTTGGGACTTAAAAGATCAAAATGGACAAGTAGTGAAGGATGGCGTTTATAACTATGTAATCAAAACAACTCTTGATTATAATGGTGCGAAGCCACAAATCGTAAAACTTCCATTACATGTTGACTCAGTTGCTCCAGTTGTTTCGGATATAAAAGTAACACCTAAAGATGGTCAATACGAAATCTCGTTCAAAGCGGATGATGCTGGAAGTGGCTTTAATGGTGCAATCGTTTGGTATAACGGCAAATATAAGCCATTAGCTCAAGGTGAAACATCTACTCTAGTTAAAGAAGAACCAAAGAGTGTTGTAGTATTAGGAGCAGACTATGCACTAAACCAAAGTTATACAGTTTGGGGAGATCCTTCTTATATTAACGAGGGGATGCTTGTTAGTTACTTCAGTGTATATCCAAATAAAAATGTAAATGCAAAAACGCCAGCTGGAATCAATGCCTTTGCAAATAATAATGTAAATTGGAAAATTTATGTTAAAGATGCTAATGGTAATGTAGTTGATTCAATGGATATACAAGATAAAAATGAAATCCATTTAAAATGGACTCCAGAAGCAAATGTTCCAAATGGTACGTATACAATCTCTGCTGATGTATCTAGTAAAGATGGATTCAAAGTTTCAGTAAAACCACAAACAGTTACAGTACAACAATAAATAATCGAAAACAAAAAGTGTAGGGAATATTTTTTCCTACACTTTTATTTTTAACAAATTTATTAATGTAGAAAGAACTAAAAAAACAACTTTAATTTGGTTATTAATATGATTTTCTAAACAATTGGTTCATAATAGAGAATAATAGTATTTTGTATGTTTTTAGCAGAAAGGTGTTTAGTAAATGAAACATTTAACAATCTTATCAAAAATTGAAAATTATATGGATCGATTTACGCAAGCCGAAAAGAAAATCGCTGTATATATAATGGAGCATGCTGAAATTGTCCCCAACCTAACGACTAAAGATATTTCGAACAATACTGGAGCTAGTGAAGCAAGTGTTGTTAGGTTTTGTAAAACAATAGGAATCGGTAGTTTTAAAGCCTTTAAAATAGCATTAGTTCGTGATTTGACTGTAGCTGAAATGAATATTAATGATTTTTCTGTAATGGATAAGAAAGATACACCGTATGATTTATTTAATAAAGTAACTTATGTAAATAAAGCCGCTATTGAAGCTACGGTATCAACTCTAGATAAAAGAGAATTAGAAAAAGCAACTGATGAAATTGTAAAAGCAAAGAAGATTATATTTTATGGAGTAGGCGGTTCTGCTGTATCCGCTATGGACGGAGCATATAAATTTGGGAAAATTGGCTACCATGCCATCATGTCTCCTGACTTCCATATGGTAATCACTTTAGTAGGTCATATGGAAGAAGGCGATATTTTTGTTGCCGTTTCAAATTCAGGGAAAACAAAAGATGTATTAGAGCTTGCTCGTTTTGCTAAGAAAAAGGGAGCAACGATCATTGCGATTACTAAGCTTGGCAAGTCTCCGTTATTTAAGGAAGCTGATATCAAGCTATGCACACCTGACATGGAACAAGATATTCGAATAGGAAGTATAGCTTCTAAAATGTCACAACAAAATATAATCGATTCATTATATGTTATATGCTTTAACCGAATTGGTAACAAAGTATCTAGTAAACTTCATGAGTATAGTGAAGAAGCAGGTAAACTAAGAAGGTAATCAAAATTAAATAACTAGTCAAGGAAGATGAGCGAAGGTAAGTTTATTGCTTATCTTCTTTTTTTAGTTAAGATGAGGAAAAAAATGTCAAAATTTGAAGAGGAAAATTTATATACCTAGTTACAATTACATGTATTACATTATTAAATTTATTTTTAATGTTATTTTAATAATTCTAAAGTTCTAATTTTGAAAATTAGATTAAAAGAATAATATAAGACTAAAGAACGTAATGTCAAAAAAGCAAGTTATAAAAACTGACGAAATTCGTCAGTTTTCTATGGTGTAATGTGATTTTTTTGTAAAAATTATGTGAAATTTGTTAGTATTTGATGAAAAATACCCTCTGTGATTTAAAGAATTTTTAGAATATTATTAAAATGTACTTTGAAAATTATTAAGGGGGGCTTATTTTGAACAAGTTTGTAGTAACTAGTTTTGCATCAGTAATGGTTGCCGGAACTTTATTTTCTGGAATTCCATTAAAAACAGCATCATCTGAAAGCTTAAGTAAAGTACATAGTGCATTAGCTAAGCATTCAAAAAGTACTTTAGATTTATCGTTAGTTAATGACGAAAAGTTATTAGATGCATTAATTAAACGTGGTGTGGTTTCTGCTAATGCTTCAGAAGCACAGAAACAAGCTGCATTACAAAGTTATTTAGCGGTTAAAGGTCAATCGGATCAAGTAACAGAAAAAGATCCAATTGCAAGCAAAGTAAAAAAAGCAGATGCTGCTAAACACGGAGAATTTAAAGACTTCAATAATGGCCTATTACACGGAAACGGTAAGAAAAATGGTCAATTAAAAGGTACTCCTGATCCAGTTCAAGAGTCAGCTTCACCAGGAATTCAAAAGAAGGGTAAACTTCTAACATTAATGGTAGAGTTTTCTGACTTTCCTCATAACAATATTAAGAAGAATGAAACAGACAACTGGTACCCAGATTTTACTCAACAACATTATGAAGATATGATTTTTGGTAAAAATGGTGTGAAAGGTCCAAACGGAGAAACTTTCCTTTCACAAAAACAATATTATGAACAACAATCTGGTGGAACTTATACAGTTGATGGTAAAGCATATGGCTGGTTAAAAGTACCAGGAACTGCAGCATATTACGGAAGAGATTCTAAAACTGGACATGATAACGTAACACCAGGTGGATCAAAACAATTAGTAATTGATGCTTATGCTGCTGCAAAAGCTGCAGGAGTTCCTTTACAAGATTACGATTTAGAAGATCCACATGATTTAGATGGAGACGGTAACTACTGGGAGCCAGATGGTTTAGTTGATCACCTTCAAATCATCCACTCAGGTATGGGACAAGAAGCTGGCGGTGGATCACTAGGAGACAACGCAATTTGGTCTCATCGTTCTGCTAAATTCGTTGACCCAGATGGTCTTGGAAAAGGTTTACCTGGTTTCTATGACTACACAATGATGCCAGAAGATGGTGCAACAGGCGTATTTGCACACGAATATGGACATGATTTAGGTTTACCAGATGAGTACGATACAATTTACTCTGGTGCTGGTGAAGCAGTTGAATATTGGTCAATCATGTCAGCTGGTTCTTGGGCAGGAACAATCCCTGGAACAGAGCCAACAGGTTTCTCTCCATGGGCAAAATCATATTTCCAATCAACTTTAGGTGGAAAATGGACTAACCCAACTGTTGTAAACTGGGATGATGTATCTACAAAAGGTACGCAATTCTTATTAGATCAAGCAAATTCACCACTTGGTCAAAACAACCAAGCTATTCAAGTGAATTTACCGAAAAAAGTAACAGCTATTAATAAACCAGCTGCTGGCACTTATGAGTATTGGGGTGGACAAGCAGACGAAATGGATAACAGCATGGTTACTTCTGTAGATTTAACAGGAAAAGCTTCAGCAACATTAACGTTTGACGCTTGGTACGATATGGAAGAACAATGGGATTTCGCATTTGTTCAAGTTTCAACTGATAATGGTGCAACTTGGAAATCATTAGGTAACAGCCACACTAGAAGTGATGTTGTAGCTGAAGGATATCCAACAATCTTAAATTCAATGCCTGGTTTCACTGGGAAATCAAATGGTTGGGAAGCACAAAGCTTTGATTTATCAGCATATAAAGGCCAAAAAATTCAGCTTCGCTTACGTTCTGCAACTGACTGGGGTACTTCAAATGTTGGTTTCTTTGCAGACAATATTAAAGTAGTAGCAGATGGCGCTACAATTGTTGATGATGGTGCTGAAAATGCAACTTCTCCATTTACATTAAAAGGATTTTCAAAATTCGATGGAAATAAATATGCAAATCATTACTACTTATTAGAGTGGCGTAATCATAAAGGTGCTGACGAAGGTTTAGCTCATATTAAACGCGGAAACTCTCTATTAAGCTACGACGGTGGTTTAGTAGTATGGTATGTTGATGATAGCTTTACAGAAAACTGGACAGGTATTCATCCAGGTGATGGTTTCTTAGGTGTTGTTGATGCTCACGATGATACTAATTTATTATGGAACTATGGCGCTGAAGCTAGTGCTCGTTTCCATGTAGCGGATGCAGCATTCGGATTAAATCCAACATCAGGTTATAACATTGCATATTCAACAGGGGAAGAATTGAAATCTCCAAGTCAAGAAGGTATCTCATTATTTAATGATAGCAAAGACTACAATAACGAATTCTTACCAGATGCTGGTCGTAACATCGGACACTTTGGTTTAAAAGTTCGTGTTAATGGTCAATCTACTGACAAGTCAGTTGGATCAATTGTAGTTTATAAATAATAATGAACTTAGAAAGGCAACTTAATGTTGTCTTTCTTTTTTTGTTTTTAAGTGATTAATAGGAAAACACTAGATAAACTAAGAATATACTACTTTATCATGAAATTGAATTTCATGCATTATGTTGATTATATTGACTTTTTATTTCGAAAGTTTAAAATGATAACCAAATAGTATAAATCTAATAGTAGGAAGAAGGAAAGAGACTATGCTAGGTATATCAATCTATTTATCTGAAAAAAATATTGAGAAAACTAAAAAATATATTGAAGTAGCAAAGCAAAATGGATTTCAATCAATTTTTACATCGTTACACATACCAGAAGATGACCCTTCAACCTATAAATCACTTCTTAAACTACTTGGTACATGGGCAATAGAAAATGAAATGGAGCTTATGGCAGATATTTCAGCAAAATCACTTACACATTTAGGGTTAGATTACTCATCCGTTAGCGAATTACAAAATTGGGGAGTTACTGGATTACGAGTAGATTACGGATTACATGAAAAACAAATAGCAGACCTTTCTAAAAAAATGAAGATTGCACTTAATGCTAGTACACTTAAGCCTGTATTTTTAGACGAATTGCTTAAATATGGATTACAAACTAAAAATGTAGAAGCTTGGCATAATTTCTATCCTCGTCCAGAAACCGGATTAGCAACAACTTATTTAATTGAAAAAAATAAATGGTTAAAAAGTTATGGAATTTCAACAATGGCATTTATTCCTGGGAACGATGAAATGAGAGGACCACTTTTTAAAGGACTACCAACATTAGAAAAACATCGTGGAATTAACCCTCTGCTAGCTTACCTAGACCTGACTCAAAACTGTGACATTGATAAAGTTTTAGTTGGTGATATTAGTATAAAAATAGAAACGATGGAGGCTCTTTCAAAAGCGGAGGACTATATGGAATTAAGATATAAACCATATTCACAAGAAGAAGAAATCCTTACTATTGTAGAGCAAGTTCATACGAATCGAGAAGATCCTGCTCGCGATTGTCTTCGATCTATGGAGTCTAGACTATATGGAAGCTTTGGTAAGAATAGTTTAAAGCCAGTAAATACAATTACTCGCCCAGTTGGATCTGTGACAATTGATAATGAATTATATGGCAGATATGGAGGAGAGCTACAAATTATGCTTACTAATCTACCAAGCGATGAGAAAGTAAATGTAATAGGAATGATTATTGAAGACGATCTATCATTATTACAATATATTGGAGCGGGTAAGAAATTTAAGTTAAAGCGTGTTTAAATAACACGCTTTTTTTGTAAAGTTAGACTGAACTATTTAGAAACGATATGATAAAGATACTTACAAAATATTAGTTCGAATGGTCGTGGAAAAATGGACGATAAGTATTATGATAACCTACTGAATATAAAAACAGAGGGAGAGCAAAAAGGATTTAACGAATCTCTTCATTATCATCGATATGAGCCAACACCTTATAGCGCTTTACAACAATTATTTAAGCAATACATACTTTCAAGCGATGATCGAATAGTTGATTTCGGATGCGGTAAAGGAAGATTAAATTTCTATATAAATAGCTTATTTAATGCCACTGTTGTTGGAATTGAAATGAATGAAAAATATTATAATGAAGCTGTTGAAAATAAAAAGAATTACATAAAAAAAACAAAGACGAGTGAAGACAAAATCCTGTTTTATTGCTGCTTGGCTGAAGATTATCAAATTAATCCATTAGATAATTGTTTCTATTTTTTTAATCCATTTTCAATCCAAATTTTTATGAATATCGTAAATAACATTTTAATTTCAGTTGAGCAATCAAAGAGAAATGTTGAAATCATTTTGTATTATAGTTCTGATGATTATATTTATTTTTTAGAAAACCAGACTGCCTTTGAATTAAAACAAGAGATCCTATTAGCAGATGCTTATATGAAAAATCAAAATGAAAGATTTTTAGTCTATCGCTTAACTTACTAATTTTATAAGATTCAAGGATTTATTGGTCGTAATGGAGAATTTTTTAAGTGGGATAACAGTAAATTAAATAGTCGAAAGGAAGAGTTCAATTTGAATAACATTAATCCTTTTATAGAATCATTTAAAAATACAAACCAACAATTAGCGGGTAATGGATTTAGAAATATCAAAGTACTAAAGGATGCACTAAACGAATTCAATGGTAGTGAAGAAAGCGACCTTTATGGAGCAGGGAATTTTATTGAAGATTTTCAAAAAAAAATGGCAAAGTTTTTAGGTAAGGAATCAGCAGTGTTTTTTCCGAGCGGTACGATGGCTCAGCAAATCGCATTAAGAATTTGGTGTGATCAAAAAGGAATCAATAAAGTTGCTTATCATCCTTTATCACATTTAGAAATTCATGAAGAAGATGGTTTGAAAAAACTACATAATATACAGCCTATTTTACTAGCAGATAAAAGTCGTGTTATTGAGTTAGAGGATGTTTTAGCAATGGATGAGGAAATCTCTTGTTTATTACTAGAATTACCACAACGAGAAATTGGTGGACAACTACCATCATATGATTCACTAGAATCAATTTCTTCATATTGCCGTGAAAAGGGAATTAAATTGCATTTAGATGGTGCTAGATTAATGGAAATTCTCCCATACTATAAGAAGACAGCTTCTGAATTATGTAGCTTATTTGATAGTGTATATATGTCATTTTATAAAGGTATTGGGGGAGTAGCGGGAGCAATTCTTGCTGGTGAAAGAGATTTTATCGACGAATCAAAAGTTTGGAAAAGAAGACATGGAGGCGATTTAATTAGTCTTTATCCTTACATAATAAGTGCAAATTATTATTTTGATCAAAGAGCAAATAAGATGGGGCAATACTATGAAGATGCAGTAGAGTTAGCCAAATTTTTTAATAGTTGCCAAGCAATCAATACTGTCCCAGCTATACCTGTTTCTAATATGTTTCATGTTCATTTTAATGCTCCGATCGAAAAGGTTAAATACATACTTCAATCTATTCATGAAGAAACAAAAATTGGTATTACCGGTAACTTAAGACCAGTTAATGAGGAAGTTTGTTATTGCGAGATTAGTATTGGAGATTTATATTCAACAATCTCTAAAGAGGATCTTCACAGTATTTTTAACAAATTAAACGAAGAAATGAAATCACTATAAACCAAAATTGTTTAAGCAATGAATTTTTAATATAAATGAAAAAGGAAGTTGACTTAAATGCAAAAAATTACAACGTTTTTAATGTTTGAAGGACAAGCAGAAGAAGCAATGAATTTTTATATGTCTCTATTTAACGATTCAGAGATTGTGAATATTACGCGTTATGGAGCAGATATGGGTGAATTTGAAGGGAAAGTAATACATGCTACTTTCACATTAAACGGCCAACAATTTATGTGCATTGATAGTACCGTTAAGCATCAATTTACGTTTACACCAGCTGTTTCATTATATGTGACTTGTGAAACAAATCAAGAAATTGAAAATGCATACAAACAATTAAGTCAAGATGGTGAAGTATTAATGCCTTTGCAATCATATCCATTCAGTGAAAAATTTGTATGGGTGAATGATAAATATGGTGTATCTTGGCAATTAACTCTCGCAAAAAATTAATAAAGAACTGTAAGAAAAAATCGTGTTGGAAACAGTGACACGATTTTTTTTTTATTGTCGGTAATCCTATTTTTAATAAATCTTCCACTATTTTTAAAATATCAAGTTTAAAATACGAGGATTTATTGCAAACTTTTACTATATGAATTTTTATAAAGGTGAGAATTTAACTATATGAATGAAGTAAATATGATTACTGAAAAAGAATTTGACGAGCAATTAATTAATAAATATGCAAGTTTAATGGCATTAGGTAATGGTTACATAGGTTTGAGATCTTGTCATGAAGAAGACTACGAAGGACAAATTAGGGGGATGTACGTAGCAGGTATCTATAATCAGTTATCTCCAAGTCAAACGACAAAGATTGTGAATCTTCCAGATCTAATTGGAATGGAAATTGAAATAAATGGTGATATTTTTTCGAATGCAACTGGTCAATTTACATTTTATGATCGAAAATTAAATATGCTGACCGGTGAATTAATAAGAGAGGTAATTTGGCAGAATAAAGACGGAAATCGATTCCACTTTTTGTTTCAGCGTTTTGTTTCAAAGGATGATTTACATTTACTCGCTTCAAAAATTACTGTCACAGCTTTAGATTGTAATGCCAAGATTAAAATAAAAACAGGTATTAATGCGGAGTGTGTTAGTCAACAAAAGAATGAACTTACAGAAGAATTAGTAAGAATAATGGATAATAGAATTATGCATGGTGTTTATCAAACTACTGAGACTAAACAGAAAATTGCAATTGCAACATGCTGTGTAACACCTGATGAGAGTGAAGTTTCATATTTTACGTTAAATAATCAACTTCTAGCCTCAATTACACAAGAGCTCGTAGTTGATCGAACGGTTGAGTTTTCAAAAATTAGCTCAGTTTATACCTCTAATGATATGTTACGGGAAGAACCTTCTGCAGCTAGTGTTAATACTGTACAGAAATTTTTATCAGAGGGTTATGATAATTTGAGAAATAGTACGACAATCAAATGGCAGGATTTTTGGAAGAAAAAAAGAGTAGTCATAACTTCGAAGGATCAAGCCGATCAGTTAGCTCTAGATTTTTCTTTGTATCACATTGAAGCGATGACCCCTGGGCATGATGATCGATTGAGTATTGGTGCAAGGGGATTAACTGGTGAGGGCAATAATGGTTTAATATTTTGGGATACAGAGATGTTTATTACACCGGTTCACTTATTTACTGAACCAGAGATTGCTAAAAGATTACTAAGATATCGCTATCATCATATTAAAGAAGCAAAAGTAAATGCATACCAATCAGGTTATGAGGGGACTTTATTTCCTTGGGCAAGTGCTTTTTCCGGAAAAGAAGAAACACAGAAAGGATCAGAGAATAATACAATACCCGAGATCAATCAAACCTCAAATTTAGCAAAATCAAGTGAACATATTGTAGCTGACATTGCATTTGCAGTCGTACAATACTATGAAAATACGCTAGATGAAAGCTTTATGGCCAATGATGGACTTGAACTTCTCAAAGAAACTGCGCGCTTTTGGGTGAGTAGGACAACCGATACAAATGGCGAATTAATCATTAAAAATGTCATCGGTCCAGACGAATATACAGATCAAGTCGATAATAATGCTTATACCAATTACATGGCTTTTTATAATGTGCAGAATGCGTTAAATTATATGGGAAAATACAATGATCCTGATGCAGAATTAAAGCAAAAGTGTACTGATTTTTTAAAACGATTATATTTACCAATTCAGAATGATGAAAATGTCATCCCGCAAGATGATACATTTTTAAGTAAACCCGAGATTGACTTAACGGAATATAGACAATCCATTGCAAGTCGGGAAATTCTATTAGATTATTCTCTACAAGAACTTTATGAACTACAAGTTTTAAAACAAGCTGATGTTGTAATGTTGCTTTATCTTTTCCCAGATTTGTTCTCAACGGAAATCGCTAAAAAGAATTTAGAATACTACGAGGAGCGTACTGTTCATGATTCTCCAATAAGCAAAGCAATTCATGCAATTGTTGCTGCAAGATGTGACTATCAAGAAGAGTCTTACCAATTATTTCAAGAAGGATGTTTAATCGATTTAGGACCGAATCCAAAATCATCAAATGATGGAATTCATGCTGCGCCTATGGGAGCAAATTGGCTAGTAGCAATCTTTGGCTTTGCAAATATCTCCATGGACATCAATCGTTTAAAAATTGATCCAAAATTACCTCCAAATTGGGATAAGATGATTTTTCCTTTCCTATGGCAAGGATCAAGACTTGAAGTAACAATTTCCAAAAAATCGATAACAGTCACAAAGGAATATGGTCCACCAGTATCATTAGAAATTAATGGTGAAACATATAATTTAACAGAAAAGATAAAGGTTTCTCTTTAAGAAACGAAATATGCTGCAGTTAATATTGAAAAGTTCGAGCATTAAGCGAACTTTATTCAAAAAGTTCTTATTTTCTTTGCAAAGTAGTAGTTTTTGTGGAATTTATTGAGAACATAATGATCTTGTTGATTAGATTGATTGAACCATCTTTCAAAAAACAAAATTTAAGCTAAATATTTTTAGAAAACAAGTTCGAATGATAGTTTATAATTTGATGTTCGATCTTAATTGATCTACGAAATAATTAATAAATTGGTTATTTTACTCTAAGTAAAAGTTATTAGATTAGGTTTTTATAGCAAACTTTTTTTGATGAATTAGTTGATTGGAATGGAGGGATGCTCGACTCCTATGGGATAAG